>NZ_JAVEYN010000006.1:0-163270 GCF_034003525.1 Aquabacterium sp.
CTTGTCGCCGATTTCGCACGGGCCAGTAGCCCATGCCACCGACCCGTGTTGATCCGTCACACGGAACCTAGGCGGGTCGGATGCCTCGGTAGAGTTGTTGGACTCTTTCGACTTCCTGGCGGCAGGCCGCCTCCAGCACCCACAGGCCCAGCTCCCCGATCAGGCCAAAGCGTTCTGCCACCGGGATGAAGGTGGCCGGGCTGACCAGGCCGCGCACCGGGTGCTGCCAGCGCAGCAGGGCTTCGACCCCGGACAGCTCACCGCTGCCCGCGCGCAACTTGGGCTGAAAGTGCAGCGTCAGTTCGTCACGGGCGATGGCGTGGCGCAGGTCGCGCTGCAAGGCCACCTGGTCCACCCCCACCTGGTCTTCGCCACTGCGGTGAAAACAGTACACGCCGCCACCCGCCCGGCGCGCGGTGAGCATGGCGTCGCTGGCGTGGCTCAGCAGCAAGCGGGCATTGAAGCTCTCCGGGTAGCGGGCGATGCCGATGGAGGCGCTGACCGTCAGCTCATGCCCGTCGATCAGGCAGGGCGCGTGCACGGCCGCCGACAGGCGCTGGGCCAGTTGCGCGAGTTCGTGCTCATCGGACCGGCCCGGCGAGAGCAGCAAGAACTCGTCGGATTCGGCCTGCGCCAGCACGTCGCCAGCGCGCAGGGCCGCCTGCAGACGCGGAGCCAGGTGGCGCAGGAGCTGATCGCCATGGGCATGGCCGTAGGTCTCGGTCAGCGTGCGCACCCCATCGACATGCAGGCGCATCACGCACAAGGGCCCGACCGCCGGAGCGCTGGCGTCCTCGAAGCGCTGATGCAGCAGGCGCTCGAAGCCGGCGCGGTTGAGCAGCCCCGTCAGCGGGTCGTGTTGCGCAGCGGCGTCCAGCGCGGCCTGGGCAGCCTGCAGCGAGTCGGCCAGCGCCTGCTGGCGCCGCTGCGCACGGGCATCGAGCCTCATGCTCAGGTGCCCCATGATCAGCAGCAGCATCACAGCGCCGAACAGCACCTGCACCAGGCCCTCGCCCGCGAGGTGCTCGACGCTCAGGCTCTCGGCCCCGGTCGGCACCTGCATGGCCCACGCCATGCACACCTGACCCGCGTTGAACAAGGCGCTGACACCCAGCACCAACAGACAGCGCCGCCACCAGGGCGGCTCGGCGGCCAGGCTGCGGCGCAGGGCCAGCGAGCCCAGCAGGCAGCCCGCCAGGGTCAGGAGCAGGGCCCCGATCAGGCGCCCCACATCCCAGGCAACGCTGGGCTGGAACACGATGGCCGAGGCATGGATGAAAGTCAGCAGGCACAGGCCCACGGCGATCAGCACCCCGCCGATGAAGCGCAGGCGCAGCGGCAGGTGCAGACGACTCTGCATCCCGATGGCGGCCGCACTGATGACGACCGCCGGCATCCAGGCGGCCAGCACCACCGGGGCCACGAAGCCCACCCGGATGGGCAGCTGCAGGGCGGCCAGGTTGAGCAGGGCCTGTGCCCAAAAGCCCGTGCCCACGCACAGCGCGCCGCCCAACCACCAGCCCAGGCCGGCATCACGGTCGTTGCGACGCACACAGCGCACCACCGTTCCTTGCAGGAACAGGGCGTAGAAGCCGAGCGCCCAGCCCAGGAGCAGGGTCGACAGCTGGAAGTGGGCGTCCAGGTAGGGCGGTGACATGCGGGAGAGCCTTAAAGGTTCCGCAGTCTAGGCAGGAGGCGGTGGTACCGTCATGGGCACTCACCCCAGCTGCGAGGGGCGGCGAGCCACCCCGCGCGCATTTTCGTTAATGCATCACGACTGGTTGCTGCGCCATCCCGGCGAAGCGTTCCAGATAAGCGTCGAAGTCTTCGCTGCTGTGCGCGGCCTCGATCAGGGCATCGACCCCTTCCTTGAAGGACTCGGCCAGCGCGCCTTCGATGAACAGCTCCTTGCGTGCGTGCTTGTCGACGATCTCATAGCCGCCGCGCGTCAGGCTGGGGGTGCTCCCCACCGAGGCGGACGCCCCCACTGCCGGCAGCATGTCGATCTGCACCACGGCGTAGCTGTCAGAGTTGTAGAGCATGTGCATGGACGTGACTCCTGTGTGATCCATCTGGGTCATCAGATAGGGCGCAAACCCTCACCTGCAAGACCATCATGGGTCTTTCTTCGACGCTTTCACCCCCTGGCTTGACGATGCGCCCCCAGGAAATCGGCCCGGCCGTGTCCAAGTGCACAGTCTTTGGGGTGGGGGGCCTGCGGCGCACCTCCCCCCTGAGAGGGATGTGGCGCACCGCCCATCCGCACTACAGTTACGCCCAGTGCTGTCACGCGGTTCTGCTCAGCGGAACGTCAGGGAGAGACAAGAAAAACAGACAACACACCACAATGGCCCTGTCGGTCCCCGGCAGGGCCATTTTTTTCATGGTGAACGATCAGGGGCGCGCCGCCAGGGCCTGCTCGATGTCAGCCACCAGACTGCGACTGTCAGGGGCGGTGAGGCTGTTGTAGGCCTCGACCGTGCGCCCATCCCGGGCGATCAGGTACTTGTAGAAGTTCCATTTGGGGGTGGTCCCCGACAGCTTGGCCAACTCGGCGAACAGCGGGTTGGCCTGCGCGCCCTTGACGCTGCTCTTGGCAAACATCGGGAACTTCACGCCAAAGGTGTTGGCGCAAAACTCGGCAATCTGCTGGCCCGAGTCGGGCTCTTGCTGACCGAAGTCATTGGACGGAAAGCCCAGCACCACCAAACCTCGTCCTTTGTACTTCGCGTACAAATCCTCCAGCCCCTTGTACTGCGATGTGAAGCTGCAGTAGCTGGCCGTGTTGACCACCAGGATCACCTGCCCGCTGTACTGGCACAGCGACTGGGGCTTCTCGTCTTGCAGGCGAGGAAAGGTCTTGTTGAGCAGGGCCGGACACGTGCTGGACGCCGGCGCGGCGATGCCTGCCGGTGCGGCCTGGGCCACGCACCCTGCCGCAGCGAAGCCCAGCAGGGTGAAAGACAGCATCCAGGGACGCAAGGACAAGGCAGTGTTGAACATGGCGGGCACTTGGTGAGACGGGAGGTCACAGCTTACCGCGCGCGCAAGGCCCCACACCGAAGTCGGGCTTGCCTGCACCGATGCGAGGCGTCGTCAGGCGAGGCCGCCTGCGCTTGGTGCGTCCCCAGCGAGGAGCGCCCTCACGACGTCGTCGGTCGCTGCGCGACTTGTGCATGGTGCACAAAACCACTTGTGACAGGTGAACGGTGACACGCGCAGCACCGCCGACGTGGGCCATGGCACAGGGTTTGCACTGTGAGCGGTGTCCCACCCAACCGGAGTCACCCCATGGCCCAAGCCCCCGACCTCGATCACGACTACCCTCTCAGTGAAGTTCCACCCGGCGCCCGCAAGGGGCTGCTGTCGACCTCCATCCTCTTGTTTGGCTTCACCTTCTTCACGGCCACCATGTTTGCCGGCGGCAAGATGGGCATGGCCTTCGACTTCAAGACGCTCATCTGGGCGGCCATCGCGGGCAACCTGCTGCTGGGCCTGTATGCCGCGGTGCTCAGCCTGATCGCCTGCCGCAGCGGGCTCAACTCCGTGCTGATGGGGCGCTTCTGCTTTGGCGAAACCGGCAGCAAGCTGTCGGACTTCCTGCTGGGATTCACCCAGATCGGCTGGTACGCCTGGGGCACCGCCACCATCGCGCTGGTGCTGGTCAAGATGCTGTCCCTGCCCAGCAGCTGGACCATCCCGCTGATGGTGCTGTTCGGCTTCGGCTTCAGCCTGACGGCCTTCATCGGCTACAAGGGTCTGGACATGCTGTCGCGCGTGGCCGTGCCCGCCATGCTCGCGCTGCTGGCCTGGTCGCTGTGGATCGCCACACGGGATGCGGGGGGCCTCCAAGGCCTGCTCGCCATCCAGCCCAAGGAAAGCATGAGCTGGCACATGGCCATCACCCTGGTGTTTGGCACCTTCGTCAGCGGCGCCACCCAGGCCACCAACTGGACGCGCTTTGCCCGTGATGGCAAGACCGCCGTGCTCTCCAGCCTGGTCGGCTTTTTCATCGGCAATGGCCTGATGATCGTCGTCGGGGCCTATGGCGCCATGGTCTACCAGCAGCCCGATGTCGTCGAGGTGATGGTGCTGCAAGGCCTGTCGATCGCCGCCGTGGTGATGCTGTTCCTGAACCTGTGGACCACCCAGGACAACACCATCTACAACTTCGCGGCGGCCGGCTGCAACCTGCTGCGCCAGGATCGCCGTGGCACCATCACCCTGGCCGGGGCCGGCATCGGCACCCTGCTGGCAATCGCCGGGATGTCGGACATGCTGATCCCCTTCCTGATCCTGCTGGGCTCGATCATCCCGCCCATCGGCGGCGTGATCATGGCCGACTTCTTCCATGGCCACAAAGGCCGCTACCCGCAACTCAGCACCACCACCCTGCCCCGCTTCAACGGCGTCGGCCTGGGCGCCTATGCCATCGGTGCCGTGTGTGCCTACGTCTCACCCTGGGTGGCGCCGCTGGTGGGCATCGGCGTGGCCGCGCTCAGCTATGTCGTGCTGTTCGAAATCCAGCGCGTGCGCATCGCCCGTCAGCAACTGGGCAGTGTCAGCGCATGAGCCTGAGCATCCGTGATGTGTTGCTCCTGCCCCGGCTCCAGGCCATGCGCCTGCGAGCTGGGCAGGCGGGTGAGCACCACACCGTCCGCTGGCCCTATGTGGCCGAGAACGAATCGATCACCGAATGGGTGCTGGGCGGCGAGCTGGTCTTCGTGACTGGCATCAACCAGCACCGCAGCGAGGCCAACCTGTGCCAACTGGTGCGTGAAGCCCACGGGCGACGCTGTGCCGGCCTGGTGATCCTGACCGGCCCCGACTACATCCGCGAGATCCCCTCCAGCGTGCTGCACGAGGCCGATCGCCTGGGTCTGCCCCTGATCGAGCAGCCGTATGCGCTGCCCATGATCGTGGTCACCGAGGCCATCGGCTCGGCCCTGGTGCAAGCCCAATGGCTGGGCAGCTCGCGCCAGCAGTTCATCGAGCACCTGCTGGAGGGCCACCTGGCCGACGACGCCGTGCGCGCACACCGGGCCGCCAGCCTGGCCATCGACTTGCGTCAGCCCCGTCAGGTGCTGGTGCTGACCTTGGGCGGCAGCGCGGCCCTGTTCCGCTCGTACGCGCCAGAGATGGCAGAGACGCTGCTGCAGGCCTTCCGCCAACAGGTGCTCTCGCGCCTGAACCGCGCCCTGACCGAACTGGGCGAGCCGTGGCCCGTGGTCAGCCAGGCCGAACAGTGGCTGGCCTTGCTGCCGGTGCCCCCGGCCGAATCGGCCGAGCAGGCGGCGCGCAACCGCAGCGTCGTGGAGCAGCTCTTGCACACGCTCAACGACGGCGACACACCCTTGCGGGTGTTCGGCGGCCTGAGCGCCATCTGCCCCCAAGCCCGCGACCTGCCGCGCGGCCTGACCCAAGCCCGCCAGGCCCTGGTGGCGGCCCAGTCCTTTCCGGAACGGCTGGGCCTGTGTTGCTTTGACGAACTCGGCGTGCTGGAATTGCTGGTGGCGATCCGCGACCGCAGCCTGCTGGACCGCTTCGTGCAAACCACCCTGGGCCCGTTGCTGCAGCACGATCAGAGCCACCATGCGGCCCTGACGCCGACGCTGGAAGCCTGGACCCAGGCCAATGGCAACCTGGTGGCGGCCGCACAGCGCCTGAACGTGCACCGCAACACCCTGAACTACCGCATGCAACAGATCCAGAACCTGACCCACCTGGACCTCAACGACGCCCAACACCGCCTGAACATCGCGATGGCCCTGATGATCTGGCGACTGTCGCCCCACCAATCTCACACACGTCCCCTGCCATGAACCACCTCTTCAACGCCCGCCTGCGTGGCCGCACCGGTCTGTTCACCTTGCGCTGGATCGACGGCCGCATCAGCGCCATCGAGGCACAAGCCGACACCCTGGCGCCGTCCGAGGCCGCCCCGGACGGTTTCGACGCCGCCGGCAAGCTGGTGATCCCGCCCCTGGTCGAGCCACACATCCACCTGGACGCCACCCTGACCGCCGGCGAGCCGAACTGGAACCTCAGCGGCACCCTGTTCGAAGGCATCGAACGCTGGGCCGAGCGCAAGGCCCTGGTCACGGCCGAGGACACCAAATCCCGCGCGCACCGCACCATCCGCATGCTGGCCGCCCACGGCATCCAGCACGTGCGCACCCACGTCGACGTGACCGAGCCGGGACTGGGTACGCTCAAGGCCATGCTGGAGGTACGCGACGAGGCCCGCGATCTGGTCGATCTGCAGGTCGTGGCCTTCCCCCAAGAAGGCATCGAATCGTTCGCCAACGGCCGTGCGCTGATGAGCGAGGCCGTGGAGATGGGCGTGGACGTGGTGGGCGGCATCCCCCACTTCGAGAACACCCGCGACCAGGGCGTCTCGTCCCTGCACTTTCTGATGGACCTGGCCGAGCGCCACGACCGCCTGGTGGACGTGCACTGCGACGAGACCGACGACCCGCACTCACGCTTCCTGGAGGTGCTGGCGGAGGTGACGCGCGTGAAAGGCATGGGCGCGCGCGTGACGGCCAGCCACACCACGGCCATGGGCTCGTACGACAACGCTTACTGCTACAAGCTGTTCCGGCTGCTGAAGCAAGCGGGGCTGAGCTTCATTTCCTGCCCCACCGAGAGCATCCACCTGCAAGGCCGCTTTGACAGCTACCCTAAGCGCCGCGGGCTGACGCGCGTGCCCGAGCTGGACCGCGCTGGGTTGAACGTGTGCTTTGCGCAGGACTCCATCGTGGACCCCTGGTATCCGCTGGGCAATGGCAACATCCTGCGCATCCTGGACGCGGGGCTGCACATCTGCCACATGCTGGGCTATGAAGACCTGCAGCGTGCGCTGGACTTCGTGACCGACCACAGCGCGCGTGCGATGGCCTTGGGCGAGGGCTATGGCCTGGAAGTGGGCCGCCCGGCCAACCTGGTGCTGCTGTCAGCGGAGAACGACTACGAGGTGCTGCGCACGCAAGGGCATGCGCTGCTGTCGGTGCGGCATGGGAAGGTGGTGGTGCGCCGGACGGTGGGGGAGGTGGTGTGGGGGTGAGGCAGCGGCAGATCAGCTGACCGGCTCGGCTGCCTTGCTGCCTTCACCGATACTGAGTTGACAGATGCAGGCCAACAACAACCCAAGCAGAGCAAAGCAACTCAGGTCGCAGGCACCTGCGCTTCATCAACCGGCAGTTGCGCGATGTATGAACTGGGGTTGTCCACTGCTCGTACAGGACGATGGTTGGCGTACTTCAACTCGTCATCGCCACCGATGTAGCAACACCGCGGATCAGAAGGCAGCGTCACATCTTTGGCAAAACCGGCGAGCGAATCGTGAACGAAAGCATCAAAGAACTGGATGACCTTGGCGTCTGTCAAGCCCTTGCCATGCAGAAACTCGTCGTCATGAGCCTCAAGGAGCGCTTGGTAATGAGGCCTCACCGGTAGGGCACTGCGTTGCGCCTGCTTCTTCAAGAAGGCCACATCTTTCATCAACTGACGATCATAGGCATCCAGATTCCCCACCAGCTCACCATCATGACTGGGCAAGGTCCGCAATTTGGCGCGTTCGCGCAGATAGGGGTCATTGAGCGTATCAAAACGCTCCTTGGCAGCAAGGTAAGCGTCATATTCAGCTTGGCTTTCATGACCGGGTGCGGCCATGGTGGCCAACTGCCAAGCTGACTGCTTGCTCACCATCTCACGCTCCGCAGCACGGCGCTGTGGATCATTTTCCAGGGTCTGGATGCGAGCTTCGATGCCCTCTTTTTCTTTGCGATAGTTGGTTTCGCTCGAATCAATGCTGGGCGCGTCCTGCGCTCTCAGCTTCAGGCGGATCTTCCGGAAGCGCCACTTCAGATAGAGCTTACTGTGCGCCAGCAGCGACTCACCCAGCATGCCCCCCGTGAGTTCAGCATGCTTGATGGTTTCGTTGAAGTGCTCTTGCAGTTCGGGGTCGAATGCGAAATCAGCCTGGCTGGAGGCCGCATCGAGCGAAAGCAACGGCACACCGACGAGCACCGCTTCGTCATACATCTTGCGCAAAGGGATCTTGCTGAGCATGAACTGGCCAATCATGCTCTTGCCCCCCTCGCCTGGCCGGTATCCACCACCCACATTGGAGTGAGCGCCGGGATAAACGATTTCCTCAGCGTTGTCAGGTAGCTTCCGGCCATCCCAGATGGTGTCCAACGGAAAGGAGTTGCGGATCTCGTTCATCGCAATCAGGTGAACCGTGCGCTTGACCACCGGTGGTACACGCAGGTTGCCTGCCCAACCCTGATGGCCATCCCAGGGGTTAGGCGTGGGGTCAGCACCAGCTGCATGACCGAAAGCCTGCGCCGCCAAGCCACTGCGGCCATCTTTTCGGCGCGAATTGAGCGTGGGCTCCAAGTCGCGCCACTTCTTGGCCAGGAACAAGGAATTCAGACCCGCACTGGCTGGAATACCAACCGAAGCAACCGTGTCAAACAGCCCCAAAAACTCGATGCTGAATGGCTTGCCCACCTCGGGCCAAATATACTGCTTTGGGACTTCTTGGTTTGATTGACAGCGCTCCTGAATGCGGCGCGCAAATGCCCGAGCCAGCGTGGCGCCGCGCGAGAAGCCAAACAGGTAGATCTGAATCGTCTCGATCTTGTCGACCGAATGACGGTCGATGGTTTCATCCAGCCATTTCATGGCCTTGTCCAAGCGGGCGTCACCGTAGCGTGCAAAGGCCGCACCGTCGTCGTCACCGATGTCACCGATGTCGCGGAAGTAGGTGCCTAGGCCTGGAATGTAGTGTTTGTAGATCCCTTGATCTTCTACATCCTTGGGGTAGGCAAGAAACAGCCGCGCCACGTTGCTATGTTCATCAGTGTCGAGATCAGCGTCCAGGTTGTTGCCCGTACCATCGAAAAAGAAGCCGATCTTCAGCTTGAGCCGACAGGTGTAAGCCAGTGGCTGATGGAGCAGGCGGCATTGCATGGCCTTGGCCTGCTCTAACAGGCTGAGGCCACCATCCGGCGCGGCAGGTGCCAGCGCAACCGGTGCATGTAAAGTCTGACTGGCTGATGCGCTGGCCATCAACCCCGTCAGGTTGTACTTGAGTGCGGGGCCTGCTTGGCTTTTTCCTTCACTGGTTACGGTGTTTAAGTTGATCATCGGTGCAGTCTGGGTAGGTGTGTTGTACCCCGGGGCGCAAACCCCGGTGATCATCGGGCAAGACCATCCTGGGACGTGAATGTCCCTGGGTAATGGCCGCCTCGACGTGCCCGTCAGGGAAGATGTGCACTTCCAGAGCGCGTGGCTTGCCTTGCGACAGGTCAACAGCCAGAGCCTCGGCTTCTCTCCACAAGCTAATTCTTTGGTTGTAGAAACGCTGACCGTACGGGTAAGGGTTCGGCTCGTTCCACATGCAATACGCCGCAACCCACCGTATCTTCAACCTGATAGGCAGTGGTGAGCCTTTGCTAAATGATGCGCAACACACTGACCCTCCACCACCTGAGGTAGGCCCGCTGACATACAGGTTCCCCCCGCCCTGTCCATCAACAGTGAAACTATGGATGTAGTCGTCGGTGTAGTTATAGCCCTGAATGAGCAGCGACTTGGCGTCCACGGTCAGGCGAGCCTCAGGCGGCAGAACAACAGGACGGGAAGACGGCACTTGGGCCTGGCTACATCCCATGATCAGCAACAAAGGAGACGCGCAGGTGACCACTCGCAACCATGCGAACCGGTGACATGACACCAGGGATATGTACTTCATGTCTGCGTCTCCACCGTGGCGTTTTCAATCACCTGCAAAAGCCCCATGTGCTGCTGAGCCATCTCCGCCACCCAAGGTGCCCACTCGGGCCTCTGATGAAACCCTTCACCCAGCTTGAGCGTGAGCACCCCGACCATGACCTTGTCAGCCAGTCCATCAAGGTGCCACGAAGCTGCCAGGCTCAAGCACTGTCGCGTCAGCTTCACCCGCTGTTTCGCCGTCAACTGCATGAATTCAATCGGGGCAGCACGCGCCAGTTCCGGCATGACTTGATCGATTTCTGAGGCTGCCAGCAACGTGGCGAACTGTTGGTCATTCAACAACAGAGGTGCGTCGAAAGCATCAACGTCACCGGCATGGGTCAATGCGACACCTTGCAGAGCGTGGTTTCGGTCAAGGTACAGCCACTCGTGCCCCAACGCCAAGAACGCATGACGTTGAGTCTGATTCAAAACCTGCGTCAGTTCGGGCAACACACGGGGGTCGAAGTGCCGCAACAGGACCGGATGGGTGTCAGGCAGTTCAGCTTCAGCGCGGCGACGCAGACGATCAGCCAAGCTGTTCAAAGGCAAGTTGCTGACGAGCCAGGTCACTGCAGGTCCGCGCAAGGCCCACTCGCAGGTGCGAGCCTCCAACCGTGATGAGACATCCTCGGGCAGGGACAGCAGCCACGGCGTGGCGAGCAGGGCATCGGGTCGCTCATCTCGCAACACCGACACGGCGCCAGCCTTGCGGATTTCGCTATGGATGCGAGGCGCCTGGTCAAGGTGAGACAACCCTGCCATGTCGATCAAAGCAAAAACTGAGTGGCCTGGTGGACGCGTATCTATGCGCGCACGCAGCGTAGAAGCCAATGAATCCACCATGCTCAGCCCCGCTTGGCAAAGGGTGAGCCCGATTTGGCGGCGTTCAGCAAGCAGCTCACGCACACCGATTGAGGCATGTCAGGCATCCGCCACCCCATCGTCCCCGGCCCCACCATCGCCTTCTTGCTGGCCTTGACCGTGATCTTCCCCGGACACTGCGCCGTGAACTGGCCACTTTCAATGGTGATGCTCGCGCCGCCCGACACCGCCAGCACGACCTTCTTGGCCGCGGCGATGTTGACCACGCCACTGGCCGTCTTCAACTCCAGCGTCTGCTTGGCCGCCACTTGCGCAGGACCAGCTTGCGCCTGCAGGTCGATGGGACCTTGCGCGGCGATCATCGTCAGGCCTTTGCCCGCCGCCTCACCGCCCGGCTGGATGGCCCCAGCCAGCACGCCAATGGCCTGCCCGGTCTGAATCCGAGCCTGCCCACCCACGGCCCAATGCATGTCTTGCCCGCAGTCGATCTGAGTGGTGTCCTGGCTGCTCAGGTGCAGGTCCTGCCCCGCCGTCAGGCCGATGCCGGCTTTGCCGATGAGGGCAATGTCGGGGTCGGCCATGTGGGGCACCTTGTCGGCGCCACCTTGGGTGAGCTTGTGAGCGGCGTCGGCTTGCGCATTGGAGAGGCTGGTGGTGCTGACCATGCCGCTCAGGCTCTTGGTCAGGGCGGCCGCGGGTGCAGCCTGATTATCGAGGGCGCTCTGGCCGGCTTGCTGGCTACCGGCTGCGGTCGCCAAGCCCACAGTCTGGTGGGTGGTGGCCGCCTGGTGGAAGGTCTGGCTCAGTTGCTGGGCTTGCTTGGCCAGGGCCATGCCGGGGGCGTTGTCACCTGCGGGCTCAGGCGTCTGCCCCTGTCCATCACGCAGGCTGAAGGTGCTGAGCATGATGCCGCGCGCGGCGCGCAAGCCGCCCCAACCGTCGGTGCGCAGCTCGAAGCCCAGACCACGGAAGCTGCCGCGGTGGTTGTCGGCCTGGTGCAGCAGGTGGCCCATTTGCAGCCAGGTCTGGTGCTGGGTGCTATGAAGTTGGGCACGCAGCTGGCCAGGGGTGTCGTCGAGCACAAGCTGGTTGTGACCGCTGCCGCCAAATTCCTTGCTCTTGACACCACTGAGCGCCGCGGCGTTGGCCTGGCCTTCACTGCCTTCGGTGGTGGCGCCCGGTGCGGCGCCGTGCCAGGCCGGACTGTGGCCGCCGCTGCCGCTGTTGACGAGGCTCATCTGGCTGCTGGGGCGGTGGTCGCTGGACGCGGTCAGAGCCGCAGTGTCAGGCTCACCTACTGCGCCACCCGGCGTGGGTGCGATGCCGGACTCGCCTCGTCCGTTGTAGAGGCTGGCGATCACCACCGGGCGGTCGATGTCGTTGCCCAGGAAGCCGACCAGCACCTCCTGCCCGATGCGGGGAGTGAACTGGTGGCCGCCGCCAGCCGTGGCGGCGCGCTGTACGACGCGCACCCAGCAGCTGTGGTCGCTGTTGGCGCGTTGCGACGCAAAGGGGTTGGCCTGCCAGTGAAACTTGACCTTAATGCGGCCCAGCGCATCGGTATGCAGTTCGTCGGCGCCTTGGGCGCTGGTCTGGCCCTGGGGGCCGACGACGATGGCGGTTTGCGGCCCCAAGGCGGTGGGGCGCGGACGGGGGCGTGCGCCGGTGCCGTCCAGTAGCACCGAGCGCCAGGGCACCTTGCGGCGCAGGGCCTGGAACTGGCAGGCGTAACCGGTGCGCTCGGCGCGTTCGCGCAGGGCTTGGGTGTCGGCCGCTGTGTCGGTAGTGGCATCGGGCTCGATGGCCTGCTCGGCGCCCTCCTCCATGCCCAGCGCAGCGGGCAACGCCGCCTCACCCAGGCTGCGCGCAATCGCTTCGCTGAGGTCTTTGGGCAGGTTGTTGATGCCCAGAGCGTGCACGCGGGTGAAGAAGAAGTCCTTGTCACTCTCGGCCTGACCGAACTGCGCCAGCGGGTCGAGGGTGGACTGGGTGACGGCCGCCCAGGTGCCAGCCCGCAAGGTGCGCACCGTGCCACGACCCAGCCAGCGCTTGTAGCGCGCCTCCAGCGCCTCTTGCAGGCGGGTGGCGGCGAACTGGGCTTCGGCGCTGTTGCCCCAGATGAAGTCGCCGCTGGGGTCGTAGCTGCTCAGCCAGCTTTGCAGGCTGCTGGCTTCGGTGCCGCCCCATTGGTGCGCGGTGGGCACCTCGGCGCTGATGACGGCGTGAGCCTTGTAGTCCCAGCCTTGCACCACCGTCGCGGTAGGGCCCAGTTCGCGCAAAGCGGCCAGCGCCTGGATGCTGTCTTGGGCCTCCTGGCTGCTGCTGCCGTGGAAGCGGATGCCACGTCCGCAGAGGCTGCTCTGGCTGGTGGGGTCTTGCGGCTGGCGGCGGCTGTCCACGAAGAAGACGACGCGGTGGCCACCGGGGGCCGCCTCGTCTTCTTCCACCCGCCAGCCAATGCCCTCTTCGGCCAGCAGGCGCTGGACAAAGGCCAGGTCGGTCTCGCGGTACTGAACGCAATAGCTGCGCTGGCCACCGTTGCGGGCAAACAGGCCCTGGGCCACATAGGCCAGCACGTCTTCGTCCCAATGCCAGGCGG
Organism: Aquabacterium sp.; assembly: GCF_034003525.1. GTDB lineage: Bacteria > Pseudomonadota > Gammaproteobacteria > Burkholderiales > Burkholderiaceae_C > Aquabacterium. The sequence continues at coordinate 13,208 of NZ_JAVEYN010000006.1, forward strand.
CGATGCCTGCGTGGTCGGCGAACACGTCTTCCAGGATCTCGACCACGCTCTTGTCCTGCCAGACGCGGCTTTGCAGGCTGTGGCCGAGCAAGGCAATCCAGGGGCGCAGCAACAAGGCCTTGCGGGCCAGGCCGCCGTCGCTTTGCAGGGACCAGGCTTCGGTGACGTAGCCACTGCGGCGCGCCTGGCTGCCGTCGGCCAGGGTGGTCAGCAGGGTGACGGGACGGGCGTAGAGCTGTTTCAGCTCGACATGGGCGTCGAGCACCAGCGTGTTGATGTACAGGGCAAAGGGTTCGGAGACCGCATCGTGCAGCACGAAGCTCTCGACCATCAGGTCTGCGGGCAGCGCGCGCTCACGGCTGGCCGATTCAAGATGGTAGAGACGGGTGTCGGTGTACCAGGCCGCGACCAGCTCGCGCCACAGCGGCGCAATGGACGATGGCAATGGCGGCAGCTCCGGCATGCCGGTCAGTTGACCGGGTCGGCCCGACAGAATCATGGTATCCCTGGGTGAAATTCGTTTGCCAGGGAGTCTAGGAGGGGGCTGCAGATGGCCATGCCCCCCTGATGGGGTGAATGTGCAACGGGCGGTAACGCAGCGTCAGGCGCCGGGCACCGCCTGCCAGGGCTGGACGCCCGTATCGCCCGCGAACAGCGGATGTGTCTCGGCCTCGGCCAGGGTCAGCACCGGGGTCACGCAGGCATCGGCCTCGGCGAAGCGCTCGGCCCAGACGGCCAGGGGCTGGGAGGCCACCAGCGCTGCTACCTCGTTGCGCAAGGCCAGCGCATCCGGCGTGCCAGGCAAGGCACCGCGCTGCCAGTGACGGTTGATCCAGTCGGGGCGGCCGAACACCTCGCAGGCGGCTCGCCAGAACTTGTGCTCCAGCGCACCCACAGCGAGGTGGCGGTCGTCAGCCGTGCGGTAGAGACGATAGCAAGGCAGGCCGCCGTTGAGCATGTCTTCGTCGGCCCCTGGGCGGTGGCCGAGCATCGGGGCCAGCAAGGCCGCCGTGGAGCGGGGCATGATCAGGTGTGCGTGCAGGCCGTGCGTCATGCTGACGTCGATGTGGCGACCCTGGCCGGTACGCTGCGCCGCGAACACCGCTGCCAGGATGGCGATGGTGGCCATGGCGCTGCCGCCAGCCAGGTCACCCCATTGCACATTGGACTGCGCCAGGCTGCCGTCAGGCGCACGCATCTGATCGAGGGCACCCGACAGGGCCATGAAGTTGAGGTCGTGGCCAGCCTTGTTCGCCCACGGGCCGGTTTGGCCATAACCGGTGATGGAGACCATGACCAGACGCGGGTTGCGGGCGTGCAGCGTGGCGGGATCCAGGCCCATGGAACTCAGGATACCCGGGCGAAAGCTGTCCACCATCACGTCGGCGGTAGCCAGCCAGTCGCGCAACTGCGCCAGGTCGTCGGACTGTCGAAAGTCGATGCGTTGGCAGGTCTTGCCGTGGTTCAGATTGTCGAACAGCGAGCCCAGTGCACGGGCCGGGTCACCCTCCGGCGGCTCGACCTTGAGGATGTCGGCCCCCAGGTCGGCCAGCATGCGGGTGCTGAACGGGCCGGGCAGGTTGCGCGTGAGGTCGATCACGCGCAGGCCGCTCAACAGCCCGTTCAGGCCGGTGCCCACGGGCAGGTTGGGCGCATCGGCGCGGGCACTCGTCACGCCACGTCCTCGAAGCGGCCGCCTTCTTGCGCCATCTTCACCACGATGGCGGCGGGCTCGAAGCGGGCGCCATGGCGCTGTGCCAGTTCACGCGAACGCGTGACGAAGGCCTGCGCGCCCATCGCGTTGATGAACTGCAGCGCACCGCCCTGGTGGGGCGCGAAGCCCCAGCCGAAGATCGAGCCGATGTTGGTGTCGGACACCGAACGCACGACCTTCTCCTCGTAGCAGCGCGCGGCTTCGTTGGCCTGGATGAACATCAGGCGGTCGATGATCTCCTGCTGGCTGGGCTGTTCGGCCTTGGGCGGATAGATCTCCAGCAGGCCGGGCCACAGGGTCTTGTCCTTGCCCTGGTAGTCGTACAGGCCCTGCCCGCTCTTCTTGCCGACGCGGCCCCGCACGCCACACACCTCTTGCAGCACGGCCTCACCGGGATGCGCCGGGTAGGCGATGCCTTCGGCGGCCAGGTCCTTGCGGGTCTGGGCCGAGATGTGCAGCGACAGGCTCAGCGACACCTCGTCTTGCAAGGCCAGCGGCGGCATGGGCATGCCGGCCTTCAGGCCGGCGACCTCGACGGAGCGCGGGTGCACGCCTTCGGCCACCATGGCCAGGCCTTCCATCACATAGGTGGCGAACACGCGCGAGGTGTAGAAGCCGCGCTTGTCGTTGACCACAATGGGGGTCTTGCCGCTCTGGAGCACGTAGTCGAAGCCACGCGCCAGGGTCTCATCGCTCGTTTCAGCGCCGACGATGATCTCGACCAGCGGCATCTTGTCGACCGGCGAGAAGAAGTGCAGACCGATGAAGTTGGCCGGACGCACGCTGGCCTTGGCCAGGCCGGTGATGGGCAGCGTAGAAGTGTTGGAAGCGAACACGGCATCTGCGGCGATGACGGCTTCAGTCTTCTGTGTGCAGGCGGCCTTGATGTCGCGGTCTTCGAACACCGCTTCGATGACCAGGTCGCAGCCCTTGAGGTCGTCGTACGAGGTGGTGGTCTGGATGCGGGCCAGCAGCGCATCGCGCTTCTCGGCGGTGCTGCGGCCGCGCGAGATGGCCTTGTCCAGGATGCCTTGCGAGTAGGCCTTGCCCTTGTCGGCGTTCTCTTGCGTGGTGTCGAGCAGCACAACGTCGATGCCGGCCTTGGCTGAGACGTAGGCGATGCCCGCCCCCATCATGCCGGCGCCCAGGATGCCGACCTTCTTCACTTTGGTCTCGGCGATGCCCTTGGGACGCGACTGGCCTTTCTTGATGGCGTTGAGCTGGTGCCACAGCGTGCCGATCATGTTCTTCGAGACCTGCGAGACAACGCAGGCAGCGAAGTAACGCGACTCGACCTGCGAGGCGGCATCGAAGTCCAGCAGGCAGCCCTCGAACAGGCAGCTCATGATGTGGGTGAGCGCGGGGTAGTTGCCGTGCGCCTTGGCGTTGGCCATGGACGGGGCAATGGCCAGCACCTGCACCACGGCCGGGCTCTTGCTGTCGCCACCGGGGATGCGGAAGCCCTTGGTGTCCCACGGCGCCGCGGCCTTGGGGTTGGCCAGGCACCAGGCCTTGGCTTTGGCAATGAGCTCATCGCGTGAGCTGGCCAGGTCGGTGACCAGGCCCATCTCCTTGGCTTTGGCAGCGGTCAGCTCCTTGCCCTGGGTGATGAGCTCCAGGCTCTTCTGGATGCCGATCAGGCGCGGCACGCGCTGGGTGCCGCCGCCACCGGGCAGCAGGCCCAGCTTGACTTCGGGCAGGCCGAGCTTGAGTTTTGGGTCGTTGAGGGCAATGCGGGCGTGGCAGGCCAGGGCCAGCTCCAGGCCGCCGCCCAGCGCGGTGCCGTTGAGGGCCGCGACGACCGGCTTGCCGCACTTTTCCATGCGGCGCAGCATGCCCTTGAGGCTTTCGCACAGCGCGTAGGCCTCGTCGGCCGAGGTGATCTGCGTGAGCTGGTCGATGTCGGCACCGACGATGAAGGTGGACTTGCCCGAGGTGATGACGAGGCCCTTGAGGGTGGCGTCGGTTTCCAGGCGGTGGACGAGTTCGGCGAAGGGCGCGGTCAGCGTCGGGTTCAGCACGTTCATGGCCCGGCCGGGCATGTCGATGGTGACCAGGCCGATGCCGTCGGCGTCGATGTCCAGGGTGAAGGCTTGCGCGTTGACGGATGTGGTCATGTTGGGTTGCCTCCGAATCAGACGCGTTCGATGATGGTGGCGATGCCCATGCCGGCACCGATGCACAGCGAGGCCAGCGCGGTGGACTTGCCGGTACGCTCCAGCTCGTCCAAGGCGGTGCCGAGGATGATGGCGCCCGTAGCGCCGAGCGGGTGGCCCATGGCGATGGCGCCGCCGTTGACGTTGACGCGGTCGAGCGAGACGCCCAGGTCACGCGCGGTCTTCATCGGCACGGTGGCGAAGGCTTCGTTGATTTCCCACAGGTCGATGTCGCTGGCCTGCATGCGGGCCTTGCCGAGCGCTTTGAGACAGGCGGGCGTGGGACCGGTCAGCATGATGGTGGGCTCGGAGCCGATGACCGCACACATGCGCACCTTGGCGCGCGGCTTGAGGCCGGCCTTGAGGCCTGCTTCCTTGCTGCCCAGCAGCACCAGGGCGGCGCCGTCGACGATGCCCGAAGAGTTACCGGCGTGGTGCACGTGGTGGATCTTTTCGATGGTGGTGTAGCGGTCGAGCGCGGTGGCGTCGAAGCCCATGGTGCCCATCATCTCGAAGGAGGGATTCAGCTTGGACAGCGACTCCACCGAAGTGCCAACGCGGATGGTTTCATCCTTCGCCAGCATCGTCATGCCATTGAGATCGGTGACGGGCACGACCGAGCGGTCGAAGCGGCCATCGGCTTGCGCGGCTGCGGCACGACGGTGCGACTCGGCGGCGAAGGCATCCAGATCCGAACGGCTGAAGCCTTCGAGCGTGGCGATCAGATCGGCGCTGACGCCTTGCGGGATGAAGCCCAGACCGGTGTTGACGCGCGGGTCCATGGCCCAGGCGCCCCCGTCGCTGCCCATGGGCCAGCGGCTCATGGACTCGACGCCGCCGGCGACCACCATGTCTTCCATGCCGGACATGATCTTGGCCGCAGCCAGGTTGACGGCTTCCAGGCCCGAGGCGCAAAAGCGCGACAGCGTGACGCCGGCAACCGATTCGGCCCAGCCGGCGTCGAGCACCGCGGTGCGCGCGATGTCGGCGCCCTGCTCGCCCACCGGCGTGACGCAGCCCAGCACCACGTCATCGACCAGCGAGGTGTCGAGGTGGTGGCGTTGTTGCAGCGCCTGCAGCAGCGTGCGCAGCAGCCACACCGGCGTGGCCTGGTGCAGGCTGCCGTCTTTCTTGCCTTTGCCGCGCGGCGTGCGCACGGTGTCGTAAATGTAGGCTTCGATCATGAACATTCCTTCGCAATGGGATTCGGACTCGGCTCGGTCTTTCGAACGGATGCAGCCGCGTCAGCGAGCGGGAGTGAGCCTGCGTTGAGAAGCGCAGCCGTACATGCCGTACGGCGAGCATCGCCAACGCAGGATCGCCCCGCGCAGCTCGCGGATGCACCGTTCAGAGGAAGCGAGAGGCGAGTTCCTTCATGATTTCGTTGGTGCCGCCGTAGATGCGCTGCACGCGGGCGTCGGCGTACAGGCGGGCGATCACGTATTCCTTCATGTAGCCGTAGCCGCCAAACAGCTGCAAGCATTCGTCGATCAGCTTGCACTGCTGGTCGGTGATCCAGTACTTGAGCAGCGCGGCGCGCTCCACGCCCAGTTCACCCTTGAGGTGAGACACCATGGCCGCGTCCACCATGGCGCGCGAGGCCATCAGGAGGGCCTGGCATTCGGCCAGCGTGAAGCGAGTGTTCTGGAAGTTGAAGATGGGCTTGCCGAAGGCCTGACGGTCCTTGGTGTAGGCCAGGGTTTCCTGCATGGCCAGCTCCATCGCGCCCACGCCACCCACAGCGACGATCAGTCGCTCTTGCGGCAGCTCCTGCATCAGCTGGAAGAAGCCCATGCCTTCTTGCAGGCCAAGCAGGTTTTCCTTGGGCACGACCACGTCGTCGAAGAACAGCTCGGAGGTGTCCTGCGCGTCCATGCCGATCTTGTCGAGGTTGCGGCCGCGGCGGAAACCGGTGACCTCGTCGGTCTCGACCACCAGCAGCGAGATGCCTTGCGCGCCCTTGGTCTTGTCGGTCTTGCAGACGACGACGATGAGGTTGGCAAGCTGGCCGTTGGTGATGAAGGTCTTGCTGCCGTTGATCTTGTAGGTGTCGCCCTCCAGCACCGCGGAGGTGCGCACACCTTGCAGGTCGGAGCCCGTGCCGGGCTCGGTCATGGCGATGGCGCCGATCAGCTCGCCGGTGGCCATCTTGGGCAGCCAGCGCTTTTTCTGCTCTTCGGTGCCGTAGTGCAGGATGTAGGGGGCGACGATGCCCGAGTGCAGCGAGCCGCCAAAGCCGGCCTGACCGGCCGCGGCCTGGGCCAGGATCAGGGCGGCTTCGTGGCCGAAGTCGCCACCGGCGCCGCCGTACTCTTCAGGCATGGAGGCGCACAGGAAGCCGTTGGCGCCGGCTTCGCGCCAGGCTTCGCGGTCCATCATGCCCTGGGCGCGCCAGGCTTCGTCCTTCGGACCCCACTGTTCTTTGAAGAAGCGTGTGGCCGACTCCAGCAGCATCTTGTGCTCGTCGGTCATCCAGGTGGATTCGAAGTTCTGAATGGGCATGAGGTCTCCTCAGGAAAAGCTGCGTGGACCGCTTGACGCGACGCCTTCCCCTCAGACCCTAGACGGTAATTTGAATTACCGTTGGTGGAAACCCGTAGAACAGACATCCTGGACGACAGATTTTGTCGCCTTGTCGCATGGAATGCCTTTGGGCATCGCGTCTGCGGCAGATGACCCATGTTGATCAAGGCGGCGTCGCAAGGCAAGAGGATTGGGCCTGATTCGGCGAACGATCGCTCATTTGGTAAGATGAATTACCAACTTGGAAAGCCGGATTCCCATGCCCGCCAGCACCCCCAGCGCTCCGCCGCCGCGCACCCACGAGGAGCGCCGCGCCATGCTCGCCACCATGCGCACCGACACGCTGCAGCGCATCGAAAAGGCGGTGTTGAGCCTGTTCTCCCAGCGCGACTTCCATGAGGTCAGCCTGATCGACGTGGCGCGCACGGCCCATGTGTCCCTGCAGACGATCTACAAGTACTTCGGCAGCAAGGAGGTGCTGGTGTACGCGATGCTCGACGTGATGCTGGGCCGCCTGGCCGAGCGCATGCTCGACCACCTGCAGGGCATCGACAACGTGCGCGAGCGCCTGCGCAAGACCTGCTGGGTGACGCTGGACTACATGGACAAGCACCCGGCCGTGATCCTGCTGCTGTTCACCGCGGTGCCGGTGTCACGCCACAACCAGATCGGCATTTATGAAAGCCCGGAGCTGATGGGGGCGTTTCGCGGCGTGCTGAAAGACGGGCAGGCGCGGGGGGTGCTCAACAACACCGTGTCCTCCAAGGTGCTGCTGGACGTGTTCATGGGCATCATCGGACGGGTGGTCCTGATGCACATCGTGCGCGGCGAGCGGCGTCCGCTGATCGAGCAGTTCGACGCGTTCTTCAACATCGTGTGGCGGGCGATGTCGGTCGAGTGAGGGCGGCGCACAATCAAGCCCTGCCGGGGCACGCCCCCACCGGCCGAGACCGCTCCCATCCACGAAGGACAGCCCCATGCGACACCTCGAACGACACCGAACCCACCGCGTGGGCTGGCTGCGCGCCGCCGTGCTGGGGGCCAACGACGGTATCGTCTCCACCGCGAGCCTGGTGCTCGGGGTGGCGGCGGCCGGCGCCGACCAGCCAGCCATCCTGGTCGCAGGCGTGGCAGGCCTGGTGGCAGGCGCCATGTCGATGGCGGCCGGGGAGTATGTGTCGGTCAGCTCACAGTCCGACACCGAGCAGGCCGACCTGGCGCGCGAACGGGAGGAGCTGGCCACGGACCCTGAGCACGAACACGCCGAACTGACGACCATTTACGTCCAGCGCGGCCTGGAGCCGGCCCTGGCCACCCAGGTGGCGACGCAGCTGATGCGCCACGACGCCCTGGGCGCGCACGCCCGGGACGAACTGGGCATCTCCGACACGCTGGCCGCGCGCCCGGTGCAAGCCGCCCTGGCCTCGGCCGCCACCTTTGCCATGGGCGCGGTCTTGCCGCTGCTGGTCGTGCTTCTGGCCCCGGCGGCGACCATCCTGTGGGCGGTGGCAGGCAGCTCGCTGCTGTTCCTGGCGCTGCTGGGCGCCTTGGCCGGCCGCGCTGGCGGGGCACCGATGGGAATGGCCGCCTGGCGGGTGACCTTCTGGGGCGCTTTGGCCATGGCCTTGACGGCCGGGGTCGGCGCCCTGTTCGGGGTGGCGGCCTGAGGCTGGCCCACCACACCCCCTGCACGCCTCACAACGCCGGGGCCCCGCTCACCACACGAATGTGAGGTGCCTGGGCCGTGCTGGTCCTTGAAGACACACGCCCGCATCCAGCTGACAACTGGGGCTCAGATTTGCGCCTTCTTCTCCTCAACCGAGGCCGAAGCATCGGGCGTCAGGACCACCGCCCTCACCTGACGCAAGGAAACGCCCAGGTCCAACTTGGCCAGCGCCAAGCCGTAAGCGGACACGGTTTCCGCAGAGATGCCGACGACATCGAGAGGCAGGGCAATGACCAGCGTGCCGTCGGCCAGCAATGACACGCGGATCACCGCACTCTGACCGTTACCCAGCGGCATGCTCGATTGTGTCGCACGCGTCACCGACTGCGTCATACCGGGCCGTGGCGAGGATGCCGCGCCTGTCGATGCCAGCGCCACCCGATCCCCCGCGTCGGTCACCACATACTGACCCAGCGTCTGCAAGGCATTGCCGCGGTCGGCGTCCGCTCGGTAGAGCGGCACCACGGTCGTGACCGCTGGCTGACTGCCTTGGCCCACCAGGAGCAAGCTGGCCGTGCCTTGATGGCTCAGCAAGGAGCCCATTTCCAGCACCGCCGCGGCGTCGATGCCCCCCACGTTCGCAGAGGCCGCGCCGCCGCCAGCGAACGCGGCATCCGAGACGCTGATGCTGACCGGCACAGAAGAACTCAAGGCGGACGAGAGATCCCCGACGGCACCGCCGGTGTTGCCACCGACATCCTGTGCGCCAGACGAGGTGCCATTGCCACCGCCGTCGGTGATCAGCAGTGCCGTAACGCCCGGCGCACTGGGCGCCGGATTGATGTCGGCGCGGCCCTCGGTGGTGGCCGCGGCCAACTGGTAATTGCCAGCGTCCACACCATCGAGCGCGAGGCTGCTCACCTGCACCAGCTTGTCCTTGCCGACACTCAGATCGGTGAACAGACCACTGCCTGTGGCCGACACCGCATCGCCACCGACAATGCCACCCAAGGCGATGCCGGCCACCTGGGCGGACAAGGTACCGTCGAAGGTCTTGTCGAGCACGGTCGCCCCGTCCACCGTCAAGATCTTGGGGGTGATGTTGGCCGCGCCACTCGTCGTCGTGCTCGACACCGTGTAATTGCCCGCATCGCTGCCCGTCAGGCTCACGCCACTGACCGTCACGGTCTTGCCCGTGCCCACGTTCCTGGTATCGAACGCGCCGGTGGCACTGGTGCCCACATCGTCACCGCTGACCACGCCGGTCAGAGCCACCGTACTCACGGTCGCCACCGTGCCGCCGTCGTACACCTTGTCCAGCACCGTGGCCGTGCCCACGGTCAAGGCCTTGGGCGTGATGTCAGCACTGAGGGTGCCCGAAGTTGCCGCCAACTGGTAGTTGCTGGCATCGGCACCTGACAGGCTCAAACCACTGAGCGCGACGTTTTTGGCCGTCCCCACGTTCTTGGTGTCGAACAACCCGGTCCCCGCCAATGACACCACGTCACCCGAAAGAACAGCGCCCCCCAGGCCCAGGCTGGCGGTGGTGTTGCCGTCGTACACCTTGCTGGCCGCAGTCAGATCGCTCACCGCAATGCTGCGCTGCGTGATGGTGCCAATCGCGCCACTGATGCTGGTGCTGGCCAGCTGATAGCCATACACCGCGACCACGCCCTGGGTGGCGCCCGCCAAAGCCAGGCCATCGGCCATGACGGTCTTGCCTGTCCCGACGTTCTTGTTGTTGTAGCTGGCGGTCATGCCCGACAGGTTCAGCCCCACGGTGTCACCGTCAATGGCCCCGCTCAGCGTGAAGTTCCCCGCCGTCAGGCTGGCCGCGGTGCTGGCATCGTAGGTCTTGCTGGCGACGCCCGTCAGGCCCGCCGCCACGCTGGGTGCCACGCTGTACAGGAAGCCGTTGCCGCTGCCCAGCACAGTGCTGGCCGTGGTGGCGTTGTACTGCTTGAAGTCCGGACTCAGCCCACCGCGCGAATCCGCCAAGGGTGACGTGGAGTACACACGCCAATCCCCGGTGGCCACCTGCAAGGCATTGCTGCCTGCGGTGTTGATGAAATTGCGGCTGCTGGCCAACATGATGCCCACTGCGGCGTTGCTGGTGTTGCCCGCCGACACCACCTGATTCAAGGTGAGGTCGCTCGTGGCGCCACTGGTGCGTACATCCACCGTGTCGGAAGCGGTCACGCCAACAAGGCCATCGACACTCCCCACGGTCAAGGCGCGACCATTGCGGAACGTCAAGCTGCCGACATCCGCTGCAAGCGTGGCAACCTGGTGCGCGCTGCTGTCGAGATCGGCCACACCGACTGTGCGCACGGCCAATTGGCTCGCGGTCAAGGTGCCGCTGCCACTGATGCCCGAGCCATCGCCGTCGGTCAGCATCAAGGTGCCAGCAGCCGCGCTGACCGCAGCATCCAGGCTCAGCCCACCCTGGGCCGCGGCCACCTTCATCGAGCCTGCCGTGGCGGTCAGGGTATTGCTACCGCTGATGCCAGCGACCGTCTGCCCCTGCAAGGTCACTTGGTTGCCCACCCCCACGCTGACCGCCCCCACCACGGACAGGTCTCGAGCGGTGTTGCCGATGACCAGATTGCTGACGTTGTTGAAACGCGCCAAGGACGCCTGCTGAATGGCGCCGCCTGTGCCACCCACGGTCAAGGTACCTGCGCCAGATCGGTCCATCGTCACCGTGGCCTGCGCCTGGTTGCTCACCGTGGCAGCGCTGGCGTTGAGCGTCTCGGCCCGCAGATTCAGCGTGGTGGCGGTGTTGTTGAAATTGATCGGCGCGTTCAACAAGAGCGTGTTGCTCGCCGTCAGGGTTGCGGCGCCCGTGGCACCCGCCTGACGCACCAGACCGCTCAGGCCGTCCACGGTGCCCAGCCCCCAGTCCGCGCTGCTGCTGGTGATGCTGCTGTCCGCGCTTCCCCCCAGGCTGGCGGCCAGGGTGGTGAAGTTGAACGCACTGTCACTGACGGTGGCACCACCGCCCGCCGTCACGGCCAGATTGCTGGCGGACACGCCACCGTTGACGCCTTCCACGCGGTTGCCGCTGAGCAGGTGCACGGAAGTGGCCGTGGTGCTGATATCGCTGTCGAATACCAGATTGCCACCGTCGGCGCGCCCCACCGCCAGGATCGCGGCGTTGATCTTCCCCACGGAGCTGTTGCTCAGACCACTGCCCAGGTGCAGCTCGTTGGCCGCCGTTTGCTGACGCAAGGTCACCTTGCCGGCGCCACCGTTGGCGGTCACGATCTGAGCGATGTTGATGTTGTCACTCGTGATCGTCACATTGCCATGGGTGTTGGTCAATGCGGCACCGATGTCGACGGTACGGTTGACCAACTCCAGCGTGCCATTGGCGTCGAACGAAAACCCTCCGGCCGGAACGCTGATGGTGCCCGTGCCGTCTTCGCGCCCGATGGTCAGGTTGCGGATGCCAGGTAGCGCAGCCAAGGTCGATGCCGAGGCAAAGCCACTGGCATCGCCCAGCACCATGTTGACACTGGCGTCGGCCGGCTCCAGGCGCATGGAGGCCGTGCTCAGGTTATTCAAGGTGGCGCCCGTGAAATCAATGGCCGAGCCGCGCAACGTCAACACCCCTGTCCCGGTGTTCAGGTCGACGGTTGACGCTAGGCGGATCACGCCATCGGTGAGGATGCTGGCGCCCGCGTTCATCTGGAAGGCCGTGTTGATGTCCACATCGCCGCTGGCTGACAAGGTGCCGCCCAGCACTTTGGTGCCGGACGTGTAGCTACCATCCGCCTTGAAGAAGATGCGACCGGCGCCCAGCGTCATGTTGCTGTTGAGATTGACAGCACTGGTGCCGGTCGACACGTACAGATTGCCGCCATTGGTGGTGATCGGCGAGGACAAGGTCAGCCCACCGCCACTGGCATCGTCAGAGTCACCCCACAAGCGGACGTAGCCGCCATTGGTGGTGATCGACCCTGCGATCGTCAAGCCATCGGCGGCAAACAGGGTGACCGATCCAGCACCCGGCGCGCCACTGCCCACGGAGCTGACATTGTGCGCGGGCAAGGTCCCCGGATTGCTGCCCGCCCCATGGGCAATCAGATTCCCAATATTGGTCAGATAGCCCGTCCCCGTGGAGCCTGCCACCATCATGATGCTGCCTGACCCAAACACCTCAACGGTGTTGGCAGGGTTGGCAAAACTGATACTGCCGTTGTTACTGGTCCCTGCCTCAACGCGCAGACTGACATTGTTGGCCATGCTCAACTTGCCATCGCCGCCATTGAGCGACAGGTCACCAAAGGTGACATTGCCCGTGGCCTGCAGCAGCACGTTGGCGTTCTGTGCCTCCAGGTCTGCCACCGTCACGGTGTCGCCATCGATGTTCCCGGTCGCACTGCCCACCTGGATGGAGATCGTGGCCGGGTCAAGCAGCAGATCCCCGGTCTTGCCATGCTGGGCGAGCGCATTCGTGCGCCCTTGGTACACCAGGTGCTGCTTGCCCGACACTTCGGCCAAGCCCCCGTCGCCCGCCACATCGCCGCCACGGATGTCGATCTGACCGGCAAAGGCTGTGCGGTCATCTGACCAGAAGATCGCGCGGCCGCCGTCACCGCTTTGCTGCGCACGCGCATTCACGCGCACACCTTCGTCCACTCGCAAGGACGTGGCATTCGCAAAGCGTTCATCCTTGCCCTGATAGCCACCCCCCACATGGATGCGGCCACCGCCGTCACGGCCGGAGACGTCCAGCGAAGTCGCCCCCTGCAGCCGGATGTGCTGCCCGGTGATGCTGATCTCGCCGCCAGGGCCTTGCGCCGCCGAGGCGTCCAGCGTGCCACTGGCCACCACGCTACCGGCTTCATTCCCCCCATCGAGCACGATGCGCCCGCCCTGGGCGCTCAGGCCGCGCGCCTCAATGACGCCGCTGGTGTTGATGACCTCGCTCATCAGCGCATTCGCGCCACGGGCGGTCAAGGTGACCACCCCGCCATCGGCCTGGATGTGCCCCTGGTGCTGAACCAAGGCGCCCACGGCGGCACGGTCCACACGCACGCCCAGCAGATCATCGCTGCCCAGGCTCAAGGTGACGGCCTCGCCCGCCGCCAAGGCCACATGACCCTGTGGCGCCTGCAAGGTGCCGGTATTGCGCACTTGGGGCGCCAACAAGGCGATATAGCCCCCCTGTGACGTGATGCGCCCCTGGTTCAGCACCGCCCCACCCGAGTTCCCCTGGAGGGCGAAGCGCCCGGACAGGAAGTCCGCGTCGCTCAGCGACAAGGAGGACGCCACCAGTCCCCCCACATCCACGCGCGCGCCCTGGCCGAACACGATGCCAGCAGGGTTGAGCAGCCAGACCTGACCATTGGCGGCCACCTGCCCGAAGATGCTCGACACCGATCCGCCGGTGACACGGTTCAGTGCGATGCTGCCACGCCCTGGCTGCAGAAATTGCACCCGGGCATCCGCCCCCACATTGAAGCTGTCCCAGTTGATGACCAGGCGGTTGCTCTGTTGCTGAATGGTGGTCTGGTTCAGCCCCTGCTGGATCTGCCCTTGCCCGGCCGCGATCTGCCCCTGGCTCGGCAAGGCGTTGACCGGTGGAGCCTGTTGCGCGTGAGCGCCCTGCAGCCCCCCAGCGAACACGATCGCCACGGCCGCCAGGTTCCCGGCACGACTGCGCTTGCCGCGGGCACGGGTGTGCTCACAGACGGCGATGAAGGATTGGGTGACCTCGTTCCAGACGAGGCGATAGACGTGGTTCAGGGAAGCGGTTTTCATGTCCAGGCTCGCAAGGGTGACTCAGTCAAAACGGCGGGTGGCTTGCAGCCAGGCGCGCACATCGCTCTCCCGGCCATCGGCATCGCTGCCATCGGCGGCACGACCCGGGTTGCTGCCGATGCGGGCGGCCACGGCGCTTTGCACGGCCCATTTGTCCTTGGCCAGGTTCAAACCCACGCCCCAGCCCTTGAGGGTGTAGCTGTTGCGTTCGGTGGCCGTCGGCACCGAGCCTGCCCAGGGTTGGGCATTGAGCGCCACACGACCCGCATCGATGAACAGCAACAGTTGCGCCTGGTCCACCCAGGGCATCGCCACCTTGCGGCGCAGTTCCAGTGTGGCCAGCAGGCCCCGATCCCCCGCGGCTTCACCGATGGGGTAGGCCCGCACACCATTCGGGCCGCCGAGGATGAACTTCTCGGCGGAGTCCAGGTTGTCACCACTCCACTGCCCCGACAGGCCCAGGAAAGCAATCCAGTCTTCGCTGATGCCCAGGTTCTGGAAGCGGTTGAGGTTGAAGGCCAGCTTGGTGAAACCGCCCTGCGTGCCGGCGCTCTTGGCATCGGCCAGTTTGTTCGCCATGTTGCCGTTGAGGCTGACGTCCCCCGCCGTCGCGTTGAGGCTGGCCGTGGTCACACCGCCGCCGAGCACCGCATCGGTGGCATTACCCGACACCCCCAAGGTGAGGTTGTTCAAGCGTCGCTCGCGGAGGTTGGTGCCCAAGGCATCGTCTGTCAGCCCCTTGTACTCCAGCAGCGCCTGGGCATACAGATTGCGGTCACGCGTGCGGACGATGGGGTAGCTCAAACCCAACGCGGCCGTGGTGGCGCTGCCCTCCAGCTCCAGTGGGGCCAAGGCGCCACCCACTTCGTAAATCAGGTGGGTGGCCGACACGCTGGCCTGCAGACCATTGGGGTGCAGGGGCGTGCTGTAACTCGCCGCCAAAGCCTGGGTGTTCTCGCTGAGCGTCACGGAAAACAGGAGTGCGTCGCCGCGCCCCGTCGGGTCCAGCAGACGCAACTGGCTGGTCAGGCGGGGCACCCCCGTGCTGCGGCTGCCGAAGTTGTCCCCGATCAGCGTCACCTGCTGCAATGGTGCCTGAGTCGCCGACACCGCGAGACGGCTAGTGCCTGGCTCTTCACCCCGTTCGATCATGGCACGGGCACTCACCCCGGGAACATCGTTCATCAACAGGACCGCACGTTCCAGGTCTTTCTGACGCAGGGCCTCGCCGCGGGGCAGCGCCGTCTCCGCCACCGCCTTCAGCCGGGACGGATCGATGCGGGTGTCGGCCTGCAGGACGATGCGCTCGCCGCTGGACTGAAGGCGACCGTCCAGCACCTCGATGGTCAGCACGCCATCGGTAAGGTCCTGGCGCGGCAGGTACGCTCTGGCCACCACATAGCCACGCTCGCGCAGGTACTGGGTGACACGCTCCGCGAGTTGCTGCAACTGGGCATGCGTCAGTTCGCGTCCGAGCGCCGACTGCACCGCAGACTGCAGGTCCGCTTCCGGCACCAGGGTGACCGCGCCCGAAAATCGCACCTGCTGGATGCGGGCACGCAACTCCTGCGACGAGGCCCCGTTCGACGGTGCGGCATCGGCCGGGGCCGTGACCGCCGGGGCTCGTTCCTTGGGCGGCGTGAGCGGCGAGGAGCCGGCACGCTGCTGCTGGTTGAGCAACTGCCCGGCGTCGGGCGTGACAGCATCAGCGTGAACGAGGGGAGTGACGGAAGCCAGCACCAGGCAGGCGAAAGGCAGGCGCCGCGTCAAGAGGCGACTCGGAAAGCGGCAAGACATCGGGGTACGGGTCCATCACAGTCAGGGATGGTCGCAATATAGACAGCGCCTATCGCGCAAATCTCGCAAAGTCTCGCAAGACCGAGTGCGCCACTTCGGGTGCCGCCACAACTGTGCGTTTCACCTCACATCGCCATTCACGCCGACTCGATGGCCACCTTCAACAGCAACTGATAGCCCCGCCCCCAGAGCACCTTGATGCACGGCTCCCCCTGCGTCAAAGGGCTCAGCTTGACACGCAGGCGGCTGATCGAAGACTCCAGGCCACGCTTGCTGCGGATGTCCAGACTCTCGATGTCCGCCGAGTCCAGCACGCGGTCGGGCGCCATGGCCATGGCGCGTAACAGCCCGACCTCCCCTCCGGTCAGGGCAAGACATTGTCCCGAGGGGCTGAGCAGCTGATTGCGCTGCGGCTGCAGACGCCAGACATCTTGCTGACTGCGACGCAAGCGCCGCGCGAGACTCTGGATGGCCGCCGCGAGCTCATCGGGCAAGGCAGGCTTGGCCAGGAAGATGTCCACGCCATCGGCATAAGCCTCGACCCGTTGCTCGCCCCGGATGCGGCCCGACAAGGCAATGATGCCGATGTCCGGTCGGGCGGTACGCAGGCGTCGGGCCACGGACAGCCCATCCTCGAAGGGCAGATTGAGATCGAGCACGATGAGCTCAATCGGTGTCTGCAGGATCAGCCGGTCGATCTCCAGAGGTGAGTCCAGGCCGATCACCTGATGCCCCAGGCTTTGCAGATGGTCCACGAGCTCTTCCAGCAAAGGCGCGTGATCCTCCACCACCAGCACATGCAGGCTGTGTGTCAGGGAGAGGCTGTCAGAGGCAGGCACAGACTGAACTCCACATGGTCCTTGACGGTTCTGACTTCGAGCGAACCGCCCAAATGCTGTGCCAGATTGTGCCCCAGCCACAGGCCCAGCCCGGCGCCGGGCAAGCCCTTGGCTTCCTCCGCGCGGTGGTACTTGCGGAAGACCCGATCCGGATCCGGCGCACCGGTCGGCCCCACCTGATTCCGCACGGTCAGGCGCCACGAACGGGCATCGGACTGCACCGCGACGCTGACCGGGCTCTCAGGCGGCGAGTACTTGCAGGCGTTGTCCAGCAGGTTGCCCACAATCACGCGCAACAGGTCGGGATCGGTCCGCACCTGCAGCATCGTGTCACCGTGGCGGTGCAAGCGATCGGGCTCTGCCATGGCATCGTGCACGGACTCGAGCAGGGCGCCGATGGCGAAGCCCTGCTCACTGATCGGCAGGCTGCTGTCACCCAGCCGGTTGGCCTCCATGACCCGCTCCAGCACCTGGTTCATGGCCTCGACCGAGGCTTCAATGCGAGCGATGCGTTGCAGCACTTTGCCGTCGTCAGACCCTGCCGTACCTCGACGCAAGGCATTGCTGGCCAGGCGGATGGTCATCAGCGGCGTCTTGAGTTCATGGCCCAACATGTCCAGAAACTGCTGCTGGTCCGCACGCTGTTGTTGCTCCAGGGTCAATCGCTGGGTCAGCAGCGACAGCCTGAGCCGGTCCTCGCGTGATGCGGCGCGCGCGCGCCGCGAGTGCGTCACCAAAACCGCCAACATCAACATGGCACTGCTCAGGCCGAAGTACAGGGACGTCTGCAGGTTGGCGTCATCGGCACCGCGCCACCCCAGCACAGGCAGCATGGCATAGGCCGTCAAGAGGGCGTAGGCGCCACAGGCCACCCACCACGCCCGCCGCGTGAGCAAACCATCGCGACGCGAAGTGCTCACCATCCAGATCAGCAAGGGCAACGCCAGCAGCAAGGCGGCCAGGGCATTGCTGTATACGGCCCAACGGGTTTCCCCCAACCACATCAGCGCCAACTGAACCGGGAACCAGAGCATCACCAGGGTCACGGCATGCCGTGACGCGGCGGACGGTTGGTTGCCCATCAAGGCCGCGCGATAAAACCCGAGGGAGAGCATGGTCGACAGGCACACGCTGACACTGGTGAACTCGTTGCCCGCCACGGACCATGCATCGGGCAGCAAGGCTGCCATATAGCCTTGCAAGGACAGCGCGAACACCACCGCGTTGAACTGGGCCGCAATGAACCACAGGTTGACCACGTGACGGCTCAAGGTGTAATCAAGCCATGTCCACAAGCCCATGCACAGCATGATGCTGAGGTGAAACATCATCACCCGATCCAGACGCGCGTCCTGGAATTGGGCCGCCCGAGAATCGAGGGCCTGCACATGGAGCATCAACGTGCTGCTGGTGCGGACCCGCATGTACAGCACGTGATCCCCGGACTGCGGGGCCTCCCACACCACCGCCAGCGCTGCAGAAGCCCGATCGCGCGTGGCGAACGGCAGGGTGTCGCCGGTGTCGCGCGTTTGCCAGCGCCCGGGATGCTGGGGATCGGGCAGGTATACCCGAATGTGATCGAGGTAACTGGGGCGGGTGCGCAGCACCAGCGTCTCACCAGGGTGCGTCACACGCACTTTCAAGCGCATCCAGAGGGTATCGGGACGGTATCCCAGCGACAAGATGGCCGGTGCGGCTTGCCAGCGGCCGGACGCCGCCTCCTCCACGGTCAGCTGACCGCTCGGATCCAATTGCCACATGCGCTCGACGATGCGATCCTGGGCCACCGCCAGACCAGGCCAGAACGTCACCAGCCAGACTGCGCACCACCAAGCCGCCCACCTCCGTTTGACACAGAGGTCAACCAAGCTCAACGACACGCCGCCTCGCGCAGCTTGTCCTTCTTGCTCTTGCGCTTGCCCTTGATGCCGCCGTTCGGGTCCAGCCCTTTCGTACCCTGATGGCCGTCCGCGACGCTGCCATCAGCAGACGCCGGGGCCGAGGGCTCGAAGCCCGCCAGGCGCTCACGCGGCACGCGCTGGCCTTGGCGCTTTTCAATCAGGCGGAAATGCGACTCCGCCTCGGGCGTGATGAAGCTGATGGCCAGACCGCTGGCACCCGCCCGGCCGGTTCGGCCGATGCGATGGATGTAGTCGTCGGGCGAGCGGGGCAGGTCGAAGTTGACCACCACCGGCAGGCCAGCAATGTCGATGCCGCGCGCGGCCACGTCGGTGGCCACGACCACCTGCAGCTCGCTGGCCTTGAAGGCGTCGAGCACGGCGCGGCGTGCGCCCTGACTCAGGTCACCATGGAAGGCCGCGGCATGGATGCCCGCGCGGTGCAGCTTGTGCGCAACCAACTCGGTGGCGTACTTGGTGGCAGCGAACACCAGCACGCGCGAGGTGGCGCCCCAGTCACTGGTCTGGATCAGGTGCTTGAGCAGTTGGGCGCGCTGGGGGGCATCGACCTCGATGGCGCGCTGGGTGATGTCCGGACGGGTCTCGGGTTCAGCCGGCACCTCGATGCGCAGCGGGTCGTGCAGCAAAGCCGAGGCCAGGGCCTGCACCTCGTCGGCAAAGGTGGCCGAGAAGAACAGGCTCTGGCGCCGCGGCGGCAGCTGGTTCAGGATCTCGGCCAGTTCATCGGCAAAGCCCAGGTCGAGCAGGCGGTCGGCCTCGTCGAGCACCAGGGCCGCCACGTCGCCCAGATGCAGCGCGTTGTGCTGGACCAGGTCGAGCAAGCGCCCCGGTGTGGCCACGACGATGTCGGCGCCGCCGCGCAGGGCCATCATCTGCGGGTTGATCGAGACGCCGCCAAACGCGGTGACCACCTTGACGGGCGCGCCCAGGCCGTGGGCCAGCTCGCGGGTCACCTCACCGACCTGATCGGCCAACTCGCGCGTGGGCACCAGGATCAGCACCAGCAGGCGGCGCGGCGTGCTGCGACGCGCGCCCAGCACCTGCTGCAGCAGCGGCAGCACAAAGGCCGCGGTCTTGCCCGAGCCGGTCTGCGCCAAGCCGAGTACATCCCGCCCCTGGAGGATGGCCGGGATGGCGGCCGTCTGGATGGGTGTGGGGTGCACGAAGCCCTGATCGGCGGCAACGCGCACCAGGGGAGAGGTCAAACCAAGGGAAGCAAAGGGCATGGCGGCAGTGTAAAGGCGAGCGCCTCGGCATGCCCCTGCGACAATCGGGGTTTTGCACCGCTTTGCGAGAGGAATTCACCATGTCCACCATCCCCGCCTGCCCCCTTTGCGCCATGGAGAACACCTACCAGGACGGTGACAACTACGTCTGCCCCGACTGCGCCCACGAATGGCCGATGGCCGCCCAGGCTGAGGAAGGCGAAGCCGACGCGGTCATCACCGACGCCCACGGCACCCCGCTGGCCGATGGCGACAGCGTCATCCTGATCAAGGACCTCAAGGTCAAGGGCTCCTCGCTGGTGCTCAAGAAGGGCACCAAGGTCAAGAGCATCCGCCTGGTGGGCGGTGACCACGATGTGGACTGCAAGATCGACGGCATCGGCAGCATGTCGCTGAAGTCGGAGTTCCTGAAAAAGGCCTGAGGCCACCCGAATTCAGGGCTTGGGTTGCGCTGCCAAACGCCGATAAGCTGAGGGAACCCCGCTGACGCCGCCCCGGAGGCCCCATGCCGAGCTACCCCATCCCTGACAACGAAGCACAACGCCTGCAGGCCGTGGCCGCGCTGGCGCACTCAGCCGGCACGCCCGACCCGACGCTGGACGCGCTGGTGCGCGTGGCGGCCCAGGCCTTCGGGGTGCCCGCCGCCGTGATCAGCCTGATGCAGGCCGATCACCAGGTCTTCGTGGCCCGCGTGGGGGTGGATGTGTCGGAGCTGGCGCGCCATGAATCGCTGTGCAACCCGCTGCTGGCGGCCCCGCAGGCCCCCTGGGTCATCGAAGACCTGAGCGCCGACCCGCGTTACGCCACGCACCCGCTGGTGCAAGGCGAAGCCGGTCTGCGCCTGTATGCCGGTGCAGCCCTGTGCGACGAACAGGGCCTGGCCCTGGGCACCCTGGTTTTGCTCGACACCCAGGCCTGGCCCAGCTGGACGGATGCGCAGCGCCAGAGCCTGCAGGACCTGGCCCTGATCGCTTCACGCACCTTGCAAAGCGGGCGGCGCCTGCGCGAGCTGGCGCAGCTGGCCGAAGTGGACACGCTCACCGGCCTGCGCCCCGCCGCGCACTTTCAGGCGATCCTGGAGGTAGAGCTGGCCCACGCGATGCGCACCGGCGAGCCCTTCACCTTGCTGGAACTGGAGCTCGACGGGCTGGGTGTCATCCGCGAGGGCTTCGGCGTGGACGCGGCCGACACCGCCTTGCGCGAGACGGCGCAGCGACTGGTTCAGCAGGTGCGCCTGGGCGATGTGCTGGCGCGCCTGGGGCCAGAGCGCTTCGGGGTGCTGATGCGCCACGGCGGGCACGAGGCCGCTGAAGGGCTGGCGCGGCGCATCACCCACGCGGTGGCCGCCCCGCTGCTGCTGCCCAGTGGCGACGAGGTGGGCGTGGACATTTCCGTGGGCATGGCCGCTTACTCGGATGCCACCGAGTCCCTGCGCCAACTGCAGGCCGAAGCCGCCTCGGCCCTGGGCGAAGCCCGGGCGCGCAACGCCCGTCGCTGGCAGATGTTCGCCGTGACGCACTGAGCGCATCGGCGTGTGCAGCCGTGCCGGCGCCGCCGGCCGTCCTATCAGGGCGTGCCGTCCTCGTGCTTCTTCTCGGCCAGGGTCTGGCGGCTGCGGGCATTGATGACCCGCAATTCGGCCAAGGCCGCATCGATCTGCGCGCGCTTGGCTTCCAGCTCGGCAATGGCGGCATCGGTCTTTTCGATCACGTAGCTCAGCTGCTGGATGCGGCCTTCGCCGCGCTGCCCGTACATGTCGAGGTAATGCTTGATCTCGGCCAGCGGTGTGCCCAGCGACTTGGCCCGCAGGATGCGGGTCAGGCGCGCCCGGTCGACCTTGTTGTAGACCCGCGTGCCATTGATGCGCCGGGGCGCCAACAGGCCCTTGGTCTCGTAAAAGCGCAGCGCCCGGGGCGAGACCTTGTAGAGCTCGCACACCTCGGCAATGCCCATCAGGGCATCGGCACTGCTGTCGTCCTCATCGTCAAACGCCCACGACGGCGGCAGGCCTGCTTCGCGCTGCGCGAGCTCGGACGTCGATGCATTTTCAGCTTTGGCTTTCACAGGACCCACCACGACAAGAACACCCCACTTCATTTTTCCGGACGCCATGGTAACGGGCCGGGACGCACACCCTCATCCTGAACGGATGGCCAGGGCCTTGCAAGGGTAGCGACGCCCCTGCGGCCCATGGCTAGGTAGTTTACCTAGTTAGCATTTGATTGACGTTAACGTCAAGCAACTCTACAGTGGACCTGTCTTCTCCTGACTGGTCTCAAGATGCCCGCCCTGCGATCTGCCCTCAACACCAAGTCCCCCTCTTACCAGGCCAACGTCAACCGCATGACGGAGCGCCTGGATCAGGTCCGCGCCCTGGAAGCCCAGGTGCGTGACGGCTCGGCCGACAAGCGCGCCAAGTTCGACAAGCGCGGGCAGTTGCTGCCGCGTGAACGCGTGGCCCGCCTGCTCGACCGCGGCTCGCCCTTCCTCGAATTCAGCACCCTGGCCGGCCTGGGCATGCACGACGACGACGGCAAGAAGTCCGTCCTCGGCGGCGGCACCATCATCGGCGTGGGCATCGTGGCGGGCAAGCGCTGCCTGATCACCGCCAGCGATTCGGCCCTCAAAGGCGGCACCGTCTCGCCGATGGGCCTCAAGAAGGGCCTGCGCGCGCAGGAAATCGCCCGCGAAAACAAGCTGCCCCTGATCTGCCTGGTCGAGAGCGGCGGCGCCAACCTGATGTACCAGGCCGAGATCTTCGTGGAAGGCGGGCGCAGCTTCGCCAACCAGGCCCGCATGTCGGCCATGGGCATCCCGCAGATCGCGGTCGTGCACGGCTCGTCCACCGCCGGTGGCGCCTACCTGCCCGGCCTGTCCGACTATGTCGTGCTGGTCAAAGGTCGCTCCAGCATCTACCTGGCCGGCCCGCCGCTGGTCAAGGCCGCCATCGGGGAAGACGCCACCGACGAGGAACTGGGCGGCGCCGAAATGCACGCCAGCGTGACCGGCCTGGGTGAGTACCTGACCGACAACGACGCCCACGCCATCGCGCTGACCCGCGACCTGGTCGACAAATTGAAATGGGATGCCGCCACCGCGCCGCGCGCCGACGTGGTCGCCCCGCTGTACGACGAGCAGGAGCTGCTCGGCTGCATCCCGGCCGACGACCGCGAGCCCTTCGACACCCGCGAGGTCATCGCCCGCATCGTCGATGGCTCCGACTTCCTCGAATTCAAGGCCGAGTACGGGCACGAAACCCTGTGCGGCCACGCCCGCATCAACGGCCACCTGGTCGGCATCCTGGGCAACAACGGCCCGATCCAGCCCAGCGGCTCGACCAAGGCGGCGCAGTTCATCCAGTTGTGCGACCAGTCGGGCACCCCGCTGCTGTTCCTGCAGAACACCACCGGCTACATGGTCGGCAAGACGGCCGAGCACACCGGCGCCATCAAGCATGGCTCCAAGATGATCCAGGCCGTGGCCAATGCCCGCGTGCCGAAGTTCACCGTGGTGCTCAACGGCTCGTTTGGCGCCGGCAACTACGGCATGTGCGGCCGTGGCTTTGATCCGCGCTTCATCTTCAGCTGGCCTTCGGCGCGCACCGCCGTGATGGGCGGCGCCCAGGCGGCCAAGGTGATGGAGCTGGTCACGCGCGGCAAGATGGAACGCGCCGGCATGCCCGTCAACGACGCGATGCTCGAAGGCATGTCCGGCGAGATCCGCAAGCGCCTGGACGCCGAAGCCAGCGTGCTGTTCGGCACCGCCCGCCTGTGGGACGACGGCGTGATCGACCCACGCGACACCCGCCGCGTGCTGTCCATGTGCCTGGACATGGCCGCCGAAGCCGAGCAGCGCCAGCTGCGCCCCAACACCTTCGGCGTGGCCCGTTTGTAAGCCCCGCTGTTCAGCCTCGCCCTCCCCTCTGCACCGTCTGCCCCACCTGCCGTTCCAAGGACCGCTCATGCAATTCACCGCCGAACACCTCGCCCTCAGCGACACCGTCAAGCGCTTCGTCGAAAACGAGATCAACCCCTATTCCGACGAATGGGAAAAGGCCGGGCACTTCCCCGCCCACGACGTCTTCAAGAAGCTGGGCAACCTGGGCCTGCTGGGCATCAAGTACGACACCGCCTACGGTGGCATGGGCCTGGACTTCTCGTACTCGATGGTGGCCTCGGAAGCGCTGGGCGTGGCCAACTGCGGCGGCGTGCCACTGGCCATCGGCGTGCAGACGGACATGTGCACCCCGGCCCTGCACCGTTTCGGCTCCGATGAACTCAAGCGCGAGTACCTGGCCCCGGCGATCGCCGGTGACATGGTCGGCTGCATCGGCGTGAGTGAAGTGGGCGGCGGCTCGGACGTGGCGGCCCTGAAGACCACGGCCAAGTCGGACGGCGACGACTACGTCATCAACGGCTCCAAGATGTGGATCACCAACGGCATGCAGGCCGACTGGTGCTGCTTGCTGGCCAACACATCCGAAGGCAAGGTCCACGAGAACAAGTCCCTGATCATCGTGCCGATGGACGCCAAGGGCATCGAGCGTCAGAAGATCGACAAGCTGGGCATGCGCTCGTCGGACACCGCCCAGCTCTTCTTCGACAACGTGCGGGTGCCCAAGCGCAACCTGATCGGCATCGAAGGCACGGGCTTCATGATGCAGATGCTGCAGTTCCAGGAAGAGCGCCTGTACGGTGCTGCCAACTCGCTGCTGATGATGGACCGCCTGATCGACCTGACCATTGAATACTGCAAGGAGCGCAGCACCTTCGGCACCCCGCTGATCCACAACCAGGTCATCCACTTCCGCCTGGCAGAGCTGCGCACCGAGGTCGAGCTGCTGCGCTCGCTGACCTACCGCGCGGTCGAAGACTATGTGGCTGGCAAGGACGTGACCCGCCTGGCCTCGATGGCCAAGCTCAAGTGCGGCCGCCTGACCCGCGAAGTGACCGACAGCTGCCTGCAGTACTGGGGCGGCATGGGCTTCACCTGGGACAACCCGCTGGCCCGCGCCTACCGCGACGGCCGCCTGGTGTCGATTGGCGGCGGCGCCGACGAAATCATGCTGGGCATCATCGCCAAGCTCGAAGGCACCCTGCCCAAGAAGGCCCGCTGAGGATCACCCCATGAGCCACACCACCCTTCAGGTCCAGATGGACCAAGGCGTCTGCACCCTCACGCTGAACCGGCCCGAGGTGCGCAACGCGATGTCCATGACCATGGTGCAGGAGCTGCTCTCAGCCCTCACCGAGGCCGAGAGCAACCCACAAGCCCGTGTGGTGGTGCTGCGCGGCGCGGGCGGCCACTTCTGCGCCGGTGGCGACATCGGCGACATGGCCCAGGCCCGCATGAAGCTGGCGCAGCAGCAGGCGGCACTCAGCGCCGGACAGGCGGTCAACGAGCGCAACCCGATCGAAGCTGTCAACGCGGCATTCGGCCGGCTGTGTCTGGCGTTCTCGCGCTCCAGTCTGCCCATCGTCACCGTGCTGGAAGGCACCGTGATGGGTGGCGGCTTCGGCCTGGCCTGCGTGTCCGACGTCACCTTGGCGCGCGACAACGTGAGCTTCCGCCTGCCCGAGACCTCGCTGGGCATCGTGCCGGCGCAGATCGCCCCTTTCCTGGTCGAACGCCTGGGCTATGCCGAGGCCAAGCGCCTCTCGGTGACCGGTGCCAAGGTCGATGCGCAAGAGGCCCTGACCATCCGTCTGGTGCACGAGGTGCATGCCGACGAGGCCAGCCTGGCCGACGCCCTGCAACGCACGCTGAGCCGCATCCTGGCCTGCGGCCCCAAGGCCATCACCGAAACCAAGCTGCTGCTGGCCCGTGCCCGCCACACCTCGGCCGAGTACCTGATCGACGACGCGGCGGCGGTGTTCGCCCGCGCCGTGCTCAGCGAAGAAGGCCAGGAAGGCACCAGCGCCTTCATGCAGAAACGCCAACCCAACTGGGTACCCCCTGCGGCCTGAGGTTCGAAGTCCATGATCCACAAAATCCTGATTGCCAACCGCGGTGAAATCGCCTGCCGTGTCATCCGCACCGCTCGCAAGCTGGGCTACCGCACGGTGGCCGTCTACAGCGAAGCCGATGCCCAGGCCCCTCACGTCAACCTGGCCGACGAGGCCGTCTGCATCGGCCCGGCCCCGGCGGCCGAGTCCTATCTGAAGGCCGACGTGCTGCTGGCGGCCTGCCGCCAGACCGGCGCCAACGCCATCCACCCCGGCTACGGCTTCCTGTCGGAGAACGCTGCCTTCGCTCAGGCCTGTCGTGACGCCGGCGTCATCTTCATCGGCCCCTCGCCTGAAGCCATCCGCGTGATGGGCGACAAGGCCGGCGCCAAGCAGGAAATGATCAAGGCCGGTGTGCCCACCGCCCCTGGCTACCTGGGCGCCGACCAGAACGACGAGACCCTGATCGCCGAAGGCCAGCGCCTGGGCTACCCGCTGCTGGTCAAGGCTGTCAGCGGTGGCGGCGGGCGCGGCATGCGCCTGGTCCACCAGGACAGCGAACTGGCCCAGGCCATCGTCAGCGCGCGCCGCGAAGCGCAGAGCGCCTTTGGCGACGGCACGCTGATGCTGGAGCGCCTGATCCTCGACGGCCGCCACATCGAGATCCAGGTCTTCGCCGACAGCCACGGCAACGCCGTCTACATCGGCGAGCGCGACTGCACGGCCCAACGCCGTCGCCAGAAAGTGATCGAAGAGTCTCCGTCACCCGTGGTGAGCCCCGCCATGCGCGAGGCCATGGGCCGCGACGCGGTGCTGGCCGCCAAGGCGATCCACTACTGCGGCGCTGGCACCATCGAATACATCGTCGACCAGGACCTGAACTACTACTTCCTGGAGATGAACACCCGCCTGCAGGTCGAGCACCCGGTGACCGAGATGATCTCGGGCCTGGACCTGGTGGAGTGGCAACTGCGCGTGGCCTCGGGCCAGCCCCTGCCCCTCACGCAGGAGCAGATCACGCTGAGCGGCCACGCCATCGAGGCGCGTCTGTACACCGAAGACCCCTACGCCAACTTCGCCCCGCAGACCGGCCGCATCGCCTGGTGGCGCCCCGAGCAGGCGCTGTACGACGGCGTGCGCATCGACGACGGCATCCGTGAAGGCGGCGAGGTCAGCCCGCACTACGACCCGATGGTGGCCAAGCTCATCGTGCACGGCCGCGACCGCGACGACGCGATCCGCCGCCTGATCGCCACGCTGGACGACGCACCGCTGCTGGGCCTCAACCACAACGCCCGCTTCCTGCGTGACCTGGTGGACCACCCGCGCTTCCGCGCCGGCACCATGACCACCACGCTGATCGACCAGTGGCAAACCGATGGCGAGCCGCTGCTGCAGCGCCCTGCCGCCCCCGACACCGCCTGGCTGTTGGCTGCGGCCCTGCACGCCGTGCACCGTGAAGGCCATGCCACCGGCCTGCGTGCTGCCAGCGTACTGGCCTACGACGTGCCGCTGGCCTGCGGCAGCGACAAGCGCGCCCTGCGCGTGCAGCACGGCACGGGCCACACCTACCTGGTTCACCCCACGCCCACGGCCCCCGCCACACCGCTGCGCCTGCTCTCCCACGACGAAGCCACCGGCTGGTGCCGCTACGAACTGGACGGCGTGCAAAAGCGCGTCCGCGCCGTGTGGGTCGGGGAAGAACTGCACCTCGTGATCGAGGCGGCCACCCACATGTTCACCGAGGTCTCGGCCTGGCCCAACCAGGGCAGCGGCCAAGACCCCAGCCGCGGCCTCTCGCCCGTGGCCGGCACGGTGGCCCAGGTGCTGGTCAAGCCCGGTGACACCGTCACCGAAGGCCAGCCGCTGCTGAGCATCGAGGCCATGAAGATGGAAATGTGGCTTTCCGCGCAAGCCCCGGGCGTGATCAAGGCCGTGCATGCGGTCCCGGGCGAACAGGTGCAGGCCAAGGCCCTGCTGATCGACATCGAACTCACCAAGGACCAATGATGGACAAGGCCATTCTCACCTGCGCGCTCACCGGCGTGCTGACCGACCCCAAGCAACACCCGGTGCCCGTCACGGCCCAGGAAATGGCCGCCGCCGCGCGCGAGGCCTACAACGCGGGCGCATCCATCATGCACGTGCACCTGCGCCAGCAAGCCCCCGGCATGGGGCGCTTCCCCAGCTGGGACCCGGCTGTGGCCGCCGAGATCGACACTGCCATCCGCGAGGCCTGCCCGGACGTCATCATCAACCTGACGACTGGCGTGGTCGGCACCGACATCTCTGGCCCCGTGGCCTGCATCCGCGCGGTGCGCCCCGAGATCGCCGCCTGCAATGCCGGCAGCCTGAACTACCTGAAGATCAAGGACAACGGCGAATGGGCCTGGCCCCCGATGCTGTTCGACAACCAGGTCGACAAGGTCAAGGCCATGCTCGACGTGATGAACGAGACCGGCACCCGCGCCGAGTTCGAATGCTTTGACGTGGGCATCGTGCGCTCGGTGGGCATGTACAAGAAAGCCGGCATGACCGACCACCTGGAATACAACTTCGTGATGGGCGTGGCCTCTGGCATGCCGGTGGACGCCGACCTGCTCAAGCTGCTGGTCAAGTACCGCGAACCCGACACCATCTGGCAGACCACCCTGATCGGCCGTGAAGAGATCTGGGCCGTGCACCAGGCCACCGCCGACCTCGGCGGCATGCTGCGCACCGGCGTGGAAGACACCTTCTACCTGCCCGGCGGTGCCCGCACCACCGGCAACGGTCAGCTGATCGAGGCCCTGGCCCAGTGCGCGCGCAACGCCGGTCGCGCCATCGCCAGCCCGGCCGAAGCCCGTGCCCTGCTCGGCCTCATGCCGCGCAGCGCCCATGGCGCCTCATCGCCCCTCGTCTCCGCGTAAGGACATACCCCAGAACGGGTGCGACACCCGCATGCACCGGCTGAAACTGGCATCATCGGTACGCGTCCCCACGCTTCGTCAACCGGTTCATGGTGTCCACCCCCCTCCTCCCCTCCACCCCGAGCAAGACCTCACCGTCTTGGGCGCCCCCATCGGCGCCAGGGGGACAGGGCGGTCCGCAACAGGGCTTGGCGCGCCTGCACGTCACGGTGCTCCCGTACACCATCGGCATGCTGGCGGCGTATGCGGGTGCGGCCCTGCAGGCCGTGCCAATGTGGTCCGCTCACGCCTTGGCAACCTGGTGCATCGGGGGGCTGCTGCTCTTCTGGACCTTGCTGCGCAGCGGCCTGACCGCGAACTGGCGCGACCCCACGCTCATCTTCCCGCAGGTGCTGTTTGGCTGCGGCGCGGTGGTGCTGTCCTACGCCCTGATCGACGCCGCACGAGGCCTGGCCCTGCTCTGGCTGTGCCTGCTGATGCTGTTCGACATCCACCGGCTGACCACCCGCCAGCTGCTGCTCGCGTCCCTGGGCTCGCTCACGCTCATGACCCTGGCCACGCTGCTGCACGATCAACTGCACAGCACCCACATCGACCTGATCTCGGAGTGGATCAGCCTGGGCACCGGCGCCATCGTGATGCCCGTGATGTACCAGGTCTCCCTCAAGAGCTACCGCGTGCGCAGCGAGATGCTGGCGCAGCGCGCCACGCTGGCCCGCACGGTGGCCAATCTGGAACGCGCCTCCGCCCACGACGCGCTGACCGGCCTGTTCAATCGCCACCACATGCAGACCCTGCTCGACGAAGAAGTGCGCCGCCTGCGCCGCACCGAGCAGTCCTTCTGCCTGGCCATCCTCGACCTGGACCACTTCAAGCAGATCAACGACCAGCATGGGCATGCGGTGGGCGATGCCGTGCTCAAGGGCTTTGCCGAGGTGGCCCTGGCCGCCTTGCCCGCCACCGACCGGCTGGCCCGCTGGGGCGGCGAAGAGTTCCTGCTGCTGATGCCCGAAACGGGCCTGCCCACCGCGCAACAGCGCCTCGACGCCTTGCAGCAGCAGGTGCGCCAGCACAACTGGGCGGCCTTCGGTGAGGGCCTGACCGTGAGCTTCTCGGCCGGCTTGTGCGAACCCGGTGGACGCGTGCCCCTGCACCGCGACCTGGAACGGGCCGATCGCGCGCTGTACAAAGCCAAAGCCCAGGGCCGTGCGCGCACGGTGCTGGCCGACCGCACATGAGTGCCCCCACCCCGTCCTGGTCCGACCGCCTGCTGGGCACCGAGCCCCGCATGCGCGACCGCACCGTGATGAGCCTGCTGGGCAGCCTCGTCTACCTGGTGTGGTTCCTGGTCATGGTCACTTTCGCCATCCCGCAGCAGCGCATCAGCGCCGACCTCGGCCTGCTGTTTGCCGTGCTGATGGTGCCGGGCATCCTGGTGTTCTACCCGCTGGTGCGCAGCGGCTGGTCGCAGCGTTTTGCCGACCCGGGTCTGATCTCGGTGCAGATCCTGTGGGGCTGCCTGATCGCGGTCGTGGCCTACGCCACCGTCCCCACGGGCCGGGCCGCCCTGCTTCAGACCATGGGCCTGGCGCTGGTGTTCGGCTTCATGAGCCTGTCGCCGCGAGCTGCGCTGCGCACGGGCCTGATCCTCATCGGGATGCTGATGACGGTGCTTGCCATCGGCCACCTGTTCCCCCTGCCCGAGTTCCGCCCCACCGCCCAGACCGTCAAGCTGCTGGCCGCCGTGTTCATCATGGGCATGATCACCTTGCAGTCACGCAAGTTCGCGCTGCTGCGCGAGCGCGTGGCCCACGAGCGGCGCACGCTGGCCGAGGCCCAGCTCGCCCTGGAGCGCGTCACCCGGCACGACGCCCTCACCGGCCTGCTCAGCCGGCTCTATGGACAGGAGCGGCTGGACCAGGAGCACCAGCGTGCCTTGCTCAGCGGCCGCACCTTCGGCGTGGTGCTGATGGACCTGGACCACTTCAAGCAGATCAACGACCGGCACGGGCACCAGGTGGGCGACGAGGTGCTGGTGGCATTTGCCCAGGCCGCCCGCGAAGTCTTGCGCGACACCGACCTGATCGCCCGCTGGGGGGGCGAAGAGTTCCTCATCATCCTGCCGGACACCCACAAGGCTGGCAAGGCGCTGCAGGCCCTGGAGCGGCTGCAGGCCCGCCTGCGCACCACCGTCGTCTCCGAGACCGAGCCGGCACTGCGCATCAGCTTTTCGGCGGGCTATGCCCTGTGGCGCGCCCCCGAAGACGTGGACGTGCTGCTGCAACGGGCCGACCGCGCACTGTATGCGGCCAAGCACGCGGGGCGCAACCGCTGCGTCGAGGCCAACTGAGCCAAGCGGCACGGCGGCCGCGTCAGCCGCCTAACCTGGCTGTGCAGGCTCAGCCTGCCAGCCCCAGGGCGATCTGGGTCGACTGCGCCGCACTCTCGCCCTTGGCGCGCTGCACCTCGTCCACCAGGCGCACGGCCACCTCGCGCAGGTCGACCAGGGAACTGGCTTTCTCGATTTCCAGCGAAAAGTGATAGCCCTTGATCAGGCCCAGGTGGCGCTTGATCTGTGCGTTGAGCTGCTCATACAACTGGCCGTAGCTGAGTTCGCCTGCGGGCCCCGAGACCGGTGCCGACTCCGCGGGCGCGGTGGGTGCAGCGGTCGCAACGACCGCGTTGCTCTGTGCGGCAATGAGGCCGGCGTCCGACAA
This sequence comes from Aquabacterium sp., assembly GCF_034003525.1. Lineage (GTDB taxonomy): Bacteria > Pseudomonadota > Gammaproteobacteria > Burkholderiales > Burkholderiaceae_C > Aquabacterium. Next base: position 44,388 of record NZ_JAVEYN010000006.1, read on the forward strand.
GGTCTGCAGGTCACCAAGCGTGGCCCCTTGCACCATCCCGAGCCACTCGACGGCGGGTCGGGCCGCATCGATGACAAACAGCAGATTGCGCGCCGTGCGCGAAAGCGGCAAAGACCGGCTCCGCAGCTCCTGTCGCCCCAGATCGGTCTTGGTGAAACACGCTCCCATCGTCCCTCCGTTTTGACTGCATTCACGTCGGCATGAACTGCCCCCAGCGCATGGCTGAATGGCGCAGAGAGGGATATTAGGCGACGACGCTCAGGGGAGGGCTATCGTTAGCCCTGCGTACAGATCGGGGCGGCGTTTGCCACACGCCAACACATGCTCGGCTCGGCGGCGTGGGGCACGCGCCCATGAAAAAGGCCGGTCCACAGACCGGCCTGATGGGGTGGGGGACAAAACGCCCCGCGCACCGTGCTTACTCGATGGCCTTGACCATGTCCTCGACCACCTTCTTGGCGTCGCCGAAGACCATCATGGTCTTGTCCATGTAGAACAGTTCGTTGTCCAGGCCGGCATAACCCGACGCCATCGAACGCTTGTTCACGATCACGGTCTTGGCCTTGTAGGCCTCGAGGATCGGCATGCCGTAGATCGGGCTGCCCTTGACGTGGGCGGCCGGGTTCACCACGTCGTTGGCGCCCAGCACGATGGCCACATCGGCCTGGCCGAATTCGCCATTGATGTCTTCCATTTCGAAGACCTGGTCGTAGGGCACTTCGGCTTCGGCCAGCAGCACGTTCATGTGACCGGGCATGCGGCCCGCCACCGGGTGGATCGCGTACTTGACCGTGATGCCCTTTTCGGTGAGCTTGGCGGCCAGTTCCTTGACGGCGTGCTGCGCACGCGCCACGGCCAGACCGTAACCGGGCACGATGACCACGGTTTCGGCATTGCCGAGCACGAAAGCGGCGTCGTCGGCCGAGCCGCTCTTGACCGGGCGTTGTGGCTGCGCGGCCCCACCGGCACCGGCGGCCGCGGCGTCACCGCCAAAGCCACCGAGGATCACGTTGAAGAACGAGCGGTTCATCGCCTTGCACATGATGTACGAGAGGATGGCACCGGACGAACCCACCAGCGAGCCGGCAATGATCAGCATGGAGTTGTTCAGCGAAAAGCCGATGCCGGCTGCGGCCCAGCCCGAGTAGCTGTTGAGCATCGAGACCACGACGGGCATGTCGGCGCCGCCGATGGGGATGATGATCAGGACACCCAGGATGAAGCTCAGCACCACCAGGGCCAAGAAGACGTCCATGCGCTGCGTGGCCATGAAGACGCCGATCAGGGCGATGGCCAGCAGACCCAGCACCAGGTTCAGCATGTGCTGACCCTTGAAGCTCACCGGCGCGCCCTGGAACAGGCGGAACTTGTACTTGCCGCTCAGCTTGCCGAAGGCAATGACCGAGCCCGAGAAGGTGATGGCACCGATGGCCGCGCCCAGCGCCAGCTCCAGCAGGTTGCCCACCGGGATGGGCGCCAGGGAGCCGTCGACCGGCTTGGCCACGATCTGGAAGGCATAGGGTTCGGCCACCACGGCGATGGCGATGAACACCGCCGCCAGACCGATCATGCTGTGCATGAAGGCGACCAGCTCGGGCATCTTCGTCATCTCGACGCGCTTGGCCATGATGGCGCCGGCGCCGCCGCCCACCACCAGGGCGCCCAGCACCCAGGCCAGACCTTCACCGAAGTTCACGCCCAACGTGGTCGCCTGACCATGGATCAGACCCACCGTGGTGAGCACGGCGATCGTCATGCCGACCATGCCGAACAGGTTGCCCCGGATCGAGGTGGTGGGGTGGCTCAAGCCCTTGAGCGCCTGGATGAAGCAGACCGAGGCGATCAGGTACAACAATGCAATCAGGTTCATGCTCATTTACTTGGCCCCCGCCTTCTTGTCTTTCTTCTTGAACATCTCGAGCATCCGACGTGTGACGAGGAAACCGCCAAACACGTTGACGGCTGCCAGCGCCACGGCCAGCACGCCCATGGACTTGCCCAAGGGGGTGACGGTCAGGGCGGCCGCCAGCATGGCGCCCACGATGACGATGGCCGACACCGCGTTGGTCACGGCCATCAGGGGGGTGTGCAGAGCAGGAGTCACCGTCCAGACCACGTGATAGCCCACATAAATGGCCAGCACGAAGATGCTGAGGTTGATGACGACATTGGAAACTTCCATCTCGGCCTCCGGGGTTGAGGGGGGTCAGGTGAACTTGCGGATTTCTTTGATGCCGTTGCGCTCGTCGAGCAACACGACCTTGGGCTTGTAGCTGGCCACTTCTTCCTCGTTCATCGGCGCATAGGTGCAGATGATGAGCAGGTCGCCGACATGGGCGCGACGGGCGGCCGCGCCATTGAGCGAGATCGTGCCCGTGCCACGCGGTGCCTTGATGATGTAGGTGGCAAAGCGCTCACCGTTGTTGACGTTGTAGAGCTCGATGTACTCGAACTCTTTCATGTCGGCCGCGTCCATCAGGTCTTCGTCGATGCCGCAGGACCCTTCATAGTCCAGGATGGCTTCGGTGACGGTGGCGCGGTGCAGCTTGGCACGCAGCATGTTGCGTTGCATGGTATTTACTCCTCAGGGCACAAAAGCCGCGTGCTCAGGCACGCAGCAACTGGCCATCACGACACATCAGGCAGGCCTTGACGATGTCGTCTTCCAGATCGACATGGAACTGGCCTTCCTTGTTGATGACCAGTTTCAAGAAATCGATCACGTTGCGGGCATACAGCGCAGAGGCGTCAGCGGCCACCAGCGCAGGCAGATTGGTTTCACCGACCAGGGTCACGCCGTGCTTGACCACGGTGCGGTTGGCTTCGGTCAGGGGGCAGTTGCCACCTTGGGCCGCGGCCAGGTCCACGATGACCGAGCCAGGCTTCATGGCCTTGACCATCTCCTCGGTGACCAGCACCGGGGCAGCGCGGCCGGGGATCAGGGCCGTGGTGATGACGATGTCGGCGGCGGCGACGCGCTTGGCGACTTCGGCCTTCTGGCGGTCCAGCCAGGACTGCGGCATTGGGCGGGCGTAACCGCCCACGCCTTCGGCGGCTTCCTTTTCTTCGGCCGTTTCATACGGCACGTCGATGAACTTGGCACCCAGCGACTCGACTTGCTCCTTCACCGAAGGGCGCACGTCGGACGCTTCGATGACCGCGCCCAGGCGCTTGGCCGTGGCAATGGCCTGCAGACCGGCGACGCCCACGCCCAGGATGACCACGCGGGCGGCCTTGACGGTGCCGGCGGCGGTCATCAGCATCGGGAAGATGCGCTGGTACTTGTCGGCGGCGATCATGACGGCCTTGTAGCCCGCCAGGTTGGCCTGCGAGGACAGCACGTCCATGCTTTGCGCACGGGTGGTACGGGGGGCGGCTTCCAGCGCAAAGGCCGTCAGCTTGCTGTCGGTCAGCGCCTGCAGGCCGTCCTTGTCAAAGGGGTTGAGCATGCCCACCAGCACGGCGCCCGGCTTCATCAGGGCGCGTTCGTCGGCATTGGGCGAGCGCACTTTCAGCACCATCTCGGCACCGAAGGCGCCGGCCGCATCGGTGATCTCGGCACCGGCGGCCACATAGGCCTCGTCGGTCACGCTGGCGGCCACGCCGGCTCCGGACTGCACACGAAGCGTATGGCCTTGGGCCTTGAGCTTCTTGACGGTCTCCGGGGTCACGGCCACGCGGCTTTCGCCAGCGGTGGTCTCCAAGGGTATGCCAATGAGCATACGGATCTCCTAGTGGGACAGATGAGGAACAGATGACAGGACGCCGGCCCGCAGGAGCCGTCGCCGCATGACACATGGAACCCGCCAGCATACACAATGTTGCTGACAGGATCGGGTTTGCGCGGGGTCAGGCCACGCACCAACAGGGTGCGTGTGTGCGGATGTCACACCCGAGTTTAAGGGTTAACGCGGATTAGCGCCCCTGGCCGGCCCAGATCAGCCCGTGCGACGGAAGGCGTAGATCGCCTCGGCCAGGCGGCCGGTGCGCTGGTGCAACTGGGCGGCGGCGTTGGCCGACTGCTCGACGAGGGCGGCGTTTTGCTGCGTCATCTGATCGAGCTGCGTCACCGCCTGGTTCATCTGGCCGATGCCGGCCGACTGGTCGTTGGATGCCGAGTGGATCTCGCCCACCAGCGTGTTGACCTGCTGCACCTGGGCGACGAGCTGGCCCATGGTCTGGCCGGCGCCTTCAGTGAGACTGGCCCCGGCTTCGATGCGCCCCACGCTGTCCTGGATCAGGGCCTTGATCTCGCGGGCCGCGCCGGCGCTGCGCTGCGCCAGGGCTCGCACCTCCCCGGCGACCACCGCAAAGCCACGCCCCTGCTCGCCCGCACGGGCGGCTTCCACGGCGGCGTTGAGCGCCAGGATGTTGGTCTGAAACGCAATCGAGTCGATGACGCCGATGATGTCGGCGATCTTGCTGGAGCTGCGCGAGATGTCGCCCATGGTGCTCACCACCTGCGAGACGACTTTCCCGCCGGATTCGGCCAAGGCACTGACCGCGCCCGTGCGTTCGGCCGCCTGACGAGCCGAATCGGCATTGTTCTGCACCGTCGCGCTCAGTTCGTCCATGGCGGCGGCGGTCTGCTCCAAGCTGGCGGCCGCTTCTTCGGTGCGGCTGCTCAGGTCGTGGTTGCCGTCGGCGATCTCGCTGGCGGCGTGCCGCAGGCCTTGCACCTGCACGTTCACGTCGTCGACCAGGGAGCGCAGGTTCAGCCCCGCCTGGTTCACGGCGCGCAACAGCATGGCGAGCTCATCGATGCGGTCGGGCCGGCGGTTCTTGTTGGGCTGGCCCGATGCGACCGCCAGGGCCTGCGTCATGATGATGCGGATGGGGCGCGCGATCTGGTATTCCAGCCAGGCGCTGGCCAGCACGGCCGAGCCCAGGGTGGCCGCCACCATGGCCGCACAGGCCGCCGGAGCGTCTACCACATACAGGGCGCAGGCGATGGCCGGCACCGTCATGAGCGCACAAGCCGAGCGGATGCGCCAGTTCACCGGCAGCACCTGGGGGAGCGAGCGCCAGGCCTGCCAGCCGCTGCGCACGATCAGGCCACGGTGAAAGCGCCAGCCCGACATCTCGCCGCGGCGGAAGCGGGCGTACAGGATCTCGGTGGCGGCCACCTCGTCGCGCGGCGGCTTGGTACGCACCGACATGTAGCCGACGACGCGGTCGCCCTCGCGCACCGGGGTGGCGTTGGCCCGCACCCAGTAGTAGTCGCCGTTCTTGCGGCGGTTTTTCACCAGACCCGACCAGGACAGCCCGGCCTTCAGGGTGGCCCACATGTCGGCAAAGGCCTCGGGCGGCATGTCCGGGTGGCGAACGATGTTGTGAAACGCCCCCAGCAACTCGTCCGGCTCAAAGCCACTGACCTCGATGAAGGCCGCGTTGGCGTAGGTCAGGCGGCTTTCCAGGTCGGTGGTGGACATCAGCGTGACGCCATCGGGCAGCACGTACTCGGTCTGGGTGACGGGCAGATTGGTTCTCATACAGACAGCGTGGAGGTGTTCGGACAGATGAGCGGGGGCTGGGCCAGCAGGTGCAGCACGTCCTGGGCCGGCATGGGCCGCCCCAGGTGGTAGCCCTGCATCAGATCGCAACGGTGGTGAGACAAGAACTGGCGTTGCGCCTCGGTCTCGACACCTTCGGCCACCACTTCCAGACCCAGCGAGTGCGCCATCTGGATGGCCGCCTTGCAGATGGCCTGGTCATCGGGGTTGTGCTCCATGTCCTTGACAAAGGAGCGGTCGAGCTTGATGCGCTGGATGGGCAGGGTCTTGAGGTAGGCCAGCGAGGAGTAGCCGGTGCCGAAGTCATCGACCGCCAGCGAGACCTGCAGCTCGCGCAGCTGCTTCATCAGCTCGATGCTGGCGCCGGGGTCGTGCATGGCCACCGCTTCGGTCAGCTCCAGCTCCAGGGCACCGGGGGGCATGTCGAAGCGCTCGGTGAGCTGGCGGATGCGCGCCAGCAGGCCGCGGTCGCGCAGCTGGATGGCCGAGAGGTTGACGGCCACGCGGATGTTGGCCCCGTACTGCGCCCGCCACTGCTGCCAGTGGCTGCAGGCCTCTTCGAGCACCCAGTCACCGATGGGCTGGATCAGGCCGGACTCTTCGGCCACCGGGATGAACTGGTCAGGCGGGATCCAGCGCCCCTCGGGGGTCTGCCAGCGCAGCAAGGCCTCGAAGCCGATCAAACGAGCCCCGTCGGACTGAAACTGGGGCTGGAAATGCAGGCTCAGCTCGCGGCGCACCAGAGCCAGACGCAGCTGGCTTTCCAGCTCGAAGCGCTCGCTCAGGCGGGCATTGAGCGCCTCGCTGAAGAAGCAGTGCGTGTTGCGCCCCCGGGCCTTGGCCTGGTACATCGCCGCGTCGGCGTGCCGCATCAGCTCGGAGGCGGTGGTGCCGTCCTTGGGATAGACGCTGATGCCCAGGCTGGCCGTGACATGCAGCTCGCGCCCCTGGATCAGCATAGGCGTGGCGATGCGCTCCAGCAGCTTGGTCGCAATGCGCGCGACGATGTCAGACGAGTCGATGCCGCCGAGCACCACCACGAACTCGTCGCCGCCCAGGCGCCCGACCACATCGCTGCTGCGCACGGCGTCGCGCAGGCGCTGCGCGCAGGTCTGCAGCAACTCGTCGCCCACGTGGTGGCCGAGCGAGTCGTTGATGGTCTTGAAGCGGTCCAGGTCGACAAACAGCAAGGCCAGTTGCCGACCCGCCTCGCGGACCCCTGCCAGGCGCTGCAGCAGCACGTCCTGCAGTTGCTCGCGGTTGGCCAGCCCGGTCAGGGTGTCATGCCAGGCGAGGTACTGGATGCGGTCGTGCGCTTCCTTGGTGGCCGAGATGTCGAACACCAGGCCACACAGGCGGCTGGGCAGCGCGCCCTCGGCCGGCAGGTAGTAGCCCCGCTCGCGGATCCAGCGCACCCGCCCTTCGCCGGTCAGCAAGCGGTACTCGACTTCGTAAGGGCGCTGCTCGGACACCAGAGTCCAGTAGGCGTCCTCCAGGGCCTCGCGGTCGTCGGCATGCAGCAGGCTGACATGCCCCCGGAAGGAGCGCGGCAACAGGGCTTCGGGCAGGCCGATGACCTGATCGGCGCCCGGGGTCCAGAGCATCTCGTCCGTGTCGAAATTGCACTCGAAGCTGGCCATGCGCGCCAGGCGCTGCGCTTCGGCGAGGCGGCGCTCGCTGGCCACCAGGGCGTCGCGCGCCCGGCGGCGCTCGGTGATGTCGGTCTGGATCGCGACGAAATGGGTCAACTGACCACACTCGTTGTGCACTGGCCGGATGTGCAGACTCACCCAATAAGGCTCGCCGTCCTTGCGATAGTTGACGAGTTCGACCCCGTTGATGGTCTCCCCGCGAGAGAGCGCCCGCGAGATCTCGCGCGCGCAGGTCACATCGGTGAGTGGCCCATGCAGCAGGCGGCCAGGTTTGAGGCCGCGCACCTCGTCGAGGGTCCACCCGGTCACCCGCGTGTAGGCCGCATTGACATACTCGATGCGGCGCAGCGCGTCGGTGATCACGACCATGTTGCTGGAATGTTCGACCACCAGCCGATATCGCTGGAGCTCGTCGAGCACCCCCTCATTCATTTCGGCAGCGATGGCCGGCCTCAGTCTGTCCACCCTGTACACCCAATATTTGGAGCACCGCTGCGGGCGCATCGCACTTGACTTACTCCGAACCGTTATCGGAACACAACTTATCGCGTACTGTACGCGTACAAGTTGACAATTTGCTGACTCGAAAGACCGGCATATGCCTTATTGCACCGGGTGAGTTTTTCGGATACAGACCGAATCCCCCAGGATGGAAAGACTGTAATAACCCGCATCCCTTCGGGATATTGCGTCACGGACTTGGTGAGCGTGAGGCGCACGACTAAGATGCGCTCGACCTCGTTCGGCGAATGACCCCTGGTCGGTCGCTTTTCCTGCTGCGATCCATGCTGTCCGACCAAGCCTCCCCGCCGTCTTCGCCCAAACGACGCATCACCGTTGCCGCCCGCGAACAGTTTCGCGAGGAACTGGTGGACATCGCGCGCCGGATTTTCCTGAGCGAGGGGTATGCCGCCGTCACGATCCGGCGCATCACGGCCGAAGCCGGCGTCACGCCGATGGCGTTTTACTGGTATTTCGACTGCAAGGACGCCCTGCTGACCGTCATCTGGGACGAGATCATCGGCGAGGTGGCGCAGGCGTGCCAGCGCCAGAGCGAAGCCGCCCCGCCCGCCGAACGCTTGCAGACGTACTTTCACGCCATGCTGGACTACTGGCTGACGCACCCGGATTACTTCCGCTTCATCTTCCTGGGTGAAAGCCCGAATGTGGACATGGTGCACCTGCGTCAGCAGTTGCAGGATTTGCCCGGCACCCAGCAGGTGTACCGCGACCTGCACGCGCTGCTGCGCGCCAACGCGCCGGCCGTCGATAACCTGGACACCGCCTGCATCCGCATCCGCACCTTGCTGATTTACCGCCTGTTCGGCTTTCTGCACAGCGTCATCGGCATGCGCCATCCCGATGCCGCGCAACTGGCCCGTCTGCGTGACTGGGTCCAAACCGACCTGAAACATACCCTGATTCGTTGGCAACAAGGCGCCGAGTTCTGATTGCGTCACAGAAACGTCAAACTCCTCAGAACGAATTGGCGGATAATGCTCGGCTCATGAACACCGCCGATCTGTTGCAGGCCAGTTTGTCGGCCGACCTCACGCCCGCTCCCAAAGTGCGCTGGAAGCCCAACGTCACCGTGGCGGCGCTCATCGAGCATGACGGCCGCTTTTTGCTGGTCGAGGAAGAAACCTCTGACGGCCTGCTGCTCAATAACCCGGCGGGCCACCTCGACCCGGGTGAGTCGCCCATCGAGGGCGTGATCCGTGAGACCCGGGAAGAAACCGCGCGGGCCTTCACACCAGAAGGCTTTGTCGGCGTGTACATGTCGCGCTTCCGGAGCACTCGCACGGGCGAGGACATCACTTACCTGCGCATGGCGTTCTGCGGCTCGGTGAGCGACGTCAACCCGGCGCTGCAACTCGACGAAGGCATTGTGCGCACCGTGTGGCTGACGGCCGATGAGATCCGCGCCTGCCCCGAGCGCCACCGCAGCCCCTTGCTGCTGGAATGCCTGGAAAGCTACCTGGCCGGCCAGCGCTACCCGCTCGACATCTTGACCGTGCACGAGTCGGTGTTTGCCGCGCCGTCGTACCATCGGGCCTCCTGAGCTTTTTTCTGATCTGACATGCAACAGAGGCAACGCGTCGTCGTGGGCCTGAGTGGCGGCGTGGACTCGGCCGTCAGCGCCTGGCTGCTCAAGCAGCAGGGCCACGAGGTCATCGGCATCTTCATGAAGAACTGGGAAGATGACGACGACAGCGAGTACTGCTCCAGCCGTCAGGATTTCCTGGATGCGGCCTCGGTGGCCGACGTGATCGGCATCGAGATCGAGCACGTCAACTTCGCGGCCGACTACAAGGACCGCGTGTTCGCCGAGTTCCTGCGCGAGTACCAGGCCGGGCGCACGCCCAACCCGGATGTGCTCTGTAACGCGGAGATCAAGTTCAAGGCCTTCCTGGACCACGCGATGCGCCTGGGTGCCGAGAAGATCGCCACGGGCCACTACGCCCGGGTGCGCGCGGTGGCCGATGCCTCGTACGAAGGCGGCCAGCGCTATGAACTGCTCAAGGGCCTGGACCCGCTCAAGGACCAGAGCTACTTCCTGCACCGCCTGAACCAGGCGCAGCTGAGCAAGACGATGTTCCCGGTGGGCGAGCTGCCCAAGACCGAGGTGCGCCGCATTGCCGACGAGATCAAGCTGCCCAACGCCAAGAAGAAGGATTCGACCGGGATCTGCTTCATTGGCGAGCGGCCGTTTCGCGAATTCCTCAACCGCTACCTGTCGAACGAGCCCGGCCCGATCAAGGACGACCGCGGCCGCAAGCTGGGCGAACACGTGGGCCTGAGCTTTTACACGCTGGGCCAGCGCAAGGGCATCGGCATTGGCGGCGTGAAAGACAAGGGCGCACCACGCGGTGGTGGCGAGCACGAGCCCTGGTTCGTCGCCCGCAAGGACATGGCCACCAACACCTTGTACGTGGTGCAGGGTCACGACCACCCCTGGCTGTTGCAACACACGCTGGTGGCCGACGACCTGAGCTGGGTCGATGGCCGGGGGCCAGCGGTCGCACAGGCGGGCGTGGGCGCCAAGACCCGCTATCGCCAGGCCGATGCGCCCTGCGAGGTGACGGCGGTCAGCGCCAGCGAGATCGCGCTGCGCTTTCCTGACGCGCAATGGGCGGTCACGCCGGGTCAGTCGGCCGTGCTGTACCAGGGCGAGGTCTGCCTGGGCGGCGGCGTGATCGCGCGGGCCGAATGAGCGAGGCCGACGCGACGACGCCCGCCAGCGACGTCCCCATCGTCATCCTCGACACCAATGCCCTGCTGGACTGGCGGGTGTTCAAGGACCCGACCGCCCATCCCATCGCCGAGGCCATCCTGGCGGGCCGCCTGCGCTGGCTGGCCTGCCCGTCGATGGAAAAGGAATGGCACCAGGTGTGGCCGCGCAGCTACCTCAAACCCTGGCAGCCCGACCCGATGCTGACACTGACAGTGTTCCAGCACGCCACCTTTGTGGACGAGCCCCCGCCCTGCGGCCTGCGCTGCAAGGACCCGGACGACCAGGTCTTCATCGACCTGGCCATGCAGGTGGGCGCACGCTGGCTGTTCAGCAAGGACGCGGCGCTGCTCAAACTGAACAAGCGCGCGGTGCGCCTCAAAGGCGTACAGGTGCTGCGCCTGACGGACTGGGCGGGCCTGAGCGACGTGGACGCCGAACTGTCGGCTTGACGACGATTGTCCGCAATGCCACAGTGACAGCGGCCTGCCCGGCTGAGGCGGGCGACGCACACGGGCCGGCGCGGAGAGACAATCACGCCTTCCGCGCATTTCGACGGGTTGTGACCATGAGCATCTTCAGCAGCGATTCCCGCACCAACTGGGCCCAGGCTTTCATTTCGGGCATTCCGTATGCCGCCTTCTCCGGCATGCACGTGGTGGAGGTCGGTAAGGGCTTTGTCACTCTGCTGCTGCCCGCCCGCGCCACGTGGACGGGTGACACCCAGCGCAACCTGATCCACGCGGGCTGCCTGAGCGTGCTGGCCGACACGGCCTGCGGCCTGGCGGTGGGCAGCGCGATGGACGAGATGGAGCCCTTCGCCACGCTCGACCTGCGCATGGACTACCTGCGTCCGCCCGTGGCCAATGTGAACGTGACCTGCCGCGCCGAATGCCATCGCCTGTCGCGCAGCGTGGCCTTTGTGCGGGGGGAGCTGTTCCAGCTGGGACAGTCCGAGCCCGTGGCCACGGTGAACGCCACCTTCATGCGCGGCACCGCCAGCACCCGCAAGGCCCCACCCGCCCAGCAGCCGACACCGGTCGAGGCGGCCTCCCACCTGGTCTCGCCCACCAGCCTGGACACCAGCCACCACATCCGCAGCACCCCGGCCGAAACGCCCGAGACCCCGGCGCGCACGGGCGCGCGCTCGCCCTATGTGGACTTTCTGGCGATTCACCAGCAGGCCCAGGTGGACGCCGGGCCGGTGTTCCGCCTGCCCTTCAAGCACGAACTGATCGGCAACCCGATGCTGCCGGCCCTGCACGGCGGCGTGCTGGCGGGCTTTGGCGAAACGGCCATGATCCTGCACCTGATGGACACGGTGCCCGGCATCCCGGATGCCCCGCGCAGCGTGGACTTCGCGATCGCCTACCTGCGCTCGGCCAAGCCGGTGGACACCTACGCGCAGTGCACCACGGTGCGCCAGGGCAACCGCGTGGCGCTGGCCCAGGTCTCGATCTGGCAGGACGATCCGCAGCGCCCGGTGGCCAATGCGCGCGGCCACTTCCTGATGCCGCGCGAAGAGGGCTGAAGCGCCGCAGCGGTCGGCTTCAGTAGCCGGCCATGCGAGCGGTCACCAAGCGGTTCATGAAGCCAGGCGACAGCTTGGACAGCAGCGCGAACAGCTTGGTCTGCCAGCCCACGAACGAATGCACAGGCAAACCAGCTGACGGTGCCGTGGCCAGCCGCCAGACGGTGGCCGCGACATCGTCCGGCCCCAGGCGCACGCCCAGGGTGGCCACGGTTTTCATGCGGCTGACCTCGTTGGCGACCATGGCGGTGTTGACGAACAGCGGCAGCACATCGACCACGCGGATGCCGTGGCGACGCCATTCGATGTCCAGCGCCTCGGTGAGGCTGCGCACCGCCGCCTTGCTGGCCGCGTAGGTGCTCAGTTCGGGCTGTCCATAGAGCGCCGAGGCCGAACACATGTTGATGACGCGGCTGCCCGGCGTGCGCTGCAGCAGCGCAAAGGCCAGATGGCAGCCGTTGACCACGCCGGTGAGGTTGATGTCGAGCAGGCGGTGGTGGCGCGTAAGGTCGGCCTCTTCAAAGGGCCGGGTGACGGCGATGCCGGCGTTGTTGAAGAGCACGTCCAGGCGCCCCCCGGTGCATTGCGCAAAGTCGGTGAGTGCGGCCCGCCAGTCGTCGGCCGAGCTGACGTCGAGGCGAGCCGCCATACAGCGCTCGGGCCCCCAATGCTGCTGCAGTGCCGCCAACCCAAGCTCGTCCACGTCGCACAGCCCGACAAACCAGCCCGCCTGCAGGAAGCGCTCCGCCACGGCACGGCCGATGCCTGCGGCAGCGCCGGTGACGAACAAGGTACGCGCAGAAGATGACATGCCAAACTCCGGTAGTGGGTGGGCCTCAGCCCTGGGCCTGAGCCGCCAGCCAGTCGGCCACGGCTTGACGTTGCGCCGGGCTGTAGCGCAGTCCCAGCTTGCTGCGTCGCCACAGCACGTCGTCGGCGGTTTGCGCCCATTCGTGGCGGCGCAGGTAGAACAGCTCGGCCTCGTACAGGTCGGGCGCGATCTCGGCGCCCAGGTCGGCGCGGGTGTGCACGCCATCGAGCAAGAGGCTGACCCGGCTGCCGTAGGCACGGCTCCAGCGGCGCACCAGACCGAGGTCCATCCAAGGATGGCGCTGGCGCAGGCGCGCCTGAAACGCTGTCATCTGCGCCACCGGTGAAGCCGGGATCAGGGCCGTGTCGCTGCCGGACTGCAGCAGCCCCCCAGGCAGCAGGGCCTCGGTGGTCCAGCGCGTGCGCGGGTCACCCAGCAGGGTGCCGAGGCGGTCGGCCGCCTGCTCGGACAGCACGCGGAAGGTGGTGAGCTTGCCGCCCCACACGGTCAGCCAGGGGGCCGGTTGGGTCTGCGCCTCCAGACGGTAGTCGCGCGTGACGGAGGCGGCGGCACCGTGGGCATCGTCGAGCAAGGGGCGCACGCCGGCAAAGCGCCACACCACGTCCTCGGGGGTGACCGGGCGGCGCAGGTAGCGGCCCACGGCGGCGCACAGGTAGCGCACCTCGTCCTCGCTCACGGTCACGTCGCCCGGGTCGCCGGTGTGGTCCACGTCGGTGGTACCGATCAGGGTGAAATCGCGCTCATAGGGGATGGCGAACACGACGCGGCGGTCTTCACCTTGCAGGAGGTAGGCGTGGTCGTGCTCGAACAGACGGGGCACAACGATGTGGCTGCCCTTGACCAGGCGCAGATGCGCAGCCCGGGCCCCTTGTCGGCCCCCGCTCGCTGCCGCGGGCACGCCCATGTCACGGCGCAGCAGCTGCTCGGCCCAGGGGCCAGCGGCGTTGACCACGGCGCGGGCCTGCACGGTCAGGGTGCGGGTGGCTCGGTCGGTGAGGGCATCGCGTCGCACCAGGGTGGCACGCCAGCCACCGCCATAGGCGTGCAGCGCTTCGCAGCGGGTACGCGGCAGGATCTGGGCGCCCTGATCCGCCGCATCCAGGGCGCACAGCAGCACCAGGCGGGCGTCGTCCACCCAGCCATCGGTGTAGACAAAGCCCTGGCGCCACTGGCGCTGCAACGGCTGGCCCAAGGGGCTGTCGCTCAGGTCCACGGCCCGGCTGCCCGAGAGGAAGTCGCGGGGGGCCAGGTGGTCGTAGAACCACAGGCCCAGGCGGACCAGCCAGGCTGGGCGCGTGCGCGGGTCGTGCGGCAGCACGAAGGACAGAGGCCGCATGATGTGCGGGGCCGAACGCAGCAGGCGCTCGCGCTCCATCAGGGCCTTGCGCACCAGGCCGAAGGCGCCATGCTCCAGGTAGCGCAGGCCGCCATGGATCAGCTTGGTCGAGGCCGATGAGGTGTGGCTGCCCAGATCGTCCTGCTCGCACAGCAGCACGCGCCAGCCGCGGCCGGCCAGGTCGCGGGCGATGCCCGCCCCGTTGATGCCACCGCCCACGACCAGCACATCACAGTGATGGTCGGCCTCGGGCAAGGGCGACGGCACGCGCTCGCTCATCGGCTCAGCGATCGGATGGCGGCCACCAGGCGCGGGCCTGCTCCTGCCGGCGCAGGCGCAGCAAGAGGTAGCCGCTGAACAGCAAGGACAGCGCGGCCACGCCCGAGACCGCCAGCAGCCAGACGGGGTGACGCGCATCGCTCAGGGCGAGCGGACGCTGCAGCCCCACCCCGGCCGCCGAAGCCTGGGCCTGTGCGGCATCCAGGCGCAGCTGCGTGATCAGCTTTTCCATCTCGTCCAGGCGCTGACGGTCCTGGGCCATCTGGGCCTGCAGGCGATCCAGATCGGAGCCCGCCTGGGAGGTGACCAGATTGGGCTGCCCCCCGGACGCAGCCTCGCTGACGCCGGCCCCCGGCAAGGGCGCCGCCACGGGGATGACGACCGGGTCGAGCACCAGGCGCGACACCGGTGCCGGCTTGGGCGCAGGTGGCGGCTTGCGCAGCACGACCGACGAGGCCTTGGGGGCCGGTGCAGCAGGGGCAGGCTTGACGGCGGGCGTGGGCACCGATGCGGGCACGGCGGCCGGCGGCGGCGCGGGCACGGGTTCGGCCACTTGCACCGCTTGCGGTGGTGGCGCGGGCGGGGTGGGCTGAGCCTGAGGACGGGGCGCCGGGACCTTGGACGGACGGCGCACCGGCACCGGTCGCGTCGCACGCGGCAGCCCCTCGGGCTCACGCGCCGCCGAGGACCGGGCGTTCGACGACCGGGGCGATGTCGTCGCTGGCAGCGCGCCGGCGTCACCACCAGCGCGCGCACCGTCGCCGTCGCTCGACACCGAGGTGGTGGCCGGACTCAGCACCACGGTGGGCACGAACTCGGGCGGGCTGGCGAACACGGTGAACTTGCGCGACAGGCGGGCGTCGCAGCCATAGCTGATCGTCACATCGATGAGGGGCTCGTTGATCGGCTGGATGGCGCGCACGGTCATCACCCGGTGGCGACCGCTCTGGGGCGAGATACCCAGAATCACCTTGCCCGCATCCAGGCGGCTTTCGCCATAAAACACCTCGGCCTGCGGGCAGCCGTCGTCGACGTCCTCGCCCTGCGCCAACTCCAGCGGGATGCTCATGCGCAAGGACTCACCCAGCACCGCCCGGCTGTTCGGCACGCCCAGGCCCAGTGCGTGCGCACCGCCGGAGGCCAGCGTCATGACCGCAGCGGCCACCGCGGAAACCTGCTTCCACTGCTTCATCTTGTCTCGGACCCTGCTGTAACGAGGTGTGTTTCACTCTAGCACGAAGGGCTGCGCACAGACAGTCGCGCAAATCCGGTGATCGCATGAGCGCGACAGCTGACGCGCTTGGCATCTTTTATGTTGCAATCACTTCGTTGCCACCGTTGCGGTGCACCGCCGTGCCCGCCCTGGAGATCCCACCATGCCCCCCACTTCCCCCTGGAGTCCCAACCCACGTCAGCAAGCCTTGCTCGATGAAGTGCGGGCGCGGGGGGCCGTGTCGGTCGAGCGCCTGGCGCAGCGCCTGGACGTGACGATGCAGACGGTGCGCCGCGATGTGCAGCGCCTGGCCGATGCCGGCCTGCTGCTGCGCTTTCATGGCGGCGTGAGCCTGCCGCGTGAAGCGCCCACCGTGGCCGCCTGGAAAGAGCGCCAGGCCGTGCAGGCCGACGCCAAGGCCCGCATCGCCCGCTCGGTGGCCGCGGCCATTCCCGACGGCAGCAGCCTGATGATGGGCGTGGGCACCACGGTCGAAGCCGTGGCGCGCGAGTTGCTGCACAAGAAAGGCCTGCAGGTCATTACCGACAACCTGCATGTGGCCGGCCTGCTCAGCGAGCACCCCGACTGCAAGGTGCACGTGGCCGGTGGGATGCTGCGCGGTCGCGACAGCGCGCTCGAAGGCGACAGTACCGTGGCCTACCTGCAGCAGTTCAAGGTGGACCTCTGCATCGTGACGGCGCTGGGCATCGACCCCGACGGCACCCTGCGCGACCGCGACCTGCGCGAGCTGCCCGCCGCCCAGGCCATGCTGGCGCAAGCGCGCGAGGCCTGGCTGGTGGCCGACGTCAGCAAGTTCAGCCAACCGGCACTGGCCAAGGTGGGCCACCTCAAGGACATGAAGCGCGTGTTCACCGAAGCCCTGCCCCCTGCCCCCTTCCCTGCTTTGCTGCACGAATGGGATGTGGCCCTGACCATTGCCTCCTGACCATCGCCTCTGACCATGGCCCTCATCCTCGCCCTGGACCAGGGCACCTCCAGCTCCCGCAGCATCGTCTTCGACGAGCACGGCCACATTCTGGCCAGTGCCCAATTGGAGACGCGCCAGCACTACCCGCACCCCGGCTGGGTCGAGCACGACCCGCTGGAGTTGTGGACCTCGCAGCGCGACACGGCCCACGCCGCGCTGGCGCAGTTGCGCACCCTGGGCCATGACCTCAGCGAGGTCTACGCCCTGGGCATCACCAACCAGCGCGAGACCACGGTGCTGTGGCGCCGCGACACGGGGCAGCCCGTGGGCCCAGCCATCGTCTGGCAGGACCGTCGCACCGAGGCGCAGTGCGCGCGTTGGCGCGAACAGGGCCTGGCCGACCTGATCCGGGCCAAGACCGGTCTGGTCATCGACCCCTACTTTTCCGGCAGCAAACTGCAATGGCTGCTTGACCACATCGACGGCGCGCGCGCGGCGGCCCAGCGCGGCGAGCTGGCCTTTGGCACCGTGGACAGCTGGCTGCTGTGGAACCTGACCGGCGGCACCGTGCACGCCACCGACGTGAGCAACGCCTCGCGCACCATGCTCTTCAACATCCACACGCAAGACTGGGATGAGGAGCTGCTGCGCCTGATGGACATCCCCCGCGAGGTGCTGCCACAGGTGCGCCCTTCCAGCCATGTGTACGGCGAAGCGCAACCCGAGATCTGGGGCAGTGGTGACTTCCTGGCCGGCCTGGGCGCCTTGCCCATTGGCGGCATGGCCGGCGACCAGCAGGCCGCGCTGTTTGGCCAGGCAGGGTTTCAGGCCGGCATGGCCAAGAACACCTATGGCACGGGCTGCTTCATGCTGATGCACACCGGTGCACAAACCCAGCCTTCGGCCAACGGCCTGCTGAGCACGGTGGCGGCGCAGTTGCCCGGCCAGCGCGCTTATGCGCTCGAAGGCAGCGTCTTCATTGGCGGGGCCGTGGTGCAGTGGTTGCGCGACGGCCTGCACGCGGTGCGCACCGCCAGCGAGGTGCAAGAGCTGGCAGCCAGCGTGCCCGACAGCGGCGGCGTGATGTTCGTGCCCGCCTTCACCGGCCTGGGCGCCCCGTACTGGGACAGCGAGGCGCGCGGTGCCATCGTGGGGCTGACGCGGGGCAGCACGGTGGCGCACATCGCACGGGCGGCGCTGGAGTCGATCGCGTTCCAGAGCGCCGCGCTGCTGCAGGCCATGAGCCGCGATGCCGTGGCCTCGGGCTGCTGCGCGCTGCGCGAGTTGCGGGTAGACGGGGGCGCCTGCGTCAACGACCTGCTGATGCAGTTCCAGGCCGACCTGCTGGGTATTCCGGTGGTGCGACCGAAGGTGGTGGAGACGACCGCGCTGGGCGCCTCCTACCTGGCGGGGCTGAGCACCGGGGTGTATGCCGACACGGCGGTGATTGGCCGCCAGTGGCGCGCCGAGCGCACCTTCGAGCCGCAGCTTTCGCGTGATGAGGCGGCGGCGCGCATGGCGCACTGGGAACACGCGGTGCGGCAGGCGAGCGCGCGCTGATCAGAATCCAGTTTCCCGGATCAGAACCGACAGCCCCGTTCTGAGCACCGGGGCCAACAAAGGCTCGGCACTGGACGAGACATACACGCGCCCCCGCCACTTGAAACGGTTGAGCTGTTCCGCATGCTGGGCATCGCGTGGCATGAACTCAACGCGGTAGTAGGCCCCTTCCGGGAAGAGCTGTCCTTGGTGCTCACGCACCATCACGCTGCCGCCAAAGTGGGATGCCAGTTCGGGCTCGGCCAGCGCACGCAGCCGGTCGGAATGAATCTTGGCGACCTCCAGCTGGAGCGTCGGCCCCACCCCACTGTCCGGCACGAAAACGGCATCTTGCCCTGCGTGCAAATGCCGCACCTCCACGTCCCGCACATAGGCCACCACCCGGACACCGCCTCGCCCTACGAGCACGCCCAGCTTTTCGCTTTGGAGCAGCCACTGCCCCGGCCTCAGATCCGGGTCGGTGACATGCCACTGCCCCTCAAACGGGGCCGTCACCCGGTAGTTGCTCAGATCCGAACGGATCACCTGGCCCTCCGCGTTGGTCACCGCGCTGTGCGCCGTGAGTGACGCCCACTGCCCCAGCATCTCGGGGTTCATCGTGGCCACGCTCGACTGCCACTGCGCGGAGGCTTGACGCGCTTCATTGGCCTGGCTTTGCGAATGGAGCTGCGGCGCATCGAACACAAAGATCGGATGGTCTGGTGCAAGGGCGCCTTCGCGCCCGCCGGACAGCAGCATCGCGCCCTTGGGCGCGTACACCGCATGCACCTGCTGCGGCACCACCACCGCCGAGACCACGACGCGTCCCGGGATGGGCAACAGACCCATCAGCACCACCAAGCTGGCGCATGCACCCCAAAGACCCGCGCGCCGATGAGGGCGCACGTCGGTCCACCGTGAGCGCCACACCCCCAACTCGGACGCCAGCGGCTTGGCCACGAACCAGACGATCTCCACCACGAACAAGAAGATGCCCACCAGCTTGATGAAGAACTGGTAGACCAGCACCGCGATGCCCAGAAACAGGACCAGCCTGTAGAACCAGGTGGCCCAGGCAAACGCAATCAGGCAGGCCTGCTGGCGGGGCGTGAACGACTCGGGCACCGGATCGTGCAAGCCCAGCAGCACCTTGCGCAGATGCCAGCGGGCGAGGGCAAACGATCGCCCATGCAGGTTGGGAAACTGCAACCAATCCATCAGGATGAAATACCCATCGAACCGCATGAACGGGCTCACGTTGATCAGCACCGTGGACACCCAGGTGGTGGTCGACAGCAGGAACAGCATGCTGCGCAGCGTGCCGTCTGGCACCAGCACCCACAGGAACGTGGCCCACAGGGCCACACCCAACTCCGTCAACACCCCGGCGCTCGACACCGCCAGTCGCTGGCGATGGTTCTTGAGCCGCCACACATCGTTCGTGTCGGTGTAAAGCACCGGCCACATCACCAGAAACGCCAATCCCATGGTCGACACCTGGCAGCCATAACGCTTGGCTGTGTAGGCATGGCCAAACTCATGTAGCACCTTCACGAAGGCCAAGGTCAGCCCGTACGCCACCATGCCCTGCCAGCTGAAAAAGTCCACCAGCGTGTGCGTGAACCCCTCCCACTGCCGGATCACGCCCAGCAGCCCCATCACGCCAGCCAGCAGCGTCAACCATGCAAACCCGCGCGAAAACACGAAGCCTGTCCAACGCTGTGTCCGGGTCAGGAAAGCATCCGGTCGGATCAGAGGGAGTCTGAAGAACAGGTAGTTGTGCAGCAACCAGGCCCACCAGGTCCCGGCCATCTGGGCTCGGCTGCGTGCCATCAGGCCTGCAGTACCCCGGCTCACCTGCAGCAACTGGTGCCGAGACAAAAACTCGATCAGGTGCGTCAGGTCTGGCTCGCTCACATGCACGCGGCCGCGCTGCCGCACTTGCTCCAGCAACGCGGCCGGGGACAGCGGGCCCCAGCAGCGCAGCATCTCGAAGCTCACCCAGTCCACCTTGAAGTACTGATTGCGCACGGGGTCATGGATCAACCAGCTGGGGCTCCCTCCGGCGTCCACCCCGCCCTCGATCAGCTCGAGCTCCTGCCGCAGTTCCGGCAACATGGTTGGCGACGTCATCAGATCAACAGGTACCCACGGATCACGGCCAGAGGCTTGCGCAGCAGCCAGTAGACCAGCGGCACCCGCCCGGCAGACACCCGAGCCACGCCCTTGGCCCCGACCATGAAGGCCGACCGATCGGTCAGGCTCGCACGCAATCGATACGCAAACGTGCCATCAGGCCGCGGCTGAGCCTGGTAACCCAACCAGCGCACCTTCGCCTCCAAGGTATCGAGCGGGCTGGCAGCCAGAAACAGCTTGGCTTCATCGCCTGCCTTCAGGGGCACGGCATCGGCCAGATTCACCCAAACCTCCAGCTCGACATCGGCCGGGTTGGCCATGCGCACCACACGCTCGCCCGTTTGCACCGGCTTGCCGATCCACTCGGACACGTCGTTGAACAACACCACGCCGCTTTGGGGCGCCGTCACGGTGGTGCGACCGACCTGCTCGGTCAGAAAGCGCAACTCGGTCTCCCGCTCCTGCACCTTGCCCACCAAGCTGGCCAGCTGAAACTTGGCCCGTGCATCGGTGAGTGCCGACTGTGCGGCCTGGCGGTATTCGGCCTCGGCCGTGGCCAGGCTCTGCTGCGCCACCAGCAAGCGACTGCGCACCACCTCGTTGTCGTAGCTGAACAAGGCGTCTCCGGCCTTGACCACCTGATTGGGCGAGACATGGAACTCGTGAATCACCCCATCCAAGGGCGCGCGCACCACCATGGGTTCGCGCGGCACCAGCTCACCTTCGCCCACCACGGTCAAGCGAACGGGGCACAGCAGCACCAGCAAGAGCACGACCAGCGCCCACAGGCGGCGCGACTGGCGCCAGCCACCTTGCGGCCTCTGCTGCTGGAACCAGTGACGCACGGCCCCCATGACCGACTGGGATGCCACCCGGCGCTGCCGATCGGCCGCGAGGGACCACATGGCCACCCACTCTTGCCACAAGGGCAGGCGTTGCGCGTCCAGCGCATCGTCGGCCACGAGCAAGCCACCCGGCAAGCCCAGGCCCAAAGGCATCCACCAGGCCTGAGCAGGCATCCAGCGCCCCCATCCCTCGCGCAGGGCTTCAGGCAGATCCTGAACAGACAGCGTCTGAAACGCCACATCGGACTGACTCGACAGGTGCTCGCACAACTGGCCGGCCCACTGGATGAAGGGGCTGTGCCGCTCGGGCATGACCACGCCTGACAGGTGGCTCACCCCTTGAGCCTGCCACCACAGCCAGGCCTGCCGGTAGCCCGACAGGGCCTTGGAATCGTTGACCAGCAAAAAGCCCAACTCGTCCAGGCTGTCGGCCTGGCGCGCTTGCTGCCCCAGCCCAACCAGCGACAGCAAAGGGTTGGTGCTCGTGGCGTCCGTGCTCATGCGCGACCACGCTCAACGTGGTTCGCGGCAAATGCCTGGCTCAGTGCGGCCAGCTCGGCCAACTTGCCGGCCGGCCTGTCAGCCAGACGGAGCTGCTCAGCCAAAGCCGGCTTGGCCAGCTTGATCGGCAGATCCAGTGCGCTCACGTTGCGGGCCTTGTCCTTGAGCTTGATCACCACCGTGATGCTGGCCGACTGCCCGGTTTCATCCACGGCCCTGATGACCACTTTAAGCTGCTGAACGCGATCGCCCGCTTCCTCCTCGATCGTGAAGGTCCCCGTGGCGGGATCGAAGCTCACGTAAGCGGGCAGCGGTCGGCCATCGGCCAGCCGGGCCGACAAGGTCACACGTGCACCCGCATCGCTGTGGCCAAAACTGCCCCCCGGCAGGGTGAAGGTGACCTGCTCACCGCGCTCGATCACCACTTCACGCGTGGGCTGCAAGGCACGCAGCCCCCCACCCGTCGACGCGGAGATACCGTCCATGCCCAAGCGCACCACGGCCGTTGCCGCGCTGGGGGCCGCAAACTCAGGCATCCACGGGGTAGCACCGTTCAATGCGCTCAGGTCCGCCGCCAGCACAGGAATGGCCTGGGCCGTGCCGCCAGACATGAAGCTCAAGCCGGCCGGAGGGACCTCTCCCCCATCCGTGGTCGCAGGGGCCTGCGCCACGGGGCCGATGGCCGTTCCGCCTGCCGCCCCCACGTCGGCCGAGACCACGGGAACCGGCGGCGAGTAAACGGTCACGAGAAAGTCCTGATAACTGACATTGCCAGCCGCATCGGTCGCACTCACGCGGATGTTGTAGGCCCCGGCCGCCAGTTGGGTGCGGCTTTGCAGCAGCCCGCCGGCCAACACAAAACGGGCGTTGTCGGCGTCGTTCGTGCCGTTGCCCGCCACCAGGTCATAGCTGACGGCCTGGCTGTCCAGCGACGACAGGGACGCCACCGTGATGCTGGGACCGGTGGCCACGTCCATCACGCTGGAGGCGCTCAGCGCGATCGCCGTGGGCGCTGCGGTGTCGATGGTGACGACCAATCCTGTGGAGGCTGGGCTCGTGTTGCCGGCGGCGTCCGTCACCTTGGCCGTCAAGGTGTGGGCACCCGCACCGAGCGCGCTGGAGGTGATGCTCCAGTTGCCCGCGCCATCGGCCGTCGCGGTGCCCAACACGGTCGTGCCATCGGTGTCGTACAGCGTGACCGTTGAGCCCGCCTCCGCGCCACTGCCCGTGATGGTCGGCGTGGTGACCTTGGTGAGCTTGTCGGTGTTGCTGAGACCCGAATCCGAGGCCGACGCCAGGTCCAAGGCGGATGGTGCGGCGGGCACCACGGCATCCACCAGCACGCCGGCGGTGCTGCCAACGCTGTTCAGGGCCAAGGTGGCATCGTTGCCGGCAACGTCTCTGAGGCTGCCTCCGTTGGTCGCCAGCGCCCCCACCGTGATGCCGTCGCTGTCCACGTCTCCTGACTGCGTGGTGTAGCGGAAGGTCAGGGCGGTGCTACCGCTGCCGGAGACATAGTTGGCGTATACCGTCGCGCCTCCCACGGTCAGTGCGATGCGGGGCTGGCCGCCGGTGGTGTCCACGATCACCGCCTGGTTGAAGTTGACGGTGAAGTCCAGGTTCTGTCCTGTGCCATAGATTGCGTTGGCGGGTACCGCCACGCTGCTCACCTGAGGTAGCGCGGTGTCGATGGCATAGTTGTTGGAATTGGTGCTACCGGTGCCGGTGTTGCCTGCCAAGTCGCTCATCCCGGTGTTGGCCAGGGTGATGAGGTTGGTGGCCGCGGTCACGCTGGCGCTCGGCGTCAGGGTGGCGGTCCAGGTGATGCCGCCGTCGTTGGAGGTCAGCCCGCTCAGGGTGCCGTTGTCGACCATGAAGTCCGCGATGGTCAGCCCGGTCACCTGCTCGTTGAAGGTGATGGTGACGGTGGCGCTCTCTCCTGCTTTGAGGGCGGTGTCATCCACCACGATGCTCGCGGTCGGGCGCAGGGTGTCGATGGCGTAGTTGACCGAGACGGTGCTGCCCACGCCGGCGTTGCCTGCAAAGTCGATCACCCCGCTGTTGTCGAGGGTGATCAGGTTGCTGGCATGGCTGACGTTGACGCTCGGCGTGAAGGTCGCCGTCCAGGTCAGGCCGCTGTCGCTGCTGCTGAGGCCGCTGAGGCTGCCGTTGGCCACACTGAAGTCGGCGATGTCCAGGCCGGTGACCTGCTCGCTGAAGTTCACGGTGACGGTGGCAGTCTCGCCGATGCGCAGGGCCGTGTCGCTGAGGTTGATGCTGGTGGCCGCCGGGCGCACGCCATCCGCCACCAGGGCCTTGTTGGCGCCCAGGGAGCCGGCCGCACCGGGGGCAGCCAGGGTGAGGATGGCGTTCTGGTTGGCGCCGTCCTTGATGGTGCCGCCATTGAGGCTCAGCGCCGAGGTGGAGGCGTAGTCGAGATCGGCGGAGCTGTCGCCGGCCTGCACGGTGTAGGTGAAGCTCAGGGTGTCGGTACCCGAGCCGGACACGTAGTTGAGCACCCGATCGGTGGCGCCGGTCTCCAGGGTCAGGGTCGGGGTGCCGGTGACGTTCACTGCCGAATCGAAGCGCACGGTGACGGTGATGACATCGCCGATCTTGTAGGTGCCGTTGGCCGTGCTGGACGAAACGCTGGTGACGGTCGGGGCGATGGGCGCGGTCAGGGTCAGGTCGTTGCCGCTGCCACCGATGTAGCTGATGGTCATCTCGGTGCCATTGCCGGCGGCGTTGAACTTGTCGCCCTCGTTGGTACCGGAGAAGGTGCCGATCACTGCATCGGCCGCATCGTTGACGATCACCGTGTAGCTGTCGCCGCTGCCGGCCGCATAGCCGTGGGTCACCACCAGGTTGGCGGCGGAGACGTCGACCGTACCGTTCACCACCACACGGTCGTAGCCGGTGCCAGCGGTGGCTCCGTTGATGTCCAGCGCCAGGGTGCTGCCCGAGGACATGACCAGGTTGCCGTTGATGGTCAGGCTGCCAGCCCCCGAGTTGCCGGGGGACAGGGTGGCACCGCTCTGCACGACGACGTCGCCGCCCAGGGTGCCGCTGCCGGCCAGGGTCGCCCCGTTGGCCACGGTGGTGGCGCTGGCGGTGCTGCCATCGACCACCAGGGTGCCGGCGGAGACGTTGGTGGTGCCGGTGTTGGTGTTGCTGCCGGACAGGGTCAGGTTGCTGGCGCCGGCCTTGGTCAGACTGCCGGTGCCGCTGATGGTACCGGACAGTGTGGTCGCAGCGCCGGCGTTGACGGTCACCAGGCCGGTCAGCGCCAGGGTGTTGTCGAGGGTGGTGTTGCCGGTGATCTGCAGGGTGGTGCCGTTGGCCAGGTTGAGCGCACCGGCGCCCAGGTTGCTGTCACTGGCGATGCTCAAGGTCCCGGCGCTGACGCTGGTGCTGCCGCTGTAGGTGTTGGTGCCGGTCAGGGTCAGGATGCCGGCGCCGGACTTGGTCAGGCTGTTGCTGCCACTGATCACCCCTGACAGGGTAGTGGCGGCGCCAGTGTTCACCGTGGCGCTGCCGCTCAGGGCGATGGCGTTGTCGAGGGTGGTGGCGCTGGTCACCGCCAGGGTTGTGCTGGCGCCCAGGGTCAGCGTGCCGCTGCCGAGGTTGCTGTCGCTGGCAACGCTGAGGGTGCCGGCACTGACAGTGGTGGCGCCGTAGGTGTTACTGCCGGACAGGGTCAGGGTGCTGGCACCGGCCTTGGTCAGGGTGAAGGCGCCGCTGATAACCCCCGACAGGGACGCGGCCGCCGAGCTGCTCACCGTGGCATTGCCGCCGAGCACGATGGCGTTGTCGATGGTGTTGGCACCGGTGAGTGCCAGGGTCGTTCCGGCGGCCAGGTTTACCGCGCCCGACCCCAGGTTGCCGTCGTTTGAGATCGACAGGGTGCCGGCGCTCACGTAGGTGGCGCCGTAGCCATTGCTGCCGGACAGGGTCAGGGTGCCGCTGCCGGTTTTCGTCAGGTCGTAGGCGCCGCTGATGGCGCCGCTGAGGGTGACAGCGTTGCTGTTGCCGATGCTGCTGTTGCCGGACAGGACGATGGCATTGTCGATGGTGGTGGCACCCGTAACGTCGAGCACGGTGCCACCCGCCAGGTTGACGGCCCCGCTGCCCAGGTTGCCGTCGCCAGCGATCGACAGGGTGCCGCCGGAGACGGTGGTGGTGCCACCGTAGGTATTGCTGCCGGACAGGGTCAGGGTGCCGCTGCCCTGCTTGACCAGCGAGCCGGTGCCGGAAATCACCCCGAGCACCGAGGTGCTGGTGTTGTCGCCCCCGGCATTAAGGGTGTAGCTGCCCAGCTGGATGCTGGCGTTGGAGCCCGCGCTGGCCAGGCTGCCGATGGTCTGGTCCGAGAGCAGCGTCAGGACGCTGTTGCCGTTGACCCGCACGGCGTTGCTGTTGGACATGGAGGCGTCGCCGTTGAGCTTCAGCCAGCCGTAGTTGGCGAGCACAGTGTTGCCGGTGTAGGTGTTGGTACCGGAAAGCGTGGTCGAGTAGGTGGCGGCCCCGATCTGGTTGAAGGTCACCCCACCGGTGCCGCTGATGCCGCCGGAGAAGGTGGTGTCCGCCGTCTGGTTGCTGGTGAGATTGAAGCTGCCCAGGGTCACGGAGCCGGCACCGGAGAGGTTGCCGAGCGCTTCGTTCCCGGCCAGGGCCAGGGTGGCACCCGCAGCGACCGACACGCTGGTGTTGGAAGCGAGCGCATCGCCGCCACTGACCGTCAGGGTACCCGCGCTGATCGTGGTGGCGCCGCTGAAGGTGTTGCCGGAACCTGAGAGGGTCAGGTTGCCCCCCCCGGCCTTGGTCAGGGCGCCGCTGCCGGCGATGACGCTGCTGATGGTGGCGGTGTCGCCGGCGCCATGGGTGACGGTCTGTGTGGTACCTCCTCCCAGGGTGAGGGTGCCGCCAGTGAGTCCCAGGCCGCTGGCCTGGTCCATGTCGAAGGTCAGGCTCTCGTTGACCGACCCGGCGTTGAGGTTGAGCGTCTGGCCGGCCAAGTTGCTGGCGAAGACGATGGTCTGGGTACCGGTGCTGTCGGCCGCGGCGATGGCAACGGCCTCGCTGAAACTCGTGCCGTTGCTGGGGTCGATGGTCGCGGTGTCTGAGGCATTGGTGACGTAGATGAAGTCACTGGCCACCGTGACGTTGGCCGTCGCACTGCCGCCGGAACCGTCGTTGACCGTGACCTTCACGTTGGCATCGCCGGCCGGGGTGTCGTTGCGGTAGGTGATGCGCTGCGCCACGTCGTTCACCAGGGCGGTGGTCGCCGTGGTGCCGCTGCTGGTGAAGGTGATGGTCAGCACGCCGCCGGTATTGGTGAAAGTGGCGAAAGTCTGTCCACCGGACTGCAGGTTGCTGCCGCTGACGGTGAACAACGCGCCGACGGTGTCGAAACCCAGCACGTCGCTGCTCACCGCCGTGCCGTTGCGCTGGATGACCAGGCTGGCGCCAGACCAGTTGCCGTTGCCGCTGTTCAGCGCACCCAACTCGGCATCGGCCAAACTGGCGTTGCTGCCCACGTCGAGCCGCACGGTATTGCCCACACCGGCCCAGGCGACGCTGTCACCATTGAGGTTGCCGAGGGTCGGCGCGGCGTTGGAGATCCAGGTCGAGTCGGTCACGCCACCGCTGCCGGTGATGATGGACTCGTTACCGGTGTTCGAACCGGCTCCGGTACTGCCTGGAGCCTGGGAGTTCTGTCCCGCCCCGCCAGAGCCCCCACGGCCATAGTTGCTGGTGCTGGTGACGGTTCCGCTTTCGTAATACAGAGTGCCTCGGTTGAAGATCCCGCCTACCCCCTGGCCCCCATCGGCGCCACGGATGCTGTAGCTGCTGCCGCTGCCGCCACCGCCGGCGCCAAGGTTGTTGGTGATGCTGGTGGACGTCAGGTAGACCGTGGCACCCGAGGCGATGTACATGCCCCCCGCAGCATTACCGCCTCGACCGCCCCCGCTGCCATAAGAGGCACCGGTCCCTGCACCGCCACCACCGATGTAGCCCGTGCTGGCGCTTCCAGCCGTCCCCCCGCTCCCCCCCGCAGCCAAGCCCGGCACGCCTGTGCCGCCCGCGCCACCGGAGGTACTGCCGCCCTTGCCGGCCTGAGCGGGCAAACCACCGTAGCCCCCGATACCGCCGACCCCGTTGCCCCCGGCCCCTCCGTTGATGCTGGGGTTGTAGTTGCCGCCCCTGCCGCCACCGACAGAAGCAAATCCGCCGCCGCCACCGCCGCCATAGCCATAGCCGGCGCCACCGCCGTTACCGCCGCCGCCGGCGGCCTTGTTGGCGGTGATGCTGGCGTTCTTCATGGTGAGCACACCCCCGCTCACATAGATGCCGCCCCCCAGGGCGTCCTTGCCGTTGAGGCTGTTGTAGTCGCCGCCGGCGCCGGAAACCAGGCCCTTGGTGATCACCAGGCCATCCAGTGTCACGGTGCCGGCCATCATGGTGATGACCCGGCTGCTGTGATTGGCATCGAGGGTCACGTCAGCCACACCGTCGTTGTTCAGGTCGCCGTCGATGATCAGGTTCTTGCTGATGACCAGTTCGCCGCTGGTCAGCGAGACCGTCATGTTCGACTGGAAGGTGATGGTGTCGCCTGACAGGGCCGTGAAAATGGCGTTCCTGAGGGTGCCCGCTCCCGAATCGCCGCCGCTGGTGACGGTGATGGTCGCCAGGTCATGGCCATAGGTGGCGGTGCTGGCGCTGCTGAGCGCCGAGGTGGCCTCGATGGTCCCGGTGGTGATTTCCAGGGTCCAGTCGCCGCGGCTGCCGGTGCGGTCATCAGAGGCCGCCACATCACGCCCGGTGAGGGACGCCAGGGACTCAACGAACGCCCTGCCGCTGTCGCCGCCTGCGGTGTTGCAGGCGTAGATGAGGATGTCGCCGCCGGCCTTGATGCCCGCCCCCAACTCGGCGAGAGCGTCACTGTGGTGCGCCAAGGTAACGTCAGAAAGGTAACTGGATCCCAGCCAAAGATTGCCCTGATCGCCATGGGCAATGATCTGAACTGAATCCTGGTTGCCGTGCTGGCTCAGGTAGTCGGCCATCTGCTTGACACCGTCCTTGGTGGCGTCAAGGTGGACAACGGTCGCACCAGGGCCAACACCCTGCAAAAGCAACTCCGCATCGGTAACACGGGAATCAACAAACACCACCACTGCTTGACGGTCGCCCTCGGATGGCCCCCCACCCACCAGCGCGGCGCCATGGATCGAAGTGTCAATGGCATGTGCGTTGGGATCCACCGCGAGGGCAGCATCCAATACAGTCGCCACTGCAGCGCCATCGAACATGAACCGCTGCTCCAGCGCCATCAAACGGATCGGTCGATGAGCGCCTTCAGCCAGAGGCGTCGACGCCCCTTCACGAGAATTGAGCTTGCGGTCCTTGCGCGATTTACTCCACCACATGACGAATACCTCTGAACGGGTGACTTACTGAAATGATTGAGGGCTGACCGCGACTTGCCGCTCGACGACGTCATGGCGACTGGGTCTGATGACATGGGCAGCGCTGTCTTCGAGGTTGCGCCAGAAGTTCAATGTCGTGCAGCGTGTGAAGACATCCGGTGGAAGAACGGTCTTGCGATGGATGAATTCGACCTTGGGCCGAATGCGATGCAAGCCACTCATGCCGAGCTCAGCGTCGAATTCCGGCGCGTCGAACTCCACTCCATCAAAGTGATGCGGGAATGGTGTTTCGCCAATGAATTGGTAGATCAGTTCGAGCACCTTGGCGGGAGCCTGACTCAGCAAGTCGTAATCGACGACCAGCAATCGGTCCGCGTGTTCACCATAGCAGGCCTCCTTGAGGGCCGACCACGCAAACCCGACCAGGCGGTTGCGCTGCAAAAGGGTCTCGACACGGCTTTCCACCGTCAATCGCTCACTCCAGTCGCCAAACAGCTTGGTGTTCTCGTAAGGGTTGGCCCTGTAGCGCCGCTCCAGGCTGTCTAGCACCCAAGCGACGTCCCGTACACAGGCAATCACCTTCGCGTCCGGAAACAAGTCCATGAGCAAAGGCAGCTTGGCACACCAAGCCCGATTGGTGTCAAAAATGACATCCTTGTGCACCTCGTCCGCGTAGTACGAAGAAAAAATGCCCTTCAGCAGATGACGCCGTTGCGCTTGAGTGATGACAGGCGCGAATTCACTGCCCGCACTGAACTCGCCAATCATGTTGCCGACCAGATTGCCAACGGGACTGCTCATGCTGGCGTGAAAGCGGGGGTTTTGCCGAAGGATGGCTGACAAGAGCGTAGACCCCGACCTGGGTAGTCCGGAGATGAAATGGAACTTCTTGTCCATGCTTATGCTGCCTCTTCAAAAATGCGCGAATACAAAATCTGAGCCATCTCTTCAGGCGCCATCACTTGCGTGTCGAAACTGAATTCGGGCGCTTGAGGTGGCTCATAAGGTGCGTCCCATCCGGTCAAGCCGATGAGGTCGCCGCGTTGTGCTTGTGCATACAGGCCCTTTGGATCACGACGCATGCACTCCTGCAGGGACGTGCACAAATGCACTTCGCTGAAGTCGCCCGGCTGAAACAAGCCTCTCACCTGCGCCCGGTCGGCCACAAACGGTGACACGAAAGATCCGATCACAGTCAACCCAGAGCCATGCAACAGACGCGACACCTCACCAGCACGGCGGATATTCTCCTTGCGACTGTCCGCATCGAAACCCAGGTCGGAACACAGTCCTTGGCGCAACTGGTCACCATCCAGACAGATACCCCTCACACCCAGCGATGTCAGATGCGCTACCAACGCGTTGGCGAGCGTCGTCTTGCCCGAAGCAGGAAGGCCAGTGAGCCAGAACACGTGGGGTGCGGTACGCATGTTCGGTCGTCAATTGCCTGTCACATTCGAGACTCGGCCACTCATACCGGCCATGAGTTCGGCGGGGCGACCTTCAATGACCGCCGCCACCTTGATGGACTGGCTGACTGGATCCACCCGGGCGCCCAGGCGGCTCACGCGGGCGTTGTAGGTCTTGCCCGTGTCATCCACCCGCACGCGCACGGCGCCGTTTCCGCGCAAGCTGGGCAGCCAGCTGGACGGGGCAATGAATTCGAGCTCCAGCACGCTGTCGTCGATGATGTCGAGCAGGGCCTGGCCGGTCTGCACGAATTGCTCTTCGCGCACCTTCTGTTCGGCCACGCGGCCGCTGAACGGGGCGATGACCCGGCACTTGCTGACCACCGTCCTGGCCGCCTTGGCCTCGGCCTGGGCTTTCAGCGCTTCCGCTTGCGAGACCTGCAGCTCCACCTTGCCGATGGCCGCATGCTTGATCATTTCCTGGTTGGCCTCCAGCGTGATGTTGGCCGCCTGAATGGCGGCTTGCGCTCTTTCCAGCTGGCTTTGCTGCATGGCGCAGTCAAAGGTGATCAGGGTCTGCCCCGCCTTGAATGCCCCGCCCTCCTTGGGCTGGATCTTGAGCACCTTGGCCGGAATCTCGGCCGCCAAGGTGGTGTAACGACGCGGGCTGAGCTGGCCGCGCACTTCGCGCGCATCCAGCAGGGCAGCCGGGGCCGCAGCAGACTGAGGGGCGACGGTCACCGTCGGTCGGCTTTGTGCGCTGGCTGCCACATGGGTCAGACCGCACAGGGCCAAGACCGTCCAAACGCCTCCCCAGCGCATGCTCGATGAAAACCGACTCACCACGACAGGCCTCCGGGCAGCTTGGACAGTTCGGCCGCGTCCCAGCGCTGCAGGCTTTGCTGCACGGCCTGCACCACCTCGGGCAGAGGCTTGTTTTCTGCAGCCGGCACCACGGGCTCCATCCCCAACGTGGCTTGCAGGCGCGAGGCGGCCGCCTGGGCGTTCGACAGCGCCTGGTAGCGTCGCAGCGACGACAGGATGCTGGCGGTTTGCTGGGCCACGCTGTCTTGCCGGGACTGCGCCTCGGCTTTGGCGCGCGCCGACACCACGTCTGCCATGCGGGCGTCCACGCGGGCGATCTTGTCGGCACGCTGGTACTGCTTGGTGGCGTTGGCGTAGTTCAGGCGTGCAATGTGCAACTGGGAAATCACCGCCATCTGTGTGGCCACTTGCCGCTGGTCGGCCATTGACACACCCATGTCGGCCAAGCGCTTGGCGGTGGGCGCACTGAGGATGCCCAGCAGGTTGAACGAGATCTGAGCGCCCGCCTCGGTCCAACGCTGGTTGACGATGTACTCATCGTCGGTGGTCTTGGTGCCATAGCTGAACGACACGCCGGGAAACATCTTGACGATGACCTTCTTGGCTTCGTCGCGCGCAATGCGGGCGTTGTAGAGGCTCTCGCGCATGTCAGGGTTGTTGACCAGAGCCTGCAACTCCATGTCGGCCGGGTTCATGTGCAGCCAGCGGGTGTTGATCTGGGCCTCGGGCTCCACCACGGTGAAGTGGCTGCCCACGGGCAAGGCAGCCAAAGTGGCCAGCTCGACACGGGCAGACGACAGCTCGTGCTCGACCAACTCAAGCATCCGCAGGTTTTCGAGCAATTGGCGCTGATAGCGCAGCGGCTCCAGTGGCGAGCGCATGGCCGAGGACTCTGCCGCTTCCGAACTCTGGAGGGCAGCCTCGGCCTCTTGCATGGTGTCACGCACCGACTGCCCCAGCTTCTCGGCGGCAACCACGCGCCAGTATGCCGTGCGCACGTCTTGCACCAGGTTGTGCAGCGCCTTGCGGCGGCGCTCACCCGCAATCAGCACGCGGTCGCTGCTTTGTTTGGCAGCGTAGTAGCTCTGCCCGAAGTCGAGCAGGCTCCAGGTGAAGCTCAGGTCAGTGGTGAACGCCTCGCGAGAGCTGGAGAGCGTCGTGCCGGGTGTGATCGGCGAATTGGGCCCCGCGCGCAGATTGGTCAGGAGGTCCGAGTCGCGCGAGCGGTAACCGGCGTTGGCCATGAGCTTGGGCAACAGGTCAAAGTTGGCCAGGTCCAGGGTGCCGTGGGCCATGGCTTCTTCCATGACCCGCACCTGCCGCTCGGCGTTGTATTTGATGGCGCGGGCAATTGCCTCTTCGAGCGACAGTGGCCCGTTCAC
Source organism: Aquabacterium sp. (assembly GCF_034003525.1). GTDB lineage: Bacteria > Pseudomonadota > Gammaproteobacteria > Burkholderiales > Burkholderiaceae_C > Aquabacterium. The sequence goes on from NZ_JAVEYN010000006.1 coordinate 76,968, forward strand.
GGGCGCCACCGCGTTGACCTGTTGGGTTTTGACGGCTTTGGCCTGTTGAACGATGTCAGCCTCTTGCAAAGCCTCTGGTTTGAGGTTGGCACAACCCGCCAAGGTAATGACAGCCAGCGACGTGGACAGCAATTTGAAGTAATGCATGCGATTCATGAAATGCTTGGATCGGCCGGCCCATCTGATGCCACGCACAAAATGGGAGCTCAAACTCGTGACGAAGATAACGTTACAAAACCTTGAGTGAATATATCTTTGAACTTCCTTGGCTGACCGGCAGCCGGCCACAGGCCTGCAATAAAAAACACAAAAAAAGGGCAACCCGAGGGTTGCCCAAAGCGCTCTGAAACCTGAATTCAAAAGGAGGGGGCGCGCTCAACGCCCCCAGGCGATCACATCTTGCACAGCGGCGACGCGGCCGGCACGATCGACGCGGGGAAGGTCTGCTCGATGACCGGACGCAGCACGCCATCGGCGGTCTTCACGCGGGCCACGAAGTTGGGGATCACCATCTGGTTGTCGGCGGCACGCACGGTGGCCTTGCCGTACAGCGTGTCCACGGTGGCACCACGCAGTGCCTTGGTCACGGCTTCGGGTTCGACGCTCTTGGCCAGCTTCACGCCCTGGAACAGCACCAGCGCACCGTTGTAGGCCTGGCCTTCCGTGTCGGTGGGCAGGCGGCCGTTCTTGGCCTTGAAGGCCGCGGCAAAGGCCTTGGAGGCAGGCGAGTTCACGTCAGGCGTGTAGCCCACGTTGCCGGGTGTGCCTTCGAGCAGCTTGCCGGTGGCATTGATGATGAAATTGGACACCAGCGCGTGGCCGATCAGCGGGGTCTTCAGGCCGAAGTCGTTGGCCTGCTTGACGAAGTTGACACCGCCCGAGACGTCGGCAAACCAGATGGCGTCCACACCGGCGGCCTTGAGTTGCTGGATGTAGGGCGCGTAGTCCTTGGTGCCCAGCGGGGCGAACAGCTTGAGGCTGACCTTCTTGCCTTGCGAGGTCACGGCGGCTTCGAAAGACTTGGCCGAGTCCTGACCCCACACATAGTCGGCCGCCAGGATGGCGAAGTTGTTGCCCTTGAGGCCCTTGACCCACTGGTTGATCATCGCCAGGTCCATCGCGTCGGAATGGTTGGTGCGAATGAAACGGGGGTTGCAGGCGTCGGCGGTGAGCTTGTCGGCCTTGGCCATGGTGCCGATGAAGGCGGCGTCCCAACGGGTCAGGTTCTGGCTGATGGCCAGCGAGATCGAGGAGGTGATGGGGCCCAGGATGAACTTGTAGCCGTCGCGGGTCAGCTTCTCTGCGGCACGGCGACCGGCGTCGGGCGTGCTTTCGTCGTCGCCCTCGGCGAGTTCGATCTTGCGGCCATCGACACCGCCCTTGGCATTAGCTTCTTCCACGGCGAACTTGACGCCGTTGATCACGTCAGCCCCCATGGTGGAGAAGCCGCCCGACTTGGACGAGACCAGGGCGATCTTCAGGGGTTCCTTGGCTTGGGCCAGGGCGACGGTCGGCAGGCTGGCGACCAGCACCACACCGGCCAGCAACTGGGTCATCTTCGTGTACTTGTTCATCATGGTCTCCTCGAATCAAACAATGTCTGCCGGATGCGGTCCGGCCGCCGATTCACCACATTCGAAAAAAGGCTCACACCATCACGTGTTCTTCCAGGTCCTTGAGGCACTCGCGCGTGTTCTCGACACGGCCCTCGGCCACCACGGATCCCTTGGCCATCGCCAGGTAGCGGTGCGCCACGCGCACCACCAGGCTCATGTTCTGTTCGATCAACAACAGCGCGGTGCCCTGGTCGGCCACCTGGTTGAAGATGTCGGCGAGCTGGTCCACGATCACCGGAGCCAGACCTTCGGTCGGCTCGTCCAGCAAGATCAGATCGGGGTTGGCCATCAGGGCACGGCCCACGGCCACCATCTGCTGCTGGCCGCCCGACAAGGCGGTGCCCGAAGTGTGGGCGCGCTCTTTCAGGATGGTGAAAAGCTTGTAGATCTCGGCCACGTTCCAGTGGCCCTTGCGGCCGGTGGCCGCGCCTAGCAGCAGGTTCTCTTCCACCGTCAGGTTGGCGATGATGCGGCGGCCCTGCGGCACCACGACGATGCCGTTTTGCGCGGCCATGTAGGCGCGCGGCTTGGTGATGGGCTTGCTGCCAAAGTGGATGTGACCCGACTTCATCTGGGCCAGTCCCAGGATGGTGTTGACCACCGTGGTCTTGCCCACGCCGTTGCGGCCGATCAGGCCCACGCGCTCGCCCTTGTTGACGTGCAGGCTCAGGCTGTGGAGGATGTGCGCCGAGCCGTAGTAGGACTGGACGCCTTGGAGGTTCAACAGAGCGGTCATGCGGTGCTCCCGAGGTAGGCTTCACGGACGCGCGGGTTGGCGCGGACTTCGGCGGGAGCGCCCTGGGCGATCACCCGGCCGAGTTCGAACACGGTGATGACATCGGAGATGCCGAACACCACGTCCATGTCGTGCTCGACCAGCAGCACCGACACGTCCCACTTCGAGGTCAGGGCCTTGAGGTGCTTGGCCAGGTCGTGCGATTCCTTGACCGACAGGCCGGCCATCGGTTCGTCGAGCATCAGCACCTGCGGACGGCCCACGAGGGCCAGGGCCAGGTCCAGGCGGCGTTGCTCGCCGTAGCCCAGGTCCTCGGCCACGATGTTGCCCAGGCGGTCGAGGTCGAGTTCCTTGAGCACGGCCTCGGCGTCTTCGGCCGAATTCGCCATGCCCATCTTGTAGGACGCCAGCTCCACCTGCGCCCGCACGGTCATGCCGTGGAAGATGGAGGTGCGCTGGAAGCTGCGCGACAGGCCACGGGCGCGACGCTCGACCGCCCCGAGGTGGCTCACGTCCTGACCCATCAGGGTCACCTTGCCGCGCGTCAGGGGACGACGGCCGGTGATGGCATCGATCACGGTGGACTTGCCGGCGCCGTTGGGGCCGATCAGGCCACGGATCTGACCTTTCTCCAGCGTCATGTCCACGCCGTCCAGCGCCTTGACGCCGCCGTAGTGGATGGCCACATCCTGGGCCTGCAGTACATATTGGCTCATGGGTGTCTCCTGTGGCAGTCAGTGGCTGATGGGCTGGTGGGCCGCACCGGCGGACTTCTTGCCCTTGAAGGCCCGCTCGATGGCACCGATGATCCCGTCGGGCGAGAACACGATGACCGCGATCAGCGCCGCGCCAAAGATGGCGTTGCTGTGCGTGGCGTACTCACCCAGCAGATCCTTGAACAGGAAGTACACGATGGCGCCGATGATCGGGCCGACCGGGCGCTTGAAGCCCCCCACCACCACCATCAGCAGGGTGATGGCCGACACGCTCCAGTGCAGGTTCTCGGGCGAGACGAAGCCGGTGTTGAACGAGGACAGCAGACCGGCGATGCCGGTGACCACGCCGGAGATGGCGAAGATGAGGGCGCGCGGCACCGTGGTCGTGATGCCGATGAAGCGGGCGCGCTCTTCGTTGTCGCGGATGGCCTCGGTGATGGCACCGAAGCGCGTGCGGATGACCCACAGCAGGATGTAGGTCACGACCACCATCAGCACCCAGGCAATCATGAACAGCACCGTGGGCTTGAGCAGCACCGACTGCGAGAAGCCGAACACCTCGTTGGGCCACGCCACGCTCATGCCATCGGTGCCGCCGGTCATGCCGGTGGCGCGGGTGGCCAGCAGGTAGGCCATCTGGCCAATGGCCAGCGTCAACATGCCGAAGGCGATGCCGGGCACCCGCACAATCACCAGGCCCATCAGGAAGCCCATCACGGCCAGGCCACCGAGCACCGCGAAGATGGCGGCTTCGGCCGACATCCATTCCAGTTGCAGGATGACGCCCATGCCGTAGCCGGCGGCGCCAAAGAACAGCGCGTGGCCAAAGCTGACCAGACCGTTCTGGCGCAGCAGGAAGCCCACGCCCAGGGCCGAGATGGCGTAGACCACGGCCTGCGTGAACATCGCCAGCAAGGAGCTGGAGGTCACGAAGGTCATGATGCCCACGCCCAGGATCAGGGTCAGCACCGACAGGATGCTGACGCGAGACATACTCATGTTCATGTGGTTCTCCCGCTCGATCAGGTGCGGCTGCCCATCAGGCCCGAGGGGCGCCAGATCAGCACGGCAATCATGAAAAGGAAGGGCAGCAGGACGGACACGCTGGGCAGGTAGACGGCACCCAGGGCCTGCATCATCCCCAGCAGGATGGCGGCAATGAAGGCACCGGCCAGCGAACCCAGGCCACCGATCACGACGACGACGAAGGAGTCGATCAGCACGTCCGAGCTCATGTGCGGCGACAGCGACAGGAAAGGACCGGCGACCACACCCGCGAGACCGGCCAGCGCACTGCCCAGGCCCACCACACCAGCGCTCAGCACGTCGGTGTTGACGCCCTGCATCGAGGTGGTGACCGGCTCGGTGGAGGCGGCACGCACGAACAGGCCGATGCGCGAGAAGCGCAGCCACAGCGTCAGCCCCACGGCCACGGCGATGCCCATGAAGAGCACCGCGATGCGGTAGGCCGGCAGGTCATGGCCGAACAGGTTCACCGAGAAGTTGAGCAGCTCGGGCGTGAAGATGGAGTAGTTGCCCTTGCCCCAGATGGCGACCACCAGGTCTTCCAGGATCAGCAGCAAACCGAAGGTGACGAGCATCACGTTGAGGGGCTCGCGGTCTTGCAGCAGGCGAAAGCCATAGCGGTCCAGCAGCACGCCGACCACGGCCATGATGGCCGGTGCGGCCACCAGCGCGACCCAGAAATTGGTTTGCAGGGCCACGGTGTAGCCGAGGTAGGCGCCGAGCATGTAGAGCGCGCCGTGCGCGAAGTTCACGACGCGGCGCAGGCCGTAGATCAAGGCAAGTCCCGAACTCATCACGATGAGCAGGGCGCCATAGACCAGCCCGTTGAACAGGTTGATGGTCAACATAGAGGGTGTCTCCTGTCAGGAGGTGTGGCTGGTGGCCACAGGGGGAGCGGGCCCCGCCAGGCTTGTTCCCTGTCTGGGCACCCGGAAGGACTCACTCAGAGCGGATCACAGCGATTGCGTCAGCTCCGGCACGGCGGCGAACAGATCGGCTTCCAGACCGAAGTCGGCCACCTGGAAGATCGGGGCTTCGGGATCCTTGTTGATCGCGACGATCACCTTGGAGTCCTTCATGCCAGCCAAGTGCTGGATGGCGCCCGAGATGCCGGCTGCGATGTAGAGCTGCGGTGCCACGATCTTGCCGGTCTGGCCGACCTGCAGGTCGTTGGCGGCGTAGCCCGCGTCCACCGCGGCGCGCGAAGCACCGATGGCGGCACCCAGCTTGTCGGCCAGGGGCGTCAGCACCTCGTTGAACTTCTCGGCCGAACCCAGTGCACGACCACCGGAGACGATGATCTTGGCGGCGGTCAGCTCGGGACGGTCGTTCTGGGCGATCTCGCTGCCCTTGAACGTGCTCAGACCCGAGTCGGCCACGGCATCCACGGTGCGCACGGCGGCGCTGCCACCGGTGGCGGCCGCGGCGTCGAAGCCGGTGGTGCGCACGGTCAGCACCTTCACCGTGTCGGCGCTCTGCACGGTGGCGATGGCGTTACCGGCGTAGATGGGGCGCTCGAAGGTGTCGGCCGAGACCACCTTGGTGACGTCGCTGATCTGGGCCACGTCAAGGCGGGCGGCCACACGCGGGGCCACGTTCTTGCCCGCGGCGGTGGCCGGGAACAGGATGTGGCTGTAGCCGGAGGCCAGGCTCACGACCTGCGCCTTGACGTTCTCGGCCAGGCCCTGCGCCAGGCTGGGGCCATCGGCATGGATCACCTGCGTGACGCCAGCGATCTGAGCGGCGGCAGCAGCCGCTGCGCCAGCGTTGTGGCCCGCCACCAGCACGTGCACCTCCGCGCCGCAAGCGGCGGCCGCAGTGACGGTGTTGAGGGTCGCGCCCTTGAGCGTGGTGTTGTCGTGTTCGGCAATGACGAGTGCGGTCATGTGTGTGTCTCCTTGCAGCGGCCTCACAGGACCTTGGCGTCGTTCTTCAGCTTGCTCACCAGGGTGGCCACATCGGGCACCTTGATGCCGGCCGAGCGCGCAGGCGGCTCGCTGACCTTGAGCGTCTTCAGGCGCGGGCTCACGTCCACCCCCAGGTCAGCCGGCTTGAAGGTGTCCAGCGGCTTCTTCTTGGCCTTCATGATGTTGGGCAGGGTGACGTAGCGCGGCTCGTTGAGACGCAGGTCGGTCGTCACCACAGCCGGCAGGCTCAGCGCCAGGGTTTCGGCACCGCCGTCCACCTCACGGGTCACCACCAGCTTGTCACCGTCCTTGGCCACTTTGGACGCGAAGGTGGCTTGCGGCAGGTTGGCCAGCTCGGCCAGCATCTGGCCGGTCTGGTTGCTGTCGTCATCGATGGCTTGCTTGCCGACGATGATCAGGCCGGGCTGTTCCTTGTCCACGAGGGCCTTGAGCAGCTTGGCCACGGCCAGGGGCTGCAGCTCGGCATCGCTTTCGACCAGGATGGCGCGGTCGGCACCGATGGCCATGGCGGTGCGCAGCACCTCCTGGCACTGGGCCACGCCGCAGGACACGGCCACCACCTCGGTGACGATGCCCTGCTCTTTCAGGCGCACGGCCTCTTCGACGGCGATCTCGTCAAAGGGGTTCATGCTCATCTTGACGTTGGCGATGTCCACGCCGCTCTGGTCGGCCTTGACACGGACCTTCACGTTGTAGTCCACCACACGCTTGACGGCGACGAGTGCTTTCATCTTGTTGTGCTCCGTTGCGGTGTGAGGATCAGAAAGCGGCCGAGCCGGTGATCGCACGGCCCAGGATCAGGGCGTGGATGTCGTGCGTGCCTTCGTAGGTGTTGACCACCTCGAGGTTGACCAGGTGACGGGCCACGCCGAACTCGTCGGAGATGCCGTTGCCACCCATCATGTCGCGCGCCATGCGGGCGATGTCCAGGGACTTGCCGCAGTTGTTGCGCTTCATGATCGAGGTCACTTCGACCGGGGCCTTGCCGGCGTCCTTGACGCGACCCAGGGCCAGGCTGCCTTGCAGGCCCAGCGTGATCTCGGTGAGCATGTCGGCCAGCTTCTTCTGGATCAGCTGGTTGGCGGCCAGGGGCTTGCCGAACTGCTTGCGGTCCATCACGTACTGACGGGCGCGGCTGTAGCAGTCTTCGGCGGCACCCAGGGCACCCCAGGAGATGCCGTAGCGGGCGCTGTTCAGGCAGGTGAAGGGCCCCTTGAGGCCGCGCACTTCGGGGAAGGCGTTTTCTTCAGGGCAGAACACTTCGTCCATCACGATTTCGCCGGTGATGGAGGCACGCAGACCCACCTTGCCGTGGATGGCGGGGGCGCTCAGGCCCTTCCAGCCCTTCTCCAGCACGAAGCCACGGATGGCGTCCTTGCCGTTCTCGTTGCACTGCGCCCAGACCACGAACACGTCGGCGATCGGCGAGTTCGAGATCCACATCTTCGAGCCACTGAGCTTGTAGCCGCCTTCCACCTTGGTGGCGCGGGTGATCATGCTGCCGGGGTCGGAGCCGTGGTTGGGTTCGGTCAGGCCGAAGCAGCCGATGTACTCGCCGGTGCACAGCTTGGGCAGGTACTTGCGCTTGGTCGCTTCGGTGCCGAATTCGTTGATGGGCACCATCACCAGCGAGTGCTGCACGCTCATCATCGAGCGGTAGCCCGAGTCCACGCGCTCGACCTCCCGGGCCACCAGGCCGTAGGACACGTAGTTCAGGCCCGAGCCACCGTATTCGGTCGGGATGGTCACGCCCAGCAGGCCCAGCTCGCCCATCTCACGGAAGATGGACGGGTCGGTCTTTTCGTGGCGGAAGGCTTCCAGCACGCGCGGGGCCAGCTTGTCCTGGCAGTAGGCGCGTGCCGCGTCGCGCACGGCGCGCTCGTCTTCGGTCAACTGCTGGTCCAGCAGCAGGGGATCGTCCCATTGGAAAGAGGCTTTGGCGTGTGAAGACATGGTGTGATCCTTGAAAAATATCAACGGTGCTGGAACACCGGTTTACGTTTGGCCAGGAAGGCTTGCATGCCTTCGCGGGCGTCGTCGGTGGCGAAGCGGCCATACAGCTCGCGACGCTCGAAGCCGATGCCTTCGGCCAGGGAGGATTCCCAGGCCCGGTTGACACAGGCCTTGATGCTCATGACGGCCGGCAGCGAGAAGCTCGCCACCGTGGTGGCCACGGCCATCGCTTCGTCCATCAGTTGTTCGTTGGCGACCACGCGCGAGACCAGGCCATCGCGCTCGGCTTCCTGCGCATTGAGCAGGCGGCCGGTCAGGCACAGATCCATGGCCTTGGCCTTGCCGATGGCGCGCGGCAGGCGCTGGGTGCCACCGGCGCCTGGCAGCATCGCCAGCTTCACTTCGGGCAGGCCAAAGCGAGCCGACTCGGCCGCGATGACGATGTCGCACGACAGGGCCAGCTCACAGCCACCACCCAGCGCGAAGCCGGCCACGGCACCGATCACGGGCTTGCGCACCTGGCGGATGGTTTCCCAGTTGCGGGTCACGAACTGGTCGCGCACCACGTCCTGGTAGGTCCAGTCGGCCATGGCCGCGATGTCGGCACCCGCCGCAAAAGCCTTGTCGTTGCCGGTGATCACGATCGCGCCAATGCTCTCGTCACGGTCGAAGGCCAGCAAGGCCTCGCCCAGGTCGGTCATCAGCGCGTCGTTGAGCGCATTCATCTGCGCCGGACGGTTCAGGGTGATGATCCCGACGCGGCCTTGCGTCGAGGTCAGGATCGGCTGTTCTGTAGAGCTCATGGCAGATCGTTTTTCTGAAGGCTCACTCATTGAGCCTGCTTGACCATCTCGGCGATCATTTCGCGGAGCTTGAACTTCTGGATCTTTCCAGAAGCGGTCGAGGGCATGGATTCCTGCACCAGCAGCTTCTCGGGGATGTACTGCATGGCGACCTTCTGCTCCTTCATGTACGCCACCATCTCCTCGAAAGTCAGCGACTGACCTGGCTTGGTCACCACCACGGCGCAGGCACGCTCACCCATGCGCTCATCGGGGTAAGGCACGACCGCGGCCAAGGCCACGGAGGGGTGGCGGTACAGCAGGTTCTCAACTTCCACGACCGGAATGTTCTCGCCGCCACGGATGATCACGTCCTTGGAGCGGCCGGTGATGCGGATGTAACCCTGGTCGTCCATGCGGGCCAGGTCACCGGTGTCGAACCAGCCTTGCTCGTCGGTGCCATTGAGGTGTGGGCGCTTCAGGTAGCCGCCGAAGTTGGAACACGAGCGCACCAGCAGCTTGCCAGCGGTGCCATGCGGCACGTCGTGGCCGTCGAGGTCCACCACCTTCACTTCCACGCCGGGCAGCGGGCAGCCATCGGTGTTGAAGGCGCGCTCGTCCGGATCGTCCAGGCGGGTCGTGGTCACGGCGCCGTTCTCGGACATGCCCCAGGCGGACACGATCTTCACACCCAGCACAGCACGGGCCTGCTCGACCAGGGCGGTGGGGATCGGTGCGCCCGCGCACAGGAAAGTTTGCAGCGTGGGCACGCTGGTGTTGGCCGCCTGCACGTTGTTGGTCAGGTCGGTCAGGAAGGGGGTGGAGGCCATCGTGAAGGCCACCTTCTCGGCATTGATCAGCTCGATGCCCTTCTTGGCGTCCCACACGTCCTGCAGCACCACGTGCGACTTCAGGATGACGGGCATCAGCAGGCCGTACATGAAGCCGGTCTGGTGGGCCATCGGCGAGGCCATCAGGATGGTGTCGTCGGCACCGAGCTTGAGGCGCTTGGCGTAAGGCACGATGTTGGCAAACACCGTGTTGGCCGAGTGCATCACGCCCTTGGGCTCACCGGTGGTGCCCGAGGTGTAGCTCAGCTGGGTGATGTCATCGGCGCTCGGGCGATGCTGCGTCAGGATCGCCTGCGCATCCGCGTCCTTCTCCCACTCAGGGATCGTCAGCAGGGCTTCGAAGCTGTTGGCAGCGGGCTGGCCGTTGGCATCCACCGCGCCCACAACCACCACATGCTGGAGGTCGGGCAGCTGGGGCTTGAGACCGTTGAGCATGGCCTCGAAGTCAAAGCCACGGAAAACCTTGGGCACGATGACGACCTTGGCCTCGCCATGCTTGAGCATGAAGGACAGCTCACGCTCACGGAAGATGTGCATCATGGGGTTGAGCACCGCCCCGATGCGCGAGCAAGCCAGGTAGGTCAGCGTGAACTGCCACCAGTTGGGCAGCTGCAGGCCCACGATGTCGTTCTTGCCCACACCCAGTTTGGTGAGGCCCACGGCGATGCGGTCAGCCAGGCGCGCCATCTCGGCGTAGGTGAAGCGGGTGACCTCACCGCTCTCCACACGCACCGCGGTCAACGCCAGCTTGTCAGGACAGGCGGCCACGGCCGCGTCCAGCTCGTCGTTGATGGTGCGGTCCAACCAGTAACCTTGGGCCACGGCGGCGGCGCGACGGGGCGCCAGCAAAACTGCATCGAATTCCATGGGGTGTCTCCTCAATCTCTTGTGTCTGGGCGGCTGATGAGCTGTCAGCCCGGCCGCCACCGGCTTTAGGCCGGCACGTTCTTGCGACCAGCGCGCACGCGGGCCACGATGGTCTTCATGATCTGGGCGGTACCGTCACCGATCTGGAAGCCCAGCACGTCACGCAGGCGCTGTTCCATCAGACCGCGGTCGTAGCCACCATGGCCGTAGCACAGCAGGCACTGGTGGATCACGTCGTAGGCCAGCTTGGGACCCCACCACTTGGCCATGCCGGCTTCCGCCGTGTGCGGCAGGCCCTGGTCCTTCAACCACAGGCCTTGCAGGCACAGCAGGCGGGCGCCTTCGACTTCGGTGTCGAACTGGGCCAGCGGGTGGGTCACGCCCTGGAAGTTGGACAGGGTCTTGCCGAAGGCTTCACGCTGGGTGATGTATTCCCAGGTTTCTTCGAGCGCGACGCGGGCCACGGCCAGGCACTGCAGACCGATCAGCGAGCGCGAGAAGTCGAAGCCGTGCATCACCTGCACGAAGCCCTTGTTCTCTTCGCCCAGGCGGTGGCTGACGGGCACGCGCACGTTCTCGAAGAAGATCGAACCGCGGCCGATGGCACGCTGGCCATGGCAGTCGAAGCGGTTGGTGGTCAGGCCCGGGGTGTCCATCGGGACCATCACGGCGGTCACGCCATGGGCACCGTCTTCCGGCTTGCCGGTGCGACCGAACACGACCGCGATGTCGGCCTGGTCGGCGGCAGAAATGGAGGTCTTCTCGCCGTTGATGACGTAGAAGTCGCCGTCACGCTCGATGCGCAGGCGCAGGTTGGCCGCGTCCGAGCCGCCACGCGGTTCGGTCAGGGCGATACAGCAGATGGCCTCACCCTTGGTCAGCTTGCGCAACCAGGGGCCGACAACCTCGGGGTTGCCGTACTTGGACAGGATCTGGCCGTTGAGCGAGGCCAGCAGGTTCAGGTAAGAGAAGCTGAGGTCGGCACGGGCGATCTCTTCGTGGATCACACCCGCAGCCAGACAGCCCATGCCCAGCCCGCCGAATTCTTCGGGCAGTTCAGGGCAGATGAACCCGAGTTCACCCATTTCGCGCAGCAGCTCGCGATTGAGGTCGCGGGTCTTGTCGCGCTCCAGAAAACCGGGCGCCACGCGCTCGGTCGCAAAACGGCGGGCCGTCTCGGCCAGCGCCTGCAGGTCTTCGTTGATATACGGGTTCGGGTTCATCTCTCAGTCTCCAAAATACGTGCGTGTCGTCCGTGCGCTTACTTGGCGTACTTGCGGAAGTCCGGCTGACGCTTTTCCTTCAGCGCGTTGACGCCTTCACGCGACTCTTCGGTGTCGTAGTACAACTTCAGCGCGTACATGCCCATGCCGGCGATGCCGCTCTGGTGCGCGGTGTCCATGTTGAAGCTGCGCTTGGCGATGGCGATGGCGGTCGGGCTGCGTTCGCAGATCGTCTCGGCCCATTCCTGCACGGTGGCGTCGAGCTGGTCGTGCGGCACGACGGCGTTGGCCAGCCCCATGGCCACGGCTTCTGCGCCGGAGTAGCGCTTGTTCAGGTACCAGATTTCGCGGGCCTTCTTTTCGCCGACCACGCGGGCCAGGAAAGCGGTGCCGTAGCCAGGGTCGACCGAGCCCATCTTGGGACCGACCTGGCCGAAGATGGCCTTCTCGGAAGCGATGGTCAGGTCACAGATGGTGCACAGCACGTTGCCGCCGCCGATGGCGTAGCCTTGCACGCGGGCGATCACGGGCTTGGGCACGTCACGGATGGCGGTGTGCAGCTCTTCCATCGGCAGGCCGATGGTGCCGCGGCCGTCGTAGTTGCCGTTGTGGGCCGACTGGTCGCCGCCGGTGCAGAAGGCACGGTCGCCCGCGCCGGCCAGCACGATGCAACCAACTTCACGGTCGTAACCGGCCTTGTTCAGGGCCTTGATGATTTCGTCGCAGGTCTGGCCGCGGAACGAGTTCATCTTGTCGGGGCGGTTGATGGTGATCCACGCCACACGGTTACGCACTTCGTACAGGATGTCTTCGAATTCAACAGTCATGGTGTTCTCGCTTGGAATGAGGTTGGATGAGATGCGATCGGCTCAACCGTGCATGGTCAGACCGCCGGAGACGGAGATCACCTGACCGGTGATGAAGCCCGCGTCGTCGCTGCCGAAGAAGGCGATGGCGCTGGCCAGGTCGTCGGGCTGACCCAGACGGCCCAGGGGGATGGCGCTCTTGAACGCTTCGATCAGCTTGGCCGGATCGCGTGCACCTTCGGCCACGCCCGCCAGCAGGGCGGTGTCGGTCGGGCCGGGGCACACGACGTTGACGGTGATGCTTTGACGGGCATGCTCACGCGCCAGGGTCTTGGACAGGGCCACCAAACCGCCCTTGCAGGCGGAATAGACGGCTTCACCGGACGAACCACCGCGGGCGGCGTCCGAGGCGACGTTCACGATGCGGCCGTACTTGCGCTCGGCCATGCCGGGCAGCACCGCGTGCAGCATGTGCAGGGCGCCGGTCAGGTTGATGGCGATCAGCTTGTCCCACTCGGCGGGCACGGTCTTGACGAAGGGCTTGAAGACGTCCCAGCCGGCGTTGTTGACCAGCACGGCGATGGGGCCCAGGGCGGCTTCGGCAGCGGCCACGGCGGCATCGACTTCAGTGCGATCGGTGATGTTGCACTTGAAGGCTTGGGCCACGCCGCCGGCAGCCTTGATCTCGTCGACCACCTTCTGTGCGGCTTCGACGTTCATGTCGAACACCGCGACCTTGGCGCCGTCCTTGGCGAAGCGCTTGCTGGTCGCGCCGCCGATGCCGCCGCCGCCGCCAGTCACGATCACGGTCTTGCCTTCAAAGTTTGCCATGGGGTTCTCCATCCAGGGTGAGGGTTGATATGCTGCGCAGTAGTCACGACTGATCTGCGCCAATTATGTCAATGTGTTGACTAATATTAGTCCTGCGCCTATCTTTCCGCAAGCATCTAATTGAACGGAACTTCTATGGTTTTCCCTAATGATATCGGCGACATTGGTCGGATGGAGCAGGCCAATCGCCTCTTCTTTCGCCTATATCAATGCGCCAACATGTTGCACAAAACAGGCACCAAGGCCGTGGAAAGTGAAGGGCTGACCACCCAGCAGTGGGCCGTGCTGGGGGCCCTGTCGCGCCCCGACACCCAAAACGGCATCAGCATGGGCGACCTGGCCCGCTTCCTGATGGTCAGCCGCCAGAACCTCTCAGGCCTGATCAGCCGCATGGAGCGCGACGGCCATGTGCGCAGCGACCCCGACGGACGGGATCGCCGCTCTCGCCTGGTCACCATGACGGACTCGGGGCGCCGGGTCTGGCTCGAACAGGCGGCCCCCAAGATCCAGCGCTACTACGCGCAGGCGCTGGACGGCTTCTCCAACAGTGACCTCACGCACACGGTGCACTACCTGCTCAAACTGCTGGACAACATGAAGGCCATCGACGCGGAGCAAGGCGGCCACGGCCCGGCCGACGAGGACTGACGGCATGACGCGTGCGTCATCTGCAAACCTCTCGCGTTAACCCCAGGCCCGCCGCCCCCATGACCGCGGGGGCGGGCGCGTGAAATCACCCCTGCTGGGGCCTGCGCCCACACCAACCCCAGCTTAACGAGCCCCGTTCGATCCGTACAGTGAGCGCACGCCACCAAGGTTGTGTTGGGTGGCGACACCCTCGCAACCCAAATCATCCACGGAGCTCTCATGCGCACCCTGAACCAACAAGAAATCGCAGCAGTCAACGGCGGCCTGTCCATCGGCCAAGTGCTTGACGCCCTGAACGGCAAGCCGGCCACCGGCCTGTTCGTGTCGTCCACCGACAAGACCATCACCCAGGTGATCGCTGCCCTGTCGCCCTACCTGAAGCCCCTGATCGAAAGCGCCATCACCAAGCTGATCGCCTCGATCACCAAGCCGAAGGCCGCCTGAGGCGTCTTCACCTGATGTCGCAGGCCACTTTGGCCTGTGCATCGACGGGCCGCCTCGGCGGCCTTTTGTCATTGGTGCGGGAACGTGGACGGCATGTCGCCTTTGCAGTGGTGGGCGCACCGAGTACGTGTGCAGTGTGTGGGATGGATCGGCGGGCTGAGCCTGATGAGCGGGCTCGGCTGCCCTGCGCTCGCCCAAGCTGGGCCGGCCCACAGCCTGAAATGGACGTTCACGCTGAGCCAGTCCCCGGCTGGCGCCCTGTCAACCGAGGCCGCCAGCGAGACCCTGTGGGCCAGCGCCTGGCCCGATCTGCTGCAAGCCGCGCAGCAACAGGCGGCCGCCAACCGCGTGGCCGATGCGAATGTGCAAGCTGCACAAGCCCAGCAGCGTCAGGCCTGGGCCGCCGCCTGGATGCCCCGGGTGGAACTCAACGCCAGCAGCAGCACCCAGCAGCAAACCTACAACGGGCTCGACAGCCGCACCCCGGCCTCGGCCATCACCCTGAGCACCACCTTGCCCCTGTGGCGGGCTGCCGAGCGCGCCAGCGCCCAGGCGCAGGCAGCCGTGACCGAGCAGTCGCGCTGGCAGGCCCGCGCCCAGCGCACCACGGTCGCGCGTGAACTGAGCCTGGCCTACCTGGCTGCCGCCGAGGCCGCTGAACAGCGGCGCCTGGCCGAGGCCCAGCTGGCCCTGCTGCAGGCGCAGTTGCACATCAACGACCGGCGCCTGCAGGCCGGCCTGGGCACGGTGCTCGAACAGCTCGAAACCCGCACCCGCATCGACCAGGTGCGCGCCAGCATCCGCGAGCTCAGCATGCGCGCCGCCACCCAGCGCCTCACCGTGGCGCGCCTGAGCGGCCAGACCGAGGTGCGCACCGCCGCGGGCCTGAGCGCCCAAACCTCGGCCCTGCCCTCCGACCTGCCCCCCCTGAGCGAGGCCCTGGACCAGGCCGTGCAGGCCAACCCGCAGTGGCTCGACGCCCAGGCCGGCCTCACCGCCGCCCGCGCCACCGAATCAGCCCGGCAGGCCGAGGCGTGGCAGCCCACCGTCGATGCCGTGGCCTCGGCCAGCCGCACCCGCCAGACCCAGCGCTTCGAAGGCATCACCGAGCGCCAGAACGTGCGCACCGAAGCCATCGGCGTGCAACTCAACTGGCCCCTGTTCACCGGCGGCTACCAGCAAGGCCGCGTGCAGGAAGCCACCGCCCTGCTCACCCGCGCCCAGGCCCAGCTCGACCAGATCGAAACCGAGGTGCACACCAGCCTGCGCGACGCCTACCAGCGCCGGGCCCAGGCGCAATCGGTCATCGCCGCCCAGCAAGACGTCGAGGCCACCGCGACCGCCACGCATGCCGCCGTCCACAAGGCCTTTGTGGCCGGGCTGCGCACCAACCTCGACCTGCTCAACGCGCAGCAGCAGATCTACAGCGCCCGCCAGAGCCTGGTGACCGCCCGCGTCACCGCCCTGAGCGCCCACATCGACATCCTGGCCCAGCTCGACCGGCTCGACGCCGCGCACGTGGCCCCGCTGAGCGCCCAGCTCGACCCCCAGGCCCTGACGGAGTCCCGCCCATGAGCTCACCCGCTCACGACCTTTTTCGCCAGGAGGCCCTGGCTGCCCGCGCCGACAACAGCGCCGGCCCGGCCTTGCGCATCCGCCCGGTGGGCGCCACCCGCCTGACCCTCTTTTTCGCGGCCCTGGCGCTGGGCGTGCTGCTGCTGCTCATTTTCGGCAGCTACACCAAGAAGGAGCGCGTGCAAGGCGCCATCCAGGCCCGCGATGGTGTGGCCACGGTCGTGCCACCCGAGGCCGGCCTGGTGCAGCGCGTGCTGGTCAAAGACGGCCAGTTGGTGCAAGCCGGCCAGCCCCTGATCGCCCTGAGCCACGACCGCCAGACCGATGCCGGCAGCACCCAGGCCCTGCTCAGCACCAACCTGCAAGGCCGCCGCCAGCAGGTGCAGACCCAGACCGAGGCGCAGCAGCGCGCCATGCTGGCCACCTGGGCCGGACTGGACCAGCGCATCGCCCAGGGCCAGCGCAACGCCGACTCGCTGAGCGAAGAGATCCGCCTGCAAAGCCAGCAGGTGGCCTCGTCCCGCAAGCTGCTCGACCAGTTGCAGCCACTGCTGGCCGAGCGCATCGTCTCCGAGCTGCAGTATGAGCAGCAACGCCAGGCCCTGCTCGACCAGAGCGCCCGCCTGCAGGCCCTGGAGCGCCAGCACAGCGCCGCCCTGGCCGACGTGGCCCTGGCCCGCGAAGAGCGCACACGCGTGGGTGCCGAGCACCGCGTCACCCAGGCCGGCCTCGACCGCGACCTGCTCACCCTGCAGCAGGAAGAGGTGCAGCGCCAAAGCGCCGGCCAGACCGTGCTCACCGCCCCGATCACCGGCACCGTCACCAACCTGCTCGTCACCCCAGGCCAGAGCGTGGCAGCCGGCGCCAGCGTTGTGGCCATCGTGCCCGCCGACTCGCCCATGACCGCCGTGCTCTACGTGCCCAGCACCGCCATCGGCTTCATCCAGGCCGGCCAGCGCGTGCGCGTCAGCTACGACGCCTTCCCCTACCAGCGCTTCGGCCAGTACCACGGCGTGGTGCACAGCGTCTCGCAGACCGATGTGCCCATGGCCGCCAACCCCGACAAGCAAGACCGGCGCGCCTACTTCCTGGTGCGCGTGCGACTCGACGCCTCGACCGTGAAAGCCTATGGCACCGAGATCCCGCTGCGCCCCGGCCTCACCCTCACCGCCGACGTCGAAATCGACCGCCGCAGCCTGATCCGCTGGATGCTCGACCCGCTGTTGGCCTTCACCGGCAAGCTGTGAACGCGAACCCTGACGCGATCCTTCATCCGAGACCCGCATGAACCTGCTTTCTCTGTGGCCCCGCCGTCGTGTGCCGATGATCCTGCAATCGGAGGCGGCCGAGTGCGGCCTGGCCTGCCTGGCCATGATCGCCAGCGCCCACGGTCATGACACCGACCTGTTGACCCTGCGCCGCCGCTTCGAGATGTCCTCGCGCGGTGCCACCCTGGGCCGCCTGATGCAGATCGCCGACCAGATGGGGCTGGCCAACCGCGCCCTGCGTCTGGAGCTTGAAGAGCTGCCCCAGCTGCAGGTGCCCTGCATCCTGCACTGGGACCTCAATCACTTCGTGGTGCTGGTGCGCGCCGATGCCAAGCGCATCACCGTGCTCGACCCGGCGGTAGGTGAGCGCACGCTCACGCTCAAGGAGGCCAGCCCCCATTTCACCGGCGTGGCGCTGGAGCTGGCCCCCACCCAGGGCTTCGAGAAGAAGACCGAGAAGACACCCTTCGACCTGCGCGTGCTGTTTGCCGGCCAGCAGGGCCTGTGGCGCGCCTTCGCGCAGATGGCGGTGCTGTCCATCGTGCTGGAGACCTTCAGCATCCTCATGCCCATGCTCAGCCAGTGGGTGATCGACGACGTGGTCGTGACCCGCGACACGCCGCTGCTCACCGTGCTGTGCATCGCGATGTTCCTGCTGGCCTTCATGGCCTTGTGCACGCGCCTGCTGCGCGGCTGGATCGTGCTGGGCGCGAGCCTGTCGTGGAAGATCTCTTCGAGCACCAATGTCTTTCGCTACCTGCTCAAGCTGCCGCTGTCCTACTTTGACAAGCGCCACACGGGCGACGTGATGTCGCGCTTTGCCTCCGTCGGCCACATCCAGGACACGATCACCACCAACCTGATCGAGACCGTGCTCGACGGTGTCGTCAGCCTGATCACGCTGGGCCTGATGTTCCTGTACAGCCCCATGCTGGCGGGCATCGTGCTGGCGGTGGCGGTGCTGCAGGCGCTGGTGCGCTTTGCCGTCTTCAAGCCCTACCGCCAGGCCACCGAAGAGCTGATCGTGCGCGACGCCACGATCCAGACCTTCCTGCTCGAGAGCCTGCGCGGCATCTCGGCCATCAAGTTCTTTGCCCGCCCCAACTGGCGCGTGGGCGGCTGGATGAACCAGCAGGCTTCGATGGTCAACGCCCAGGTCAAGCAAGAGCGCATCGGCATCTTCTACGAGTTCGTCAACGGCACCATCAGCGCGGTGGAAGGCGGCCTGATCCTGTACCTGGCCGGCACCCTCATCATCGAAGAGAAGTTCACCATCGGCATGCTGGTGGCCTTCCTCGCCTACAAGGGCCAGTTCCTGCAACGCGCCAGCGAACTGCTGGAGCGCGTCATCAACCTGCGCCTGCTCAAGCTCCAGGGTGAGCGCCTGGCCGACATCGTGCTGACCGAAGCCGAGGCGCCCTCACCCGCCCACGCGGCCGCCTCGCTGCAAGCCGATGCGCCGATGACGCTGGAGATGCGCAACGTGACCTTCCGCTACTCAGCCGGTGAGGAGCCCGTGCTGCACGAGCTCAACCTGAGCCTGCACACCGGTCAGGCCGTGGCCATCGTCGGGCCGTCGGGCTGCGGCAAATCAACCCTGCTCAAGGTGCTGTCCGGCCAGGTCATCCCGGAGTCGGGCGAGGTGCTGCTCAACGGCGTGCCCATCCAGCGCCTGGGCGCCGAAGCCTTCCGCTCGGTGCTGGGCACGGTGTTCCAGGACGACCAGCTGTTCTCGTGCTCGATCTACGACAACATCGCCATGAACGACCAGGAGGCCAGCCACGACAAGGTGATGGCCGCCGCCAAGCTGGCCTGCATCCACGACGACATCGAGCGCATGCCCATGGGCTACCAGACCCTGGTGGGCGGCATGGGCGCCACCCTGTCCGGCGGGCAAAAGCAGCGCCTGCTGCTGGCGCGCGCGCTCTACAAGCAGCCGCGCTTCCTGCTGCTCGACGAGTACACCAGCCACCTCGACTTCGACACCGAAGCCCAGGTGCAGCAGGCCATCAACGCCCTGGGCTGCGGCCGCTTCATCATCACGCACCGCGAGCACAGCCTGAGCGCAGGCGACGAAATCTGGCGCCTGCAAGCCGGTCAGTTGGTGCGCGCCGGCTGAGGGCCGCCTCGGCCCCTCAGGCCTCCGCCTGGAACGACGGATTGACGCTCAGCGCTCCGGCGCCGGCAGCCCGCGCTCCAGCCGGTCTTCCAGCTCACCGATGCTCGCGGCCAGCGAATTGCCGGTCTGCTCGGTGAGGGTCTGCGTGGCCTGCTCCAGCTCGGCGATGCGGGCCAGCAGGGCCTGCTGCGCCTCGGCTTGGCGCGCCGCCTGCGTCGCCAGTTCGGCCGCGATGAACTCGCGCAAGGCGGTGAAACGCGACGCCTCGGCCTTGTCGGCCAGCTCGCGGTGGGACTGCAGCTCTTTCGTGTGGCGACGGGTGTCGAGCAAGACCGTGCCCTGCAAATACACCGCGTGCACCAGGAAGACCACCGTCAGCAGCACGAGCAGGCTCAGCAACAGCAGGCCCAGCGGCACGGCCGCCGTCGTGAAGCCCAGCGACAGCTCGGTCGGCGTGACAAAAGCCGGCCAGTTCATGAGCGTGACGGCCGCCAGCATGGCCGCAAGCAGCAAGAGCAGCAGGTACAAGGTTCGCATGGCGGTCTCCCTCTTCAAGTCGTGATCAGGGCTGGGCCCTGTCTCACACCTTACACCGAGCCGGCGCCGCCTCGCCCCCCCATCGCGATGCTGTACACCGCATCGGCCCGTCTGACAAGACTCGACGCCGACTCCGCACAGGCTCACAATGATCGCGTCAGCCGCCTGAACCGGAGATGTGCGATGCCGATGCCCCGCCTGCCCACCGAAGACTTCGCCGAGGCCGATGCCCTCGATGTCAACGATCCCCGCATCGTGCTGCGCCCCGATGGCTACCACTGGTTGAGCGAAGGGGGTCGCATCGAAAACGGCCCCTTCGAGAGCGCCCGCGCCGCCTGGGCCGACATGCATGCGGCCGACGAGGACGCCCCCACCCCGGAAGGCGACATCCAGGAGGTCTCGGCCGAGATCGGCATCGCCGACTGGGTTGACCCCGACACGGGCGACCCGGCCGAAGGCACGATCCCGCACCTGAGCGACGAGTGAGACCGCTCCAGCGTGCGGCACCGCGCACCAAATCCCAGTGCCGTCTGTGGGCAAACCCGCTCGGTCACAATGCGCCGCAAGCCCTTGTGACCCTGCTCACCCACGGAGAACCCTGATGAAACTGTTCCTGAAACCCGGCTCCTGCTCGCTGGCCTCGCACATCGTCCTCGAAGAAATCGGTCGTCCTTACGAGACCGAAGCCGTCGACCTGGCCAAGAAGGTCACCGCCAGTGGCGCCGATTTCTGGGCCATCAACCCCAAGGGCTATGTGCCCGCCCTGCTGCTCGACGACGGTGAACTGCTCACCGAAGGCCCCGCCATCCTGCAATACCTGGCCGACCAGGCCCCCGAGCTGAACCTGGCCCCGGCCAACGGCAGCAAGGCCCGCTACCAGCTGCAAAGCTGGCTGACTTTCATCGGCACCGAAGTCCACAAGAACTTCAGCCCCTTCTTCAACCCGGCCGCCACACCCGAGATGAAGAGCCTGGCCACCGCCAACCTGCAGCGCCGCCTGGGCTACGTCAACGACCAGCTCGCCGGTCGCGACTTCCTGCTGGGCAACACCTTCAGCGTGGCCGACGCCTACCTGTTCACTGTGGTCGGCTGGGCCAAGTTCGTCCAACTCGACCTGAGCGCCTGGCCGAACATCACGGCCTTCCTGGCCCGCGTCGCCGCCCGTCCGGCCGTGCAACGCGCCCTCAAGGCCGAAGGCCTGGCCTGATCGGGACTCACGCGGTCGGCGCCGCGCCCTTCGCGCCGGCCTAACCGCGTCCCAGCACCTGGCTGGACGTCACGCCCATCGACACATAGATGCTGGTCAGCCCGTCCATGCCCACATCGGCAGGCGTCACCCAGTCTTCGCGCACATACAGCAGGCCGCCGCCCACCGGCACCGGCGCCGTGGGCACCAGCACCGCCAGGTGACGCTGCCCGTCGATCTCGACCGGGTCGGGACTGGACAGCAGCGCCAGCACCTTCACGCCACCGCTGTCGCCAAAGCGGCACCAGACCGGGCTCATGGTCTTGAGACCATCCTCTTCGCCCTGGCTGAGCATGTCCACAAAGCGGCGGATCAGGTCATAGACATTGCGCACCAGCGGGATGCGGCGCACCACCGCATTGACCAAGCGCGCCAGACCGCGCTGCAACTCGGCCTCGACCAGCAGCCCGAGCGCGAACACCCCCATCACGATGATGAAGGCGCCCAGCACATAGCCCAGCATCACCGAGCCCGACAGCCCGATCCCCAGGCTCACGAACACCTTGCCCACCAGACTGCTCGGGCCCAGCCACGCGTACAGCAACTGCCCCAGCCAGATGAACACGGCGGCGGTCACAAACAAAGGCAAGGCGGCCAGCAGGCCCGTCACGAAGGTGCGGGTCAGCTGACGCAGGGAACGCTTCATGAGCATGTCATGGCCCAGACATCGGCACGGCAACACTGCCGCCCGGCATTATCGCGAGCGACAGGCCCGCTGCGCCCCGGTGCGTCGCTTGCACACACCCAAATACATTTGTACAATAGTAATTTCCGATGTGTTCCAAGCCCTTGTTGAGCACATCGACCACCAGCAGGGCTGGGCCTCATCAGGCTCACCCGAACTCGTGGTACGCCCGCCCGTGGGCCAAGCGGTCGGGCGCCGTCTGCCTGTCCTTCAGGCGGGCATGACGCCGCATCCCTCCCGATGCCGATGGCGTTGCCGTTCCAGGCTCGCACGAGTCACCTGGCGCAAGCAGAAGGAGCCCCGCATGTGTGGCTTTGTCGGTGTCCGTCGCTTCGATGGCCGCCCTCCTGATATCGCGCTCTTGCAGCGCATGTCCGACGTGATCGCCCCCCGTGGCCCGGACGCCCACGGCATGTTCCAGCAAGGCCCGTTCGCCGTGGCCCACCGCCGCCTGAAAGTGATCGACCTGAGCGAGCACGCCCAGCAACCCATGGTCGACCGGGAACTGGGCCTGACCCTCGTCTTCAACGGCTGCATCTACAACTACCGCGAGCTGCGCCAGGAGCTGGAGGGGCTGGGTTACCGCTTCACCTCCTCGGGCGACACCGAAGTCGTACTCAAGGCCTTCCATGCCTGGCGTCAGGACGCCTGGCAACGTCTGCACGGCATGTTCGCGGTGGTCGTGCATGAGCGCGACACCGGTCGGGTCACCCTGGCACGAGATCGCTTCGGCATCAAGCCGATGTACCTGGCCCAGACCCCTGGCGGCCTGCGCTTTGGCTCCAGCCTGCCCGCCCTGATCTGCGACCCGGAGGTGGACCGCAGCATCGACCCGATGGCGCTGGACCACTACCTGTCCTGGCATGCCGTCGTGCCCCCACCGCTGACGCTCCTCAAGGGCGTGCGCAAGCTGCCGCCCGGCAGCAGCCTGAGCATCGACGGCGAGGGACAAGGCAGCTTGCACACCTGGTGGCAATTGCGCGTGCAGGCCGACCCCGAACTGGCCGCCCTGCCCGTCCGCGAGCGCGAGGACATGGTGGAACAGGCCCTGCGCACCGCCGTGCGGCGCCGCGCCCTGGCCGACGTGCCGGTCGGCGTGCTGCTGTCCGGCGGCGTGGACTCCAGCCTCATCGTCGCCCTGTTGGCGGAAATGGGGCAACCGGGCCTGCAGACCTTCTCCATCGGCTTTGACGGGGCCGGCGGCGAAGCGGGCGACGAGTTCATGTACTCCGATCTGGTCGCCCAACGCTTTGGCACCACGCACCACCGCATCCACATCCCCACCGCGCAGCTGATGGACGCGCTGCCCGGCACCATCGCCGCCATGTCCGAGCCGATGGTGAGCTACGACAACGTCGCCTTCTATCTGCTCTCACGCGAGGTGGCCAAGCACACGAAGGTCGTGCAAAGCGGCCAGGGGGCCGATGAGGTCTTTGCCGGCTATCACTGGTACCCCCACCTGGCCACCATGCCCGTCGACAATGCGGCGGCGGCCTACGAGCAGGTCTTTTTTGACCACACCCCCAAGCAACTCTCGCAGTTGCTGCTGCCGGCCGTTCAGGCTCAGGGCATGAGCCAAGCCTATGTGGCGCAGCACTTCCGCGGGATCGGCGGCAGCAGCGTCGAGAAGGCCCTGCACCTGGACACCACCGTGATGCTGGTCGATGACCCGGTCAAACGGGTCGACAACATGACCATGGCCTGGGGCCTGGAGGCCCGCGTGCCCTTCCTCGACCATGAGCTGGTCGAGCTGGCCGGCCGCCTGCCCGTGGCCGACAAGCTGGGCGATGGCGGCAAAGGCGTGCTCAAGGCCATCGCCCGTCGGCACCTGCCCAACGAGGTGGTCGACCGCCCCAAGGGCTACTTCCCGGTGCCCATCCTCAAGCACATCGAGGGCCCCGTGCTGGACCTCGTGCGCGACACGCTGGCCAGCCAGGCCGCCCGACAGCGGGGCCTGTTCCAGCCAGAGGCGATCGCACGCTTGCTCGCCAACCCCGACGGCGACCTCACCCCACTGCGTGGCTCCCGCCTGTGGCAGGTCGCCTTGCTCGAGATGTGGCTGCAAACCCACCAGCTGTGAGACCACGACATGACCCCGCACACCATCATCGACTGCGGCTGGGGCCGCCTGCTCATGGGCCAGACCTTCGCCAGCCAGCGCGACCTCGTTGACGCCCTGATTGCCGAATCCCCGCAGCAACGCGATGTCGCCCTCTATGCCCACGACCCGCATGTGCTCGTGGCCCTGGCGCCGCAACAGCTGTTTCTGGACCCCTCGCACACCTTCCGGCTGACCCTGAGCGATGCCGCCGCGTGGCCGGATCATGGTCCAGGCCCAGGCTGGCAGGTGCGCCCCGCGCGGCCCGAGGACGAGGGCGCCATCAACCGCATCCTCACCGCCCGCCAAATGGTGCCGGTGCGCGAAGGCTTCCTGGCGCAGGCCGTCACGCACGCCCCGCTGATCCTCCTCGTGGCCGAAGAGACGGACACCGGGCATGTGCTGGGCGTGGTCACCGGCGTGGACCATGTCGCCGCCTGCCAGGACCCCGACCGCGGCAGCAGCCTGTGGTCACTGGCGGTGGACCCACAGTGCGTGCGCCCTGGCATCGGCCCGGCCCTGGTCAGCGAACTGGTCTCGCGCTTTGTCCAGCGCGGCCTGCACCACATGGACCTGTCCGTGATGCACGACAACACCCAGGCCATCGAGCTCTACGAAAAAATGGGCTTCCAGCGCGTGCCCATTTTCTGCGTCAAGAACCGCAACCCCATCAATGAGCTGCTGTACGTGGGGGCGGACAGCGACGAGGGCCTCAACATCTACGCCAAGCTCATCGTCAAGGAGGCCCGCCGCCGCGGCATCCATGCCGAGGTGCTGGACGCCGAGTACGACTATTTCCGACTCAGCCTGGGCGGGCGCAGCATCACCTGCCGCGAGTCGCTGTCCGACCTGACCTCGGCCGTGGCCATGAGCCGCTGCGATGACAAACGCGTCACGCGCCGTGTGCTCGCCCAAGGTGGCGTGAACACCCCCGAGCAACTCACCGTGTCCTGCCCGACCGAGCTGAACGCCTTCCTGCAGCGCCATCCACGCGTCGTGGTCAAGCCCGCCCGGGGCGAGCAAGGCCGGGGCATTTCGGTGGATGTGCGAGGCCTGAGCGCCGTCACCGCTGCCATTGAAGCGGCCCGCAAGCACTGCGACGATGTCATCGTCGAAGAGCTGGTTGCCGGCCAGGACCTGCGCATCGTCGTCATCGACCATCAGGTCGTCGCCGCCGCCACCCGTCAGCCCGCCTGCGTCGTCGGCGATGGGGAAAGCGACCTCCGCACCCTGATCGAGCGCCACAGCCGTCGCCGGCAAGCGGCCACCCACGGCGAAAGCCGCATCCCCCTGGACGAGGAAACCGAACGCTGCGTGCGCCTGGCTGGCCACACCCTCGACAGCATCCTGCCGGCCGGCACCGTGCTGACCGTGCGCAAGACCGCCAACCTGCACACCGGCGGCACCATCCACGATGTCACCGCGCAACTGCACCCCCACCTGCGCGAAGTGGCCGAGAAAGCCTCGCGCCTGCTGGACATCCCCGTGGTCGGCCTGGACTTCATGGTGCCCCGCGTCGACGGGGACACCCACTGGGTGATCGAGGCCAACGAGCGCCCGGGACTGGCCAATCACGAGCCCCAGCCCACCGTGCAGGCCTTTGTCGACCTCTTGTTCCCGCAGACGAAGGCCGTGCCGACATGAGCATGCCTCTGATCAACACGGCCTATCTGCAATCCGTGCTGCGGCGGCTGCTGGAGACCCCCAGCCCTTCGGGCATGACCGATGCAGTGGTGCGTCTGGTCTGCGAGATGCTCGATGAACTGGGCATCCAGTATCAGCTCACGCGTCGCGGCGCCATCCGCGCCAAGCTGCCGGGGCTGCAGCACAGCCCCAAGCGCGCGGTGGCCAGCCACCTGGACACACTGGGCGCCATGGTCAAGGCCCTCAAGCCCAATGGTCGCCTGGCCTTGTCACCCATCGGCTTTTGGTCCTCACGCTTTGCCGAGGGCGAGCGGGTCACCGTCTACGCCGACTTTGGCAACCTGCGCGGCACGGTGCTGCCTCTGAAGGCCTCGGGGCACACGTTCAACAAGGAAATTGACACGCAGCCGGTGGACTGGACACAGGTGGAGGTGCGCCTCGACGAGCGCGTGGCCAGCGTGGCCGACCTGATGACGCTCGGCGTGCGCGTGGGGGACACCGTGTCGTTCGACACCCACACGGAGTTTGCCGCCAACGGCTTCATCAACTCTCGCTACCTGGACGACAAGGCCGGCGTGGCGAGCGTGCTGGCCGCCGCCGAAGCGGTGCTGCGGCATGGCGAACCGCTGCCGCTGGACGTGCTGCTGCTGTTCACCATTTCGGAAGAAGTGGGCGTGGGTGCCTCGCACGTGCTGCATGGCGGCGATGTCTCCGAACTGGTGTCGGTGGACAACGGCACCGTGGCCGAAGGCCAGAACACGTCTGAATATGGCGTCACCATCTCGATGATGGACAGCAGCGGCCCCTTTGACTGGCACCTGACCCGGCACCTGCTGCAACTGTGTCGCCACCACGCCATCGAGCACGCCCGTGACGTGTTTCGCTACTACCGCAGCGATGCTGCCTCGGCGGTGGAAGCCGGCAACGACATCCGCACCGCCCTGCTGTGCTTTGCCTGTGACGCCTCGCACGGCTACGAGCGCACCCACGAGGACTCCCTGACCGCCCTGGGACGGTTGCTGGCCGCCTACATGCTGAGCCCACCCCTGTTCCAGCGCGACGTCAAGGCACTGGGGCCGCTGGCCGACTTCCCGCCTGCCGACAGTCAACTCACGCCCGACTGAGCCGCGCCTTCCTATAATCAGCGATTCCACCTTCACAGGCTGGAGCCCGGCGACGGCTTGCTGTCCATGGGCTGCCAGCCTCTCTTGTCTTTGCGGTGACCCCATGAGCGCTCCTTCCGACAACCAGACCTACGACCCGCGTGCCGTCGAAGCCCGTGCCCAACAGCACTGGGAAGCGAGCGACGCCTACCGCGTCACCGAAAACCCCGACAAGAAATCGTTCTACGCCTGCTCCATGCTGCCCTACCCCTCGGGCAAGCTGCACATGGGCCACGTGCGCAACTACACGATCAACGACATGTTGACCCGTTACCTGCGCATGAACGGCTACAACGTGCTGATGCCCATGGGCTGGGACGCCTTCGGCCTGCCCGCCGAGAACGCCGCGCTCAAGAACAAGGTGCCGCCCGCCGCCTGGACCTACGACAACATCGCTTACATGAAGAAGCAGATGAAGGCGATGGGCCTGGCGATCGACTGGTCGCGCGAAATCGCCACCTGCCAGCCCGAGTACTACAAGTGGAACCAGTGGCTGTTCATCAAGATGCTGGAAGCCGGCATCTGCGAGCGCCGCACGCAAACCGTCAACTGGGACCCGGTCGACCAGACCGTGCTGGCCAACGAACAGGTGATCGACGGCCGCGGCTGGCGCTCGGGCGCCCTGGTGGAAAAGCGCGAGATCCCCGGCTACTACCTGAACATCACCAAGTACGCCGACGAGCTGCTGGGTGCGGTGGCCAACCCCGAGGACAAGAACTACCTGTCTGGCTGGCCCGAGCGCGTGCGCCTGATGCAGGAAAACTGGATCGGCAAGTCCGAAGGCGTGCGCTTCGCCTTCAGCCACGACATCAAGGCAGCCGACGGCAGCCTGATCAACAACGGCCAGCTCTGGGTCTTCACCACCCGCGCCGACACCATCATGGGCGTGACCTTCTGCGCCGTGGCCCCGGAGCACCCGCTGGCCGCCCACGCCGCCACGCTCAAGCCCGAACTGCAGGCCTTCATCGACGAGTGCAAGCACGGTGGCACCACCGAGGCCGAGCTCGCCACGCAAGAAAAGAAGGGCCAGCCCACCGGCCTGTTCGTCACCCACCCGCTCACCGGCGCGCAGGTCGAAGTCTGGATCGGCAACTACGTGCTGATGTCCTACGGCGACGGCGCCGTGATGGGCGTGCCCGCCCACGACGAGCGTGACTTCGCCTTCGCGAAGAAGTACGGCATCGAGATCAAACAGGTGATCCAAGCCGAAGGCAAGACCTTCAGCCTGGACGCCTGGGCCGACTGGTACGGCGACAAACAGCAAGGCGTGTGCGTCAACTCCGGCGTGCTCGACGGCCTGGTCCACAAGGATGCGGTCGCCAAGGTGGCCGAGCTGCTGATCGCCCAAGGCGTGGGCGAGAAGAAGACCACCTGGCGCCTGCGCGACTGGGGCATCAGCCGCCAGCGCTACTGGGGCACCCCCATCCCCATCATCCACTGCGCCGACTGCGGCCCCGTGCCGGTGCCTGAGAAGGACCTGCCGGTCGTGCTTCCCGAAGACGTGGTGCCGGACGGCTCGGGCAACCCGCTCAAGTCGCGCCCCGACTTCCTGAACGTCGGCTGCCCCCACTGCGGCAAGCCCGCCCAGCGCGAAACCGACACGATGGACACCTTCGTGGACTCGAGCTGGTACTTCCTGCGCTACACCTGCGCCGACAACCACGGCCAGATGGTGGACGGTCGCACCGACTACTGGATGCCGATGGACCAGTACATCGGCGGCATCGAACACGCCATCTTGCACCTGCTGTACGCGCGCTTCTGGACCAAGGTCATGCGTGACCTCGGCCTGGTCCAGGCCGACGAGCCCTTCAAGAAGCTGCTCACCCAGGGCATGGTGCTCAACCACATCTACTCGCGCCGCACCGCCAAGGGTGGCAAGGAGTACTTCTGGCCCAAGGACGTCGAGCACGTCATGGACGAGACCGGCAAGGTCACCGGCGCCCGCCTGATCACCGCTGTGGACAGCGCCGACGGCATGCTGCCGGTGGGCACCGCCATCGACTACGAAGGCGTGGGCACCATGTCGAAGTCGAAGAACAACGGCATCGACCCGCAAGAGCTGATCGAGAAGTACGGCGCCGACACCGCCCGCCTGTACACCATGTTCACCGCACCGCCCGAGCTGACGCTGGAGTGGAACGACGCCGCCGTCGAAGGCAGCTTCCGCTTCCTGCGCCGCGTCTGGAACTTCGGCATGAAGCTGAGCGCCCTGCCCAAGGCCGACACGACCGCGCTCACGCAAGGCGCCCGCTCGCTGGCCGACGTCGCCTTCGGCAAGGACGCCAAGGCCCTGCGCCTGGAAGTGCACACCGTGCTCAAGCAGGTGGACTACGACTACCAGCGCATGCAGTACAACACCGTGGTCTCCGGTGCGATGAAGCTGCTCAACGCGCTCGAAGGCTTCAAGGGCACCGACGCCGCTGACGGCCAGATCGCCCTGATCGAAGGCTTCGGCATCCTGCTGCGCACGCTCTACCCCGCCACCCCGCACCTGGCCCACACGCTGTGGAGCGAGCTCGGCTATGCCCAGACGCAGGGTGACCTGCTGGACGCCGCCTGGCCCAAGGTCGACGATTCGGCCCTGGTGCAAGACGAGATCGAGCTGATGCTGCAGGTGAACGGCAAGCTGCGTGGCTCGATCAAGGTCAGCCCGCAAGCCGACAAGGCCACCATCGAGGCTGCCGCCCTGGCCAGCGAAGACTTCGCCAAGTTCGCCGAAGGCAAGGCGCCCAAGAAGGTCGTGGTCGTGCCCGGTCGCCTCGTCAACGTGGTGGTGTGACCATGCAGCGCCGCCACCTCCTCACCGGCCTGAGCGCCTCGCTGGCCCTGGCCACCCTCGGAGGCTGCGGCTTCCAGTTGCGCCGTGGCCCCAAGGTCATGGCCTTTCGCACCATGCAGCTCACCGGTTTTGCCAGCACTTCGCCGCTGGCCCGCGAGCTGGCCCGGGCGCTCGAGGCCAGCGGCGTCGATGTGGTCGACTCCACCTTGCAGGCCACCCAGGCCGCCGGCACCAGCCAGGTGCCCACCAGCCACCTCGTGTTCGAAGCGCTGCGCGACTACCGGGATCTGGTCGTCGTGACCAAGACCGCCTACGGCCAGGTGCGCACGATGAGCGTGCGCACCGGCGTGAGCTTCCGCGTCCTGCGGGGCGATGGCTCCGTGCTGCTTGGCGCCATGCCGGTCGATCTGGCCCGTGACCTGAGCTACAACGAACGCGACGCCCTGGCCAAGCAGGACGAGGCCGACGCGCTGCAACGCAGCATGCAGACCGACATCGTCAACCAGGTGCTGCGCCGCCTCGCGGCCATCCGCCCCGAGCAGCTCAGCAGCGTCCCGATGGCCGCCACCGCAGCCTCGGCGCCAGTGCCTGCCGGCGCCGCCGCGTCCCCAGCGGCGCGCTGAGCCCCCGCCCCCATGCAGCTGCGCCTCGACCAGCTCTCGGCCCACCTGAGCAAGGGCGCCGGTGCGCTCAAGCCCGTCTACACCCTCTACGGCGACGAGCCCTTGCTGTCCCAGGAAGCCGGCGACGCCATCCGCGCCGCTGCGCGTGCGGCCGGCTTCACCGAGCGCCAGGTGCACACCGTCAGCGGCGCGCACTTCGACTGGTCGGGCCTGCTGGGCGCGGCCAGCGAGATGTCCCTGTTCGGCGACAAGCAGATCATCGAGATCCGCATCCCCTCGGGCAAGCCCGGCAAGGAGGGCTCGCAGGCCCTGCAGCAGTACTGCGAAGCCGCCCAGGGCAACGATGGCCTGCTCACGCTGGTCACCCTGCCCCGCCTGGACAAGACGCAGCAAAACAGCGCCTGGTTCACCGCCCTGGATGGCACAGGCCTGACCCTGCGCTGCGACCCGATCGAGCGTGGCCAGTTGCCCCTGTGGATCGCCCAGCGCCTGGCCGCCCAAGGCCAGCAGGTCGAGCCCGGCGAGGCCGGCCAGCGCACCCTGGCCTTCTTTGCAGACCGCGTCGAAGGCAACCTGCTCGCCGCCCACCAGGAAATCGTCAAGCTCGGCCTGCTGCACCCGCCTGGCACCCTCACCATCGAGCAGATCGAAGAGGCCGTGGTCGATGTGGCCCGCTTCAACGTCTTCAAGCTCAGCGAGGCCGTGCTCTCGGGCCAGATCGAGCGCACGCTGCGCATGATCGACGGCCTGCAAGCCGAGGGCGAAGCCGCCGTGCTCGTGCACTGGGCCCTGGCCGAAGACATCCTCGCGCTCTACCGCGCCCGCACCGCGCTGGACGGCGGCAAGCCCCTGCCCATGGTGCTGCGCGAGCAGCGCGTCTGGGGCCCACGCGAGCGCCTGTTCGAGCGCATCCTGCCCCACACACGCGCCACCACCCTGGCCCGCCTCGTGGCCCACGCCAGCACGGTCGATGGCATCGTCAAGGGCCTGCGCCACCCCCAATGGCCGCAAGACGGCTGGGAGGCCCTGCGCCGCCTGGCGCTGGAGCTGGCCCAGACCGCCCAAGGCCAAGCCGCAGGCCGCACCCCGGCGCCGGCCCGCCGCTGAGCCCTACCCGGCCACGGCCTGAGCCGACCGTCCGGCCTCGCATCATCGCCCACCCGCCCCCCGCAGATCGGGGGCCGCCTCACTGGTAAGCCCCCAGCCAGCAGCCCGCGGCGCCCTCCTACAGTCGGTGCACCGTCCCTCGCGAAGCCTGCTGTCCCGTGCGCTCCTCCGACCTGATCCCGCTGAACCGATCCGAGCACCTCTACTGGGCCGGTGAGGGCCACCTCGGCCCCATCAACCAGCCCTATGTGCTGCGCCTGAGCGGTCCGGTCGACGCAGCCCAGGTGCGCCAGGCCTTGCGCGAGCTCACCACCGCCTTCCCCCGCCTGCGCAGCGTGATCGAGCCCGGCCCCTGGCGGGACCGGATGCGCATCCTGCCCGACGACCGCACCGTGGACCAGCTGTTCGACGACGCCTATCGCATCGAGTCCAGCGTCGATCTCGACGACCGCGACGCGCTGCAGGCCTGGCACAGCGCCCGCCTGAACGAGCCCCTGTCACTGGAGCGCGGCCTGCCCTGGCGCGCCCGCTTCCTGCCCCACCCCACGCAGCCCGGGTTGCTCTTCGTGGTGCACCACATCGTGGGCGACGGCCGCTCCATGGTCCAACTGCTGTGCGCCATCCTCGGCCGCCTCAACGGCCAGCCCATCGCCGCCAGCCCACTCGACTCGCCCTCGATGCACGCCGCCGTCACACCTGCGCGCCTGTGGCAATGGCCAGCCGCCATATGGCGGGGCTGGCGTCAGGGGCGGGCCGACCAACGTGCGGCCCGGGGCCAGCAGGTCATCATGCTGGCCAGCCGTCGCAGTCCGCGCTTCACCACCTCGGCCATCCGCTACCACGAGCTGCCCTGCCCGGCCGAGGCCATGAAGCAATTCGCCAAGGCCCATCGCACCACGCAAAACACCCTGCTGACCGCCCTGGTGGCCAACACCTTCCTGGCCCCGCACACCGGCAACGCACAGGCCGTGGCCGCCTTGCGCATCTCGGTCGACCTGCGCCGCTACTACCCCGAGGGCCAGGCCCCCGTCTTTGGCAACTACGTCTCGTCGTTCACCGTGCGCGCGCGCCACCAGCCCACGCTGGCCGCCCAGATCGCCGACATCGAACGCCAGATCCAGCAGCACCTGGCCCGTTACGAACGGCGCGACCACGCCCTGCCGCTGACACTGTACGAATGGCTGCCCTACATCGGGCGCACGCGCTACCGCCAGTTGATCGCGGCCAGCAAGGCCCGCGGCACGCTGCCCGCGCTCAGCTGCCACCTCAGCAACCTGGGCAGCGCCGAATTCATCAACCCGAAAGATGCCCGCGTGCGCCTGCAGGCCCTGTGGCCCGCCACCATCGGCACCGCGCTGCTGCTGGGCGCACTCACCCTCAACGGCCGCCTGTGCCTCACCGTGATCCGCCAATGCGACGAGGTGGACGACGAGGCCGTCGTGGGCTTTCTCAGCCGGCTCGATCAGCAGTTCGCCAGCTTGCAGGGGTCGCCCCCCGCCAGCTGACCCACGACCAGGCGACGAGAACGCGCCAGCGGGGATGGGCGTCAGCCGCGCGCCGCGTGCAGCGCCTGCGCCAGCTGCGTGTAGGCGGTTTGCTGATCCGCCGGCACCCCCAGGCTCACCAGCGACGGCCAGGCCTGCCGCTGCGCCACCTCGGTCTGCACCTCGATCAGCCGCTGGGCATCGCCCAGGCGCGGCAGCACCGGACCGGCAAACAGCACGCGTCCCGCATGGGCCACCAGCAGCGTCGGAAAGGTCTCGATGTCGATGTCGCCCAGCGCATCGGCCTCGTCTTCGATGTCGATCCAGCGGTAGTGGTGCGCCGGCAGCACCTGCTGCAGGGCCTCGAACACCCCCGCGTACTCACGGCAGGTGCCGCACCAGTCGGCGCACAGACAGACGATGTCGAGGACGGGGGAATCAACCATGATGCCCCGATTGTCTCAAACCCGGCGCTGTCACATTGTCCCGCGCATCCACCGCCATAATCGGACACCCTTTTTCAACCCCGTCACACAGGAGTCCCAACCATGCCGGTGATCGTGGTGGCCAACCCCAAGGGCGGCGTCGGCAAGTCCACGCTGTCGAGCAACATCGCGGGCTACTTCGCCCGCCAGGGGCACAGCGTCATGCTGGGCGACATCGATCGCCAGCAATCCTCCCGCCTGTGGCTGCAACTGCGTCCCGACACGTTGCCGGCGGTGCAGAGCTGGGACGTGGACCGCGACGACATCGTGCGCCCGCCCAAGGGCACCACCCACGTCGTGCTCGACACCCCGGCCGGCCTGCACGGCAAGCGCCTGCAAGCGGTCATGAAGCTGGCCGATCACATCATCGTGCCGCTGCAAGCCAGCGTGTTCGACATCTACGCCACGCAGGACTTCCTG
Organism: Aquabacterium sp.; assembly: GCF_034003525.1. Taxonomy (GTDB): domain Bacteria; phylum Pseudomonadota; class Gammaproteobacteria; order Burkholderiales; family Burkholderiaceae_C; genus Aquabacterium. The sequence goes on from NZ_JAVEYN010000006.1 coordinate 110,631, forward strand.
AGCGAGTTGCACCGCCACAAGCGCTCCGACAAGGTCAAGCTGGGCGTGGTGGCCAACCGCGTCAAGGACCACACCAAGGCCGCCGAGCACCTGCAGACCTTCCTGCGCTCGCTCGACATCCCCTGGCTGGCCCAACTGCGCGACACGCAGAACTACACCCATCTGGCCGCCCACGGCCTGAGCCTGTGGGACGTGCCCGCACACAAGGTGGACAAGGACCTGGCGCAGTGGCGGCCCATCCTCGACTGGCTGGGCCGCTGAACCGTCGCGACGGACGCAGCGGACACGACAGACACACCAAAGCCCGGGTCCTCACATGAGGCACCGGGCACATTCAGGCGATCACGCCAGACAACAACGGGGGAGGCGAACCGCGTTCGCATCCGGAGCCGGCCTCAGGGCCGCTCCGGGCAGTCACATCAGTGGCGGCGGGGAGGCGGCGTGTAGCCGCTGCGCTCGATGTGACGGAAGGTGATGCGACCCTTGGTCAGGTCGTAAGGCGACAGCTCCAGCGACACCTTGTCACCCGCCAGAATGCGGATGTGGTGTTTCTTCATCTTGCCGGAGGTGTAGGCAATCAGCTGGTGCCCGTTTTCGAGCGTGACGCGGAAACGCGAGTCCGGCAGGACTTCGTCCACGACGCCATTCATTTCAATCAGTTCTTCCTTGGCCATGGGCCGATCTCCAATAGGTCTTGACGGTGATGTGGCGGCGCCCTGCGCGGAGGGTGCGCGCCCGCCCGGGACAAAAGACCATGATCGGTCGCGCTCGGGGGCGCTGCGTCCTGGGTGTGCAAACGTGTGCCATCCGATCGCTGTCACTGCGCAAGGTCTGTCATGGCAAGACCTTGAGGCCGAATAGACAACTGATCATCATAACACGGGGCATCCCAGCCCATCATGACGGTCGGGCCTGCTCGGCACAGGCCCTCTTTCGGGCGGGATCCGAAAATAAAAAAAGACACAGCGCACAAAACCGTGTATCTTCCGTCTTTGTAGGTATACCAAGACCGTCGTTACTGAGGTCTGTTGTTTGTCCCCTGCCGCCCGGCAGGTTGGTTCGAATTTCCACCCAAGTGATCTTCTTGCGTGTCTCTGCAACGTCCCAGCATGTGGCTGTGGGCGTTTATCCATCACTTGTTATTTAAGGAAATTCCATGTCCACCACCAACCAAACCGGCACCGTCAAGTGGTTCAACGAAGGCAAGGGCTTCGGCTTCATCGCCCAAGACAACGGCGGCAATGACCTGTTCGCCCACTTCAGCGAAATCCGCACTTCGGGTTTCAAGACCCTGCAAGAAAACCAGCGCGTTGAATTCGACATCACCCAAGGCCAGAAGGGCCTGCAGGCTTCGAACATCCGCCCGCTGTAATCCAGTCGGCTGAGTTTCACGCTCAGGCAAACGCGGCTTCGGCCGCGTTTTTTTTCGTCCGTGTGGCACAGTGCCCGGATGTCGTCCTTTGCCACCTCCCCTGAGTCCGACCCGGCTTCGGCCCGTCAGGACATCCGCACCATCGGCCTGATCGGCCTCGGTCACTGCACCTCGCACTTCCACCACATGCTGCTGCCGCCGCTGTTCCCGGTGTTCATCCGGGAGTTCGGCCTCAGCTATGCCGAGCTCGGTCTGGTGCTCACCGTGTTCTTCGTGATCTCGGGCGTGGGCCAGGCGCTGGCCGGCTTCGTGGTCGATCGCCACGGCGCCCGCCCGGTGCTGTATGGCGCCATGGTCTGCTACGTGGCGGCCTCGCTGGCCACGGCCACCGCGCAGGGCTACGCCGGGCTGATGCTTGCCGCGGCGCTGGCCGGCCTGGGCAATGCGCCCATGCACCCGGCCAACTTCACCATCCTCAACCGGCGGGTGTCCACGCCGCGCCTGGGGCATGCCTTCTCGGCACACGGGCTCAGCGGCAACCTGGGCTGGGGGCTGGGTCCGGTCTTCCTGATCGGGCTGACCACGCTCACCGGCAGTTGGCGCATCGCCGCCTTGTGTGCCGCCCTGCTGGGTGCAGGCGTGCTGGCCCTGATGCTGTGGCGCCGCGCCGACCTGGACGACCACCACGCGACCCACCGCGCCCAGGTGCAGGCCCAGGCGGCCAGCGGCTCGGCCGAGCACGCGCTGGCTTTCCTGAAGCTGCCCGCCGTCTGGCTGTGCTTCTCCTTCTTCCTGTGGACCGCCGCGGCGCTCGGCGCGATCCAGAGCTTTGCCAGCCCGGCCCTGAACCTGATGTACGGCCTGACCGACACCACCACGGCCTTCGTCGTGACCGGCTACATGCTGTGCGGTGCCGTGGGCATGTTCATCGGCGGCTTTCTGGTCAACCGCGTGGCCCGGCTGGAGCGCACCATCGGTGTGTCCATCGGCGTGTCGGTGGTCATGCTGCTGTTGAGCGCGTCGGGGCAGTTGCCGCCCTGGCTGGCCGCGCTCAGCGTGGTGCTGGCGGGCTTCGGCACCGGCCTGGCCAACCCCTCGCGCGACATGCTGATCAAGCGTGCCGCCCCGCCCGGCGCCACCGGCCGGGTCTATGGTGCGGTCTATGCGGGCCTGGACACGGGACTGGCCCTGGCCGCCCCAGTCTTCGGCCTGCTGATGGACCACCGCATGCCCGCTGCCGTGCTGGCAGGCGCGGCCCTGACACTGGCTTTGGGTGTGGCTTCAGCGGCCATCGTGGGTCAGCGCGTGGCGGCGCGCGCCTGAGCGAGTCGACTCGGCCCTGGCCCATCCAGGGCTGCACGGGCTCCGCCTCGGTGACGGCGCGGGCACGCCGCGCCAACCTCAATGCGGCTTGCGGGGTTTCTGAAACGCCTCGGGTTTGTAGACATTGCCTTCGCGCACCACGTCGGCCACCCGGCTGGCACGCCGGGCGCGCTCGATGGCGGCCGCCGTGGCCTGACGTGCCTGCTCGGCTTGCGCCGCTTCGGCCTGACGGTCGGCCCGGCCGCGAAACAGACGGCGCACCGCCCCGGAAGTGAGCACCCACTGACGCCGGATCAGGCCATCCATCTGGGTGCGACGCGACACCGGCAGCAGCAGTCGCACCAGCATCACGGCGCACACGCTCGCCACCAGCACCGCCAGAACCTGTTCCCCGGACATCACACCCTCGCCTTCTTCACGCCCCGCGCACCCACCGTGGTGCGACCTTCAATATAGTCCAGCCAGCTGGGCTATGCTTGCCACCATGACACTCCTGATACGCTGGCTGCTGCTCGCTTGTGCCCTGGTGCTGCTGACGCAGTGGAACCTGGGCGTGCAGGTCGACAGCTTCGGTGCGGCCATGTGGGCCGCCCTGGTGATCGGCTTGCTCAACGCCTTCGTGCGCCCGCTGCTGATCCTGCTGACCCTGCCGGTCACCATCCTGACGCTGGGCCTGTTCCTGTTCGTGATCAACGCGCTGACCTTTCAGATGGCCTCGGGCCTGCTGGACGGCTTTCACGTGACCGGGTTCTGGCAGGCCCTGCTGGGCTCCATCCTCTACAGCCTGTGGGGCCTGGTCATCGACACGGCGCTGCAGCGCATGATGGTGCGCCCGCCGCGGGGCTGAACCCTTCGTCTCAGGCGCCCCCTGCGGCCACCTCGCCCACGCGACCCGGCGCTGAGCTCAGCGCGCTGGCATCACAAGGGCGTGGCCCGCAGGCGCACGCCGGCCAAGGCATGGGCCACGGTCGACTCGCGCACCGCGGCGCGGTCGCCCGGCAGGTGCAGCAACTCGGTGTGCACGATGCCCCGGCGCAAGGCCCAAGCCAGCCACACCGTGCCCACGGGTTTCTCGGCCGAGCCCCCTGTCGGGCCGGCAATGCCGGTGACGGCCACCGCGATGTCGGCCCGTGAACGCGCCAAGGCCCCTTCGGCCATGGCGCGTGCCACCGGCTCGCTCACCGCGCCATGCGCGGCAATCAGCGCGGCGTCCACCCCCAGCATCTCGGTTTTGGCCTCGTTGCTGTAGGTGACAAAACCGCGCTCGAACCAGTCGCTCGAGCCGCTCAACGCGGTGCAATGCGCCGCGATCAGGCCGCCGGTGCAAGATTCGGCCGTGGCCAGCCGCCAATGGTGGGCCTTGAGGCGCTCGGCCAGGGCCAGCACCTCACTTGACACGTTCAGGCTCTCGCTCATCGCTGCATCCTTTCCAGGCCCACTGGCCGCTCACCACTGCACACACCACGACACACCCACCTCGCCTCACGCGAACAGGGTCGCCAACACCCCGCGGTCTCGCACCGCCACGCCCAGCGCCAGCACGAGCAGGGCGCACACCGCCGCCACCAGGTCATCGAACATGATGCCCAGGCCCTGGCGCCAGCCAATCGGCTGGCCCGGCACGGCCTTGAACAGGGCATCGGCCCAGGCCACCGGGCCCGGCTTGGCCGCATCGAAAAAGCGGAAGGCCACAAACGCCCCCAGCTGCCCCAGCCAGCCCACCGGGCCGATCAGCCACAGCATCAGCCAGAAGGCCCAGATCTCGTCCCACACGATGGCACCGGGATCGCTGACGCGCAAGTGCTGCGCGGTGCGCGTGCAGGCCCAGCAGCCCAGCGGCCAGCCCACCAGCAGGATGACGGCCCAGATCAGATCGGCGTGCGGCAGACCGCCCAAAGCCATCTGCAGCACGACAAAGCTGAGCCAGGCCCACAGCGTGCCGACCGTGCCCGGCGCGATCGGGCTGAGGCCGCTGCCGGCGCCCAGCGCGATGAAGTGAGCCGGACGGCTCAGCAGTATGCCCACCGTGGGCCGACGCGGTGCCTCGCTCATGCGGCCCCCTTGAAGTGGTCAAACGAGGTCCAGCGGTTGGGCACGGGCTGACGGCCCTCCCCGGCACCCGCTGCCGCGCCGCGCCACAGGCGCAAGCCGGACTCGGCTTCGATCTGACCGATGCGGCTGAGCACCAGGCCCAACTCGGCGCCCAGTTGGGCCACGCGTTCACGCTGCCCGGCGGGGGCGGTGAACAGCAGCTCGTAGTCGTCGCCGCCGGCCAGGATGCAGTTCAGCCGCTCATCGGGCGAACGGGCAGCGAGCCAGGGACTCACGGGCAGCTCATCCAGAGACAGCGCCGCGCCCACCCGGCTGCGGCGCAGCACATGGCCCAGATCGCCCAGCAGGCCGTCGGAGACATCGATGGCGGCGGTGGCCAGGCCGCGCAGGCCCACGCCCAGCGCGACACGCGGATCGGGGCGCTCCATGGCCAGACGGGTGGCCTCGAAGGCCTCGGTGCTCAGGCCCGGGTGCAGGCTGCCACGGAAGGCCTCCAGCGCCAGCCGCGCCTCGCCCGGAAAGCCACTGACCCACAGGTCATCACCCACCTGGGCGCCACTGCGCAGCAAGGCCTGACCGGCCGGCACCTCGCCCATCACGGTGATGCCAATCGCCAGAGGCCCGGCCGTGGTGTCGCCACCGATCAGCTCGCAGTCGTGTTCGTCGGCCAGGTCGAGCAGGCCTTGGGCAAAGCCTTTCAGCCAGACCTCGTCCACCCGGGGCAGCGTCAGCGCCAGCGTGAAGGCCATCGGCGCGGCGCCACAGGCGGCCAGATCGGACAGGTTGACGGCCAGCGCCTTGTGACCCAGGCGGGCCGGGCTGACGGTGGACAGGAAGTGGCGCCCCTCCACCAGCGTGTCGGTGGAGACGGCCAGCTGCATCCCCGGCGCCGGCGCGATCACCGCGCAGTCGTCGCCATTGCCCACCACTGCGCGGCGCGGACCCTGGCCCGGTCGGCGCCAGAAGAAGGTTTCGATCAGATCAAATTCACCCAGGCTCATGGGTGCATTGTCGGGGATGGCGGGCCCCTCCGCCAGGCAAGCAGACACGCCTCCCGCCCGAACAAGTCGCCCCCTCTGTCCGACAATTGCAAGCCCCCATCAGACCAAACCAGTCCGATGTTCCTAGAATAGGTGCCTGCCGACACATCCGCCGGCCTTTCAAGGTGAACCAAAACATGACGACCCCTGAGCAAAAACGCGCTGAACTCAAAAAGGCAGCGCTGGAATATCACGAGTTCCCTACCCCCGGAAAACTCGCCATCAGCGCCACCAAGCAACTCACCAACCAGCGTGACCTGGCGCTGGCCTACTCGCCCGGCGTCGCCGCGCCCTGCGAAGAGATCGTCGAGAACCCGGGGGCGGCCTTCAAATACACCTCCCGCGGCAACCTGGTGGCCGTGATCACCAACGGCACCGCGGTGCTGGGCCTGGGCGACATCGGCCCGCTGGCCGCCAAGCCGGTGATGGAAGGCAAGGCCGTCCTGTTCAAGAAGTTCTCCGACATCGATGTGTTCGACATCGAAATCAACGAGAAAGACCCCGAAAAGCTGGTCGAGATCATCGCCTCGCTGGAGCCCACCTTCGGCGGCATCAACCTCGAAGACATCAAGGCGCCGGACTGCTTCTACATCGAGCGCAAGCTGCGCGAGCGCATGAAGATCCCCGTCTTCCACGACGACCAGCACGGCACCGCCATCGTGGTGGGTGCGGCCATCCTCAACGGCCTCAAGGTCGCGGGCAAGGACATCAAGAACGTCAAGCTGGTCGCCTCGGGCGCCGGCGCTGCGGCCCTGGCCTGCCTGGGCCTGCTGGTCAAGCTGGGCTTCCCGCGTGAAAACATCTGGGTCACCGACCTGGCCGGCGTGGTCTACGAAGGCCGCACCGAACTGATGGACGAAGACAAGGCCTTCTTCGCCCAGAAGACCGATCTGCGCAAGCTGTCCGAAGTCATCGACGGCGCCGACGTCTTCCTGGGCCTGTCGGCCGGCGGCGTGCTCAAGCCCGACATGGTCGCCCGCATGGCCGCACGCCCGATCATCTTCGCGCTGGCCAACCCCAACCCCGAAATCCTGCCCGAAGACGTCAAGGCCGTGCGCGACGACGCCATCATGGCCACCGGCCGTTCGGACTACCCGAACCAGGTCAACAACGTCCTGTGCTTCCCCTACATCTTCCGGGGCGCCCTGGACTCGGGCGCGACCACCATCACCACCGAGATGGAGATCGCCGCCGTGCACGCGATCGCCGAGCTGGCGCGTGCCGAGCAAAGCGATGTGATCGCAGCCGCCTACGCCGGTGAGAACCTGAGCTTCGGTCCGGAATACCTGATCCCCAAGCCCTTTGACCCGCGCCTGATGATGAAAATCGCGCCGGCGGTGGCCAAGGCCGCGGCCGAGTCCGGCGTGGCCTCGCGCCCGGTGACCGATTTCGTGGCCTATGGCGAGAAGCTGCAAAGCTTCGTCTACGCCTCGGGCACCACCATGAAGCCGATCTTCAGCGTGGCCAAGCGCGCCAAGAACAAGCGCATTGCCTACGCCGAGGGCGAGAACGAAGGCGTGCTGCGCGCCGCCCAGATCGTGGTGGACGAGAACATCGCCCGCCCCACCCTGGTGGGACGCCCCGAGATCATCGCCCAGCGCATCGAAAAGTTCGGCCTGCGCATGAAGGCCGGCGTGGACTACGACGCCGTCAGCGTCGAGAACGATCCCCGCTACCGCGACTTCTGGCAGACCTACCACCAGCTGACCGAGCGCAAGGGCGTGACCGAGCAAATGGCCAAGATCGAGATGCGCCGCCGCCTGACGCTGATCAGCTCGATGCTGCTGCACAAGGGTGAGGTCGACGGCATGATCTGCGGCACCTGGGGCCAGACCAGCATGCACCTGCACTACCTCGACCAGGTGATCGGCAAGCGCGAGGGTGTCAAGACCTACGCGGCCATGACCGGCCTGATCCTGCCGGGTCGCACGGTCAACATCGTCGACACGCACATCAACTACGACCCCACGGCCGAGCAGCTCGCCGAGATCACCATCATGGCGGCCGAGGAGATGATGCGTTTCGGCCAGCGTCCTAAGGCCGCCCTGCTGTCGCACTCGAACTTCGGCTCGAGCAACGAGCCCTCGGCGGTGAAGATGCGCCAGGCCCTGGCACTGATCCAGCAGCAGGCTCCCTGGCTGGAGATCGACGGCGAGATGCACGGTGACACCGCGCTGGACGAGCCCTATCGCCAAAAGCTCATGCCGCGCAGCACCCTCACCGGCGAGGCCAACCTGCTGGTGTGCCCGAACGTGGATGCGGCCAACATCGCCTACAACCTGCTCAAGGTCGCGGCTGGCAACAACATCGCGCTGGGCCCGGTCCTGCTGGGTGCGGCCAAGCCGGTGTGCATCCTCACGCCCTCGGCCACGGTGCGCCGCATCGTCAACATGACCGCCATGACGGTGGCCGACGCCAACGCCACCCGCTGAACGTGACGCGGTCAGGTGCCGCTGAAAACAGCCCGGGCTTATAGCACAGGCTGTCAACCCCCCGTCAAAAGGCCCCGGTTGCCCGCTTTTCAGGGCCTCGGGGCCTTGAGCTTTCAGGGGGGTTTCTATAACATGAGGTCTTTCACGTAGAGCTGTTGTGCTGAGTGCAAAACCCTTCACGACCCGGCTGTCAGGCCCCGCCCGGCTGACTTCGCGGTCTGCGGCTTTCCTGACTGGACTGGTCCTGGCTGTCGCCGCCCACTGGATGCCCCTGGAGGCCCAGGCGCGACGCGCCACGCCGGCAGACACGGTCGCCGTTGAAGCGGTGGTGCCTTTGTCGGACTTGCCGGTTCAAGCGCAAGTCGTGCATCGACGCATCCTGGCAGGCGGCCCCTTCCGCTACACCCAGGACGGCACGGTGTTCGGCAACCGCGAGCGCCACCTGCCCCGCCAGCCGCGCGGCTTTTACCGTGAATACACCGTGCCCACCCCAGGCGTGCGCCATCGCGGAGCGCGACGCATCGTTTGTGGTGGTAAGGAAATGCGTCAACCTGAAACTTGTTTCTATACCGGGGATCACTACAACAGCTTTCAACGCATCGACCCACGGCACTGACCCCGCCGGTCACCCTCCGCTCTTTTTTCTTTGACCCTCAACTCAGCCCACCAGCCCAGCGAGCCGCCCTCTCTGTGCTGAAGGCCCCAAGCGATCATGTTGTTGCAATCCGTTCGACCCAACATCGTTCAAGCCATCCGCGCCTACCGCCCGGAAGAACTGCAACAGGCAGCCCACGCGGTTGGCCACCACTTCCTGTACACCAACCTGAGCGCCGCGAAGGACAAACAGGACGTGCTGGACATCATTGCTCGCGACTTCCTGTTCCCGGATCACTTCGGCAAGAACCTCGACGCGCTGTACGACTGCATGACCGACCTCGTCCACAAGTCGGGTCCGCAGCCGGGCTTCGTCGTCGTGCTCGAACTCATCCCCGGTGACACCGCCTGCGACCGTGAAACCCGCGAGCAACTGCTCGACGCCTTCCGCGATGCCGCCGATTTCTGGAGCGAGCGCAAGATCCCCTTCCGCGTGTTCTATTCCATGGCCGTCTCGGGCAAGGAATCGGCCAGCAACTGGGACAAGGCCGACGTGGCGCAAAACGACCCCAATGTGAAGCCCGTGAAGGTCTCCAAGAACGCCACGCCCACCATCGTGATGAACCTGCCGCCGATGAGCAGCGTGTTCGACACGGCCGCACTGCTGAACGCCGCCTGATGCCCTGACCGCAGGCCCTGCGCCTGCGGCCATCGCCTCCTGTCAAAGGGCCCCTCCTCACGGACGGGGCCCTTTTGCGTTTCAGGCGAGGTTCAAGGCAGGTCGCCCGCCTCTGCGGGGGCCGACGCCACGCGCGGCCCGATCGTGGCGCCCAGCCTTTGCTGGAGGGTCAGCGGCTGGCGGTGCAGCACATGGCCATAGACCGTGGCATTGGCCAGCACCTTCTTGACGTAGTCGCGGGTTTCGGCAAAGGGCACGTTCTCGGCCCAGGCGGCAGCCTCGACGGTGCTGCCCTCGCGCCAGCGACGGGGGCGACCCGGGCCGGCGTTGTAGGCGGCGGCGGCCATGGCCTGCGTGCCCTCGAAATCATCGAGCACCAGCTTGAGGTAGCCCGCGCCGATGCGCAGGTTGGTCGCACGGTCGGTGAGCAGCTCGGGGCTGTAGGGGATGCCCAGCTTGCGGGCGGTCCAGCTCGCGGTGGCCGGCATCACCTGCATCAGGCCCGAGGCCCCCACCGACGAGCGTGCCGCCACCAGGAAGCGCGACTCCTGGCGGATCAGGCCGTACATGTAGGCCGCATCCAGCCCCACCTCGGCAGCGGCAGCCAGCACCTCGTCGTGGAAGGGGGTGGGGTAGCGCTGCGCCAGGCTCACCACCTGGCGGGTGCGTTCGCTGGTGTTGATGCAGCGGTCCCAGATCTCGCGGCGGCAGGCCACCTCGGCCACCGCCAGCAGTTCGCGGTCGCTCAGCCCGCCCGGTCGGGCACGCGAGAGCGTGAAGTTCCACTCGCGAACCGCCTCGGAACGCCAGCCCAGGGCCAGCAGGCGCAGAGACCGGTCGATGCCCGGCTCGACCTCGGCGGCCGCCAGTTCGGACTCGCTGAGTGGCGCGGGTGCGGGCGGCGGGGCCGGTGGGCGGCCCTGCAGGGCCTCGGCGGCCAGCTGGCCGTAGAAGGTCAGCGGGTCGGCCACCTGGATCAGGCGTTCACGCGCCTGCTGACGCAGCACCGCCGCCTGCGCCGATGGCACGCTGGCCGCACGGGCCTGCAGCGCGCGCGCCTGCCAGTACAGCCAGGTGGGATCGTTGCGCTGGGCCGGCGTCATGGCCGACACCGCCTGCTCGACCTGCAACCAGCGCGAGGCGTCGCCCGCCGTGGCGGCGCGGATGGCGCTGCGCACCATCCAGGCCAGGGTCTCGTCCGACCAGGCGGCCGCCCCGGGGGAGAGCTCGCCCGCACCGGCCGCCAGGCCCAGATCGGTCCAGGCCCGGGCGTAATGGCTGGGTGCTTCGGGCAAGAGGCGCCAGGCCGCCGTGCGGCCCAGTTGGGCCCAGGCCCACGCCGCTTCTTCGGCGCGCCACTGCCATCGCGCACGTGTGGCCTCGTCGGCAATGGCCGCGGTGGCGGCGGCGTGATCCACACTGGCCCAGCGGATGAAGGCCAGCAGGTTCAAGCGCCCTTCGGACTCGGCCGGGATGCTCAGCGGGATGCTGGCCAGCGTGGGCTTGGGTGCCGGCTTCTTGCGCAACAGGCTGGTGGCGGACTTCTTCGACGCCTTCCCGGTGGACGCTTGCGGCCCGATCGATGCCCCGGGTGCACGGTCTCCCTCGCCGTCGGCCAAGGCCATCGAGCCGGACAGCGCACCGGGCTGCAACACGGCCTGGGGCGCGGTCATCAGGCGCGCGGCCACCTGGGCCACAGCATCGCCCAGGTGGCGCGCCGACTGCTGCACGGCCTTGGGCTTGTTGGCCTCGACCGCCAGACGCAGCTTCTGCCAGACATCATCGGCGCTCAGCACCCCGGCCTTCAGCAGGCCGCTGGCCATGCGATCACAGCCCTGGTCGGCGTCCTTCTGATCCCACCAGGCTTGCTGGGCCTGCGTGCGCCAGGCCGCATGCGTCTGCGCCGCCGGGCGGCTCTGGTAACGCGCCCACACGCCCAGGCAATTCACCTCGCGGTCATCGGCCATGCGGAACTGCGGCTGGATGCGCAGGAAGGTCTCCCAGTCCTGGCGGCGTCCCAGCTCCAGCAACCAGTCGTTGCGGCCGCGGTCGGCCACATAGCTGTCGGGCCAGCGCGCGAAAAAGGCGTCCACCTCGGCCACGCTGAGGGTGGGCAGGCGCAACATCAGCGACCAGTAGTCGGCCCAGGGGGCCAGGGGGTGCTGCGTCTGGATGAGCTGGTCGCGTGCGGCCAGCAAGGCCACCGCATCGCGGGTGCGCCAGGCCTCGCGGGCCGCCACGATGGCGGTGTCGTCGGGGCCCGCGCTCACAGGCTGGGCGACGGCCACCGGGGCCAAGGCGCCCCAGGCCAGGGCCATCGCCGCCAGCATCCGGGCGGCCGGGGCCGCATACTTGAGTGTGAATGTCAAAGGAATGTCTCTCTGTGATGCGCTCAACCGACCCCACCCCCGATCGCCCCGCCTTGCGCCGTCGCCTGCTGGCCGCGCATCAAGCCTGGAGCGCCACGCCTGCGGGCGAAGCCGCTCAGGCGCAACTGGCACAACGCCTGCTGGACGTGCTCGCGCAGCTGGAGCCCGATGTCCTGGGGGTGTACTGGCCCATGAAAGGGGAATTTAACCCAAGGACGCTGGCCTTGCGCGCCCAGGCACAGTGGGATTGCCGTCTGGCCCTGCCTTTTGCCCAGCGCGAGCCGGTGGCCATGCACTTTCGGCCCTGGGATGGCGGCGAGCTGAGCAGCGTGGACGAGTGCGGCCTGCCCAGCCCGGTGGGCAAAGCGGTGCTGCCCGACGTGGTGCTGGTGCCCTGCGTGGGCTTCACGCCCGAGGGCTACCGCCTGGGCTATGGCGGCGGCTATTTCGACCGCTACCTGGCCGCCCACCCCGGCGTGACCGTGATTGGCGTGGCTTGGGAGCAGGCCCGCCTGAGCGCTGCCGAACTGGCCCCGCAGGCGCATGACCTGCCGCTGATGGCCGTGGTGACCGAAGCGCAGGTGTGGACGCCGGACTGAGCTCAGTCCACGCGAAACGTGCGGCTCACCCCGGTGTACGGTGTGATGGCCCGCGTCCAGCCGCTCTTCCAGTGCCCGTCATGACGCAGCCGGTAGCTGCCCGCTGGCGTGCCGGCGGGGATGCGCCACACGACGTCCACCACCGAATAGGCCAGTCCCTCGCGGTGCCACTGGTAGCTGGTCTCCCAGTCCCAGTCCTGGGCCACGGCGACCCATTGGCCGTCCTGCCAGCGCTCCACACGCAGGAAGCTGTCCTGGGTCTTCAGGTGGTTCTTGGGGTGCCCGCTGCGGAAACTCGCCTGGACAACCTGCCCCCGCTGGTAAGCCGGTGACACGTCGCGCAGGACCTGGCCAAAACGCTCCTTCAGCGGCTTGTCGTCGAAGACCACACCCGGACGGGTCAGGCGCAACGCCGAACTCCGGTCGCGCGGCGGCACGCCCGGCGCCACCGCTGCCCCGCTGACCATGGCCTGCGTCAACTGGGCCACGGTCTGCTGCACGGCGCCCAGCGCCCAGGGGCCGAACTCGTTGGACGCGCCCTCGTAGTGCTGCAGCCGGAACTCTTCGCGGGTGGTCAAGTAGCCGGCGTAGCTGTTCGACAGGCCCGCCACCACCACCGTGTCCACGCCCTTGGCTGCCAGTTGCTCGCGCACCTGGGCACGCAGGCGCTGGCCCACCATCGTGGTCGGCTCGAAAGGCAGGCCGACGATGGCCAGCGGGCCCACCTGTATCACCTGGAAGGGCAGCACCGACGGCACCCAGTCCAGGGCACCACTGGGCAGCAGCGTCGGCTTGGGGGACTGGCAAGGGTCGCTGGTCACCGAGGCGATCCCGTAGAAGACCGTCTGCACCAGCCCGCCCAAAGGGGAGGACGCAAACGACTGCAAGGCCGCGCCCACCGAGGTGCTGGCCGTGGTCATGCCTTCGGTGATGCCAGGGATGTTGGACGGCCCGTTTTCGCCGCCGGCCGCAAACGAGACGCCACGCGCGGCCGTGCACAGCACCGCACCGCCAGGCTGGCTGTAGGCCGGGGCCACGGCGAGGCCGGGCATCGTCACCCACTGGTGGCGCACGTCCACGATGCCAGGCAGGACGCGGCCGGGCGTGGCGTACAGTTCCAGAGCCTTGTGCAGCTGACGCTGGCCAGCGGCTTCGGCGTTGGCGTACTCGTCGCTCGACCCCTCGTAGCCCGGTGCCGAGTACGCGTTGCCATCGGTGGGAACCACATCGCCCTCATCGGCATTGGCAAAGGCCGCCACAAAGGTTTCGGCCGCGGCGTAGTTCGTACCCTGACGCCGCTCGAAAAACTGAGCGGCATAGCCCTTGTTGTCCCCGCTGATGCGGGTGAACTTCAGGCTGAAGCTGGTCGGGTGGATTGCATACCAGTTCAGCATGCCGACCTCGCGCCCGTTGTCCTTGCGGAACTTGAGCACCGTCATGGTCTTGTTGGTGTCGTGGCTCAACCCGGCCGCGTCGGGATGGGCGCGGAACGCCGCCAAGGAGCGGTTGCGCGTGGCCCCCAGCAGTGTCCCCTCCACCAGTTCGATGCGCCCCGGCGCCAGGTTGCGATGCGCCCGCTCCACCGCCGCCACGATGCCCGCCACCGCCGCCTCGAAGCTCTGGGCATCGTAGCCCGCCCCGCTCTTGTCGGCCGCCGCCAGGATGTAGAGCGTGTGGTGCGCATGCCCGCCACTGCCCACGTGGGTGTGGGTGGCCGAGAGCATCACGTTCTCATGGCCGTAGAGCGCGCCATACCGGGCCTGCAGGCGCTGGATCACCGCCAGCTTCAGCGACTCGTGGGCCGCGCCCAGATCGACGTTGACGAACACCACGCGCGGACCGCCCTGGGCGCCCTGCATGATGAAGGCCCGGGCGCGCAGGCGCTGGTGCAGGCCGTTGACCTCCTGCTGCGCGGCATAGCCGAACATGCCCGTTTCGGCCGCCGGACCGGTGATGTCGTACACCCCTGTGCCGATCAGGAACTCGCCGGCCCAGGCCGGGGTGAACGCCAACCCCAGCAGGGCCATGCACCACGACGATGCCCGGCCGAGCAGGCGACGCACAAGAGGCTGGAAAAGGCGCATGGCATCGGCTCCGGGGGATGGACAGGGCGTCATGTTCGAGCGTTGGCATGCCCCCAACATCAGGGCATACCCCGCAAACCTGGCATGCGCCCTGCCCCTGCCCGCCTTGGCGGATCGATCCAGGGCGAAAGGGCGCCAAACCGCCGCCACACGCCCCCAAGACTGAGGAAGCTGCGCCACCCAGCCAGCTGCAACAGGCGTAAAAAAAGCCCCGCAGGGCGGGGCTTCGGGTCGCTCGCCATCACGCGGCGAGCGCAGGATCGGCCGATCAGGCAGCCAGACGCTGGGCCAGCTTGGCCTTGGTCGCGGGCATTTCGGCCGGCAGGTTGTGGGCCAGTTGGGTGAACAGCTCGTCGTGCAGCTTGAGCTCTTGCGTCCAGGCGGCGGTGTCGATGCCGATGACGGACTGGAACTGTTCCTTCGTGAAGTTCAGGCCATTCCAGTTGATGTCTTCGTAGGTGGGGCTGATGCCGAAGGCGTTTTCCACACCGTGGGCCTTGCCTTGCAGGCGGCCCACCATCCACTCCAGCACACGCATGTTCTCGCTGTAGCCAGGCCAGACGAACTTGCCGTCGGCACCCTTGCGGAACCAGTTCACGCAGTAGATCTGGGGCAGCTTGTGGCCGGCGGCCTGCAGCTTGGCGCCCAGGTTCAGCCAGTGCTGGAAGTAGTCGCTCATGTTGTAGCCCATGAAGGGCAGCATGGCGAACGGGTCGCGACGCACCACGCCTTGCGCGCCAAACGCGGCGGCGGTGGTTTCCGAACCCATGGTGGCGGCCATGTAGACGCCTTCGGTCCAGTCACGGGCCTCGGTCACCAGCGGCACGGTGGTCGAACGACGGCCACCGAAGATGAAGGCGTCGATCGGCACGCCAGCGGGGTTGTCCCACTCGGGGTCCAGCGCCGGGTTGTTGGTGGCGGCCACGGTGAAGCGGGCGTTCGGATGAGCGGCCTTGGCGCCGGTTTCCTTGGCGATGGCCGGCGTCCAGTCCTTGCCTTGCCAGTCGATCAGGTGCGCGGGCAACTCGTCGGTCATCGACTCCCACCACACATCGCCGTCGTCGGTCAGGGCCACGTTCGTGAAGATCACGTCACGGTCCAGCGACTTCATGCAGTTGAAGTTCGTCAGCGTGTTGGTGCCCGGGGCGACGCCGAAGTAGCCGGCTTCAGGGTTGATGGCGTACAGCTTGCCATCAGCACCGGGCTTGATCCAGGCGATGTCGTCACCGATGGTGGTGACCTTCCAGCCCTTGTAACCCTCGGGCGGGATCAGCATGGAGAAGTTGGTCTTGCCGCACGCGGACGGGAAGGCCGCGGCCACGTGGTACTTCTGGCCTTCGGGGTTGGTCACGCCCAAGAGCAGCATGTGCTCGGCCAGCCAGCCTTGGTCGCGGCCCATGGTCGAGGCGATGCGCAGCGCGAAGCACTTCTTGCCCAGCAGCGCGTTGCCGCCGTAGCCCGAACCATACGACCAGATTTCGCGGGTCGTGGGGTAGTGGACGATGTACTTGGTGTCGGGGTTGCAAGGCCAGGCCACGTCTTGCTGACCGGCTTCCAGCGGCGCACCCACGGTGTGCACGCAGGGCACGAACTCGCCGTCGGCACCCAGCACGTCGATCACGCCCTTGCCCATGCGGGTCATGAGCTTCATGTTGACAGCCACGTAGGCCGAGTCAGACAGCTCCACGCCGATGTGGGCGATGTTGGAGCCCAAGGGGCCCATCGAGAAGGGGATCACGTACATCGTGCGGCCCTTCATGGCCCCCTTGAACAGGGCGCCTTCGCCGGTTTGCAGCTTGGCGCGCATCTCGGCAGGCTCACACCAGTTGTTGGTGGGGCCGGCGTCTTCCTTGCGCTCAGCGCAGATGAAGGTGCGGTCTTCCACGCGGGCCACGTCGGACGGGTGGGTCCAGGCCAGGTAGGAGTTGGGGCGCAGCTCGGGGTTGAGCTTCTTGAAGGAGCCGGCGGCCACGAGCTGGGCGCACAGGCGGTCGTACTCTTCGGTCGAACCGTCACACCAGACGATGTCCTTGGGCTGGGTCAGGGCGGCGATCTCGGCCACCCAGGCGATCAGCTTGGTGTTTTTGACGTAAGCAGGTGCATTCACCTGTACTGCAGCAGTCATGACTCACTCCAGAAAATTAAAAAACAGGGTCTCGACAGCACTGCACTGAAAACAACGCGTTTCTCCACACGTTTCTCCACACATTCGCCAATGCTCTCGACACCCCGCCCCGGCGGGAACCTTCCATTTTAATCAAGTCGCCCGTTTTTGACACCCCCCCGACCCCGATGCGAACCAGGGACAGACCCGCCCCCCCCAAGAAAGCGTGCCCGGACGTTCTGCTTTTTTGTATCCTGACGGGCTTGCCCGCCCCGCCGTGGCCCTGTGTCCCCGCCCCTCTGCCATGCCCGCCTCCTCCCGCCGCACCTTCTTTGCCACGACCCTGAGCGGTCTGGGCCTGCTCGCGGCCCCGGCCACCAGCCAGGCGCAGGGGCGCGTGCCCGCGCGGGCCGACAGCCCCCGCATCGGTGCCGACCCGCTGCTGATCAGCACCGGTCTGACCGGCCGCTGGCAGTCGACCATGCGCCAGGACCTGGGCTGGACGGCCCGCTTCGAGGCCATGGGCACGCGCCAGGTGCTCAACGCCCTGGAACAGGGGGGCATCGACGCCGGCCTGTTCCTCTCGCACCCGCGGGCCGAGGCGCTGGAGAAGGACGGCCTGATCTACAACCGCCAGACCGTGGCGCGCACCGACGTGCTGCTGCTGGGTCCGGCCGACGACGTCGCCGGCATCCGCGGCGAGACCGATGCCGCCCGGGCCCTGATGCAGGTGCTGGCCGCCTGTCGGGCCGGCGTGGCCAGCTGGCAGCCGCTCGAAGCCGACTCCCCGCTGGAGGCGCTGGCCCATCGGCTCAGCGGCGGCCAGTTGCGCGCCTTGTTGAGCCTCGCTGCCAGCACGACGACCGGGGCCCGCCTGCCCAGCTACCGGCTCATGACCCGCGCCCAGTGGCAGGCCACGCCGCCGCAGGGCGCGCCGCGCAAGATCTGGCTGGCGGGCGGCCCGAACTTCGTGCTGGACGCACAGGTGGCCTGCGCCTTCCGCTCACGCCACCCGGGTGCCAAGCTGCTGGTGAGCTGGCTGCAGTGGCCACTGGCTCAGCGCGCGGTCCTTGCCAGCCGCCCCGGCTGGCAAGGCCCCAAGGGATGACGATGGACAGCGTGCTGCGCGCCTGGCCCTGGCTGCCCACCCTGCCCGATGGCCAGCTCGACCTGCCCCTGCTGGGCAACATCGTCGCCGCCGGCCTGATGGCGGTGCTGGCCCTGATGATGTGGATGGGACAGCGCAGCCAGGCCCTGGCCCCCATGAGCCGGCCCCTGGCCCACACCCTGGGTGCCTCGCGCTGGCGCAGCTGGTGGACCCTGTCCATGCGCCTGCCCGCCCCCCGGCTTGCCAGGCACCGCCCGGCCTCGCCTGCCGCCCGCGCCCTGAGCGTGGAGCTGCGCCTGCAGCAACCGGGCCTGGACATCCGCGCCCAGTTTCGCGTGCCCCCGGGCCGCGTCTGCGCCCTGGTGGGCCGCGAGCCCGCCACCCAGAGCGCCCTCTTGCAGGCAGCCGCCGGGCTCATCCCGGTCAAAGGCGGGCGCATCGCCCTGGGACAGGACACCCTTTACGACGGCAGCGCCCGCGTCAACCTGCCGGTGCACCAGCGCCGCCTGGTCTGGCTGGACGCCCACGCCCACCTGTTCGCCCACCTGAGCGTGCGCGGCAACCTGCGCTATGGCCTGCCGCGCGGCACCCCACCGGCCGACATCCCCGACTTTGACCAGATCGTGGCGTGGCTGGAGCTGGCCACCCTGCTGCCACGCCGGCCCGCGCAGCTCACGCCCACCCAGCGCATGCGCGTGGCCCTAGGCCGCGCCCTGCTGTCGTGCCCCCAGGCGCTGCTGCTCGACAACCCGCTGGGCGAAGTGCCCGAGCACGAGCGCGAGGAACTGCTGGGCCTGCTGGCCGAAGTTCCGCGGCGTTGGCGCATCCCCATGGTGCTGGTGAGTCCGCGCATGAGCGAGGTCGTGCGCCTGGCCGACGATGTGCTGGTGCTGCACGAGGGCCGCATGGCCAGCGCGGGCCCGGCCGCCCAGGTGCTGTCAGACGTGTCCCTGTCCACCTTTCTGGAAGGCACCGACGCGGGCAGCGTGCTCGAAGGCGTGGTGCGCCGCCATGACCTGAACTGGCTGCTCAGCGAGGTGGACGTCGGTGGCCAGCGCATCACGGTGCCGGCCATGCTGCACCCCGTGGGCCGCCGGGTGCGCCTGAAGCTGCGCGCCCGCGACCTGAGCCTGCACCGCCAACCGCCCAGCGACACCAGCAGCCTCAACTGCGTGCAGGGCCGCATCACCCAGGTGATGCTGGCGGGAGAACATGGCACCTATGGCGCCGTCGGGATCGAGCTGGACCAGGCGCTGGGCCTGCACGGTGATGTGGAACAGGCGGCGCCGGCCGTGTGGGCCCTGCTGACCCGCAAGGCCATCCAGCAGATGGACTGGCAACCGGGCCAGCCCTGTGTCGTGGGCTTCAAGGCCATGGCGACCACGGTGTCGGCCTGGCACTGAGCCCTCCTGGCAGGCTGCAACCCAGGAGAACGGGCGCATACTGCGGCCCTGACACCCTGATTCGCCCCCTCCTGATTGCGCCCCGATCATGTCCACGTTGCTGCCGCGCCAGATCCTGTCGGTCAACACCGCCTTGGCCACCCCGCTTGAGATCGAGGGGCGCCGTGTGCTCAGCGGCATCGGCAAGCGCGCCGTGAGCACCCCAACCGACCCCCAACGCATCGGCGTGCAGCGCCTGGGCCTGGCCGGCGACGAGCAGGCTGACCTGACGGTGCATGGCGGGCTGAACAAGGCCGTGTACGCCTACCCGCATGAGCACTACGCCTTCTGGCAGACGGTGCGCGCCCAGGCCGGGGCCCAGGCCTGGGGCGAGGCCTTGCCGCACGGCATGCTGGGCGAGAACCTGACGCTGACCGGCCTGCTCGAGGGCCAGGCCTATGTGGGGGACCAGTTGAAGTTTGCCGACTGCGTACTGGCCATCAGCGAGCCGCGCCGGCCCTGCTACAAGTTCGACGCCATCATGGGCTTCCGACAGGCGACCAAGATGATGGCGCAGTCGGGCTACTGCGGCTTTTACCTGTCGGTGATCCAGCCCGGCACGGTGGCCGCGGGCGAAAGCTATGAGCTGATCCCGGGCGCGCGCGAGGTCAGCATCCTGGAGCTGTTTCGCGCCAAGATGAACCGACGCCACACCGACTGAGCCTCCGGCGCTGACGGCCCAGGCTGATGTGCCGCTGCGACGGCGGCTGGTTCAGCAGTACGTCAGATCGGGTTCAGGCAGGGCCTCGACCTGCGGGCGCGCCAGCAGATAGCCCTGGAACATCGACACGCCCATCTGGCGCATGGTGTCGAGCTCCTGTGGGGTCTCGATGCCTTCGGCCACGATCTGACAGCCCAACGCCTTGCAGGTGCCGATCACACCGCCGACGATGGCGCGACGCACCGGGTCGCGGTCGATGTCACGCGTCAGCGCCATGTCGAGCTTGACGATGTGCGGCTGGAAGTCGGCCAGCAGGTTCAGGCCCGAGTAGCCCGCCCCGAAGTCGTCGATGGCGGTGAGGAAGCCGCGCTGCTGGTAGTCCTTGATGATGCGCAGCGCGTGGCCCGGGTCGCGGATCTTCTCGCCCTCGGTCAGCTCGAAAATCAGCCGGTCGGAGGGGAAGCCCACCTTGCGCGCGGCCGCCAGCGTCAGACGGATGCAGGTGGCGGGCTCGTAGACCGCGTTGGGCAGAAAGTTGATCGACAGGTGAGTCGTCATGCCCAGGCGCTGGGCGGTGTCGATGGCCAGCACGCGGCAGGTCTGGTCAAAGGAATAGGTCTCGTCCGGTGCGACGGCGGCGAGCACCTCGCCTGCCGAGGCCCCGTTGGCGCCTCGCACCAGCGCCTCGTAGGCGAACACGCTGCGGGTGTCCACGTTCACGATGGGCTGGAAGGCCATTTTCAGCTGCAGGTGCAGCGGCTTGGCGTTGCGGCAACGGATGCAACCGATCAGGTCCTCATCGGCATCGGCAAAAAAATCGTTCAAATACATGCGGCATCCTGGCGGCGGCAAACGGAACGCCCGGTTTTACCACGTCAAAGGCAGGACAGGCGGGCGCCGGGGCGCACGTCCGGGGCCGCTCAGCGCAGGCTCCGAGGCGGCTCAGGGGCCGTTCGTCACGCCCGCGGCGACATGACCTGAGGGCACATGCGGCGCGGCGTTGTCGACGTGACCAGTCTGGTCGTCGAAGAAAAAGTCGGGCTCGAACTCGCGCAGGAACTCGCCCTTGGGCAGGCCGCCCAGGAACAGGGCCTCGTGCACCTCGATGCCCCAGTCCATCAGGGTGCGGATGGCGCGTTCGTGCGCGGGCGCGCCACGGGCCGTGACCAGCGCCGTGCGGATGCGCATGCCGTTGGCGCCGCCGCTGGCCGCGTGCTGCTGCAAGGTGTGCAGGGCCTGCAGCAAGGGCTTGAACGGGCCATCGGGCAGGGGCTGCTGCGCGAGCGCGACCTCGTGGGCCTGGAAGGCGTCCAGGCCGCCACGCTGGTAGACCTGCTCTGCCTCGTCGGAGAACAGCACCGCATCACCATCGAAGGCGATGCGCACCTCATTCGGGTGCGCCTCACCGGCGCGCGCAGCATGGGGCAGCACGCGCGCGGCCGGCACGCCGGCGCCCAGGGCCGAGCGCACATCGGCCTCGTTGGCGGACAGAAACAGGTGGGCCTGCAAGGGGCGCAGGTAGCGCCAGGGGCTCTCGCCACGCGTGAACACGCCGCGCTCGATGGGCAGGCCGTAGTGGCGTGCCGAGCGGAACACGCGCATGCCCGAGACGGGGTCATTGCGCGAGAGGATGACCACCTCGACGCGCGCCTCGTCGGGCGTGTTGAAGGCCAGCAGCTTGCGCACCAGGGAGAAGGCCACGCCGGGGCGCGCGGGCTCGTCGACCTTGGCCAGTTGCTGGGCCATGTAGGCGCGGTCGTCGGCGCCTTCAAACAGGCGGTTCTCTTCTTCGAAGTCGAACAGGGCACGCGAGGAGATCGCCACGACCAGCTTGCCAGACAGGGAGGCCGCCATGTTCACTTGACCCAGGTGTTCATCTGCATGATGGGCAGCATCACCGACATGACGATGAGCATGACCACCAGGCCCATCGCCACGATCAGCAGGGGCTCGAGGATGGTGGCAATGGCCAGCGCCTTGCGCGTGACCTCGGCGCTGAGCTGGTTGGCAGCACGCTGCAGCATCACCGGCAGCTGGCCGGTCTGCTCGCCCAGGCGGGCGAACATGGCCAGCAGGCCGGGAAAGCGCTTCTTGGCGGCCAGGGCCGAGGCCAGTGGCGCGCCTTCGCGCACCTGGTCGAGGCAGTCCATGGCGTCGGCGCGCATGGCGCGGTTGGACAGGGTTTCGGCAGCGGCCTGCAGCGCCTTGAGGATGGGCACGCCCGAGCCAGCCAGCATGGCCAGCGTGCCGGCAAAGCGCGCGGCGTTGTAGCCCTTGGCCAGGCGGCCGATGACGGGCAGCCCCAGCCAGAAGGCGTCGAAGCGCACGCGGAAATCGTCTTGGCGTCGCGCAAACATCAGCCCGGTGCCACCGCCCACGAGCGCCAGCGCCAACAGCCAGCCCCATTGGCGCATGAAGGCGCTCAGGCCCAGCATGAACTGCGTGAGCAGGGGCAGCGCGCGCTTGCTGCTGGAGAACACCTGCGCCACCTGCGGCACCACGAACACCAGCAACGCCACCACGATGACCACGGCAAACACCGAGACGATGGCCGGGTAGAGCGTGGCGCCGACGAGCTTGGAGGTCAGGGCCTGCTGCTCTTCGAGGTCGTTGGCGAGTTTGTCGAGCACATTGCCGAGCTGGCCGCTTTGCTCGCCCGCGGCCACCACGCCGCGGTAGACCTCGTCGAACTCACGGGGGTAGCCGCCCAGCGCACGCGCAAAGGTCGACCCGGCGTTCACCTCGGCACGCAACTGCGCCACCAGCTCACGCTGACGGGGGTCCTCGGCCTCGTCGGCCAAGGCGGTGAGCGCGCGCTCCAGGGGCAGGCCGGCCACGACCAGGCCCGAGAGCTGGCGCGTCCAGATGGCCAGGGCCGTGGCGTTGAACACGCGGCGGGCGAAGAGCGGAGTCGAACCGGCCGACTCGCCATCGCCCGTGGCCACCGGGTCCACCTTGAGGGGCACCAGTTGCTGGCCGCGCAACTGGGTGCGGGCCGCCTTGGGCGTGTCGGCCTCGACCAGACCGTTGACGGTCTTGCCTGCGGCGTTGAGCGCTTCGAAACGGTAAGCCGGCATCGTGCGCCCTTATCCTTGGTCCATCATGAGATCCCTCACTCGCGGGTGACCCGCAAGACCTCTTCGAGCGAGGTCACGCCTTCGGCCACCAGGCGGTCGCCGTCGTCGCGCATGGTCTTCATGCCGGCCTTTTGCGCCACCTCGAAGAGCTGGGCCTCGGCCGCCTGGGCGTGGATCAGGCCCCGGATCTCGTCGTCGGCCACCATCAGTTCGTACACGCCGGTGCGGCCCTTGTAGCCGCTCATGCCGCACTCCTTGCAGCCGACCGGGTGCCAGCGGCCTTGCTCGTCCTGACGCTTGCAGTGCCCGCACAGCTTGCGCACCAGGCGCTGGCCGAGCACACCCAGCAGCGAGGACGACAGCAGGAAGGGCTCGATGCCCATGTCGGTCAGGCGGGTGACGGCGCTGGGCGCGTCGTTGGTGTGCAGGGTGGCCAGCACCAGGTGACCCGTCAGCGAGGCCTGCACGGCGATCTGCGCGGTCTCGAAGTCGCGGATTTCACCGATCATGATGACGTCCGGGTCCTGACGCAGGATGGCGCGCAGGGCCTTGGCGAAGGTCAGGTCGATCTTGGCGTTGACCTGGGTCTGACCGATGCCCGCCAGCTCGTACTCGACCGGGTCTTCCACGGTCAGCACATTGGTGGTGGACGCGTCGACCGTGCTCAGGCCCGCGTACAGCGTGGTGGTCTTGCCCGAGCCGGTGGGGCCGGTGACCAGCACGATGCCGTGGGGCTGGCGCAGCAGGCGCTTGAACTTGTCGAGCGACTCGCCGCTCATGCCCAGCGCTTCGAGGGTGAACTTGTTGGCGTCGCCCTTGTCCAGGATCCGCAGCACGGCACGCTCGCCGTGGGCCGAGGGCAGGGTCGAGACGCGCACGTCGACCGCGCGGCCGCCGATGCGCAAGGAAATGCGCCCGTCTTGCGGCAGGCGCTTTTCGGAAATGTCGAGCTCGGCCATGATCTTCAGGCGCGAGATCAGCGCAGCGTGCAGGGCCTTGTTGGGCTGCACCACCTCGCGCAACGTGCCGTCCACCCGAAAGCGCACGGCCGAGGAGCGCTCGTAGGGCTCGATGTGAATGTCCGACGCCCCGTCCTTGGTCGCCTGCGTCAGCAGCGCATTGAGCATGCGGATGATGGGCGCGTCGTTGCTCGATTCGAGCAGATCTTCGACGGCCGGCAGCTCCTGCAGCATGCGCGACAGGTCGACCGCGCTTTCGACCTCACCGACCACCGCCGCGGCACTGCCCTCGCCGCCCGCATAGGCGGCCGCGATGCGCTGCGCCAGGGTGTCGGGCGGATCGTGCTCGATGCGGTTGACGGCGTACAGGCGCAGCACCTCGGAGAGCGCCGCATGCGAGACGTTCAGGCTGGCCCACAGCGTGGCGCGTTCGCCGTCTTGCTCCAGCAGCAGGTTGTGCGCCTTGGCAAAGGCGTAAGGAAGGGGGTGGCGTGCGCCCATGGTCTGCGTGCTCCCAGGCTCAAGGCGCCGCAGTCGGGGCCGACGGCACCGTGGTGGCGGGCGTGGACTCGGGCACCGGGGCCAGCTTGGCCGCATAGCACGTGCTGCCCGGCATCAGCACGTTCGTCACTGGGGTGTCCGGATCGTCGAGCGGCTGCTGCGGCGAAGGCATGCTCAGGCGGGTGCTGAGCTTGAGCGGATCGAGCACCGGCGCCGCGTTGATCGGCAGCAAGGTGCTTTCCTTGGGCTGGCTCTCGATCTGACGCTGGCGCATGTACTCGTAGCGGTCCAGCGTCAGGGCGTTGGCCGCGTCCTGGTTGCGCATCACGATCGGGCGCAGGAAGACCATCAGGTTGGTCTTCTTACGGCCACGCTCCTGGCTCTTGAACAGGTTGCCCAGGTAGGGGATGTCGCCCAGCAGCGGCACCTTGGACTGCCCATCGGTGTACTCGTCCTTCATCAGACCGCCCAGCACCAGCACCTCGCCATCGTCCACCACCACCGAGGTCTCGATGGAGCTCTTGGACGTGGTCGGGCCGTTGGCGGCCGCGGCCGTGGCGCTCTTGACGCTGGCGTCTTCCTGGAAGATGGTCAGGCGCACCGCGCCGCCCTCGCCCACCTGCGGGCGCACCCGCAAGGTCAGGCCCACGTCCTTGCGCTCCACGGTCTGGAAGGGGTTGACCGAGCCATTGTTCGAGCCGGTGTTGCTGTAGCTGCCGGTCACGAAAGGCACGTTCTCGCCCACGACGATCTTGGCCTCTTCGTTGTCGAGGGTGACCAGGTTGGGCGTGGACAGGATGTTGCCGCCCGCCTCGGTCTGCAAGAAGGTGGCCAGCGCACCCAGGCTGATGCTGCCGTCGCTGAGGCGACGGGCCAGGGCCACGTTGAAGCCGTTGAGCGCCGGCACCGAGTTGGCGGCCGCGCTGGTGATCACATCGGTCAGGGCGGGAATCTTGCCGAAACCCGTGAAGTTGGCACCTGCACCCACCAGCGTCTTGCTGCCGGCACCGCCGGCCCACTGCACGCCCAGGCTGGCGGCCTTCTCGGCGTCGACCTTGACGATCATGGCCTCGATGTAAATCTGGGCGCGGCGGCCGTCGAGCTGATCGATGACCGCGCGCAGCTGGCGGTACTGCGCCTCGGAGGCCGTGATGATCAGCGAGTTGGTGCTGGGGTCGGCCTGGATGAAGCCGCCGGTGGAAGGCTGGGCCGAGGCCGCCACCGGGGCGGTGGACTGTGACGACGCCGCATTGGCATTGCCCAGGTTGGTGGCGCCCAGCGCATTGCCGGCATTGCGCCCGCCGCTGGCCGCGGCCGTGTCCACGCTGCCGCTGGACCCACTGCCGCTGGCCCCGCCCGCGCCCGGATAGGCCGCACGCAGCACCTGGGCCAGCTTCACGGCATCGGCGTTCTTCAGGTACACCACGTGGATGCCACTGCCACCCACGCCGGCCGTGCCGGGACGGTCGAGGCGCTGCACGAGGTTGCGTACCAGGGTCATACGGGCCGGCGAGGGCGCGCGCACCATCAGGGTGTTGGTGCGGGCATCGGCCATCACCAGCGTGCCCGCGGCACCCGCGGCCGCCCCCGGCGCGGCGGGTGCGGCGCCACCGCCATCGGCCAGGCGCTGCACCACCGGCGCGAGGTCCACCGCCACCGCGTGCTGCAACGGAATGGCTTCGAGGTCGGAGGCCGTGGGCACATCGAGGGCAGCGATCATCTGCCCGAGGCGCCGCAGGTTGTCGGCGTAGTCGGTGATGACCAGGGTGTTGCTCGAGGGGTTGGCGTTGATCGTGTTGTTGGGGCTGATCAGGGGGCGCAGCACCGCCACCAGGTTGTTGGCGCTCTCGTTTTGCAGGCGGAAGATCTGTGTGAGCACCTGGTCGCCCGAGCGGCGCACCGCGCCCACATCGACGGTGCCAGTCTGCAGCTTGGCCTCGGCCTCGGGCACGATCTTGAGCAAGCCGGCCACGTCGACCACGCTGAAGCCCTGGCCGCGCAAGGCCGCCAGGAAGTTCTGATAGGCCGAGCGGGTGCTCATGGGCTGGTCGCTGTAGAGCGTGATCGTGCCCTTGACGCGCGGATCGACCAGGATCTGGCGGTCAAGGATGGCCGCCATGGCACGGGCCACCCCTTCGATCTCGGCGTTGACGAAGTTCAGCGTCACCATCGCCTCGCGGGCACCGGCCTGGGGTGCCGCCACGGCCTGGCCCGCGCTCAGGAAGCCACCCGGACCCCAGCCCAAGGCCAGGGCCATGAGCAGCGCCGTGGCGCGGGGACGTGTCAGCAGGGGATGGGTCTTCATGCCTTATCCGATCGAAATGACAGACCGGTCGCCCGAGCGGCGGCCGATGATGTTCAACAAATTGTCCAGGGCGCCACGCTCGGCCTCGCTGGCCCGCGCCTCACCCCGAAAGAAGGTGCCACCGGCACTGACCGTGCCCTGGCCCGACAGCTGCAAGGCGCCGTCGACGGTGCGCAGCGACATCTGCACCAGGCCCTGCTCGTCGGCACGCAGACCGAGGTGATACGAACCCAGGCGGTCCAATGTCGTCAGACGCGACGAGACATTGTCCAGCCACACATCGGTCTGGCCGCTCACCCGCACGCGCCCGCCCACCCACTCGATGGCGAGTTGATCGGCGGACACGCGCAGCACGCCGCCGAGCTGCAAGGTGTTCCAGGGCGTCCCCAGGCCGCTCAGCCAGGCGGCCGGCCAGTGACCCAGCGTGCCGGCGGTCTGCCAGCCACGAGGGTTGCCCACCGGCACCAGGCCGATGTCCAGCCGCGCACGGCCCCAGCCAGGGCGCAGTTGCAGGGCCACGGGCTGAGGCAGGCAGCAGTCGTGCTGTAGCACCACGCGCACGCCGCGGTCCTGCCAGCGCAGCGTCCAGTTCAAGCGGCCCGGCAGGGCGCGCACGTCCCGGCTGCCCGGCCCGCCGGTGAGCACGGCCACCGCCTGGCCTTGCCAGATCGTGCCTTGGGCATCGGCCAGCAGCAGGCGCTCGCCACTCCAGCGCGACACGCCATGGGCCAGCCAGCTCGCTGGCGCGAACGCCACCAGCCCGGCCAAGCCACCCAGCACGGCCCCGGCCCAGGCCCAGCGCTGGCCGGCCTTGCGCACCTTGTCCCAGCGCAGTGCCTCCAGCGTGGACTCGAAGCTGCGGGTGACATAGGCCTCGGGGCCCAACAACCAGCGCGGACGCCGCGCCCAGCGCAGGCGCAACAACTGAAAAGTGCTTTGCACGGTCGTCTGGAATGTCGTCACTGCGCGCCTCCCGCCCCCAAAGACAAGGTGACCGTGCCCTGGTAGAGCGCGTCACTGCCTTGCTGCCAGGCGGCCTCCAGCGGCCGCGCCCGCGCGCCCACGCGCACCTCCTCCAGCCAGGCGGCCAGGGCTTCGCCCGACACGCCCTGGAAGCTCAGCACCGCGCGGTCGCCCTGGCGGCTCAGCCGTGCGCCCGCGCCCAGGCGGGCGGTGGCCGACTGCAGGCTGGCTTCCGCCTGGACGGGCGGCACCGGCGGGCGCTGGCGCAAGATCTGCGCCTCATCGGCCTGTTGACGCATCAGCGCCAGCTCGGCCTCCACCGCCTGCATCTGGGTCGGCACGGTCTGCAGCGTGCGCCAGGCCGGCCGCACGCCCACCATCACCAGCACGGTGAGGCCCGCCAGCCAGGCGGCCACGGTGAGCAGGCGGCGCTCGCTGGGCGACATGCCGGCCCACTGGGACTGCCAGGCCTGGCGCAAGGAGTGAAGACGCTCGGAAGGAGAACTCATTCAGACTGCTTTCAAGGGGCTTCAGCTGCGGGGGCCGCGGCGCACGGTCAGCAGGCCGTCGGCCTCGCTGTCCACCTGCGCGCCGGCCGCGCCCAGCTGCGCACGGAAGGCTTCGATCTCGCCCGGGCCCCAGCCGGCCGGTGGCGCCACGCTCAGGGCCTGACCGTCGTAGCGCAGCGAGGCGGTCGGGGTCTCGAGGGGCCAGGCGGTGGCCACCAGGGCCATCAGCGACTCCAGGTCGTTGGCCCCGGGCTCGCCGGCCTGGGCCCGCAGGGTGTCGGTCTCGCGCTGCATCTGCACGGGGGCATCGAGCACCACGCGCACCTGCGGGTGTGCCTGCTGCAGCAGTTGCACGCGCTGCGCCTGGCGGCTCTTGAGCGTGTGCTGCTGGTGCCAGGCCCACACATTGAGCCCCAGCACCTGCACCCCCAGCAGGGCCAACAGCCCCACGCGCACCGGCCGCCAGGTGGGCGACAGGAAACGCCGCCACTGGTCCGACAGCGCATGCGCGCCCTTGCTGCGCGGCGCCAGCTCGAACTGCAGCAAGTTCCACAGTGAGCGCGAGGCCAGCAGCATGTGCTCGGAGGCGGTCTGCACGGTCACGGCCCGGCCCAACCAGCGTTCGGCCGGCGAAGCCACCGGTGGGGTCGCGAAAAAGCGGGCTTGCGGTGGCAGCGGATCGGGCAGCAGGCCGCGCGACAGGCTACCGCCCAGCGGCCAGGTCGACACGCCCTCGGGGCTGGCCCAGGTCATCAGCACTTCGGGGCCGGATTCGGAACTGCCCTGGCCGGCTTCGAGCGCCTCGTGGAACAGGGCTGTGGCGGGCTCATCGGGCGCCGCACCGGGCACCACCCGGTCGACACGCAGCTGGGCCTTTTCCAGCGCCATCAGCTGCGAGGTCAACCAGGTGTGGTCGCACACCGCCACCCAGGTCGGCTGCCCGACCTTGGCCTGCGGGGCCACGGCGAGGTGCAGCTGCTCGGGCTCGTCGAGCAAGGCGTCTTCCAGCAGGCTGGCCAGCGCGGCGCGCAAGCGCGCCTGCGGTGCCTTGGGCAGGGTCAGGCGGTGCCAGCTGACATCGGTGGGCGCGAGCATGGCCACCACGCTGTCGGCGGCAGGCATCTGGGTCAACTCGCCCCGGCCCTGCCGGCTCAGCGTCTCGCCATCGGCACTGAGCACATAGGCGTAGGACAGGGGCCCGGGCGTGGCCACGGCCGCATCGGGCGCTGACGCACTCGGACGCTGGCGCGCCGGCAGTTGAATGATGAGGATGCTCATGCCTGGACTTCAGATCTCGGGGTTCCCTGCCGCACCCCAGCCGGGTGCTCAGTGATTGTAGGAGGGCGATCCGGCCCATCCCTTAAGGATTCATACCTGCACGAGACAGGCTGCAACACCCTGATCACGGGGGGCCTCCGGACAGGGTGCTGCGATCGAGTCCGGAAAAGCGTGACTGGTTGCGCACCTTGACCTCATTGCCCACCCGCTGCACCAGATGGCGCTGCTCGATCACGTTGTCTTCCAGGCGCAGCCGCCCGCGCACCTCGAAAAAGTCCGAGCCCACGCTCAGCCGCTCGAAGCGCCAATTGCCCGCGCCCAGCACATTGCCCAGTTCATCGAGGTTCTTGAACGGACTGCGCTGGCGCACCTGCACCAGGCGGGCTGCCCGACCCAGGTCCAGCCCGTCGACCACCGCGGCCAGCACCTCGCGCGAGGCCGTGTTGACATTGACCTGGGTGCGCAGCGGCAACACCGTCAGCACCGGGCGCAGGCGCTCGACGGTGGCGGCGTCCAGGCCCAGCCAGGTGAGCTCGTCGAGGCGCTGGGGCTGCAAGGGCGCCTGGCTGCGCGCTTCCTCACCGCCGAGTTTCTCCAGCATGGTCGGGTCGTCGGCCAGGGTGGCCAGGGTCGCGCGCCGCCACGCCGACGCCAGCCCTTCGGCCAGCGCCGGCGACAGACCGGCGTTCTCGCACAGGCGCCGCAGCACCGCCACCTCGTCGGGCACCAGCTCGCCCTCGGCCGACAGCACATTGCGCAGGTTGTAGCGGGCGGTCGCGTCCTCGACCTGACCGGACAAGAAGGCCTCCGGCGTGCCGCCCTCGTCGGACGCGTTGTTGTCGCTGTCCGCGGCCAGGAAAGTGGACAGGCGCGCCTCGGCCAGCGGGATGGCCCAGGGCTCGCCCAGGTGGTCGGGCCCGCCGCTGCGCTGGTCTTCGCGCAAGATCAAGCTCGCCCAGTCGAGCGCCCCGCTGAGCACCCAGGTGGCCTGTGTGCGCACCCGCTCGGCGCTCTCGATCTGCACGGCGCGCCACTGCTGCCAGACCATGGTGGCCGACAAGGTGGCCACCAGCGTGACGATGACCATGGCCATCAACAAGGCCGCGCCTTGTTGGCGATGCGGCCGCGTGCAGGGATGTCGGGTGCTGTGCATCGTCCGCGCCTCAATCCTGGCTGGGCTGGGGGGCCAGCATCAGGTCGCGGCTGAGCGCGCCCTGAAAGCCGCTGCCCTCGCCCAGCACCAGTTGCAGGCGCACGGCCTGCGGCAGCTGTTCACGCAGGCCGCTGAGCGCGTCTGCCCCGGCCGAGCCCCGCACCGTGTCACCGGAAGACTGGCAGTTGCTCATGGCCCCGTTGCGGAAACAGAAAACCTGCCACTGCGACACCCCGCGCAAGGCCACCAGGGTGCCGCGCTCACGCCCCAGCAACTGCTGCGCCTGCTGCCAGGCACGTTGCAAGCCGCCGACCTGGGTGGACTCGGCACTGGCCCAGCGCTGCCAGCGGCCTTCGCGCAGCGACCACACCACCACCTGCACGCCGGCCGGGCTGCGCCGCGTCATGCGCAAGGCGGCACCGTCAAACTGAAAACCCTGCACCACCTGGGTGTCGAGCACCTGGGCCAGATCGGTCTCGAACTGGGTCATCACGGCCTGCAGGCGCAGCGTCTGCTGCAGGTTGTCGTCGGCCACCTGGCGCGCCGTGCTGATCGCGTCCAGCCCCTTCCAGGCCGAGGCCGCCAGCACCGACAGGATCAGCAGCGACACCAGCACCTCGATGAGGGTGAAGCCACGGGCCGGGCGCGGGCCGCGAGGTCCGGACTGGGGGCGGGCAGACGGGGACATCATCGGGCGCGCGGCAAGACGGTGGACAGCTTGACGATGGGCAGCTTGGCCTCATCGAAGACCTGCGCATCCACACGGCGGAAATT
This sequence comes from Aquabacterium sp., assembly GCF_034003525.1. GTDB lineage: Bacteria > Pseudomonadota > Gammaproteobacteria > Burkholderiales > Burkholderiaceae_C > Aquabacterium. Next base: position 142,009 of record NZ_JAVEYN010000006.1, read on the forward strand.
GGGGTTGGGCGTCGGGCGCACCGTCATGCGGCCGGGCAGCTGGCGGCCCAGTTGCGCGCAGCTGAAGTCGCTGTCGCCCACCGCCGGGAAGACCTGCCCCAGTTTCAAGGCCGTGATCTGGTTTTCGGCGCAGCCCTGCGCCAGCACCAGATCGCTCATGCGCTGGGCGTTGAGCGTCAGCCCGCCGGCGGCCTTGATGCCGGCCGATAGGGTGATGGCGACGATGGCCAGGGCCACCAGCACCTCGATGAGGGTCATGCCGCGCACAGGCTGAGCATGAGGCTCGCGGACATCACGGCGTGGCAGCACGGCCCATCCCTTCGAGCAGCGGCACATCGTCAAGCGTGGGCTCACCGGTGAGCACCTGGAATGGGCCCAGGCCCTGCGTGCCCACCACCAGCTGACGCTCACCCAGGCGCAAGACCACCTTCTGCGCGCCGATCACCGGCTCCGGGCCCAGCACGATGCTGCGGCCGTCCACCACCTCGGCCTGCACCTCGGGCGTGAGCCACTGCAGCGGCGGCATCAAGGCCGGCGGCAATCCGAGGAACTGGAAGTCGGCGTCAGGCCCTTTGGCCTGCGGCACCCACAGCACCGTCATGGCCCCGGCACGCGCCTGCGTGCGCGCCGACTCCAGCAAGGCGATCAGACGGGCCGCCTCGCGCTCAAGCCGCGTGCTCGACGGATCGGGCAGCGCAAAGGACACCACGGCCGAGGCCACGCCGATCATGGCGACGACCACCATGAGCTCGAGCAAGGTGAAGCCTCGGGCGAGGCGCGACTTACTGCCAGGAACCGATGTCCGCATCCCGGCCTTCACCACCGCTTTGGCCATCGGCACCGAAACTGAAGACATCGACCGCGCCCTTGACGCCCGGGTTCACGTACTGGTACTGCGCGCCCCAGGGGTCGTTGGGCAGCTTCTCGAGATAGGGCTTCCAGTTGGACGGGATCGGGCCGGCCGTGGGCTTGGCCACCAGGGCCTGCAGGCCTTGTTCGGCCGTGGGGTAACGCTGGTTGTCCAGGCGGTAGAGCTTGAGTGCCTGCATCAGGTTGCTGACGTCGGTGCGAGCCGCGGTCACGCGGGCGTCGTCGGCCCGGTCCATCACATTGGGCACGATCAAGGCGGCCAGCAGGCCGATGATCACCAGCACCACCATCAACTCGATCAGGGTGAAACCGCGCTGCACGCCCCGTGCCAGCGCCCGAGCCCCTTGGGGGATACGCGCACTCATCTTCATGACAAATTCCGAAACAGTCCGAGAAAGGTTCCCGCTCACCGCGCGACACCCACGCCGCATGCCCCGAGCATGCATGGCCGCCAGGCCCGACCACCGTGGGATCAACCCCAGGTTTGAAGGCCCGACCCGCCACTCAGGGGAGGGGGAAGACCCATCATAATGGCCCTCTATGTCATCACGTCTGTCCGCCCTCGTCATTTGGGCCGCGGTTGCGGCCAGTCTGGCTTATTGGGGCCTGCGCTGGCTGGCCCAGCCCATCGCGGTGCCGGCCAACGCCACCCCCGTCTCGATGGACAGCGGCAGCAAGGGGGACTTCCGGCGCCTCTTGAGCGGACCGGCCGCGGCCTCGCCTCAGGCGGTCGATGCGGCCACCCAGTCGGCGCTGGCCGGTCGCATCCAGTTGCAAGGTGCCTTCGCCTCGGGTGATGCCAGCGGCACCGGTGGCGTGGCGCTCTTGTCGGTCGATGGGCAACCGGCGCGCGCGGTGCGCGTGGGGCAAACGGTCGAGGGCACGATGGTGCTGCAGCGCGTCGACGCCAGTGGTGCCCAGATCGGACCCACCGAGGGTCCCGCCGCGCTCACCCTGGCCCTGCCCAGCCTGCCGGCGCCGGCCACCGGCGCCCTGCCGCCGCCTACCGGCGTGAGCACCACGGCCATGCTTCCCGCGCAGCCCGCTCTGCCCGGGCTCGCCGCGCCGCGCCAGCCCCCCGAAGAGGCCGCCCGCACCGACGACTGAGCCAGCCGGCTCGGGTTCAGCGCAGGAACAGGCGGTAAACCGGGTTGTTCGTCTCGTCGACGTAGACGTAGCCCAGGCCTGACAGGAAAGGCTTGATGGCCTTGGCCTCGCCCTTGGGCACCTGCAAACCCACCAGGATGCGGCCATAGTCGGCGCCCTGGTTGCGGTAATGGAACAGGCTGATGTTCCAGCCCGGTGGCAGGCTGGTCAGGAAGGTCATCAAGGCACCCGGACGCTCCGGGAAGATGAAGCTGTACAGGCGCTCGCCCTCGGCCAGCGCCGAGCGCCCGCCCACCATGTGGCGGATGTGGGTCTTGGCCAGCTCGTCGCCCGACAGGTCCACGGTGCGGAAGCCCTGGGCCTCGAACTGCTCGGCAATCTGCGCCGATTCGCCCTTGCGCTTGGTGCTCAGGCCCACGAACACATGGGCGACGTTCTCGTCGGAGATGCGGTAGTTGAACTCCGTGACGCTGCGCGGGCCGATCAGCTCGCAGAAACGCTTGAAGGAGCCGCGCTCTTCAGGGATCGTCACGGCCATCAGGGCCTCGCGCTCTTCGCCCACTTCCGAGCGCTCGGCGACAAAGCGCAGGCGGTCGAAGTTCATGTTGGCGCCGCAGTTGATGGCGATGTAGGTCTGGCCCTCGCCACCATGCTGGGCCGCGTACTGCTTGAGCGCGGCCACGCCCATCGCGCCGGCGGGCTCGACGATGGAGCGGGTGTCTTCGTAGATGTCCTTGATGGCCGCGCACACCGCGTCGGTGTTGACAATGACGTAGTCATCGACCAATTCGCGGGCCAGGCGGAAGGTCTCCTCACCCACCAGCTTGACGGCGGTGCCGTCGGAGAACAGGCCCACGTCGTGCAGCGTGACGCGCTTGCCCGCCTGCACCGAACGCACCATGGCGTCCGAATCGTTCATCTGCACGCCGATCACCTTGATCTCAGGGCGCACGGCCTTGATGTAGGCGGCCACGCCGCTGATCAGGCCACCGCCGCCGATGGCAACGAAGACCGCGTCAATGGGACCCGCATGCTGGCGCAGGATCTCCATGGCCACGGTACCCTGGCCGGCAATCACTTCGGGGTCGTCGAAGGGATGGACGAACGTCAGGGCTTCGCTCTTTTCCAGCACCTTGGCGTGCTGGGCGGCATCGGAATAGCTTTCGCCGTGCAGGACGATGCGCACCTGGTCGCCGCCGAAGCGACGCACCGCGTCGATCTTGACCTGCGGTGTGGTGACCGGCATCACGATGGTGGCCTGGCAACCCAGGCGGCGCGCGCCCAGGGCCACACCTTGAGCGTGGTTGCCCGCCGACGCACAGATCACGCCCTTGTCACGGGCAGCCTGGCTGAGCTTGGCCATCTTGTTGTAGGCGCCGCGCAGCTTGAAGCTGAACACGGGCTGCTGGTCTTCGCGCTTGAGATAGACCTGGTGGCCCAGACGGGCCGAGAGGTTACGCGCCAGATCGAGCGAGCTTTCCAGCGCCACGTCGTAGACGCGGCTGGTGAGGATCTTTTGCAGGTAGTCCTGAATCGTCAGCGGTCCGGCCTTGGCCTTGATCGCCGGCTTGGCCTGGGTGGAGGCGGTGCGGCGAGGGGTGGGCGAAGCGGCGGTACGCGCGGTCGACATGGAAACGACTCCGGAAAAAAGGCAGATGCGGGATGCAATCCGCCAGTCTACTCCTGCGGGTTCCGGCTTGCTGGCGTGGGCAACGGTCACAAAAAAGTGGGGCGCCGCAGAGGGCGCCCCCGAAAACCTCACCAAACCACAGGTCTGGCTGGGCCCACGCAGAGAACTGATGTGAATCAGGAAGCGCGACGACGGCGCGCGGCGAAACCGATGCCGACCAGACCCAGGCCCATCAGGGCGTAGGTGGAGGGCTCGGGCACAGGGGTGACCGAAGCGGCAGACAGCACGTCGACTTTCAGGCTGCCAATCTCAAACAAGCCGACCAGACCGATGTAGCTGCCCGCATTGAAGGCGTTCAGCAGCGGGGTGGCGCCAGCCGTGGTCAGCTTCATGGCACCCGTGGTCAGCAGGCCGGTGCCCAAGGTGGCGTTGAAGGTTTCAGAGACGGAAGCGGAGGCCGCCTTGAGGAACTCGCCGCTGTAGGCCTGGGAACCGTTGATCGACACGACCGCGCTCAAGGACTTGGTGGCGTTGTTGTAGCTCAGACCGGTGATGTCGACGATGTCAGCCCCGGAGGCCAGACGGAGGCCGTCGCTGGCGCTCGTCAGAGCGATCAGGTCGGACGCCGAACCGTTGCTGAGGTTCACGGAGGTGAAGGCCGAGGTCAGGGTGCTGGTGGCGGCATCGAAGCTGGCGCCACCGAGGCCGGTGAAGGTGGCCGAGCCCAAGATGCCCGTCAACCCACCGAGCGACAGCACGGCCGAGGTGGGGGCGGTGAAGCTGGCGGCTTGCGCGGCCGAGAGGCTGGTCGCCAGCAAGGCGGCCAAAACAGTGGACTTCAGGATGGCAGAGCGTGCTTGCATGCGATCACCTCTTGATTGGTGTGTGTGGACGACGCGGTTTTCACCGCCGATGTGTCGATCTTGCAAGCAGTGCCTTCATGGCCCTTTAGCGTTCACCCTTAAACACCCCCCATGCGAGGGAGGTTGCGGCCGCGTGCCTGGGGGCATTTGACGCCGAATCGCGCTTTGCCATGCAAAAGGGCTCCCAAGTGGGAGCCCTGCGGGGCGCGGAGCCTGGACAGGCTCACGCGGTGAGCTGCCTCAGAAGCGATAGCCGAGGCCCACGCCGATCAGCAGAGGGTCGACCTTGAGGGTGCCCACGCCGACACCGTTGTGGGTCACGTCAGCGTGGATCTGTACCTTCTTGACGTCCAGGTTGATCGACCATTGCTTGTTCAGCGGAATGTCCATGCCGGCTTGCAGCGCCCAGCCCCAGCTGCCGCGCTTCAGATTGACACCAGGCACCACGGTGTTCACGCTGGAGAAGTTGGTGTAGTTCACACCCGCACCGACGTAGGGACGGATGGCCGTGTCGTTGGGCATGAAGTGGTACTGCACCGTCAGGGTGGGTGGCAGGTGACGCAGGCTACCGATCACGGTGTCACCCGACTTGATGTTGTGCTTTTGCGGGTAGGTCAGGATCAGTTCAGCGGCGATGTTGGGCGTGAAGAAGTAGCTGATGTCCACTTCAGGGATCAGCTTGGCATTCACATTCAGGTCCGCGCCCAGCGTGGTCTGATCCTTGTTGGCCGGATCCAGATTCACCGCACGCACACGCACCTGCCAGGGAGATTCCTGCGCCATCGCAGGGGTCAGAGCGGCGACAGACAGAGCGGCGATGGCCACAGCGCGGAGGGTCTTGTTCATGATGCAGTCCTTTGGATGACAGGGAAGCGTTGCGACACCGACCTTCGGCGCCGCCATGAACACATTGCAACAAGTGGCCCTCGCGCCAGACTTGCGCCACATCAAGTCCGTTCAGCGAAAGCAGGGAGCAACCCTGAGAAGCTCAGGGTGTTTGCGCCAGATCAGGAAAACCCGATGCCGGCGCGCCACACCCTGTTGACACGGCCCTTGCAGCCGTGACTCAGCCTGGCGAACGAGCCCCGATCATCAGGCCGGGATCAAACCCAGACGCTCGCACAGCGCCAGCACCGGCGCCGACTGGTTCATCGTGTAGAAGTGCAGGCCCGGCACGCCGCCGGCACGCAGCTGCTCGCACAGGTCGGTGACCACGTCCAGCCCGAAGGCCTGGATGGAGGCCTTGTCGTCGCCAAAACCTTCCAGGCGGGTGCGGATCCAGCGTGGCACCTCGGCGCCACAGGCATCCGAGAAACGCAGCAACTGGCTGCTGTTGATGATGGGCATGATGCCCGGCACGACCGGGATGGCCGCGCCCAGCGCCTCGGCCTCTTCGACGAAGCGGAAGTAGGCGTCGCTGTTGAAGAAGTACTGGGTGATGGCCACATCGGCCCCGGCCTTGACCTTGGTGGCATAGGCCTGCAGGTCAGCCTGCGGGTTGCGCGCCTGCGGATGCATCTCGGGGTAGGCGCCCACTTCAATCTGGAAGTGGCTGCCGGTTTCCTCGCGGATGAAGGCCACCAGGTCGCTGGCGTAACGGAACTCGCCGAAGCCGCCATAGCCGCTGGGCAGGTCGCCGCGCAAGGCGACGATGCGCTTGATGCCATCGGCCTTGAACTGAGCGAGTTGCTCGCGCACGCTGGCCTTGCTCGCGCCGATGCACGAGAAATGCGGCGCCGCATCGCAGCCTTCACTGAGGATGGCGCGCACCGTCTGGATGGTGCCGTCTTGCGTGCTGCCGCCGGCCCCGTAGGTGACGGAGCAGTACTCGGGACGGATCGCGTACAACTGCTGGCGCACGGCGGCCAGCTTCTCGACCCCTTCCGGAGTCTTGGGCGGGAAGAACTCCACGCTCACCGGCAGGGAGTTCGGGGATGACTGCGTCATGTGTTGTCTTTCAAGGTGGGCGCTTGAGCCCGCCGGGCCGGTCAGGAGGATGATCAGGCCTGCGGCGACTGCGCCCAGATGAAGAATTCGAGGTTGCCGTCGCCACCGGCGATCGAGCTGGCAAAGCCCTTGTGGACCGTCCAGCCCAGGTCGGTACAGGCGCGGCGCACCATGTCACGGGCGCGGGCGTGCTGGGCCGGGTCCTTGACGACACCGCCCTTGCCCACGTGGTCCTTGCCCACTTCGAACTGAGGCTTGATCAGCATCAGCACCTGCCCACCCGGCTTGAGCCACGGCGCCAGGTGGGGCACGATCTTGGACAGGGCGATGAAGGACAGGTCGGCCACGATCAGGTCAAAGCCTTCGGTCGGGGCGTGCTCGCGCAGCGGGCTGTCTTCCAGCTCACGGGCGTTGACGTTCTCCAGCACCACCACGCGCTCGTCGGCCTTGAGCTTCTCGTGGATCTGGCCATGGCCCACTTCCACGCCCACGACGCGCGTGGCGCCCTGCGACAGCAGCACATCGGTGAAGCCACCGGTGCTCTGGCCGATGTCCAGGCAGGTCATGCCCGTCACGTCCAGGTCGATCTGTTGCAGCGCGCCTTCGAGCTTGAGCCCGGCGCGCGACACCCAGCGCAGTTCCTCGTCATTGGTGACGCGGAACTGGGCGTCTTCCGGCAGGTCTTCGCCAGCCTTGCGCAGCACGGTCCAGCCCTTGGGGCCGAGCCACTGCACCGCCCGCGCATCAATCAAACGATGAGCGGCCGAGCGGGTGGGCGCGTGCCCTTGTTGAACGATGAGTTGGTCTGCGCGTGGCATGGTGAATCCTGTGAAACAACCTCGGCGCCAGAGATCCAGCTAACCGCCGCAGAACCGGCTTGGCCGGGCTGCTGGCGGTTGCCCCCTTGAGGGGGCGGCCGAAGGCCGTAGGGGGTGGTTAGTAGCGATACGTGTCGGGCTTGTAAGGGCCCTGCTTCGGCACACCGATGTAGGCGGCCTGCTCGTCGGTCAGCTCGGTGAGCTGGGCGTTGAGCGTGGTCAGCTGCAGGCGGGCCACCTTTTCATCGAGGTGCTTGGGCAGCACATAGACCTTGCCCACGTCGTAGGCGTCGCTGTGGGCGAACAGCTCGATCTGGGCGATGGTCTGGTTGGCGAAGCTCGACGACATCACATAGCTGGGGTGACCCGTACCGCAGCCCAGGTTCACCAGACGGCCCTTGGCCAGCAGGATGATGCGCTTGCCATCGGGGAAGATGACGTGGTCGACCTGGGGCTTGATCTCTTCCCACTGGCACTTCTCTTCCAGCTTGGCAACCTGGATTTCGTTGTCGAAGTGACCGATGTTGCAGACGATGGCGTTGTTCTTCATCGCGGCCATGTGCTCATAGGTGATCACGTCGCGGTTGCCGGTGGTGGTCACAAAGATGTCGGCCTTGTCGGCGGCCCAGTCCATCGTCACCACGCGGTAGCCTTCCATGGCGGCCTGCAGGGCGTTGATCGGGTCGATTTCGGTGACCCACACCTGGGCGCTCAGGGCGCGCAGGGCCTGGGCCGAGCCCTTGCCCACGTCACCGTAGCCGGCCACCACGGCGACCTTGCCGGCGATCATCACGTCGGTGGCGCGCTTGATGCCGTCGACCAGCGATTCGCGGCAGCCGTACAGGTTGTCGAACTTGGACTTGGTCACCGAGTCGTTCACGTTGATGGCGCGGAACATCAGGGTGCCCTTGGCGGACATTTCGTTCAGACGGTGCACACCGGTCGTGGTCTCTTCGGTCACGCCGATGATCTGGGCCGACTTGCGGCTGTACCAGGTGCCGTCTTCGGCCAGCTTGGCCTTGATGGCGGCAAACAGGATGCGCTCTTCTTCGCTGCCGGGGTTGGCCAGCACCGACGGGTCGGTCTCGGCCTTCTTGCCCAGGTGCATCAGCAGCGTGGCGTCACCACCGTCGTCCAGGATCATGTTGGGGCCTTCGCCTTCCGAACCCTTGGGGCCGAAGTCGAAGATGCGGTGGGTGTAGTCCCAGTAGTCTTCCAGCGACTCACCCTTGTAGGCGAACACCGGGGTGCCGGCTTCGACCAGGGCAGCAGCGGCATGGTCCTGGGTCGAAAAGATGTTGCACGAGGCCCAGCGCACGTCGGCGCCCAGGGCTTGCAGGGTCTCGACCAGCACGCCAGTCTGGATGGTCATGTGCAGCGAGCCGGTGATGCGCGCGCCCTTGAGGATCTGCTTGGGGGCGTATTCCTCGCGGATGGCCATCAGCGCGGGCATTTCGCTCTCGGCGATCTTCAGTTCCTTGCGGCCCCAGGCGGCCAGCGACAGGTCGGCAATGGCGCAAGGCACGCCCTTGTGCTCGGTGATCAGTTTGGTGTTTACAGCGGACATGGACAAAGCTCCTCAACGTTCAGAAGCCGCCGTGCGCTACCGGGGGTCAAAAAGACACAGAGAGATACCACTCACCCAGCGGGACACATGCGGGTGAGCGCCGTTGCAGAAGTCAAGTCTTTCGAGCCTGGGATCCGGAGGTGGACCTTGCAACGCTCCTCGAAAGCGGCCGCCAGTATAAAGCGAGCCTCGGCCCGGTGGGGCTGTTTTGAGGGGAAAGTCGGCGGCTTGCAGGGGCTTTGACCCCGCTTGACGCCCACGGAGGCACATTTGGACACGAAACACCCGAGGCATGCGGGCAGACACCGACGGTGGCATTCGACGACAGGGCTAACATGACACGTCATGACAATGTCTGCGCACCGACCCCATGACGCTGCACCCGCGCCACCGGCTTCGGGTACGGGGGCCGTCGTGCCTGACGCGGGCCTCACCGCGCTGGCGGCTCTGGCCTGCACACTGTGTCAGACCCCGATCGCCCTCCTCAGCCGGGTCACACCGCAGCGCCAGCATCTGCTGGCACAAGTGGGCCTGGATCTGGGCCAGCCCGTCGGCCTGGACGCATCCGGCGCCGCCCTGCCCCACCTGGCCTGGACCATCGCCACGCTGAACCACCGGGGCCTGCTCGTGGTGCCCGATGTGGCCGCCACCCCGCCCTGGCAGGACGACTGGCTGGCCAGTGGCCCGGCCGGCATCCGCTTTTACGCCGGCCTGGCCCTACCCGGCCCGGACGGCCAGCCCCTGGGCACCCTGTGCGTGATGGACACCCGGCCCCGCGAGTTGGACGCCGCCACTCAGGCGCAGTTCAGTGCGCTGGCCCAGGTGCTCGGCCCCGCGCTGGCGCCCGCGCCGAGCGAGGCGCTGGCCCCCGGCGGTGCCAAGACCGAACTGGCGTGCTACCGCGCCATCGTCGAGAGCCAGACCGATCTGATCAGCCTGGCCACCCCGCAAGGGCGCCTGACCTTCGTCAACCCGGCCTTTGCCGCGCACGTGGGCCACCCGGCCGAAGACCTGATCGGCACCAGCCTGTACGAGCACCTGCCCGCCGCCGACCGCGAAGCGGTGGTTTCCCAGGTGGCCGCCGTGTGCGCCCACGGCCTGGTGCTGGGCAGCGAGGTGCGCCACCCCAACGATGCGGGCGACGCGCACTGGACCAGCTGGACCCACCACCCCCTGTGCGATGCCCAGGGGCGGGTGTGGGCGGTGCAGTCGGTGGGCCGCGACATCACCGAGCGCAAGCTCACCGAGCGCTCGCTCAAGGACAGCCAGACCCGCCTGCGCTCGCTCTACGAGTCGACACCGGCCATGCTGCACTCGATCGATGCGCAGGGGCGCCTGCTCACCGTCAGCGACACCTGGCTGGCCAAGATGGGCTACCAGCGCAGCGAGGTGATCGGGCGCAATTCGGCCGACTTCCTCACGCCCGAATCACATGCCTACGCCCGCAATGTGGTCCTGCCCCGCTACCTGCGCGATGGGCGCTGCGAGCACATCGAGTACCAGATGGTGCGCAAGGACGGCACCCTGATCGACGTGCTGCTGTCGGCCACCATGGAGCGGGACGAACAGGGGCGCCTGCTGCGTTCGCTGGCCATCCTCGAGGACGTCACCGAGAAGCACGCCGTGGAAGCGGCGCTGCGCACCAACCAGGAGCGCCTGGCCCTGGCCACCCAGGCCAACGGCATCGGCATCTGGGAGCTCGACCTGGTCCACCAGCGCCTGACCTGGAGCGAGATGATGTTCCAGATCTTCGACATGCGCCGCGAGCAGTTTGAGGGACGCGCCGAGGACTGGCGCCGCACCGTGCACCCCGACGATCTGGCGATGTGCGAGCAGGAAATGGCCCGCGCCGTCGCCACCGGGCGGCCCATGAACTTCGACTTCCGGATCGTTCACGGCGATGGCGGCATCCGCGATGTCAACGCCAGCGCCACCGTGTTCTACGACGAAGACGGTCGCCCACTGCGCATGCTGGGCACCAACTACGACATCACCGAGCGCAAGCGCATGGAGCGCGAGCTGGCCGAGAAGCACGAGCTGCTGCGGGTGACCCTGCACTCGATCGGCGACGCGGTCATCACCACCGACGCCCACGGGCGGGTGCAGTGGCTCAACCCCGTGGCCGAGCGCATGACCGGCTGGAACAATGCCGAGGCGGGTGGCCGGCCCTTGAGCGAGGTGTTCCACATCGTCGACGAGGCCACCGGCGAGCCGGAGATGTGCCCGGTCAGTCGCAGCCTGTGCGACGACCTGATCGACCCGCCCACCCGGCTCACGCGGCTGATCTCGCGCGACGGCACGCCTTACGGCATCGAGGATTCGGCCGCCCCCATCCGCGACGCCCAGGGACAGGTCCTGGGCGTGGTGCTGGTGTTCCACGATGTGACCGAGCAGCGTCGCATGGGCCACGAGATGCGTTTTCGGGCCACGCACGACGAGCTCACCGGCCTGGTCAACCGCAGCGAGTTCGAGGCCCGTCTGCAGCGCGCCCTCAACGACAGCCTGCAGCGCGGCAGCGCGCACGCGCTGATGTACATCGACCTGGACCAGTTCAAGCTCGTCAACGACGCCTGTGGCCATGCGGTGGGCGACCAGCTGCTGCGTCAGGTCACCGAACTGCTCAACAACTGCGTGCGCGCACGCGACACCCTGGCGCGCCTGGGCGGCGACGAGTTCGGCGTGATCCTGGAGCACTGCGAGGTCGAACAGGCCGAGCGCGTCGCACAGAAGATCTGCGACCAGATGGAGGAGTTCCGCTTCGTGCACGAAGGCCGGCGATTTCGCATCGGCACCAGCATCGGCCTGGTGCCGCTGGACCGGCGCTGGCGCCACCCCGACGCCATCATGCAGGCCGCCGACACCTCCTGCTACGCGGCCAAGGAAGCGGGCCGCAACCGCGTGCACCTGTGGTTCGACACCGACCAGACCATGCAGACACGCAAGGGCGAGATGCAATGGGCCACACGCCTGGAGCAGGCCCTGGACGAAGACCGCTTCGTGCTGTACGCCCAGCGCATCGCTCCCATCCGCCCCAATGGCGAAGGGCTGCGCTGCGAGGTGCTGATCCGCCTGCAAGACGACGATGGCGCCGTCATTCCGCCAGGCGCCTTCCTGCCCGCCGCCGAACGCTTCCAGCTGGCCTCGCGCATCGACCGCTGGGCGGTGCGCCAGGTGTTCGCCCTGCTGGCCTCGCGCCACCCGGCGCTTGAGGCGGTGCACACCCTGGCGGTCAACCTCTCGGGTCAGTCGATTGCCGACCCGGCTTTCCAGCGCTACCTGCTCGAGCTCATCGAGCGCCAGCCGGTCGACCTGAGCAAGCTGTGCTTCGAGATCACCGAAACCGCCGCGATCACCAAACTGGCCGAAGCCGGCAGCTTCATCCAGGGCATGCGCCGCCTGGGCATGCGCCTGGCGCTCGACGATTTCGGCTCGGGCTCCTCGTCCTTCGGCTACCTCAAGGCCCTGCAGGTCGACTACCTCAAGATCGACGGCCAGTTCATCAAGGACGTGGTGCACGATCCGCTCGACCGCGCCGCCGTGCGCTGCTTCTGCGACGTGGCCCGGGTCATGGGCCTGAAGACCGTGGGCGAGTTCGTCGAGAACGACCCCATCTTGCAGGAGCTGCTGGACCTGGGGGTGGACTATGCCCAGGGCTACCTGATTCACCGCCCGGAACCCCTCGGCCAGTTGCTAGGCATCGCCCCGGGAGGGTGAGCGCCAGGGATGACCGTCGGGAGCGAATCGGCTAGCATGTCGGGCTTCGCCGGAGCCAGCTTGCCGTGACCACCTCAGTTTTTGCCCCAGAAACCAGCCGCCGTCGCACCTTTGCGATCATTTCCCACCCTGACGCCGGTAAAACGACGCTGACGGAAAAGCTGCTGCTGTTCTCGGGCGCCATCCACATCGCCGGGGCCGTCAAGGGTCGCAAGGCCTCGCGCCATGCCACGTCGGACTGGATGGAGATCGAAAAGCAGCGCGGCATCTCGGTGGCCTCCAGCGTGATGCAGATGCTCTACCGCGACCATGTGGTGAACCTGCTTGACACCCCCGGCCACAAGGACTTCTCGGAAGACACCTACCGCGTGCTGACCGCCGTGGACTCGGCGCTGATGGTGATCGATGCGGCCAACGGTGTGGAAACCCAGACCAAGCGCCTGATCGAGGTCTGCCGCCAGCGCGACACGCCCATCATCACGTTTGTGAACAAGATGGACCGCGAAGGCCGCGACCCGCTCGAGTTGCTCGATGAGGTCGAACAGGAGCTGGGCATGCCCTGCGTGCCCATGACCTGGCCCGTGGGTCAGGGCAAGGCTTTTGGCGGCATCGTCAACCTGCGCACGCAAAGCATGCGCCTGTTCGACGCCGGCGCCGACAAGCGTGGCGAAGACGACGAGATCGTGCCCCTGAGTGAGCGCGACAAGCTGCACGCCCGTTTTGGTCACGAATGGGAACTGGCCGAGGCCAATATGGAGTTGATGGCCGAAGCCGCCCCGGCCTTCGACCTGGAGCTGTTCCTGGCGGCCAAACAGACCCCGGTGTTCTTCGGCTCGGCCGTGAACAACTTCGGGGTGCAGGAGGTGCTCGACGCGCTGGTGGACCTGGCGCCCGCGCCGCGCCCGCGTTTCAGCACCGAGAAAGACGGCTCGCACAAGGAGATCGCCCCGGACATGGAGAACTTCTCCGGCGTGGTGTTCAAGGTGCAGGCCAATATGGACCCGTCACACCGCGACCGCATCGCCTTCGTGCGCGTGTGTTCGGGCAAGTACACCCCGGGCATGAAGCTCAAGGTGCAGCGCTCGGGCAAGGAGCTGCGCCCCACCTCGGTGGTGACCTTCCTGTCGCAGCGCCGCGAGGCGGTGGACGAGGCCTTTGCCGGCGACATCATCGGCTTCACCACCCACGGCGGTGTGCAGCTGGGCGACACCATCACCGATGGCATCAACCTGCAGTACACCGGCCTGCCCTTTTTCGCGCCCGAGCTGTTCCAGACGGTTGAGCTGGCCAACCCGATGAAATCGAAGCAGCTGCAGGCGGGCCTGGTGCAACTGGGCGAAGAAGGGGCCATCCAGGTGTTCCGCCCCGAAGTCGGCGGCTCCATGCTGCTGGGCGCCGTGGGTCAGCTGCAGTTCGAAGTGGTGCAGCACCGCCTGAAGGCCGAGTACAGCGTCGACATCCGCCTGATGCCTTGCCGCTTCGTGGGCGCGCGCTGGATCACGGCTGACACCCCGGCGGCCCTGAAAAAGTTCACCGACGAGAATGCCAGCAAGCTGGCGCTGGACGCGGCCGACACCCTGGCCTACATGATGACCTCGGCCTACGACCTGCGGCTGACGGCCGAGCGCCATCCGCAAGTGCACTTCCACCCGCTGCGCGAGCACGCGGGCCTGAGCCTGTCGAACCAGTGAGCCGGAAGGCGGGGCGCCGGGTTCAGCCCGGCTGGTTCCAGAGCTGATCGAGGTTCTGGAAGCCCCATTGGCTCTTGGACTCGCGCGAGACGATCTGGTCCACGGTCTTGCTCAGGTCGAGCAGCTCGACCGGGATGGGCTGGTTGGACTTGGTCGAGAAAAACACGCGCACGATGGGCGAGAGCAGTGAGCCGCTGCCCTGCTCCACCACCACGGCCAAGCGGCCGGACTGCAGCTTGACCAGCGAGCCGGTCGGATAGATGCCGATGCTCTTGACGAAGGCCTGGAACACGCGCTCGTCAAAGTGCCCTTCCTTGGTCCAGGCCGCCATCTTCATGAGCGAATCGGCCGGGTCCCAGCCAGCCTTGTAGGGCCGGTTGGACGTGATGGCGTCGTAGACGTCGCACACGGCGCCCATCTTGGCGTACAGGCTGATCTCGTCGCCCTTGAGTCCCTTGGGGTAGCCTCGGCCGTTGATCTTTTCATGGTGGTGCAGGCACACGTCCAGCGCCACCGGCCCCACCGCGCCGCCTTCCTTGAGGAGCTTGTAGCCCTCTTCGGGGTGGCTCTTCATGATGGCGAACTCTTCCTGCGTGAGGGCGCCGGGCTTGTTGAGCACCTCCAGCGGCATCAGGGCCTTGCCCATGTCGTGCACCAGACCGGCCATGCCGGCTTCACGCGCCTGGGCCTCGCTGAGCTTGAGCTGGCGGGCCAGTGACACCATCAGCGCGCACACCGCCACGGAGTGCATGAAGGTGTAGGCCTCGCTCGTCTTGAGGCGGGCCAGGCTGACCAGGGCGCCGGGGTTGCGCTCGACCGAATCGGCGATCTCCCGCACCAGCGGCAGGCAATGCTCGGTGTCGAGGGCCTTGCCCATGCGGGCGTCCTGGAACATCGTCTGCATGGCCTCGCGCGACTTGGCCAGCACGCGTCCGGCCCGGGCCAGCTCCTCGCGGAAGGTGGCGCGTTCCTGGGGCGTCGGAGGCGGTGGGGCCAGCGGCGCCGGGGCCGTGGGCAGTGGCTCGGGCAGGTCAGCGAAATCGGTGGACGGCACTTCGATGTCGTCCATCACGGCCATGTCCACGTCGCGCCCCTTGTCGGTGTCGATGATCACCTCGCGGATGGCGCCGAGCTGGCCAATCTGGGCTGCATCGGTGACCTTGAAAGAGCCACGCCAGAACGGGTGATCCAGCCATGAGCCGCACACCTCGTGAACGTGCATGCCAACGCGCAGGGAATCGGTGGGGATCTTTCGGAGCATGGTGAGACAAAGATGCAGGCGCCGCTGCGGATCATTCCATCTTAGGTTCGATGAACGTGCACCGTTCAAGGGAGCTGCGCGAAATCACCGCAAAGCGCGGCATTTTACTCAGGGTTACCCCTAGCTCATACTCATTACATCGACGTTCGCGCGCAACATGCGCGTGTCATTTATTCACCCGGGGGCCTGGCCCCCTTTTCTGGTCGTCGGCATGCGTCTTCACAACCTGGGCATCGCCCGCAAACTCTGGCTGGGCGTGATCTTCCTGATCGTCGCCAACGTGTTCATCGTCGGCTTTTCGGGCCTGCGCACGGCCAAGCTCACGGCCCGCTTTGATGCGGCGTTCGCGCAACTGGACACCAAGCTGGCACTCGCCCAGGAGTGGGCCAGCCAGAGTGAAGCCGAGGCGAACCGTGCTGCCGTGCTGAGCCACACACCCGGCGCCATCGATCCGCTGGCCGCGGCCCGCGAGCAGAGCCAGGCCAAGCTGCTGACACTCCGCCAGCAACTGGACGGCCTGTCGCTGGACGAAGCCGACCGAGCCCAGCTCGCGCGCATTGATGCGGCACAGGCGCAGTTCACCCAGGCCCTGGCCCAGCCCGAGCAGATCGAGACGGCGCTGAAGGCCTACACCGAGGCCCTGCGCGAGTTCTCGGCCATGCAGCCGCGGGCCGCCACCGCCTTGCGCCACCAGTTTGGCGAGGCGCGCCGTGGCACGGTGCTGATCGCGGGCGTGATGGCCCTGGCCGTGATGGGCACGATGGTTCTGAGCGCCGCGCTGCTGATCCGCTCCATCCGCCGCCCCCTGAACACCGCGGTGGCCGCCGCCGCCCAGATGGCCGCGGGCGACTTGCGCGTGCACGTGAGCTCGCAAGCCAGCGACGAAATCGGCCAGTTGCTGAACTCGCTGGGCACGCTGAGCAGCTCGCTCAACCGCCTGGTGGGCGATGTGCGACACACCACCGACAGCATCTACACGGCCTCCAACGAGATCGCGGTGGGCAACCAGGACCTGTCCAACCGTACCGAGCAAACGGCGGCCAACCTGGAAGAAACCGCCTCGTCGATGATCGAGCTGACGGGCAACGTCCACGAGTCGGCCAATGCCGCGCAACAGGCGCACGCCCTGGTGGAGCAGGCCTCGGCCACGGCGCGCCGCGGCGGTGAGGTCATGGACCGGGTGGTGAACAACATGGACGGCATCGCCCAGGCCTCGCGCAAGATCGGCGACATCATCGGCGTGATCGACGGCATCGCCTTCCAGACCAACATCCTGGCCTTGAACGCGGCCGTGGAAGCCGCCCGGGCGGGCGAGCAGGGCCGTGGGTTTGCCGTGGTGGCCGGCGAGGTGCGCACGCTGGCGCAGCGCAGCGCCGAAGCCGCACGCGAGATCAAGAGCCTGATCGGCGCCTCGGTGACCCAGGTGGAGTCGGGCTCGCAACTGGTGCAGGACGCCGGCAAGACCATGCAGGAGATCGTCAACGACGTGGTGCGCGTCAGCAGCGTGATCAGCGAGATTTCAGCCTCGGCGGCCGAGCAAAGCAGCAGCATCGGCCAGATCAACCAGGCCGTGAGTCAGCTCGACCAGATGACGCAACAGAACGCGGCCTTGGTGGAAGAGTCCACGGCCGCAGCAGCCAGCCTCACCGAGCAAGCGCACCGGCTGTCGGCAGCGGTCAATGCCTTCCAGACGGACACACAACGGGGCTGACACGGCACCAGTGCGGGGGGCAGCGCGCCCGCATCAGGCCAGCCACTCAGCGCCGGCGCGACGCGTCAACGACCTTTCACCGACGTGCCAGGGGTGCCAATTGGCGGTCGTGCCAGCGCGCCAGCAGCGCCTGGGCCAGCATGGCGCCCAGCGTGGCCATCAGCATGTCGGCCTGGGTGTCGAACGGGTCGCCCTGGGTGGCCAGGAACTCGTCGGCGCCGGCGCCCAGCGCCAGCGCGGCCCACCATTCAATGAACTCGTAGGCGGCGCTGATGGCCAGGCACACACTGGTGACCAGGAAGAACAGCCAACCGCCCGGCTTCAACGGGGTTTGGCGCAGCAAGATTTCGCGTGCCACCATGGCAGGAATGAAGCCCTGCGCCAGGTGACCGATGCGGTCGTAATGGTTGCGGCTGAAATCGAACCACTCCTGCAGCCAGAAGCCCAGCGGCACGCGGGCGTAGGTGTAGTGCCCGCCCACCATCAGGATGATGGCGTGGACCAGGATCAGGGCGTAGACCAGAGGCGTGAGCGGAAAGCGCGACCGCGTGAAGGCCAGCACCGGCACCGCGATGAACACCGGCAGCACCTCCATGACCCAGACACCGGGGTCGTAGGCCCCGATCCAGGACCAGGCGAGCACGGCCGCGACGAGGGCCAGCCAAGTGGCTTCCGACAGGTGGGTGCGTGCGTTCATGCGGGGTCTCCAGACAAGCAAAAGGCCGCACGAGGCGGCCTTGGATTGTGCACGGGGATGATCAGCCCTTCAGGCCAGCCTCTGCGCGCAACACCTGAGCCTTGTCCGTACGCTCCCACGTGAACTCGGGCTCCTCACGGCCGAAGTGGCCGTAAGCCGCGGTCTTCTGGTAGATCGGGCGCAGCAGGTCCAGCATCTGGATGATGCCCTTGGGGCGCAGGTCGAAGTGGGCATTCACCAACTTGGCGATCTGCTCGTCCGGGATCACACCGGTGCCGGCCGTGTTGATGGTCACGTTCATCGGACGGGCCACGCCGATGGCGTAGGCCACCTGCACCTGGCACTTGCGTGCCAAACCGGCGGCCACCACGTTCTTGGCCACATAGCGGGCTGCGTAGGCGGCCGAACGGTCCACCTTGGTGGGATCCTTGCCAGAGAAGGCACCACCGCCGTGCGGGCAGGCGCCGCCGTAGGTGTCGACGATGATCTTGCGACCGGTCAGGCCGCTGTCGCCCTGCGGGCCACCGATGACGAAACGCCCGGTCGGGTTGATCAGATACTTGGTGTCGGCCGTCAGCCATTCCTTGGGCAGCACCGGCTTGATGATCTCCTCGCGCACAGCCTCGTAGAAGCTGTCCTTCATCTTGTGCGACGTCTCGGACTGGTCGGGGCTGTGCTGGGTCGACAGCACCACAGTGTCGATGCCCACGGGCTTGCCGTCCACATAGCGCAGCGTGACCTGGCTCTTGGCGTCCGGACGCAGGAAGGGCAGGCGGCCGTCCTTGCGCAGCTGGGCCTGACGCTCCATCAGACGGTGGGCGTAGTAGATGGCCGCGGGCATCAGCTCGGGCGTCTCGTCGCAGGCGTAGCCGAACATCAGACCCTGGTCGCCAGCGCCAATGTTCAGGTAGTCGTCGCTGGCGCGGTCCACGCCCTGGGCGATATCGTTGGACTGCTTGTCGTAGGCGACCAGCACGGCGCAACCCTTGTAGTCGATGCCGTACTCGGTGTTGTCGTAGCCAATGCGCTTGATGGTGTCGCGCGCGACCTGAATGTAGTCGACGTTGGCCTGGGTCGTGATTTCACCCGCCAGCACCACCAGACCGGTGTTGGTCAGGGTCTCGGCGGCCACGCGGGAGAGGGGATCCTGCGCCAGGATGGCGTCGAGGATGGCATCCGAGATCTGGTCAGCCACCTTGTCGGGGTGGCCTTCAGAGACGGATTCGGAAGTGAAAAGATAGTCGTTCGACACGCTGTGTGCTCCAGTTCAAAAACATAGACCTCGGCGTCGCCAAGGCTGTGAAACTGGGAAGGGTGCACAGCGGCGAACGCTTTAGCGGGATTTGTGAATCGCCCCGCAAGTTGTCCTGTTAACTCGGCGATCTGCATAGTGTAGCCAAACTCGCCGGCGCGTGCAGCTTCGGGATCTGCGAAGATCAGGGTTTTGTGTTCTGGCTCAAGCTCCGTTTCATGGCCCGCCTGTTTTTCATGCTGTCCCGCTGGCCCCTGGCCGTGCTGCACCCCCTGGGTAGCCTGCTGGGCTGGCTGGCTTACCTCCTGTCGCCCTCGTACCGGCAGCGCCTGAACACCCACGCCCGTGCGGCCGGGCTGAGCCGCTGGCAGCGCTGGCAGGCCGTGGCCCATGCCGGCAAGATGGTCAGCGAATCACCCCGCCTGTGGGGCCGCCCGCGCAACCTGCCGCTGGGCAACAGCGTGCGCTGGGTGCGCCCCGAGGTGGTCGATGCGGCCCTGGCCGAAGGCCGCGGTCTGCTGCTGCTCACCCCTCACCTGGGCTGCTTCGAGATCACGGCTCAGGCCTATGCCGACCGCTTTGGCGCACACAAGCCCATCACGGCGCTGTACCGCCCCGCCAAGCAGGCCTGGCTGGCCGAGCTGATGAAAAACGCCCGCAACCGCCCCGGCATGCTCACCAGCCCCGCCACCCTCAGCGGGGTGCGGCAGATGCTGCGCGCGCTCAAGAAAGGCGAGACCGTGGGCCTGCTGCCCGATCAGGTCCCGCCCGAAGGCATGGGCGTGTGGGCCCCCTTCTTCGGCCGCGAGGCCTACACGATGACGATGGCCGCCAAGCTGGTGGCCCAGACCGGCTGCGCCGTCGTGCTGCTGCGCGGCGAGCGCCTGAACTGGCGCGATCGCCGGCGCCACGGCTGCGACTACATCGTGCACGCCGATCGCGTGCCGCCTGACACCGAGCAAGTGCTCGCCGCTGGCGATGCGGCACAATCCGCCGCCGCCGTGAACCGGCTGATGGAAGAGATGATCATGCACGCACCCGAGCAGTACCTGTGGGGATACAACCGCTACAAGGGCCCACGCGCCGAGATCCTGACCTCGGCCAGCGGCGGGGAGGGGCAGGCATGAAGGAGATTGGTCTGCGTCTGGCCCTGGGCCTGCTGTGGCTGCTGCACTGGCTGCCCCTGCCCTGGCTGGCCGCCCTCGCCCACCGCCTGGGATCCATGCTGTACCACGTGGCCGGCTCGCGCCGCAAAGTGGGCCTGCGCAACCTGGAGCTGTGCTTCCCCGACATGCCTGCGGCCGAGCGCGAGGCCCTGCTCAAGCAGCACTTCCAGTGGCTGACGCAAAGCCTGCTCGACCGTGCCGTGCTGTGGTGGGCCTCGCCCGCGCGCATCCGCCGCCTCATCCAGGTCGAGGGCGACATCGAACTGGCCGAACGGGTCTACCAGACCGAAGGCCGTGCCACGATGTGGCTGTGCCCGCACTTCGTGGGGCTGGACGTCGCCGGTGCGGCCATCCTGCTGTGCCAGTCGCGCCCCGGCGCGTCCATCTACCAGGCGCAAAGCCACCCCTTGATGGACAAGCTGATGAAGCGCGGCCGCCTGCGCTTTGGCGACGCCCAGATCTTCCCGCGCAGCGACTCGGTCAAGCCCCTGCTGCGCGCCATCAAGGAAGGCCGCGGCTTTTTCAACCTGCCCGACATGGACTTCGGTCTGCAGGATGCCGCCTTCGTGCCCTTCTTCGGCGTGCCGGCCGCCACGCTGCTCGCGCCGTCACGCATGGCGCGCATGCTCAACATGGTGGTGCAACCGGTGATCGCCGAGCTCCTGCCCGGCGGTCAGGGCTGGCGCGTGCGCTTTCTGCCGGCCCTGCACGACTTCCCCACCGCCGATGCCGAGGCCGATGCCACGCAGATGAACCGCTTCATCGAGCACGAAATTCTCAAGCAACCTGCGCAATATTTGTGGGTTCACCGTCGTTTCAAGACGCGCCCCCCCGGTCAATCGCGCTTTTATTGACCTCAACAGGATGAATCTGCGTCGATACTCAGGGTCCATTGGAAAGCCCACGTCCCGGTCGCGGGAGCGGGGCCCTTGACGAGATTGTGGAGTGTCGGCATATGAATCTGATCA
>NZ_JAVEYN010000007.1:0-145259 GCF_034003525.1 Aquabacterium sp.
CCATAGCACCCCGGCAAAGGCCACGAGCTGGATCACCGAAGACAGCACGATCATCGAGAAGTACAGGGACTGCTGCGTGAAAGAGTTGATGTCTTCGGCGATGCGCTGGTCCGGGTTGTCGATGCCGGCATCGGCATGGAGCCGGTAGTAGGCCCGCCCGCTGAAGTAGCGCGTCAGGAAGTGCTGGGTCAGCCAGCGGCGCCAGCGCAGGCCCAGGATGTCGCGCACGTAGTAGTACAGGCCGTAGATGGGCACGGCCGCCGCGAGGATGGCGGTGTAGCGCCAGATGGAGGCCCAAAAGCGCTCGGCGTCGCCCGCGGCCAGGGCCGAGGTGAACTCGCCCGTTTCGTGGTTGAAGAGCACGTTGAAGCCGGTCTGCCCCAGCAGCAACACAATGAGCAGGCCCAGCATGCCCATCGCCCGCCAGCGCTCCTCGGAGGTGCGCCAGTAAGGGGCCGCGATGTGGGCGAAGCGACGCCATAGTTTGGCGTTGAAACCTGGGACGGCAGCGGGGCTCATGGTGGCAAAGGGATGCAGGTGGGACATGGTAAGGCTGCGGGTTTGTCACATGCCCTCTGGACCCACGGCTTATTTCAGAGGCACCACAATGGTGCCTTCCTTGGTTCCCCTGTGCCCATGCCCGCTGCCCTGCTTCGTCGGCTCCTGCATCTGCTGACCGCCGACACGCCTGCCTTGTCTCGTCCGGAGCGCCGGCGCGCCAGCCTGGGTGCGCTGTTGAGCGTGGCCTTGAGCGCCCTGGTCTTGCCGCTGGTGCCCGGCGCCCACGCCTGGCTGATGGCGCCGATCGGGGCCAGCGTGGTGATCCTGTTCGCGCTGTCGCACAGCCCCCTGGCCCAGCCCTGGCCCGTGTTCGGCAGCTACCTGGTGGCCACACTGACCGGTCTGGCCTGTGTGACCCTGATCCCCCATGCCGGCTGGGCGGCCGCCGTCTCGGTGGGCCTGACGGTGTGGCTGATGGCGCGCATGCACTGCCTGCACCCACCGGGGGGCGCCCTGGCGCTGTTGATCGTGCACGAGCACCATGGCCGCGTGATCGATGTGTGGCACACGCTGGAGATGGTGGGCCTGAACGTGGGCGTGCTCTTGCTGGGGGCGGTGCTCATCCACCGGCTACTGTGGCGCCGGCCCTATCCCTACCAGGCCCCGGCGGACACCGCCTCCCCCCGCCACCAGACCCGGGATGCCTCCCCCTTGCAACGCGGCGGGCTGGACCACACCGACCTGGCGCACGCGGTCAAGCAGCTCGACAGCTTTGTCGACGTGCAGGAGAGCGAGCTGATCACGCTGTACAACCTGGCGGTGTCGCATGCCTTCGAGCGGCATGTGGGCCTGACCTGTGGCGACATCATGTCGCGCGACGTCGTGACGGTCGAGTTCGCCACCGAGCTGGAGGAGGCCTGGCAGCTGCTGCGCCGGCACAAGGTCAAGGCCCTGCCCGTGGTGGACAAGTTCCAGCGCCTGATCGGCATCCTGACCGTGGCCGACTTCCTGCGGCAAATGGACGACACACGCACCGCCGGCCTGGCGGCGAGCCTGCAAGGGCTGCTGCGGCGCACGCCCGGCCCGAACTCCACCAAGGCCGAGGTGGTGGGGCAGATCATGAGCGCCCAGGTCATCAGCGCCACGCCGGACACGCCGGTGGCCACCCTGGTGCAGCAGCTCAGTGACAAGGGCCTGCACCGGGTGCCGATCATCGACGAACGCCGTCAGGTGCTGGGCATGGTGACGCAGTCGGACCTGATTGCAGCGCTGTACAAGCACATTGCCCTGTCGGCCGGCGGGACCGGTGCGCCCGCCACGGCGGGCAGCTGCGCTAGCATGGGCGCCTCAATCAACAGGAGTGCGGCATGAAGGCGATCTGGAACGGTGTGGTGGTGGCAGAGAGCGACGACATCGTCACCGTGGAAGGCGAACACTACTTTCCCCAGGCAGCGCTCAAGAGCGAGTACACCAGCTTCAGCAACCACCGCACCAGCGACTGGAAGGGCCAGGCCTACTACCAGAGCCTGTTCGTCAACGGCGAGATGAAGGCCGACGCCGTCTGGCACTATCCCGAGCCCAGCGAGTCGGCGGCGAACCTGAAAGACCGCGTGGCCTTCACGGCCGGCGTGGCCATCGTCGATTGACCACCGAACTTGAGCTTGCGCACCCCAGACTGATCCCCGTGAACGATTCCGATCTCCCCTCCGAAGCCGACACCCCCGAAACGATCAAGGAAGCCCGCGTGTGGGCCGACAACGGCTGGACCGCGCGGGTCATCAAGAACGAAGACGACGACGGCTGGGCCGTGGCCATGTATGTGGACGGCGAGTCCGAGCCCGCCCTGGTCGGGCCTTGGACCATGGGCCGCGACAAGAAAAACCCCAAGCCGCTGGACGTATCGGCCTTCCACACCTTGGTCAAGACCGCCTCGGAGGTGATCCGGCGCCACGAGCAGCAGCTGCGCGCGCAATTGCACAAGAACGTGTCCGTGCAGGCGGCCGGCGCCAGCTGGCAGGTCACCCTCGACATCGTCCCCGACGAATTCGAGCCGCACGCCTTGCTGGCCGCGCTGGACGAAGAGGGCGAGCCCGTGGCCCAGGTGCGCGTGCGCCCGGACTTCAAGCTCAACAGCGCCAGCGCCATCCGCTGGATCGAGAGCGGCTTTGCTCAGCCGTCCTGACGACGGCTCTGTCGCAGCGTGTAGAGGTACAGGCCCTCGACCTTCTCACGCGCCCAGGGCGTCTTGCGCAGCACCTTGAGGCTGGAGGCGATGCTGGGGTTCTGCGCGAAGCAGCGCAGTGCAATGCGCTGGGCCAGGCCGTCCCAACCGTAGTAGTCCACCAGGTCGGTGAGGAGCCGCTCCAGCGTCAGGCCGTGCAGCGGGTTGCGGGGTTGTTCTTGGTCGCTCATGGGACGAGTTTGTAACCCAAATCAAACTAGGGATGGACGCTGGGGAAGGTCGCCCGCTAGTCTGACCGGGTCACCCAACCAGGAGCGCATCATGGCCAAAGCGCCTCGTTCACACCTTGCCGTGCTGCCATGCCCCCTGCAGGGTGGCCGATGAGGGCATCGCCATGCAAGCGCTGGGCGTGGGCGTGGTGTACTGGCCGATCCTGGCCCCCTTGCTGAGGGAGCCCAACTCGCCCGCCACGGTGGTCGAGATCGAACCGCAGGCGTTCTGGGAGATGCGCCACGACAACCGCCAAGGCTGGCGCTACCGGCCCAACGCGGCCCTGCTCGACGAGCTGGCCGCCCTGCCCCAGGCCAGGCTGATCCACGGCATGGGTCATCCGGTGGGCGGCACCGTGACCGACCCGCTCGACCACCTGAACTTGCTGCAGGACGCGGTCACGCAACTGGCGCCGGCCTGGGTCAGCGAGCACCTGAGCCTGAACCGCTTCGCGCGCCCCCAGGGTGGCCCCGAGCCGCTCGACCAGATCGAGCACGCCGGCTTTCTGCTGCCGCCCAGCCAGACACCTGCCACCGCCCGCGTGGCGGCCGACAACCTGCAGCGGCTGCGCAGCGCTGTCGACCGCCCGATGGCCTTCGAGACCGGCGTCAACTACCTGCGCCCCCAGGCCAGCGAGATGAGCGATGGCGACTTCTTCGCGGCCGTGGCCGAGACCAGCGACTGCGGCATCGTGCTGGACCTGCACAACCTGTGGTGCAACGCCTGCAACGGGCGCCAGTCGGTGGACGAGGTGATGGCCAGCCTGCCGCTGGAGCGCGTGTGGGAGGTGCACCTGGCCGGCGGCAGTCGACACGGCGCCTACTGGCTGGACGCCCACAACGGGCGGATTCCTGAGCCGGTGATCGAGCTGGCGGCACGCTGGATTCCACAGCTGCCCGCGCTGGGTGCACTGGTGTTCGAAATCCTGCCCGAGCATGTGGCCGCACTGGGACTGGACGATGTGGCTCAGGAATTGAGCCTGATGCAGACGATGTGGGCGCTGCGCGCACCACGCATGGTGCACGTGGCCCCGGGCCGAGCAACCCCACCGGCCGCCGGCCACAGCCGACCGGAAGACCACGCCGCGGTGCGCGCCTGGGAGTGCCAGCTGGCCGCCGCCTTGCATGGCGAGGCCCCACCCAACGACGCCCTGGTGCGCGACCCCGGCTGCGCGCTGCTGGCGCAGCTGATCCAGGGCTCTCGGCGGGCCAACCTGACCCGCACCCTGCGCCTCACACTCACCACCTTGCTGCTGGGTCTGGGTGAAGACGACACCGAGGCCCTGCTGCAGGCCTACGCGCGCCACAGCCCGCCGCAGCCCTGTGCCGCGCTGGAGGCCGAGCAGTTCGCGGCCTTTGTCTGGGGGCACCTCGGGCACTGGCCCCACCTGCCGCACCTGTGCGAGGTGCTGGCTTTCGAGCACGCCCTCATCCGCGCCAGCCTGCATGGCGACAGCACGCAACTGCACTGGTCGGTCGACCCGACCCAGGTGCTGGAGGCGCTGGAGGCAGGCCAGTTGCCCCCGCCCCTGCCCCCCGTGCACAGCGTCATGCACATCCAGGCGGCGTGAAGGCCCTCGTGGCTCACCTGCCCAACACCCCCACCGCCCAAACACCGAGCGCGCATCGCATAGGATGGCAACCGCATTGCCATTTCCTTTCGGAGCGCCCTCTGTGAAACAGTCCCTCGACACCGCCGCCCTCAACCAGCTCTTTGTGCAAGCCCGCACCTTCAATGGGTTCACCGACCAGGTCGTGAGCGATGCAACGATCCATCAGCTCTACGACCTGCTCAAGTGGGGTCCGACCTCGATGAACTGCCAGCCCGCGCGCTACCTCTTCCTTCGCAGCGACGCGGCCAAGGCCAAGCTGCTGCCCGCCCTGAGCCCCGGCAACGTCGACAAGACCCGCGCCGCCCCGGTGACGGTGGTGATCGCGTCAGACCTGCGCTTTCAGGATCAGCTGCCCACGCAGTTCCCCGCCTACGACGCCAAGCCGATGTTCGACGGCAACCCCGCCCTGGCCGAAACCACCGCTTTCCGCAACAGCACCCTGCAAGGCGCCTACCTGATCCTGGCCGCCCGCGCCCTGGGGCTGGACTGCGGCCCCATGACCGGTTTTGATGCGGCCCAGGTGAATGCGGCCCTCTTCCCGGAAGGCCAGTGGCGGGTCAATTTCCTGGTCAACCTGGGCTATGGTGCGCCCGATGGGGTCTATCCGCGTGGCCCGCGCCTGCCGTTTGACGACGTCGCTCGCATCCTCTGAGTGGGGTCGGCACGCGCCATGAACCGTCTGCAATCCGAATGGCGGCGCCTGTACGCACCTGCGGGCGCTGGCCGCCCTGACGGCCTCGATGCGGTGCTGCAAGCCGACCCGCTCGACGCGAGCGCCCTGGTCGATGGGCAAGGCCGCGTGCGCGCGCTGGTGCTGCAATTGGCCCGCCCGGCCGACTGGAGCGCCCTGTCGCGCGTGTGGCAGGGCGTACAGCTGGACCTGGGCTGGCCCGCACCGGCCATTGCCGTGTCCGGGAGCGACGGCCATCAGCTGTGGTTCTCGCTGCAACAGGGCGTGTCGGCGGCACAGGGCCACGCGGTCCTGCGTGGCCTGCAAGCCCGTTACCTGGGCGACATCGCCTCCGCCCGCGTGGACCTGTGGCCGGTGCACGAGGCCACCGCCCCGCACGGGGTGCGACACGCACGTCCGATCCCAGCGGAGCCTGAGCGCCCGGAGCAGTGGTCGGCCTTCGTCGCCCCCGATCTGGCGCCCGTCTTCAACGATACGCCCTGGCTCGACCTGCCGCCCAATCTGGAAGGACAGGCAGACTTGCTGGCGCGCCTGCTCAGCATCTCGCCCGCCGAGTGGGCGGCGGCGCAGGCGCCGCTCGGTGTCACCACGGCAGCCCTGCAGACAACGCCGACCGCCGCACCGCCAGCGAACGGCGCTCCAGCCACACCAGCCGCGACCGGGCACTCACCAACGGGCTCGCAGACCGACCCACATCGCTTCTTGCTCGACGTGATGAACAACGCGGCCATTGACATGGGTCTGCGCATCGAAGCCGCCAAGGCCTTGCTGCCCTACGTTCGGCCGAACTGAGCCGGCGGTGACGCCCGAGGCCCTTGCCTTCACAAGCGCGCGACCGGCGTCAGGCGTCAGGGCCGCCAGGCAGCCAGGAAGGCCTCCAGGTCGGCCACATTCAAGGGCCGGCTGAAGAGATAGCCCTGGTAGGCGTGGCAGCCTTGCCGTCCCAGGAAAGCCGACTGCGCTTCGGTTTCCACCCCCTCGGCGATCACCTTCAAACCCAGGCTCTCGGCCAGCACGATGACGGTGCGCGCAATCGCCGCATCGTTCGGGTCGTCCAGGATGTCGCGCACAAAGCCCTGGTCGATCTTGAGCTGGTCCAGCGGCAGGCGCTTGAGGTAGGCCAGCGAAGAGTAGCCGGTCCCGAAATCATCGAGCGAAAAACACACGCCGCGTGCCTTGAGCGCATCCATCTTGCGGATCACGCTCTCCACATCGGTCACCAGCGAGCTTTCGGTCAGCTCCAGTTCCAGGCGAGCCGGGTTGACCCCCGTGCGGTCGAGGATCTCGCACACATCGGCCACGAAGCGCTCCTGGCGGAGCTGCCGCGCACTCACGTTGACGGCGATGCTCAATCCCGCCTTGTCAGGGTCGCTCGCCCACTGCGCCAGCTGCGCACAGGCGGTCTCGATCACCCAGCGCCCCAGCGGCACGATCAGGCCATTGTCTTCGGCCACCGGAATGAAATCGGCCGGTGAGACCATGCCCCGCTCAGGATGGCGCCAGCGCACCAGCGCCTCCACCCCGATGATCTGCCGCTCGGCCGAGACCTGCGGCTGGTACTGCAGGAAGAACTGCCCCTTCTCCAGCGCCGACCACAGGCCCGCGTCCAGCTCGGCGCGCGCGTGGATGTCGGCCTGCATCTTCGCATCGAAGAAGCAGAGGTGGTTGCGCCCCGCCAGCTTGGCCTGCGCCATGGCCAGATCGGCGCGCTTCAAGGGCTCGTCCACGCTCTCGGCGGGGTTCTCGCCAAACAGCGTGATCCCGATGCTGGCTGAGCCGCGGTGCTCGGAGCTGCCCAGCTGGAAGGTCCGGTGCAAGGCCTGCAGGATCTTGGTGCCCACGATCTCTGCATGGCGGGCGGCCTCCATGTCGTCCTCGCTCAGCGCCTCGAGCATCACCACGAACTCGTCGCTGCCCAGACGGGCCACGGTGTCTTCCTCGCGCACGCAGCTTTGCAAGATGCGCGACACCTGCTCCAGCAGCAGGTCACCCTCGTGGTGTCCCACCGTGTCGTTGACCGACTTGAAGTTGTCGAGGTCGACCACCAGCAGCGCACCCTTGCTCTTGTGGCGGGCGCACGATCGCAAGGCGTGCTCCAGACGCTCCAGCAGCAGGCGCCGGTTGGGCAACTGAGTCAGGGGGTCGAAGAAGGCAAGCTTGCGCACCTGCTCTTCGGACGTCTTGTTCGACGTGATGTCGATGAAGGTCGACACATAGTGCGTGACGCGACCACGCTCGTCCTTGACGGCACCGATGGAGATCGCCTGCGGGTAGATCTCGCCACTCTTGCGCCGGTTCCAGATCTCGCCCTGCCAGGAGCCGCGCTCTTGCAGCTCGGACCACATCAGCGCGTAAAACGCCGCATCGTGACGGCCCGAACTGAGCAGGTGCGGCGTCTGCCCGATGACCTCGTCGGCCGCATAGCCGGTGACCTCGGTGAACGCCGCGTTGACACGCACGATGCGCTGCTGCGCGTCGGTGATCAGCATGGCCACCTGGGAGTTGAAGGCCGTGGCCGCAATGCGCAGGTTCTCATCGGCCTGTTTGCGCTCCGTGATGTCGCGGGCGGACCCGAAGACCACCGGCTGACCATGCAGATCCAGCGAGAAGGCCGTGATCTCGACCGCACGCTCGCTGCCATCCCGACGGCGGTGCGTGGTCTCGAAGGTGGTCACCTCGCGCGAGGCATGGACGCGCGCAATCAACGCACGGATTTCCGCCTCGGACAAGGCGACGTCCCACTGCGTCACGCTCATGCCGATGGCCTCTTGGCGCGACACCCCCAGCATGCGACAGAAGGAATCGCTGGCCTCGATCACCCGCCCCTGCAGGTCGATGATGTGGATGCCGTCGCTGGCGTTCTGCAACAGGATCTGGCTGCGGCGGTGGGCCCGCTCGTTCGCGCGGATCAGGCGCCACAGCAGCCAGGCGGTGCACACGGTCACCAGCAGGAACAGGCCTGACAGGATGGCGGCCTTGCGCACGTCGTCACGCCACTGCGCCAGATAATCGTCCTCGCCCATGCCCACTACCACGAAGGCCGGCATCAGGGCGAGCTTGCGATAGGCATTGGTGCGGTTGACGCCATCGGCGGTGCGTGCGCTGTAAAAGGTGGCGTGTGACTGCCCCGAGGCGAGCAGGTCGGCCAGCTCCTGCGAGCCGCCCCGGCGTCCGATCTGGCCAGCCGGCGCATCCAGGCGCGGGGCCCGTGCGATCAGGGTCATGTCGGTGTCACGCATCAGCGCAATGCCCCGCGCCCCCATTTTCAGGCCCGACAGCAGTTCCTGAAAGTGCCTGACCGGCACGGCCGCGGTGACCACGCCCGCAAAACGGCCGTCGGGATGGTTGTAGCGGCGCGAAAACACCGTGATCCAGTCACCCGCAATGCGTCCGTACAGCAGCTTGCTCGCCTGCGTGCGCCCGTCGTTGTGGGCCTGGTGGGCGACGAAGAAATCGCGATCGCCATAGTTCACGCGGGTGTCGGGTGTCACGCGGTGCCCCAACATGACATTGCCCCGCTCATCGGAGACGCGCAACTCCGCGATCTGCGCCAGCCAATTGTGATGGAAAGTCACCAGCGCCCCCACCTCCGGATCGTCCAGCAGCGTCTGGTTGCGCAGGGCGCGCTCCAGGTGCAGTTGCACTTCGCGCAGGGACTGGTCGATCCCACGGATCGAAGACGACACGTTCTGGTCCAGCAGCAAGGCCAGGTTGTCGACCGTGGTGCGCACCTCGGCCTCCTTGCGCAGCTTGGCTTCGCCCAAGGCCACCGTGAACAGTCCGACAAGGAACAGGTTCAAGGCCACGACCGTGGCCACCAGGGCCAGGAGGATGGTCTTTCTTCTCTGTTGCATGACGGAGGGAGGCGACACGTCGGTACGGGGCAAGGAAAGCGGGCAAGACGGGCGTCAGGCCCTGGCGGGATGTCATTCTGCCTTGGAATGAGATCCATTCCATCCGACCGCTTTCCATGAATGTGCAAGGTGGCTACGATGGGCTGTCTCGGCACAGGAGTCTCGTCATGGACCATCAAGTCACACGCGGCGTCGACCAGGAAGAGGCCATTGGCGCCCACAGCGGGTTTCGCATCCGCGTGGTGACCGCCTGGGACGCGCCCAACCGACAGTTTGTGGTCAGCGCCTATGTGCGCGGCTCGGAAACCGAGGAAGAAGTGAAGATGCCCACCGAGGGGCGGCACTTCGCCCTGATGCAGGACGCGGAGGATCATGGCTTTGCCGTGGCCACCGCATGGATTGACCAGCAGGCGTGAGCGGCACGCCACCGAGCCTCATGGCGGCAGGTCTTGCCCTGACAATCGCGCCTGGCTCTCTTTGCACCTCTTTGCCCCCACGCTCATGAAAACGTACGACATCGAAATTCAGCGCCTGAAATCTGCCCGGCACCACAAAGGCCTGATCGAACTGGGCGTGGAAGTGCTGGTGCAGCCGCGCCCGGCGCGCGAAGAAGGCGGCGTCATCAGCTGCCTGTCGCTGGAAGTGGACGACGCGCGCACCCTGATGCTCCTGCTCAAGCAGCAGATCGCGGAGCTGGACAAGCTGCAACCGCGCAGCCGGCGATCAGGGCGCTGCTGAGCGGGCGGCCGCCAGACATTCCCGCACACCCCGGATGGCCGCGTCGACCGCGCCGGCCAGGTAACCCGGGAACTGCTGCGACCACTCGCTGCCGATGCCGGTCAGACAACCCTGCCAAGGCCCGCTGTCGGCACGGCTGGGCGGAGCCTCGCCGTGCTGCCCTCCGGCGTCCTGGTCCGCCTCCGTGGCGGTCAACGGGTCCATCGCCCAGTCCTTCAAGGCATCGGCAATGGGCGTGGCAGCACGCTCACCGAACAGCCGCCCCAGTTGCGCCCGGCAGTGCGCACGCAGCTCGGCCTCGCTGACCTGGCGACGCACCCGCGCGGGCACCCCCACAAAGCCAAACAGCGCCGCATGGCCATCGGGCATGGAGACGTCGTGAACCTCGGCCATCGGCCCCAGGGCACTTCGTGCGGCGCCAGACAGGCGCTGCTCGCGCCAGAACGTCGTGTCGTAAAGGGCCACGTACTTCGCGTGCGGCGCCATCCAGGTCGGCGTGGCACGCCAGCGGCTAGCCAGTTCGGGCGGCAGCGGCGGCTCGAAGGCGATGCGCGCCTCGGCCAGGCGAGGCGGCAGCGCCAGCAGCGCCTGCTCGACACGCCAGGTGTGGCGCTCCCCCGCTGCATCATCGCAGTGCAGTTCAATGTGAGAGCCGCGCTGGCACAGGCGCCGCACGGTCTGCCCCGTGTGCAAGCGGGTGTGCTGGAGCCGAGCACAGATCGCGGCGATCAGCACGCCCGTGCCGCCGGCCAAGCGCATCGAGGGGGGCGAGGTGGCGTACCCCTTCATGCGCAGCGGCACCTCGTGGGGCGATCGTTCGACGAGCAGGTCGCCGTCTTCGAATTGCGCAAAGCGCTGCAGCCCGAGTTCCGTCACGAGCCGATCGAGCTGAGGCTGGAAATCGGGCCAGAACCAGCTGGGTCCGAGGTCGAAGCGGTCGAGCGCCGACGCGCTGGCATCCACAACCGCTCCGCGGGCATCCACCGACAGGATGCGGCCGCCCAGCGTGTGACGCGCCTCGAACAGCACGACGTCGCGCATGCCCTGCTGTTCCAGCAGCAGGGCCGCGGTGAGCCCACTGAGACCGCCGCCAATGATGGCGACACGTGCACTGGTCTGGCTCATGCGATGAGCACTGCCAGATGGCCCGTCTTGAGGTAGATCGTCACGCCGGCGGCGCCTGCCGTGAGCGCACAGCTGTGGCCCGGCGGCAGGCGCATCCAGCTGCCACGTGCGAACCGTTCATGCCCCTCGCTCAGTTGACCATCGAGCACCAGCAACTCCGCACCGCCCTGCGTGTCCACGCGGACCGGGGCGCCAGACGGGAACCGTTGAAGGCTCACCTGCTCATGTGAGCTCTCATACAGCGGACACACCTCCTTGTCGCCTGCTCGGTGCCACAAGGCTGAGTCACGGGTGTTGGCCCGCACCGTGGTCGACTCGCCTGCTGCCATCTGCCAGAGCTTCACGAAGATCAGCGCGCCGTCGAGGCTCGAGGGCTGATGCGACGAGCCTGGTGGATTGCGCAGGTACCAGCCAGGCCCGTAGTCGCCGCTGTCATCCGAGAAGGTGCCGGACAGCACGAGGATTTCCTCACCGCCCGGATGCCCGTGCGTAGGAAAAATGGAGTTGGGTTGGTAGCGCACGAGGCTTGTCGCACGGGCCCGCTCGGCGCCGATGCGGTCGAGCATCACGCGCTCGACGCCCGGCTGAGGCGAGGCCACCCAGCGGTGATCTTCGGCCGTCACGACAGCCCGACGTGAAAAATCCGAGTGAATGAGCATGGCAGTGGTGAGTCGACAAACACGGAAGACCGCATCGTAGGCCTTCGATCGCGGGAGGAAGCGCCTCAGACCTTGAGCGAGCGCTCAATGTCCGTCAGCTTGTAGCGTGCCAGCGCCAGATTGCCCTTGGCCTTGTCCAGCACCAGGTAGAGGAACAGGCCCTGGTTGTTGGGCACAAATCGGATCAGGTGGTATTGATCTGCCAGGGTGATGAGGATGTCTTCAATGCCGCGACGCAGGCCCAGCGACTCCATGGTCTTGAGCTTGGCGTTGACCACCTGCGTGTTCCCCGCTGCCGCCAGATCCAGATTGAGGCCGCCGCCCGCCTGGGCCAGGCACATGCCGCTGCGGTAGTCCACCAGAGCGGCCGCCATGGCGCCATCAATGGTCATTGCGGCGTCCATGCATTGCTTCAGGTTCGAGCTCATATTGTTGTCCTGTGAGAAGTTGTGGGATGGTTGAAGTGCCAGGTCGGCCATGGCGCTGAGCTTGCCCAGTTGCTCCATCAGCACGAACCAGAACGTCTGGGGGCTGCTGTCAGGCAACTGATAGGCCAGCATGCGCGCCGCCTGCTCAGGGGGAAGCGCCTTGAAAACGGTGGTCTCCACCAGGGCGTTGGGCATCAGGAAAGCCCAGACCGGCGTGTCGGTGAGCGGCGCCAGCAAGGCCAGCGCAGCCCGCAAGGTGGGCGCCGAGCCCGGACCGACCAGCAAGATGGTGGCGGCGCAGTCCGGCGCTGGCGCCGTCAGTTCGTCGACCACGGCGGGGCGGTGCCAGTCGAGCCGGGGAGCCACGGATACGCCACCCAGCGCGATCTGACGCCAGCAACCACTCTCGGCGCTCGTGGTGACGCCCAACTCCCGCAGGGCGTACAGGCCGAGCCTGGCGGTGAGGTCGATCACATTGACGGTGGGAGGTGGGCTAACGGCCATGACAATCCTGTGGAACTACGGGCACGGCGGAAGTGTCGTCAATTTGGCGCGCTTTTTGTGCGCCTAAAGCCATCAAATCCGACTCATTGATGAGTCAAATGCAGAACAGATAACGTTCATGGACCGACGTGCAGACCGCCACGCGAACGTCAATGAAGGTGCTGGCGATGGAGACGCGCGAAGCGCCCGGTAGCGCCCGACGTGCAGAGGATCCTGCTTGGGCAGCCTGACCTGAGCCAGAAAGCACGACGGGCCAGTGCCCAGCCAGGACATTGGCCCGTCCATCAAGGTACCTCAGGCAAGGAGGCATTCGCCGTTACTGCAGCACCTTCGACTTGGATGCGATGTTTTCAACGTTCATGGTCGAAAATCATTATTTTTGACAAATAAAGTCGTAAACATCACTCACTGTGAGGCAAGGACTTACGACACGGATTAACAGATCGGTGAGATGCCGAAGTCGTAAACATCGCCCCTCGGGAGAACCTCTCCGCCGTAGGGCGCCAACGTAGCTGCTAATGGCGCCACATTTTTGCGACTGACGGACGCTAGTTCTTGCGACTGACCTTTAGAGCATCGAAGCTCTGCTCTAGGACTCCTTCAGGCTGATCTGAGACGTTCGAGACGAATGCCTGAACGACCGCTGTCGCCAACATCGCTCATTGAGTGTCGATGACCTCACACGATGACGTTACACCCGACGTCACTCTGTCGAGCGTGCTGTCGATGCGCAGGTTGAAGAGCGCGTGTTCTCGCACTCTGCCCTACGATGTTGCCCTTATTCCAAGGCTCGCGAGAGGTGGCGTTGCCAGTGGTGCCCATGATGGTCTCCCATCGAGTTGCGTAACGTGCAGGCCTGCGCCACAGGCATTCAAGGCGTTACCTCGTGTCAACTACGGGGAGGTGCCCCGGCTCATACCGAAGGACAGCGGCCCTTCCTGTCACCGTTCAGGACGAACACTTCCCGCCTGCGCGGATGCACCGGCATAGATGTTGGGTGAGTGTCGCAAGAAGTCATTCGGTGGAATCAATCAGGTCAAACCACCTCTTGCAGATATTCGACCGACACTAGGAGCCACACCGAACCATCGCTTGTACGCTTGGGAGAAGCTGGACAGGTCGCTGAAGCCCATGCGCTCGGAGATCTCGGAGAGCGACAACGTTGCATCCGCCAGCAACTGATTGGCTTGTCGGCCGCGCACTTCGGCCAGCAGCATCCTGTAGGAGATGCCTTCATTTTGAAGGCGCCGCTTCAGTGTCCTGTCGCTGAGACCGAGCGCACGCCCAGCCTGATGCAAATCAGGCGTCATGTTGAGCGGTGCCGCTGCCAGATATTGGCGTATGTATTCGCTGGTACCCAGACGGGCGCGGCGCCGCTCCATCAATTCCTCGCAGGCTCGCTCGCACATGGCCACCGTGACGGGATTGGCCTGAGGAAGTCGCACACTCAACAGCTTGCGATCAGCAGACAGGCTGTTGCTGCTGGCACCCAATTCAGGACGGACGCACCCGATGCGCAGAAGACCGTCCAGCCACTCGGGAGCACGTTCCACGGTGTGCTGGAGGGTGAACCGTGACAAAGCGAAATCCGACCCCATGACCTCCTTGAGTAGGCGGGAGGCTGCCGCTACATCGCGCTCGACCAGGAAGCGCTGAACCGCCGGCTCGACGTTCGGGGCCTCGAAGGTCAGCGTGTACATCTCACTGTCCAGATCCCCCGAGATGCGGCAGAAGGCAAACGTCAAGGGGATGAAGCGCAAGGCCATCGTCAACGCGTCGGCAACGGTCGCGCAACTGATGAGGCCCAAGCCCCATAGTCCATAGGACGCGAAGTTGTAGCGCACGCCCACTTCCAACCCCAGTCCAGGTTGCCTGCATGCGCGAATGAGGTTGCCCACCACACACAGTTCCTGGCTGGCATCGATTTCGATGGCTGGATCTTCCAGGTCAGTCGCTTTCAAGCGGGAGCCCGCCAGGATCTTGGCGATGTCCAGCCCCTGCTCCTGGCCAAACTCGGCCAAAAGCCGGACGCTCGCCGGACTGCGCTTGAAGTCCCAGAAGTTCATGGATGGGTGGGTGAATACCGAGATGAGTGGCCCAAATCATAAAGTGTTTGACCTCAGTCAACATTCTCAGCTCCGGTGGTTTTGCGCATGATCTGCCCTCATCGAACAGACCTTTGGCGAAGTTGTTAAACATGCAGCGAATCGGCTCTGAGGGAAGTCCCCCTCTTCACACCATCATCATCGGCACCGGCTTTGCGGGCATCGGAATGGCCATCGCTTTAAAGAAGGCAGGCCTGGGCGATTTCCTCATCCTTGAAAAACAGCACGATGTCGGCGGCGTATGGCGAGACAACACCTATCCAGGTGCCGCCTGCGATGTGCCGTCGCACCTGTACTCGTTCTCGTTTGAGCCCAATCCGAACTGGTCCAGGGTGTTCGCGCCTCAAGCCGAGATTCATCAATACCTGCAGCACTGTGCCGAGAAATACGGCCTGCTGCCTTCCATTCGCTTTGGCTGTGAAGTGGCGCAAGCGCGCTTCCACGAAGAGCTCGCGCTGTGGACCGTGACCTTGACCAGTGGCCAGGTCTTGCAAGCCCGTTTTCTGGTCACGGCCACAGGGCAGCTCAGCCGCCCCGTCTATCCCAAGCTGGAAGGGATGGACAGCTTCCAGGGGCATGTTTGTCACTCCGCCCGCTGGGACCACCGCTATGACATGACAGGCAAGCGCGTCGCGGTGATCGGCACGGGGGCTTCAGCCATCCAGTTTGTGCCCGCCATCGCGAGCCAAGTGAGTCAGCTGACGGTGTTTCAGCGCTCGGCCGCCTACATCTTGCCGCGCCCCGACGGTCCGTATGCAGGCTGGCGCAAGACCTTGTTCAGGATGGTGCCCTGGACGATGGCCCTGCACAGGGCTCGCATCTATGCCCAATACGAAAGCCGGGCACTCGGCTTCACTCACATCAAGGCCTTGATGGAGCTGTTGGGGGGGCGCCCCTTCAAGGCAATGCTTCAGCGGCAAGTGCAAGACCCGAAGCTGCGTGCGCAACTGACGCCTGACTACCAGATCGGGTGCAAGCGCATCCTGCTGTCCAACGATTACCTGGCGACCATGGCCAAGCCCAGCGTGAACCTGGTGACCCAGGGCATTCGCCGCATCACGGCCGATGGTGTCGAGACGGTGGATGGCCAGCACCATCCTGCTGATGCCATCGTCTACGGCACCGGCTTCGCGGCCACCGAGTTCCTGGCGCCCATGAGGATCACCGGGCGCGAAGGACTGGAGCTCAATGAGGCGTGGCGCCAAGGCGCACAAGCCTATCTGGGCATGACAGTGCCGGGCTTCCCCAATTTCTTCATGCTCTATGGTCCCAACACCAACCTGGGCCACAACTCCATCATCTACATGCTGGAAAGCCAGATTGCGCATGTCTTGCGGTGCATGAAGGCCGCGCAAAAGGTAGGCGCCAGCACGATAGAGGTCGACGCGCAACGCTACGCCCGCTTCAATGGCGCCATCCAAAAGCGTTTGAGGTCCACCGTGTGGCAAGGCTGCAAGAGTTGGTATGTGGATGCAAACGGGCACAACAGCACGAACTGGCCGGGCTTCACCTTCGGCTACCGCTGGCTCACACGTTACTCATCGCTCAAGGCCTACAACTTCACCGAGCCGAGAGGTGGCGATGGGACGGTTGTGCGGCATGCCGAGCCACTGGGTGGGGTGGAGTCCTTCACCGCAAGCATGTTGAGGACGCTTCTGCGCGTGACGTTCAAGGCCCTCATTCGACCGCCTGTGGGGGTGAGTACACAACGCTTCATCGTGAGCGCCTTGTCACGCCTGATGCCCTGTGATAAACGTGTCCAGATCGCACGCTGTGAGATTGCAGGCATCACCACCGAAGTGATTTCGCCCAGGCAGGTCGAGGGACAGGCTGAAGCCCATGGCACCACCGTCCTCTACCTGCATGGCGGCGGCTTCTGCGTGGGCAGTGCCCGAACCCACCGCTGTCTGACAACGCGCATGGCCGCTGCCGGCCAGACGGTCTGGATCCCAGAGTACCGGCTGGCGCCAGAGCATCCTCACCCCGCTGCCCTCGAAGACGCACTGAGCTGCTATCGCCATTTGCTCCAACGAGGTGTGCCACCCCGGCAGATCGTGGTGTGTGGCGATTCTGCGGGCGGTGGGTTGGCTCTGAGCCTGGCGTTGACGCTGCGCGATGCGGGCGAGCCTTTGCCTGCCGGGCTGATGCTGCTGTCGCCGTTCCTGGACACGAGCTTGTCAAGCGAGACCATCCAGTCCGCTTCGGCGCGCGATCCCATGCTCAATGTGGCCTGGTTGAAGCAGGCCGTGCGCTGGTATGCACCGGACAAGAACGCACATCTTCTGCAAGCCGATCTACAGGGCCTGCCGCCCATGCTGATTCAAGTGGGTGACCAGGAGATCCTGGCATCCGACTCGACCCGATTGAGCACCCGTGCCGCGAGTTGTGGTGTGCCTTGCCAGTTGGAGGTGTACACAGGCCGTTGGCATGTGTTCCAACTTCAGGCGGCCTTCCTTGCCTCGAGTGCAAACGCCGTGAGCCGCCTGGTCGCGTTCGCAGCGCAGAGGACGCAAGGCCAAGCACCTCGACATGCTTGGTTTGTGACCGCAGGAGAGCCCATCGGCAAGGCCATGGTTCTTTGACCCCTCACGTTCACCGCATTCAATGACCTTCGGAGCTCCAAAGTGAAGTCTCGCCGTTATCCAGACACGTCGCATGTGCGCGTGCGCGCCATCAAGTCCACCTTCACCGCAGAGGGTGCGCTGTGCGGTGCAACACTCCACGTGCCGGAGGACACGCGCACCGATCAGCAGTTGCCCGCCATCCTCATGCTGGGTGGCTGGGGCAGCGTTCAGATGGCAATGACCTCCTCGTTCACCCACAGCTTTGTCGAAGCCGGCTTTGCGGTGATGGAGTTCGACTATCCGGGCTGGGGCGCCAGTGGCGGCTTTCCGCGGCAAGGCATCAACCCCTGGCGTAGAACGCGCGTGGCCGATACAGTGCTGGCTCACCTGAAGTCGCAGCCCATGGTGGACGCTCATCAAATCACGCTGTGGGGCACGTCCTTTGGCGGCGGGCATGTGGTCGATCTGGCATCTCAGCATCCTGAGCTCACGGGCGCCATCATCCAGGTGCCCATGCTTGACGGCCGGGCCGCGACCTTCGCCACACCGTTGGGTCGGCTCCTGAAGCTGAGCATGCTCGGCCTGCTGGATCTGATCAAGCCTGGCGCGTTGATCTACGTTCCGACCATCTCGCGCGAGGGTGAATTTGGCACCATGGACCGTGACGGGGCCTGGGATGCAATGGAGCGCGCCATGGCGGCTCTGCCTCATCTCGGCTACGACAACCGCGTGGCGGCGAAGTCTGCGCTCACCATGCCGTTTTATCGGCCCTGGCTTCGTCTAAAGGATGTGAAGGTCCCGATGCTGATGATCGGCGCCACCAGTGACACGGTTGCCCCTTTCGTGTCAGACAAGGTTCGGCGTGTCGGCAATCCGAATGTGCAGGTGATCGAGATCGACGCCGACCATTTCGATCCCTACTTCGATCCGCTATTTCCAGAGGTGCTGGCACACCAATTGAAGTTTCTGCGTCGGTGAACGTGCTACCAGTTGGTGGGTGAGTCCTCCTGGGGGGGAGGATGAGGCTAAAGCAGCACCTGCCCAATCTCGCTTTTTCGTCGGCTTGGTGCTGCCAAGGCGAAGTCAGCTTCGGGCTCTGAGTGCGGTCGTTCGAGTGAGGGGCACGAACGGCTGCTATCAGCCTTTAGCGGTCAGACACCACTGTCCGTTTCCCGATCTCAGCCTAGTAATCCGACACCCAACAAAAAAAGCCAGCTCCTCTCAATGAGACGCTGGCTTCTTTGCTTACGACTTTACTTGCCAAAAATATCATATTTCACATTATAAAACACTCACTCAACTGTCACTGACTTGGCCAAGTTCCGAGGCTTGTCCACATCCGTCCCCTTCGCACACGCCGTGTGATACGCCAGCAACTGCAGCGGCACCACATGCAGGATGGCCGACAACGCACCATAGTGCTCGGGCAGGCGAATCACATGGATGCCCGGCTCAGCCTGGATCTGCGTGTCCACGTCTGCGCACACGTACAACTCGCCACCGCGCGCCTTCACTTCCTGCATATTGCTCTTGAGCTTCTCCAGCAGGGTGTCGTTGGGTGCCACCACCACCACGGGCATCTCGGCCGTCACCAGCGCCAGCGGGCCGTGCTTGAGTTCACCCGCCGGGTAGGCCTCGGCGTGGATGTAGCTGATCTCCTTGAGCTTGAGCGCACCTTCCAGGGCAATCGGGTAATGCAGACCTCGGCCCAGGAAGAGCGCGTTGTCCTTGCGGGCGAAGGCTTCGGCCCAGGCAACAATCTGCGGCTCCAGCGCCAGCACGGCCTGCAAAGCCACGGGCAGGTGGCGCATGGCGCTCAAGTGCTGAGCCTCGGCTTCCGCCGTCAGATGGCCGCGCTGCTTGGCCAGCGTCAGCGTCAGCAGGAACAAGCCCGCCAGCTGCGTCGTGAAGGCCTTGGTCGAGGCGACCCCCACTTCCACACCGGCACGCGTCACATAGGCCAGCTTGCACTCGCGCACCATGGCCGAGGTGCTCACGTTGCAGATGGTCAGCGTGTGCGTCATGCCCAGGCTGCGCGCGTGCTTGAGCGCCGCGATCGTGTCGGCGGTCTCGCCCGACTGGCTGATGGTGACGACCAGGGTGCGCCGGTCGGGCACGCTGTCGCGGTAGCGGTACTCGCTGGCAATCTCCACTTGCGTGGGGATCTTGGCAATCGACTCCAGCCAGTACTTGGCGGCCGAACCCGAGTAATAGCTGGTGCCGCAGGCGAGGATCAACACCCGGTCGATCTGGTTGAACACGGCCTCGGCCTCGGCACCGAACAGCGTGGGCGTGATGGCCTCGACGCCTTCGAGCGTGTCGGCGATGGCGCGCGGCTGCTCGAAGATCTCCTTTTGCATGTAATGGCGGTACGGGCCCAGCTCGACCGCGCCGCTGTGCGCGGTCACGGTGCGCACCGGGCGCTGCTCGGCTTCCACGCGCTGGTGCACGCCATCGGCGCCCAGGTGCTCGATCCAGTGGCGGCCCGGCTGCAGGTCCACCACATCGCCCTCTTCAAGGTACACGATCTGGTCTGTCACGCCGGCCAGCGCCATGGCATCCGACGCCAGGAAACGCTCGCTGGCGTCCGCCCCGCCCACGCCCATGATCAGGGGCGAGCCCTGACGGGCACCGATGACGCGCTGCGGCTCGTCGCGGTGGAACACGGCAATCGCGTAGGCACCGGTCAGACGCAGGGTGGCGGCCTTGACGGCGGCAAACAGATCGCCGTCGTACAGGTGATCGACCAGGTGGGCGATCACCTCGGTGTCGGTCTGGCTCAGGAACACATAACCCTTGGCCTGCAGTTCGCGGCGCAGTTCCTCGTGGTTCTCGATGATGCCGTTGTGCACCAGTGCCACGCGACCGGGCTTGGTGGTGGGCGCGTCGGCACCCGGGCCGTGCGAGAAGTGCGGGTGGGCGTTGTGCACCGCGGGGGCGCCGTGCGTGGCCCAGCGGGTGTGGGCGATGCCCACGGTGCTGTCGATGCCGTCTTGCTCGGTCTGGTGGCCCAGTTCGGCCACACGCTGGGTGCTGCGCGAGCGGCGCAGTTGCCCGTCTTGCAGCACGGCCACACCGCAGGAGTCATAGCCCCGGTATTCCAGGCGCTTGAGGCCCTCGACCAGAACCGGAACGATGTTGCGCGAGCCTACGGCGCCGACGATGCCACACATGCTTTGCTGCTCCCACACGGAAAAGTCAAACGATTCCGCATCGTAGAGACATTGAAGAGAAATTTCCCGTCTATTTCAAACCCCAAACGCAACAAACATCCACACCCCATTCATCAGAGAAATTTTCAAACCAAACTACGTATGTGGTGAAATATTCATCCATGGATGCCATCAACCCCCTTCATCTGGATGCCACCGATCTGCGCCTGCTCGCGCTATTGCAGGACGACGCCAGCCTGTCCAACCAGGCCCTGGCCGATCTGGCCCACCTCTCGCCCGCCACCTGTCACCGCCGGCTCAAGCGCCTGCGCGACGAGGGGGTGATCGAAAAACAGGTCGCCATCCTGTCACCGCACCGGGTGGCCGAGGCGCTGGGCTGGGGCGTGAGCGCACTGGTGGAGGTGAGCCTGGATGTGCAGACGCAGGAAGCGCTGGACACCTTCGAAGCCCATGTGGTGGCCGACGCCCAGGTGCAGCAATGCTGGCGGGTGTCACCGGGACCCGACTTCGTGCTGGTGGTGCAGGTGCCCGACATGCCGGCCTACCAGGCCCTGGCGCAGCGCCTGTTCACCGCCCACCACCAGGTGCGCAATGTGCGCGCCTTCTTCGCGGTCAAACGCGCCAAGTTCGGCACGCAAATTCCGCTGCCACCGGTCTGAAGCCTCAGCGGCCGCGCGGGGAAGCCGGTGACGACGCCGTGGGGGCCAGCGGGTCGATCAGCTCGCCCTCGGTGCGCAGGTTCAAAGGCGCGCCGTCCAGCGGGTGACGTGCACTCGCTGCGCCGCGCGGCGAGCTGGGCGACGCCACCGAAGACAGCTCACGCACGCTGCGCGAGGATTTGACCTCGTCCAAGGCGGGCAGCACCTCCAGCAACTCCTCGTCCGACAAGCGCGACAGGTCCTCGACGCTCAGCGCGCCCGCGGTATCGGTCGTCATCGGGACGCGGGCCAGCTCATCGGGCACCGCAGAAGCGGCCTCACCCAGTTGCACCGCCATGCCCTGAGACAGCTGGTTGGCCTTCTGCATCTGCCACAGCGCCACACCACCCGCCGCCATCATCAACAGCACCACACCCCCGGCCATCCACACCAGGGGCTGGCGGGTCCAGTGCTT
Source organism: Aquabacterium sp. (assembly GCF_034003525.1). Lineage (GTDB taxonomy): Bacteria > Pseudomonadota > Gammaproteobacteria > Burkholderiales > Burkholderiaceae_C > Aquabacterium. Next base: position 21,520 of record NZ_JAVEYN010000007.1, read on the forward strand.
GGGCGGCTGGTAGGCCGAGGCCTCATAAGCCCCCTGCCAGGGGTCGCCCATGTCCGGATCGGCCTGGGCCGCCTCGCTCGCAGCGCCGGGTGCGCCACCGGGCGACAGCGCGTCCGGCGACAAGGCCAGCTCGTCCAGCGTGATGTCCAGGTTGGGGTCCTCGTCGACCACGATGTCGGGCACCGACACGGCCAGCACCGTGTCATAGGCCTGCCGGGTGTCCGGGTCGATCAGCGTTTCATAAGCCGCGTTGAGTTCGATCAGCCGCGCCTCGCGGTGCTCGTCCTGCGGCAACGCCTGTGCCAGCGCCCGGTACGCCGCGCGGATCACCTCAGGCGGGGCGTCCTGGGTGACTTTCAAGCGTTCGTAGTGGTTCACGGCAACAACATCCGGCACAGCAAGTGGTGACAGGATGTTAGCCGTTCAGCGCTTGATTTTCTGGGGGCGTTTCCACTCAGCCAGGGTGACCTGTTTGCCGCGCGCCACGGCCAAGCTTTCAGGCGGCACATCCTTGGTGATGGTGCTGCCGCCGCCGATGGTCACACCCGCGCCCAGGGTGACAGGCGCCACCAGCACGCAGTTCGAGCCCACGTGCACATCGTCGCCGATCACGGTGCGGTGCTTGTTGGCCCCGTCGTAATTGGCGGTGATGCTGCCCGCGCCATAGTTGACGCGCTCGCCCACAGTCGCGTCGCCCAGGTAGGCCAAATGGTTGGCCTTGGCGCCGTTGCCCAGCGTGCTGTTCTTCACTTCGACGAAGTTGCCGATGTGCACCTCGTTGCCCAGTTGCGCACCGGGGCGCAGACGGGCAAACGGGCCGATGAGCGAGCCTTCGCCGACGTGCGCGCCCAGCGTGTCGCCGTCGATGTGGGTGAAGGGATGGATGACCGCGCCGCGGGCGATCGTGGCATTGCGGATCACGCAGTTCGCACCGATCTGCACCTCGTCGCCCAGCACCACCTTGCCTTCAAAGATGCAGTTGACGTCGATGTCCACATCCTGGCCGCACTGCAAGGTGCCACGCAGGTCAAAGCGAGCCGGGTCGGCCAGGCGCACGCCCTGCTCCATCAGACGCTCGGCCTGGGCACGTTGATGGCGACGCTCCAAGTCGGCCAGCTGCGCCGGGCTGTTGACACCCAGCACCTCCACCTCGTCGCGCGGCTGTGCGGCCACCACGCTCAGGCCCTCGGCCTGGGCCATGGCCACCACGTCGGTCAGGTAGTACTCGCCCTGGGCGTTGTCATTGTTGAGCTGCGACAGCCAGTGCTTCAGGCGCGCAGTGGGCGCGGCCATCATGCCGGTGTAGACCTCGCAGATGGCACGCTGCTCCGGCGTGGCGTCCTTGTGCTCGACGATGGCCAGCACCTTCACGCCGGTCTCGTCGCGCACGATGCGGCCATAGCCGGTCGGGTCGTCCAGACGGATGGTCAGCAGCGCCAGCTTGTCGCCCGCGCAGGCGTCCACCAGGGCTTGCGCCGTGCTGGCGTGAATCAGGGGCGTGTCACCGTTGAGGATCAGGGTGATGCCGTCATCGGGCAGCGCGGGCACGGCCTGCTGCACGGCGTGGCCGGTGCCCAGCTGAGGCTCCTGGCGCACAAACTGCAGCGGGGCCTGCGCAAACTCGGTCTTCATCGCCGCTTCCACCATCTCGGCGCCATGGCCCGTGATCACCACCTGCTGCGCAGCCTGCAGGCCCGAGGTGCTGGCGATCACATGCGACAACATGGGCCGACCGGCCAGCTTGTGCAGCACCTTGGGACGCGAAGACTTCATGCGGGTGCCTTTGCCCGCGGCCATGATGACGATGGAAAGCGACATGAAAAACCTGAATTGAATGGGATGGTCAGCGATTGTCCACCGGCCGCGTGACGGTCACGGTGCGGGGGCTGACGGCCGGGTGCGGAAAGTCCTTCAGCGCAGCCTCGAACAGGTAGGGCAACAGCCCCAGGTCCACGGTGTTCTGGCGGTCGTGCACCGCATGGGTTTCATACAGTACCTGGTTGCTGCGGCGATCGCGGATCAGCAGGTCCACCTGCATCTGCACCCAGGTGGGTTCCATCTGCATGCTCAGGCCAATGCCGCCCCAGCCACCGCTGCCCCACCAACCACCCAAACCGAAGCGGCCACCGCCCCAGAAGGGGTCGTAGCGCATGCTGCGGTCTTCGCGGCTCTGGGCACTGAGCTGCACGCTCACCTCGGCCTGCTCCGGCTTGTCGACCTTGCGGAAACCGGCGGCTCTCAAGGCCGGCGCAGCCGCGGCTTCCAGCTTGTCTTGCAGGCCTGCCTGGGCCTGCTGCGAAGGCAGGCGCTCAAAGACATACGTGCCCGGCGCGCGACCGGTCGGCCAGCTGCCATAGCTGGACACCTGGCTCACCACGTTCGGGGTGCCGGCACAACCGGCCAAGCCCAAGACACTCAGAGACCACAGAACAGCCAGCAGCCAGCGTCGCATGTCACACCGCCTTTCGGATCGGGATGGCCGACAGAGACACCGCGGTCTCGGCCGGCAGGCCATTGTTCACATCACCGCAGCCTTCGTCCTCGTCGAACGCGATGTCGCCGCCGGGCATGGGCTTGCCGGTGGCCTGGATCGTCGTGAACGGATAGAGCTTGCGGTCCATCAGGTGCGAGGGAATGATGTTCGACAGCGCGGTGAACATGTTGTCCACGCGGCCGGGGAACTTGCGATCCCACTCGTTGATCATCTCGCGCATCTGCTGACGCTGCAAGCCTTCCTGGCTGCCGCACAGGTTGCACGGGATGATGGGGAACTCGCGGTGCTCGGCGTATCTGGCCAGGTCCTGCTCACGGCAGTAGGCCATCGGGCGGATCACGACGTGCTCGCCGTTGTCGGTCACCAGCTTGGGCGGCATGCCTTTGAGCGTGGAGCCGAAGAACATGTTCATGAACAGGGTCTGCAGGATGTCGTCGCGGTGGTGGCCCAGGGCGATCTTGGTGCAACCCAGTTCGGTGGCCACGCGGTACAGGATGCCGCGGCGCAGGCGCGAGCACAGCGAGCAGGTGGTCTTGCCTTCGGGCACCACGCGCTTGACCACGCTGTAGGTGTCCTGCTCTTCAATGCGGAAGGGCACGCCGACCTTGGTCAGGTACTCGGGCAGCACATGCTCAGGGAAGCCTGGTTGCTTCTGGTCGAGGTTGACGGCCACGATCTCGAACTGGATGGGCGCCCGCTTTTGCAGGTTCATCAGGATGTCGAGCATGGCGTAGCTGTCCTTGCCGCCCGACATGCACACCATGACCTTGTCACCATCTTCGATCATGTTGAAGTCGGTGATGGCTTCGCCCACTTCACGGTGCAGGCGCTTGCTGAGCTTGTTGCGCTCGAAGGCTTCCTTCTTCAGGCGCGCGGCTTCGGCGGCATCGGCTGTGTCAACGGCTTCAGGCGACAGGATGGATTCGGACATGGCGGGGGCGGCTGGGGTCATAACCCTCCATTTTCGCCGATTCACTCTCAGACGCCAAACCCGCCCCCTGCATTGCCCCCTCAGGTCGGGGCAGAACCCGGGCCGTTCCAAGGGCGCCGGGTCTCAGGGCCTCACCACTGGCCCGCTTCCATGTGGATGGCGACTTCACAGTCGTCAAAGATTTCCAGCTTGGCGATCTTCACGCGCACGCCTTGCACGCCGGGCAACTCCATCAGGCGCTTGCACAGCTTGCCGATCAGCGTCTCCAGCAGGTTGACGTGCTGGGCTGTGCACTCCTCAATGATGATGGTGCGCACGCGACGGTAGTCCAGCACGTGCATCAGGTCGTCGTCGCTGGGCAGCAGGGGCTGGCTGCCCATGTTCAGCTCGGCGTCCACCATGATGGGCTGCGGCGCCGTTTTCTCGTGGTCGAGCACGCCCAGGTTGGCGTCGAAGCGCAAGCCGGTCAGGTTCAGGGTCTGGTTGCCTTTGGTCAGGGACATGTCTCTCACATCATGGAAAAGTCGCGCTCGAAGCGCTGAAGGTGCTGGCCGCCATCGACGAGCAGTGTGGTGCCCGTCATCGAGCGGTTGCCCAGGACAAAGGCCACCGTGGCCGCCACATCCTCGGGGGTGGACGAGCGCCCCAAGGGCGACAGGCGGTGGGCCTGGGCAAAGGCCTCGCCTTGCAGCCATTCACTGGTCAACGTCAGGCCGGGGGCCACGCCGACCACACGCACGGCGGGCGCCAGGGCCAGCGCCAGCAAGGTGGTGGCCGACTCCAAGGCCGCCTTGGACAGGGTGTAGCTGAGGAAGTCCGGGTTGGGGTTCCACAGCTTCTGGTCCAGCAGGTTGACGACGGCGCCTTGTGCCCCACGCTGGGCCACGTGTTCGGCCAGCACCTGCGCCAGCACGATGGCTGGCGCGGTGTTGGCGCGCAGGTGGCGCTCCAGCATCGCGTAGCTGAAGGTGGCGGCGGTGTCGTACTCGAAGGTGGACGCGCTGTTGACGACGGCATCGACCTGCCCCAGTTCGGCCACAGCCAGCGGCAACAAGGCCCGCACCGCCGCTTCATCGGACAGGTCAGCGCTCAGCACCACGGCCTGTCGGCCCAGGGCGCGGATCTCGTCGGCCGTGGCATCGGCCTCGGTGCGCGAGGCGCGGCAATGCACGGCCACGTCCCAGCCTTGTTGGGCCAGGGTCAGGGCAATGTGGCGGCCCAGGCGTTTGCCGGCGCCGGTCACCAGGGCCACCCGGCGCGCACCGGAACCCAATGGCGAAGGCAAGGGATCAGACAAATCAGGCATGGGTCTTTTTACAATGGGGCATGAACCGCCAGACGACAACGGACCACAGTGTAGTGGCCGCCCCCCTGAACGGCCACCCGCTGGCCGACCTGATTGCCCACGAAATCCGTGAACGCGGCGGCTGGATGCGCTTCGAGCGCTTCATGGAATTGGCCCTGTATGCCCCGGGGCTGGGCTATTACAGCGGTGGCCGACGCGTGATCGGCGCCGGTCCGCAAGACGGCAGCGACTTCGTGACCGCCCCGGAACTGACGCCAATCTTTGGTCAGGTCGTGGCCACCCAGCTGCGCCAAGCCCTGGACGCCACCGGCACGAACGAGATCTGGGAGTTCGGCGCGGGCACCGGCGCGCTGGCCGAGCAACTGCTGGGCGAGCTGGGCGAAGGCATCACGCGCTACACCATCGTCGACCTGTCGGGCACGCTGCGCGACCGGCAGCACCAGCGCCTGCAAAAGGAACACCCCGAACTCGTCCACAAGGTGATCTGGGCCGACAGCCTGCCCGACACGATGGAGGGCGTGATCGTGGGCAACGAGGTGCTGGACGCCATGCCCGTGCACCTGATGAGCTGGGATGGCCAGCGTTGGCTGGAGCGCGGCGTGGGCCTGGCGGGGACGGACACCCCGGCCGAAGCCACAGCCGACGCCAGCTCTGACACCACCCCCCGTTTCGTCTGGCTGGACCGCCCCGCGCCCGAGGGCGTGCGCCCCCCCACCGAGCGCGCCGACAGCGAGTACGTGCCCGGCACCGTCACCGAAACCCACGGACAGGCCGAGGCCTTCGTGACCACCTTGGCCGAACGCATGACGCGCGGCGCGGCCTTCTTCCTCGACTACGGCTTCCCCGAGGCCGAGTACTACCACCCCCAGCGCACCGGCGGCACGCTGATGTGCCACCACCTGCACCAGAGTGACACCGACCCGCTGGTCAAAGTGGGCGAGAAGGACATCACCAGCCACGTCAACTTCACCGGCATCGCGCTGGCCGGCCAGGAAGCGAATTGGGAGGTGCTGGGCTACACCTCGCAGGGCCGCTTCCTGACCAACTGCGGCCTGGGCGAAGCCCTGGCGCGCACCGCCGAGGCCAGCACCGCCGAGCAGTTCAAGGCCCGCGGCGCCATGCAGATGCTGCTGGCCGAGCACGAGATGGGCGAGCTGTTCAAGGTCATCGGCTTCGTCAAAGGCCCATGGTTCGAGGCCATCGGCTTTGCGCACGGCGACCGCACACACACCCTGTGACGCAGCGCGACGACGTGTGACATTTTCAATCGGCGTCATAGACCCGATTGACTGCACAAAATCAGGGCAAACGCGATAATGGCGGGATGCTGCCACAACGCACCCTCAAATCCCTCACCCGCGCCGTGGGCGTGGGGCTCCACAGCGGCCAGCGCGTCGAGTTGACGCTGCGCCCGGCGCCGGTCAACACCGGCATCGTGTTCCGCCGCGTGGACCTGCCCGAGCCGGTGGACATCCCCGTCAACACCGGGGCGGTGTGCGACTGCCGCATGGCCACCACCATCTCGCCCGGTGGTGATCCGGGGCTGGCCAAGGTCAACACCATCGAGCACCTGATGTCGGCCTGCGCCGGCCTGGGGCTGGACAACCTGTATGTGGACATCACCGCCGAGGAAGTGCCCATCCTCGACGGCTCCTCAGCGGCGTTCGTGTACCTGCTGCAAAGCGCCGGCATCGAGTTGCAAAACTCGCCCAAGCGCTTCTTGCGCGTGCTCAAGCCCGTCGAGGTGCGTGAGGGTGAAGGCCGTTCGCTCAAGTGGGCGCGCCTGGAGCCGTATCACGGCTACAAGCTGACCTTCGAGATCGACTTCGACCACCCCGCGGTCGACCAGACCGGCCAGCGCGTCGAGTTCGATTTCAGCACCGGCCAGTACAAGCGCGACATCGCCCGCGCCCGCACCTTCGGCTTCACCAAGGACGTCGAGATGATGCGCTCGCGCGGCCTCGGCCTGGGCGCCAGCATGGACAACGCCATCGTGGTGGACGAGCACCGCGTGCTCAATGCCGATGGCCTGCGCTACGACGACGAGTTCGTCAAGCACAAGATTCTGGACGCCATTGGCGACCTGTACGTGGCGGGCTACCCGCTGCTGGCCAGCTACACCGCCTACAAGTCGGGCCACGCGATGAACAACCAGTTGCTGCACGCGCTGATGGCGCAGCAGGATGCGTGGGAGATTGTCACGTTCGAGGACGAGGCCAAGGCGCCGCGTGGCATGGCCGAGTTGGCCCCGGCCTGGTAAGGACTGAGGTTGCCCAGCATGGTTCTGTTTCGCACCCTGGGCATGATCCTCGCCCTGTCCTTCCTGCTGAACATGGCGGTGTTCACAGTCACCGGTCAGCCGCGCTGGCGACAATGGGCCATGCTGTCCTTGCGCTGGGGCGTGGTGCTGGGCCTGTGTTTCATCGGCCTGATCGTGCTGCGCCGTGCGGCGGTGTTCATCTGACCCGAACTTGAGCTCGATCAAGTTCTGACGTCCTGCGCAACTCACCACGGGATACTCCCCTCCCCCCTGAATCAAGGGGCGCTCTAGCATCTTCGACCTGAAGCTTCGGCTACCCGCTGAGGCAATCAGGAGCAAGCATGAGCTACCGCGCGCTGTACGAGCGTTCCATCCACGAACGCGACGCTTACTGGGCCGAACAGGCCTCCCGCATCCACTGGCACCGTCCGTTCGACACGGTCTGCGACCACAGCCAACCGCCTTTTGCGAAATGGTTTGTGGGCGGCTTGACCAATCTGTGTCACAACGCGGTCGACCGCCATGTGCACGACCGGGCCGACCAGCCCGCCCTGGTCTTCGTCTCCACCGAGACCAACACCGAAGAGACGATCAGCTACGGCCAGTTGCTGGTCGAGGTCGAACGCATGGCCGCCATCCTGCACGGCCTGGGCGTCGGCAAGGGTGACCGGGTGCTGATCTACATGCCCATGATCCCGCAGGCCGTGATCGCCATGCTGGCCACGGTGCGCCTGGGCGCCATCCACTCGGTGGTGTTCGGCGGCTTTGCCAGCCACGCGCTGGCCAGCCGCATCGACGACGCCCGGCCCACCGTCATCGTCAGCGCCGATGCCGGCTCGCGTGGCGGCAAGGTCATCCCCTACAAGCCGCTGCTGGACGAGGCCCTGCGCCAGAGCACCCACCACGTGCCCCATGTGCTGCTGGTCGACCGCAAGCTGGCCCCCGCCGAGATGCAGACCCCGCGCGACGTGGACTACTGGGACGCCCGCAGCAGCGTGATGGACGCCATCGTGCCCTGCGAGTGGGTCGAAGCCACCCACCCCAGCTACACGCTCTACACCAGCGGCACCACCGGCAAGCCCAAAGGTGTGCAGCGCGACACCGGCGGCTACGCCGTGGCCCTGGCGGCCTCGATGGAGCAGGTGTATGGCGGCAAGCCGGGCGAGACCTTCTTTTGCGCCAGCGACATCGGCTGGGTCGTGGGCCACAGCTACATCGTCTACGGCCCGCTGCTCACCGGCATGACGACCATCATCTACGAAGGCCTGCCGATCCGCCCGGATGCCGCCATCTGGTGGTCCATCGTCGAGAAGTACCAGGTCAATGTGATGTTCTCGGCGCCAACCGCCATCCGCGTGCTGAAGAAACAGGACCCGGACTGCCTCAAGCGCCACGACCTGTCCAGCCTCAAGCAGCTGTTCCTGGCCGGTGAGCCGCTGGACGAACCGACCGCCGCCTGGATTGGCGAGGCCATCGGCAAGCCCATCATCGACAACTACTGGCAGACCGAAACCGGCTGGCCCATCCTGAGCCTGGCACGCGGCGTGGACCCAACGCTGACGCCGCGCCTGGGCTCGCCGGGATTCCCGATGCCCGGCTACCAGGTCAAGCTGCTGGACGACCAGACCGGCGAGGAGCTGACCGGCCCGAACCAGAAGGGTGTGCTGACCATCGAAGGGCCACTGCCCCCCGGCTGCCTGCAGACCGTGTGGGGCGATGACCAACGCTTTGTGAGCACCTATTGGTCCACCTTCCCGCACAAGCAGGTCTACAACACCTTCGACTGGGGCATTCGCGATGCCGACGGCTACTACTTCATCCTGGGCCGCACCGACGACGTGATCAACGTGGCCGGCCACCGCCTGGGCACCCGCGAAATCGAGGAGTCCATCAGCAGCCACCCCGGTGTCGCCGAGGTGGCGGTGGTGGGCGTGGCCGACGCGCTCAAGGGTCAGGTGGCCAAAGCCTTCGTGGTGCCGCGCGATGCCAGCCGCGTGGTGGACGACGCCGGCCGCCAACAGCTCGAATCCGAGATCATGCACACGGTGGACCAGCAACTGGGCGCTGTGGCCCGTCCGGCGCGCGTGCACTTCGTCAACGTGCTGCCCAAGACCCGCTCGGGCAAACTGCTGCGCCGCGCCATCCAGGCGGTGTGCGAGGGCCGCGACACCGGCGACCTGAGCACCATTGAAGACCCGACCGCGCTGCAACAGCTGCAGGAAGCGGCGCAACGCTGACGTTGAGCGTGTCGCGAGCGCCCGTGCACGGCGCTCGGGATGGTCAAGCGCAGGCCCTTGTCGCACAATGCGGGTTTTGACGCCCTGAATTGCCCGACCATGAAAAAGACGCCTGCGCTCACCGACGCCGAAATCAACGAAATCGACGAGCTGCTGGCCGCTGTGCCCGCACCCTTTGAAACCGTCGACGCCGTGATTCTGGACGGCTACCTCGCTGGTGTGCTGGTGCAGCCCGTGCTGCTGCAGCCGGAGGACTGGCTGCCGCCGATCTTCGGCACCGAAGGCATGCCCGAGCCCGGCATCGAAGGCTGGAGCGAAGCCCAGCACGACCGCCTGGTCAGCCTGATCACCCGCCGCAAGGACGAGATCCTGCGCGGCATTCTGGAAGACGGCTGGTTCGACCCCATCGTGCCGATGATCGAGGACGACGACGGCAAGCCAGTCGAAGGCAAAGACGCGCTGGAAGGCATCGGCTACTGGGCCGCCGGCTTCGAATGGGCGCTGGCCAACTTCCCGCAGCTGGAAGAAGCCGCGCTGTCGGGCGTGCCCGACCTGCTGGACTCCATCTGGCGTCACCTGCCCGAGCAGGACGAGACCCAGCAGGCCCTGACCAAGGCCCTGGACGAAGAGCACCCGCTCAAGAACCTGGACGAGGCCATTGAAGCCCTGGTGTTCGACGTGGTGGACCTGGCCCAGATCGGCCTGGCCGAGAGCCACAAGGTCGAAACCGTGGTGCGTGAGCACCCCAAGCTCGGTCGCAACGACCCCTGCCACTGCGGCAGCGGCAAGAAGTACAAAAACTGCCACGGGGCCAACTGATTGCGCTCGGGCGGTTCTGACGGTCGCTTGACGATCCAGGTGCTGTCGGATTTGCACCTGGAAACCGAGGACTTCACGCCCACACCAGCCCCTGGCGCCGACCTGCTGGTGCTGGCCGGTGACGTGGACAGCAGCTGGCAAGGCCTGTCGCGCTTTGCCGACTGGCCGGTGCCGGTGCTGTTCGTGCCCGGCAACCACGAGTTCGACCGCCGTGATGTGGACGAGGCCCTCGCAGGCCTGCGCGAGCGCGCGGCGCAACTCGGCCTGACCTTGCTGGAGCGCGAAACCGCCTTTGTCACCGCGCCCGACGGCCGGGTGATCCGTTTTCTGGGCACCACGCGCTGGTGCGATTTCGACCTGTTTGGCGAGGCCCAGCGACCCCGCGCGATGCGGGCGGCCAACTACTTCGTCAACGTGATGCGGTCCACGCGTCACGGTCAGCCCTTTGATCCGGCGGCCGTGCGCGCCGAAGCCCTGTTGTGCCGCGACTGGCTGGCCGCTGAACTGGCACGACCGCCAAGTGCCGACGAACCCTGGGACACCACCGTCGTCATCACCCACTTCGGCCCCAGCCTGCGCAGCGCCGACCCGCGCTACGGTCGCCAGCCCGGCACCGCCAGCTTCTGCAACGCAGACGACGAACTGATGCCCGGCGTGGCCCTGTGGCTGCACGGTCACCTGCATTGCCGGCACGACTACCTGGTCCCGCACGAGCGCGGCGTCACCCGCGTGGTCAGCAATGCCCGCGGTCACGGTCACAAAAACGAATCAGCCGGCTACGATGGCAGCTGCTGCGTTCGGGTCTAGGATCTAGACTGCTCGCTGTGCGTGCACGACACGTTTTTCCGTCAACACAACCGAGGAACCCCATGAAGATCTTGCTCCCCGTGGATGGCAGCTCTTACACCAAGCGCATGCTGGCCTGGCTGGCCACACATGAAGAATGGATCACTGGCCAACATGAGTTCACCGTGTTGACCGTGGTGCCACAGATCCCGCCACACGCGGCCGCCATGTTCCCCGCCGACCAGCTCAAGTCCTACTACGAGGACACGGCCGAGGCCATCTTCAAGCCCATCCGCAAGTTCACGGCCAAGCACGACCTGGCCACGTCCTACCAGGGGAAGATCGGCCACGCCCCCGACGTCATCGCCAAGATGGCCGAAAAGGGCAAGTACGACCTGATCATCATGGGCTCGCACGGCCACAGCAACTTCATGAACCTGGTGGCCGGCTCGGTGGCCACCAAGGTCATGGCGTCGTGCAAGACCCCGGTGTTGCTGGTGCGCTGAGCCTCGCTCAAACCACCACACTGCGATTGCGACCGGCCGACTTGGCCTCGTACAAGGCTTCGTCGGCCCGGTGCACGGCCTCGTCCGTGGTCTCGCCGGGCTGATAAGCCGTGATGCCGGCTGAGAAGGTGATGCGCAGTTCTGGCGCCACCTCGCTGACGCGCACACCGGAGACGGCCTCGCGCAGACGCTCGACCAACAACCTCGCCCCATCGGCCGAGGTGTCCGGCATCAGGATCAGGAACTCCTCGCCGCCCCAGCGGGCCACGATGTCGGCATCGCGCGTGACCTGACGGGCCTGCTGCGCAAAGGTCTGCAGCACCTGGTCCCCCATGGCGTGACCGTGTTCGTCGTTGACCCGCTTGAAGTGATCGAGGTCGATCAGAGCAATGGCCAGGGCGCGGCCATGGCGCACCTTCAGGTGGACATGGTGATCGGCCATCTCCTGCGCATGGCGGCGGTTGTACAAGCCCGTGAGGCTGTCTCGGTTGGCCAACTCCTGGATGCGCTCCAGCGCGGCTTCGAGCTCCCGTTTGCGGGTGCGCAGACGGCGGTGCATCTCCCCAAACTGGGCCCCCAGCAAGGCGGCCATGGACTGCAGGATCAGCAGGATCAGGAAGTGCACCGCCTCGACCTCGGGCGGGAAGTTGACCGGGTCGCGCACACTCATCCAGAGCATGCCCGTCCCCATGGTGAGCAGGGCATACAAACTCATTGCCCACTGCCGATCGCGCGACAGGCTGAACGTGCCAAAGGACGTCACGGCCACGCTCAAGCCAATGAGGGCGCCGCGGAATTCGTGCAGCAGCATGTAGGCCACCGCCGCCATCGTCTGACCCACGAGCATCTGCGCCACCGTCAGCGCCGGATCACGAAACTGCCGGGTCCAGCCCCAGCGCACCATGGCATAGCTGATGAGGCCGGCCGTCAGCGCCGCCCCCTGGAACACGCGTGCCGGAGCCAGATCGGCGACGCCAATCGACAGCGCGACCTCGGCGATCAGCACCCCGAGCAGATAGCCGGAGGCCGCCAACAAGGTCCGCAGCACATAACCCCGTTGCCGGGCTTCGCGGCCCAACAGCAGATCCAACATGAATCGCAAGTTCACACTCCTGAACACAAACCCATTATCCCCACACCCCCTTGACGTCAAGCTGTCGCCGGGATATTTGTCCCGCCGCAGGTCGTGACTTTCTGGCATCTCTAGAATGTTTGCGCGCTCATGCCGCGGTATCTCCCTGCGGCAGACCCTTAGAAGGTGACCCATGTCCGATATCCGCATCCGAGGCGCCCGCCAGCACAACCTCAAGAACCTCGACCTCGACATCCACACGGGTGAGCTGACGGTTGTGACGGGGCCCAGCGGCTCGGGCAAGTCCTCCCTGGTGTTCGACACCTTGTATGCCGAAGGCCAGCGCCGCTATGTGGAGACCTTCAGCGCCTACGCGCGCCAGTTCCTCGACCGCATGGACCGCCCCGCCGTGGACCGTGTGGAGGGTGTGCCGCCAGCCATTGCCATCGACCAGAGCAACCCGGTGCGCACCTCGCGCTCGACCGTGGGGACGATGACCGAGCTGAACGACCACCTCAAGCTGCTGTTCGCACGCGGGGCGCAGTTGTTCGACCAGGACACAGGCCAGTTGGTGCGCGAAGACACACCCCAGTCGGTGTTTGCCGAGCTGCTGCGGCGCTGTGCGGCCACGCCGGACGGGCGCCGCGTGGTGGTCACCTTTGGCGCGGTGCTGCCGGCCCACACCACGCCCGCGCAGATGGAGGAATGGCTGTCGGTCAGCGGCTTTTCGCGCATCCAGGCGCAGCGCGTGGTGAAAGCACGTGACCTGCCCTCGGCGGCGTTGACGAGTGCGCAGGTGGCGGCCTCGCTGGACGAAGAGAGCGCGGCAGCCAAGAAGAAGCCTGCGGCGAAGAAGTCCAGCAAGAAGACGAAGGATGCCGCCAGCGCCGAACTGGGCGACGACGAGCGACTGGTGCTCGACGTGGTGGCCGACCGCTTCCGCATCGGGGCCGACCCCACGGGCGCCGACCTCGACCGCCCCCGTGTGATGGAAGCCCTGGAAGTGGCGTTCAAACGCGGCAGCGGCCACATCACCGTCTATGCCCTGCCCGAATCGGGTGACGACAGCGAACCTGAACTGTGGCGCTTCTCGGCTGGCCTGCACTGCCCGGACAGCCACCGCCGCTACAGCGCGCCCACGCCGGGCATGTTCTCGTTCAACTCGGCAGCCGGCGCCTGTCCGACCTGCCGCGGCTTCGGTCGCGTCATCGGCGTGGACTGGGGCCTCGTCATCCCTGACGCCAAGAAGACGCTGCGCGGTGGCGCGATCAAAACCATCCAGACGCCCGCCTGGGCCGAGTGCCAAGAAGAGCTGATCAAGTACGCGGGCGAAGCCGGCGTGCCGCGCGACCTGGCCTGGTCGCAGATGACGCCCGAGCACAAGGCCTGGGTGCTCGACGGTGACCCGAACTGGAAGGGCCAGTGGCAGAAGCAGTGGTACGGCATCAAGCGCTTCTTCGAATACCTGGAGAGCAAGTCCTACAAGATGCACATCCGCGTGCTCTTGTCGAAATACCGCAGCTACACGCCCTGCCCCACCTGCGAAGGCGCACGCCTGCAGACCGAATCGCTGCTGTGGCGCCTGGGTTCGCGTGAAGACGCCGATGCTGTGCTGGCCCCGGCCAAACGCTTCAAGCCCAACGGTGCCAGCCTGTCGCGTGAGGTGCTGGAAACCCTGCCCGGCCTGAACCTGCACGATGTCATGCTGCTGCCGATCTCGCAGCTGCAACGCCTCTTCTCCTTCGTCACGCTGGCCCATCAGGAAGACGCCGAGGCCCTGCAACTGCTGCTCGACGAGATCCGCACCCGCCTGAAGTACCTGGTGGACGTGGGCCTGGGCTACCTGACGCTGGACCGGCAAAGCCGCACCCTGTCGGGCGGCGAGGTGCAGCGCATCAACCTGACGACCGCGCTGGGCACCTCGCTGGTCAACACCCTATTCGTGCTGGACGAGCCCTCCATTGGCTTGCACCCGCGCGACATGGACCGCATCAACGTGGCCATGCAGCGCCTGGTCGATGCCGGCAACACGCTGGTCGTGGTCGAGCACGACCCCGCCGTGATGCTGGCCGCCGACCGCGTGATCGACATGGGCCCTGGACCGGGCCATCAGGGTGGCCGCATCGTGTTCGATGGCTCACCCGATGAGCTCAAGCGGGCCGAGACCCTGACCGGCGCCTACCTGGGGGCCCGCCGCACCATCGGTCTGGGCCTGCGTCGCCCGGTGCAGGACAACACGCCGCGTCTGATCCTGCAGGGCGCGCGTCAGCACAACCTGAAGAACCTGAACATCGAGTTCCCGCTGCAGCGCCTGGTGGGCGTGACCGGCGTGAGCGGCTCGGGCAAATCGACGCTGATCCAGGACATCCTGCACCCCGCCCTGCTGCGCCACTTCGGCCTGGCCACCGACTCGCCGGGCGAACACGACGAGCTGCTGGGCGCCGACTGGCTGAGCGCGGTCAACTTCGTGGACCAATCGCCGATTGGCAAGACGGCCCGCTCCAACCCGGCCAGCTATGTGGGCGCTTTCGACGCGGTGCGCACGCTGTTTGCCGTGACGCCGCTGGCACGCGAACGCAAGTACACCGCGGGCACCTTCAGCTTCAACGCAGGCACGGGGCGCTGTGCCACCTGTGGCGGCTCCGGGTTTGAGCACGTCGAGATGCAGTTCCTGTCCGACGTGTACCTGCGCTGCCCGGACTGCGACGGCACCCGCTTCCGCGCCGAGGTGCGCGAGGTCACCATCGAGCGGCTGAACAAGAAGCTCAGCATTTCCGACGTGCTGGAGCTGACGGTGGCCGAGGCCGTGCGCCTGTTCGCGCAGGACGTGGACGTGGTGCGCGCGCTGCAGCCGCTGGCCGATGTGGGCCTGGACTACGTGAAGCTGGGCCAGCCGGTGCCGACGCTCTCGGGTGGGGAGGCGCAGCGGCTGAAGTTGGCCGGCCACCTGGTCGAGACCGCGCAACAGGCCAGCAAGTCGCGCCAAAAGCTCGCCCGCAAGGGCACGCTCTTCATGTTCGACGAGCCCACCACGGGCCTGCACTTCGACGACATCGCCAAACTGATGCGCGCCTTCGCGAAGCTGCTGGACGCGGGCCATTCCATCATCCTGATCGAGCACAACCTCGATGTGATCCGCGCGTGCGACTGGCTGATCGAGTTGGGCCCCGAGGGTGGCGACGCAGGGGGCCAGCTGGTGGCCTACGGACCGCCGGAGCAGCTGCGTTTGGGTCAGACCCACACCGCCATCGCCTTGCGCGAGTACGAGCAAGCCCTGGGCCTGGAGGTGCCTGCGCCGCCCGCCCCGGCCGACCGAGGCGAGGCCGCCAACGCCGCGCAGGTCTTGCAGGTGGCCGAGAAGGCCCCCGCCTACCACCTGGGCCGTGACACCGCTGATGATGGCCCCTCGCTGCAAGCCCTCATCAAGGCCCGCCGCGACGAGCGCCGGGCCCGCGCCGCCACCGCCCCGGGTCACGACAGCATCGAGGTCGTCAACGCGCACGAGAACAACCTCCAGGGCCTGAGCGTCCACATCCCGCGCGGCAAGTTCAACGTCATCACGGGTGTGTCAGGCTCGGGCAAGTCCACACTGGCCTTTGACATCCTGTTCAACGAAGGCCAGCGCCGCTATCTGGAGTCGCTCAACGCCTATGCCCGCTCGCTGGTGCAGCCGGCCGGTCGCCCGGAGGTGGACGCGGTCTATGGCATCCCGCCAACCGTGGCCATCGAGCAGCGCCTGTCGCGCGGCGGGCGCAAGTCCACCGTCGGCACCACCACCGAGGTGCACCACTTCCTGCGCCTGCTGTTCGTCAAACTGGGCACGCAGCACTGCACCACCTGCGTCGACGAAGACGGTCACCCCATCCCGGTTTTGCCACAAACCCCCGAGGCCATCGCGGCCCAATGGGTGCGCGACTACCGCGGCCAGCACATCGGCCTGATGGCGCCGCTGGTCGTCAACCGCAAGGGCATCTACACCGAGCTGGCCAAGTGGGCGTCGAGCAAGGGCTTCGATCACCTGCGCGTGGACGGCGAGTTCCTGCCCACGGCGGGCTGGGGCACGGCCAAGGGCCCGAAGATCGACCGCTACCGAGAGCACACCATCGAGCTGCCGGTGGGCGACGTGGTCGTCACGCCCGAGAACGAGCCCCGCCTGCGCGAGCTGCTGGCCCAGGCGCTGGAGCACGGCAAGGGCGTGGTCCACCTCATCACCGGGCTGGAAGGCCTGGCCGAGGCGCTGGCCACCGGCAAGTCCACACTGCGCATGGGTCGCGTCAAGGTGTTCTCCACCGAGCGCGCCTGCCCGAGCTGCGGCACCAGCTATCCCGAGCTCGACCCACGCCTCTTCAGCTACAACAGCAAGCACGGCTGGTGCCCCGACTGCGTGGGCACGGGCCTGGCCCTGACGCGCGAGCAGCGCAAGGTGATGGACGACTCGCAGCCCGACGAGAAGAAGGGCCGCGAATCGGGTCGAGAACAGACCTTTGCCGAACCCGATGTAGAAGACATGACCGACGCCGCATGCGGCACCTGTCATGGCGCGCGCCTCAACCCGGTGGCACTGGCGGTGCAATTGCGCGGCCAGTCGATTGCCGAGCTGTCGGCGCTGGCCGTCAAGGATGCCCGCAAATGGGCAGAGAAGCTCAAGCTCGATGGCCGCGAAGCCACGATTGCCCGCGACATCGTCAGCGAGATCAAGTCGCGCCTAGCCTTCATGGAGCAGGTCGGCCTGGGCTACCTGAGCCTGGACCGCGCCGCGCCCACGCTGTCGGGCGGCGAGGCCCAGCGCATCCGCCTGGCTGCGCAACTGGGCAGCAACCTGCAGGGCGTCTGCTATGTGCTGGACGAGCCCACCATCGGCCTGCACCCGCGCGACAACCAGCTGCTGCTCGATGCCCTGCACACCCTGGGCGCCGAGGGCAACACCCTGGTCGTGGTCGAACACGATGAAGACACCATCCGCCGCGCCGAGCATGTCATCGACATCGGCCCGGGCGCCGGCGTGCGTGGTGGCACGGTGGTCGCGCAGGGCAGCGTGCAAGACATCATGGACGCGCCCGACTCGGTGACGGGCCGCTGTCTGCGTGCGCCCATGCAGCACCCCTTGCGAGTTGATGCCGACGGTCAAGCCATCGGTCGCCGCGCAGTGGACGCCGGCACGCCGACCTTGCACCTGAAAGGCGCCCGGCTGCACAATCTGCAAGGCGTGGACGTTCAGGTGCCCTTGCAGCGCTTGGTCGCGGTCACCGGCGTGTCGGGCTCCGGCAAGTCCACGATCGCGCGCGATGTGCTGCTGACCAACGTGCACGCCGCCGTCAGCATCCCCTTCAAGGAACGCGCCACCACCATCCCGCAATGGACCGGCTGCGACGGACTCGAAGGCTGGGGCCAGGTCGACCGCGTGCTCGAAGTGGACCAGACGCCGATCGGCAAAACGCCGCGCTCCTGCCCGGCCACCTACATCGGCTTCTGGGACACCATCCGCAAGCTGTTTGCCGACACGCTGGAAGCGCGCGCCCGTGGCTGGGCCGCCGGCCGCTTCAGCTTCAACACCGGCGAAGGCCGCTGCCCGGCCTGCGAAGGCCAGGGCATCCGCACCATCGAGATGGCCTTCCTGCCCGATGTGAAGGTGCACTGCGACACCTGCAACGGCATGCGCTTCAACCCCGAAACGCTGGCGGCCACCTGGCGCGGCAAGCACATTGGTGATGTGCTCAAAATGGAGGTGGACGAAGCCGTCGAGTTCTTCGCCTCCATGCCGTCCATCGCTCACCCGCTCAAGCTGCTGCAGGACGTGGGCCTGGGCTACCTCACGCTGGGTCAGCCCTCGCCCACTCTGTCCGGCGGCGAGGCCCAGCGCATCAAGCTGGTGACCGAACTCAGCAAGGTGCGCGACGACATCACCCGACGCGGCCAGAAGGCGCCACACACCCTGTATGTGCTCGACGAGCCCACCGTGGGCCTGCACCTGGCCGATGTGGAAAAGCTCATCCGCGTGCTGCACCGCCTGGTCGATGGGGGCCACAGCGTCGTCGTCATCGAGCACGATCTGGACGTGATCGCCGAGGCCGACTGGGTCATCGACATGGGGCCGGAAGGTGGCACGGGCGGGGGCAAGGTGGCCGCAGCTGGCTCACCCGATGAGATCGTCAAGCGCAAGACCCACACGGGGGTGGCGCTCAAGGGAGTGCTGCACCGCGCCACATCGGCCTGATCAGGCCGGCGATCCGGCCTCAGTCCTCATCGCGCTTGTGAAAACAGTAGGTGCCGCGCCCCATCATCTTGGCGCGGTACATGGCCTCGTCGGCCCCGGCCAGCAAGGCGTTCACATCGCGCGCCTGCGCCGGGTACAGGCAGATGCCCACGCTGGCCCCGATGTGCAGGCTCACGTTCTGGATGTGGAAGGGCGCGTCCATCTGCGCCACGATGGACTGCGCCACGCGCGCGGCATCGTCCGACCCATGCACATCCCCCAGGATGACCGTGAACTCGTCACCGCCCCGGCGCGACACGGTGTCGCTTTCGCGCAGGCAATCGCGCAAGCGCTGGGCCACCTTCTTGAGCAGCAGGTCCCCCATCTCATGGCCGTGCACGTCGTTGACGCCCTTGAAGCGGTCCAGGTCGATGAACAACACCGCCAGCTGCTGGCCATGGCGACGCGCCCGCGCCATCTCCATGCGCAGCCGGTCATCGAACAAAAGGCGATTGGGCAACTGCGTCAAGGCATCGTGGTACGCCAGGCCCGTCAGGTGCGCCTCGGTGCGGCGCTGCTCGGTGACGTCATGCACCGTCTCCACGAACAGGCGGCGGCCATGCAGAAACGTCGCATGGCGCTCGATCGCCACCGGAAACGTGCTGCCATCCGGCCGCAGGCCCACCGTGTCGCCCCCACGTTGCGTGACCAGCTGATCAAAGCGCACGCCGATCAGTGCCCCGGGCTCCCGCCCGAACAGGCGCTCGGCGGTGTGGTTGCTCTTGATGACGGTGACGCCATCCTCGTCCAGCACCATCACACAGGCGGCAACCTTGTGGATGACCTCGTCGAGCAGATCATGCTGCTCGTTCGCCCGCCGGATGCGCCGCTGGTACAGGGCGAACACACCCACAAAGTTGATCAGCGCCAGCGTGAAGGTGATGCCCTGGTACCAGCGGATGCGGGTGGCCTCGCGGCGCGTCAACGCTTCCAGCTCGGTGGTGAGCGCGTTCATCAGCGACAGCAGCTCCAGGTTGTGTGCCTTGGCATAGGCCACCACCACCGGCAGACGCTCGCGCAACTGCGCGGCATCGGACACCAGCACGCCGCGGCTGAGCTCGCGATAGGGGTCCCAGATCTCCCGGGCCTGCGCCACCAACTGCCGCGTGTGCGGCTGGGCCACCGGCGCCAGGTACACGCGCTCGCCTTGGCCGCCCTCGGTTTCACGGCCTTCCCAGAAGCCCTGCAAAGTCTGGTCGAACAACTCGGAGGTCAGGGCCAGCTCCTGCATCGGCTCGGCCAGGGATTCACCGGCCCGCTGAGCATCTTCCAGCTGCAGCAAGACCTTGGCCATGCGCTGCGACAGCATCCGCTGACGCCCCGCCAGGTTGATGCCCACCGCCTCGCGCTCGATCTTCACCGACATCCACACGTTCAAGCCCAGGGCCGCGAAATCGAAGAGCAGGAACAGCGACACCGCCACGACCATGGAACGAGACAGGCGCGGTAGGTGGGACAAGGGCATGGGAAGCGCGCGGTTTGAGATAGACAGCCGACGTGGGCCAGTGGGCCCAACGCGCTGTCTATTATGAACTTCGGAACGGTGTGGCTGCGGTCAACGCACGCGCAACAT
This sequence comes from Aquabacterium sp., assembly GCF_034003525.1. Lineage (GTDB taxonomy): Bacteria > Pseudomonadota > Gammaproteobacteria > Burkholderiales > Burkholderiaceae_C > Aquabacterium. The sequence continues at coordinate 41,757 of NZ_JAVEYN010000007.1, forward strand.
CGCCAAGATGCCGCCGCGGCGCACCACACGCCAGCCCAGCAACAAGGCCAGGAGCACCGCGTAGACCATGACCTCGCTCACATCGTTCTTGGCAGCCTTCTTCAGGTAGAAGTGCAGCAGCCCGAGCAGCGACACGGCGTAGACCAGCTTGTGCAACAGCTGCCACTTGCGCCCACCCAGGGCGCGGATGGCGGCATTGAAGGAGGTCAGCGCCAGCGGCAGCATCACCAGGAAGGTCAACATGCCTACCAGGATGAAGTTGCGCTTGAACACATCGGCCACGATGTCATTGATCACCCATCCCTTGTCCAGCCAGGCGTACGACAGCAGGTGCAGCACCGCGTACACAAAGGCCGTCACCCCCAGCGTGCGCCGGTAGCGCAGCAGCGCCGGCAGGGACGCCATCTCGCGCAGCGGGGTCACCAGCAGGGTCAGCCACAGCCAGCGCAGCGCCCATTCCCCCGTTTCCTGAATCAGCGTCTGCGCCGGGTTCGCGCCCAAGCCATCGGTCAACGCGCCCACCAGCAGGGCCACGGCCGGCACCGCCGCCACTGCCCACAACAGGGGCTTGCCCCAGGGCTTGAGCAACCATTGGTTCGCCATCGACAAGGCCATCAGTAAAACTTCCTCAAATCCATGCCCGCGTACAGCTGCGCCACCTGGGCGCCGTAGCCATTGAACATCAGGGTGGGCTTGCGCGGTGCAAACAGCCCCCCTTCCCCGATTCTGCGCTCGCTCGCCTGACTCCAGCGCGGGTGGTCCACCGTCGGGTTCACGTTCGAGTAGTAGCCATACTCACGCGGGTTGGCCAGCATCCAGCTCGACGGGCGGGGTTTCTCGGTCAGACGAATCGTCACAATCGATTTCGCGCTCTTGAACCCGTACTTCCAGGGCACGACCAAGCGCAGCGGCGCGCCGTTCTGCGGCGGCAGCACCTCGCCATACAGGCCAAACGCCATCAGCGTCAGCGGGTGCATGGCCTCGTCGATGCGCAAGCCTTCCACATACGGCCAGTCCAGCACGCTGCTGCGCACGCCGGGCATCTGCTGCGCATCGGCCAAGCTGATGAATTCGACGAACTTGGCCCGGCTGGTGGGCTGCGCGCGCTGCAACAGCGTGGACAGCGAATAGCCCACCCACGGGATCACCATGGACCACCCCTCCACGCAACGCAGACGGTAAATGCGCTCTTCCATCGCGCCCAGTTTGAGCAACTCGTCCAGCCCCAGCTTCAGCGGCCGCCCCACCTCGCCCTCGATGCTCAGCGTCCAGGGCCGGGTTTTGAGGCTGTGGGCATACTCAGCCGGGTCGGACTTGTCGGTGCCGAACTCGTAGAAGTTGTTGTACGTGGTGATGTGCTCATACGACGTGAGCTTGTCCACCGCCAACGCCCCCGGCACGCTGCTGCGTACCGCCGGCAAGGCTGCCCGCTTGCCAGGACGTGTCACGGTGCTGGCCCCAGCGGGTGGCGGCGTCTGAGCCAGGGCCGTCGGCCAGGCTGAGGCGGCCAACGCGCCGCCCCCGATCCAGGCCGCCTCACGCAACCATTGCCGTCGATTGGCATACACCGACCGGGGCGTGATGTCACTGGGGACGGGGTGCACCTGCCCACTGTCGGGATGTGCCGCGTGTCGAGAAGTCAGGATCAAAGGCATGGCCAAACTCCACCGGGGGAAGACAGGGCCGCACCTTACACCGGGCCACGCCGGGCTGCCGGTTCACTGAAAATTGGTCAACTCGCCGGCAGGGCCTCGGATGCGCATCAGCCGGCCCGCCAGCCGCGCCTGCACGGTCGCGGGCAAGGGCGCAAAGCCTGTCCCACGCGTCAACTCATCACCGTGCATGAAACACCAGTACACGAAGCGCGCGGTCCAGTCCGCCTCGCTCATCTTCGTCGGGCGCGCGTCCAGCAAGACGAAGCTGGTCGAGGTGATCGGCCAGGCGTCCGGCCGTGGGCGATTGAGCAGGCTGGCCGTGTCGTCCCCCTTGCGGTAAACGTCCGACGCCAGGATGGCCGCGCGGAAGCCCGCCTCGGAGGCGCTCAGCACCTGCCCGGTGCGGTTGCGCAGGCGCACGCCCACCAACTTGTCCTTGACCACCCGGTCATACGACACATAGGTGAAGCTGCCGGGCGTGGCCTTGACCAGGTTCGACACGCCATCGTTGCCCTTGGCCGCCAGCGTCTCGCCCGGCCAGGCCGGCTTCTGGCTGATGGGCACCGCCTGGGCAAATGCGGGCGACGAGTCGGCCAGATAGCGCACCCACACCTCGGTTGACCCCGATTTGTCCTCGCGCACCACCCGCACCACCGGTAGCGCGGACAGCTTCAGGCCCGGATTCAGCTCGGCAATGCGCGGGTCGTTCCAGACCTTGATCGCGCCACGGGCCAGGTCGGCCAGCACCTCGCCACTGAGCACCAACTCGTTGGGCTGCACGCCGGGCAGGTTGACCACGGGCACAAAGCCCCCCACCAGCAGCGGGATCTGAACCAGCTTGTGTTCAGCCAGTTGCGCAGCGCTCAAGGGGTTGTCGGTGCCTCCGAAGTGCACCGTGCGGGCCTTGGCCTGGCGTATGCCATCGCCCGAGCCGGTCCCTTGGTACTGGATCGTTGGGCCCGGACGCTCGGCCATGAAACGGGCCGTCCAGCGGTCATATACCCGCGACGGAAAGGTGGCCCCTGCCCCTTTGATCGCCACCTCGGCATGCACCGGCGTCAGCCAGGCGCTCACCGCCATCACACCCCACACGCACCACTGCCTGCCCCACGCCCGACGCCACTGCATTGCCAAACACTTCTCCAGGTTCACTCAAACCCGCGAAATGTACAAAGCGAGTGCGTCAGGCATGTGACACAAGGTCACCTTAGGTCACCCCGCGTCAGGCGGCCTTCTTGGCAGCGGCTTTCTTGGCAGCGGTCTTCTTGGCAGCGGGCGCCTTGGCCGCGCGCGGCTCGAACTCGAAGCCCACCTTGCCGGTCTTGGCATCCCAACTCAGGAAGGCCTTGAACTTGCGCCGCGTCTTGTTCGAGACGAAGTTCTCCAGCAGGTCGGTCTTGCCCGTCTCCAGCAGCTTGGTGATCTGCTCCGGCGTCACCGGCTGCTGCAAGATGATCTTGCCGCTCTTGAAGTCGCAGGTGGGCGTGCCGGTGGTGCGCTCGCACACATAGTTGGCACCGTGCTCGTACACGTCGCCGCCGCACTTGGGGCACTTGCCCAGGCTGGTCTGCGCGCTGAAGTCCACCGCCTCGCCCGAGCCTTCGTCCTTCTTCGCGTCCTCGCCGAAGTCGAACTCCATCTTCCAGTTGGCCGACTCCTCGTCGCGCACCATGCGCAGCTCGGCCGTGAACGGCCAGCCCGCCTTCGAGCGGAAGCCCTCCAGCGGCCCGATCTTGTGGTCGCGCAGCAGCTGCTCCACCTCGTGCAGCTCGAAGCTGCGGCCGGCCGGGATTTTGGTCATGCTGAAGCCGCAACCGGTGGCGCCCTCGGCATCGCCACCGCCCTTGCCCGTGCAGGTGAAGCGGCGGTAGTTTTCCTTGACCACGCCACCGCAGTTCGGGCAGGGCGTGCTCAGCGTGGCGTAGTCGCCCGGGATGGTGTCGCGGTCGTATTCCTTGGCCTTTTGCACCACGCGCTGGGTCATGGCCTCGATCTCGGCCATGAAGGCCTCGCGGCTCAGGCGACCCTTCTCCATCTCGGCCAGCTTGAATTCCCAGTTGCCGGTCAGCTCGGGCTTGGTCAGATCTTCCACGCCCAGGCCGCGCAACAGCGTCATCAGCTGGAAAGCCTTGGCCGTCGGGATCATCTCGCGGCCTTCACGGAACAGGTACTTCTCGGTGATGAGCCCTTCGATGATGGCCGCGCGGGTCGCTGGCGTGCCCAGGCCCTTCTCGGTCATCGCCGCCTTCAGCTCCTCGTCGTCGATCAGCTTGCCGGCGCCTTCCATGGCGCTCAGCAGCGTCGCTTCGGTGTAGCGGGCGGGCGGCTTGGTCTTGAGCGCATTGACGAGCACGTCCTCGTTGCGCACGGCCTCTCCCGGCTGCACGGCCACCAAGGTGGTGTCGTCGCCCTCTTCGGCGGCCTCCTTGCCATACACGGCCAGCCAGCCCGGCTTGACCAGCACCTTGCCATTGGTCTGGAAGTGGTGCACCTTGCCCGCAGCCAGCACCTTGGTGATGCGGGTCGTGACCATGAACTCGGCCGCCGGGTAGAACACCGCAATGAAGCGCTTGACCACCATGTCGTACAGCTTGGCCTCGGCCTCGGTGAGGCTGCGCGGCGCCTGCATCGTCGGGATGATGGCAAAGTGGTCCGACACCTTGGCGTTGTCGAACACGCGCTTGTTGGGCTTCACATAACCATCGTTGACCGCTTTGCGGGCGTGCATGGCCAGCTCGCGCAGCGGGCCCGGCAGATCCTCGTTGGCGATCATGCCCATCGTGTCCTTGACCACCGCCAGGTAGTCCTCGGGCAGCGCACGCGAATCGGTACGCGGGTAGGTCAGGGCCTTGTGCTTTTCGTACAGCGCCTGGGCCAGCGACAGCGTGGTCTTGGCACTGAAGCCAAAGCGCGAGTTGGCCTCACGCTGCAGCGTGGTCAGGTCGTACAGCAGCGGGCTGGACTGGCTGCTGGGTTTGGCCTCTTCGGACACCGTGCCAGCCTGGCCCCGCACCGCATCGGCAATCGCCTGCGCCTCGGCGGCCGACCAGACGCGATCAGCCTTCAGTTCGGCCTCTTGCGAGCCCTCTGCTGCGTTCTTGACCTTCTTGAATTCCGGGTCAAACCACTTGCCGTCGTAGCTGCCTGCGGCCACATCGAAGCTGCCGCGGATTTCCCAGTAATCGCGGTACACGTGCTTGCGGATCTTTTCTTCACGCTCCACCACGATGGACAGCGTCGGCGTCTGCACCCGGCCCACGGTGGTCAGGAAAAAGCCCCCGTCGCGCGAGTTGAACGCCGTCATCGCCCGCGTGCCGTTGATGCCCACCAGCCAGTCGGCCTCTGAGCGGCAACGCGCGGCGCTGGCCAGCGGCAGCATCTGCTCATCGGTGCGCAGCGACTCGAAGCCGTCGCGAATGGCCGCGGGCGTCATGCTCTGCAGCCACAGGCGCTTCACGTCCTTGCCCAGGCCCTTGGCGCGCGTCGTGGCCGTGCTGTCTTGCGCGTACTGCGCAATCAGGCGGAAGATCAGCTCCCCTTCGCGCCCCGCGTCACACGCGTTGATCAGGGTGGTGACGTCCTTGCGCTTGATCAGCTTGACCAGGGCATTGAGGCGCCCCTTGCTCTTGTCGATCGGGTTCAGATCGAAGTGCGGCGGGATCACCGGCAGGTTCGCGAAACTCCACTTGCCGCGCTTGACGTCGAACTCTTCCGGCGCCTTGATCTCGACCAGGTGGCCGACGGCGGAGCTGACCACATAGTGCTCGCTCTCGAAATATTCATCGTGCTTCTCGAACTTGCCATCCACCGGCGTCAGCGCGCGCACGATGTCTTGGGCAACCGAAGGCTTTTCTGCAATGACCAGGGCTTTGCTCATGGGCGTGTTTATATATGCAAACCGTTCATACAATCGGGTTTCTCGCGCGCACGCACGCGCGCACCCGCACATTTCAATATAAACACACTGGTCGATGACGCAAGCCGCGCACAAACCCACGCCCGCCGCCCGCACCGCTGCGCACAGCGACAAGGCCTCTGGCCACGGTCGCCGCACCCAGGTGCGTGACTCGGGCATCCACGGCAAGGGCGTCTACGCCGTGCGCTCCATCCAGGCCGGTGAGCGCGTGCTCGAGTACAAGGGCGAAATCATCACCTGGGAAGAGGCGCTCGAGCGCCACCCGCACGACCCCGAGCAGCCCAACCACACCTTCTACTTCCACCTCGACGACGGCCACGTCATCGACGGCAAGTACCAGGGCAACTCGGCCAAGTGGATCAACCACTCGTGCGAGCCCAACCTCGAAGCCGAGCAGGTCGGCAACCGCGTCTTCCTCGACGCCCTGCGTGACATCGAACCCGGGGAAGAGCTCTTCTTCGACTATGGCCTGGTCATCGACGCCCGCATGACGCCCAAGCTCAAGAAGGAATATGCCTGCTGGTGCGGCGCCCCCACCTGCCGCGGCACCATGCTGGCTCCCAAGGAACGCAAGCGCCGCTGAAGCAACGCGCTACTGTTGCCAACTGCGCCAGACCATGTCCCCCCTGCCACCCGCGCCCCGCCCTGATCACATCGGCCACGAGCCCGCGCAGGACGCACTGGGCCCGGTGCTGGCCGAACTGAACGGCGCCGCCGAGCGCATCTGGCTGGCCAGCAACGCCACCTGCCCCGACCTGAGCATTGAGGTGCTGCCCGAGCTTGGCTCCACCAACACCGAGCTGATGGCCCGGGGCCGCCGTGGCGAGACCGCACCCACCCTGCTCGCGGCCGCCCGTCAGACTGCAGGTCGCGGCCGCCTGGGCCGCAGTTGGCTGGCCGAAGCGGGTGACACCCTGACCTTCTCGCTGGGCCTGCCGCTTGATCTGGCCCGCATCCCCGGGGGCGCCAGCGCCTTGTCGCTGGCCGTGGGCCTCTCGCTGGCTGAAGCGCTCGATGCCGGCCAGGGCGCGCCCTGGCCTCTTGGCCCCATCGGCCTGAAATGGCCCAACGACCTCTGGCTGGCCGGCCGCAAGCTCGGCGGCATCCTCATCGAAGCCAGCCCCGCCCCTGGCCTGCCAGAGGGTCAGCGCTGGGTGGTCATCGGCGTGGGACTCAATACGCGCCCAGGCTCGGCGCCGGCGGGCTCGGCCAGCCTCGCCGAGGTCGATCCGGCCGCCCCCCCTCGCATCGGCGACGTGTGGGCCTGGATGGCCCCGGCGCTGATCCGCGGCGTGCAGACCTTCGCCACCCAGGGCTTTGTACCCCTGCAAGCCGCCTACGCCCAGCGCGACGTGCTGCGTGGCCAAAGCGTGGGCCTGTGGAGCACCCCCGGCCAGTATCCGGCCGACGGCCACCCACCTACTCAGACGGGTGTGGCACACGGCGTGGACGCCCAAGGCGCCTTGCTCGTGCATACTGAACAAGGTGTGCAGGCATGGCACAGCGGCGACGTCAGCGTGCGCCCGCACACCGCCTGACGCCCACCTCCCTCAACCCCACTCGAACCGACCCGGCCTCCTCGCCCATGCTGCGCTCCCTGGTGCTGATCCTGCTGCTTCTCAACCTGGCCTTTTTCAGCTGGACCCAGGGTTGGCTCACCACCGTGGTGGGCGTCCACCCCTCCCAGCAACACGAGCCTCAACGGCTGAGCCTGCAACGCCATGCCGACCAGTTGGAAGTGATCCCGCCCGAGGTGATGCCCTCGGCCAGCGCCGCATCGGCTGCCCTGGCGCAGGCCATTGCGTCGGCCGCCGCAGCCGCCTCTGCGGCGTCAGGGGAAACCGACGGCGCCCTGCTGCCAGCCGAGTCGGCCTCCGCCCCCAACGATGCGCCCTCGGCCACCGTCGCCGCAGAACCCACCGCCTGCCTGGCCGCTGGCCCCTTCGGCTCCGTCGAGATGGGCATCGTGACCTCGAACCTGCAGGGCATCCTGCCCCGCGAAAGCTGGCGCACCGAAGACGTCACCATCGAGGGTGTGTGGTTCGTCTACATGGGCCCCTACCCCGACCGCGAAATCTTCAACCGCAAGCAGGCCGAACTGAAGGCGATTGGCGGCATCAGCTTCCGCGAAGTGCGCACCCCCACCAGCCTGGCCAATGGCTTTGTGCTGGGCCGCTATGAGCGCCTGAACGAAGCCCAGGCGGCCCTCGGCAAACTGAAAGAACGCGGCGTGCGCTCGGCCCGCGTCGTCGTCATCCGCCCGCGCATGCAGGCCCAGAACGTCATCGTGCCGCAGGCCACTGCCAGCGTACAGACCAGCCTCAACGGCGTGCGCCTGCCTCAGGGCAAGCGCTTTGCGGCGTGCCCTTGACGCATCCCTAAGGACCGCGACCCATCCTAGCGACAGGTACAAAAAAACCTCCAAGGGCGCGAGCCCAAGGAGGTTTGGCGATCACAGCGCAGGTGGCCTCGGCCACCCAGCCTCATCAGATCACTTGGCGATGACGCGAGCCATTTCCAGGCACTTGTTCGAGTAGCCCCACTCGTTGTCGTACCAGGCCACAACCTTCACAAAGGTCTTGTCCAGGGCGATACCGGCTTCGGCATCGAACACCGAGGTGCAGCTCTCGCCACGGAAGTCGGTGGCCACCACCTTGTCTTCGGTGTAGCCCAGCACGCCCTTCATGGCGCCTTCCGAAGCGGCCTTCATGGCGTTGCAGATGTCTTCGTACGAAGCTTCCTGGTTCAGTTCCACGGTCAGGTCCACCACCGACACGTCGGAGGTGGGCACGCGGAAGGACATGCCGGTCAGCTTCTTGTTCAGCTCAGGGATCACCACGCCCACAGCCTTGGCAGCGCCAGTGCTCGAGGGGATGATGTTTTCCAGGATGCCGCGGCCACCGCGCCAGTCCTTGTTCGACGGGCCGTCCACGGTCTTTTGCGTGGCCGTGGCAGCGTGCACGGTGGTCATCAGACCGCGCTTGATGCCGAAGGTGTCGTTCAGCACCTTGGCCACGGGGGCCAGGCAGTTGGTGGTGCACGAAGCGTTGGAGATGATGGTCTGACCGGCGTAGGTCTTGTCGTTCACGCCGTAGACAAACATCGGGGTGTCGTCCTTGGAAGGAGCCGACATGATGACCTTCTTGGCGCCAGCCTTGATGTGGGCTTCAGCGGTTTCCTTGGTCAGGAACAGACCGGTCGACTCGATCACGACGTCGGCGCCCACTTCGTCCCACTTCAGTTCAGCGGGGTTCTTCACGGCGGTCAGACGGATCTTCTTGCCGTTGACGACGAGGGTGTTGCCGTCCACCGAGACATCACCCTTGAAGCGGCCGTGCACGCTGTCGTACTTCAGCATGTAAGCCAGGTAGTCCGGCTCCAGCAGGTCGTTGATGCCGACGATTTCGACGTCGTTGGCGAAGTTCTGCACAGCAGCGCGGAACACCATGCGGCCGATGCGGCCAAAACCGTTGATACCAATCTTGATGGTCATGATCTTGTCTACCTTGCTCTAAGAAAACGAAAAACCGCTCAGGAAACCTGTTTACTTCTTCTTGGACAGCACCTTGCGCACCGTCGCCACCACGTTCTCGGTGGTGAAGCCGAAGTGCTTGAACAGCACGCCAGCCGGGGCCGACTCGCCATAGGTGTCGATGCCGATCACGGCGTCGCAGCCATACTTCCACCAGAAGTCGGTCACGCCGGCTTCAATGGCAATGCGCGGCAGCTTGTTGGGCAGCACAGCCTTCTTGTAGTCCATCGGCTGGCGATCGAACACGGTGGTCGAGGGCATCGACACCACGCGCACCGGGATCTTCAGCTCAGCCAGTTGCTGCTGGGCGTGCAGCGCCAGTTGCACTTCCGAACCGGTGGCGATGATGACGGCCACGGGCTTCTTCTTCAGGCCCACTTCCGAAGGCTCGGCCAGCACGTAAGCACCTTGGGTGATCACGTCGGCATCGGCCTTGGGCGCGTAAGGCAGGTTCTGACGCGACAGCAGCAGCGCGCTGGGGCGATGCTTGTTAGCCAGCGCCATCGACCAGGCCACGGCGGTTTCGGTGGTGTCAGCCGGACGCCAGACATCCAGGCCGGGAATCAGACGCAGGCTGGCGGCGTGCTCCACCGACTGGTGGGTCGGGCCGTCTTCGCCCAGACCGATGGAGTCGTGGGTGAACACGTGCACCACGCGGGTCTTCATCAGCGCGGCCATGCGGATGGCGTTGCGGCTGTAGTCCGAGAAGGTCAGGAAGGTGCCAGCGTAAGGGATGTAGCCGCCGTGCAGGGCCACACCATTCATGATGGCCGCCATGCCGAATTCGCGCACGCCGTAGTTGATGTGGCGACCGGGCTTGCCATCGGTCAGCACGACCTTGCCTTCGTCGTCCACGCGGAAAGCGGGGGTGCTCTTCGTGTTGGTCAGGTTCGAGCCGGTCAGGTCAGCCGAGCCGCCCAGCATTTCCGGCACGCCAGCGGTGAAGAACTCCAGCGCAATCTGGCTGGCCTTGCGGCTGGCCACGGTCTCGGCCTTGTCATGAGCTGCGGCCACAGCCTGCACTGCGATCTCGGCGAAGTTGGCTGGCAACTCACCAGCCATGCGGCGGGTGAACTCGGCAGCCAGTTCGGGGAAGGCCTTGGCGTAAGCGTCGAAGCGCTGGTTCCAGTCGTTGACGAGCAGCTCGCCATCGGCCTTGGCATTCCAGTCTTCGTAGACCTCGGCAGGGATCTCGAACGCGCCATGCGTCCAGCCCAGGTTCTCGCGGGTCAGCTTGATTTCATCAGGGCCCAGGGGCTCGCCGTGGGCCTTGGCGGTGTTGGCGCGGTTGGGCGAACCGTGGCCGATGGACGTCTTGCACACGATCAGCGTGGGCTTGTCGGTGCTCAGCTTGGCTTTCTCGATGGCGCCGTCGATGGCGTCCACATCATGGCCGTCCACATCGGCGATCACGTTCCAGCCGTAGGCGGCGAAACGCTGCGGCGTGTTGTCGATGAACCAGGGCGTGACCTGGCCGTCGATGGAGATGCCGTTGTCGTCGTACAGGGCGATCAGCTTGTTGAGCTTCCAGGCGCCAGCCAGCGCGCAGGCTTCGTGGCTGATGCCTTCCATCAGGCACCCATCGCCCAGGAAGGCGTAGGTGTAGTGGTTGACGATGCTGTGGCCTTCGCGGTTGAACTCGGTGGCCAGCAGCTTCTCGGCCAGGGCCATGCCCACGGCATTGGTGATGCCCTGCCCCAGCGGACCCGTGGTCGTTTCCACGCCCGGGGTGATGCCCACTTCGGGGTGACCGGGGGTCTTGCTGTGCATCTGGCGGAAGGCCTTGAGGTCGTCGATCGACAGTTCGTAGCCAGTGAGATGCAGCAGAGAGTAGATCAGCATCGACGCATGACCGTTGGACAGCACAAAGCGGTCACGGTCAGCCCATTGCGGCTGCGCCGGGTTGTGGCGCAGATGGCGCCCCCACAAAGCCACCGCCATGTCGGCCATGCCCATCGGGGCGCCGGGGTGACCGGAGTTGGCTTGCTGGACGGCGTCCATGGCCAGCGCACGGATGGCGTTGGCCATGGCAGTGATGTTCTTGGTGGAGTTGGGCATGGTGGGAGGGCGCAGAGACGGAAAACCGGCATTTTAGCCCGGGGAGCCCTCGCGGTGCGGCACAGAAGTTGTGGTACTGCACCGTTGGCAGGCGTCTGGCCCGAACCACCCACGCCGCAAGCGTCTCATACTTGGTACAGCTTGCCGAGGAGGATGGCTAGTTTTCCTCAGAACGACCATCCTGAGCAGCAAAGCGACGAGGGACTACCTGAGCCAGGGGAATGATGATGCCCACCGAGATTGATCACGACGAAACTGCACTTCTGGAGGCCTCTGAACCAGAGGAATTGACACCATGGCGTTCAGCTCTGTTGCGCTGGCTGAGGGCACACACCACCACCCTTACCGGTTCACCGTAATGCGAACCCATCGTGCGGAAGGAAGCCCAAAATGCGAGCCGATTGGTCCATGACCACCACCCAATCTTGCTTGTGCTGCACAGGCAGGAACAACGCCTTGTCCATCGGGACGTCATAACGCTGCAGTACTGCAGCAGCCTCTACAGCGGCCTGAGGATAGCGCTCAATCAGCATCCGAAGCGGCCGCGCGTGGCGCACAACCTTAGGACGATAAGTATCGTCATAGGGAATGTAAAAATCAGGACGCTGCGAATAATCCCGCCCGCCCGATACCGAATCCAGCATGACCGTTTGGCGCTCCTCATTATTGGCTGGCTCACGGATACCAACAGTCACTGGGCCACGATACCATCGCGGCGCGATCTCAGGCGGCAGCATCTCCAGTACCGGCTTCACATCAACCCCTAGATAGTCCGGGTGACTGATCACGCGAAAGCGATCCACCTCGTGAACGAGGTACAAAGGCCGCGCCTCAAACGCTGTATTGACGCCATAAACAAGAGCTGCGAGCTGAATGCCGGCAATGAGCAGCATGTCGGCCATAGTTTCGCGCCGCCCTTTGAGCGGATTGAACAACACCAGCGTCAGCAATGGACCACAGACAACATCAACTGCAACCAAGATCCCCATAAGGTGATAGCCGCCTGCAACCAGCCTGTATGGATTGGGATACCAACACCACAGCGCACCAAGAATCAACAAAGACACCACAAACACCGACACCAGAAGGTGAATCATGGCAGCCCGAGCTGCTACTTTTACGCGACTCCCGCTCATACCCTAAGATTAGTAATGCCACAAAGCGAACCAGCCCAAGCACCCTCTGCTATGCATGTGCAGCATGAAAATATAGAAAAAGGCCACGTGGAACACACGTGGCCTTTGCTCATGCCGAGAGAAATTAGTCAGCAGCAGTGTTACGGCAGTTTGCAGGCAAATACTTTGCCTCTACACCGGCGGTAGCAGCTGGACGACATTGCCACTGGAAGGGTGCGCCTGCGCTGGCAGCAAGGCTCAAGTCCAAGTCAACAGGGGCAGCGGCGTTGGTTTGCGGAGCAAGAATCACATTACTGTTAGCAGCAGGCACAACGGCCGCAGTGTATGCAATAGTGATTTTGCCATTCGCTGCAGAGGTAATAGCGCTGACATTGCGATTATTCTGAACGTAGGTGACGCCAATAGTTTGACAAGTCGCAGCATCCGTACAGGCAGCCATACCAGTCGGCCCACGGGATGCGAATGTGTCGGCAATCGCAGTTTTATACGAGGAGGCCAAGCTCAAGCCTTCAGTAACCTTCGCACGAATCGTGTAGTCTTGGTAAGCCGGCAGTGCCACGGCAGCCAGAATACCAATGATCGCGACCACGATCATCAGTTCGATCAGGGTGAAACCCTTTTGCACTTGCTTCATCACTTGCATGGTCAACTCCTTGGGACTGAGCCCGTATGAAAGTCGGTTGTCAGAAACCCCGGACCCGGGGCTGCACACCACTTGAATGCAGGGGGCGTGCCAAGTCTCAACACCCTCACAACCGTGAATTTCACCACGCAGGCGGGTTGATACGCCTCAAAAACAACCCGAAGCTGTCAGCATTGTGTCGAAACGCAGCATCCTAAAATGTCACCCACCTACACAAGTGACCATTCCCGTCACATCTGCCGTCTATCCACCACGGGCGCATGAAACCGCTGCCCCTCCCGCAGCGGCTCGATCACATGCCGCGTGTCCAGCGCCCGAATCTGCGACAACACCGCTGGCACCTCGCCCGGCTTGGGGTGCGTGATGTACACACTCACCTCACCATCCAGCAACAACAACTCCTGCGCCAGCGTCTGCGGCGACAGGTGCCCACTGATCTCGGCCAGGTAAGCCTCTTCGTCGCCAAAGGCGGTTTCAATCACCAGTTGCGCAATTTTCTGGCCGGCCAGCACATCCCACAGCGCGGGGTTGGGGCCGGTATCCCCCGTGAACACCCACCAGCCCAGCGGCGTTTCCACACCAAAGCCCACCGCCGGCACCGTGTGCGCAGCAGGCAGCACATGCACCACACGCTCGGGCAAAGCACCACGCGCCGGAAACGACAGCACATCGCCCACCGCCAGTTCGTGGAACACCAAAATCGGGTGCTGCACACTCGGCAGCCGCGTGAAATCAGGCCAGATCACGCCGTTGAACAGGTGGTCACGCATGGCCTGCAAGGTTTCAGGCAAGGCATGCACATGCACCGGCCGCAGCGCAGCAGGGCCGGCGCCGCCCATGCGCAGTTTGATCACACTGTCGGCCAGCAAGGGGATGCTGAGGATGTGATCCAGGTGGCTGTGGCTGATGAGGATGTGGTTGATGCGAGCCAGCTCGTCCAGGCGCAGTTCGCCCACGCCCGTGCCGGCATCGATCAAGATGTCGTCGTCCAGCAAAAACGACGTGGTGTGGCACCGCGCCGCAATCGAGCCCGAGCAACCCAGCACACGGATCATCTCAGGGCCTCCAACACGCAGGCGCCCGCATCAGCCCTGCATGAACTGCATCTGCGTGCCAGCCAGCTCGATGGTGTCGCCGCTCTTGAGGTGCACCGGCTCAGACCCCACGGGCGAGCCATTGATCAAGGGGCGAGCGGCGCCCTCGACGTGGGCAAACACATAGCCCCCCGGGCGCTTGGTGAGCGAGGCCACCTGCACGCCGGGTTTGCCCACGGTGGTCACCACCTTGGTCAAGGGCACTTCGCGGCCAGCAGCAGCCCCATTGAGCACCTTGATGAGGGCGGGCGCCTGGGGCGCCAGCCCACCAAAACCCGAGGCCAGCCCCCCCGGCGCCGAGTGTCCGAAACCGGCGGCAGCCTGCGGCGTGTAGGTGGCGGCCGGCGACACCGGTGCCGGCCGCGACGCGGCCATGGGCGAGCCACCCGCCAGCGGCGAGGCCGACGGGGCAGCGGCGGGTGAGCCATGACGCATGATCATGGTCTTCTCGAACTCGTTGCTCTCCTCGCCCAGGAACTTGATCTTGTACTTGCCGATCTCGACCGTGTCGTTGTGCTGCAGCAGCTGCTTCTTGACCGCGCGGCCGTTGATGTAGGTGCCGTTGGTGCTGTTGAGGTCTTCAATGAACACGTCGCTGCCCACCATTTGCAGCACGGCGTGCTCCCCGCTGACAGCCAGGTTGTCGATCACGATGTCGTTGTACGGACGGCGGCCCAAGGTGGTTTTGTCCTTGGTGATTTGGACTTCTTTGATGACCACGCCATCGAGCGAGACAACCAGTTTTCCCATGCGAAACCCCTCGGGTTTGGATCTATCGTTTGGATCAGTCAATGACAATCAAGCATGCCCACCCAGGCGCTTGAACGGCCACCACGACTTGGTGGCCGACGGTTCGTTCGTGCCCGAGGCCCGGGCCAGCACCACGGCAATATTATCCCGCCCCCCCGCTTCGTTCGCGGCGGCGACAAGGGCTTCCCCCATGTCGGACAAACTCGGGTGTGCGGCCATGATCTCGGCAATCTGGGCATCGCGCAACATGTCGGACAGCCCATCGGAGCACATCAGGTACACGTCGCCCGACGCCACGTCGTGCTGATGGGTTTCCAGCAGCACCATGTCTTCCACGCCCAGTGCGCGGGTGACGAGGTTCTTGTTGGCGGCGTACTGCGCCTGTTCGGGAGTCAGCATGCCAGCGTCAATTTGCTCTTGCAGTAACGAATGGTCTTTGGTGATCTGCTGCAACACCCCGTTGCGCCAGCGGTAGCCGCGTGAATCGCCAATGTGTCCCATCAGCAGACGGCCCGGCCGAAACACGCCCAGCACCAAGGTCGTGCCCATGCCGGCATAGGTGGGGTTGGAGTTGGCCGCACTGAAGATCGCCTGGTTGGCGTTGTCGACACAGATGTCCATGGCCCGCTTGACGTCGGCGTCGCTGGCGGCGGCCGAGGCCTCGTGCAGCCAGCGTCCCAGTTCGGCCTTGATGAAGTCGCAGGCCATGCCGCTGGCCACTTCGCCTGCGGCGTAGCCGCCCATGCCGTCGGCCAGCACGGCGACAGCACAGCTTTCGTCCAGGGCGACCGAATCTTCGTTGTTGGTCCGCACCCGCCCTGTATCGGTTTGACTATAGAACTCGAAGTTCATGGACTGATTGTCGCTGTGTTTTGGTGATCAGACAGAGCTCGCTCAGGCGAGAACTGGGGGGGTGAGCCGAACGGCCACAGCCCGCAGGTCGTCGGCCATCTGCCGGCCATTCGCGTAGCGGGTGTTGGGATGCTTTTCGAGCGCCAGGGCCACGATGTCGCCCAGCGCGGGCGGCAACTCGGGCCGCAGGTCGCACACATTGGGCACCTTCTCGCGTGCAATGGCGCGCATCAAGGTGGCCATCGAGTCGTTGCGGTAGGGCAACTGGCCGGTGAGCAGTTGGAACAGGGTCACGCCCAGTGAGTACAGGTCGCTGCGTCCGTCGATGACCTGGCCCGAGAGCTGCTCGGGAGACATGAAAGTGGGCGTGCCCAACACCACGCCGGTGCGGGTGCGGGCGGCATCGGCCACGCGGGCCACGCCAAAGTCCATCACCTTCACACGGTCGGCCGCTGGGTCGATCATGATGTTGGCGGGCTTGATGTCACGGTGGGTCACGCCGCGTTCGTGGGCGTAGGCCAGGGCCTCGGCCACACGGGCGATGGTCAGCAGCACCTGGCGCACGGGCAGCAGACGGCCGGGCAAGGTGTACGGACTCAGGTCGATGCCCTCGACCAACTCCATCGCGATGTAGGCCAGCCCATCGGCTTCGCCCGCGTCGATGATGCTGACCACGTCGGGATGCTGCAGGCGGCCGGACATCTCGGCCTCGCGCAGGAAGCGCGCCCGGGCGTCGGCCAGGTCGGCACCACTGAACTCCTGGCTCAGGGACATGGTCTTGAGGGCCACCTTGCGGTCGCTCACCGGGTCATAGCCCAGGTAGACCGCACCCATCGCACCCCGGCCGATTTCCTTTTCGACCACATACTTGCCCAACTGCTTGCGCTCGGTCTGCGGCGCCAGGGGCGAGATCGGTGTGGGCACCGTGCCCCAACGCTGTGCGGTGGCGGCCTGGGCCAAGCCCCGGGCGCGCATCAGGCGCGGTTTGAGGTGGTGGCGCTCAGGCTCGATGTCGACCATGTGTTCGTACACGTCGCGCGCCTGCTCGTAACGTGACGCCCGCTCGAAGGCCTGGGCCACGCGGTCCATGGTCTCCAGTGCGATGTCGCGGTGCCCGGGCTCGGGCACAAAGCCACGCAGGGCGTCCCAAGCAAGGTCCAGCGCGCCCGCATCCAGATCGCGCAGCGCCTGGCGGATGCGCAACAGGTCGTTGCCATCCTGCGTGGGCTTGAGCGCGGGCGGCAAGGTCGACGGTCCGGTGTCGGGCTCGATGTCTTCTGGGAACAGCGACGACAAGTTCGAGGCCGAGAACTCGGACTGGGGGCGCGTGTTGGTGGGCACGTCCATGTAGGACATGACCGTGGCCGGGCCGTCATCGGCGTCGTCGAGGGCCCGTGCTGGCGAGCCAGGGCGATCGTCCAGCGGCGCAGTGTCGACAAAGGCGGAGGAATCGTGGGCGCTGGGGCGCGTCAGCCGATGGGTAGGCCGTTGCTCGCGCGCGCGCAGTTGCCGCCACAACCACAGGCCGATGCCGAGCAGCAGCGCCGTGAAAACGACCAAACCGTCCAGAAGCGACATCGTTCAGCCTTGTGAATCAGGTTTCGCCCGCTGCTGCGCGGCGGGCCAGCAGGCTGCCCAGCGTCAGCACCAGCAAAGCACCCACGACGCCCGCACCGTAGTGCACGGCGGGGCTCGCCGGCATCAGATGCAAGGTGGCCGGATCGCTCACCGCCAGGGTGCCGGCAATCCAGCCCAGCAACATGCCGCCGGCCGTGATGATGATGGGAAAGCGGTCCATCATCTTGAGCACGACACTGCTGCCCCACACGATGATGGGGATGCTGACCAGCAGGCCGAAGATCACCAAGGGCATGTGATGACCGTCATGCCCACTGGTCTGCGCCGCACCGGCGATGCCGATGACGTTGTCCACACTCATGATGAAGTCGGCCATGATGATGGTCTTGATGGCCCCCAGCAGCTTGTCGCTGGCCTGCAGGTTGCCATGCCCTTCTTCTTCGGGCACCAACAGCTTCACACCAATCCACAGCAGCAGGGCCGCACCCACCAGTTTCAGGTAGGGCAGCGCGAGCAGGGACATGGCAAAGAAGATCAGCACCACGCGCAGCACGATGGCGCCGGCCGTCCCCCAGAGAATGCCGCGTCGGCGCAGCTCGGGCGGCAGGTTGCGGCACGCCAGGGCGATCACCACGGCGTTGTCCCCCCCCAGGAGGATGTCGATCATGACAATCTGGCCAACCGCCAGCCAGAATTCGGGTGTCAGCAAGGATTCCATCATGCTCAAAAAAAATCAGCCCCTGAGTGTAGGGGCTGATGGGGGCCTGTCGGCAAGAAAAGCGAACTCAGATCAGAGCAGGCCCTTGAGCAGCTTGCCCATTTCCGACGGGTTGCGCGTGATGGTGAAGCCGCACTCTTCCATGATGGCGAGCTTGGCATCGGCCGTGTCGGCACCACCCGAGATCAGCGCGCCGGCGTGGCCCATGCGCTTACCCGGAGGGGCGGTGACACCGGCGATGAAGCCAACGATGGGCTTCTTCATGTTGTCTTTGCACCAGTAGGCGGCTTCGGCCTCGTCCGGACCACCGATTTCACCGATCATGATGACGGCGTCGGTGTCGGGGTCGTCGTTGAAGGCCTTCATCACGTCGATGTGCTTCAGACCGTTGATGGGGTCGCCACCGATGCCGACGGCGCTGGATTGACCCAGGCCCAGTTCGGTCAACTGTGCCACGGCTTCATAGGTCAGCGTGCCCGAACGGGAGACGACGCCGATGCGGCCCTTGCGGTGGATGTGACCGGGCATGATGCCGATCTTGATCTCGTCGGGCGTGATCAGGCCGGGGCAGTTGGGGCCCAGCAGCAGGGTCTTCTTGCCACCCGCAGCTTCCTTGGCCTTCATCTTGTTGCGTACCATCAGCATGTCGCGCACAGGGATGCCTTCGGTGATGGCGATGACCATGTCCAGATCGGCCTCGACAGCTTCCCAGATCGCGTCAGCGGCGCCAGCGGGCGGCACGTAGATCACCGACACGGTGGCGCCGGTTTGCTGGGCGGCTTCCTTGACGGAGGCGTAGATGGGGATGTCGGAGAACTTCTCGCCGGCCTTCTTGGGGTTCACACCCGCGACAAAGGCGTTCTTGCCGTTGGCGTAAGCCTGGCAGCCCAGAGTGTGGAATTGACCGGTCTTGCCCGTGATGCCTTGGGTGATGACCTTGGTGTCTTTATTGATGTAAATGCTCATGACGAAGTCCTTGTGTTCTGGGCTCAGGCGACAGCGGCGACGATCTTGGTCGCGGCTTCGGCCATCGAATCGGCGGCGATGATGGGCAGACCGGAGTCCGCCAGCATCTTCTTGCCCAGGTCTTCGTTGGTGCCCTTCATGCGGACCACCAGCGGCACGTTCAGGTTCACGGCCTTGCAGGCGGTGATGACGCCGTCAGCGATGGTGTCGCACTTCATGATGCCGCCGAAGATGTTCACCAGGATGCCCTTGACATCGGGGTTCTTCAGCATGATCTTGAACGCTTCGGTGACCTTCTCGGCCGTGGCGCCACCGCCGACGTCCAGGAAGTTGGCGGGCTCGCCACCGAACAGCTTGATGGTGTCCATGGTGGACATGGCCAGACCGGCGCCGTTGACCAAGCAGCCGATGTTGCCGTCGAGCTGGATGTAGGCCAGGTCGAACTTGGAGGCTTCAATTTCAGCGGGATCTTCTTCGTCCAGGTCGCGCAGCGCCACGATTTCGGGGTGGCGGAACAGGGCGTTGGCGTCGAAGTTGAACTTGGCGTCGAGGGCGATGACGTTGCCCTTGCCGTCGCGGTTCAGCGGGTTGATTTCAACCAGCGACGCGTCGGTTTCCATGTAGCACTGGTACAGCTTCTTGAAGATGTCCTTGGCTTGAGCTTGCGAGTCGGCCGGCATGCCGATGCCGTCGGCGATCTCCTGGGCTTGCGCGTCGGTCAGACCTGCCAGCGGGTCGATGTAGACCGTGATGATCTTCTCGGGCGTGCTGTGCGCCACTTCTTCGATGTCCATGCCGCCTTCGCTGGAGGCAATGAACGCCACCTTCTGGGTGGCACGGTCGGTCACGACCGACACGTAGTATTCCTTCTGGATGTCAGCGCCGTCTTCGATGTACAGACGGTTGACCTTCTGGCCTTCCGGGCCAGTCTGGTGGGTCTTGAGCTGCATGCCCAGGATTTCGCTGGACAGGCGACGCACGTCGTCGATGGACTTGGCCACCTTCACGCCACCACCCTTGCCGCGACCACCGGCGTGGATCTGGGCCTTGACCACCCAGACCGGGCCGCCCAGCTTTTCAGCTGCCGCGACAGCTTCGTCAACGGAAAAAGCCGGGATACCTCTTGGGACCGGCACGCCAAATCGGCTCAGGATCTCTTTGCCTTGGTATTCATGAATCTTCATGGGGTTCTCGCAGTCAGGTGTTGCGTTCTTGTCGAACATGGCAAACCCGCCTCATCCGATCGGGCGGAGGCGGGTACACGCGAACGTCTGTCAGGTCTCGCGCGGTTCACCGCTCAGCATACATCGGCGCCCCCATGAACAGAGGGGGGCGTGGTCTGGGGTTTCCACCTAATTTCGGCGGATTTCACTCGCCTGTCAACAAGCCGTCGCCCCGAATGACGCGGCGCACAACATCCGAGGCGAACCCGCGGTTGAGCAGGAAGCGCATCTGGCGCGCCTTGTCTTCTGGCGACTGTGCCGGCTCGCCAAAGCGACGCAGCCACAGGGCATGGGCGCGCTCGAACTCGGTGTCGCGCAGGCTCTGGGTGGCGGCGTGGGCCACCTCGGACGGGAGTTGATGCTGGGCCAGTTCGGCCTTCAGGCGGGCCGCCCCGTAGCGCGCGGCCTTGCGGTGCAGCATGGAGTCGGCAAAGCGCTGGGCTGACAGCCAGCCCTTTTGCTCCAGCTCGTCGAGCACCTGGGCCACCTGCTCTGGCGACTCGGCATGGGGGGCGAGCTTGCGGGTCAGCTCGACGCGGGAGTGCTCCCGCGCGGCCAGGCATTTCAGCGCCCGCCCCTTGAGCGACAAGGTCGGGCGGCGGGAGACCCGGGGGCCGGTGTCCGGAGGATCAGACCTCGTCATCTTCCACCGTGTCGGCCTTGCCACCGGCCACAGCGGCAGGCAAGAGCGCCACACCCAGCGAGTCGCGAATCTTGTTCTCGATCTCGCGGGCCAGGTCGGCGTTCTCGCGCAGGAACTCGCGGGCGTTGTCCTTGCCCTGGCCGATCTTTTCGCCGTTGTAGGCATACCAGGAGCCCGACTTGTCCACGATCTTGGCGGTCACGCCCAGGTCGATGATTTCGCCCTCGCGGCTGATGCCCTCGCCGTACAGGATGTCGAACTCGGCCGTCTTGAACGGCGGCGAAACCTTGTTCTTGACAACCTTGACCTTGGTTTCGTTGCCGATGATCTCGTCGCCCTTCTTGATGGAGCCGATGCGACGGATGTCGAGGCGCACGGAAGCGTAGAACTTCAAGGCGTTACCGCCCGTGGTGGTTTCGGGACTGCCGAACATCACGCCGATCTTCATGCGGATCTGGTTGATGAAGATGACCATGCAGTTGGTCTTCTTGATGGTGGCCGTGAGCTTGCGCAAGGCCTGGCTCATCAGGCGCGCCTGCAAGCCGGGCAAGGCATCGCCCATCTCGCCTTCGAGTTCGGCCTTGGGGGTGAGCGCGGCCACCGAGTCCACCACGATCAGGTCGACCGAGCCGGAGCGCACGAGCGCATCGACGATTTCAAGGGCCTGCTCGCCGGTGTCAGGCTGCGAGATCAGCAGGTCTTGCAGGTTGACGCCGAGCTTCTGGGCGTACTGGGCGTCCAGCGCATGTTCGGCGTCGATGAAGGCGCAGACGCCGCCTTGCTTCTGCATCTCGGCCACGACCTGCAGGGTCAGCGTGGTCTTGCCGGATGACTCGGGGCCGTAGATCTCGACCACGCGACCGCGCGGCAGGCCGCCGACGCCCAAGGCGATGTCCAGGCCCAGCGAGCCGGTGGACACCACCTGGATGTCTTCGACCACTTCGCCCTCGCCCAGGCGCATGATGGAGCCCTTGCCGAACTGCTTCTCGATCTGGGCCAAGGCGGCCTGCAAGGCTTTGGCTTTTTCGGTGCTGAGGGCAGATTTGGCGTTGGCGTCCATGCGAGGTCTCCGGAAGGTTCAGTGATTGGCTTGGGTGCATTATGGCAAAAGCTGGACATTCATACAGTACTTTCGCAAATAATTTTCGCCCCTCCGATTGGGGTGGCGCCACGCGCATATTGCAACGCAGCATTTGCCGCTAGACTGGTTCCATGAGTTCCAAGCGCACGCCCAAGGACCAGGCCAGCACGCAGCGGCTGGAAGAAGACCATCAGGCGCACCGACGCCCCCGGCGCGCCCGAAGCGGTGGCACGGCGCAGCCTGGCACACGGCCGCGCGTCAACCTGGCCTTGCAAGGCGGCGGCTCGCATGGCGCCTTCACCTGGGGTGTCCTGGACCGCCTGCTCGAGGCCGACGGGCTCGATTTCGGAGGCATCTCGGGCACGAGCGCGGGCGCGCTCAATGGCGCGGTCCTGCTGACGGGCTATGTGAGGGGCTACCTCGAAGGCGGCGACGCGGCCGCCCGACAGGAAGCGCAGAAGTCCCTGCGCGAGTTCTGGCGCGACGTGAGCCGCCACGGCCCGCTGTTTTCGCCCTTGAACATCCAGGCCAATGGGCTGCTGAAAACCGAGTTCAACTTCGACCAGTTTCCGGCCTACCAGTGGCTGAACCTGTTCATGCGCTCGTTCAGCCCCTATGAGTTCAACCCGCTCAACCTGAACCCGCTCGAGGCCGTGCTGCAACGCCACGTGGACGCCGCCGCGCTGCACCAGGGCTGCGCGCAGTGCGGCATCCCGCTGTTCGTCACGGCCACCTCGGTGCAGACCGGACAGGCACGGGTGTTCACGGCCCAGTCGCTGTCGATCAATGCGCTGCTGGCCTCGGCCTGCCTGCCGTTCGTGTTCCAGGCGGTCGAGATCGACGGCGAGCCCTACTGGGACGGTGGCTACACCGGCAACCCGGCGCTCTATCCTTTGATCTACGAGACCACCGGCATCGACATCCTGCTGGTGCGCCTGACGCCGCTGCAGCGCCTGGACAACCCGACGCGCAGCATCGACATCATCGACCGACTCAGCGAGATCACCTTCAACGCCAGCCTTGTGAGCGAGATGCGGGCCATCGCCTTCGTCAAACGCCTGATCGACGAGCACAAGCTGGACCGCGGACAGTACAAGCGGCTGCACATGCACATGGTGGCCGATGACGGCGGCATGGGCGCCTTCAACGCGTCGAGCAAGTTCAACACCGACTGGGCGTTCCTGCAGGAGCTGCACCGCCTGGGGCACCAGGCCGCCGACCAGTGGCTGAAGGCGCATCGGCATCAGGTGGGCGCAGAAAGCTCGTTCGACATCCACGAGACGTTTTTGCAGCAGATCGCCTCGCCACCCACTCAAACTTGATTTGCCGCAAATCTGCAAGCTGAAATCAGGCAGAAGATACCTTCAACGGAAGACCCGTTCTTCCTCCACTTCAACGACCTTCGACAGGAGACACCATGGGACAAGACCTCGACAACCACCCGCTGGGCCGCGACTTTCCTGAGTTCAAGGACAAGATCCACACCCTGAAGACCAGCAACGCCCACTTCGCGCGCCTGCACCGCGACTACGAAGAGGTCGACAAGGCCGTGGTTCGCCTGGAAACCGGCGTGGAACATGGCTCGGATGCCGAGCTGGAAACCAAGAAGAAGCTGCGCGTCGTCCTCAAGGACGAGTTGTACGCCTTGCTGAAGGCCTGATCCGGCACCGCATCACAAGTTAAGGCAATCGCTGCGGGCGGCTTGATCAAGTCGCCTCGACAGCGCCTCTGGGCATCGCGTCACAAGCGCGGTGCCCTTTCCTTTTGTGGGCCAGACGCGGCATGGGCCAGACATTGCCCTGGCCCGCCCTCTAAAATGGAGGGTTATGACCGAGTCCGCCCGCCCCCCTTCCGCCTCGCCGTCTGGCGACACCGCCCTGCCCCACGCCGCCGCCGTGCCGCCCATGCGCCTGTCCGGTCTGGAGCCGGTGAACATCGGCGAGGGCTCGCTGTTCGTCAACGTGGGCGAACGCACCAACGTGACGGGCTCGAAGGCCTTTGCGCGCATGATCCTGGAGGGCCGCTTTGAAGACGCCCTGTCGGTGGCGCGCCAGCAGGTGGAAAACGGCGCCCAGGTCATCGACATCAACATGGACGAGGCCATGCTCGACAGCAAGGCCGCCATGGTGCGCTTCCTGAACCTGATCGCGGGCGAGCCGGAAATCGCACGCGTGCCCATCATGATCGACTCCTCCAAGTGGGAGGTGATCGAGGCGGGGCTCAAGTGCATCCAGGGCAAGGGCATCGTCAACTCGATCTCGCTCAAGGAAGGCGTCGAGAGTTTCCTGCACCACGCCAAGCTGATCAAGCGCTATGGCGCGGCCGCCGTGGTGATGGCCTTTGACGAGCAAGGTCAGGCCGACACTTACCAGCGCAAGATCGAGATCTGCGAGCGCGCTTACCGCATCCTCGTGGACGAGGTGGGCTTCCCGCCCGAGGACATCGTTTTCGATCCGAACATCTTCGCGATTGCCACCGGCATCGAAGAGCACGACAACTACGCGGTCGACTTCATCAACGCCACCCGCTGGATCAAGCAGAACCTGCCGGGCGCCAAGGTGTCGGGCGGCGTGTCGAACGTGTCGTTCAGCTTCCGCGGCAACGAGCCGGTGCGCGAGGCCATCCACACCGTGTTCCTGTACCACGCGATCCAGGCGGGCATGGACATGGGCATCGTCAACGCCGGCATGGTCGGCGTGTACGACGACCTCGACGCCCAGCTGCGCGAGCTGGTCGAAGACGTGGTGCTGAACCGTCAGCCGGTGTTCAAGGACGGCGAAGACACCTCGCTGACGCCGACCGAGCGTCTGCTGGGCATTGCCGAACAGGTCAAGGGCGCCGCCAAAGACGACAGCGCCAAGCTGGCCTGGCGCGGCACGGCCGAGCACCCGGCCACGGTGGAAAGCCGTCTGAGCCACGCCCTGGTGCATGGCATCACCGACTTCATCACGGTCGACACCGAAGAGTGCTACCAGCAGATCAAGGCCAAGGGCGGGCGCCCGCTGCACGTGATCGAAGGCCCCTTGATGGCCGGCATGAACACCGTGGGCGACCTGTTCGGCGCGGGCAAGATGTTCCTGCCGCAGGTGGTGAAGTCGGCCCGCGTGATGAAGCAGGCCGTGGCCCACCTGGTGCCTTACATCGAGGAAGAGAAGCGCCAGCTGGAGCTGGCCGGCGGCGATGTGAAGGCCAAGGGCAAGATCGTGATCGCCACCGTGAAGGGCGATGTGCACGACATCGGCAAGAACATCGTCACTGTGGTCCTGCAGTGCAACAACTTCGAGGTGGTCAACATGGGCGTGATGGTCCCGTGCAAGGACATCCTCGCCAAGGCCAAGGAAGTGGGCGCCGACATCGTGGGCCTGTCCGGCCTGATCACGCCTTCGCTGGAAGAGATGCAGTACGTGGCCGCCGAGATGGAGCGCGACGAGTACTTCCGCTCGCGCCAGATCCCTCTGCTGATCGGCGGGGCGACCTGCTCGCGCGTGCACACGGCCGTGAAAATTGCGCCCAACTACTCGGGCCCCGTGGTGTACGTGCCCGATGCCTCGCGGGCGGTGGGCGTGTGCTCCGATCTGCTCAGTCCCGAGCGCCAGCAGGCCTACATCGCCGAGCTGAACGCCGACTACGAACATGTGCGCCAGTTGCATGCCAACAAGAAGGCCACGCCGCTGGTGAAGCTGGCCGAGGCCCGCGCCAACAAGGCCGAGGTGGACTTTGCCACCTACACGCCCACGGTGCCGAAGTTCATCGGCCGGCGCGTGTTCAAGAACTACGACCTGGGTGAGCTGGCCGCCTACATCGACTGGGGTCCGTTTTTCCAGACCTGGGATCTGGCCGGCCCCTTCCCTGCCATCCTGGACGATGCCGTGGTGGGCGAGGAAGCCCGCAAGGTCTACGCCGACGCGCAGGCCATGCTCAAGAAGATCGTCGAGGGCCGCTGGCTCACGGCCAATGGCGTGATCGGCCTGTACCCGGCGCAGTCGGTCCAGGATGACACCATCGAGATTTACGAGGACGAGTCGCGCAGCAAGGTGCTGATGTGCTGGGACCCGCTGCGCATGCAGACCGAGCGTCCGGTGGTCGATGGCGTCAAGCGCCCGAACCGCTCGCTGGCCGACTTCATCGCGCCACGTGACGCCAAGCCCGATTACATCGGCATGTTCGCCGTGACGGCGGGCCTGAACATCGAGAAGAAGGAAGCCGAGTTCCTGGCCCACCATGATGACTACTCGGCCATCATGCTCAAGGCCCTGGCTGACCGCCTGGCCGAGGCCTTTGCCGAGCGCATGCACGAGCGGGTGCGCACCGAGTTCTGGGGCTATGCCGCCGACGAGGCCCTCGACAAGACGGCCCTGATCAAGGAGCAGTACCGCGGCATCCGCCCGGCACCGGGCTACCCGGCCTGCCCTGACCACACGGTCAAGCGCGAGATGTTCCGCGTGCTCGACGCCGCGGACGTGCACATGCACCTGACGGAAAGCCTGGCAATGATGCCGGCCGCCAGCGTGAGCGGTTTCTACATGGCCCACCCCGATGCGACCTACTTCAACGTGGGCAAGATCGGCCACGATCAGGTGGAAGACTGGGCGCTGCGCACCGGCCTGTCGGTCACCGACGCGGAACGTGCACTGGCACCATTGCTGTCGTGATGACCCGCCTGAATGGGCGGTAAAGGACAACGGGGCCCGCGTGGCCCCGTTTTCATGTCGTCACAGCAAGGGCTTCAGATAACGCCCGGTATGGCTGCCATCGTGCGCGGCCACCTGCTCGGGGGTGCCGGCCACCAACACCTGACCGCCTCCGGAGCCGCCTTCCGGCCCGATGTCGATCAACCAGTCGGCGGTCTTGATGACGTCCAGGTTGTGCTCGATGATGACGATGGTGTTGCCCGCGTCGCGCAGCTGGTGCAGCACCTTGAGCAGCAAGGCGATGTCGTAGAAATGCAGGCCGGTGGTCGGCTCGTCCAGTATGTAGAGCGTGCGGCCCGTGTCGCGCTTGGACAGCTCCAGCGCCAGCTTGACGCGCTGCGCTTCACCACCTGACAGCGTGGTCGCGGCCTGCCCCAGGCGGATGTAGCCCAGGCCCACGTCCATCAGCGTCTGCAGCTTGCGGGCGATGGTGGGCACGGCGCTGAAGAAGGCCAGCGCGGCTTCCACGGTCAGGTTCAGGATCTCGTGGATGTTGAGGCCCTTGTACTGGATCTCGAGCGTTTCGCGGTTGTAGCGCTTGCCATGGCACACATCGCAGGGCACGTACACGTCCGGCAGGAAGTGCATCTCGACCTTGATCATGCCGTCGCCCTGGCAGGCTTCGCAGCGACCGCCCGCCACGTTGAACGAGAAGCGGCCTGCACCATAGCCGCGCTCACGCGCCGCCGGCACATCGGCCATCAGCTCGCGGATCGGCGTGAACAGACCGGTGTAGGTGGCCGGGTTGCTGCGTGGCGTGCGGCCAATCGGGGACTGGTCCACGTTGATGACCTTGTCGAACAGCTCCAGGCCCTCGATCTCGTCATGCGGCTCGGGATCCAGGTGGCTCTGGTACAGCTTGCGAGCGACCGCCGCATACAGGGTGTCATTGACCAAGGTGGACTTGCCCGAACCCGACACCCCGGTGACGCAGGTCAGCAGGCCCACTGGGAAGTCGGCCGTGACGCCCTTGAGGTTGTGCCCGCGCGCATTGACCACGCGCAAGCGCGGCGTCTCGTCGGTGAAGGCATGGCGGCGGGTGGGGACCTCGATGCGCAGCGCCCGCGCAAGATAGCGGCCGGTGATGCTCTCCGGATTCGCCTGGACCTCTTCGGGGGTGCCCTGTGCAAGCACACGCCCACCATGCACGCCGGCACCCGGCCCCATGTCGACGACATGGTCGGCGGCGCGGATCATGTCCTCGTCGTGCTCGACCACCAGCACGCTGTTGCCCAGGTTGCGCAGGTGCTGCAAGGTGCCGATCAAGCGGTCGTTGTCGCGCTGGTGCAGGCCGATACTGGGCTCATCGAGCACGTACATCACGCCCGTCAGGCCCGAGCCGATCTGGCTGGCCAAGCGGATGCGCTGCGCCTCACCGCCTGACAAAGTGTCGGCACTGCGATCCAGACTGAGGTAGTTCAGGCCCACGTCATTGAGGAAACGCAAGCGCGAGCGGATCTCGTTGACCACCTTGGCCGCGATCTCGGCCTTGGCGCCTTGCAGGTGCAGGTGCTCGAAGTAGTGCTGCGCCTCGGCCAGGGTCGCGTGGGCGATCTCGTAGATGGGTTTGGTGTCACCCGTGTGCGCATCGAGTAGCTTGACGTGACGCGCCTCGGTGCGCAGACGCGTGCCGTGACAGGCGGGGCAGGCCTTGGGTTGCTGATAGCGCGCCAACTCTTCGCGCACGGCGCTGGAGTCGGTTTCCTTGAAGCGGCGTTCGAAGTTGGGGATGATGCCTTCGAACGGGTGCGAGCGCTTGACCTTGCGCTTCTTGCCACTGGTGCCATCGGCCTCGTAGGTGAACTCGATCTCCTCGGTGCCCGAGCCGAACAGCAGCACCTGCTGCACGTGGGCGGGCAACTCTTCGAAGGGCTGCTCGATGTCGACGTCGTAATGCCGACCGATGGATTCGATCAGGCTATAGGTGTAAGGGTTGCGGCGGTCCCAGCCCTTGACGGCCCCGCTGCCGATGCTCAGCGACGGGAAGGCCACCACGCGCTGCGGATCGAACGCGATCACATGGCCCAGACCGTCGCAGGTTGGGCACGCGCCCTGCGGCGAGTTGAAGGAGAACAGCCGCGGCTCCAGTTCGGACAGCGAATAGCTGCAGATAGGGCAGGCAAACTTGGCCGAGAACAGGTGCGTAACGCCACTGTCCATCTCCAACGCCAGCGCGCGGCCCTCGGCCAGACGCAAGGCTGCCTCGAAGCTTTCGGCCAGGCGCTGCGTCATGTCCGACCGAACCTTCAGTCGGTCGATGACCACGTCGATGTTGTGCTTCTCATTCTTGACCAGCGGCTGCAAGTCGGCCGCCTCGACCACCTGGCCATTGATGCGAAAGCGCACATAGCCTTGCGCCTGCATCTGCGCAAACAGCTCGACGTGCTCGCCCTTGCGGTCGCGCACCACCGGCGCCAGGATCATGAGCTTGGTCTCCTCGGGCAGCGCCAGCACGGCATCGACCATCTGGCTCACGCTTTGAGCCTGAAGCGGCTCGCCATGCTCCGGGCAAAACGGCGTGCCCGCACGGGCGTACAACAGCCGCAGGTAGTCGTGGATCTCGGTGACAGTGCCCACGGTGGAGCGCGGGTTGTGGCTGGTGGCCTTCTGCTCGATGCTGATCGCGGGCGACAGGCCTTCGATCACATCGACATCAGGCTTGTCCATCAGTTGCAGGAACTGACGTGCGTAGGCGCTCAGGCTCTCCACATAACGGCGCTGGCCTTCGGCATACAGCGTGTCGAACGCCAGACTGGACTTACCCGACCCTGACAGACCGGTGATCACCACCAGCTGGTTACGCGGCAGATCCAGGTCAATGTTTTTCAGATTGTGGGTACGGGCACCCCGAATCTGGATCTGCGTGCGCTCCGCCAACGGTGCTGATCGCACCGCGTGAGCGAGGTAGGGAGCCACATCGGCAGAGGCGCCGGGCACGACGGGGGCATCAGGGCGGGACATGGGAGACTCAATGCAAGAAAAATGGCCCCGGCGCAGACGTCCAACACCGAGGTGTCGGCGGCCAAGGCAACCGAACATGATACGTCGGCTTGCTCATTCGACGCCAGTGTTGCGGCGGGAAGCCTCACGGCCCAGCACACGTTCACAACGCGCTCAACGTGCTTTCGATCTGCCGACTGGGGCGCGGGCGAAAGCGGAGATCCGGCTCAACAGCCAGTGCGAAGGCCACCAGAGCAACGTCGGCAACGCCAGCATCAGCACGCCGAGGTACAGATGCGGCGGCATCCAGGTCTGCGGCCCCTGCCCATCCAGACCGAACACGAAGTTGACATTCACCGGCAAGCCCGGTTGATCCGCTGGAGCAGGCGGTGGCGGCAGCCACACATAAGAAGCCAGCATGGCCGCCCAACCGATCGGCCACCACACCACCAGCCCCCGTGGGTCATAGCCCAGGCGCCACAGCAGCCAGACCAGCACCGGTGGCTGCCAGAACTGGAAGAACGACAGAAAGCGGGTGAACCACGGGATGCTGGGCTCGAACATATAGGCCGTCATCCCGGTGATCGGCCAGCCGAGTCCGGTGAACAGAAAGTCCAGCATCCACAAGACCTGGGGCAGCAAGATGCCCACCGCACACGCGGACACCAGCACGGCCGACTCCATCCAGATGGCCACGCCGGTGAGCAGCAAAGCCAGGTCGCAGAAGTACAGGAAATTGCCAGGCCCGTAGTGGTGCCAGTAGGTGGGCACCAGCACCGCCACGAAGGCGGTGTAGGCCAGCTTGAACCACAAGGGCAGGCGCGACGCAGTCGGTGTCATGCACCGATGCTGCGTCATGCGCCCTAAGGCTGTCCAGCGAGTGCGCCGCGCGTGGGGTCAGCGCGCTGCGTTCAACGCCTCACGCGTTTCCAGCGCCACGCGACGGGCCGCGCTGGCGAAATCATCCCCGCTGCTGGCATACAGCACCGCACGCGAGCTGTTGACGATGATGGTGCCGGTGATCGCGCCACTGGCATCGGTGGCCAGGCCGGCCTTGACCGTAGCCACGGCATCCCCACCTTGAGCCCCAACGCCAGGGATCAGCAAGGGCAGCGTCGGCGCCAGTTCACGCACCCGGGCGATCTCTTCCGGGAAGGTCGCGCCCACCACCAAGCCCATCTGGCCATTGGTGTTCCACGGGCCTTGCGCCTGCTTGGCGATGTGCTCGTACACGCGAGGCTGACCGTCCACATCGGCCAGACGCAGGTTCTGCAGGTCCGAACCGCCTGGGTTCGACGTGCGGCACAGCAGGATCACGCCCTTGCCCGGGTACTTCAGGAAAGGCTCCATGGTGTCAAAGCCCATGAAGGGCGACAGCGTCACGGCGTCGGCCTGGTAGCGCACAAAGGCCTCGCGCGCGTACTGGTCGGCGGTCGAGCCGATGTCACCGCGCTTGGCATCCAGGATCACCGGCACCTGCGGAGCGACACGGCGCATGTGCGCCATCAGCCGCTCCAGCTGGTCTTCCGCACGGTGCGCCGCGAAGTAGGCGATCTGCGGCTTGAAGGCGCAAACCAAGTCCTTCGTCGCATCCACGATGGCCGCGCAGAAGTCATAGATGCGGTCCGACTGGCCCTTCCAGTCGCCGGGGAACTTCGACGGCTCGGGGTCCAGCCCCACGCACAGCAGCGAGTTGTTCTGTTGCTGCGCGTGACGCAGTTGCTCGGTGAAGATCATGGCTGCGCCCTTGCCTTACTTGCCAATGCGCTGAGCCAGCTCAACGGCCTTGCCGATGTAGTTGCCCGGCGTCATCGCCATCAGGCGGGTCTTCTCGGCCTCGGGCAGTTCCAACGTCTCGATGAAGGCCTGGATGGACTCCTTCGTGATGGCCTTGCCGCGGGTCAGCTCCTTCAGGCGCTCATACGGGTTGGGCAGCGCATAGCGACGCATCACGGTCTGGATCGGCTCGGCCAAGACTTCCCACGAGCTGTCGAGGTCTTGTGCCAGGGCTTCGGGGTTGACTTCCAGCTTGCCCAGGCCGCGGGCCAGACTGTCATAGCCCAGCAGCGCATAGCCCAGCGCCACGCCCATGTTGCGCAGCACGGTGGAGTCGGTCAGGTCACGCTGCCAGCGGCTGATGGGCAGCTTCTGGCTCAGGTGGGTCAGCACGGCGTTGGCCAGGCCAAAGTTGCCCTCGGCGTTCTCGAAGTCGATCGGGTTGACCTTGTGCGGCATCGTGGACGAGCCGATTTCGCCCGCCTTGGTGCGCTGCTTGAAGTAGCCCAGGCTGATGTAGCCCCACACGTCACGCGACCAGTCGATCAGGATGGTGTTGAGGCGGGTCACCGCATCGAACAGCTCGGCCATGTAGTCGTGCGGCTCGATCTGGATGGTGTACGGATTGAAGGTCAGGCCCAGTTGCTGCTCGATGACCGACTGGCTGAAGGCTTCCCAGTCCTTGTCCGGATAGGCCGACAGGTGGGCGTTGTAGTTGCCGACGGCGCCGTTCATCTTGGCCAGCAGCTTGACGTCGGCAATGCGCGCGCGGGCATTGGCCAGGCGGGCCACCACGTTGGCGACTTCCTTGCCCACGGTGGTGGGCGAAGCGGTCTGGCCGTGCGTGCGGCTCAGCATCGGGATCTCGGCCAGGTTGTGGGCCAGGCCGCTCATGGTGCCGATCAGGGCATCGATGGTCGGCAGGATCACCTGCTCGCGCGCGGCCTTGAGCATCAGGCCGTGGCTGGTGTTGTTGATGTCTTCCGAGGTGCAGGCAAAGTGCACGAACTCACCGGCCTTCACCAGCTCGGGGTGCGTGGCAAAACGCGACTTGATCCAGTACTCCACGGCCTTGACGTCGTGGTTGGTGGTCTTCTCGATGTCCTTGATCGCTTGCGCGTCAGATTCGGAGAAATGCGTCACCAGGCCGCGCAGGAACATGCGCGAGGCTTCCGACAGGGGCGCCAGCTCGGGCAGACCGGCATCGGACAGGGCGATGAACCACTCGATTTCCACCTGCACACGACGGTGCATCAAGCCAAATTCGGACAGCAGCGGGCGCAGGGCGGCCACCTTGGCGGCATAACGGCCGTCCAGCGGCGACAGGGCGGAGAGGGCAGACAGGTTCATGGCGGTGTCCGAATGAGAAATGGATCAGCACGCCTGCGCGGTGCTGCGCAGGCCAACCTGTTATTTTACTGCGGCGAGCCACTTGGCCAAGTGCATCCCCCAGCCTCCCGCCGGTGGTGCACTGCTCCCCCTGTTGGGGGCCAGCCTCCACATCGGCAGCCCCTACCCCCTTCCCGGTTCGAGCCAGGCCGCTAAAATCGTCTCAACGCCACCCCACGCCTCGCCATGAAACTGATCGGATCCCTCACCAGCCCCTTCGTCCGCAAGGTCCGGATCGTGCTGGCCGAGAAGAAGCTCGACTACAAGTTCGAGCTGGAAGATGTGTGGTCGCCCGAGACCCGCATTGCCGAGGCCAACCCGCTGGGCAAGGTCCCTTGTCTGGTCATGGACGGCGGCGAAGCCATTTTCGACTCGCGCGTGATCGTCGAGTACGTGGACACCCTGTCGCCGGTGGGCAAGCTCATCCCCCTGGGCGGACGCGAACGCGTGGAAGTGCGTACTTGGGAAGCCCTGGCCGACGGTCTGCTGGATGCCGCCGTGCTGGCCCGCATGGAACAGACTTGGTCGGGCCGCACTGACGCGCAACGCAGCCCTGCCTGGATCGAGCGCCAGCACAGCAAGATCGAGCAGTGCCTGAAGGCCTTCAGCCAGGGGTTGGGCGACAAGCCCTGGTGCACCGGCAACCATCACAGCCTGGCCGACATCTCGGTGGGTTGCGCCCTGGGCTATCTGGACTTCCGCTTCGCGGACATCGACTGGCGCGGCACCCACCCCAACCTCGACAAGCTCTACGGCAAACTGATGCAGCGCCCCAGCTTCACCGACACGGCGCCGCCGGCGGCCTGACCCACCCAGCGCGCCGGTTTGGCGCTACACTTGGGTTCACAGCGCCGATTTGTCCGGATTGCGGGCGCTCAAAAAATTCCGCTAAAGAGGGCGCTGCTCACCGGCCCCTGCTTAGTTGCGCGGCCGGTTTTTTCTTTGTATTGCACATCGTAGCGTCATGTCTTCTCTCGGGGTCGTCACCCCTGCTTCCATGCACTTTGAGGCGCCGCTGCCCCTGCAAAGCGGCGCCGTGCTCAAAGACTACACCCTGGTCTACGAGACCTACGGGCAACTCAACGCCGACCGCAGCAATGCCGTGCTGGTGTGCCACGCGCTCAACGCCTCGCACCACGTCGCCGGCGTCCACGCCGACGCGCAGGGCCGCCCTCTGCCCAAGAGCGAGGGCTGGTGGGACAACCTGATCGGCCCCGGCAAGCCGCTGGACACCAGCAAGTTCTTCGTCATCGGCATCAACAACCCCGGATCCTGCTTCGGCTCGACCGGTCCCATGCACACCAATCCGGACACAGGCCGCCCTTATGGCTCGGATTTCCCGGTGGTGACGGTGGAAGACTGGGTCAATGCCCAGGCCCGCTTGCTGGACCAACTCGGCATCAACCAACTGGCGGCCGTGCTGGGTGGCAGCCTGGGGGGCATGCAGGCCCTGAGCTGGACGCTGCAACACCCGCAGCGCGTGCGCCACTGCGTGGCCGTGGCCACCGCGCCCAATCTGTCGGCCCAGAACATCGCGTTCAACGAAGTGGCGCGCCAGGCCATCGTCACCGACCCCGACTTTCACCAGGGCCACTTCTACGCGCATGGCGTGGTGCCCCGCCGCGGCCTGCGCGTGGCGCGCATGATCGGCCACATCACCTACCTCTCAGATGACGTGATGGAAGAGAAGTTCGGCCGCGAACTGGTCGGCCGCACGCTGGGCGATGCGCCCAACTACAGCACGCAGGACATCGAGTTCCAGGTGGAAAGCTACCTGCGCTACCAGGGTGACAAGTTCAGCGACTACTTCGATGCCAACACCTACCTGCTGATCACCCGGGCACTCGACTACTTCGACCCCGCTCGCCTGCATGGCGGAGATCTGGCCGCCGCCATGGCCCAGGCGCTGGCCAAGTTCCTGGTCATCAGCTTCACCACCGACTGGCGCTTCTCGCCCGCCCGGTCACGCGAGATCGTCAAAGCCCTGGTCGACAACCGCCACGACGTGAGCTACGCCGAGATCGACGCCCCCCATGGGCACGACGCTTTCCTCCTGGACGACCCGCGTTACCACGGTGTGGTGCGCGCTTATTTCGAGCGGATTGCGCAGGAGTTGCAGGCAGCGCAGGCGCCATTGATCACCTCACAGGGCCACCCCCTGAAGGTGGCGGTGTGAGGGAAGAGAGCATGAGCCAACACGATGTGCATGACGTGATCGCGAAACTGGTGCCACCGGGCTCGCGCGTGCTGGACCTGGGCTGCGGCAATGGCGCCCTGCTGGCGCACCTGCGCGACGCGCGCCAGTGCACCGGCTACGGCATCGAGCTGGACGATGCCAAGGTGATGCAATGCGTGCAGCGCGGCGTCAACGTCATCCAGCGCAACCTGGAGGAAGGCCTGAGCCTGTTCGAGGACAACAGCTTCGACGTGGTGCTGCAACTCGACACCCTGCAACACCTGCGCAACACGGTGGACATGCTGCGCGAAACCGCCCGCGTCGGCAAGCAGGGCATCGTCAGCTTCCCCAATTTTGCACACTGGCCGCACCGCCTGAGCGTGCTGCGCGGCCGCATGCCCGTGACGCGCAGCCTGCCCTACCAGTGGTACGACACGCCCAACATCCGCGTGGCCACGTTTGCCGACTTCGAGGTGCTGGCCGAGCAAAACGGCCTGCGCATCCTCGAGTCGTTTGGCGTTCACGAGGGTGAGATCGTGACCCGCTGGCCGAACCTGATGGCCAGCAAGGCGGTGTTCAAGTTCGAGCGTCGCTGAGAGATCAGGCCGCTGAGCTTGGTGTGTGAGTGCCGCGTTGGCGGACACTCACACACCGTACATCAGAAGGCGTGGCGCACGCCCACGGTGTAGGTGTAGCCCTTCTTGAAGTTCGCCTTGTCTTCATCGTCGAGCATGAATGCGGCATACACGTCGGTGCGCTTGGACAGATAATGGTCGTAGGCCACGGTCAAGATGCTGTGCTTCACATCTGCGGGCGTCGAGCCGCTGGCCGCCTCTTCCTTGCTTTGCCCGTAGGACACCAACAGCTTCCCGCTCTTTGTCACCGGCACGGCAGCGCCCACCTGATACAGACGCGTGTCGATGTTGACGGCGCCGGTGAAGCCCTTGTTGGCAAAGGCTCCGTACT
The DNA here is from genome assembly GCF_034003525.1 of Aquabacterium sp. GTDB lineage: Bacteria > Pseudomonadota > Gammaproteobacteria > Burkholderiales > Burkholderiaceae_C > Aquabacterium. The sequence continues at coordinate 77,540 of NZ_JAVEYN010000007.1, forward strand.
GTCCGAAGAACTTGGCAAACCCGGCATCGTAGCTCACGCCCAACATGCCGAAGTTCTGCGCCTGGCCGGCCGTGAGACTGGGCTTGGGCGCCTCGGCAGAGCGCATCGTTTGCCACGCACCTCCGATGGCAAAGGGACCGGAGGCATAGCGGGCAGACAGGGCATAACTGGTGCGTTCGTTCTTGCTCGCATCCTCACCAAACTGCACCTGCAAAGCTCCGGTGAAGCCTGACAAATTGGGGGTCTGGTAGGTCAGCGCGTTGCTCCAGCCCGAGTCTGACTTGTCATTGCCCCAAGGTGAACCGAAGGTCAGACGGATGGCCGGGGACAAACCAAAGGCCGAGCCCAGAGGATTGAATTGCAAGGTGTTCACGAACAGCAAGCTGCCTTGGCGCCCCAGGGTGAGCTGACCCAGTCCGCCCTGCACCCAGACATTGGCCGCGCGTGACCAGAAGGGGTCGCCCGAGCCAAAACGTCCGGATTCTCCCGTGTCAGGTCGGAGAAAGGATTCGATGACAAAACCCGCTTTCAGACCACCGCCCAGATCTTCGGTCCCTTTGAGGCCGATGAAGCTGGTGATCATCTGGTTGCCATCAACCTTGGTGAGACGGGCATTGGCGGCGCTGCCCTCGGCGCCGCTGTTCTGAAACGATCCCGCGGCGATGTCCACCACGCCATAGAGTTGCAAGGAAGACTGCGCCTGCGCTGAGGCACATGCCCCCATGGCAGCAAACATGATGGGAAGTAGGACTTTCGAATGGGACATGGCGACTCCTGGTGCACTGAATGAGGTCTGCCACCGCGGCAAACTGTATACAGATTTGCAGAAAACATGCCAGGATGAGCGCGCTAGAAATCACAGCCAAATGAACCATTGCGGTGCAGTTGAGCCCAGATGGAACCTAAATAGCGATCGTTCGGCACCATTGAAAAAGGCGCCCGAAGGCGCCTTGACAGATGGTCGCGTGGTCGCACTTTAGAAGGCGTGACGCAGGCCCACGGCGAAGATGTTGGCCGAGTCATCAGCCAAACCAGCGTCCTTCAGCTTCTTGGTGGTGAGTGCAGCGTACACACCGGTGCGCTTGGACAGCGAGTGGTCGTAGCCCAGCGAGAACTGCTGCAGCTTGCCATCGGCCAAGCCAAGGAAGCCATCTTCGTACTTGGTTTGCCCGTAAGAAACCATCACATTGCCATTGGCCGTGACAGGAACCGTGGCACCAACTTGGAAGAACTTGGACTTGCTGTCAGCGCCAGCAGTTTCATCCTTGATTTGCGAGTACTGCGCAGACAGCTTGGCAACGCCGAAGTCATAGCTTGCACCGATACCTGCGTTCTTTTGACGAGCCAGGTATGCACTGCCAGCCACTTTGCCCGACGATGTGTATACACCCATAACACTCAAGGGGCCCGCATTGTAGGCAGCCGACAAGGAATAGTTGTTCTTTGCATCCCCACCTGCCGAAGTTTCTTTGGGTGCGAACTGAACAGATGCAGTGAAGCCACCGAAATTCGGCGTTTCGTAGGTGATGGAGTTCACCCAACCAGTGTCATAGCCCAGTGATGCCGCCTGGAAACCTGCCAAGCTGTAGTAGGACACCATCGAGGGCGAGAAGGTCATCGACGAGCCGAAGGGGTTGTACAGCAGGCCCATGGTGAAGAAGGCGTTGTCATACTGGCCCAGCGCCACACGACCGAAATCGCCGCTCAGACCCACCCACGAGCCACGCCCCCAGAAGCCACCAGCCAAGTTGGTCACATTGCTGCCCGTGTCACCAGCCAGGAAGCTCTCCAGCACGAATTCGGCCTTCAAGCCACCACCCAGATCCTCAGAGCCCGACAGGCCGATATAACTGGTCATCATGTTGCCGCTTTCCACCTTCGTGGCGCGGCTGGTGGTAGCACCGACCAAGGTTCCCGAGGACGCAACCGAGAAATCTTCGAACGAGCCCACCGAAGCTTCGATGTAACCATACAGCTTGACGCTGGATTGGGCTTGAGCAGCGCCAGCGACAGCCAGCAGGGCGGCCGCGGCCACCAGGGTCTTCTTTGCAAACATCAAGTTCTCCTAGCAATGAAATGGGGAATGAAGCCGGGGTGCATCACGGTTTTGTCACGCAGCCCTTGAGACGATTGTGAGAGGGAAGTGCCTCACAGCCAAGGAGAAAGCAAAGAACGAGCCAGCCCGCACCACAGCAATGCACAATATGTATCACTCTTGCCACAAGCACCAACATCGCCACCGCAAACCGGACAAACATCCCCCATCTGGTGCGTTCTAAGGTGAAAAAAAAAGCGCCCCGAAGGGCGCTTTGGTGATCAAAGAGAATCAGGCCAGATCGACCTGAGACCGATCAGAAGGCGTGACGGACACCAACGGCCACAGTGGTTTGGTTCTCGTCTGCGTCAGCGTCGATAACAGCCAAGCCAGCGTAGGCGCTGGTGCGCTTGGACAGGCTGTGGTGGTAAGCCAGCGAGAATTGCTTGGCCTTGGTGTCATCCAGCTTGGCTTGACCGTAGGAAGCGTGCACGCCACCAGCAGCGGTCACAGGCACAATGGCGCCAATTTGCCAAACCTTGACCTTGTCGTCGATCGACTCGAGCTTGTCTTGGCCATACTGAGCAAAGGCCTTAACCACGCCGAAGTCGTACGAAGCACCCAGCAGCCAAGTGCGGTTGCGCTCGGCAACAGCAGCAGGAGCATTGGTGGTAGAGCGAACGTCACCGTAGACAGCCGACAGACCCAGCGCGCCGGCGCTGTAGTTCACGCTGGCAGCGGTGGCGCCACCGTTGTAAGCACCGGTGCTGTTTTCACGGGCGCTGTGTTGCACGGCAAAGGTCAGGCCACCGAAGTTGCTGGACTCATAGCCGATGGTGTTGTTCCAGCTGCTGGTCAGATCGAGAGTCGAAACAGTACCAACCGTGCCGACCACACCAGTCAGAGTCTGAACAGGCGACAGCACCGAAGTACCAAACGGGTTGTAGGCAGCTTGAGCAGTCTTGAACAGGCTTTCTTGGTTACCCAGCTTCACGGTACCGAAGTCACCAGCCAAGCCGACGTAGGCGTTCTTGCTGAACAGGTTGGAGTTAGCGGCGCCGGTATCGACAGCAATGGGGGCTTCCAGCTTGAAGATGGCCTTCAAGCCGCCACCCAGGTCTTCTTGACCCTTCAGGCCGAAGAAGCTTTCGGTCAGGATCGAAGACTCAACACCAGTGACCGAACCGTCAACGAAGTTTTCGTTCTTGGTGTGGGCAACGGCGACATCCAAGTTACCGTACAGGGTCACGCTCGATTGAGCTTGAGCCGACACAGCCAGGGTAGCCAGAGCTGCAACAGCGATCAGATTCTTCTTAGCGAACATTCAGGTTCTCCTTTGATTCAGGGATTCATCAGCACGCGCTTGGTGCGTTGTCACGCCATGTTGGGGCGCAAGCCGAAGCTGATGGACTGATTCTGCACAGTAAACGCGCGTCGGGCCAAGCCAAAGCCGGACAAATCCGTTGGCTCCCCCTAGGGAGCGACCGAAATTTACGTGATTTCGTTGCCAAACGGCAACACTTTTTGGCGAGGTTCAGGGTTTCAGGACCCGCAGGATCTGCTCGCCATACGCCTGTAACTTTTTGACCCCAACGCCGCTGATCTGCCCCAGCTCGCCCAAAGTCTGGGGCGCAATGCGGGCCATGTCGGCCAGCGTGGCGTCGTTGAAGACGATGTAAGCCGGCAGGTTGTGCTCGCGGGCGACCTCGGCGCGCCAGGCGCGCAGGTCGCCGAAGCGCGCCAGGGCGTCACCCGTCAGATCGACCGGGGCGGCGGGCTTACCCGCCCCCTTGGCAGCCTTGCTGCGACGCGGGGCCTCAGCAGCTTCACGCAAGGTCAGTTGCACCTCACCCTTGAGCACGGCGCGGGCGCTGTCGGTCAGGGCCAGGGTGTTGTACTCGCCTTCGGCCACCACATGGCCCAGGGCAATGAGCTGGCGCAGCACGGCGCGCCACTGGTTTTCGGACAGGTCGGCGCCCACGCCGAAAGTGCTCAGGCTCTGGTGGCCGTATTGCTGCACCTTGTCGGTCTCCTTGCCGCGCAACACGTCAATCAGGTGGCCGGCGCCAAAGCGCTGCTGGCCATGCTGCCAAAAGCGGTAGATGCAGCTGAGCAGCTTGCGGGCCGCGTCGGTGCCATCCCAGGTGGCGGGGGGGCGCAGGCAGTTGTCGCAGTTGCCGCAAGGCTGGCTGGCCTCGCCAAAATAGCTCAGCAGACGCACACGCCGGCAATCATGGGCTTCAGCCAGCGCCAGAAGAGCGTCGAGCTTGCCGCGCTGGATGCGCTTGAAGTCGTCGGTAGCGGGGCTCTCGTCGATCATGCGACGCTGGTTGACCACGTCGGCCAAGCCGTAGGTAAGCCAGGCGTCGGCCTCACCGCCATCGCGCCCGGCCCGGCCCGTCTCCTGGTAGTAGCCTTCGATGTTCTTGGGCAGGTCCAGGTGGGCGACAAAGCGCACGTCGGGCTTGTCGATGCCCATGCCGAAGGCCACGGTGGCGACCATGACGATGCCGTCCTCGCGCAGGAAGCGGTCTTGGTGACGCTGGCGCACCTTGGCGTCGAGCCCGGCGTGATACGGCAAGGCGGTGAGGCCTTCCTGGTTCAGCCAGTCGGCGGTTTCCTCCACCTTGCGGCGGCTCTGGCAATAGACGATACCGGCATCGCCCTCGTGCTCGTCGCGGATGAAGCGCAGCAGTTGCTGGCGCGGGTTGTTCTTCTCGACCAGGGTGTAGCGGATGTTGGGGCGGTCGAAGCTGCTGATGAAGACGCGGGCGTCCTGCAGTTGCAGGCGCTCGATCATGTCGGCGCGGGTGTGGTCGTCGGCGGTGGCGGTCAGGGCCAGGCGTGGCACGTCCGGGAAACGCTCGTGCAGCACGCTGAGCTGCAAATAGTCTTCACGGAAATCGTGCCCCCACTGGCTGACGCAGTGCGCTTCGTCGATGGCGAAGAGGCTGAGCAGACCGCGCTCATGCAAGCTGGCCAGTTGCGCCTGAAAGCGCAGGTTGGTGACCCGCTCGGGCGCGGCGTAGAGCATCACCATGCGACCAGCCATCATCTCGCGCTCGATGCGCTGGGTGTCCTCCAGGCTGAGGGTGCTGTTCAGGAAGGCGGCGTGCACGCCCACTTCTTCGAGCGCGCCGACCTGGTCGTGCATCAGCGCGATCAAGGGCGAGACGACGATGGTGACGCCCTTGCCGGCCCGGTGACGGGCGATGGCGGGCACCTGGTAGCACAGGCTCTTGCCGCCGCCCGTGGGCATCAGCACCAGGGCATCGTGCCCGGCAGTGACGTGGTCGACGATGCCCTGTTGTTGCCCCCGGAAGGCGGTGTAGCCAAAGACTTCCTGCAGGATGGCCAGCGGTCCGCGAGAGTTCACAGCTTGGGCTCCACGAGGGCGCCGGTGTAAGCGGCCACGAAGGCTGGGGGCATGCGCCGCACCTTGCCTTCGGCGATGTCCACGCACACGAACTCGGAGCGCCCCCGGAACACGGTGAGCCCGTCGTCTTCGCGGATGAACTGGTAGTGGCGCTGCAGCGTCAGCTTGTCGGCCCGGGTCAGCCAGGTGCCCAGCACGATGCGTTCGCCAAGGCGCGTGGCGGCCAGGTAGTTGAGTTCGTGCTGGCGCACGACCATGCCATGCCCCAGCGCTTCATATTCTTGTGGGCCAAGGCCCAGGGCGGTCGAGTGCGCCCAGGCCACGTCTTCGAGCCACTGCAGGTAGACCACGTTGTTGGTGTGGCGCATGAGGTCGATGTGGGACTCCTGCACGGTGACGTTCAGGGTGTAGGGCAACTGGGGGAGGTCCCAGTTCAGGTTCTCGATGCTCATGGGCGAAGGCTCAAACTGCGGCGGTGATGCAGGCCGGGATGATGCCATTGGCCGGCCCGGACCGGTGGTGTTAAAAACGGATGAACGCCCATAGGTGGGTGACAAAGGAGTCTGAATGAAGCTGGCGGATTGCGTGGTTTTGGTCACCGGAGGCAGTTCCGGCCTGGGGGCTGCCGTGAGTCTGATGGCCTGGGAAGCCGGCGCACGGGTGCTGATTGCCGACCGCGCCGCACCGCGGGACGATAACCCCTTGCGCCTGCGTGACCCGCAGGGTGAGCGCTGGCTGTGGCAAGCCACCGATGTGAGCGACGAGGCCCAGGCCGGCGCCGCCGTGAACCAGACGATGACGCGTTTTGGTCGCCTGGACGTGCTGGTCAACGCCGCGGGCGTGGCCGCCGTCGAGAAAGTGCATGGGCGTGACGGCCCGCATCAACTGGCCTCGTTCCAGAAGGTGATCCAAGTGAACCTGCTGGGCAGTTTCAACATGATGCGCCTGGCGGTGGCCGCCATGCTGGCCTCGCCACCCCGTGCGGACGCCGGTGAGATCGACTCACGTGGGGTGATCGTGAACACCGCCTCGATCGCGGCCTTCGATGGGCAGATGGGTCAGGTGGCCTATGCCGCCTCCAAGGGCGGCGTGGTGGCGATGACGCTGCCCGCCGCGCGTGATCTGGCGCGTGATCGCATCCGGGTGATGACCGTGGCGCCGGGCGTGTTCCACACGCCGATGATGGCCTCCTTGCCGGAAGCGGCGCAGACCTCGCTGGCCGCCACCGTACCCCACCCGGCCCGCCTGGGGCAGCCGGACGAGTACGCGGCTCTGGTGCGCCACATCGTCGAGAACGATTATCTTAATGGCGAGGTGATCCGCCTGGATGGCGCGTTGCGCATGGCGCCACGCTGAAGTCGTCACGCCTTACTTTGAATGAGCGCTTCAGACCGGTTGCCCGCCTACGAAGGCAAGCAACTGGCCCTTGTGCATCGCCACCCAGGCTTCGTTACGCGTCAGGGGCTCGGTCGCCACGAGGGCCACGCGGTCGCCGGGCTGGGTGTGTTCAGCAAAGTTCACTTCCACGTCCTGGTCTTGCAGGCGGGCGTGGCCAAAGGGGTGCTGGCGCAGCAGGTAGTGCAGATGGGTGGAGCAATGCACCCACAGTGCCTCGCCCTGGCTGAGCATGAAGTTGAAGGTGCCGTGGCGCGCCACCTGCGGAACCAGCTCGCCCAGGGTGTGGTTCAACTCGGCCACCGAGGGCATGGCAGCGTGGCTCTTGGCAAGCTCCTGCATGAGCCAGCAAAAGGCGCGCTCGCTGTCGGTGTCGCCCACCGGCTTGAAGGTGCTGTGCAGCTTGGGCTCGAAATCGACCAGGTTGCCGTTGTGGGCGAACACCCAGTAGCGCCCCCACAGCTCGCGCACAAAAGGATGGCAGTTTTCGAGCGACACATGGCCCTGCGTGGCCTTGCGGATGTGGGCGATGGTGTTGAGGCTCTTGATCGGGTAGTGCTTGACCAGCTCGGCCACGGGCGAGGCAACTGCCGCCTGGTGATCGACAAACAGGCGCACGCCGCGCCCCTCGAAAAAGGCGATGCCAAAGCCGTCGGCGTGCTCGGTGGCGCGCGTGGCAAAGCCCGAGAAGCTGAACACGATGTCGGTGGGCGTGTTGCTGTTCATGCCCAGCAGCTGACACATGGGGAAATCCTGAAGAGAAGGGTGGACGGTATCGAAGGATACCAAGGGGCAACCCGGCTCACCTGAAGGAGTGCCCTCTTCCTGAGGACTGGACAGGTCGGAGGCAACGGTCATAATCGCCGGGCTAACTAACGGCACCCTTTTTAACCAACCATCACCCATCAGGAATCAGGCCATGGCCTCCATCAACAAAGTCATCCTCATCGGCAACCTGGGCCGCGACCCCGAAGTGCGTTACACCCCGAGCGGCGCTGCCGTGTGCAACGTGTCGGTGGCGACCACCCGCAACTGGAAAGACAAGAACAGCGGCGACAAGGTCGAGGAGACCGAATGGCACCGTGTCGTGTTTTACGACCGACTGGCCGAAATTGCCGGCGAGTACCTGAAGAAGGGCCGCCCCGTGTACGTGGAAGGCCGCCTCAAGACCCGCAAGTGGCAGGACAAGGACGGCAAGGACAACTACACCACCGAAATCGTGGCCGAGCAGATGCAACTGCTGGGTGGCCGTGAAGGCGGCAGCGGTGGTGGCTATGGCGGCGGCCAGGGTGGCAACCCCGAGGACTACAGCCAGGAAGCCCCGTCGGCACCGAGCCGCCCGGCAGCGCGTCCGGCCGCTGCTCAGCGTCCGGCACCTGCGCCCGCCCCGGCTCAGAAGTCGTCGACTGGCTTTGACGACATGGACGACGACATTCCGTTCTGAGACCTACAAAACGCTTTCGCGCACTGCTGCTGCGGTGCGCGCCTCTCAGCCCGACGGCCCCGGCCCTCGGGCTTTTTTGTGCCCGCTGCTCAGAGGCGTCAGAAACGCAGCTTGCCGGTCAGGGTCTGCCAGAACATCACCCAGTCGCCCATCAGGCTGTAGAGCGGATAGGTGAAGGTGGCCGGCCGGTTGCGCTCAAAGAAGAAGTGCCCCACCCAGGCAAAGCCATAGCCCAGCACGGGCACCCCCCACAGCCAGGCCCAGTTGCCGGTGGTGATGGCCGTGAACAGCACCAGCAGCACCAGCCAGGAGCCGACGAAATGCAGGCGGCGACAGGTGCGGTCGGCGTGCTGGGACAGATAGAAGGGGTAAAAGTCGCGGAACGAGGTGTAGCGGCTCATGACAACTCCGGTGCACAACGGCGGTGCCCACAGCATGCCGCACGCCGCCCGCCGCCGTCATGCGTCAAGACCCGCGGTCGGACTGCAGCAGGGCTTCGATCATGGCCAGGGCGTAGCGGCAAGCCACGGCCTGAACGAAGCGCGGGAAGTCGACGTGTGCGGACTCGTCGGCTCGGTCGGAAATGGTGCGCAGCACGACGTAAGGCACGCCAAAGTCGTGGCAGACCTGGGCGACGGCCGCCCCCTCCATCTCGACGGCCAGCACGCCCGGCAGGTGGTGGCGCAGCGTGTCGCAGTCGGCCGCGGCGCTGACGAACTGGTCCCCGCTGGCGATCAGGCCCTGATGGACACGCGGCTGGCTCAGACCGAGGGTGGCGAGGTGCACATCCCGCAAGGGGCCGTTGACGCTGAGCGCGTAGGGACTCAGGGCTTCGCGCACGGCGCTCACCACGCGGGCGGTCAGATCGGCGGGTGGGTGCAGGCGGCTGACGCCCAGGCCCGGCAACTCGTAGCGCGGGAACAGCGGAGAGGCGTCCATGTCGTGCTGCACAAGCGCATCGGCCACGACCACATCGCCCACGCGCACCTCGGCGCCCAGGCCGCCGGCCACGCCGGTGAAGATGATCTGCCGGCAGGCCATCTCGGTGAGCAGCACGGTGGTGGTGGTGGCCGCGGCCACCTTGCCGATGCGCGAGAGCACCGCCACGATGTCACGGCCCTGCAGGTGACCGCACCAGAAGGTGCGGCCGGCGCGCTGGACGGGCTCGGCATCGGGCATGGCATCGAGCAGGGACTGGAGTTCTTCAGGGAGGGCGGCGATCACGCCAATGCGGCCAGGGGTCGACAACATGGAAAGCAGAACCAAACGGGAAGGCGCCCATCATCGCCGCATTCGCGGCTCAGGCGACAATCGAGCCCACCACTCCCCTCCACTTTTGCCTGACAGGATCGCCTCATGTCCTCTGCCCTCCAGTCCGTCTCTTTGGGTACCCCGCTGTCGCCCTCGGCCGCCCGCGTCATGCTGCTGGGATCAGGTGAGCTGGGCAAGGAGGTGCTGATCGCGCTGCAACGGCTGGGGGTGGAGACCATCGCGGTGGACCGCTATGAGCACGCGCCCGGCCAGCAGGTGGCCCACCACGCCCGCACGATCACGATGAGCGACCCGGCGCAGCTGCGCGCATTGATCGAAGCCGAGCGCCCGCATCTGGTGGTGCCAGAGATCGAGGCGATTGCCACACCGGTGCTCGAAGAGCTGGAAGCGGCTGGTGTGGTGCGCGTGATCCCCACAGCCCGGGCCGCCCGCCTGACCATGGACCGCGAAGGCATCCGCCGCCTGGCGGCCGAGACCCTGGGCCTGCCGACCAGCCCCTATCGCTTCTGCGACTCGCTGGCCGAGCTGCAGACCGCCATCGATGGCCTCGACGGCCAGCCCGGCATCGGCTACCCCTGCATCGTCAAGCCGGTGATGAGTTCGTCGGGCAAGGGCCAGAGCAAGATCGATGGCCCCGCCGATGTGGCCGCCGCATGGGACTACGCGATGGAGGGCGGGCGTGTCAGCCATGGCCGGGTCATCGTCGAGGGCTTCATCGACTTCGATTACGAGATCACGCAGCTGACGGTGCGCGCCGCCGGGCGTGGCGCCGAGGCAGGCCAGATTGCAACGCATTTCTGCGAGCCGATTGGCCACCTGCAGGTCAGCGGTGACTATGTGGAGAGCTGGCAACCCCACCCGATGAGCCCGACGGCACTGCAGCGGGCTCGCGACATCGCCAAGGCGGTGACCGACAACCTCGGCGGTCAAGGCCTGTTCGGGGTGGAGCTGTTCGTCAAGGGCGACCAGGTGTGGTTCAGCGAGGTGAGCCCGCGCCCGCACGATACCGGTCTGGTCACGCTGGGCACCCAGGTGCAAAGCGAGTTCGAGCTGCACGCACGCGCCATCCTCGGGCTGCCGGTGGACACCCGCTTGCGGGCCCCGGGGGCGTCGGCGGTGATCTACGGCGGGGTGGATGCCCAGGACGTGGTGTTCGAAGGCGTGGCCGAAGCGCTGGCCGAACCGGGCACCGACCTGCGCCTGTTTGGCAAGCCTGAGAGCTTTGTGAAGCGCCGCATGGGCGTGGCGCTGGCCACCGCCGAGGACGTGGAGGCCGCCCGCGCCAAAGCCCGCACCGCGGCCAGCCGGGTTCGGGTGAAAGCCGCTCAGCGCGGCTGATCGGACGCCGGCGAGGCGGGCGGCGTGCCCGCAGGCGCCATCGGGTCGAAAGACTGCACCAGCGCCGGATCGATGGCGCCAGCCCTGGCGACGAGGGCCGGCATGTCGATGATCTCGATCTCGGCGTAGCGCAGCACCAGCACGCGCTCACGCTCCATGGCGCGCAGCTGCTTGTTGATGGTCTGGCGGGACACGCCCAGCATGCGCGCCAGATAGGCCTGAGGCAGCCGCACATGCCGGCGCGCCGCGCCCTGGGTGGCCTGCCCGAAGTTGGTGACGGAGAACAGCAGGCGGCGTGCGAGTTGCTGCTCCAGCGAGAGGCTGGCGTTGTCTTCGTGCGCCGTGAGCATGAGGCGCAGCTTGCCGCAGGCCAGACGCGCCAGATCGCGCCAGTATTGGGGGTGCAGCTCCAGCCAGGCTTCGATCAGCGGGCGCGAGACCACCAGCACCGTCGAGGCGATGTCGGCCACGGCGTCCTGGCTGCGCGGCAACTGGTCGATCAGGGCGATTTCGCCGAACCATTGATAGGGCTCGACGTACAGCGTGAGACGCTGGCTGCCATCGGCCGGGTTGACCGACCCCAGCCGGAGCGCGCCAGCGACCACGCAACACAGGGCCTCGGGCTGGCCCCCACGGCTGAAGAGGCTTTCGCCTGCCTGCAGGTAGACCAGACGCGAGCGCGCGATCAGGGCCTCCTGAAAAGGCGCGGGGCAACTGGCAAACCAGCGATGGGTCTGGAGGGCCGGCAGGAGGTTGGTGGGGGTGGGCTCCGAGCGCGGCTTCATGTCGGGATGATGGTCGTGATCAGAGGATTTTCGGACACTTCTGTGCCTGAGTTAGATGGATCACATCAAATTGTCACTCAAACGACAATCAAATCAGGGAAAACCCCATACGATCCCCTGCATCTCGACGAGCAACCCTGAGTCCTCATGACGACCACCCCCGCAGTACACCCCGGCGCGATCTTGCGCGCCCAGTTCATGGAACCCCAAGGCCTGTCGGCCAGCGGCTTGGCCATCCGCCTGCATGTGCCTGCCCCCCGTGTCAACGACATCGTGCGCGAACGCCGCGGCATCAGCCCCGACTCGGCCCTGCGTCTGGCCCGCTACTTCGGCACCTCGCCGCAGTACTGGATGGACCTGCAAACCGCGTACGACCTGCGTGTGGCAGCCGAACTGGCGGGCGAGCAGATCCGCCGCGAGGTCGCGCCGGCTCACGAATTGCACGGCGAGCTGAAAGCCGCGTGAGTGGTGGGGCCCCTTGAGGCCCCACCACTCACTGAAACGCCACCTCGGCAAAACTGCGCAGCTTGCGGCTGTGCAGCTGTTCCGCGCGGTTGGCGCGCAGGCGCTCCAGGGCGCGCAGCCCGATGCGCAGATGCTGATCGACCCGCTCGCGGTAGAACTGGTTGGCCATGCCCGGCAGCTTGAGTTCGCCATGCAGCGGCTTGTCGCTTACACACAGCAAGGTGCCGTAGGGCACCCGGAAGCGGAAGCCGTTGGCCGCGATGGTCGCGCTTTCCATGTCCAGCGCCACGGCGCGGCTCTGGCTGAAACGCCGCTCGGGCTCGCGCTGCGGCAACAACTCCCAGTTGCGGTTGTCGGTGGACGCCACGGTGCCGGTGCGCATGATGCGCTTGAGCTCGTAGCCATGCAGCTGGGTCACATCGGCCACCGCGCCTTCGAGCGCCAGCTGGATTTCGGCCAGCGGCGGGATCGGCACCCACAGCGGCAGGTCTTCGTCGAGCACATGGTCTTCACGGACGTAACCGTGGGCCAGCACGTAGTCCCCCAGTTGCTGTGAATTGCGCAGACCGGCGCAGTGGCCCAGCATGAGCCACGCATGCGGGCGCAGCACCGCGATGTGGTCTGTGATGGTCTTGGCGTTGGCCGGCCCCACCCCGATGTTGACCATGGTGATGCCGCTGCGGTCCTTGCGCACCAGGTGGTAGGCCGGCATCTGCGGCAGGCGCGGCGGCACTGCGCCCTGGGCGTCAATGGCTTCCACCGCCTGCCCCACCCGGCGGGTGATGACGTTGCCGGGCTCGACGAAGGCGATGCAGTCATCGTCGTCACGCGGATGGGCGGGATCGTGCGCATGGCGCATCAACTCGTGGCCCATGCGCACGAACTCGTCGATGTAGAACTGGTAGTTCGTGAACAGCACGAAGTTCTGGAAGTGCTCGGGCGAGGTGCCGGTGTAGTGGCGCAGGCGGTGCAGCGAGTAGTCCACGCGCGGCGCGGTGAACAGCGCCAGCGGTCGGGGGGCCCCGCCGCGTCGGTCATAGGTGCCGTTGGCAATGCCGTCGTCCATCGAGGCCAGGTCGGGCAGATCGAACAGGTCGCTCAACAGCAGGCGACGCTCGGGCGTGAGGCTGCCTTCGAGGTGCTGGTGCTCGCCCAGACTGAAGTGGATGGGGATGGGGTCGCTACCCAGCCCCACTTCGAGCGAAACGCCGTGGTTGCCCAGCAGCAGCTCGAACTGCTCGCGGTAGTAGTTGGCGTACAGGTCGGGCCGGGTCAGCGTGGTTTCGTAGGTGCCGGGGCCAGCCACAAAGCCGTAGGACAGGCGCGAGTCGGCGCGGGCCACGGTGTCGGTGTGGATGCGCACGAAGGGGTACTTGGCGCGCACCGGATGCCGGAAGGTCTCGCCCGCCACGAAACGCTGCAAGGCCTCACGCAGGTGCGCGATCTGCGCGTCGTAGAGCTGGGTCACATACGCCAGGGCCGCATCGGCCTGGTCGAATCGCTGGGTGGGGAACTTCGGGGCTGCCATCTCAGGTCCTGACCAACAGTCAACGTGAACCCATTGTGCGCCGCATCAACGTGGCTGTGCCAGCCCGCCATGCAGGAGGTGCCGCGCTGTCGTGTCGAGCCGACACCGCGCAGGCAGAGGGCCACCGGCGAAGATCAGGGTGCCGGTGTGGCGCCAGGCGCCGCTTCGGTGACGAAGGCGACGCGTTGCAGGCCGGCTTGCTGGATCACGCCGATGAGCTCGGCGACGCGACCGTAGGGCACGCTCTGGTCGGCGCGCAGTTGCACCTCGGTGTCGGGCCGCTGGCGCGCCAAGGTGGCCGCGCGGCTGGCGAGCACCGCCAGCGTGCTCTCCCGCTCGTCAAGGTAGACGCGCCCGTCGGCCCGCAAGGCCACCTGCAGGGCGGCCGGCGGCGCGGCGGCAGGTGGCGCATCGGCCTTGGGCAGGTCCAGCGGCAAGCGGGCCGTCAGCAGGGGGGCCGTGACCATGAAGATGATCAGGAGCACCAGCATGACATCGATCAGCGGCGTCATGTTGATGTCGCTGAAGGGGCGCTGGCCCTGGGGGCGTGTCAGGCGGCCGAAAGCCATGGTGACGTTGCCTCAGTCAGGACGGCCGAGCAAGGTGTCGCGCAGGTCGAGGGCGAAGCCTTCGAGGTCGGCCTCAATTTGCCCGATGCGCTTGCCAAAGAGGTTGTAGGCCAGCACCGCCGGGATGGCCACGGCCAGGCCCGCCGCCGTCATGATGAGGGCTTCGCCCACCGGACCAGCAACCTGATCAAGCGCGGCCGAGCCCGACTGGCTGATGGCCTGCATGGCGTGGAACACACCCCAAACCGTGCCGAACAGGCCCACAAAGGGCGACACAGCCCCCACCGACGCCAGCAGCACCTGACCGGCCTGCAAGCGCACGAGCACGCCATGCAGACTGTCGCGCAGGCGGCGGGTGAACTGGGCTTCGGGCAAGGCCCGGGTGGCCAAGGTGCCAGGGGCCTCGGGGGCCTGCGCGGCGTCCACCAGGGGCAGCAGCACACCGTCGCGGTCCAGCGTTTGCAGGGCCGAACGGGCGGAGGCCAGATCGGCGGCGCGCCAGAAGGCTGTCGTGCCCACACGCAGGTCACGGCGCGCCCGCGCCAGCAGCCAGGCTTTCCAGAAAATGACCGCCCAGGCGCTGATGGACATCAGCAGCAGCACCAAGGCCACGGCTCGGCCCACGGTGTCCGCCTGGTACCAGTACGTTGCCAGACCCTGCATGGTGGCGTGCGCGCGGCTTGGTTTACTTCAGCCCCAGCACGTCGTCCATGCCGAACAGGCCATGGGGCTGGTTGGCCAGGAAACGCACGGCGCGCAGGCTGCCTTGCGCGTAGGTGGCACGGCTGGAAGACTTGTGCGTGATCTCGATGCGCTCGCCGATGCCGGCAAACAGCACGGTGTGGTCGCCCACCACGTCGCCCCCGCGGATGGTGGCAAAACCGATGGTGGACGGGTCGCGCTCGCCGGTCACGCCCTCGCGGCCATAGACCGCGCATTCCTTGAGGTCGCGCCCGACGGCCTCGGCCACCACCTCGCCCATCTTCAGGGCCGTGCCGCTGGGGGCGTCGACCTTGTGGCGGTGGTGGGTTTCGATGATCTCGATGTCATAGCCTTCCTTCAGCGCCTTGGCGGCCTGCGCCAGCAGCTTGAAGACGACGTTGACGCCCACGGCCATGTTGGGGGCCATGACGATGGCGATGTCGCGCGCAGCGTCCTGGATCTCGGCTTTTTGCGCGTCGGTGAAACCGGTGGTGCCGATGACCATGTTGACGCCCAGCTCGCGGCAGACGCGCAGGTGGGCCAGGGTGCCTTCGGGACGCGTGAAGTCGATGAGGTACTTGGCGTTCTTCAGGCCTTCGTGCAGGTCAGAGGTGATGACGACACCGCTTTGGACACCCAGATAGGCGGTCGCATCGGCGCCCAGCGCCGGGCTGCCGGGAATGTCGAGCGCGCCAGCCAGGCGGGCATCCGGGGCGTTCTGGATGGCTTCGATCAGCATGCGCCCCATGCGGCCCGATGCGCCCGCGATCGCGATGGCGTGGTGGGGGTGGCTGGCAGGGATGGAGGCGGCGGTGCTCATGCGGATACTCGGTAGACGGTCAGGAAAGGCCCCGTTGAACGGAGCCTGAAAAACAAGGCAACAACAGGGGGCAGCAGAAACTCAGCGGCTGCCGCTTTCCAGCGGCGGGTAGCTGCGCACCGCGCCCTGGGGGCTGAGGGTGGCCGCCGGTGTCTGGACAGGCACGGGCAGCTTGGCGATCTGCTCGGGCGTCAGGTTCGCGGGGGCGTCCTTGCGGTCCAGTGGCTTGGCGATCGAGGCGACGAACTCGTTCTCGGAGGGCAGTTCGGCCGTGTCGAAGCGGGCCACCACGTCGTTCTCGAAGAAAACGGTGATGGTGCGCTTCTGGTCGGGCACGCCCTGGCGGCGGATGGTGAAGACGTAGTCCCAGCGGTTCGCATGGAAGGGGTCGGCCAGCAGCGGCGTGCCCAGGATCTCGCGCACCTGCGCACGGCCCAGGCCCGGCTGGATCAGGGCCATCACCTCCTGGGTGACGACGTTGCCCTGCACCACGTCGATGCGGTAGGGCTCGAGCAGCCCGAACAGGGTCTCGGGCTTGCTCCAGGACACGTTGCCGGTGCTGCCACAGGCGGTCAACAGCACGACGGGGGCCAAGGCAAGGAGGACTCGGCGAAGCGGGGTCTGCGTCATGGAAGAGGCTCGGTTCATACGGAAGGACACAAAAGGCGCACCAAGATGGCCCGACGGTTTCAAAGGTCGGAGCCATGTCGATATCATTGGGCATTCTAGCGGCGCCGATCAGGTACTGCCCGCACGATGGAGCCCACGATGAATCACGCAGAAGAACTCAAGAGCAGCGGGCTCAAAGCCACCTTGCCCCGCATCAAGATCCTCGAGGTCTTTCAACAGGCTGCGCAGCGCCACATGACGGCCGAAGAGGTCTACAAGGTCCTCCTCAATGAGGGGTCGGACATTGGCCTGGCCACGGTCTACCGCGTGCTGATGCAGTTCGAACAGGCCGGCCTGCTGTCACGCAACCACTTCGAGGCTGGCAAGGCCGTGTTCGAGCTCAACGAAGGCCAGCACCACGACCACCTGGTGTGCGTGCACTGTGGCCGTGTGGAAGAGTTCTACGACGCCGAGATCGAGCGGCGTCAGCAGCAGATCGCCGAAGAGCGCGGCTACAAGCTGCAGGACCACGCGCTGTCACTGTACGTGGTTTGCAATCGCCCGGAATGCCAGGCCAAGGGCGGCACTGGCGGGCACGCCCACCATCACGGTTGACCCCCTCAGAGGCCACCGCGCTCCATGGCGCGCTGGTGGCGCTCGGTGAATTCCTTGTAGGTGTCGATGCCGCGCAGTTGCAGCACGGTGTTGCGCACGGCGGCTTCGACCAGCACGGCCAGGTTGCGGCCGGCGTCCACGGCGATCACGGCCTTGCGCACGGCCACGCCCATCACCTCTTCATACAGAGGCTCATAGGGCAGGCGCTCGAACTCACGCTCCATGGTTTCCTTGCGGACCAGATGCACGATGAGCTTGAGGCGCATCTTGCGACGCACCGCCGTTTCCCCAAAGATGGCCTTGATGTCAAGCAGACCGATGCCGCGCACTTCCAGCAGGTTTTGCAACAACTCGGGACAGCGACCTTCGATGGCGGTGCGCGAGACGCGGTACAGGTCGACGGCGTCATCGGCCACCAGACCGTGACCGCGCGAGATCAGCTCCAGCCCCAGTTCGCTCTTGCCCAGGCCGGATTCGCCGGTGAGCATCACGCCCAGGCCCAGGATGTCCATGAAGACCCCGTGGCGGGTGATGCGCTCGGCAAAGTGGTGGGTGAGGTAGCCGCGCAGCACGTCGATGACATGGCCGGCCGGCTCTTGCGTGACGAACAGCGGGATGCCCGCGCGCCCGCACATGGCCATCAGTTTGTCGGAAGGGGCTTCGCCATCGGCCACGACCACCACGGGCGGCTCCAGGGTCACGATGCGCTGGATGCGACGCTCCTGGTCCTCGGGGGTGGCGTTCGTGAAGTAGGCGGTTTCGCGGCGCCCGACGATCTGAACCCGATAGGGGTGGATGTAGTTCAGGTAGCCCACCAGATCAGCGGCCGACTGGGCAAACTGCACCGCAGCTTCGTCAAACCGACGCTCGGGGTGGGCGTGTCCGGCCACCCACTCCCAATGCAGGGCCGATCGGTTGGCTTCGAACAGCGCCTCAGCGCTGATGATGGCAAGTTCTTTGAGGCTCACGGGCATAAGGTGGGGGGCATCCTACTCACAAGCGCATGATGCCGCAAACGCACGCCCGCGGACCGCTCAGGCTACCGATTTGAGGGGACGCCAGCGCTCGATGAGGCCATGTACCTCGACGGCGTCGGCCTCGGTGCGCAGCCGCTCGCGCAGTTCGCGGTTGGAGAGCATCTCGGCGATCTCGGAGAGGATCTCGAGGTGGCTCTGGGTGGCGGCCTCGGGCACCAGCAGGAAGATCAGCAGGTTGACGGGCTCGTCATCCGGCGCATCAAAGGGGATGGGGTGGCTGAGGCGGATGACCGCCGCCAGCGGGTGCTTCAAACCCTTGATGCGGCCATGCGGGATGGCCACGCCATGCCCCAGCCCGGTGGAGCCCAGGCGTTCACGGGCGAACAGGTTGTCCGTCACGGTGGCCCGTGCGATGGCGTGCTGGTTCTCAAACAGCAAGCCTGCCGCTTCGAAGACGCGCTTCTTGCTCGTGGCGTCCACGTCCACCAGCACCTGGCTGACGGGAAGGATAGCGGAAAGACGGTTCATCTGGTGATAGGCAGGCTGGACGGCAAAGGCCATGCCCCGGCGACGGGGAGGGTGAGCGGCGGATTATAGGAAAAGATACGGGTTTCACAGGATTTTGCGCCGAATGCTGCGCCGCAGCAAGCGGCATGCGTTTTCCCCACCGTTCGCCCACGAAAAACGGCCCCTGAGGGCCGTCAACTTGGTGCTCACCTGCGCCGGCGACCCGCAATCAGGTCGCACCAAGCACACTGCTCGCTACGCGGGTTGCCGCGTGCTTATTGCATGGCATCCATTCCAAGGTCATGGTGCTTGATGGATTCGTGGTGATGATCCTGGGTACGTTCCTTGTGACGGCAGACCTGACGGTCCAGTTTGTCCATCAGCTGATCAATGGCAGCGTAGAGGTCTTCGTGGGCGTTCTCCACAAAAATGTCCTTGCCCTTGACGTGCAAAGTGACTTCCGCTTTTTGGCGACGTTCCTTTTCCTTTTGCTTTTCAACCGACAACAACACCGTGATGTCCACGACCTGGTCGAAATGACGGGTCACTCTCTCCAGCTTGGTCATCACGTACTCGCGCAGGGCGGGAGTCACTTCAAGATGGTGGCCACTGATCGTCAAATTCATACTGCCTCCTTTCGAGAGCAGGGGTTTCAAAACAACCGGCTGACTGGGCACCTGAGAGGTGCTTTGAGCGCCACCCGGAAATCCAGTGTGCCCATGTCCAGGCCCGATGACAAGGGCATGACATGGGGGTTTGTCTGGATCAACGACACTTCTCCCGGAAAAGATTTCGCCTCTTGAGACAGGTCAATCTGACGGCCCGACTGGGCCGACAATAGCGGTCCATGAGCACACCTGATGTTGGCACTTCGCACCCGTCAAGCGCCGCGTTGGCCCAGTCCTCCGCCGGGTGGACCTGGGCCCTGCTGGCCATCGTGGCCCCGACCCTGATTGCGGCCCACGACCCGCCCTCCGTGACGTTTTACAACCAGGCCCTGGCGGTGCTGGGCTGGGGGCTGTGGCTGGCCTGGATGGGTCGCGTGCCCGGTGGAGCGGACCTGGCTGCCCCGCCGCGCGCCCAGGCCGGCCGCTGCGCCTTGACTGGCTTGCTGGCCGTGCTGACCGCAGCCGCGTTCGGCTCCTGGGGGTTCGGCACGCTGCCGATCGGACTGAGCCTGATGGGCGGCGGACTGAGTCTGGCGGCCTTGCTGGTGTTTCACAGTGGCTGGCGGCAGGGTCGCGCCGTCACGCGCGACGGCATCGCCGAGCTGTTCTTTGCGGCCCTGGCCGCAGCCGGGGCCGTGGGCCTGCTGCTCGCAGCGGTGCAGGTGTTCCTGCCCGGCTGGGCCGATGGCAACTTCATCGCCCGGCCGAACATGGCCGGCCGCGCCGTGGGCAACCTGCGCCAACCCAATCACTTCAGCACCTTGCTGGTGTTTGCCGCAGCGGGGATGGCCTGGCTCGGCGCGCGGCGGCGCCTGCTGCCCGGTGTGGCGGCGCTGGGCGTGGCCCTGTGCATTGGTGGCATCGTGATGACGGCCTCGCGCACCGGCATGGTGGCCATGGTCTTTCTGACGGCGTGGGGCGTGCTGGACCGCCGCCTGCCCCGCACGCTGCGCGTGACGCTGGCGGCCGCCCCCCTGCTGTACGGCGCCTGGTGGGGCGGGATGTGGCTGCTGGCCCATGCCGACCGGGCCGTGGCCTTCGCCGGTGAGACTCGCTTGCATGACGGTAGCGACATTTCCTCGTCGCGCTTCAAGATCTGGGCCAATGTGCTGAGCCTGATCCAGCAGCACCCCTGGTGGGGCGTGGGCTACGGCGAGTTCAACCTCGCGTGGACCCTGACGCCCTTCCCTACCCGGCCCGTGGCCTTTTTCGACCACACGCACAACGTGGTGCTGCAGTGGGCGGTGGAGTTGGGGCTGCCAGCGGCCGTCGTGTTGAGCGTACTGGCCTTGTGGGGCTGGTGGGCCCTGGTGCGCCCGGGCTCGGAGGGGGAGCGTCAGACGGGCGAGCCGGCCACCGTGGGCGCGGCAGCCGTGATCGTGACCACCGCCGGGCTGCACAGCTTGCTGGAGTACCCGCTGTGGTACAGCTACTTCTTGCTGCCGACCGCCTTTGCCTGGGGCCTGGGCCTGGCGGCTCGCCAGGGCGCGGCGCGTGAGGCCGAGGCCGCCCGTCCCCGCTGGCGGCTGGCGGGCGGCGTGGCAATGGCCCTGATGGCCATCTGGTGCGCGCTCGACTACCAGGCGGCGGCCAACATCTATGCACCGCGCCCCGGGGCCTCCAGTCTGGATCGTCGCATCGCCTTTGCCAAGCAGATGCCCTGGTGGGGCTATCAGGCCGACTATGCCGAGGTCACGGTGGCGGACAAGGACGACCCCAGCCTGCCGCCGCAGGCGTTTCGCCGCACCTTGCACAACCTGCTGGATGCTCGCCTGATGATGGCCTATGCCCGCTCACTGGCCGAGCATGGCGAGGTCGACAAGGCTCGCTTTGTCGTGGCACGGCTGAAGGAGTTCAAGAATGGGTCGGCCAAGGCCTTTTTGGCGGCCTGCGATGCCCCGCCGACGCCAGGCCAGGAGGCGCCCTTCCAGTGCGCGCCGCCGCAGCGGCATTACGCCTGGCGGGAGTTGCTGCCCTGAGGGGGCGCGTGGTGAGCGGCCGACCTTGTCAGGCGGCCTGCCAGTGCCCGGACTTGCCGCCTTGCTTTTCGAGCAGGCGCACGTCGGTGATGAGCATGCCTTTCTCCGCTGCTTTGCACATGTCGTAAATGGTGAGCAGGCCCACCTGCACGGCGGTGAGGGCCTCCATCTCCACCCCGGTGGGTCCCACGGTCTGCACCGTGGCGCGGCAGGTGACGGCGCTGGCCGCTTCGTCGAGTTCAAACTCGATGGCCACTTTCGACAGCGCCAGCGGATGGCATAGCGGGATCAGGTCAGACGTGCGCTTAGCACCCTGGATGGCGGCAATGCGCGCCACGCCGAGCACGTCTCCCTTGCCGGCCCGACCGTCAGCGATCAGCGCCAGGGTGCTGGGCAGCATCACGATGCGGCCCTGGGCCACTGCCACCCGCACGGTGGCGGCCTTGGCGGAGACGTCCACCATGTGGGCCTGGCCCTGGGGATCGAAATGGGTCAACTCGGTCATGGTGCGGCAGGCAGGCTGCGTAAAGAAGTTCAAGCATCCGAACTTTGAGACACCCGCAGGCTCTCAAGGACATCGCTTCGCAGCATACTGCAGCGTCCGCCTTGAATCACGCGCTCATGGTTTCGCTTCCTACCTCGGGCCGCCCAGCCCCTCCCTCACCACTGACACCGACTCCGCTTCAGCGTCTGAGACGCTGGCCGTGCGCGCTGGCGATGGTCCTGTGTGCCGTGCCGGTGAGCACCGGCGTGCTGGCGCAGGAGGCACGCACGCCTCCCGCCCCCCTGAACCTGCCCGCGCTGGGTGACTCGGTGGGGCAGGATCTGTCGCCCCGGGCCGAGCGCCGCCTGGGGGACCGCATCATGCGCGCCATCCGCAGCGACCCGGCCGTGATCGACGATCCACTGGTGCTGGAGTATGTGCAGGCGCTGTGGGATGACCTGCTGAGGGCGGGCCGCCAGCGCGGTGAGATCGGCCCGGATCTGGAGGACAGCCACGCCTGGGAGCCCTTCCTGGTGCGCGACAAGTCGGTGAACGCGTTTGCGCTGCCCGGGGGCTACATCGGGGTGCACCTGGGCCTGATGGCGATGACCACGACGACGGACGAGTTGGCCTCGGTGCTGGCGCACGAGTTATCGCACGTGACGCAACGCCACATCGCCCGCATGATGGGGCAGCAGGCGCGCACCTCGTGGATGAGCATGGCCTCGATGGTGCTGGGCATCCTGGCGGCCAGCCGCAACCCGGCCGCCGCCCAGGCCCTGATCTATGGCGGTCAGGCGGCCACGATCCAGGGGCAGTTGAACTTTTCGCGTGACATGGAGCGCGAGGCCGACCGGGTCGGATTCACAGTGTTGTCGGAAGCCGGCTTTGAGCCCGGCGGCATGGCACGCATGTTCGAACACCTGCAACAGGCTTCGCGCCTCAATGACGACGGCAGCTTTCCCTATCTGCGCACCCACCCGCTGACCAGCGAGCGCATTGGCGAGGCCCGCGCCCGCATGGGGCCCGATGGCTGGACCCAGGCGCTGCGAGCGCGACCGTCGGAGCACCAGCGCACAGCCTGGCATGCGTTGATGTCGGCACGCGCACAGGTGCTGATGGACCCGCGCAGCGATGCCTTGCACCGCCTGGCCACCTTGACCCCGCCAGAGGGCGCCAGCGCGCTGCAGCGGGTGCGTGTGCACTACACCGTGGCCTTGGCCAAGCAACGCACAGGCCAGACCGCCGGAGCCACTGCGGCCATGGATCAGGCACGTCAGGCCACTTTGAGCCTGCCGGCGTCCCAACAACCCCTGGTGTGGCGCATTCTGACCTTGAGCGAGGCCGAAGGGCTGCTCGAGGCCCAGCGTCCCCGGGAGGCGGTGGCCGCGCTGAAACGCCCCGCTTTGGCTTCGCCGATGGCGGCGCCCGAGGCCGGTCGCCCCGAGTTGCTGCTGAACGCGCGTCTGGCGCTGGCGCAACCCGCGTCGGGCAGCCAGGCAAACCAGTGGCGTGACGCGGCCAACCAGTTGCAGACCCATCTGAGCCAGCACCCGCACGATGCCGCCGCCTGGGCCTTGCTGTCGGAACTGTGGCGCCGACTGGAACAACCGCTGCGCGCCATCCGGGCCGATGCCGAAGCCACCGCAGCGCTGGGCGACCTGCCCGGCGCCATCGACCGGATCCAGGGTGCGCACCAGCGCTTCCGTCGCCCCGATGCGGCCGATGTGATCGAGCTGAGCGTGATGGACGCCCGCCTCAAGGTCTGGCAGCGCCAGCAGCGCGAGGACCTGCGCGACGACAACTGAGTTTATCCCTGTCGATGGCTTGGTTATTTACTATTTGCGAATGATTCGCATTAACATACGTGCAAGCGGTCACAAGGTCTCCTTGGGTCGCCAGCGACACCAGCCATGGTGTAGGTGGGGTGTGGGGCTCCACCTTCTTTTCCTTCGCCGCCAAGGGGCCAGCTCCTTGGCGGCCTTTTTTTGCCTACCGCCCCACCCACGCATCCGGGATCACCAACTTCGGTATCATCGGCGCTGACCGAAGGGGGAGTAGCACCACGCTCACGCGCGGGTGATGCCTCGTCAACACGTTGGGTGCCCGAGCGAGCCACCCATCCGGGGCACTCGGCAGACGCCTGTCTGCTTTGCAAGACCTTTCGGCGCTTCATGCTGCGCAGCCCATGGTGGGTTGCCCATGTTCGTGCCGACAGGAGATTTGCATGCACACCCTCGCACCACTGTGGTTGTGGTCCGTTTTCATCGTCTTTGTGTTGCTGGCCTTGTTCGTGGACTTTGTCGTCCTCAAGAAACAAGGTGCGCATGAGGTCACCGTGCCGGAGGCCATCCGCTGGTCGGCCATCTGGGTGGCCCTGAGCCTGGCGTTCAACGTGCTGTTGTGGTGGGCCTTTGCGCAGGATCAGGGCGCGGCGGTGGCGCACACCAAGGCCGTCGAGTTCCTCACCGGCTACCTCATCGAGAAATCGCTGGCGGTGGACAACATCTTCGTCTTCCTGATGATCTTCACCTACTTCTCGGTGCCCGCGGCCTACCAGAAGCGGGTGCTGATGATCGGCATCATCCTGGCCATCGTGCTGCGCACGGTGATGATCCTGATCGGCGGTTGGCTGATCGCGGAGTTCCACTGGATCCTGTATGTGTTCGGCGCCTTCCTGCTGTTCACCGGCATCAAGATGTGGCGCGGGGCCGATGAGGAGTCCGATCTGGAAGACAACCCCGCACTGAAGATCTTACGCAAGGTCATGCCCGTGAGCAAGCACTTCGATGGCGAGCGCTTCTGGACCGTGCAGAACGGCGCCCGCATTGCCACCCCGCTGCTGCTGGTGGTGACCCTGGTCGGCTTCACCGACGTGATCTTTGCGGTGGACTCGATTCCCGCCATCTACGCGATCACGGCCGACCCTTTCATCGTGCTGACGTCCAACATCTTCGCCATCCTGGGCCTGCGGGCGATGTTCTTTCTGCTGGCGGCGATGGCGGCCAAGTTCCACCTGCTGAACTATGGCCTGGCGGTGATTCTGGTCTTCATCGGCACGAAGATGCTGGTGATCGACTTCTACAAGATTCCGGTGCTGGTCTCGCTGGGGGTGGTGATCGGCATCCTGGCCATCACGATGATCTGGAGCGTCAAGACCGCGCCGAAGATTGGCGGGAGCAAGACCGTCGAGCGCTGAGGCCGCGGGTCGCCGCACCGGCTGCGGCGACCACACGGTGCGGACGAGAATCATTCTCGTTACAATGGGGCATCGGGTTCCTTCGGTCTCGCATGCCCTCATGCGGGGCCGCATGCTGTTTGCCTATGTCTGCGCCCTCCTCCGCCACGGCCCTCATGCCGTTGAGCCAACTCCCTTCGCACCGCACGGCCCTCGTCACCGAGGTGATCCCGCCGGAACACAGCCCTGAATGGGGGCGCCTGCTGGCCGAGATTGGCTTCATGCCAGGCGAGCATGTGCAGATCATGGCACGCGCCATGCCCGGGGGTGACCCGCTTGTGGTGCGCGTGGGCGACTCCACTTTTGCCTTGCGCCGCGCCGAGGCCGACTGCATCCACGTGCGCGTGAACGAGCTGAAAGCTGCCCCATGAAAGAAGCCGTCGTCCATGTGCACCGCGGCGGCCCCTTGGTCGCGCTGGTGGGCAACCCCAATTGCGGCAAAACCGCCCTGTTCAACCGCCTGACCGGCAGCCATCAGAAAGTGGCCAACTATGCCGGCGTGACGGTGGAGCGCAAGGAGGGCCGACTGGTGACGCCAGCGGGCAAGGTCTTGCGCCTGCTGGACCTGCCGGGGGCCTA
Source organism: Aquabacterium sp. (assembly GCF_034003525.1). GTDB lineage: Bacteria > Pseudomonadota > Gammaproteobacteria > Burkholderiales > Burkholderiaceae_C > Aquabacterium. Next base: position 102,925 of record NZ_JAVEYN010000007.1, read on the forward strand.
CAGCCTTCACCCTCGCTCACTCGACGAGTCGGTGACGGTGAATGTGCTCAATGGGCACGCCAAGGGTGAGAAGCGCCCGGACCTGGTGGTGTGCGTGGTGGATGCCACCCACCTGCGACGAAATCTGCGCCTGGTTCTGGCCGTCAAGCGCCTGGGGTTGCCGTGCGTGGTGGCGCTGAACATGGTGGACCTGGCCCAGCGCCGCGGGTTGCACATCGACCCGCAGGCCTTGAGCGTCGAGTTGGGAGTGCCGGTGGTGAAGACCGTGGCCGTGCACAACCATGGCGCCGAGGAGCTTAGGCAGTTGCTGGACGACACCAGCATCTGGGGCCGCACCGCACCCGAGGCCTTCGCAGCCAGCCACACCGCGCCCCCCGCGGCCGCGCCTGCCCGTCCCGAGACGGATTCGCGAGGCGACCATGAGGCCGTGCGCGGCATCCTGCAACGACTGGGACTGGACACCAGCGTGCCGCACCTGCTGAGCGATCGGATCGACCGCATGGTGCTGCACCCGGTGGTGGGCCCCCTGTTGCTGGCAGCGGTGCTCTTCCTGGTGTTCCAGGCCGTGTTTGCCTGGGCCGAAACGCCCATGGGCTGGATCGAAGCAGCCACATCGTGGTTCGGTGAAGCCCTGGGCAGACTGCTGCCGTCGGGCTGGCTGCGCAGCTTGCTGGTAGACGGCCTCGTGGCGGGCTTGGGCGGGGTGGTGGTCTTCCTGCCCCAGATCGTGATCCTGTTCTTTTTCATCCTGATCTTGGAAGAGTCGGGCTACCTGCCGCGTGCGGCCTTCCTGCTGGACCGCCTGATGGGCTCGGTAGGTCTGTCGGGCCGCTCCTTCATCCCTCTGCTGTCGAGCTTCGCCTGCGCGATTCCCGGGATCATGGCCGCGCGCACCATTGCCAACCCGCGCGACCGCATGGTCACCATCCTGATCGCGCCCATGATGACCTGCTCGGCACGCCTACCTGTGTACGCGCTGCTGATCGGGGCCTTTGTGCCCAACCGTGAGCTGGCCGGCGGACTGTCGCTGCAGGGTCTGGTGCTGTTTGGCCTCTATGTGGCCGGCATTGCAGGAGCCATGGCCGTGGCCTGGGTGCTCAAACAGTTCACCACCCGGGGGCAAGTGCGCAGCCTGATGATGGAGCTGCCAACCTACCACTGGCCGAACCTGCGCAACGTGGCCGTGGGGCTGTGGCAACGGGTGCAGATTTTCATGCGCCGCGTGGGGGGCATCATCCTGACACTGACCGTCTTGCTGTGGTTCCTCTCCAGCTTCCCCGCACCACCAGTCGGCGCGACGGCGCCCGCGATCGAGTACAGCCTGGCCGGGATGCTGGGCAAGGCCCTGGCCGTGGTGTTCGAGCCGATTGGTTTCAACTGGCAGATCAGCATCGCCTTGGTGCCCGGACTGGCGGCCCGCGAAGTGGCGGTGAGCGCACTGGGCACGGTGTACGCGCTGTCAGGCGTGGCCGATGGTGCCACCGATGCGCTCATCCCCATCCTGCAGCAAGACTGGTCACTGGCCACCGCCCTGTCGCTGCTGGCCTGGTACGTGTTCGCGCCGATGTGCCTGAGCACGCTGGCCACCATCAAGCGTGAAACGGGCGGCTGGAAGATGGCGCTGATCGCAGGGGGCTATCTGTTCGTGCTGGCGTATGTGGCGTCGTTTGTGACGTATCGGGGGGCGTTGATGTTGGGGGCGGGGTGAACACACCCGACTGAACAGGCGCGTGCGTGGATACAACGCACCGCTTTACATCGCAATTGCGAATCGTTATCATTTGTTATTGATTTCAATCAATCAGCCGCTCGATCTCTTGATGAGCGACCGACCGTCTTCGCGCTTCCATTCAGATTCACCATCTTTCTCCGCCACATGACGACCTCCAACCTGAAACGTCCGCGCAGCCTGCGCGTCGCCAGCACCACGCCATCGACCCCTCTCGCCCGCACGACGCTGGCCATTGGTGCCACAACAGCCCTGCTGCTGCCGACACTGGTCTCGGCTCAAGAAGTGGTGGAAGTCAAACCCGTGAGCGTCACGGTGCGCGCACCGGACCACAACCCGCACGGCGAACCCGGTGCCGCCTACAAGGCCAGGACATCGGGTGACGAGCGTCGTGTCAAGCCGCTGGCTGAAACCCCGGCCACCATCACCGTGCTGACACAGCAGCAACTGCTGGACACAGGCCGCACGGACCTGCGCGAGATCCTGCGCACCCAACCCGGCATCACCCTGGGCACCGGTGAGAACGGCAACGCCTTCGGTGACCGCTACATCATCCGCGGCCAGGAAGCACGCTCCGACGTGTTCGTCGACGGCCTGCGCGACCCCGGCATGACCGTGCGCGAATCCTTCGCCACCGAGCAAGTGGAAATCACCAAGGGCCCCAGCGCGACCTTCGCAGGCCGTGGCGCCACCGGCGGCGCCGTCAACTCCATCACCAAACAAGCCACCACCGACGCCGACTTCACCAAGCTGTCGGCTGGCGTGGGCACCGATGATTTTTACCGTCTGACACTGGACGCCAACCACGCCTTCAGCGACGACACCGCCTTGCGCGTGAACCTGTTGAAGGCCTATCAGGAAGTGCCGGATCGCGGCCCGGCCGATCGGGAACGCCAAGGTGTCGCGCTGTCCTTGCACCACAAGCTGACCGACAAGCTCAACATCACCGCCGACTACTACCACCTGGAAGGCGAAGACCAACCCGACCTGGGTTCATGGTTTGTGGATGGCCAACCCCGCGAAAACGTTCCGGTCTATGTTCAATCGGAAGACTTCCTCAAGTCAACGATCGACACGTTCACCCTCCGCATGAACTATCAGGTTGATGATCAAACCAAGGTGAGCAACCTCACCCGTTACGGGACAACCGAGAATGGCTACGTTGTCACCGGTGCCAAAGACGCGATCTCGCCTGCTGGCGCGATCGCCTTGAGCACGCATCAGGGACGACAAGAAGTTGCCTACTTTGCCAATCAGACCAACCTGCATCTGGAACGCACCTTCGCGGGCATGAAGCACGCGATGATCTTCAGCCTGGAGTTGTCTGATCACGCAGTCGACAATGGCAGATACAACATCACCAACGGTAACGCAACCAACTGCACGTCCTCAGGTCGAAGCGGCCCCACTCCGGCGCACTGCTTGCGCTACGAAGGCGACCGCAATGCCATCAACCGCACGATCAGCAAAGGCGCCAAAACCAGCGAATGGCTCAACAAAACGGTGGCAGTGTCAGCAATGGACGCCATTGACATCAATGATCAGTGGACCGTTTTCGGCGGCGTAAGGCTGGATCGCATCGACTACAGCAACACGAATAGCGGCGCACGCTATTCGCTCCATGACACCCTGACCAACTACCAAGCCGGCGCCACCTACAAGTTCCTGCCACACGCCAACGTATACGTTAACTACAGCACCGGAAGCGATTTCAACGGTGGCGAATCCGATGTGACCAGTTGCGGATATGGTGGACTGTGCTTGCCAGGAGGCTCGGCCACGCTGGATCAGAAGCTTCAATACTTCTCGGACAACAGCAAGCCCGAGAAGTCCGAGAACATCGAACTGGGCACCAAATGGAACCTCATGGGCGGCAAGCTGCTGGCCACGGCAGCCCTCTTCCGGGTGACCAAGTCTGATGTGATGGAGCAGACCACGTCCGACAACTACTCCCAAGAAGGTGCGCTCAACACCGGCAAGTACCGCGTACAAGGCTATGAGTTGGGACTCGCGGGCAACCTGACCAGCAAGCTCAGTGCGCAGGCGGGGGTGGCCGTGATGGACTCGGAGATTCTGGCGTCGACCACCGCCTCCAATGTCGGCAAGGGCCTGGCCAATTTCGCCAAGAACACCGCATCGGTGCTCTTGAACTACAAGTTGACACCCAAGTTCAGCTTTGGCGGCACCTACACTTACCAAAGCCACAAGTACTCCGGCAGCCCTGAATCTGTGGCGGGGTCTCGCAAGGTGCCAGGGTACGGTTTGGTGGATCTGTTTGCGTCGTACAGGTTCAACCGCAACCTGAGTGCACGCGTCAACATCGGCAACGTGTTGGACAAGAAGCACTACCTCGCCACATACACATCCGGCACCTTCACCTACCTGGGTGATGCCCGCAACGTGCGCGCGACCTTGAACTACGACTTCTAAGAGACTGCGACAATCTGGCCGGACCCTGTGTCCGGCCATTCGTGTTTGCACGTCACACCAGTCATCCGAGCATGTCTCACACTTTGAGCCAGATCCCGCCCGACATCCTGGTCGCCCGTGACTACGAAGGAGCGGCACGCGAGCGGCTGTCGAGCAGCGTTCTGGACTACATTGCCGGCGCGAGTGGCGAAGAGCGCACGCTACACGCCAACACACAGGCCTTTGCACAGGCCTGGCTCAGCCCACGCCTGCTGCGTCCCTTGACGCAGGGACACACCCACCTGAACCTGCTGGGACAAGCGCTTCCTCATCCCATCTTGCTGGCCCCGGTGGCCTACCAGAAACTGGTGCACCCTCAGGGCGAAATGGCCAGCGCCCAGGCTGCCACCGCGATGGATGCCTGCTTCGTCACCAGCACCCTGTCTTCTATCCCGATGGAGGAGATCGCGCAGGCCGCGTCGCGCAAATGGTTTCAGCTGTACTTTCAGCCAGACCGCGCCGTGACGCTGGACCTGGTGCATCGGGCCGAGCAGGCTGGCTACAGCGCTCTGGTGGTCACCCTGGACACCACCATCAAAGCCCCCAGCCTGCGCTTGCAGCGCCAGGGCTTCGTGCTGCCCAACGACATCCAGGCGGTCAACCTCAGCCCCTACCCTCAGCCGCCCACACGGACCTTGAACGAAGGTGACAGCATCATCTTCCAAGGCTTCATGGCCGATGCCCCCACCTGGGACGACCTGGCATGGTTGGTGCGCCACTGCCAACTGCCGGTGGTGGTGAAAGGCGTGTTGCGCCCTGACGATGCAAAAGCCCTGCAAGCGATGGGCGTGGCGGCGCAGATTGTGTCCAACCATGGTGGGCGCGCCCTGGATGGCGTACCGGCCAGCCTGAGCGTGCTGCCAGCCATCCGCGCGGCCTTAGGCCCTGACTACCCCTTGCTGCTCGACAGTGGCATCCGCAGCGGCAGCGACATCTTCAAGGCGATCGCCTTGGGCGCCCACGCCGTGCTGATCGGTCGCCTGCAGGTTTACGCCTTGGCTGTGGCCGGGGCACTGGGCGTGGCCCATCTGCTGCGCACCTTGCGCGAAGAGCTGGAGTTGTGCATGGCCCAGGCCGGCTGCGCCACCCTGGCGGACATCACCCCGGATCTAATCCATTCGTCCGGCAACGGAGTCGCCCCATGCTGATCCCCATCGAGAATGTTCTGAGCAATGATGAAGTCCGGCAATTCCGTGACGTGCTGGCACGTGCCACATGGCAAGACGGCAGCCAAACGGCTGGCACCTTGGCGCGCAGCGTCAAACAGAACCAGCAACTGGACGACGGCTCAGAAGCAGCGGTGCAGTTGGGCAACCACGTGCTGCGCCGCCTGGGGAGCATGCCCACGTTCATCTCGGCCGCCCTGCCCAAGAAAATCTACCCACCCAAGTTCAACCGATACGCGGACGGTGGCACCTATGGCGCCCATGTCGACAGCGCCGTCATGCAGGTGCCCGGCACGAACATCACGGTCCGCAGCGACCTGTCTGCCACATTGTTCCTGGCCGAGCCTGACGAGTACGACGGTGGTGAGTTGGAGATCGAAGGCCCGTTCGGCGTCCAGTGCGTCAAGCTCGCTGCGGGCGACATGGTGCTGTACCCCTCGTCCAGCCTGCACCGCGTGACACCGGTCACCCGGGGGGCACGCATCGCCTCGTTTTTCTGGATAGAGAGCATGGTTGGCGACGAAGGCGAGCGCTCCCTGCTGTTCGATCTGGACGAAGCCATCCAGGCCCTCACGCCCCTGACCGAACCCGACGACCCGCGCCTGCTCAAGCTGACCGGCGTGTATCACAACCTCCTGCGCCGCTGGGCCAGCACCTGAGCCCCGCGGCCCCCCTTTCATCGGACCACCTCATGATCAAGCAACTTGTCCTGTCCCTCTCTGTGATGGCTGCGTGTGTCGGCGCGCATGCCAAAGATCAGGTGTTGAACCTGTACTCTGCACGCCACTACCAAACCGATGAAGCGCTCTACAGCAATTTCACCCAGCAGACTGGCATCAAGATCAACCGGCTCGATGGCCGCGCCGAGGAGTTGCTCGAGCGCATCCGCAACGAAGGCGCCAACAGCCCCGCCGATGTGCTGATCACGGTCGATGCGGCCAACCTGGCTGTGGCCGATGCCTGGGGCATCTTTGCACCCGTCAAATCCAAGGTTCTGGAGGCACGGATCCCCGCGCACCTGCGCTCGCCCACCTGGTTCGCCTTCTCGACACGTGCGCGCGTGATCATCTACAACCGCAAGCAGGTCAAGCCCGCCGACGTGTCCACCTACGAGTCGCTGGCAGACCCCAAGCTCAAGGGTTTGGTCTGCAGCCGCTCCGGCAATCACCCCTACAACCTCTCACTGGTGGCCGGCCTGGTGGCCCACAACGGTGAAGCCAAAACCGAGCAATGGGCACGGGGCATGGTGGCCAACTTCGCGATGCCGCCGCGCGGTGGCGACAATGATCAGATCAAGTCGGTGGCTTCAGGCGAATGCGGTGTCGCCGTCTCCAACACCTATTACCTGGCCCGCTTTCTCAACTCGGAACGCGTGGAAGAGCGCAATCTGATCAAGCGCCTGGGCATCGTCATGCCCAACCAGGCCAGCTATGGCACGCACGTCAATGTATCCGGCGCCGGTGTGATCAAGACGTCCAAGAACAAGGAAGCCGCCATTCGCTTCCTCGAATACCTGGCCAGCGACGAAGCACAACGCTACCTGGCAGAAGGCAACAACGAGTGGCCTGCCGTCCCCGGTGTCAAGATCGACAACGAAGGGCTGGACGACCTCGGCGCCTTCAAGGCCGACACGCTGCCCCTGAACGTGCTGTCCAGCCACCTGGTCACCGCGCAGAAGTTGCTGGACCGCGCTGGCTATCGCTGAGTTGCGGCCGTGATCAAGACGTGGCCCGCAAACGCGTTGGCCGCTTCTTGCGCCCCAGCCCCATCTGCTTGAACACCGTCTTCAAGAACACCCACAAGCCACTCTCATTCGGCCGGGGCGCCTCGCCACGGCCGATGCGCTTGAGCTGTCCGGTGTACCAGCTCACCTCCATCAGCCCCATGCGGTCGATCATGGGGATGCCCGTCTTGATGGGGCGCACCTGCTGACGGGGTGCCTGCCCCGCCAGCAGGCGGTTGACCACATCGGGCTCGATCCCCACGGCCCGCGCCAGGCCCACCATGTCCACCGCCCCTGAGGTGATCGCGGCCGCCATCCCCTCCAGCGACCGAAACCCGCCGGTCACCACCAGCGGCACAGACACCGCCTGTCGGGCCTTCTCGGCAAAGGCCAAGAAGTAGGCCTCGCGTTGTCGGGTGCTCTCCTTCCCCGGCGCGCCTGCGGTCTTCACGCCGGTCATCGCAGGGGCTTCGTACGTGCCGCCGGAAATCTCGATCAGATCGATGCCGGCCTCTGCCAGGGCGCGGATGGTGTCGAGCGACTCCTCTTCGGTGAAGCCGCCACGCTGAAAGTCGGCCGAGTTCAGCTTGATGCCGATCGGGAAATCGGCGCCGACGGCTTCGCGCATCGCGGCCAGCACCGCCAGCACAAAGCGACGACGCCTCTCCGGTGTGCCACCCCACTCGTCGGTGCGCTGGTTGTGATGCGGCGAGAGGAACTGGCTGACCAGATAACCGTGCGCACCGTGGATCTGCACGCCGGTGAAGCCAGCGCGCTGGACGATACCCGCCGCTCGGCCAAAGCGTGCGATCAACTCGCGCACCTCGGCATCGGTGAGCGCGCGCGGCGTCGGAAAAAAGGCCTGCATGTCCTGGCGAAACGGCACGGCCGATGGCGCCACGTTCTCCTGGTTCAAACCCTTGGGGGCCTGCTTGCCGGGATGGTTGAGCTGCACCCAGCACTGCGTGCCCTGCCGCGTGGCCGCCGTCGCCCAGGCTTGCAGCGCGGCCATCTGGCTATCGTCCTCGATGACAACGTTGCCGGGCTCCCCCAAGGCGCGCCGGTCGATCATCACATTGCCCGTGATGCACAGGCCCACGCCCCCGTCGGCCCAGGTGCCATACAGGCGAGCCAGCTCCGGCGTGGCATGCCCCTGGCGTGTGCCCAGCGCCTCGCTCATCGCCGATTTACAAATGCGGTTCTTCAACACACCCCCACGAGGCAGTGACAGGGACTGGGCCAGGACAGCTTGAGGCAACATTCAGGACTCCAATAAAATAGGACAACCCGCGGAAAGCACGCCCCCGGATTGAACACGAAAGTCCGCGAGATGACGGTTTTCGGGGGGCACAACACGGTACAAAGGGTGTCACGGCCCCGTTTTGCCCAGGAAAAGCATTACCATCCCAAAGGCAAGTCCCAGAGAGGCGCTCGCATCAGCGGGCCTGCGCCTGGGCTCGAATCAGATCTGACTCACCAAAATTGGAGTGATACACATGGCAACTGCAAAGAAAGCCCCGGCCAAGGCCGAAGGCACCAAGGCTCCCGCAGCCAAGCGCGCCCCCAATGCGGCTTTCCTCAAGCCTCTGACCCCCAGCCCGCTGCTGGCAGCCGTGATCGGCGCCGCCCCGCTGCCCCGCACCGAGGTCACCAAAAAGGTCTGGGAATACATCAAGGCTCACAACCTGCAAGACGCGGCCAACAAGCGCAACATCAATGCCGATGCCAAGCTCAAGCCCATCTTCGGCAAGGACCAGGTCACCATGTTCGAACTGACCAAGCTGGTCAGTCAGCAACTGAGCTGATCCCATACCTGCCACCGGCTGTGCTGACGAGCCCAGCCCGTGACACGCCTCAAGCCCGGCCCTGCCGGGCTTTTTTCATGCTCGCCACAGGGAAGCTACGGAGAGCGTCGCCCTGAGGGGTGACGCACAATGTGCCGCGCTGCCCCACGCCGGGCCGCGCCCGATGCCCAACAGGTATCCGTCTTTGTGAACCACTTTCAGGAGAACCCCATGTGGAAGATTTTGGTGGCCTTTGTGGCCTTCGCGGCCCTGGCCATTTTCGTGCTGATGAAGAGCGGTGGCGACATCGACATGGGCGGTGAAAAGCACGGCATCGAAGTGGAACACAGCGACAGCGCCGCGTCGGCCGTGGCAGCCCCCGCCAGCGAAGCCGCTCCAGTGGCCAGCGAAGCCGCTGCGGTGGTGGAAGCTGCCTCGGCTGTGGCCAGCGCCGCCAGCAACTGATCGAGCGCGCCTCGCTGGAGGCGCTGCGCTCAACCCGGCTCGCCCACCTGATGGTGGGTCAAGCCGGTGTGGCCCCGCTCCGCGGCCAGCCACTGCAACACCGGGATGGTGCCCGGCAAGACCGGTCCCACCTCCACCGGCAGCGTCTGCCAGGCCATGTGCTGCGACTCCTTCATTTCAAACTCACCCTGCCATTCGTACACCTTGCAGAAATGCAGGCGCACGCGCGCGTGCGGGTAGTCCATCAGCTCCACCTGCCAGGGATGGGTCTCGCCAATGGTGACGCCGATCTCTTCGTGCAACTCGCGACGCAGGGCCTGCTCGACCGATTCACCGGCCTCCAGCTTGCCGCCCGGAAACTCCCAGTAGCCCGCATACACCTTGCCTTGCGGCCGTGAGGTCAGCAGGAAGCGGCTCTCGCGCCCCTGGGCATCGCGCTCGATCAGCACGCCGACAGCCACCTCGACCGGCGTGCGGTCGGTGGCGTCCATCACGTGATAGGACTTGCGCTCGGTCGAGGCCTCAGACATGGCCGGCCCCGGTGTGGTCGCGGCCAGCGTAATCGCGGGCGAACTGGTAGGCCACGCGACCCGAACGTGAACCGCGCTCCAGCGCCCACAGCAGAGCCTGCGGGCGGGCCACGTTCATCACGTCGTCGGGCAAGCCGAAGTGGCTCAGCCACTGCGCCACGATGGCCAGGTATTCGTCTTGGGTGAAGGGGTAGAAGCTGATCCACAGGCCGAATCGCTCGGACAGGGAGATCTTCTCCTCCACGCCTTCACCGGGGTGCAGCTCGCCATCGCTGGTGTGCTTGTAGGTGGCGTTGTCAGAGTGGTATTCGGGCAGCAGGTGGCGGCGATTGGAAGTGGCCATCAGCAGCACGTTGCCCCCACCGGCAGACACGGTGCCATCGAGGATGGACTTGAGTGCCTTGTAGCCAGGCTCGCCCTCGTCGAAGCTCAGGTCGTCACAGAAGATGATGAAGCGCTCAGGACGGGTGCTCACGAGTTCGATCAGATCAGGCAGGTCGATCAGGTCGACCTTGTCGACCTCGATCAGGCGCAGGCCCTGGGCAGCATGGGCTTGCAGACCTGCCTTGACCAGCGAGGACTTGCCGGTACCGCGGGCACCCGACAGCAACACGTTGTTGGCCGGCTTGCCCGCCACGAACTGCGCGAGGTTGCGGGCGAAGCGCTCCTTCTGGGTGTCCACCTCCTGCAAATCGGCATAGGTGATGTGGGCCACGTGGCGCACTGGCTCCAGGCGGCCAGCCGCCCAGGCCTGCCCGCTGCGCTTGCGATAGCGGAAGGCCACCGAGGCCGACCAGTCGGGTGCCAGAACGGCATGTTGAGAAGAAGGCAGCAAGGCATCCAGTCGCGTCACCAGCGACTCGGCACGCTGCAGCAGGGAAATCAGGGCAGGGTCAAGCGTCGTCATGCGGGCAGTGTAGCGACTGCCGCGCTCACACGCTCAGCGCAGCAGTTGCTGCACGCTGGCGTCCAGGTGCTCGGTGGGCAGGCGCTGAAACCCGCTGCGCACAAAACGCTGCAATCGACCCAACAGGAAACTCACCGCAAGCGAGGCCGCCGCCTGGGCATCGACTGTGGGCGTGAGCGAGCCACGCGCGTCGGCCACAGCCTTGTGGCTCTGGCGCAGCAGGGATTCCAGCCGATCCCACAGCTGGTTGACGCGCACCGACAGCCGCGCGTGCTCCAGGATGAGCGCATCGCCCACCATCACGCGGCACATGCCGGGGTTCTTCTGCGCGAATTGCAAGACCAGCGCCAGCAGACGGGCTACCTGCTGAGCCGGATCGGGCTCACGTGACTGGATCTGGTTGGCGAGCGTGAACAGGCTGTCTTCGATGAAGGCAATCAGGCCCTCGAACATCTGCGCCTTGCTGGCGAAGTGACGGTACAGGGCCGCTTCGCTGACCTGCAGGTGCTTGGCCAACACTGCCGTGGTGATGCGGTCGGCCTCGGGTTGCTCCAACAGGGTGGCCAGGGCGCGCAGGATCTGTTCACGCCGCTCGCCAGGCTTGGGGCGTTTGCGCGTGATGGGGGTGTCCGGCGTGGTTGCGGGGTGGGCAGAGGAGGACAACGGGGAGGAAGGCACCGCAGACGCTGCGGCCTGTGCCGCCTGGGGTGAGTACGCGTCCGACATCCTGCCTCCCTGTGTGGTGATCATCGACGTGCCGTGCGGGCCCAGCGGTGCAGGGTCCGTAACTTTTTGATTCTGACACACACCCATGACGGGCGGCCGTGCAGCGGCACGCCCAGCTCCGGGCCGTGCGGGTTGTGGCGCAGGTAGTGCTGCATCCACACGGTGCGCAGGCCGAGGCTGCGCGCACTCTTGAGGTTGGCCACCGTGTCTTCGACCAGCACGCAGCGGTGAGCAGGCAAGCGGTGGCGCGCCAGCACGACGCGCATCATGCGGGCATCGGGCTTGGGCCGCAGGTCGCCGAACACGCGCATGCCCTCGATCGAGATGACGCCCTCAAAACACGAGGCCAGATCGAGCGCGGTGAGCACGCGCTTGGCATAGTCGGCCGGCGCATTGGTGAGCAGAAACTTGCGTCCCGGCAGGCTGTGCAGCGCTGCGCGGTCCACCGGGGGGATGTGCAGCTGCGCTTCCAGCCCGGGCAGCGTGTGGGTCTGGGCCAGGAAGTGCGCCGCGCGGATACCGTGGTGCTTCTCCAGTCCCAGCAAGGTGGCGCCATAGCGGCGCCAGTAGTGCATGCGCAGCCGATCGGCCTCGCCGTGCGCCAGACCCAGGTACTGCACGATGTAATCGGTCATCGAGCGGTTGAGCCGCCCGAACACGGCCCGGCTGGCATCGTGCAGGGTGTTGTCGAGGTCGAACAACCAGATGGGGGCGGCCCCACTCATGCACGCCCCATCGCTCTGTCGCATCGCGATCAGTGCGAACGGATCATGGTGCCGTAAGCCTGCTCGGTCAGGATCTCGAGCAGCATGGCGTGCGGCACGCGTCCATCGACGATGTGCACGGCGTTGACGCCGCTCTTGGCTGCATCCAGCGCGCCGGCGATCTTGGGCAGCATGCCCCCGCTGATGGTGCCGTCGGCGACCAGTTCGTCAATGCGCCGCGCGGTCAGATCGGTCAGCAGATTGCCTTCCTTGTCGAGCACGCCCTTGATATTGGTGAGCAGCATGAGCTTTTCAGCCTTGAGGATCTCGGCCAGCTTCGATGCGACCAGGTCCGCGTTGATGTTGTAGCTCTCGTTGTGTTCGCCAAAGCCGATGGGACTGATCACGGGGATGAACTGGTCGTCTTGCAAGGCCTTGACCACGCTGGGGTCAATGGCTTCGATCTCGCCCACCTGGCCGACGTCGTGCTCCTTGCTGGCATCTTCCAGGTCCACCAGCTTGAGCTTGCGGGCGCGGATCATGCCGCCGTCGCGACCGGTCAGGCCCACGGCCTTGCCGCCGGCGGCGTTGATCAGGCCCACGATGTCTTGCTGCACCTCACCGGCCAGCACCCACTCCACCACTTCCATGGTTTCTTCGTCGGTGACGCGCATGCCCTGAATGAACTGGCCCTTCTTGCCGATCTTGTTGAGCGCGGCATCGATCTGCGGGCCGCCCCCGTGCACCACCACGGGGTTGAGCCCGACCAGCTTGAGCAGCACCACGTCTTCGGCAAAGTCGGCCTGCAGGGCCGGGTCGGTCATGGCGTTGCCGCCGTACTTGATGACGATGGTTTTGCCGTGGAACTTGCGGATGTAGGGCAAGGCCTGCGCCAGGATCTCCGCCTTGTCACGGGGAGCAATATGGGCAACGAGGTCGGGCTGGGCAGAGTTGGGCATGGCGTGCGCGCAAAGAGGGTGGAAGGGAAAGACAAAGTGGCATTTTAGAAGGCGGCAGGCCTCCTTGTGCGCCCATCCGGTCAACCCAGACCTGCCACGAACGTTTCATACATACTGTCGATCTTGTTTTCGACAGAGGAGCACGCCGTGAAGCACACCCTGACCCGCACCCTCGGTGGCCTGATTCTGGGCCTGAGCGTGGCCCTGAGCGTTCAGGCGCAACCTGTGGATGGTGAAGTCAAGAAGATCGACCTGGAGGCCGGCAAGGTCACGCTCAAGCATGGCCCGATCCAGAACCTCGACATCCCGGCCATGCAGATGGCGTTCCGGGTGGCCAACCCGGCCTGGCTGCAAACTCTGCAGGTGGGCGACAAGGTGACGTTTGAAGCCGACAAGGTGGGCGGCCAGTTCACCGTCACGGCCATCAACGTGCGCAAGTGAGTCGGGCGCCCATCGCGCGGTTGTGGGCGGCGATCAAAAAGCCCAAACGAGGACACCGGTCATCATGATGTAGCGGGCCAGTTTGCCCACAGCCATGTAGGCCACACAAGGCCAGAAGGGCAGGCGCAACCAGCCTGCCAAGGCACACAGGGGGTCGCCCACCACGGGCAGCCACGACAGCAGACAGGCCTTGGGGCCGAAACGCGCCAACCAGGCCAGCGCTTGGCCATGGCCGCGGCCCTGAGGGAGATGGCCTCGAGGATGTGCGTGCCGCCAGTGCTCGACCGTGCGATGCGCCCCTGCCCCCATCCACCAGGAAATAGCGCCACCGACGGTGTTGCCCACGGCGGCCACCAGCACCGCGTGCCAGAACAGTTCAGGCTGTGCCTGGACCAGCGCGAACACCGCCGGCTCGGAGCCCATGGGCAGCAGGGTGGCCGACACCATGGCCACCAGGAACACCGCCGGCAAGCCCACCGATGGCAGGGCCAGCCAAGTCAGTGTGCTTGCAAGGAGGGGGGGCATCCAGCTTTCCATGCGCGAGATTGTGAGGCTGGAATGAAGAAAGCCCCTGCGGACAGGGGCTTGGGTGTGCTGAGATCCGTGCGGACTTCGCGACCGATCAGAAGCTGTATGCCACGACCGCGGCAAACACCGAGGGGTGGAAGCGATAGGTCGCCTTCTGCGAGCTGTGATCGGTGTACGTCGTCAGATTGTGCTTGACGGCCGCCGTCATCCAGCTGGCCTGCAGCGACCAGTTCTGGTCGAGCTGGTAGGTGACGCCAGTCTGGAAGGCCAGACCGGTGGAGTCGGACAGCTTCACGCGCACGCCACCGTCATGGTAGAGCTCATCACCCACCGCGTTGGTCGAGGACTTGAAGGTGGTGTGGTTGACGCCCACGCCCACCCAGGGGCGCAGGGCATTGGTCTTGTCACCGAACTTGTAATTCAGGAACAGGGTGGGCGCCCATTGGCGGACGCCGGCAACGACGAGGCCGTTGTTGGCATTGAGTTTCTTGCCAACGCCATTTTTCACGTCGTCGAGCGAAATCACATTGTTCGTGACCAGGTACGCCCCTGTTGGAGACAACTGATCCGCCGAAGCGGTCAACTGAGGGTTGTTCACGCGCAGCTTCACATCGTGCTTGGGCGGGTAGCCCAGGCGCAGCTCGACCGCCCAGTTGTCGTTCAGCGCGCGCTCAATGCTGAACATCAGCGTGTCCTGCGTTTGCACTTCCAGGCTCACACCAGATGACACCGCAACGTTGCCCAGGTAACCGCCTGCAGCCTGGTTGTAAGCCGGCAGGGTGCCCTTCAGATCTGAGCTGGTCGCACGTGGGTCAATGGAGCCGTAGCCCAGCTTGATGGTGTAGCCCGACTGGGCGAACGCGGAGCCGGCCGTCAGGGTAGCGGCCAGGGAAAGGGACAAGAGATGGAACTTCATTTGAAAGGCGCGACGCGCGTCAGAGAGATCAAGGCAAGCGTTGCATTTTATTTGCAACGATTGCATAACCAATGCAATCATTTGCATTCAATGACACGGGTTTACCCTTGATTGGCGCTGGAGTGCCTCCGCAAACGAACATGCCCGCACGGGGCGGGCATGGACTCAAAGACGCGCGGTGATCAGAACTTGCGGCCCACCGTGAGCATCCAGATGGATGGGTTGAACTTGTAGCTGGCCCGATGAACGCTGTCCGCGTTGTCCGTGTTGATGCGGATCTTGTTCCTCACCTGCGCGGTGGCATAACCGGCACTGATCAGCCACGTATCGTCAAGGTGATAGCTCATCCCCACCTGCAGCGCCAGCCCCCAGGAATCGGAAACCTTGGTCCGCACCTTGCCGTCGTTGTAGAACGTCTCTCCATCCCTGGTGGGCTCGGGCTTGACATGCGTGAAGTTGACGCCCACGCCCACATATGGGCGCCAAGTGCTCTGTGGCGTACCAAACTTGTAGTTGATGAACGCGGTCGGTGCGAACTGCTTGAGCTTGGCCACCACTTTGCCGTCGTACGAGGCGATGTGCTTGGCACCCACCACAGTGCCGGCAGTAACTCCCGCAGCAGCATATGGTGCGGGTATGGCCGTTGGATCAAGCGACGCGAGCGTCTTGACGCGCTCATTGTTCATCCGCATTTTTACGTCATGCTCGGGCGGAAAACCTAGAAACAACTCGCCCTCCCAGTTGTCGCCGAAAGAACGAGCGATGCTGAAGATGAACGCGGTCTGAGGCTGCACCTCCAACTGGATGTTCGCGTCCACATCTTTGTTCACGGCGGAAGGAAAACCAGGCGGCTTGATGGCCATCCGCCCCGTGATGTCACTGCTCGTCGCATTGGGATTGATATACGCCGCCCCCACCTTGAAAGTGTATTGCTGCGCACTGGCCGACGTGACCAGCAGGGTGGCCGCCACGGCCAGGGACAGAGGCATCAACTTCATAGGTCTCTCCACATGCAGGGATACGTTGGAAAAGCGACATGGCATGCCATGGCAAGCACCTTCATCCTACGTAACGCATGACGCTTGATGCCGGGTGTTTACGCTTACGTCACCCATCAGGTTTTCCCCACCCAGGCTGCGGCGCCACAACAAGCCGCTTCCACGCCGCGGGGTCGAAAAATCACGCACGCCGGCGTTTCGCCGGGCTATAATCTGCCTCTTTTTTAAGCAGCCCTGATCGCCCGCCGGTCGGGGCTTTGCCTCTTTCAGGCCCGCATGAACGCCTCTCACCCCACCCTCAGCGCCCTCGCGGTCGGCAACGTCATGTTGCCGAACCGCCTGTTCGTGGCGCCCATGGCCGGGGTGACGGACCGCCCGTTTCGCCAGTTGTGCAAGAGCCTGGGCGCGGGCTACGCGGTCAGCGAAATGGTGACGTCGCGCAAGGACCTGTGGCACACGCTCAAGACCTCGCGCCGCGCCAACCACGAGGGTGAAACCCGCCCGATCGCCGTGCAGATTGCCGGCACGGATGCGGCCATGATGGCCGAGGCGGCCGCCTACAACATCGACCGCGGCGCGCAGATCATCGACATCAACATGGGCTGCCCGGCCAAGAAGGTGTGCAACAAATGGGCAGGCTCGGCCCTGATGCAGGACGAGCCGCTGGCCTTGCAGATCGTGGAAGCGGTGGTGGCTGCCTGCGCGCCTCACAACGTCCCGGTGACGCTGAAGATGCGCACCGGCTGGAGCCAGCAGCACAAGAATGCCGAGCGCATCGCCCGCGCGGCCGAGCAGGCCGGCGTGGCCATGCTGACCGTGCACGGCCGCACCCGCGAGCAGGGCTACAAAGGTCAGGCCGAGTACGACACGATCGCCGCCGTCAAGGCCGCTGTGCGCGTGCCAGTGGTGGCCAATGGCGACATCACCACACCCGAAAAGGCGCTGGCCGTGCTGCAGCACACCGGTGCCGACGCGATCATGATCGGCCGCGCCGCGCAAGGCCGCCCCTGGATTTTTGGTGACATCGCCCACTACCTGGCCACCGGCACGCACCGCGCCGCGCCGCTGACGCAGCAGGTCAAGCAGTGGCTGCTGGCCCACCTCGACGACCACTACGGCCTGTACGGCGAGTTCGCCGGCGTGCGCACCGCCCGCAAGCACATCGGCTGGGCCGTGCGCGCCCTGCCCGGCGGCGAGGCCTTTCGCACCCTCATGAACGCGCTCGACAGCTGCGCCGCGCAGGTGCAGGCCGTGGCCGACTATTTTGATGAACTCAGCCTCGGCCACGATCGCCTGCCCGCTGGGGCCGTGGACGTGAGCGAGGACGACGACGCGCAGGAGGCCAGGGAGGCCGCCTGCACAGCGAACTGACCGATATGAGCAAGAAGAACATCCAAGACTGCATCAAGGACAACCTGGAAGGCTACTTCCACGACCTGCGTGGCGCCGAGCCGCACGCCGTGTACGACATGGTCGTCAATGCGGTGGAGCGACCGATGCTGGAAGTGGTGATGCAACGTGCCGAGGGCAACCAGTCCAAGGCGGCCGACTGGCTGGGCATCAACCGCAACACCCTGCGTCGCAAGCTGCTGGAGCACAAGCTCATCAAGTGAACCTGTTTTTGCATCCCCACGATCTTTGAACTGAAGGAAGACCCCATGGCCTTGACCGCCTTGCTGTCCGTGTCCGACAAGACCGGCATCGTTGAATTTGCCCAGGCGCTGAACGCCCAGGGCGTGCGCCTGCTGTCCACCGGCGGCACCGCCAAGCTGCTGGCCGAAAAGGGCCTGCCCGTGACCGAGGTGTCGGAAATCACCGGCTTCCCTGAAATGCTGGACGGCCGCGTCAAGACGCTGCACCCGCGCGTGCACGGTGGCATCCTGGCCCGCCGCGACCTGCCCGAGCACATGGCCGCGCTGAAGGAACACGGCATTGACACCATCGACATGCTGGTCGTCAACCTCTACCCCTTCGCCCAGGCCACCGCCAAGGCCGACTGCACGCTGGAAAACGCCATCGAGAACATCGACATCGGCGGCCCCACCATGCTGCGCGCTGCGGCCAAGAACTGGCAGGACGTAGCCGTGATCATCGACCCGGTGGACTACGAACAGGTGCTGTCGGAGATGAAGGCCGACGGCATCACCCGTTCGACCAAGTTCATGCTGGCCAAGAAGGTGTTCGCCCACACCGCCGCCTACGACGGCATGATCACCAACTACCTGACTTCGCTGGAAGCCGGGGCCGAACTGGCCACCGAAGCCGTGCCCGCCAAGGCCGAGTACCCCGCCGTCTACAACCTGCAGCTGCACAAGGTGCAGGGCATGCGTTACGGCGAGAACCCACACCAGTCGGCCGCGTTCTACCGCGAAGCCGCTTCCGTGGTCAGCACCCTGGCCAACTGGACGCAGATTCAAGGCAAGGAGCTGTCCTTCAACAACATCGCCGACGCCGATGCCGCATGGGAATGCGTGAAGGCCTTTGAAGCCCCGGCTTGCGTGATCATCAAGCACGCCAACCCCTGCGGCGTGGCCGTGGGCGCCGGTCCGCTGCAGGCCTACACCCAGGCTCTGAAGACCGACCCGACCTCGGCCTTCGGCGGCATCATGGCCTTCAACCGCGTGGTGGACGTGGACGTGATCGACGCCATCAACGCCAACAAGCAGTTCGTGGAAGTGGTGATCGCGCCGAAGTTCACCGATGCGGCCCGTGCTGCCTATGCCTCGAAGCAGAACGTGCGTCTGCTGGAAGTGCCGCTGGACGACGCCACCCGCAAGCTGGGCAACGCCCTGGACTTCAAGCGTGTGGGCGGCGGCATGCTGCTGCAATCGGCTGACAACATCGACATCGTCGGCGACATCAAGGTCGTGACCAAGCTGCAGCCCACCGAGCAGCAAATGAAGGACATGCTGTTTGCCTGGACCGTGGCCCGCTTCGTCAAGAGCAACGCCATCGTGTTCTGCAAGGACGGCATGACCATGGGCGTGGGCGCCGGCCAGATGAGCCGTCTGGACTCCGCACGCATTGCCTCGATCAAGGCCCAGCACGCGGGTCTGAGCCTGCAAGGCACCGCCGTGGCGTCGGACGCTTTCTTCCCGTTCCGCGACGGTCTGGATGTGGTGGTCGATGCAGGTGCAACCTGCGTGATCCATCCGGGTGGTTCGATGCGCGACGACGAAGTCATCGCTGCAGCCGACGAGCGTGGCATTGCCATGGTCTTCACCGGCACGCGTCACTTCCGTCACTGATCCCTCACGGATCGGCGTGGGCCCCTGGCCTGCGCCGGCAGCTGTACCAAGGCCCTTCGGGGCCTTTTTTCATGCGGCCGCACACAATGTGGCCTGAGGCTGGGATCAGGTACCTGGCCTCAGGCGGGCAGACTGAAGAAAAAGCTGGCGCCATCACCCGGGCGCCCTTCAGCCCAGCAGGTGCCACCGTGGCGTTCGACGATGCGCCGCACGATCGTCAGCCCAATGCCGCTGCCCTCCACCTCCGGGCCGTGCAAGCGCTTGAAGGGCTGAAAAAGTTGCTGCGCCTGCTCGGGGCGGAAACCTGGCCCGTTGTCGCGGACTTCCACCTGAATCGAGCCTGAGCCCACATCGGAACGGACCCGCACCTCGGGGCGTGCACGCCCCCCCGCGAACTTGATGGCGTTGCCCACCAGGTTGACGAACACCTGCTGCAGCAGCACCACGTCCACCCGCGCCCTCGGCAACGGATCGGCCTGGACACAGGCAACGACCTCGGCACCGTGACTGAGGCGCAGCGTGTCGAGTGCCTGCTCCAGCACCGCACGCAGCTCGGTGTCCTGACGGTCCAGCTGGACATGCGTGACCCTGGCCAGCAGGAGCAACTGGCTCACCAGTTGACCCAGTCGATCCGACTCGCGCTGGATGACTTCCAGGTAATTCAGCACGCGCTCGTGGTCGCCCTCTTTCAGGCGCTGAATGCAGATCTCCGTCAGCCCCCGCACACCACCCAAGGGTCCCCGCAGGTCGTGCGACACCATGCGGTTGAAGGACTCCAGATCGCTGACGATCTCCTCCAACTCGGCGGTGCGGTCTTTCACGCGCACTTCCAGCGACGCATTGGCCTCCCTCAGCGACGCCTCGGCCTGGCGGCGTCTGGCGATCTCCCGCTCCAACTCCAGGCGCAGCCGTCCCATCGAGGCCATCAACAAGCCCAGGCCCACCACGGCCGTGCCCATGACGCCCCAGGCTCGCAGGCCGCTCATGTGGGGGTCCACCAGCAGAGGCCCGACGCCCAACACCAGCACCGGGTGCAACAAGAAGACGGCCGCCGCCAGCACATAGGCGCCGCCTGCAAACGACCGCATGCGGCGCACACACAAGAAGGCGAGGTAGGCGAACATCACGCCCGAGGCCCACGGCCCCGCCATGGCTCGCAGGCCCAGGACCTCCATCAGCCAACGCAGACCGAACCACACCCCGACCCCACCGGCCAGCCAGATCCAGGGGGCACGCACGGACTGCCCGAGATAAGCCCGCACCCCCACATACAAAGCCGCCAGGTTCAAGGCGGCGAGACAGGCCGCCACCATCGGCCATGCCGGCTGCACCGAGAGCGTCGACGCGGAGCCGATTGCCCGCAAGACCGTCATCGCCATGGCCAAACCAAACCACCTCAACCCCCAGGTGGGGCGCAGCCGGTCCCCCACCATGAAGCTGATGGTCAACACGATCAAAAAGCCACTGATGGCCAGCAGCGCCCCTGCTGTGGCGTCGCCCATGAATGTCATCGTCACACTCCTGTCTTGCACCCATTCCGCAGGCTCATCGCCTCGCATCCCTCAGAACCGAAGTCGCACACCCAACAGGCCACTGCGCCCGAGATCGCACCGCGCGGCGCAACCCCACTGTATGCCTTCATCACCCCGTATCACAGGGCGAACAACCCTCACCTCCACAGCGAGACAGCCGCCCCCGATCATTTGCTTCGCACGCGAAACAAACATATACTTCGCATGCGAAACAACCCTTGCCTGCACCATGGCCGACCGCCCCCGCCTGATCTTCCTGCTCAACAGCGCCCAGCGCCGCCTCCAGCAATGGATGACCGCGCAACAGGCGTGGGCCACCCATGCCAGCGGCGACAGCAACGCCCCCACCCCGGCCCAGAGTGGCGCGCTGTTTGCGCTCGCCAAAGCCGATGGCGCCACCATGGGCCAACTCGCCGAGTTGCTGGACCTGGCCCCCTCGGCCGTCTCCGGCCTGATCCAGCGCATGGAAGCCTTGCACTGGGTGCAACGCCGCCCCTGCCCCGACGACGCCCGCACCCAGCGCGTTTGGCTGCGAGACGCCGGCCGCACCCAGCTCCCGCCCCTGAGGCAGGCGCTCAAACGCATCAACACCCGCCTGTACGAAGGCTTCTCTGACGAGGAACTGCACACCGTGGCCCGCTGGCTGCGCCATGTGCAGCACCTGGACGACCACCCATCTCGCTGAGATCTCCGCATGAGCCGCACCTCCTCCAACGTTGGCGCTGAACGCGTCGAGATCACCTGCGCCGACGGCGTGCGCCTGCACGGCCATTTCGTGCGCTGCCACCCAGACGCCCCCGCAGGCCTGCCGGTGCTGCTGAGCCCGGCCACCGGCGTGAAGCAACACTACTACCTGCGCTTCGTGCACTGGCTGGCCAAGCAGGGCCATGACGTGCTGGTGTTCGACTACCGGGGCATTGGCCTGTCGCTGCATGGCCCGCTGAAGCACTGTAGTGCCACCCTGGCGGAGTGGGGCCAACAGGATCAGGTCGCCGCGCTGGAATGGCTGCTGCAGCGCACCGGCAGCGAACAGGTCTTGCTGCTGGGCCACAGTGCGGGTGGCCAGATGCTCGGGCTGCTGCCCAACCACCACCGCGTCGCCCGCCTGGTGGGCGTGTCGGCCTCGACGGGTTGGCTGCGCGGCATGCGTCCGGGCTTTCGGGTGAAAGCCTGGTTCGGTTTGCGGGGCGTGATCCCGCTGGGCGTGTTGGTCAAAGGCTACGCGCCCACCGCTGCGGTGGGGCTGGGCGAGAACCTGCCCGCCCAGGTGGGACTGCAATGGGGGCAGTGGTGCGCCGCAGGTGGCTATGCCACCAACGCTGTTCGCCATCAACCTGAGCGCGACTTCCACCCCCAGGTGCGCACCCCCATCACGGTGCTGCACGCCACGGATGACGACATCGCCACCGACGCCACGGTGGCCGACCTGCTGCGCACCTTCCCCGTCGCACCGAAGCAGGCCGTGCGCATCCAGCCCGCCGCGCATGGCCTGAAGAGCCTGGGCCACATCGACTGGTTCCGCCAGTCCCACCAGGCGGTGTGGCCCACGATTGCCGCCGCATTGCGAGGGCCGGTCTGAGCGTCCCCACACGCGAGCCCCACTGACGCCCCGCGCGGCCGGTTATCCTGTGGGCCTCATGAGAATCCTCGGCATCGACCCCGGCCTGCAGACCACCGGTTTCGGCATCATCGAATCGGAAGGCCCCCGCCTGCATTACGTGGCCAGCGGCACCATCAAGACCAAGGAAGCCGCACAGGGCGACCTGCCCTCGCGCTTGAAACTGATCTTTGAAGGCGTGCGCGAGGTCGTGGCCCGCTACGAGCCCGAGCAGGCCTCGGTCGAAATCGTGTTCGTCAACGTGAACCCGCAGTCCACGCTGCTGCTGGGTCAGGCCCGCGGTGCCGCCATCGCCGGCCTGCTGTCCGCGCCCGGTCACCCCAGCGTGGCCGAATACACCGCACTGCAGATGAAAAAGGCCGTGGTGGGCCATGGTCACGCGGCCAAGGCACAGATCCGCCACATGGTGATGCGCCTGCTGAATCTGCCGCGCGAACCGAACAACGACGCCTCGGACGCGCTGGGCCTGGCGATCTGCCACGCCCACGCCGGTCACGCCATGGCGCAAATGGCCAAGGCCACCGAGCTGACCCGGCGCACCCACGCCCAGATCAAAGGCGGTCGGGTGTACTGAGCCTTTTGGGGCTCACATCCCCTCTTTGATGAGGCGCCCGGCGGTGGGCTGCACTGGCCGCGCGTTCATCGGGTAGAGACGGTGGAAGATGCCAATCTGTTCGATCGACACCGTGACGGGCTCTTTCATCACCATCCACAGCACGTTTTCCGTGCACGGCGGGCTGGTGAGTGAGCCCATGTAGGTGTAGTACTGGTGGCGCTGTGCGGGCAGGATCTGGCTCGGGTCCATGGGCGCCTGAGCGGCCAGCTCCTGGAACTTCTCCAAGGGCAGGTTGTTCCAGACCTGCTGGACCAGCGGATGGGGCTCGCCCTGATCCAGCAGCACGGCCACCACCGCATACTGCCCCGACGGGCTCTTGTGCAGCAGGTGGGCCGACATCGGGTAGGCCCGGCCGTTCACCCGCTCCTCGCTGGGGCGGTGGAAATGGAACTGCACCAGCTCGTAACGCTGCCCCATCACCGTGATGCTGTTGCCCAGGTCCAGATTGACCTGCACGGTGCGACCGGTGTCGATCACGCGAAAGCGCGTCGGACGGTAATCGAACTGGATCGGGTCGAGGTGCACCGGCAGGCCATCACGGATGTCGATGGGGCTCTGACGTTTGCCCAGCATGCACTGGCGGTAGGCGGGCTTGAGCTGACCCCAGGCGTCCGGCCCGGTCGCCCCGCTGTAAGCCCAGTCGATCTCTCGGCCCATGAGCAGACGCTGCTGCATGGGGTCTGGCGCGCTCGCCAGAGCGGCGGCGCCCCTCGCAGCGGCCGTGGCACGTGGGGTACGCGAAGTCGATGCCGGGGTCTTGACCTTCACCACCGGCGCCGCAGCCCGCTGGGCCGCCACCTCGGCGATCTTCTTGTCGATCATGTCGGCCAGCTCACTCATCGACACGCCCTGAGCCTCCTGCTTGGCAGACTCTTTCGCGGGGGCCTTGGTGGCCTCCTTGCGCTGGAAGAACTGCGGCGGTTTGGACAGCGTCGGGCGCAGGCTCTTGGAGGCGCCCGCTTCAGCAGGCGTTGGTGCCTCGGCGGCATGTACCGCTGCGGAGGGCAGCGCCAGGCCAAAACCCGCCGCCCAGGCCAGGGCCAGAGCGGTCAAGCGCGGGAAAGCAAGCGTGGGCAACATGGTCGAAGTCTCCGGCATACGCCTTGTTTTCGGCAGATGAGAGCCCCAACTTGACCCTGACGTTGGGAAAAATAAGTGTGAAGTCAGCCGATAGGCCGGATTCTGTGCAGTTCCGTGTCTCGCGACGCTGAACCGTGACCGCCATTCCTCTGGGCCGCCTGTCGCCAGAGCGGCTCGATGCCACCTACCCGCACACTCCCCGGGCCAGGTCAACGTGTGCCTATTTGGTGTTGCTGCGCGTAGAGATTGCCCGTTTCACCCGAACTGAATCGGCTCGTCTCTGTTGCTCTGATCCTCACCTCGCGGTGGAGAGGTGTTACCTCCTACGCTGCCCTGTGCAGTCCGGACCTTCCTCCAGTGCGCCCTTTCGGGCCTTGCACCAGCGGCGGTCTGGCTGACTTCACCCGCACATTATCGCCGCTGCAGCACACCCCAGGCAATCAAGCCCACCATCATCAGCAACAAAGCGGCAAAGGCCAGCCCGACCGTGCTGTGCATCACGAGTGGGGCCAAGACCCCTGCGACCAAACCGTTGGCGGAGCCTGCGACGAATGCCTGCATGGAAGCGGCCATACCGCGTCGCTCGGGGAACAGGTCCAGCACCATCAGCGTGACCACCGGGGTCATCATGGCCCAGCCGAGCGAGTACAGGCCTATCGGGAACAGGGACCAGCTCACGTGGGCCTTGAACAGGAGGTTGGCGCCCAGGTTCAATACGGACACCGTCAGCATGATGGTCAGTCCGATGCGCACCTGGCGCTCGGGGCGGATGCGGCCCGCCAGTCGGCCGCTCAGCCATGCCCCACCCATGATGCCGCTGATGGAGCACACAAAGAACCAGAAAAACTGGGTGGGTGCCAATTGGAGGTGTTCACCCAGGAAGGTGGGCGCCGACATCACGTACAGGAACATGCCGTTGAAGGGGATGCCGCTGGCCAGCGCCAGCAACAGGAAGCGCGGGTTGGTGCCCAGCTGCCAGTAACCGCGCATCAGGTGCTTGACCGAAAGGGTCTGCCGCTGCGACACGTGCAAGGTCTCGGGGAGCAAGAACCAGTTGCTGACCCACAGCAACACACCGACCCCGGAAAGGAACCAGAACACCGCATGCCAGCCCGCATGCGCGTACAGGAAGCCGCCAATCATCGGCGCGATGGCTGGTGCCACGCCAAAAAAGAGGGTCACCTGCGACATGACCCGTTGCGCATCGGCCGGCGGGAACATGTCACGGATCACGGCGCGCGAGACCACGATGCCCGCTCCGGTGGACAGCCCCTGCAAGGCACGGAAAAAGATCAAGTGCGTGATGTCGGTGGACAGCGCGCAACCCACCGAGGCCAGCGTGAACACCGTCACCCCGGTCAGCACCACCGGACGGCGCCCGAAGCTGTCGGACAGCGCGCCATGGAACAGGCTCATGAAAGCGAACGCGAACAGGTAGGCCGACAGGGTCTGCTGGATCTGCAGCGGCGTGGCCTGCAAATCGGCCGCAATGCCCGAGAAAGCCGGCAGATAGGTGTCGATGGTGAACGGCCCCAGCATGCCCAAGGTGGCGAGCAGCACCGACAAGGCCCACATCGGACCGCGCCACAGTTGTCGTGAATCAGGGTTCATCAAGTACTCACAGTCCAGCGTTCTGAAGGCTGCGCAGGAAGGCCTGCGGGGCCTGGAAGCCGATCACCCGCGCCTCGCCCAATTCGCGGCCCTGCGCGTCGAAGAAGATCAGGCCCGGCGGGCCAAACAGCTGAAAGCGCTGAAGCAAGGCACGGTCTTCGGCACTGTTGAGCGTGACGTCAGCCTGCAACAGCACGACCCCACGCAGGCGATCCTGCACCAGCGGGTCGGAGAAGGTCTCGCGCTCCATCTCGATGCACGAGGTACACCAGTCGGCATAGAAGTCCAGCATCACCGGCTGCCCATCGGCCTGGGCGCGCGCCAGGGCGGCGTCCAGCTCGGCCACCGAGCGCACGCGCTCGAAGGGCAGCACGCTCTGGTGCGCCGTGCTGGCTGCGGGCTGCCCCAGCCACTGCGTCTGCACATAAGGCCAGGCGGGCCGGGCCACCCACAGGGCCATCCCCAGCATCAACACACCGAACACCGCTTTCACGGCTGTCATCCACGGCCCGGTGCGCGGCAGCAGGCTGCCCGCCGACAGGCCCACCAGCAGCAAGGGCAGGCTCATGCCCCAGGCCATGGCATACAGCGCCGTGCCGCCCAGCACCACGTCGCGGGTCTGGCTGATGTAGAGCAGCGCCCCGGCCAGCGGGGCCGACACGCAAGGGCTCACGATCAAGGCCGAGACCACGCCCATCGCGAACACGCTGACAAAGCGCCCGCCCGGCAGGTGGCGCGTGCCCTCACCCAACCAGCTTTGCACCGCCACCGGCAGGCGCAACTCATACAGACCGAACATCGACAAGGCCAGCAGCACCATCAAGGTGGCAAAGGCCAGCACCACCCAGGGGTGCTGCAGGTACGCGGCCAAGCCCTGACCCAACAAGCCAGCCGCCACACCCAAGGCGGTGTAGACCAGCGCCATGCCCTGCGAGTAGGCCAGCGCCAGTGCAAAACCGCGACCGCGGCTCACCCGGTCCTTCTGGCCCACGATGATGGACGACAGGATGGGCACCATGGGCAGCACGCAGGGTGTCAGCGACAGCAGCACGCCGGCCAACAAGAAAGCGGGCACGATCACCCAGACGCTGCCACTGGCCAGCGCTTGGCGGATCCCCCCGTCGGACGACCCGGCCGTGGCGGCCGCACCACCCCCAGTCCCCACCACGCCCGCGAACAGCCCGCCGCCACCCGCGCGACCACCCGCCGCGTCAGCCGCGAAGGGTTGAACCGAGCTCACCAGACCCTGCGCATCCAGGCTCACCTTGAAGGTGCGCTTCTGAGGGGGGTAGCAGATGCCGGCATCGGCGCAGCCCTGGTAACCCAAGGTCAGCACGGCCTCTCCCCTCGCATCCGCCGGCAAGGTCAGCCCGCCCTGGATGCTCTGGTGGTAGACCTCCATCGTTTTCTCGAAATTGGGATCGAACTTCGACTCGGCCGGGGGCAGGTCCCAGCCCAGCGCCTGTTCAGCCCCACCCGCGGCACGCCAAGTGGCCGTCATCTGCTCGCGGTACAGGTACACCCCTGGCGCCTGCACGAAGGACACCTGCACGGCTCGCGGCCCGGACGCGCGCACCTCCAGGCGGAACGCCTCGTCCACCGGCAAAAACGTCTGTGCCAACGCCGTCGATGCGCCCCACAGCGGAATCAGGCACAGCACACACCACCACAGACGGCGCCACGCCGCGCCCAAACTGAAATAATCCATACACCCTATTCTCACCTGAGCCGGCACATCGTGTAAGTTGTATGTCTTTGCCGGCTAGGCACTCCTCTCTTTCAACGGAATTTCAACGGAAGGCCCTTCATGAAAGCCCAGAACATCCTCGAAACGATTGGCCAAACCCCGCACGTGCGCATGAACCGCCTGTTCAACGGCCACGAAGTCTGGATCAAGGCCGAGCGCGCCAACCCCGGCGGCTCCATCAAGGACCGCATCGCCCTGGCCATGGTCGAAGACGCCGAGCGCAGCGGCGCCCTGCAGCCGGGCGGCACCATCATCGAGCCCACCTCGGGCAACACCGGCATCGGCCTGGCCATGGTGGCCGCCGTCAAGGGCTACAAGCTCATCCTGGTCATGCCTGACAGCATGTCCATCGAACGCCGCCGTCTGATGCTGGCCTACGGCGCCAGCTTCGACCTGACCCCGCGCGAAAAGGGCATGAAGGGCGCCATCGCCCGTGCCCAGGAGCTGCGTGACACCCTTCCCGGCAGCTGGATTCCACAGCAGTTCGACAACCCCGCCAACGTCGAGGTGCACGCCCGCACCACCGCCCAGGAAATCCTGGCCGACTTCCCCGAAGGCCTGGACGTGCTGATCACCGGCGTGGGCTCGGGCGGCCACCTGACCGGCTGCGCCCGCGTGCTCAAGGCCGCCTGGCCGAGCCTGAAGGTCTATGCGGTTGAGCCCAAGGCCTCGCCCGTCATCTCGGGTGGCCAGCCCTCGCCCCACCCCATCCAGGGCATCGGCGCCGGCTTCATCCCGGGCAACCTCGACACCAGCCTGCTCGACGGCGTCATCTTGGTCGATGCCGAAGACGCCCGCGAATACGGCCGCCGTGCTGCCCGCGAAGAAGGCATGCTCGTGGGCATCTCGTCGGGCGCGACCCTGACGGCCATCGCCCAGAAATTGCCCGAACTGCCCGCTGGCAGCCGCGTGCTGGGCTTCTGCTACGACACGGGCGAGCGCTACCTGTCGGTCGAAGGCTACCTGCCTGCCTGAGCGTCCATTGACAGCCCCTGAGGCCCCCCGTTGACAGGGATTGCCTCAGGGGGCGGCACCGCAGGCCTGGGCCACAATGCGGCACGCTCCTGACGCCTGCCGCCATGTCCTCGGCCCTCGCCTCCTCCAAACGCCCCACAGTCGTGACCCGCCCCTATGGCGGCGTGAAAGCCGAAGCCCGTCGCCAGGAGAGGCGGGCGCGACTGCTGGCGGCAGGGCTGGCGGTCTTCGGCCAGCAGGGCTACCACCACACGACGGTGCGCAACATCTGTGATGCCGCCGGCCTGACCGAGCGCTATTTCTACGAGTCGTTCAAGTCGCTGCGCCTGCTGTTCGATGCGGTGCACGAACAGCTGCGCGATGAGCTGGCACGCCTGACGCTGCCGACGGCCGAGACGGCCCACCTCTCACCGCTGCAGCAGGTCGAAGCCTCACTGCGGGCCTGGCTGGCTTTCCTGCAGACCGATCCGCGGCGCGCGCGCATCATGCTGATCGACGCCAGCGTGATCGAGGACCTCGACGCCGTGCGCCCGAACCATGCGGCGCAGGCCTTCCAGGCCCGCATGCTGCTTCTGCTGGAGCGCCTGCATCCCAATCTCTCCCGCCATGGCCTCGAGCTGGAGCTGACCGCAGCGGCCCTCAACGGCGCCCTGCTGAGTCTGGCGCGCACCTGGGCCCAGGGTGGGTTCGCCTACGGGCTCGACGTCATGGTGCACCACAGCATGATGGTCTTCCATGGCCTCACAGCCCTGCACAACACCCTCGATGCCGCGGCCGACGCGCACAGCCCCCGCGGATGACCTCCAGGCATTGCCCGGCGGCGCCCCTGTCGCCTGAGCAGCGGCCCGGCCGGCCGCCGCAGCTGGTGCTCAGCGCAGACGCCAGTGCAGCGTCTCGCCGCCCCGCAGCGGCTTGATCTCGGCTTCGCCAAACGGCAGCGACTCGGGCACCACCCAGTCTTCACGCACCAGTGTGATGGTGTCGGTGTGGCGCGGCAGCCCGTAGAAATCGGCGCCGTAGAAGCTGGCAAAGGCTTCCAGCTTGTCGAGCGCCCCCGCCGTCTCAAACGCCTCGGCATACAACTCGATGGCGCACGGGGCGGTGTAACAGCCGGCGCAGCCCGAGGCATGTTCCTTCAGGTGCGAGGCGTGCGGCGCACTGTCGGTGCCCAGGAAAAACTTCGGGCTGCCGCTGGTGGCGGCCTGCACCAGGGCCACGCGGTGCTCTTCGCGCTTGAGGATGGGCAGGCAGTAGTAATGCGGCCGGATCCCGCCCATGAAGATGGCATTGCGGTTGTAGAGCAGGTGCTGCGGCGTGACGGTGGCACCCACGAAGCGGTCGGCCTCGGTCACATACTGCGCGGCTTCCTTGGTCGTGATGTGCTCGAAGACGATCTTCAGTTCAGGAAAGTCGCGGCGCAGCGGGATCAGCTTGTCGTCGATGAAGGCCTTTTCGCGGTCGAACACGTCGATCTCGCTGTCGGTGACCTCGCCGTGCACGCAGAACACCAGGCCCTCGCGCTGCATGGCTTCCAGCACCTTGTAGGTCTTGCGCAGGTCGGTCACACCGGCGTCGCTGTTGGTGGTGGCGCCCGCTGGGTAGAGCTTGAAGGCCACAGCGCCCATGGCCTTGGCGCGCGCCACTTCCTCGGCGGGGGTGTTGTCGGTCAGGTAAAGCACCATCAGCGGCTCGAACGACAGGCCGGCGGGCACGGCGGCACGGATGCGGTCGCGATAGGCGATGGCCTGCTCGGCGGTCGTCACCGGCGGGCGCAGGTTGGGCATCACGATGGCGCGGCCGAACTGACGCGCCGTGGCCGGCACCACCGCGGCCATCGCCTCCCCATCGCGCACATGCAGGTGCCAGTCGTCGGGGCGAGTGAGGGTCAAGGTCTGGGGGGAGGTCGTGGTCATGGCGGGCCGCTCGGGTGCAGAGAGAAGACGGGAAAGAGAAACGATTTTCTCATTTCTGCGTCCAGCCCGGCAAACGTCGCCCCCTCGCCCTCATCCCCCTTCGGCGTGCGTCCCGAGCGCCCGTGCCTGCGCCACAATGTTTGCCATTCACCCCCTTCCCACACAGCGCTATCCCGCCCAGAGGACTTTGCATGGCAGACCTGAATCCCCGCTCCGGCGGCCGCACCATCATCCGCACCTTGCTCATCGGTGGCGCCGTGCTGTTCGGCCTGTGGACGCTGAGCCCCGTCGTGGTGATTTCGGCCGGCGAGCGTGGCGTCAAAACCACCTTCGGCAAACCCGACGAACAGGTCTACGGACCCGGCATCCACTTCAAGATCCCGCTGGCCCAGGCCATGCACACGATGGACGTACGCCTGCAAAAGGGTGAGGGCGAAGGCGACGCCGCCTCGAAGGACCTGCAGTCGGTGCACACCCGCATCGCCATCAACTACCACCTGGACCCCAAGCAGGCGGTCAATGTTTTCCGCAACATCGGCCCCAGCACCGACATCGCGGCCGACCGCATCATCATCCCCGCCGCCCAAGAAGCCGTGAAGGCCGTGACCGCCCGCTTCACCGCCGAGGAGCTGGTCAGCCACCGCACCGAGGTGCGCGAAGCCATCGGCCAGTTGCTGCGCGACAAGATGTCCCGCCACGGCCTGTTGCTCGACGAGTTCGCCATCGTCAACTTCGCCTTCTCGCGCTCCTTCTCGGAGGCGATCGAGCTGAAGGTGAAAGCCGAACAGGAAAAGCTCAAGGCCGAACGTGACCTGCAGCGCATCGAGGTCGAGGCCAAGCAGAAGGTCGCCAGCGCCCGCGCCGAGGCCGAAGCCCTGGCGCTGCAGCGCCAGCAGATCACGCCCGACCTGCTCGCGCTGCGCCGCATCGAAAACGAGCGCGAAGCCATCCGCAAATGGGATGGCAAGCTGCCCAATGTGACTTCGGGCGCCGTGCCCTTCATCAATGTGAATGACAAGAACTGAGCGGGCGCACACAGGGGCGCTCGCTGACGCCCCTCAGTCGCGCAGCAGCTCGGCCAGCGGCACGGCCGACACGACAAAGTCCGGGTTCAACACCTCGGCCTTGCCGTAACGCAGCGGCTCACCCTGCAGCGTGCAGACGTGGCCGCCGGCGGCTTCGACCACCGCCTGCGCAGCCGCCGTATCCCACTCGCAGGTCGGCCCCAGGCGGGGATAGACATCGGCCACGCCTTCGGCAATGCGACAGAACTTCAGCGAGCTGCCGGCCTGCACCAGTTCATGCGCCCCCATGCGGGCAATCAAGGCTCGCGTGTCCTCATGGAAGTGGTGTTTGCTGGCCATCACGCGCAGTGGGCGACCGGCCTCGCGCGGCACCGCCACGTGCAAGCGCTGCGCCTGCATCTCGCCCGCGTGACGCCGGTAGGCCCCCTCCCCCATCGCCCCCCAGTAGCTCACCCCCTGAGCCGGCACGGTCACCACACCCATCACCGGTCGCCCTTGCGTGATCAGGGCGATGTTGACCGTGAACTCGCCATTGCGCGCCACGAACTCCTTGGTGCCGTCCAGCGGATCGACCAGCCAGAATACCGGTGCAGCACGCGCGCCCTCGTCCGGCACGCAGCCTTCTTCCGACACCACCGGAATGGCGGGGGTCAGCTGCCGCAAGCCGGCCACGATGCGCGCGTGGGCCGCCAGGTCGGCCGCGGTCAAGGGGCTGTCATCGGCCTTGTGCGTCACCGCAGACGGTCCCGCACGGTAGATGGCCATGATGTCGTCGCCCGCCACCTCGGCCAGCTCGACCACGGCGGGCACCAAGGTGCCCAGGGGGGGCAGGCCGCCCGCAACCGAGTCCGGCATGGGTTCGTGGGTGCTCATGGACGCCTCCTCCTTGCGTGTGCAGGGCGACAGCACGGACCGGCCTCGCCTATCGACCTCATGCCTGCCCCGCCTGCTGCAGCCGCCACATCTCGGCATAACGCCCATTGGCCGCCAACAGATGCGGGTGCGTGCCGCGCTCGATGATGCGCCCGTGCTCCATCACCAAAATCTCGTGCGCGTGCACGATGGTGGACAGGCGGTGCGCGATCACCAGCACCGTCTTGCCCTGCGCCACCGCGGCCAGTTCGGCCTGGATGGCGCGCTCGTTGGCCGAGTCCAGCGCCGAGGTCGCCTCGTCGAACACCAGCACCGGCGGGTTCTTCAGCAGCGTGCGCGCGATCGCCACACGCTGCTTCTCGCCGCCCGACAGCTTCAGGCCCCGCTCGCCCACCATGGTGTCGTAGCCCTTGGGCGTGCCGCTGATGAAATCGTGGATGCGTGCTGCCTGGGCCGCGGCCACCACCTCGTCGTGCGTGGCATCCGGCCGGCCGTAGGCGATGTTGTAGGCCACTGTGTCATTGAACAGCACCGTGTCCTGCGGCACGATGCCGATGTGGCGACGCAGGCTGTCCTGTGTCAAGCTGCGCACATCGTGACCATTGACCGTGATGCGCCCGCCCTGCACGTCATAAAAACGGTACAGCAGGCGCGCCAGCGTCGACTTGCCCGAGCCCGAAGGCCCCACCACCGCCACCGTCTGCCCCGCCGGGATTTCGAAGCTCAGGTCGTGCAAGATGGGCCGGTTCAGGTCGTAAGCGAACTGCACCTGGTCAAACCGCACCGAGGGCGGCCCCTTGAGCAGCAGCGGCCGCGCATCGGGCGCATCGGCCACTTCTCGATCGCGCGTCATCAGCGTGAACATCTTGTCCAGGTCGGTGAGCGACTGCTTGATCTCGCGGTAGATCACGCCCAGAAAGTTCAACGGGATGTAGAGCTGGATCATGAAGGCGTTGACCATGACCAGGTCCCCCACCGTCATGCGACCGGCCACCACGCCTTCGGTGGCGCGCCACAGCATGGCGATCAGACCGATGGCGATGATGGTCTGCTGCCCCGTGTTCAACAGTGACAGTGAACGCTGCGACTTCAGGGCCGCACGGCGCAGGCGCTCCAGCGACTCGTCATAGCGCCGCGTCTCGAAGGCCTCGTTGTTGAAGTACTTCACCGTCTCGTAGTTCAACAGCGAATCCACCGCGCGCGTGTGCGCCTTCGAGTCCAGCTCATTCATCTCGCGGCGAAAGCGCGTGCGCCACTGCGTGACCGTCACGGTGAAGGCGATGTAGACCACCAGCGCCGTCAAGGTGATCCAGGCAAACGCCGCATCGAACTTCGCCCCCAGCAAGGTCAGCACCAGCGTGACCTCGATCAGCGTGGGGATGATGCTGTAGAGCGAGTACGAGATCAGCGAGTGCACCGCCCGTGTGCCGCGTTCGATGTCGCGCGTCATGCCACCGGTCTGGCGCTCCAGGTGAAAGCGCAGGCTCAGCGCATGCAGGTGACCGAAGACCTGCAGCGAGATGCGCCGCGCCGCGCCCTCGGTGGCCTTGGCAAACACCAGCTCGCGCAACTCGGTGAACAGCGAGGTGGACAGGCGCAGCAGCCCGTAGGCCACCAACAGGCCCACCGGCACCACCAACAGCGCCTGCGCAGCGCCCGCCTTCGGGGCCAGCGTGTCCACCAGGTCTTTGAGCAACAGGGGCACGCCCACATTGGCCAGCTTGGCGCCCACCATGAAGGCCAGCGCCAGCATCACGCGGCCCTTGTAAGCCCACAGATAAGGCCACAAGCGGGCCAGCGTGTCGCGCTCGGAGCGGGGTTGATCTGTGACGGAGTGCGGGTTTTCACCGGCGGGCGGCGAAGCGTAGCGTCGCATTCTGGAACAATGCCTGATTGAGTTCGAAACGTCGATTGTCGACCCTGATTGATCATGACCCTCACGCCCAAGCCCAATGTCCTCATGTGTCCCCCGGATCTGCACCCCGAAATGGAGTTGCTGATGCGCGTGGTGCCCATGCCCTCGGATGCCAACGGCAATGGCGACATCTTTGGCGGCTGGATCATGGCCCAGGTGGACCTGGCCGGCTCCATCCTGCCGGGCATCGTTTCGCGCGGGCGCATCGCCACCGTGGCGGTCAACCAGTTCACTTTCAAACAAGCCGTGTCGGTGGGCGATGTGGTCTCGCTGTATGGCCGCGTCGAGAAGATCGGCCGCACCTCCATCACCGTGCACATGGAAGTCTGGGCCGAGCGCAACCCCAGCCAGCCGCAGCTTTTCAAGGTCACCGAGGCCAACATCACCTACGTGGCCATCGACCTGGACGGCAAGCCCCGCCCCATCCATCCTGAACAAGCTTGATGCGGCGCAAGCCCGCTCCGCTGTGTCGGGCACCGCGTCTGTGAGAGCATCCCGTCATGGACGCCCTGATCTCCACGCCCCCCCACCTGGCCGCAGCCGCCTTGCGCGAGCAAGGCTGGGCCGTCATCCAGCCTGAAGACCTGCTGAGCTGGCTGCACGCCGACCACGCTGCGGCCGACACCGTGCACGCGAGCTGGTCCGACCTGCCGCCGGACACGCACCTGCGCGACGGCGGGGCCTACCGCTTCCGCCGCCACAGCTGCTTCACGCTGGACACCGCCACCGGCGAACTGGTGCAGACCCCGCACCGCGCGCACTGGCAGCCCGTCACCTACAACGCCCTGCACGGTGGCTTTGAACGCTGGTTCGAGCCAGTCGACCCGGCCATCTGCGCGCACCCGCTGTGGCAGGCTCTGCTGCGCCAGATCGGTCAATTGCTGGCCCAGGCCAAGCCGGTGCCGATGTGGTTCATCGAGGCGCACCAGTTCCGCGTCGACACCGCCGGAGGCATTGGCCGCCCCACGCCGGAAGGCGCCCACCGCGATGGGGTCGATTTCGTGGCCGTGCTGATGCTGGAGCGCCATGCCATCAAGGGCGGCGAGACCCGCGTCTTCGAAGCCGAGGGGCCGCGCGGGGTGCGTTTCACGCTACAAAGCCCCTGGAGCACCGTGCTGCTCGACGACGAGCGCGTGATCCACGAAACATCCCCCATCCAGCCGCTCGACGGCCATGGCTGGCGTGACACGCTGGTGCTGACCTTCCGCCAAGGCGGCTTCCAGAGCGAGAGCTGAGGACTGCAGGACCGCTGGCGCAAACATGGGCCAGCTGGGTCACAGCTGCTTGTGCCAGTCCTTGTGCAGCAACTGTCGCTGCGGTTCGCTGTCGGCCATCACCACGCGATCACGGCCTGTGCGCTTGGCCACATACAAGGCCTGATCGGCGCGCGACACCACGCTGGCCCAGTCCTCATCGGCGCGCAAGCTGCGCGCGGCGCCAATGCTGAGCGTCACCGAAAACGTCGTCTCCATGCTCAACAAAGGGTGCGCCGCGACCACCTGCCTCAGACGCTCCCCCACCTGGGTCAGTCGCTCGGGCTCGGTGCTCTGCAGCACCACCAAAAACTCCTCGCCGCCAATACGTCCAACCTGATCGCCGTCGCGCAAATGCTGGCGCAGCAACTGTGCCACTTGCACGAGCACCTCATCGCCCACCGCATGGCCATGGCGGTCATTGATGGACTTGAAGTGATCGACGTCACACATGAGCAGACACAGCGGCTGACGCTGGCTGCGCCGGTCATCGTGCAGACGCTCCAGGTGTGACAGGATGGCCCGCCGGTTCATCAGGCCGGTCAGAGGGTCAAGCGTGGCCATCTCGGCCAGTTGCCGCTCCATGCGCTTGCGCTCGCTGATGTCGAGGATGGTCCCCACCAGGCCGCTGATCCGGCCCTCGGTGTCGCGCAGCACCGACTTGTAGAAAATCACATCCAGGCGCTGCCCGGACGGGGTCTGCACCTGCGACTCGTAGCGCTGGTCTTGCCCTGCACTCATCAAAGCCTCGTCGGCCTCGAAATAGACCTGGGCCAGGTCGGGGGGCGACAGGTCGAACACCGACTTGCCAAGCACATCGGCCGGACTCAGTCCCAGCAAGGTGGTAAAGGCCTGGTTGCACCCCCGATAGATGCCGGCCCGGTCCTTGAAGAACACGGGCATCGGCAAAGCCTCTAGCACGGGCTGGATCACATCAGGGGGCAGTTGCGACAGGAACAAGGGCCTTCATCCACAGACGGCGCGGGACGCACCATCGGACGATTATGACCCGCTCACCACCCGCCCCTCGCCCTCAGCCTTGATCCAGATCATCCAACGTTCAACACTTGGAGAAGTCCGGCTTGCGCTTTTCCATCACGGCGCTGATGGCCTCCTTGGTCGCCGGGCCGGTCAACAGGCTGCCAAACTGCTGCAACTCGGCCAGCATGACCGCGTGCAGCGCCTCGTGGTTGCTCTGACGCATCAGGGCCTTGGTCACGCGCAACGAGGTGGCCGGCTTGGCCGCCAGCTTGGCCGCCTGAGCCTGTGCATAGGCATTGACCTCGGTCGGGGGCAGCACGCGGTTGACCAGGCCCATGTCCAGGGCGTCTTCGGCCGAGAAGGGCTCGCCGAACAGCAGCTTTTCCGCGGCACGTTGGTAGCCCACGATCTGCGGCAACAGCAGGCTGGAGCCCGCTTCCGGGCACAGGCCCAGGTTCACGAACGGCAGGCTGAAGCCGGCGTTGTCACCGGCATAGACCAGGTCACAGTGCAGCAACAAGGTGGTGCCAATGCCCACGGCCGGACCGGCCACGGCCGCGATCAGCGGCTTGGGGAAGTCGCGCAGGATGGCGAGGAAGCGCACCACCGGTGCGGGCTCGGCCCCCGGGCTCATGTCGGGCGGGTTGCTGAGGAAGTCCATCAGGTCGTTGCCCGCCGTGAAGCAGCTTGGATCCCCCTGGATCACGGCCACGCGCACCGTGTCATCGGTGGCAGCGGCTTCCAGCGCCTCGGCCAGCGCCGTGTACATGGCGCGCGTGATGGCGTTCTTCTTGTCCAGCCGGTGGAAGGTCAGGGTCAGGATGCCGCCTTCGCGGTTCGACAAAATGGCGTCGGTCATGGTGTGGTCCTCGCGAACGGAAAAGGAGTTCAGGAAGCAGCCGGCGCAGCAGGAGACACCCCCAACCACGCCAAGCTGTGCGCCCAGCCCTTGGGGCCAGTGCGCGTGTGAAAGAAATCGAAGTGGCCCACCGAGGCCGCCCCCACATCCTTGGGATGCAGGGTCAGGTAGCGCACCGACGTCCCAGTGTAGAGGCGGTGGATGGCCTCCACCCCGCGCCGGTGTGCCATCTTGTCATCGGTGAACAGCACCGAGGTGATGGGCTGGCGCACGGCCGCATAGGCCTCGCGCACATGCGGCCCCTCGATGCAGCAAAAGTCCGGTGACGCGCACCAGCGCTTCCACTGCCCCACGATGCCCCGCGGCAGGTCGGCCACCGCGTTGATGCGCTTGCCGGCAAAGTAGCCATGCCGCGCCACGCTCAGCGGCACGATCACATGCCAGAACAGCAGCATGCCGTAGCGCAGCGGCCGCGCCAGCTGGGAGATATGGCCGCTGCCGCTGCCCAGCGTGACCACATGGTCGATCTGCGGCAGTTTCGGCATCAGGCCATACAGGATGCCGCCCATGCTGTGGCCAAACCAGCTGATGGGCAGCTCCGGATGCTGGCTCACGACACACTGCATGATCGCCGGCGCATCGTGCAGCGGCCAGTCGATCAGCTTGGCGCGGTAGCGACGCAGATCGGCCGGCGCCGAGGCCCCCATGCCGCGCCAGTCCAGCGTGTAGACGATGCAGCCATGGTCGCTCAACCAGCGGGCATAGCGCTCGTAGAACGACTGAGGCACGCCCAGCGCTGGCGCGAGGATGACCGCGCGCTGCACCGCCACCGACGCATCGGCCGGTCGGTAACAGCGGGCGGCCAGCGTGTGGCCATCGTCGGTGTGAAGCGTCAGGTGTTCCATACCACTCTCAAGAAAAAGCCCGCACGAGGGCGGGCTTTCTCAGGCGTTGAACGCGACAGGGCCGATCACAGGCTGTCCACGCGCTCGAAGATGCCGGCAGCGCCTTGGCCGGTGCCGATGCACATCGTCACCATGCCGTACTTGCCGCCGGTGCGACGCAGACCGTGCACCACGGTGGCCGCACGGATGGCGCCGGTCGCGCCCAGGGGGTGACCCAGGGCGATCGCGCCGCCCATCGGGTTCACCTTGGCGCGGTCCAGCACGTGGCCCTTGCTGTCCAGGTCCTTCAGCACGGCCAGAGATTGCGCGGCGAACGCTTCGTTCAGCTCCACCCAGTCCATGTCGGAGGCCTTCAGGCCGGCGTATTCCAGAGCCTTGGGGATGGCTTCGATCGGACCGATGCCCATGATCTCGGGCGGCACGCCCTTGACGGCGAAGGCCACGAACTTGGCCAGCGGGGTCAAGCCGTACTTCTCGCAGGCTTCCTTCGAAGCCAGGATCAGGCAGCCAGCGCCGTCAGAGGTTTGCGACGAGTTACCGGCCGTGACCGAACCCTTGGCCGCGAACACGGGACGCAGCTTGGCCAGACCTTCCATCGAAGTGTCAGGACGGGCGCCTTCGTCACGGGTGATGACCTTCTTGGTGACGGTCACTTCGCCGGTTTCGAGGTTGGGCGTGCGCACTTCGACTTCGATCGGGGTGGTTTCGGCATCGAACCAGCCAGCCTGTTGGGCGGCAATGGCGCGACGGTGCGATTCCACGGCGAAAGCGTCCTGCTCTTCGCGGGTCACCTTCCACTGCTCGGCCACCTTCTCGGCGGTCATGCCCATGCCGTAGGCGATGCCGACGTTCTCGTCGAGGTTCACCACAGCCGGGTTGAACGAAGGCTTGGAGCCGCCCATGGGAACCATGGACATCGACTCGACGCCACCGGCGATCATGACTTCGGCTTCGCCGACGCGGATGCGGTCAGCGGCCATCGACACGGCGGTGATACCGGCCGCGCAGAAGCGGTTCACGGTGGCACCGGCCACGGTCTTGGGCAGGCCCGACAGCAGCGTGGCGATCTTGGCCACGTTCATGCCCTGTTCGCCTTCAGGCATCGCGCAGCCGACGATGGCGTCTTCGATGGCAGCCGGATCCAGGGTCGGAACCTGCTTGAGGGCGTTCTTGATGGTGGCCACCAGCAGATCGTCCGGACGGGTGTTCTTGAACACGCCGCGGCCAGACTTGCCGATCGGGGTACGGGTGGCAGCGACGACGTAAACGTCACGAAGTTGTTTAGACATGTGTTTGTCTCCGATCGATCAGTTGCGGACAGGCTTGCCGGTCGACAGCATGCCCATGATGCGCTCTTGCGTCTTGGGGTTGTCCAGCAGCGTGCAGAAGTGCTTGCGTTCCAGGGCGTGCAGGTATTCCTCGCTCACCAGGGTGCCGGCATCGACGTCACCGCCGGTCAGCACGTCGGCGATGCACGAGCTGATGTAGTAGTCGTGCTGCGAGATGAAGCCACCGTCACGCATGTTGATCAGCGACGACTGCAGCGTGGCCTTCACGTTGCGGCCGGCGACCGGGAACAGCTTCTTGGCCGGAGCGCGGTAGCCGGACTCGAACATGGCCTTGGCCTGGGCGATGGCCACATACAGCAGCTCGTCCTTGTTGGCCACGATCACGTCACCGTCGATCAGGTAACCGAACTTCTTGGCTTCGATGGCGGAGGTCGCGACCTTGGCCATGGCCGCAGCCTGGAAGCCTTCCTTGATGAAGCCCATCAGCTCGCCACCGATCTGGCCGGACACGCCCTTGGACGGCTCCAGCAGCTCGGCTGCACGGCGGGCCAAGTAAGCCAGGCCACCGCCGCCGGGGATCAGACCCACGCCGACTTCGACCAGACCCACATAGCTTTCCATGGCGGCCACGCGCTTGGAGGCGTGGACAGCCAGTTCACAGCCACCACCCAGCGCCAGACCGTGCACAGCGGCCACGCTCGGCACGTTGCTGTAGCGCAGGTTCAGCATGAAGTCTTGCAGGGCCTTCTCGAACGGAGCCACGGCCTTGCCGCCGCCGCTCATGAAGGCAGGCATCATGGACTGCAGGTCGGCACCGGCCGAGAACGGGCCGTCTTGCGACCAGATCACCAGACCCTTGTAGCCGGCTTCGGCGATTTCCAGACCCTTGGCCAGGCCATTGGTCACGCCTTCGCTGATGGTGTGCATCTTGGACTTGATCGAAGCGATGACCACTTCGTCGTCCAGGGTCCACAGGCGGATGGAGGCGTCTTCGAACAGGGTCTTGCCCGCGGTGGCGGCGTTCGGGGCGTTGGAGCCCAGCACGCTTTCGCGGAAGTACTGACGCTTGTAGACGGGCAGATCGCGCACGGGCACGTACTTGCCAGCCTTGGGCGACCAAGAGCCTTCGGCGGTGTGCACACCCTCGCGGCCGTCGAACACCCAGGCGGGCAGCGGCGCCGACGACAGGGCCTTGCCCGCGTCGATGTCGGCCTTCACCCATTCCGCCACTTGCTTCCAGCCAGCTTCTTGCCACAGCTCGAAGGGGCCTTGCTTGGCGCCGAAGCCCCAGCGCATGGCGAAGTCGATGTCGCGAGCGGACTCGGCGATGGACTCCAGCGTGACGGCAGCGTAGTGGAAGCCGTTGCGCAGGATGGCCCACACGAACTGGGCTTGCGGGTTGGTGGACTCGCGCAGCGCCTTCAGACGCTCGGCAGCGGGCTTCTTCAGGATCTCGGCGACTTCCTTGTCGCACTTGCCGCCGGCGGCGACGTACTCACCCGTGGCTGCATTGAACTGCAGTATGTCCTTGCCGACCTTCTTGAAGAAACCGGCCTTGGTCTTTTGACCGAAGTTACCCAGCTCCAGCAGCTTGGTCAAGGCAGCCGGGGTCTCGAACGCGCCAGAGAACACATCGTCACGTGCACCGTTTTGCAGCGTCTTGATGACGTGGTTCATGGTGTCCAGACCCACGACGTCGGCGGTGCGGAAGGTGGCCGAAGAGGCACGGCCCAGCTTCTTGCCGGTCAGGTCGTCAACGATGTCATAGCCCAGGCCCGAACGCTCGACTTCGCGGAAGGTCAGCATCATGCCGGCCACGCCCACGCGGTTGGCGATGAAGTTGGGGGTGTCGTAGGCGCGGATGACGCCCTTGCCGACCACGGAGGCCGAGAAGGTTTCCAGCTGGTCGACCACCTCGGGAGCGGTGAACTCCGTGGGGATCAGCTCCAGCAGGTGCATGTAGCGGGGGGGGTTGAAGAAGTGGATGCCCAGGAAGCGCGAACGCAGCTGCTCAGGCAGAACGTTGGCCATGGCCGTGATGGACAGGCCGG
This sequence comes from Aquabacterium sp., assembly GCF_034003525.1. Lineage (GTDB taxonomy): Bacteria > Pseudomonadota > Gammaproteobacteria > Burkholderiales > Burkholderiaceae_C > Aquabacterium. Next base: position 144,461 of record NZ_JAVEYN010000007.1, read on the forward strand.
AGGTGTTGGTGGCCAGGATGGCCTTGTCGTTGACGAAGGGCGCGATCTTCTTGTACAGATCTTCCTTCCAGTCCAGACGCTCGGCGATGGCTTCGATGATCAGGTCACAGCCACGCAGCTCTTCGAGGTGCTCTTCGTAGTTGGCTTGCTGGATCAGAGCGGCGTCTTCGGCCACGCCCAGGGGGGCCGGCTTCATCTTCTTGAGGTTTTCGACGGCCTTGGTGACGATGCCGTTCTTCGGGCCTTCTTTGGCGGGCAGGTCGAACAACACGACCGGCACCTTGACGTTGACCAGGTGGGCCGCAATCTGGGCACCCATCACGCCGGCGCCGAGCACGGCCACCTTGCGCACATTGAATTGACTCATGTTCTCTCCTAGGGGAACTTCAGTGGTGTGTAGGAAACGAGAGAAAAGGGAGGGGGGTGAACCCGCCTCCCTTTGAAGAACCTGTCGATTAGAACAGGGCTTCGTCCATTTCCATCAGGGGCTTCAGACCGGCCTTGGCGGTGATCATCGCGGTTTCAACTTCCGGCACCAGCTTGGCGAAGTAGAAGCGCGCGGTGGCCAGCTTGGCGGTGTAGAACTTGTCGCCGGAGTCTTGCTTTTCCAGGGCGATCTTGGCCATGCGGGCGAAGAAATAGGCGTAGACCATGTGGCCGACCACACGCAGGTAGTCGACGGCGGCTGCGCCGACTTCGTCAGGGTTCTGCATGCCCTTCATGCCGACTTCCATCGTGAAGGCTTGCACCTTCTTGCCCAGCTCGGCCAGGGGCACGGTGAACTCTTGCAGGGCGGCGT
>NZ_JAVEYN010000008.1:0-135205 GCF_034003525.1 Aquabacterium sp.
GAAGCGGCTTCAACAGCAGCTTCTTCCTTCTTACCACAAGCGGCCAGGGCAACGGCAGCGATCAGCGAAGCCAGCAGGAGCGACTTTTTCATGCTTTTATCCTCAATGGAGTGTCAATAAAACCGGTGATATTGGTAAATATGTGCGACGCCACACATTTGGCTTCGCTCAATATTCAGCTGATGATTATACGGCGTATCAGGCTTACCCTTATAGCCCTAACGTCGTCGGAGGCAGCGCATCGTGTGAGCGTTGCAAAATTACATCAACTTCCCCCAACCAATCGCCGATGACAGCTGGGTCTCGGGTCCACAGCCCTCGCCCCACCAGGGGCTCCAGCACGCGCAGTGCCAACCGGTCGTGCAGCACCAACAGGGTCGGCACCGAGGTGGCCAGGTCTTCGGGCGACTGGTGGCACGGCACCCGGTGGGCCCACAGCTTGCGCCAGTTGACCCAGCGCGGATGCGTGCGCACGAAGCCGTCATAACTCGCTGCCAGGACCTCGCAGCGTATCTCGCGCGCAGAACCCAGCGCCCACTGCTGAAAGGCTTCCACCACCTCTCGCTGGCCCAAAGGCCAGTGGGCGAAATCGCGGTCACTCAGCGTCAAGGGCCCGGGTTCGGCCGCCACCATCGCCATCGCGGCGCTGACACGGTCTGAAAAATCGCGCCAACTGCTGATGCGACCGGACAGGTCCGAGATCGTCGAAGGATTCACGGTGTCTTCGCTCATGCGCGCGATCTTGTCATGCGCAGCGCGTCACGCCAAGGGGTGCAACCACCCGTCCTCGGCCCACTGGTTGAGCAACTCGCGCACGGCGTCGCTGGTCTGTGCCACGACGTTCGCAGGCAGGAACCGCTGATCGGCCAGTTGACGCAGATGGCGGGCATCCTTGCCGCCCGCGCGCCAGGACTCGCCGTTGGCAAACACCCGCTGCTCGTCGTACATCATGCGGGTGCGGGGATCCAGTCGCACGCCCACACCGTCCGGCAGGGGCTCACCCGACTGGAACCAGACACGCGGCTTGGGCTCGGTCAGGATCTCGCCCAGGGCCGACTGCAAGCCGGCGGGGTCCTTCATCAGGCGCGCCACCGAGTCGGCCGTGAACTGGCGCAAGGCATCGGGGATCAGGCCCGGCGTGGAGGTGGCGGGCTGCTTGGGGTCCTGGTACAGACGGGGCTTGTCGGCCGTGTCCATGCCCTCCATCCAGCGGATCAGCACCTCGCGCGCCAGGTCGGTGCCTTCCGGCACACGGAAGCCGATCGAGCAGGTCATGCACTCACCTTGTGCAATGCCATCGTGGGCCCAGCCTGGGGGCAGGTAGAGCATGTCGCCGGCTTCCAGCACGTGCTCTTCTTCAGGCACGAAGTGCGTGAGGATCTTCAGCGGCACGTCCTCTTGCAGACGGGCGTCCTTCAGCGGCCCGATGCGCCAGCGGCGCTGACCATGCACCTGCAGCAGGAACACGTCATACGAGTCGTAATGCGGGCCTACGCCACCGCCATCGGTCGCATACGAGATCATCAGATCGTCCAGGCGCGCATCGGGGACAAAGCGGAACTGCTGCAGCAGGTCGTAGGCGGCGGGCACGTGCAGGTCGAGCCCTTGCACCAGCAGGGTCCAGCCAGGCTGATCCAGCGGCGGCAGGCTGCGGCGGCTCAGGGGGCCGTGGCTGAGCTGCCATTGACCGGGCGTCGAGACGGCTTTGCCACGACCCTTCTTGACGACCGCCGAGCCGGTGGCGTGTTCACGCACAATCAAGCGGGATTCGACCTCTTCCTGCCCCGCTAGCGCAAACAGCTTGCTACGCTCGATGGGCGAGCGCACGCCGGGCATGGCCTGGCGGATCAGCAGAGGCTTCTTCTGCCAGTAGCGCCGCATGAAGGTCTCGGGCGACAGGCCTCCGAGCAATGGCGTGTTGTGGTCGATGGGCAGCGGGCCTGCCGGAGCGGCCTGCGCCGCAGCGGATGCGGAGGTTTTGGTCGATTTCATGCCCGCATTGTGGCGCCAACTGCAGCCGATGGCGCTGATTCCGCTCAACGAAAACCACCGCCTTCTGCGGCACGAACGCAGCACCGCAGCCACACAGACGCCGGCACCTCATGAGATGATCGCGGCATGATCATTTCCTCACCCTGTGTCGTGAGCCTGGTGTGGCGTCTGGAAGATGCCCAAGGCAACTTGGTAGACGAGCTCAACGAGCCGATGGAATTCCTCTTGGGCGGCGAAGACCTCCTGCCCAAGGTCGAAGAGACCCTGCTGGGCCAGAGCGTGGGCTTCGAGGCCCATCTGCATCTGGAGCCTGAGCACGCGTTCGGCGACTACGACGCCGACCTGGTGTTCTTCGAAGAACGCGATATTTTCCCGCCCGAAGTCGCCGAAGGCATGCAGTTCGACGGCCCGCCCGAAGGCTCGAAAACCCCGGACCTTAACCCCGACGCCATCTACACCGTCACCGAGGTGTACGACAGCCATGTGGTGCTCGATGGCAACCACCCGCTGGCCGGTCTGGCCGTGCGCATCAGCCTCAAGGTGTTGGACGTGCGCCCCGCCACCGAGGAAGAAATCGAGCAAGGCTCGGTGTCAGAGGCCCTGCTGGGCTTCACACCGTCTGCCCCACCCGGTGAGACCCTGCACTGACCTCGCCCACCCCGCTTGACTGGCCGCCTTGTGCGGCCTTTTGTTGTCAGCCGCGGCCGGTAGACCCGAAGCCGCCCTCACCCCGCTCGCTTGCGTCAAAGCTCTCCACCTGCCGGAACTGGGCCTGTACGACAGGCACGATGACGAGTTGGGCAATGCGCTCAAGCGGCTGGATGGTGAAGGGCTCGCTGCCCCGGTTCCAGCAGCTCACCATCAGCGGCCCCTGGTAGTCCGAGTCGATCAGGCCCACCAGGTTGCCCAGCACGATGCCGTGCTTGTGGCCCAGCCCCGAGCGCGGCAGGATCATCGCGGCCAGACCCGGGTCGCCCAGGTGCATGGCCAAGCCGGTTGGAATCAACTGCGCTTGGCCGGGCTCGAGCACCACCGGCGCGTCCACGCAGGCACGCAGGTCCAGACCCGCGCTGCCGGGGGTGGCGTAAGCAGGCAAGGCTTCCGCCACACGGGCGTCAAGGATGCGGATGTCAACGGTGGTCATGGGTTCACAGCTTGAAGTCGTTGGGCGATGTCTTGCATCAAGGCCCGGGCCAGGGTGAGTTTGTCGGCACGGCTGCCGTCGGACGGCAGGGCCCGATCGGTGTGGGCGTCGATCAGCAGCAGCGCGTTGTCGTCCCGACCGAACGTAGCCGGTCCGAGGTTGCCCACGATCAGCGGGATGCGCTTGCGCAGCATCTTGGCACGGGCGTGCTCCAGCAGTCGTTCGCTTTCGGCAGCAAAGCCCACGCAGTACGGCGCGCCGCTCAGGCCAGCCACGGCGGCCAGGATGTCGGGATTCTCGGTGAGTTCGAACGTGGGCACGTCCTTGCCGCCCTCTTTCTTGATCTTGTGCTCGGCTGAGTTGGCAGGCCGCCAATCGGCCACTGCAGCCGTGGCAATGAAAACGTCATGCTGCGGTGCCTGAGGCACCACGGCATCGAACATCTGCTGCGCCGTCATGACGTTGTGGCGGCTCACACCACGCGGGGTAGGCAAGTGCACCGGACCGGCCACCAGGGTGACCTCGGCGCCGGCTTCTCGCGCAGCACGGGCGATGGCAAAGCCCATCTTGCCGCTGGAGTGGTTGGTGATGCCGCGCACCGGGTCGATGGGCTCGAACGTGGGCCCGGCCGTGATCAGCAAACGCTTGCCCGCCAGCACCTTGGGCTGGAAGAAGGCAATCAGGTCTTCCAGCAACTCGACGGGCTCCAGCATGCGGCCATCGCCGACTTCGCCGCAGGCCTGATCACCACAGCCTGGGCCCAGGATGACGGCACCATCGGCCTGCAGTTGCGCGACATTGCGCTGCGTGGCCGGGTGCGACCACATCTCGCGGTTCATGGCCGGCGCCACCAGCAGGGGGCAGCACTCGCGTGGACGGGCCAGGCAGGTCAGGCTAAGCAGCTCATCAGCTCGGCCCTGCACCAGGCGGGCAATGAAGTCGGCACTGGCCGGCGCCAGCACGATGGCATCGGCTTCACGGCCCAGGTTGATGTGCGCCATGTTGTTGGGCTCGCGCGCATCCCACTGGCTGGTCACGACCGGACGACCTGACAAGGCCTGCATGGTCACCGGGGTGATGAAAGACGCCGCCGCTTCGGTCATGACCACCTGGACGGTGGCCCCTGCCTTGGTGAGCAGGCGCACGAATTCGGCCGATTTGTAGCAGGCGATGCCGCCTGTCAGGCCCAGCACGATGTGCTTGCCCTGGAGTTCTGAGGGTTCGGACATGGCTCGGACTCTATCAGGGTCTGAGCCACTGCCTGCCCTGCAGCGCTCACTCAGGCTTTGACGGCGCCCAGCTGGCTGCGGTACGCGCTGGGGGACAGGCCCGTCCAGCGCTTGAACGCGAAGGTGAAGGCCCGGCGATCCGAGAAGCCCAGCTCGTCACTGATGGACTCCATGCTGATGGCGCGACGGCGCAACATCACCTGGGCGCGGTTGCACTTGGCCTCGGACTGGATGTCCACGTACTTGACGCCTTCGTTTTGCAGGCGGCGCTGCAAGGTGCGGGGGTGCAGGCCCAGCGCGCTGGCTGTGGCCTCCAGCCCCTCACGCAGCAACTCGGGCCGGCGCTCCAGCGCCCAGCGCACCTCATCGACGATGCGGCGCTCGCCCCCCTCCTGGCTCAAGCGGCGCTCAATGCGCGCGCGGGCCTGGCTGAGGGCTTCGGGTACGGGCTCGTTGAGGGGCATGTCGAGCCAGCGGCGGTCCATCACCAAGGCATCGGCGCTTTCGTTGAAAAACACGGGCACCCCGAAATGCTCGGCAAAGCGCTGCTGGTGTGCGGGCGCGGGCATGGCCATGCGCACCGACAGCAGCCAGTGCGACCCACGGGTGGCACGCTTGATCAGTTGATTGACGGCGGCCAACACCACCTCACGCACATGGCACAGCTCACGCGGGTCGATGTCCGGCACGTCCATGACGACCCGCAGGTGGGCCTCGGCGCCGAACTCGTCCAGTCGCAGCGACATCCAGGGGGCCAGCAGCTCGCGGGCCCAGCCGGCCAGTTCGAGCAGTTCACGGATGCTGGAGCTGGAGCTCACGAAAGCGTCGAACTCGGCGTAGTGCTCGAACATGAAGTTCTCGCCCAGCGCAAAGGGAAAATGGTGACCACGCGCCCGCTCGACACACAAGGTGAAGGCCTTGAACAGGTTGAGCGGCGACACACGCAACTGCGCGTGCGGGTCGTGTTGACCGATCCCCAGTTCGCGCAGAACCGGGTCGATCGTGAAGCCGCACACAGACGCGGCTTGGCGCCAGCTTCCCAGAGACGGAACAGGCACGGACGATGTGGACAAGGAGCGTTGCATAGTGGGCATCAAGACAGGCGCTGACCTAGACTGCTAACGGGCGTCTGCATGCCTCAAATCTATGACGTCGCTATGAGCCGCACAAGGAAGTTCACCCTCCAGTTAGGATCATTTCACGCCAATCACCCTCATGTGGTGGCCGCGTAAACCCGCGCCATACCCCTGCATTCGGGGGGCGACAAAGCGTCAAAGCTGCTGTTCTCGCCACACGCTGGGGGTCGTACCCTCCCAGCGCTTGAAGGCGGCCGTGAACGCGCGGCGGTCGGAAAAGCCAAGCCGCAGGCTGATTTCGTCAATGGACTGTGGACTTTGCTTGAGCCACTGGCAGGCCAGGCGGTGTCGCATGCGAGCCTGCACAGCCAGGTAGCTGTCACCCTCATCCTTGAGGCGCCGCTGCAAGGTGCGGGGGTGCAGGCTCAGGCGTTCGGCCATGTCCTCCACGCCCAGCGCCAGCAGCTCGGGCTCGCGGGCCAGCAGGTTCTCGATTTCTGCCGCCACCCCCTGGCGACGCGCTTCGCGCCCCAGACGCTGCTCGGCGAGGTACTGGGCCTGCTCGTGCAAGGCGGGGAAGGCGCCCTCCAGAGGCTGGTCCAGCAGGTGACGCTCGAACCGCAGGGCATCGGCCGGCGCGTCGAAGGTGACGGGCACGCCGAAGAAGGCCTCGATCTTGGCCGCGTGCGGCACTGGCGGGCCTTTGAGGTCGACGCCGATGAACCCAGTTTCAGAGCCTTGCAGGGTGCGCCCGAACTTGCGAATGCACGCCAGCGTGGCGTGGATGACCAGGTGCAAGGGCAAGGCATGCGCCACCAGCTTTTGCAGCGGCAAGTCGAAGGCCACGCAAACCGATGCCTCGTCGCCCTGCTCCTTCACCTCCATGGTGAGCCAGGGCAGCACCATCATGCGCGCCAGGTCGGCTGCGCGCAGGGCATCGCGCAGGCTAGGACTGGTGGTCAGCAGCGTCTCGAACTCCGGCAGCGACTCGAAGGCAAAGGTGTCACCCAGCACCAGCGGAAAGTAGTGGTCGGGCGACAGGGCCACGCACTGCTCAAGCAGCGAGATCAGCTGCAAGGGAGACACCCGCGCGTCCTCCAGCCGGATCAGGTCGATCTTGATGCCGGCTTCTTTGAAGAGCGGCTGAACGTTGAAGCCGCACTTGGTCGCCGCCTTGATCCACGCCGAGAGCATGAACAAGGGGATGGGCTTGATGCCCATGGCTTCCAGAACGGCGGGAGGTGGCAGAGGGATACGCATGGACGAAATCGGCACACCCACATTCAGGGTGTGCCGAAGTCTAACCACAATGGCAGGACGTGCCTGCGAGGGTTCACCGCATCATGGCCGCACGGGCCATTTCGCTCGCCTCGATGGGATCACGGTGGCTGTTGAAACCGGCCAGCCATTCTTCGTAGCCAGGTTGGTCGGCCTCTTGCCAGGGGTGATAACCGGGCTTGTAGTACTGGATGTAGTGCTTGTGGGTGGGCCACAGGAAACCACCGGGCTTGAGCAGCCAGTGGATGCCCTTGATGTTGAGCTTGACCCGCTCCCAGAAGCTGAAACCGTCTTCCTTGAGCATGCGGTTGGCAAACTTCAGGATGACGCGGGGAAACATGACCGTGGCGTGCACAAGGGCCGTGACACGGCGCACATAGCCCACCTTGGCATAGTCGATCATGACATCGTAGGCGACACCCTTGTGCTCGACCTCTTCGATGGCGTGCCAGGCGTACATGGCACGCACCTTGGGGTGGGCGTCGCCCAGGATGTCACGCTCGTCAAACATGGCGTGGGCGCCCAGCGCAGTCAGGTGTTCCAGTGCGCCGGTGATGGCCAGGGTGTACTGGCGGCTGAAGCGGTTGCGGTACTTCGTGAACAGCAGGTTGTCCAACCACCCGATCAACTCGTCCACCGGCATCCCTTGCTTGCGCAGCAACTCGTTGTACTGGTTGTGCACCATGCTGTGCTGGGCTTCCTGGCGGTTGAAGTCCTTGATGTCCTGCAGCAGCTTGGGGTCGGTGACCTGGTCGCGGTAGTCGCGCACGGTGACCATGAAGAACTTCTCGCCCGGCGGGAAGATCAGCGACATGGCATCGAAGAAGCGCGTGCGGAACGGATCGCCGCCGAACCAGTGCTTCGGGATGCTCTCGTCGAAGCCAAAGTCCAGTTTTTCACGGGGCACGATCGGGTGCTGCTTGTCGTTGTGTTGGGCCATCTGTCGTCCTCGCAGGTATTCCGCAATGGACTCATGGTACGAAGACGGCAGCCTCAGCCACAGGATGAAAGATGACAGCAGGGTTTCGTGCGCGACATCTTTACGTTGGTGCTTACCCCTGATGCCATGAAAAAGGGCTCCCGAAGGAGCCCTGAAGGTCATGTCAGCGAGAGACGATCGCGTCAGACGCGCTCGGTCACCCAGGCCTGGACGCTGGCCAGCGCGGCCGGCAGGGCCGCCGGCTCGGTGCCACCGGCCATGGCCATGTCGGGCTTGCCGCCGCCCTTGCCACCCACTTGCTGGGCGACGAAGTTGACCAACTCGCCAGCCTTGACCTTGCCGGTGGTGTCGGCGGTCACGCCCGCAGCGATCTGGACCTTGCCGCCTTCGACGGCCGCCAGCACGATGGCCGCAGTCTTGAGCTTGTCCTTCAGCTTGTCCATGGTTTCGCGCAGGGTTTTGGCGTCGGCGCCTTCCAGCGTCGCGGCCAGCACCTTGATGCCGTTCACGTCCACGGCCTTGGCCATCAGCTCGTCGCCCTGGCTGGAAGCCAGCTTGCCCTTGAGCGCGGCGATTTCCTTTTCCAGCGCACGGATCTGCTCTTGGGCGGCGGCCACGCGGGCCGGCACCTCGTGCGGGGTGGCCTTGAGCAAGGCGGCCACGCCTTCCAGCGTGGTCTCCAGGTTCTGGGTGTAGGCCAGTGCGTTGGCGCCGGTGATGGCTTCCACACGGCGCACGCCAGCGGCCACACCGCCTTCGGCCACGATCTTGAACAGGCCGATGTCGCCGGTGCGCTGCACGTGGGTGCCGCCGCACAGTTCCTTGGACGAGCCGATGCTGAGGACGCGCACGGTGTCGCCGTACTTCTCGCCGAACAGCATCATGGCGCCGGACTTCTGCGCATCGTCCAATGCCATCACCTGGGCCTGGGCTTCGGCGTTGAGCAGGATTTCGGCGTTCACCAACTCTTCCACTTCGCGGATCTGCTCGGCGGTCATCGGTGCGTTGTGGGCGAAGTCGAAGCGGGTGCGGTCGGCGGTGACCTGCGAGCCCTTCTGCTGCACGTGGTCGCCCAGCACTTCGCGCAAGGCCTTGTGCATCAGGTGGGTGGCGCTGTGGTTGCGCACGGTCTTGGCGCGCAGTTCGGCATCGACCTTGGCGTTGAGCTTGTCGCCGACCTTGATGCTGCCCTCGACCACGCGACCATGGTGACCGAACACGTCAGCCTGGATCTTTTGCGTGTCTTCGACGATGAAGCGGCTGGTGGCGTTGCGCAGGTCGCCGCTGTCGCCGCACTGGCCGCCAGACTCGGCGTAGAAGGGGGTGTGGTCCAGCACGATGACGGCGTCGTCACCGGCCTGGGCTTCCTGCACCTGGGCGCCGTCCACGTAGATGGCCGTCACGTTGGCTGCGTCCACCGTCAGGTGTTCGTAGCCGTGGAAGCCGGTGGGCACACCCGAGTATTCCAAGCCAGCGGCCATCTTGAACTTGCCAGCGGCACGGGCCTGTTCACGTTGGCGGGCCATGGCGGCGTCAAAGCCAGCCTGGTCCACGGTCACGTCACGCTCGCGGCAGACGTCGGCGGTCAGGTCGACCGGGAAGCCGTAGGTATCGTGCAGCTTGAAGGCGGTTTCGCCGTCGATCTGCTTCTCACCCGCAGCCAGGGCGCCTTCCAGGATTTCCATGCCGTGGGCGATGGTCTGGAAGAAGCGCTCTTCTTCGGTCTTGAGCACCTCGGTGATGCGCTTTTCGTTCTGGCGCAGCTCGGGATAGGCCTCGCCCATCTGTTCGACCAGGGCCGACACCAGCTTGTGGAAGAAGGGGGTGCGGGCGCCCAGCTTGTAGCCGTGACGGATGGCGCGACGGGTGATGCGGCGCAGCACGTAGCCACGGCCTTCGTTGCTGGGGATGACGCCATCGGCGACCGTGAACGAGCAGGCGCGGATGTGGTCGGCAATCACCTTCAGGCTGGGGCTGGCAGCGTCGCAGTTCTCGCCACCGGCGGCGTCCACGGCGGTCTTGGCCGCAGCCAGCAGCGCCTGGAACAGGTCGATTTCGTAGTTGCTGTGCTTGCCTTGCAGCACGGTGGCAATGCGCTCCAGGCCCATGCCGGTGTCCACCGAGGGCTTGGGCAGCGGATGCATCACGCCGTCTTCGGTGCGGTTGAACTGCATGAAGACGTTGTTCCAGATCTCGATGTAGCGGTCGCCGTCTTCATCGGGGCTGCCGGGAGGGCCGCCGGCAATGTCCGGGCCGTGGTCGTAGAAGATCTCGGTGCAGGGGCCACAGGGGCCGGTGTCGCCCATCATCCAGAAGTTGTCGGACATGTAGCGGCCGCCCTTGTTGTCACCGATGCGCACGATGCGCTCGGCGGGCACGCCCACCACCTTGTTCCAAATCTCGTAAGCCTCGTCGTCTTCGTGATAGACGGTGACCCACAGCTTTTCCTTGGGCAGCTTGAACTGTTCGGTCAGCAGTTCCCAGGCGTAGCTGATGGCGTCGTGCTTGAAGTAGTCACCGAACGAGAAGTTGCCCAGCATCTCGAAGAAGGTGTGGTGACGGGCGGTGTAGCCGACGTTGTCGAGGTCGTTGTGCTTGCCGCCAGCGCGGATGCACTTTTGCGAGGTGGTGGCGCGGCTGTACGGACGCTTGTCGAAGCCCAGGAACACGTCCTTGAACTGGTTCATGCCGGCGTTGGTGAACAGCAGGGTCGGGTCATCGCCCGGCACGACGGGGCTGGATGCCACGATGGTGTGGCCCTTGGACTGGAAGTACTCCAGGAAGGTCTTGCGGATGTCTGCGGCTTTCATTCGACGACTTTCAGGACGCTACGGTGAGACGAATCAAGGACCTTTCCGGGCGAATCGGGACATGCTCGGTCGGGCCGCTTGCGTACGCGGCAAAACTTTGCATTATAGATTTCACGACCACACTCGCTGTTCCTTGTTGAGGCGTGATGAAACACGATAACCGCCTTAAGGGCATGGTTTTACGCAGCAGTTTGATTTTCCTTGGCGGCTAGACTTGGTCGCTCTCTGCGCAAAAGCGTTTTACTTTTTCACAGGAGCATCCCATGCAATTGCTGCTGTCTGCGGGACTGATCCTGATCATCATGTCCTGGGGCATCCTCGCACCAAGCTCTCTTGGTGCATTCTTTGATCAGGCTCTGGCAACCATCACCACCAATTTCGGCTGGCTTTACCTCTGGGTGGTGCTCGGCCTGGTGATCGTGGCCGCTTTGCTGGCCTTCAGCCGCTACGGCGACCTCAAACTGGGTGATGAAGACGAGGAACCCGAGTTCTCCGTCGGTAGCTGGTTTGCCATGCTGTTTGCGGCAGGCATGGGCATCGGTTTGGTGTTCTGGGGGGTGGCCGAGCCCATTTCCCATTACGGCGCCCCGCCTCCGGGCATCACGGCCAACACCCCAGAGGCAGCCAATGCGGCCATGCGCTACAGCTTCTTCCATTGGGGCCTGCACCCCTGGGCGGTGTACAGCGTGGTGGCGCTGGCCATTGCCTTCTTTTCATTCCGCCGCGGCAAGCCGGCCCTGATCAGCTCGGCGACCGAGGCACTGCCTTTTGCCTGGGCGTCCAAGCTGACCGTGGTCGTGAACGTGCTGGCCGTCGTCGCCACCGCCTTTGGCGTGGCCGCCTCACTGGGTATCGGCGCTTTGCAGATCAACAGTGGTTTGCACGCCGTGTTCGGCTTGCGGGTGGGCATCGCCTCGCAGTTGGCCATCATCGCCGTGACCACGGCGTTGTTCCTGACTTCGGCCCTCACGGGTGTGAGCAAGGGCATCAAGTGGCTGTCCAACATGAACCTGATGCTGGCGCTGATCCTGATGCTGATGCTGATTGTGTTCATGGTGGGACCCACGGTGGCCATCATCGATACCTTCACCAACACGCTGGGCGCTTACGCCAGTGAGTTCGTGCGCATGAGCCTGCGCATGACCCCGTTCCGCGACAGCGGCTGGGTGGGCGGCTGGACGATTTTCTACTGGGCATGGTGGATTGCATGGTCGCCGTTCGTCGGCCTGTTCATCGCTCGTGTGTCCCGGGGGCGCACCATCCGCGAGTTCATCCTGGGCACGGTGGCCGCCCCCACCCTGGCGGGTTTCGCCTGGTTCTCTGTGTTCGGAGGGGCCGCCTTGCACATGGAGATCTGGCAACAGGTGCCGCTGGCTGAAGCAGTCAAGACCGACATCTCGACGGCACTGTTTGTCATGTTCGAAGCCCTGCCCTTCGGCACGGTGATGTCGCTGGTGGCCACCGCCCTCGTGCTGCTGTTCTTCGTGACTTCGGGCGACTCGGCCACCCTGGTGCTGGGCATGATGAGCACCGGCGGCCAGCCCAACCCCAGCAACAAGATCAAGGTGATGTGGGGCCTGCTGGTGGCCGGGATTGCCGCCATCCTGTTGTTGGCGGGTGGCGTCAAAGCCGTGCAGACCGCCACGATCGTGTTCGCCCTGCCATTTGCGGTGGTCATCGTCCTGATGACCTACGCCCTGTGGCGGGCCATCCACGATGACTGGCACGCGCAGGATGTGCGCCACAAGGCCTTGAATCGGCGCCTGCGCCAGCTTGCCGAGAGGCCGCCAAGCGACACATGACCGTCGAGTTGTTGATGGCTCCGGGCAAGAGCTTCCTGTTCGTGCTGGCGGACAGCATGCGACCACGCCTGAAATAGACAGCCACAGCGCTCTTGCACACCCTGGGGCGCAAACCGCCTCACGGCGTTTGTGCCCCATCCATCGCGAACGAGGAGGTTGAGTGACATGTCCATGTCAATTGGTTCACTGCACACCTGCCAGGTGATCGCCTTGGCTACATCTGTCATGTGGACAGGCGCGGCCCATGCTCTGGATGCCCGCCCAAACACCACGCAGGTCGACTGGTATGCCTCGCTGAGACTGCAGGCGGAGTCAGTGCACCCGGACGAGCGCAGCGCGGCCAGCCGCTATACCGGCCTGCGCGATGCCTACTCACGTGTGGGTGTCTCGGTTCAGCATGCCCTGTCTCCCGCGCTGACGCTGAACGGGCAACTGGAGTTGCCTTTGGACATGGCGAATTTGTCTGTGCAGGACCCTTATGACCAGGGAGACAACGGGCGTGACAACCCGGAGCGCCTGCGCATTGCCCGCATCGGACTGCAAGGCGGCTGGGGTGCCATTCATTGGGGGCGGCAGTGGATGCCTTACTACAACGCCGTGTCAGCGCCTGTCGACGCATTCAGCAGCTACTACAGCGGCTTTGCCACGTACACCGTTTTCCGAGTCAGGCACACCGTCGCCTACACCAGCCCGTCTTTTCGGGGGCTCAGCGCGTCGGCGGCTTATGCGCCTGCCAAAGGCAATCGGCGCTCCACCTCCCGCATTGATGACGAACGGGTGCAAGTGGCACTGAGCTACGACCTCGGTGCCACCCGTCTGGCAGCCGCGCTGGACGACCGGGGAGACGCCGGCTACGGTCGCAACCGCCTCTATGGCCTGTCGACCACTCACCGGGCAGGTGCCTGGCAGATGGCCGCCAAGTATGAGCGCTTTGACACGGGCAACCACAACCCAGGCAGCTTCAGCCGCGATGGCAACGAAGCCGTGAACCTGCTGGTGACCCACCAGCGGGGTGACAACACCATCAAGGTCATGCTGGCCCGGGTCGAGGGATATGGCGAGAACATCGTTCACCTGGGGATTGACCACCAGTACAACCCGCAACTCAAGTTCTTTGCCGAGTTCTACAGCGAGGCTGAAACCGCCGCCATCACGACACGCGGCGACGGACTGTCGGGTTTCCGAGCCGCGACGAGCGGCGGACATGCCTGGGTGCTGGGCCTGCGTCGCGATTTCTGAGCCACTGACCCGCCTCTTCTCAAGTCTATGATGGACGGCGCTGAGACCCCTTCTCCGGAGAAAAACACCATGACCTCCCCGCTGACCCAGCTCAATGACCCCAGCCTCCTCAAGACGCAAGCCCTGATCAACGGGCAATGGGTAGATGGCCCGCAGCGTTTTGCCGTGACCGACCCCGCCACGGGCGCCCTGCTGGCCGAGGTCCCCAACCTCGGTGCCGAGCAGACCGAAGCCGCCATTGCCGCTGCAGATGCAGCCTGGCCTGCCTGGCGGGCCATGTCGGCCAAGGCCCGCGCCAACATCTTGATGAAGTGGTTTCACCTGCTGAACCAGCACGCTGCTGACCTGGCACGCATCATGACGGCCGAGCAAGGCAAGCCACTGGCCGAGGCCAAGGGCGAGGTGCTGTACGGCGCCAGCTTTGTGGAGTGGTTTGCCGAGGAAGCCCGCCGTGTCTATGGCGAGACCATCCCCAGCCCCGATCCGGCCAAGCGCCTGCTGGTTTTGCGCCAGCCGGTGGGCGTGTGCGCGGCCATCACGCCCTGGAACTTCCCGGTGGCCATGATCACGCGCAAGGTGGCCCCCGCGTTGGCGGCTGGCTGCCCAGTCGTCATCAAACCTGCGGAAGCCACGCCGCTGTCTGCTTTGGCCGTGGCCGAGTTGGCCCAGCGCGCCGGCATGCCCCCGGGCGTACTCAACGTCATCACGGCCGATGCCCAGCGCTCCATTGAGGTCGGCAAGGTGCTGTGCGCCAGCGACACGGTGCGACACCTCTCCTTCACCGGCTCCACCGAGGTGGGCCGCATCCTGATGCAGCAGTGCGCGCCCACGGTCAAGAAGCTGTCGCTGGAGTTGGGCGGCAACGCGCCCCTCATCGTGTTCGACGATGCCGACTTGGACGTGGCGGTCGAAGGCGCTCTGGCCAGCAAGTACCGCAACTCGGGTCAGACCTGTGTGTGTGCGAACCGCATGTATGTGCAAGCTGGCATCTACGATGCCTTCGTGACCCGTCTGGCCGCCCGCGTGGCGGAGATCAAGGTGGGCAACGGCTTCGAGCAAGGCGTGGTGCAAGGCCCGCTGATCGATGCCGAGGCCCTGAACAAGGTGGAGACCTTGGTGGCCGACGCCGTGACCAAGGGCGCGAAGGTGCTGACCGGTGGCGCCCCGGCCCAGGTCGCGGGTGGTTCCTTCTACCAACCCACCGTGCTGGCCAATGTGAGCCGGGACATGCGCGTGGCCCGTGAGGAAATCTTCGGGCCGGTGGCACCGGTGTTCAAGTTCGAGACGGAGGCCGAGGCCATTGCCGCCGCCAATGCCACCGAATTTGGGCTGGCGAGCTACTTCTTCAGCCGTGACATTGGCCGGATCTTCCGCGTGGGCGAGGCGCTGGAGTACGGCATGGTGGGCGTCAACACCGGGATGATTTCGCACTGCGAGGCGCCGTTTGGCGGGGTCAAGCAGTCCGGTCTGGGGCGCGAAGGCGCCCGTCAGGGCATGGACGACTACCTGGAAATCAAGTATCTCTGCCTGGGCGGCTTGAACAACTGAGCGCAGCCACGGCAAGCCCTGGGCTCACCGCCCGAGTGTCCAGATCGTCGGTCATACTGTCAGCTTGACAGTGAACCGACGTGAACAGACAGGAGTCCGGGGTCATGGCCAAGACGACGCGCGCAGCCGCTAGCAAGAGCAGCGCCCAAACCAGCGCAAAAACCCGCACCACCAAATCCAGGTTCGGCAAAGCCGCCGAGGCCCGTCCGCCTGAGAAGACGGATCCTGGCAAGGTGATGGCGCAGACCCTGGAGCAGATCCACCACACCGTCGAGGACACCGTGGACCCGCTGGGCATGACCGCGCCCATCGCCCATGCGCAGCTCGCCTGGTTGGCACACCCCCAGGAACTGACCGACCGGATGATCCGCCTGTCGACAGACCTGTGGAACCTGCAGTGGCACACCTTCAACCGCATGCTGGGCCTGCCCAGCGAGGACCCGATCAAGGTCAACGACGAAGACGTGCGTTTTGCCGACCCGGTCTGGACGGAAGCGCCCAGCTGGGACCTGCTCAAGGAGTGGTATCTCGCGTTCACGCACCACACGCAGGACATGCTCTACGACACCCCCGGGCTGTCCAAGCAGGAGCGACGCAAGGCAGCGTTCTGGTGGCGGAACTGGCTCAACGCCATGGCGCCGTCCAACTACCTGCTGACCAACCCGGTCGCCATCCGCCACGCCATTGAAACCAAAGGCGAGAGCCTGCGCAAGGGCTACGAGATCTTCCTGGAGGACATGAAGGCGGGCGAGATCCGCATGACGAGCCCGGACGATTTCAAGGTGGGAGAGAACCTCGCCACCACCCCTGGCTCGGTCGTGATGCGCAATCGGCTTGTGGAGGTGATCCACTACGCCCCCACCCAGGCCAAGGTGCACGCGGAACCGGTCGTCATCGTCACACCGTGGATCAACAAGTTCTACGTGCTGGACCTCACGCCCAAGAAGAGCATGGTGCGCTTCCTGCTCGACCAGGGGCTGGACGTGTTCATCACCAGCTGGAAGAACCCGGATGCGTCGATGCGCGACATCCGCTTTGACGACTACCTGACCGAAGGCATCCACGCAACCATCGAGACAGCTCGCGCCATGAGCGGCGCCAGCAAGGTCCATGCTGTGGGCTACTGCATTGGCGGCACCGGCTTGAGCATGTACATGGCGTGGGCCAACAAGCATTTCGCGCCCGAAGACGTGCCGGTGGCCGACGTCACGCTCTTCACCACCCTGGTCGACTTCCATGCGCCAGGCGACATCAACGTCTTCATCGACGAGTCGAGTATCAACTACCTCGACCGCAAGATGGCCCGTACCGGCTATCTGGACGGCAAGGACATGGCGGCTTCTTTCCGGTTGCTGCGCTCGAACAGCCTGATCTGGCATTACGTGGAGCAAGGTTGGCTCAACGGTGAACCGCCCCCACCGTTTGACGTGCTGTACTGGAACATGGATGCCACCCGCATGCCCCAGGCCATGCACAGCTGGTATCTGCATCAGCTGTACCTGAAAAACCGCCTGGTCCAGCCCGACGCGCTCACGGTGGCGGGCGAGCCCATCGACCTGGCACGCATCAACCAGCCGCTGTACGCCGTGTCGGCCGAAGACGACCATGTCGCACCCTGGAAGCAGACCTTCTACGTGAACAACCACTTCACCGGCCCCAAGCGCTACGTGCTGTCGACCTCCGGGCACATTCTGGGCATCGTCAACCCGGTGGTGACGCCGCCCAAGCGGCGCTTCCGCGTGGCCGAGGCCCATCGCTCCGACAAGCCCGAGGCCTGGCTGGCACGCGCCGAACAACGCGAAGGCTCGTGGTGGGTGGACTGGATGGCGTGGCTGAAGCCGCGGGCGGGCAAGCTGGTCGCAGCACGCCCCGCCAGCAATGAGATCTACCCCGAACTGGCGGCCGCGCCCGGCACCTACGTGCGGGAGGGTTGAAGCCCCGCTGACGCCCATGCCACGGCATTGACCCAGCCAGGTGAAGTCCGCATGATCCTCTCCAGTTGCGGGAGAGGCGGACCAACATGGGAAACACGCAAAAGCGACTGCAAGTGGCCGTGGTGGGCCTGGGACGGTTGGGCCAGGCCTGTGCCCTCGCCTTGCTCGACGAGAGCGAACTGGCGCTGGCCGGCATCGTGCGTCGCCCTGCTTCGGCGCACGCTGCTCTCGGGCGCCTGCAGCGCACACCCGTGGTGAGCCATGTGCGTGACCTGCCCAAGGTGGATGTGGCCCTGGTCTGCGTGCCCGCTCCGGATGTGAGCTGGGTCGCCCATGACCTGCTGCAAGCCGGCATCCCGGTGGTGGAATGCGCCCGTCTCAAGCGTGGTGACCGGGCGGTCCATGACGAGGAGCTGGCCGGCGCCGCACGCAAGTGCAAAACCCCCGCCATTTTGGGCGCTGGCTGGGATCCCGGGGTCCTGCCACTGCTGAACGCCGCGTTCAACACCCTCATCCCGCGTGGTCACACTGTTCAGCACGAACACCCCGGCATCGCCTTGCACCACAGCGCGGCCGTGGCGCATGTACCCGGCATCAAAGACGCGCTGGAAGGAGAGGTCCTCGACAGGAACGGCTCGCCCCAGCGCTATGTCTATGTCGAACTCCAGCCCGGCGCCCATTTCGAGACCGTTCGGGCCCACATCAGCGCGGACCCGCTGTTCGCCGGTGAAGCCGTCCAGGTGTTCGAGATGGACACGCTCGGCGAGCTGGAGGACGGCAACCACGAAGGCATCGTCGTGGAACGCATGGCCACCGCGGCGGCGGGCACCCACGCCAGCCTCGTGCTGGAGGCGCGCTTCGATGCCTGCGACTTCGCCGCCCGCGTCATGCTCGACGCCGCCCGTCGGGTCGTCTCCCTGCCTGCTGGCGCACACCCCTACAGCCTGGCGTCAACCATTGCTTGATGGCCCAGCGAAATGCACCGGCCTGCCATGACCAGCCCTCGAAGCATGGTTTTGCTTGCCAGATAGCCTTCCTGGGCGCACATTCGCACGCGGGTTGGCCACGGGAAGTGAGCATGACGGCGACCGCCCTGCTGGTCTGCCTGTCAGCAGGCAGACATTCTTTGTAATCCCACCTCAAGGAGATGACAAATGATTGAAGCTGTCTTGACTTTCGACCTGCTGCCCAACGTCGACATGAAGGCATACCAGGACTGGCTGACGAAACTCGCGTCCTCAATGGCCAAGGAGTCGGGCATCGTGGAGTTTCGAGCCAACCGCAACGTCATGGGAGACCCCATGTCCCGCGCCGTGACGGTCTTCCGTTCTCTGGAAGACTGGGCCAAGTTCACCGAAGGCCCCTGGCAGACCATCGGACCGGAGTTTCGCCAGTTCGCCACCCACATCAGGGCCGAACTCTGGGGCCCATCACCCCAGATCTGGGTGCATCGCTGATCAAGGCGCGGAACAGCACGCGAGAACGCCCTGAGGGCAGGCACGCTCGCCGACCACAGATGAGGCTCACGCCCCACCCGCTGCCACATTTCGCAGCACTGTAAGCCTCACCACTGGGGTGATACGCCTTCTCCCAGGCTTGCCAACAAGGTTGTCCACAGAGTACGGGGATAAGTTGGTCACGGCAGCCGCCTGAGAGGGCGCTCACCTTCATGGTGCACACCCGGCATCGCCATCATGTCGGCCCATCGGGCACCGTGCAGGCAAAAAAATAGCGAGTCATCAGACTCGCCATGACCATGCTAAGCGCGCTTCACCAGGTTGATTGACTGCGTGAACCCTCTAGGGTTCATGAAACTGTGGAGCGGGTGATGGGAATCGAACCCACGTTATTTGCTTGGGAAGCAAGAGTCCTACCATTGAACGACACCCGCGCTACGACGCATTGTAGCCTCAAGCCACGTCGCCGCCGCTGCCGCACCGTCTCATGTTTGCGACGTCTCTCAGACTGAGGCACACTCTCGCCCTTGATCTACCGGTCTGAAATCTCTCGCATGTCCAGCCCCGACCTCGCTCCCCAAGATCCTGACACGCCTGCCGCCGACACCGACGCAGGCGAACGCCACCACCGCACCATCAAGACCTTCGTGATGCGTGCCGGGCGCACCACCGAGGGCCAGGCCCGCGCGCTGGCCGAGCTGGGCCCACGCTTCGTGCTGCCCTTCGCCAAGGCCCCGCTGGATTTCACCGCCACGTTCGGGCGCACCGCCCCGGTCGTGCTGGAGATCGGTTTCGGCATGGGCGATGCCACCGCGAAGATCGCGCAAACGCTGCCCGACACCGACTTCATCGGCTGCGAGGTGCACGAGCCCGGCGTGGGCGCCCTGCTCAAGCACATCGGTGACATGGGGCTGAGCAATCTGCGCATCCTGCGCCACGACGCCGTCGAGGTGCTGGAGCACATGATCCCGCCCGCCTCCCTGGCCGGCGTGCACATCTTCTTCCCCGACCCGTGGCACAAGAAGCGCCACAACAAGCGCCGTCTGATCCAGGCACCGTTGGTGGCCCACCTGACCTCGCGTCTGGCCCCGGGCGGATACCTGCACTGCGCCACCGACTGGGAGCCTTACGCCCAGCAGATGCTGGAAGTGCTGTCGGCCGAACCCGGCCTGGTGAACACGGCTGAGGGCTATGCCGAGAAGCCTGCCTATCGCCCGCTCACCAAGTTCGAAAACCGTGGCCTGCGCCTGGGTCATGGCGTGTGGGATCTGGTGTTCCGCAAGCGCGTCTGACCCCCTCCAGCTCAGCTGACGCCAGAAACAACAAAGCGCCCCACGGGGCGCTTTGTGTTTGGCAGGGCCGGCGACACCATCGCCGCCCCACTCACCGAGTTCAGTTGCTGAACTTGTAGTCGGTCTTGGCCTTGGCCTTCAGGTCGTCGCGGAACTTGGCCATCTTGGCTTGCGTGCCACGCTGGATGATCTGAGCCTTCACTTCGTCGAACTCGGGGAACTGAGCAACGCGCTCGTCTTCCAGCTTGATGATGTGCCAGCCAAACTGCGACTTCACCGGGGCGCTGGTGACTTCACCCTTCTTCAGCTTGAGCAGCGCTTGCGAGAACTCGGGCACGTAGTTGCTGGGGTTGGCCCAATCCAGATCGCCACCGTTCTCGGCCGAGCCCGGATCCTTGGAGTTCTTCTTGGCCAGCTCTTCGAACTTGGCACCGCCCTTGATCTTGGCCAGCAGGTCCTTGGCTTCGGCTTCGTTCTCGACCAGGATGTGGCGAGCGCGCAGCTCCTTCGCGCCGTTGGCGGCCTTGATCTTGTCGTACTCGGCGCGGGCTTCGGCCTCGGTCATCTGGTTCTTGGACTCGAAGTCCTGGAACAGGGCGCGGATCAGGATGGACTGACGGGCGAACTCCATCTGCACCTTGTAGTCGGGCGAGGTGTTCAGACCACGGCGCTCGGCTTCCTGAATGAAGATCTCGCGCATGACGATCTCGTCCTTGACCTTTTCTTCCAGGTCGGGCGTGCGGGTCTGCGGCGGCTGACCGGGCTGCTGGTTCTTCAGGATCTGTTCGATCATGGCGTCGGCGCGCGCCTTGGGCACGGCCTTGCCGTTGACGATGGCGATGTTTTGCGCGAACACCGAAGGTGCAGCCAGCGTGACAGTAGCGGCCAGCACAGCAGCCTTGGCGATACGAGAGATCTTCATGATGAGCGAAAAGCTTTCTGTAGAGGGTTCAGACGGGCTCGGCTTTGATGGCCAGGGCATGAACGCCCTGCGGAATCAAATCGCGCAAAGCATCATACACAAGGCGATGGCGCTGCACATGCGACAAACCGTTGAAGCAGCGCCCCCGTATCTGGATGGTGAAATGCGTACCCGTGGGGGCGCCGCTGTGTCCGGCATGGCCGATGTGCTCGGCCGTGTCGTCGGTGACGGTGATGGACTCGGGCTGCAAGGCTTGCTGCAGCACGGCTTCCATCTGGGAGGCGGAAACAGATCCGAAGGTCATGGTGTGCGGGTTCCTGTACGTCGATCAGCCTTGATTGGAGGCCTCGGCAGCCCCTTCTTCCGGCGCCATGTGACGGCTCAGGTACACACCCTGTGCCAGCGTGAAGACCAGTGTCAGGCCCAGGCTGCCCCACATTTTGAAGCTGACCCAGGTGTCGGTCGGGAAGGTGTAGGCCACCCACAGGTTGAGCACGCCCATGCTGGCAAAGAACAGTACCCAGGCCCAGCCGAGCTTGCGCCAGACGGGATCGGGCACGTGCACCTGGCCACCCATCATCTGGCGCAGCATCTTCTTGCCCAGCACGATCTCGGTGATCAGGAAGCCGGTCGCCATCAACCAGTAAATGACGGTGGGCTTCCACTTGATGAAGGTTTCATCGTGGAACCACAGGGTCAGGCCGCCCAGCACAACCACCACCACCAGGCCCGCCCACAGCATCTTGTCCACGGGCTTGCGCAGCACCTTCAGCACCAGAATCTGGAGCATCGTGGCCACCACGACCACGACCGTGGCCAGCAGCACCGGCGCCTCCGTCAGGCCCACGCTGCCCCCCGAGATGGCAAAGCCGAAGTAATGATTCAGCCACTGCGCGGCCTGCTCGGCATGGCTGCCAGCCCATTTGTAGCTGGCAAAGAACAGGATGATGGGCAGCAGGTCAAAGAAGATCTTCATGGAGAGTCGGGCACGGGTTCAGCGGCCGCAGGTTGGCGCGCTCAGGGCTGGCGCGGTTTGAAGTCTAGCGCGGCCGAGTTGATGCAGTAGCGCTCCCCCGTGGGCAGGGGGCCGTCTTCGAAGACATGGCCCAGGTGGGCGCCGCAGTTCTGGCAGCGCACCTCCACGCGGATCATGCCGTGGCTGGTATCGCGCACGCGCTCGATCAGGCTGTCATCGGCCGGCTGCCAGTAGCTGGGCCAGCCGCAGCCGGCATCGAACTTGGTCTCTGACGCGAACAGCTTGACGCCACAGCACACGCAGCGGTAGTCGCCCTTCTCGAAGTGATCCCAATAGCGGCCGCTGAAGGGGCGCTCGGTGGCCGCCTGGCGGGTCACCTGGTAGTCCATGGGGGCGAGTTGTTCGCGCCACTCGGCGTCGGTTTTCTGAACTTTGTAGTCACTCATGATGAACAAGACACCTCGATGGATTGCGCCCAGTCGGGCGGGAAGTCGGCATCAGCCTCGCAGCCGGGTTGCTCGTCAAAGGGGCGTTGCAGCAGACGGTGCAGGCGCTGCACCTCGCTGTCGTCGCCACGTTGCGCCAAGCGAATCGCGGTTTCCGCCATGTGGTTGCGCAGCACATACAAGGGGTTGACGCGGTTCATGCGGGCGGCGCGTTCGGCGTCCACACTCTGTTCGGCGCGCAGGCGCTGGGCGTAACGCAGGGCCCAGGCGTCGAACTCTTCCCGGTCGAGGAACAGATCGCGGATGGGCGCATTCTCAGGGGCATCGGGCGACAGGTCCGAGCGGAACCCGGCCAGGCGCCGGAAAGCGATCGTGAAATCGACGCGTCCGCGCGCCAGCAGCGTCAGCCAGTCCAGCGCCAGGCGTGTGTCGTCGGCACGGTCCGCATTGGGCTGGGTGGACAAGGGGCGCAGCCCGATCTTGGCGCACCAGCGCTCGGTCATGGCCTGCGGGAAGTGTGTTTCGTAGGTTTGCAGCACATCGACCACCACCTGCGGGTCGTCTTGCGCATCCGGAATCAGTGGCACCAAGGCCTGAGCCAAAGCACGCAGGTTCCAATATCCGATCTGGGGCTGGTTGCTCCAGGAGTAGCGGCCGTGATCGTCGGAGTGGTTGCAGATGTGCTCGGGATCGAAGGCGTCCAGGAAGCCAAAAGGACCATAGTCGATGGTCAGCCCCAGGATGGACATGTTGTCGGTGTTCATCACCCCATGGCAGAAGCCCACGCTCTGCCAGTCGGCCATGAGCCGGGCGGTGCGTTGCAACACGGCCTCCAGCAGCGCCAGCGCGCGGTTGGGTGCGTCTTGCAGTTCGGGGTAGTGGTGGGTGATGACGAAATCGACCAGATCGGCCAGCACCTCGTGGTGGCGCGGATGGGGGTGATGCGCGAAATGCTCGAAATGGCCGAAGCGCAGGAAGCTGGGCGCCACGCGGGTGACCACGGCAGCGGTCTCAAAGGTTTCCCGGCGCACGGCCAAGGGCGAGGCGCTCAACGCCAGCGCTCGCGTGGTCGGGATGCCGAGGCCGTGCATGGCCTCGCTGCACAGGTATTCGCGGATGGACGAGCGCAGCACCGCACGTCCATCGGCGCGACGGGAGTACGGCGTCGCCCCGGCGCCCTTGAGCTGGATTTCCTGCGGGCCCAGGGGCGTGCCCACCTCACCCAGCAGAAGCGCACGGCCATCACCCAACTGCCCCGCCCAGTGGCCGAACTGGTGGCCACTGTACACGGTCGCCATGGGGGCCATGCCGGGCCACAGGGCGTTGCCACTCAGCACGTGCAAGGTACTCGCGCCGTTGGCGTCGGCCGCCTCGTGCCAGTTGCCCGGCAAACCCAGCTCCTGTGCCAGGTGGTCGTTGACCGCCACCCAGCGCAACTGGGGCATCGGGTCGCCCTCCCAGGGCGTGCCCAAGGGCACCTGCAAACGCTCTTGCAAGGCCAAGCTGCGCCGTGCCAGGCGGTTGAGCCAACGCTCGGGCTGTGGCGGCCAGGTCATCGGTGAGGCACCGGCGCCCAGATCGGGGGAAAAGTGGTCAGGCATGTGGCTCAGTGTAGACAAGCCACCCTGCCCCTGAAGGGCGTCGGGCTAATGCTGTCATGACCATGTCCTAAGATGCGCGCACGCCGATGTGAAGACAGGTCGGCGGATGTCGGCCTGTGTCGGGCCATGCAAGGACTGTGACCGTGGACATTGTGTTGTTTCTGAAAGCCGCCGTGATGGGCATCGTGGAGGGGCTGACCGAGTTTCTGCCCATCTCCAGCACCGGCCACCTGATTCTGGCCAACGCACTGATGGACTTCGGCGGCTCGGCCGGCGCCGAGAAAGCCAAGGTTTTCGAGATCGCCATCCAGACCGGCGCCATCTTCGCGGTCATCCTGGTTTACATCCAGCGCATCAAGGACACCATCACCGGCCTGGGCTCCGACCCCAAGGCGCAGCGCTTTGCGCTCAACGTCATCATCGGCTTCCTGCCGGCCGTGTGCATGGGACTGCTGCTGGGCAAACTGGTGAAAGAACACCTGTTCTCGCCCACCGTGGTCGCCACCACCTTCATCATCGGTGGCTTTTTCATCATCCTGGCCGAGAAGCTCACCGCCCGCTACCAGACGTCCCGCGTCGAGTCCATGGACGACATGACGCCACTGGACGCCCTGAAGGTCGGCCTCGTGCAGTGCCTGGCCTTGGTACCCGGCACCAGCCGCTCGGGCGCCACCATTATTGGCGGCATGCTGATGGGTCTGTCGCGCAAGACCGCCACCGATTACAGCTTCTTCCTGGGCATCCCCACCCTGGTGGGCGCCGGGGCCTACAGCCTCTACAAGGAGCGCGCCCTGCTCTCGCTGGCCGACCTGCCGCTGTTCCTCACGGGCCTGGTCTTCGCTTTCCTGTCCGCCTGGGTGTGCGTACGTTGGTTGATCCGCTACGTCTCCAGCCACAACTTCATGCCCTTCGCCTGGTACCGCATCGGCTTTGGGGTGTTGATCCTGGTCACGGCCCACATGGGCTGGGTCACCTGGGCCGAGTGATCGGCTCGGACACGGCTGACACGCCCCCACCGCTTGGCACAATGACGGCATGAACTGCCGTCATCAAGCCCTGGCCGTGCTGCTGGAGGCCGATCCCCTTGTCAAAGCCACCCAGGCCGCTGCCCTGTGGGAGGCAATCCAGTCTGATCCCGCCCTCCTGCCAAACGAGGCCCAGCGTGCCGAGGTGTTGTCACTGACACAGGCACAAGAGGCCGCCATGCCGGGCCGCCCCGAGCGCCCGCATCTGGTGCCGGCCAAACAGGTGCCGTCGCGCTCGCCCTTCACGCTCGAAGGCCGCGCCGCCCTCCTCCACGCCATCTGCCACATCGAGTTCAACGCCATCAACCTGGCGCTCGATGCCGTGTGGCGCTTCGACGGCATGCCCGCCGACTTCTACCGCGACTGGCTGCAGGTGGCCGGCGAAGAGGCCTACCACTTCACCCTGCTGCGCACCCACCTGGAAACGCTGGGCTGGCATTATGGCGATTTCGACGCCCACGATGGCCTGTGGACCATGTGCCACAAGACGCGCGAAGACATCCTGGCCCGCATGGCCCTGGTGCCCCGTACGCTGGAAGCGCGCGGCCTGGACGCCACCCCGCTGATCCAGGACAAGCTGACCCGCGCCGGGGATCTGCGCGCCGTCGAGATCCTCGACATCATCTTGCGCGATGAGGTGGGGCATGTGCGCATCGGCAACCATTGGTTCCACCACCTGTGTCAGGCCCTGCAACTCGATGCCACCACGCTCTACCCGGAACTGGTCCAGCGCTACGAAGCCCCGCGCCTGCGCCCCCCGTTCAACGAAGCCGCCCGCAAGGCCGCCGGCTTCACCGATGCCGAAATCGCCTTCCTGCTGGGCGAGGACTGAGTGGCGCCCTCACCCGCGCGGGTGATGCTTGGCGTGCAACTGCCGCAAGCGCTCGCGCGCCACGTGGGTGTAGACCTGGGTGGTCGAGATGTCGGCGTGCCCCAGCAGCATCTGCACCACGCGCAGGTCGGCGCCATGGTTGAGCAAGTGCGTCGCAAAGGCGTGACGCAAAGTGTGCGGCGACAGGTGCTGGGTGATGCCAGCCTGCACGGCGTACTTCTTGATCAGCTTCCAGAACATCTGGCGCGTCATGGCATCGCCCCGCGCGGTGACAAACAGTGCGTCGCTCACCTGTCCACCCAGAATCTGCGCGCGGGCCTCGCGCAGGTAACGCTGCAACCAGTCCGAGGCCTCCACCCCGAAGGGCACCAGACGCTCCTTGCTGCCCTTGCCGGTGATGCGCAGCACGTTCTCGCTCAGCCCCACGTGCACCGACTTCAAGGTCACCAGCTCACTCACCCGCAGGCCACTGGCGTAGAGCAGTTCCAGCATGGCGCGGTCGCGCAGGCCGAGCGGCTCGTCGGTATCCGGCGCGGCCAGCAGGGCCTCCACCTGCGCCTCGGTCAGGGTGCCGGGCAGGCGCATGCGTTGACGCGGCGCATCCATGCGCACCGTCGGATCGACCTGGGACAGGCCCTCGCGCACGGCCCAACGAAAAAACCGCCGGAACACGCTCAGACGGCGCCCGGCCGACGAAGGCTGGGAGCCCGCATGGCGCGCCGCCGCATAACTGGCCAGATCCAACTCCGACGCGGCCACCAGGGTGCGCTCCTCGGACTGCTGACGCAACCAGTCCGCCAGCGCCTGCAGATCACGGCGATAGGCAGACAGGGTGTTCTGGCTCAGGCCATCTTCCAGCCACAGCGCGTCAATGAAGCGATCCAGATGCGGATCGGGTGATGACGGCGCGGTGCGCGCCGTCTGAGGTTCAGACCGGGGCACCGAGCAAGCCCTGTTTCATGCGCGGGTCGATGGCGTGCTCGCCCACGAAAATTTGCAGCACGGCCCGGTACAGGTCATCGCCCGCCACCGGCTTGCCGGCCACCTTGCCATTGCGAGACAGCACCAGGCCCTTGGCCGGCAGGTAGTCCATGTCCACCACATCACCGGGCATCAGCTCTCCGAGCCCGTCGAGCTGGGCCGCAAACTGGTCCAGGCGCTCGGCCAGACGAGCCTGAGCCTCGGGCGTTTCGTGGCGCTTCACGCGGCGCAGAAGCGACTTGGTGAGCTCGCTGCTGGGTGCCTGCAGCATGATCTTCAGACGCAAGCGGCGCGGGCCGGACTCGGCCAGCAAGGCCCCCGCATCCTGACTGGGCGTGGTGACATACAAGCCCGCCACAAACGCCTTCACCCAGGCCACGCCACGCAGACCCAGGCCATTGAGCTGCAGCTTCTGCTGCCCCAACACCACGGTGTCGTCAAAGTGCTGCCCTTCCAGCGTGGCGGCCCACGACGTGCCGCAGGCCGTCACGCCCACCACACCTGCGACACAGACCTGCAAGGCGGCGCGACGCCATCCTGTCCACGCCTGCCCGCTGAAGGGGTTGAACGACCAAACACTGCTGCACTGACTCATGGGAACTCCGTCTACGCCCGTCGGCCGGTCCGATTCGGGGCCCCGATGGTATCAATGCACGGCATTCCTTGTCCTGGCGCGGGTCGCATCCCACTGGCGCCTGGCCCCCGACTCAGAAACTCATCGAGTTGTAAGCGCGGCGCACCTCTTCAAAGGCCTGCTCCAGGCGAGCCGGGGTGCGCTCGGCCGGGTCGGTGCGGGCCTGCCACTCGGCAAAGGCCAAGGCCTGGCGGCGCTTGAGCTCGGTTTCGCGGGTAGACGCTTTGGACTGCCCCTCGTCTTCACTTTGCACCGGCATGACGGTGAGCACCTCGGCCTGCCAGGCGTCCAGGCGGGCAGTTCGGCTGGCGGTGTCGGGCTCGATCTCGGCGATCAGGGACGAGCCAATCAGCACCGCCTCCAGCAAGGTGAAGTCTCCGCGACCGACAT
Source organism: Aquabacterium sp. (assembly GCF_034003525.1). Lineage (GTDB taxonomy): Bacteria > Pseudomonadota > Gammaproteobacteria > Burkholderiales > Burkholderiaceae_C > Aquabacterium. The sequence continues at coordinate 27,549 of NZ_JAVEYN010000008.1, forward strand.
GCTTGGGCAACTCATTCATCAGCGCCTGCGCCATGCGACGGCGGCGTGCAGCGTCTTCGGTCTGATCGAGGTTCTGCCACGACTCAAAGCTGCGCTGATAGCGGTTGAAGTTGACGATGCGTTCGGCCTCTGCGGGCGTCATGCCCACCTTGGCGAGCGCTGCCTGCAGCGCCGCCCAGTCATCGACGGAGACATCGCCGGGACGCCCATCGGCTTGCACCGCCGGCTGCAGCGTCTCGGTGGGTTCGGGGTTGCCTGTTGACGCCTGAGGCCAGCCCGGCAAGCCGGAATTGGACGACAGGACCACGCCCCCCTCGCCCGAGGTGGACGAGCCGGACGTCACCCAGTACGCCCCGGCCCCGATCACAGCGACCGCCACGGCGGCGGACAGAACCAGTTTGGAAGAGGATCGCTGATACAGAATCTTGGACATGGGCAGGCACGGCAACGGTCAGGGACAATGCGATCGATTCTGGCAGGAATGCCCCTCGACCACTCTCCCTGATCACCCCGAGTGCGGGTTTTACCCCTGCCTTATCATGGGGGGTCGGTCGCCCTGACCGCCCTGTTTTGCACCATGTCTTGCCTTTCCGAACTGCGCTGCCGGGCTATGCGCCCTGAGGACCTGCCTCAGGTACTGGCCTTGCAGCACCGCTGCTACCAGCCCGATTTCCACGAACCCCTGGACGCCTTCGAGAGCAAGCTGCACGCGGCCCCCGACACCTGCTGGGTCATCTCGGCCGAACCCGCCAACGTGCTGGCCTACCTGGTGAGCCTGCCCGTCGCCGACGAGAACTACCCGCTGTTGCATGCACCCCAGTGGGCGCCCGCTTTACAAGCCGACGAGCTGTACCTGCACGACATGGCCATCTCACCCGCCTTGCGCGGCCAGGGTGCCAGCCACCAGTTGCTGCAGCAGGCGATCGCCCAGGCTCAAGGCCTGCGCCTGCCACGTCTCAGCCTGATTGCAGTGCAGAACTCCGCCAGTTTCTGGATGCGCCAGGGCTTCAGCGCACGCCAACCCACATCGTCGCAGGTGGCTCACAAACTGGCTTCGTTCGGTGCGGATGCCATGCTGATGTCACACACACTTGCTCACAATCCGGGGCAGTTCTGACCCCTCGTTCACGCGCTTCTCTGGCGCACAGAGGCAGCGCCCAGGGAATACCCTGGCGTTTTCGGCCAGGTCGTCTCAAAACCTCATGGCACATTGAAAGTCCCTTGATGACTTGTTTGCCGAGACTGAATGAACCAGGAGTACACCCCAGTGATGCTGGAGAACCGGACCTACGATGAACTGCAGGTCGGAGACAGTGCCAGCCTCACCCGCACCCTCACCAAGGACGACATCGACGCCTTCGCCATTCTCAGCGGCGACGTCAACCCGGCTCACCTGGACGACGCGTACGCCAAGGAGACGCCCTTCCAGAAGGTGATCGCCCACGGCATGTGGGGCGGCACCCTGATCTCGACCGTTCTGGGCACCCAGTTGCCCGGCCCCGGCACCATCTATGTGGGCCAGAACATGCGCTTCATGCGCCCGGTCAGCCTGGGCGACACCATCACCGTGACCCTGACGGTGAAGGAGAAGAAGCCCAAGAACATGGTCGTACTGGAGTGCAGTTGCACCAACCAGCTTGGCAAGCCCGTGATCGTCGGTGAAGCCGAGATCATGGCGCCCACCGCCAAGGTGCGCCGCCCCCAGGCCCCGCTGCCGCGCATGCACCTGCATCGCCTGGAGCGCTATGAGCAGCTGATGAGCCTGGTGAAAGACAAGCCGGCGGTGCGCTGCGCCGTGGTGTTTCCGGAAGATGCCGCCACGCTCAAGGCCGCACTTCACGCGGCCCAGCAAGGCATGATCGTGCCGGTGCTGATTGGCTCGCGTGAGCGCATCAGCACCTTGGGTCAGCAACTGGAGCTCGACCTGATCGATTGCCTGTGGCGCGAGGCCGAATGCCCGGTGCAGGCCGCTTCCATCGCCGTCGAAATGGCCCGAGATGGCGAGGTCGCAGCCATCATGCAGGGCAGCATCCCCATCCACGTGCTGATGAAGCGGGTGTTGCGCCACGCCGGCGGGCTGCGCACCTCGCGCCGCGTGTCGCACGCTTACGTGGCCGACGTACCCAGCTACCCTCAGCCGCTGATCATCACCGATGCCGAAGTGAACGTGCGCCCCAATCTGGACGAAAGCCGCGACATCGTCCAGAACGCCATCGATCTGGCAAACCGGCTGAAGCTGCACGAGCCCCGTGTGGCCGTGGTGTCGGCCGCGGAAGACTTCAACAGCAACCTCGAGTCTTCGACGACCGCTGCGGTGCTCTGCAAGATGCACGAACGCGGTCACATCACCGGTGCCTTGCTGGATGGCCCCATGACCTTCGACGCCGCGGTGCACCCCGAGGTCGCCCGGGCGAAGTACCCCAACTCCCCGGTGGCGGGCCAAGCCAACATCCTGATGGTGCCCAACCTCGAAGCCGCCAACATGCTCGTCAAGCAACTGGCGCACTTTGCGCATGCCGACATCGCCGGCATCGTGCTGGGTGCCAAGGTGCCCGTCATCCTGACCAACCCCATCGACACGCCGCGCACCCGTCTGGCCTCTGCAGCCCTGGGGCGCCTGATGATCCGCTCCTGCAAGAAGAAGAGCTGACCCACTGCGGCGCCCTGGCCGGCCGCTGAGGTCTGGCAGGCATCCATGAGAAAAGCCGCCGGGCTTGCACCTCGGCGGCTTTCTTTATCTGAGTCTCGATGCCGGCACGGAGCCGGCAGCTCCATCAGTTCTTGGACTGGTCAACCAGCTTGTTCTTGGCGATCCAAGGCATCATGCCGCGCAGTTGTTCGCCGACCACTTCGATCGGGTGCACAGCGTTCAGGCGACGGCGAGCGGTCATGCTCGGGTAGTTCGTCTTGCCTTCCTGGATGAACATCTTGGCGTATTCGCCGGTCTGGATGCGCTTCAGAGCGTTGCGCATGGCTTCGCGCGACTTCTCGTTGATCACTTCGGTACCGGTCACGTACTCACCATACTCGGCGTTGTTCGAGATGGAGTAGTTCATGTTGGCGATGCCGCCTTCGTACATCAGGTCGACGATCAGCTTCAGTTCGTGCAGGCACTCGAAGTAGGCCATTTCCGGAGCGTAACCAGCTTCGGTCAAGGTTTCGAAGCCCATCTTCACCAGTTCAACCGCACCACCGCACAGAACGGCTTGCTCGCCGAACAGGTCGGTTTCGGTTTCTTCACGGAAGTTGGTTTCGATCACGCCACCCTTGGTGCCGCCGTTGGCTGCAGCGTAGGACAGAGCGATGTCCTTGGCCTTGCCGGACTTGTCCTGGTACACAGCGATCAGGGAAGGCACGCCGCCGCCCTTCAGGTACTCGGAACGCACGGTGTGGCCAGGGCCCTTGGGGGCGACCATGATCACGTCCAGGTCAGCGCGGGGCACGACCTGGTTGTAGTGCACGTTGAAGCCGTGAGCGAAAGCCAGGACAGCGCCTTGCTTGATGTTCGGGGCGACGTTGTTGTTGTACACCTCGGGGATGTTCTCGTCCGGCAGCAGGATCATGACGACGTCGGCGCCCTTGACGGCGTCATTGACTTCGGCAACCTTGATGCCAGCGGCTTCGACCTTGGACCACGAAGCACCACCCTTGCGCAGACCGACCGTGACGTTCACGCCAGAGTCGCGCAGGTTTTGGGCGTGGGCATGGCCTTGCGAGCCGTAGCCGATGATGGCGACGTTCTTGCCCTTGATCAGGCTCAGGTCGGCGTCCTTGTCGTAGTAAACCTTCATGTTTGTTGCTCCGTCGGTAGCTGTAGATGCCCGGGATGCCCGGGCAGGTTGTTCAAAGGAAAAGCGGGAATGTCAGACTGCGGGCAGTCAGACGCGCAGGATGCGCTCGCCGCGCCCGATCCCGCTGGTCCCGGTGCGCACGGTTTCGAGGATGGCAGCGCGGTCGATGGCTTCGATGAAGGCATCGAGCTTGGACGCGTCGCCGGTCAGTTCAATGGTGTAGGTCTTGTCCGTCACGTCGATGACGCGGCCGCGGAAGATGTCGGCCATGCGCTTCATCTCGTCACGCTCCTTGCCCACGGCCCGCACCTTGATGAGCATCAACTCACGCTCGGTGTACGGGCCTTCGGACAGGTCCACCACCTTCACGACTTCGATCAGGCGGTTGAGGTGCTTGGTGATCTGCTCGATGACGTCGTCAGAGCCGTGCGTGACGATGGTCATGCGCGACAGGGACGGGTCTTCGGTCGTGGCGACCGTCAAGCTCTCGATGTTGTAGCCACGGGCCGAAAACAGGCCCACCACGCGCGACAGGGCGCCGGCTTCGTTCTCGACCAAAAGGGCAATGATGTGTTTCATGGTGATCGTCCTTGCGGGCTCTTGAGTCACTGGGGCGGTAACCGCAGCGCCGTGGCCTCGTAGTGCGATGAATGCGTTGTCAGGGTGGTCCGGCGGGAGCTGTCAGACAGTTCAGCAGACACCGGCAAGTGTCTGCCTGCTGTACGCGTCACCCTCGCCGGGTCTCGCTCAATGTCGACGGCTCAGAGTTCCTCGGAGCCCAGCAGCATCTCGGAGATGCCCTTGCCGGCCTTGACCATCGGCCACACGTTCTCGGTGGGGTCGGTGCGAATGTCGAGGAACACGGTACGGTCCTTGAGCTTGATGGCTTCCTTCAGGGCGCCTTCAACGTCTTCCGGACGCTCGATCAGCAGACCGACGTGACCATAGGCCTCGGCCAGCTTGACGAAGTCAGGCAGCGCGTCCATGTAGCTGTGCGAGTAACGGCCGGAGTATTCCAGCTGCTGCCACTGACGCACCATGCCCAGGTAGCGGTTGTTCAGCGCAATGACCTTGACCGGCGTGTTGTACTGCTTGCAGGTCGAGAGCTCCTGGATGCACATCTGGATCGAGCCTTCGCCAGTGATGCAGAACACATCGGCGTCGGGCTTGGCCAGCTTGATGCCCATGGCGTAAGGCAGGCCCACACCCATGGTGCCCAGGCCGCCGGAGTTGATCCAGCGACGCGGCTCTTCAAACTTGCTGTACTGCGCGGCGAACATCTGATGCTGACCGACGTCCGACGTGATGTAGTAGTCGGTGCCCTTGGTCAGCTCGGTCAGTTTTTCGATCACGGCCTGCGGCTTGATGACCTCGGTCGAGGTCTTGAACTTGAGGCACTCGCGCTTCTTCCACTCGTTGATCTGGCTCCACCACGATTCGAGCGCCTTGGGCTCGGCACGCTGGGTGGACTCCTTGATCTGGGCGATCATCTCGATCAGCACGTCCTTGACGTCGCCGACGATGGGGATGTCGACCTTGACGCGCTTGGAGATCGACGAGGGGTCGATGTCGATGTGGATGATCTTGCGCTCGACCTGGGCGAAGTGCTTGGGGTTGCCGATCACGCGGTCGTCGAAACGGGCGCCGATGGCAATGACCACGTCAGCGTGCTGCATGGTCATGTTGGCTTCGTACGTGCCGTGCATGCCCAGCATGCCCAGGAAGGTCTTGTCGGAGGCGGGGATGGCACCCAGACCCATCAGGGTGCTGGTGCTGGGGTAGCCCAGCAGGTTCACCAGCTCGCGCAGCTCGTTGGCCGCCTCGCCCAGAATGACGCCACCACCGGTGTAGATGTAAGGACGCTTGGCCGTCAGCAGCAGTTGCACGGCCTTGCGGATCTGACCGCCGTGGCCCTTGCGCACCGGGTTGTACGAGCGCATTTCCACCGACTCAGGGTAGTGAAAGGCGGTGGTCTTGAGCGACACGTCCTTCGGGACGTCGACCACGACGGGGCCAGGACGGCCGCTGCGGGCGATGTGGAAGGCCTTCTTCATGGTCGCGGCCAGGTCGGCGACGTCCTTGACCAGGAAGTTGTGCTTGACGATCGGGCGTGTGATGCCGACGGTGTCGCACTCCTGGAAGGCATCCAGACCGATGGCGGCCGTGGGCACCTGACCGGTGATCACGACCATGGGGATCGAGTCCATGTAGGCCGTGGCGATGCCGGTGATCGCATTGGTGACGCCGGGACCCGAGGTCACGAGGGCCACGCCCACTTCGCCGGTGGCGCGGGCATAGCCGTCAGCAGCGTGAACGGCGGCCTGTTCGTGGCGCACCAGCACGTGCTCGATGGTGTCTTGTTTGTACAGCGCGTCGTAGATGTAGAGGACAGCACCGCCTGGGTAGCCCCAGATGTACTTGACGTTCTCGGCCTGCATGCAGCGGACCAGAATGTCGGAACCGTTGAGGATTTCGCCGCCGTGGGCGTGAGTCGTATCCATGATGAATGAAACCTTTCCGAATTTCTCTAACGAAAAACGATCGGTGCCCCTCTACACCACCACGGTCCGAGGACCATGGTCGCAGCACTGCGGCAACGGATTGCCAGCGTGCTCGCCCTCATGAGGCGGATTTGGAGCCTGCGCGGCCTGCCACTGGTACGGATTGAACACACCAGACTCAAGCCAGATCGAGATGACGCAAAGCTGACATTATCGCACCCTTCGCGCCCATTCCGACCACTGCCCATTGAACGATGCTGATGGAGGGCGTGGGGCATCGCCCCTGCAGCCGGCAGCATCGTTCAAACCGGGTGCCATAATCGCGCGCCAAACTGCTGTTCTCCCACGTGTCCTCACCGTGCCCGATTTGCCCCCCTCATCGACGGAAGACGCGCTCAACGACTTTCTGATCAGTGTTGAGCGACGCGCGTTCAAGCGCGCCGCCTATGCCGTGCGTGACGACGATGCGGCCCTGGACATCGTGCAGGACGCCATGATCCGTCTGTCGCAAAGCTACGCCGATCGACCGGAGTCGGAGTGGCCGATGCTGTTTCAGCGCATCCTCTCCAACGCCATCCTCGACTGGTTCCGCCGCCAGAAGACCCGCAACGCGGTGTTCACCAACATGGGGGACCTGGAGGACCGGCACAGCGACGAAGATGGCGACTTCGACCTGCTGGCCGTCTTCAAGATGGACGACGTCGGCACGGAAAGTGCTGACACCAGCGCCAGTCGGGCAGAAACCCTGACCCAGATCGAAGAAGAGATCAACAAGCTGCCGGCGCGTCAACGCGAAGCGTTTCTGTTGCGTTACTGGGAGGAACTGGATGTTGCAGAGACCGCCGAGGTCATGGGTTGCTCCCAAGGCAGCGTCAAGACCCATTGCTCTCGCGCCGTCCACGCTCTGGCCCAAAGTCTCCAATCACGCGGTATTTCATTGTGACCAACCCATCCACCTCCACGCTGCCGGCCGTGCAACGCGACGCCCTTGAGGCTCGCTTTGCCCAGCGCGTGCGGGCGCGCCTGGATGAAGGTGCGCAAGCCCTGCCCCACGACATCGGCGAACGCCTGCGTGTGGCCCGTGAACAAGCGATCGCCACGGCACGCGATGCGCGCGCCGCCGCTCTGGTCACCGAGGCTGCGCCCGTCACCGTCACGGTGACACAGGCGGGCATGAGTTTGGCTGGCGGGCCTGGCGCCAGCACCGGCCTGCCGCTGCCCACACACACCTGGCACGAGGCCGAAGCCGCCCGCGCAGCCCGACAAGCCCCCCAGAAGCCCGAGCCACCGATGGGTTGGGGCTGGCGCCTGGCCCTGTTGTTGCCGGTGGTCGCCTTGCTGCTGGGCCTGTGGGGCATTCAGCGCTATCAACGTCTGGAGCATGTGGAGGCCACCACAGCGGTGGACATGCAACTGCTGACTGACGAGTTGCCTCCAGACGCCTATGCCGATCCGGGCTTCGAGGCCTACCTGAACCAGGATGCCGACCCCGATCTGGAGCGTCTGGTTGACGCCCCGCCCGAGGTCGATGGCGACCTGAGCACCACGGAAACCGCCCCGACGGTGAGCGATCTGGAAAGGGCACAGCCGTGAGCATCTGGCGCCGTATATGCCTGCGGGGTGGTGTGGGTGACATGCTGTCGCTCGCGCGTGCCGGCCGTGGCCCGGCGCTGGTGCTGGGTTGCTGCCTGGCGATGCTGCTGGCCTCGCCCTCGGCGCAGGCCGAGCGTGGTCATGGGCGCGGTGGTGCACATGCGGCCACGGCCGCCGACGACACACTCGCGCAATGGCGCGAACTGACGCCCGCCCAACGCGAGGTGCTGGCACCGCTGGCGCGGCAGTGGGGCCAAATGGACGACACTGCACGCGAGAAGTGGCTGAATGTGGCCGATCGCTACAAGCGCCTCTCGCCCGCCGAGCAAGGCCGGGTGCGTGAGCGCATGGAGAAATGGTCCAACCTGCCGCCTCAGGCCCGGGGCGAAGCCCGGCTGCGCTTCCAGCAGTCGCGCCAGTTGTCGCCCGAAGAGCGGCAGCGCAAGTGGGAGGCCTACCAATCACTGCCCCCGGAGACGCGTGAAGCGCTGAGCCGCCGCGCCCAGCGCCAGGCCAAACCGGTGGAGCTGCCTCGTGACATGACCGGGCCCCGGGAAGCCCGTCAGGTGTATGCCACCCAGCAACGCCGTGATCCGGGCCAGTCGAATCGAAAGTCGAACGTGGTGCCCCGCACCCCGGACGGTGCCCGACCCGGGCCGATGGTGGTGGCCCCCGCCGTGATCAAGGCGGGACCGGGCGCCACCACGCGCCTGCTGACGCAGCCCCCCTCCCCTCCAGCGCATCAGCAGGCGGGGCTCCCCAAGATCAACAGCGCCGGCCCCTTCGTGGATCCGGTGACGCTGTTGCCCCGCAAGGGTGCCCAAGGCGCGGCGATCACGCCACCGCCTCCGCGCGGCGAGCCGAAGCGCTGAACCCAGGCCCCAAGCGCTGAGGCGCGGCGCCACAACACGGCGGTCAAGCTGCCCCGAAGACACGCGCGCTGCTGGTGTATGGTTCAGCCTGAGGGCGTTGTGCCCAAGCTGACTTCTGCATTTTTCCCCCAATGGCTTTACTCACCATTCCCGAACAGGGCGGCCTGAGCGTGCAGGCATGCGCCGAGCGCGCCCGTGGCACCGCCCCCACTTTGCGCCGTCGCCTGGCGGCATTCTTGTATGAAGGCGTGCTGCTGTTCGGGCTGGTGATGGTGGTCGCCCTGGTTTACAGCATCGCGGTCAATCAGCGCCATGGCCTGCAGGGTCGCCAGGGCATGATGGTCGTGCTCTTCCTGGCGCTGGCGGCGTACTTTGTCTGGCAATGGAGTCGTGGCGGCCAGACCTTGGCTCTGAGAACCTGGCAGTTGCGTCTGGTCACACCGCAGGGAGGCCCGCTGACGCCCCTGCGAGCGCTGGCGCGCTACCTCACCAGTTGGCTCTGGTTCCTCCCGCCCATGCTGCTGACGTGGCTGGCGGGCTGGCACGACAAGGGCACGATCTCGGCGGCGGTATTTGGATGGCTGGCCTTGTACGCCTGCTTGACCTGGGTGCTGCCCTCGCGCCAGTTTCTCCATGACGTGATCAGCGGCACCCGCGTGATCGACAACCGCAAACAGGTGGCCTGATGAGTTTGACCTTGTGTGTGTACTGCGGCTCGCGCGATGGGGACGACCCGGCGCACCTGGCAGCCGCGCGTGAAGTGGGGCGCCAGATTGGCGCGCGGGGCTGGCGTCTGGTGTACGGCGGTGGCAGCACGGGCCTGATGGGCGCGGTGGCCGATGCGGCGCTGGCGCATGGCGCCGAGGCCATCGGCATCATTCCCGAGCGCCTGGTGAAGAAGGAGCTGGGGCACCCCGGGCTGACCAGCCTGGAGATCGTGGACAGCATGCACGAGCGCAAGCACCGCATGGCCATGCATGCCGACGCCTTCATCGCCTTGCCCGGCGGCATCGGCACCATGGAAGAGATTTTCGAGGCCTGGACCTGGCGCCAGCTGGGCTACCACCGCAAGGCCCTGGGTCTGCTTAATGTGGCGGGCTACTACGACCACCTGCTGCGCTTTCTGGAGGTGAGCCAGCAAGGCGGCTTCCTGTGGCCCGATGTGCAGGAGTTGCTGCTGGTGGACGAGGACATTGACGCCCTGCTCGACCGGCTGGCCGATGAACATCGGCGCCTGAAAGTGCAAACGCCGCCCGACCAGCCTGACGTGGGGCCTGGCGGCATTTCGCCCGAGATCTGAAAAGGCTGACAACGTAAAAGGGGTGCCGCGGCACCCCTTGTCACATCTGCCCGTTTGAACCGGGCAGCGGTGCTGACGTGATCAGACGGCAGATTCGTCGGTTTCGCCGGTGCGGATGCGCACCACCTGCTCCACCGGTGTGACGAAGATCTTGCCGTCACCAATCTTGCCGGTCTTGGCGGCCTTGATGATGGCTTCGATGCAGCGCTCGACGTCGTCGCCCTTGACCACGACTTCGATCTTGACCTTGGGCAGGAAGTCGACCACGTACTCGGCGCCACGATAGAGCTCGGTGTGTCCCTTCTGGCGGCCAAAGCCCTTGACCTCGGTGACGGTCAGACCGGTGACCCCGACTTCAGCCAGGCCTTCGCGCACCTCTTCGAGCTTGAAGGGCTTGATGACGGCGGTAATCTGTTTCATGGACATGATGGGGTACTCCGGGTAGGTCAGCAAAAAATGGGACGATGGCCGACGCCATGTTGCAGCGCAATGCGGTTATTTAAGCACGGCTGTCACCGATCCGTCACCCACTGCGCACGCAAAACCACAGCGTCAGCGCACATCAGGCGCGGAAGCGGGACGTGATCGGGTAACGCCAGTCACGGCCAAAGGCGCGGTGGGTGATGCGGATGCCCACGGCCGCTTGGCGACGTTTGTACTCGTTGATCTTGAGCAAGCGGGTGACCTTGTCGACGTCGGCATGCTCGAACCCGGCGGCCACGATCTCCTCGATGGACTGGTCCTGCTCCATGTAGCGCTCCAGGATGGCGTCGAGCACGTCGTACTCGGGCAGGCTGTCCTGGTCGGTCTGGTCGGGGCGCAGTTCGGCCGAGGGCGGGCGGGTGATGATGCGCTCAGGAATGGGCTCGACCTGGCCGGCAGCGGCTGCCTGGGCATTGCGCCACCACGACAGGCGGTACACCAGGGTCTTGACCACGTCCTTGATGACGGCGAAACCGCCGGCCATGTCGCCATAGAGCGTGCAGTAGCCGGTGGCCATCTCGCTCTTGTTGCCGGTGGTCAACACCAGGGCGCCGGTCTTGTTAGACAGGGCCATCAGCAGGGTGCCGCGGATGCGGGCCTGGATGTTCTCTTCGGTGGTGTCTTCGGCGCGGCCCACAAACAGCGGAGCCAGGGAGGTTTTGAAGGCCTCAAACTCCGGGGCGATGGCGATTTCGTCATGGCGCACGCCCAGGCGGTCGGCCATGTCACGGGCGTCGATCCAGGAGATGTCGGCGGTGTAAGGCGACGGCATCATCACGGTGCGCACTTTGTCAGCGCCCAGGGCGTCCACGGCGATGGCGAGCACCAGCGCGGAGTCGATGCCGCCCGAGAGGCCGATGATGGCGCCCGGAAAACCATTCTTGCCGATGTAGTCGCGCACGCCGCAGACCAGGGCGGCCCAGATTTCGGCTTCTTCGGACAGGGGCGCGGCGACGGGGCCGCTGACGGCGCCGCCGGGCTGCAGGGTGACGGGCAGCGTGGCCACTGCGAAGCTGGGCGCGCGGGCACCGACCTCACCTTGGGCGTTGACGGCAAAGGATGCGCCGTCGAACACCACTTCGTCTTGGCCACCGACCATGTGGGCGTAGACCAGGGGCAGGCCCAGCTTGCGGGCAAACGCGCCCATGCGGGCTTCGCGCTCGGCGCGCTTGGCGACGTGGAAGGGCGAGGCGTTGAGGACCACCAGCGCTTGTGCGCCTTGGGCCAGCGCCGACTCGGCAGGCTCATCGAACCAGGCGTCTTCGCACACCAGCAAGGCCACGCGCCAGCCGAGCACATCGACCACGACAGGGCCCAGGCCGGCTTCGCGGCCGCTGATGAAGTAGCGGCGCTCGTCGAACACCTGATAGTTGGGCAGTTCGCGCTTGGCGTAGCTGGCGACGATCTGGCCGCCGCGGATCAGGCTGGCCGCGTTGAGACGACGGGGCACGGACCAGGAGCGGGTTCGGACGTCATCACCCAGGGCTTGCAGGGGGTGACCGAGGACGAGGTGCAGGTCGGGCAGGTCGGCCAAGCTGCGGGCGATGTGGGAGGTTGTGTCGTCACAGGCCTGCATGAAGGCCGGGCGCAGCAGCAGGTCTTCCGGGGGATAGCCGCACAGGGCCATTTCGGGCGTGACGACGAGGCGCGCGCCTTCGGCGTACGCTTGGCGGGCCGCGTCGATGATGGCGCGGGCGTTTCCCTGGAGGTCACCGACGACAGGGTTGAATTGCAGCAAGGCCACGGACAGCGCAGAGGCTGGGGCGGCCGGAGACGACACAGGATTCATGAGCAGCATTCAAACGGACAGCGCAGATGCGCAGGTGAGCATGGTAGCGGGCCTGAACGTGCATTGGCACACCGACCTGTCAGAGATCGACCCGGCGCAGTGGGATGCGTTGGCCGCTGGTGTGGATGGCGGCAGCCCGTTTTTGCACCTGGCGTTTTTGCGGGCCATGGTGGACAGTGGCAGCGCCTGCCCGGACACCGGCTGGCATCCCTTGTTTCTGACGGTGCAGGATGACGTTGGCCAGTTGCTGGCGGCCTGCCCCTTGTTTGTGAAGGAGCACTCCTACGGGGAGTATGTGTTTGACTGGGCGTGGGCCGATGCCCATGACCGGGCCTTGGCCTCACAAGGGGTGCACTACTTCCCCAAACTGCTGAGTGCGGTGCCGTTTTCGCCCATTCCAGGGCAGCGCTTGCTGGTGCAGACAAGTTTGCCAGCCGAAGCCCAAGATGAGCTGCGTCGGCAGTTGCTGGACGCCATGGAGGCGCGCTGCGTGGCGCAGGGCTGGTCGTCGGCCCACGCCTTGTTTGTGTCGGAGCGCGAGGCGGAATTGGCCGAGCAGGCCGGGTGGCTGCGGCGCCACGGCGTGCAGTTCCACTGGGAGAACCGGTCGGGCACCCCTTATGTCGATTTTGAGGACTTCCTGGCGAGCCTGCAGCGCGAGAAACGCAAGAAGATCCAGCAGGAGCGGCGCAAGGTGCGCGAGGCGGGCGTGAGCTTCGAGGTGCGCCAAGGCGGCGAGATCCGCCCGTCAGACAGGGACTTCTTTTACCGCTGCTATGCGCAAACGTATCTGGAGCGGGGGCAGCAGCCATATCTGAGCCGGGATTTCTGGGCGCGGGTGGCCGAGGCTTTGCCAGCCAACTGGGTGTTGTTCACGGCTCTGCGTGAGGGGGCGCCGATTGCGAGCGCGCTGCTGGCGGTGGACCCGGCGCGTCGCGTGGCCTATGGGCGCTACTGGGGCGCGGTGGCGCAGGTGCCGTGTCTGCACTTCGAGGCGTGCTACTACCAGCCGCTGGCCTGGTGCATTGCCCAGGGCTATCAGCGCTTTGAGGGTGGCGCCCAGGGCGAGCACAAGCTGGCGCGGGGGCTGTTGCCCGTGGCGACCCATTCGGTGCATTGGCTGGCCCACCCCGGTTTACGCGACGCCGTGGCGCGCTTTCTGGCCCGCGAGGCGCAAGGGGTGGACCAGTACCGGGAGCACCTGGACGCGCGCGCGCCCTTCAAATTTGAGTCGCGCGCCGGAGAAGAGCAGGAACTGCCATGAACGGGTGCGTGGGAAGCGAGGCGCCCACTTGAGATTGACAAGACTTTGACAAGTTCGACTCACAAAACAACAGCTGACCGCACGAGACGGGGTGATGCCAGCAGTTACCCCCGTGTTACAGGGGTGCGCCAATTTCGCGCATCAGAGTCACAAGAGGCTCGACCCTGGTATAAACGCTGACTTTTCTCCGCCTCCTCCCCGCTCGCATGGCCTCTACCGCTTCCCCCTCCACCGTCACCGCGTCAGGCACCTTTGTCACCCAGGCTGGCAAACCGCGTGTCGTCATCATTGGTTGCGGCTTTGGTGGACTGGAGGCCGCCAAGGCGTTGTCGGACGCCGACGTGGAAATCGTGGTCATCGACCGGACCAACCACCATTTGTTCCAGCCTCTGCTGTACCAAGTGGCCACGGCCGGCCTGCCGGCGCCCGCGATTGCCGGCCCGATCCGCCACATCCTGCGCAAGCAGATTGCCAAGGGCAACCTGACGGTGCTGATGGGCGAAGTGACCTCGATCGACACGGCATCAAGCTGCGTGGTGCTGGATGGCGGGGAGCACATCCACTTTGATCACCTGATTCTGGCCGCTGGCGCCACCCACAGCTACTTTGGGCGTGATGACTGGGCCAAGTACGCGCCCGGCCTCAAGACCCTGGGCGATGCGTTCAGCATCCGCCGCCGGGTGCTGACGGCTTTCGAGCAGGCCGAGCGCGAGACCGATCCGGTCAAGCGCGAGCCCTGGCTGACTTTTGCCGTGGTGGGCGCGGGCCCCACGGGCGTGGAAATGGCCGGCACGCTGGCCGAGATTGCTCAGCAGACCTTGAGTGCCGAGTTCCGCCGCATTGACTCGCGCATGGCACGCGTGATCTTGCTGGAGGGGGCGCCACGGGTGCTGGGCACCTTCACGGAAGACCTGTCGCAGCGCGCCAAGGAACAGTTGGAGATGCTGGGCGCCGAGGTGTTGCCGGGCGCCAAGGTGACCAACATCACCGCCTTCGGCATCCATTACGACGTGATGGAGAAGCAGGCGGACGGCAGCAGCCGCGCGGTGTCGCACTTCCTGCCCTCACGCACGGTGATCTGGGCAGCGGGCGTGGCCGCTTCGCCGCTGGGCAAGGCCTTGGCCAAGAGCACGGGCTGCGAACTGGACCGCGCAGGTCGCGTGGTCGTGCAGCCTGATCTGACCATTCCGGGCCACCCGAACATCTATGTGGTGGGTGATCTGGCCTCGGCCAAGAGCTATCTGGATCCGGACAACCCGACGCCCGTACCCGGCGTGAGCCCGGGTGCCAAGCAGATGGGGCGCAAGGCGGCGTTCAACATCATGCGCAAGCTCAAGGGGTTGGATGCCCAGGCCTTCCGCTATTTCGACTATGGTTCGATGGCGACGATTGGCAAGCGCGCGGCGGTGGCGATGCTCGACATCCCGTTCACCAAGAAGCAAATCCGCTTCAGCGGCTTTGCGGCCTGGCTGTTCTGGCTGTTCGTGCACGTGTACTTCCTGATCGGGTTCCGCAACCGCACCGTGGTGATGATGGATTGGGCCTGGGCCTACTTCACCTCGCAGCGCCATGCCCGCGTGTTCCCCGACCCGCATGCGCTGGAGCCCAACACCCGCATCGTGCGGGTGGACAAGCCCGACTAACAACGGATGCATGCCGCGCAGCCCCCACGGGTGAGCGGCTTTGGCTGCGTGCGAGGTGGGGTTGCTGGCGTGGCCTGCGAGATCGCTGTGCGGGTCGTGGCAACATCGGGTTTTATGCCTTGATGCCGCCTGACCGGTTGGCCTGTTCGCCGTGACTGACTCCTCTGCCGCCTCCCCTGCCTCCATCGCCCCTCGTCTGCAAGCCTTGCGCGCACGCATGGCGCAGCAGAACTGGCAGGCGGTGCTGGTGCCCAGCAGCGACCCGCATCTGTCGGAGTACCTGCCGGAAAGGTGGCAAGGCCGGGTGTGGCTGAGCGGCTTCACGGGTTCGTCGGGCACGCTGTTGGTGTCGGCTACGCAGGCTGCGGTGTTCACCGACAGCCGCTATTGGGAACAGGCCGAGGCAGAACTGGCTGGCAGCGGGGTGGCCCTGGTGAAGCTGGAAGGCGCGGCGACGCCCGCCTATGTGAGCTGGTTGAAGGCTTTGGGTGAGGCCGCCGGCACGAACGGTTCCGCGCAACCCACCCTGGCCGTGGACGGCGCGGTGATGGGCCTGGCGCAAACCCAGCAACTGCGCGACGCGCTGGGCGCCGCCGGCTGGCAGCTGTTCACCCAGGTGGATGTGCTGGATGGCATCTGGCCTGACCGCCCCGGACTGCCCACGGCACGGGTGTACGAACACGCCCTGCCCCATGCCGCCACGGCGCGCGCCGACAAGCTGGCCGGGGTGCGCGAACAGATGCGCGCCCAGGGCGCCACCCACCACTGGATTGCCACGCTGGATGACCTGGCCTGGTTGCTGAACCTGCGAGGCGCCGATGTGGAATACAACCCGGTGTTCCTGGGCCACGCCCTGGTGACGCTGGACGAGGTGAGCCTGTTCGTGGGCGAAGGCAAGGTGGATGCGGCCCTGGCCGCCAAGCTGGCGAAAGACGGCGTGATCGTCCGTCCCTATGCCGATGCACTGCCCACTTTGGCGGCCCTGCCTGCGGACAGCGTGATGTGGATGGACCCCAAGCGCGTGACCTGGGGGCTGCGTGAGGCGGTGCCCACGGGCGTGAAGGTGGTGGAGGCGACCAACCCGAGCACCTTGTCGAAGTCGCGCAAGACGGATGCGGAAGCCGTGTTCATCCGCGAAGCGATGGAGCGTGATGGCGCCGCCATGTGCGCGTTTTACGCCTGGCTGGAGCAGGCACTGGGCCGCGAGCATGTGAGCGAGTTGACGATTGACGAGCGCATGACGGCCGAGCGGGCGAAGCAGCCGGGCTATGTGTCGCTGAGCTTCCCGACCATTGCGGGCTTCAATGCGAACGGCGCCCTGCCCCATTACCGGGCCACGCCCGAGGCCTATGCGGTGTTGAGCACGCAGGCCGGGTTGACGGCCGAGGGGCTGTTGTTGATCGACTCCGGTGCGCAGTACCTGGGCGGCACGACGGACATCACCCGGGTGTGGGCGATTGGCATGCCGACGGCGGCGCAAAAGCGCGACTACACGCTGGTGCTCAAGGGTACGCTGGGCCTGTCGCGGATGCGTTTTCCGCAGGGTACCTTGGCGCCGATGCTGGATGCTGTGGCGCGCGCGCCACTGTGGGCCGAAGGGCTGGACTTTGGCCACGGCACCGGCCACGGCGTGGGTTACTTTTTGAACGTGCACGAAGGCCCGCAGTCGATCTCCAAAGCGGTGCCGGTGCCGGACATGGCGATGCTGCCGGGCATGATCACCTCCATCGAGCCGGGGCTGTATCGACCCGGGCAATGGGGTATCCGCATCGAAAACCTGGTGCTGAATGTGCCGGTGACGCCTGCCGTGCCGGATGCCGAGCCGGGCACGCCGGAATATGGCCGCTATCTGGCATTCGAGACGCTGAGCCTGTGCCCGATCGACACGCGCTGCATCGACCGCAGTCTGCTGCGCGACGACGAGGTGCAGTGGCTGAATGATTACCACGCTGAGGTGCGCCGCCGCCTGAGCCCGCTGGTGAGTGGTGACGCGCTGGCCTGGCTGCAACGGCGCACCGAGCCGCTGTGATCGCCCACCGCCCTCGTTCATCTGACCGATAGGCCAAAGGACGGTGTCTCGCTAGACTGCGGACAGAACCGCATTTCTCCTGGACACCATGAACATTTCGCATTTCAACGACCTGCTGGAAGCCGCCCGTCAGCAACCCGATGCCCAGCGCCTGCTGCTGGTGTTTGCGGGCGCCGGTCTGCCCGACGACGCCACGCCTGAACAGCAGGCCGCCTTTGAAGCCGGACACGGGGGTGAGCTGACGCCCTTGATGTGCGTGGACAAGACGCCGGACGAGATCGGCAGCTTCGACAAGCTGGTGAGCGAGGCCGAACAGTTCGGCCATGACTGGGCCGTGGTGTTCGTGGCGGGCATGTCGGGCATCGGTCCGCGTGCGCCGTCGAGCGAGGATGCCCAGCAGCACCTGCAAGGCATGGTCGATGCGATCAAGGTGGGTCAGATCGACAACTTCATCCCGTTCAACCTGGATGGCGACGCCATCCGATTGAACTGAGGCAACGCCTCACTCGGTTGCCAGCCATTGCGCGACCGGGATCGGCTCGGACTTGGGCGCCGGGTCGGGCGACCATCCACCACCCAGCGCCTTGTAGAGCAGCACCGTGTGGGTGTTGAGCTCGATCTCGGCCAGCAGGGCTTCATCTTCGCGTTTGAGCGCGTCGGCCTGGGCTTCCAGCGCGGCCTGCAGCAAGGCCTGTCCGGCGCCGAAGTGCGCCATGCGCTCGCGTGCGAACTGGTGCGCCAGGTCGGCGGTCTGCGTCAGGTAGGCCACGCGTGACGTGAAGGCGCGGTGGGCGGTGTAGGCGTTTTCGACGTCTTCCAGCGCGCCCAGCACGGTCTTTTCATATTCGAGGGCGACGCCTTCGAGCTGGGCCTCATTGGCCGCGATGTTGGCGCGGATGCGGCCCGCGGTGAAGATGGGCAGGCGCAGGCCGACGCCGAGGGATTGGGTGCCGAAGTTGTAGCCCTCGATGTCGTCCGGATGGGCGCGACCCGCCGAGGCGCCCAGGCCGATGTAGAACTTGGGGAAGAGCTCGGCGCGCGCCGAGCCCACCTTGGCCACCTGCGAGCGCACCTTGCGCTCGACGCCGCGCACATCGGGGCGGCGCGCCAGCACATCACCGGGCAAGACCTTGGGCAAGCTGGGCGGTCGTTGGGCGCCGGGGGGCAGCGGTGGCAGTTCGGTCAGACTTTGCGGCGGCTGGCCCATGAGCACGGCGATGCGGCGCAGGTGGCTGGCGAGCAGTGCCTTCAGCGGTTCGACCTTGGATTGGGCGTCGCGCAGGTGCATCTCGGCGCGGGCGACGTCGGCAGCCTCGGTTTGGCCAGACTGGAAGCGCCCGCGGGCGTACTTGACGCCGCGCTCGGCGACGTAGATGGCGCGGTCGACCAGACGCAGGCGCTTTTCCACGCCGCGCGCCTCGAAGTAGCGGGTGGCGATGTCGGCGGCGACCATGAGCTGGGCGCCGTGTTGCTGCTCGTGTGCGCCCAGGATGAGCTGGTGGACCATTTCGGCATCGGCGTGGCGGGCGCCGAAGATGTCCACCTCCCAGGTGGCGGCCAGCCCGACCGCGTGGGTGTTGCCCTGGGGCATGCTGACGTTCTGCGGCAAGGACGGAGTGACATTGCCTGGCAGTGGGATGGGGATGTTGCCCGGCCAGCCCGGGATGCTTGTATTGCCAAACTGGGTGGGCATGGCCCCGCTCTCGCGCGAGCGCCCTGCCCCGGCCGCCAGCTCCACCGTGGGGTAGTAGGCCGACTCGGCCATGCCGTGGAAGGCCCGCGCCTCCTTGATGCGGGCCAACGCGATGCGCACATCCACGTTCTGGCGCAGGCCTTCTTCGATGTAGCCGCTCAAGACCGGGTCATCGAGTTGCTTCCACCACTGGGCGACGTCGGCACTGGCCTGGGCCGTGGCCGGGTCCACGGAGTCGAATTGTCCCGGCACCTGCACCGCCAGTGGCGGCATGTCCACCTCCACGGTGGTGCAGGCCGAGGCTAGCAAGGTCGCGGTGGCGGCCACCAGCAGGCGCAGGGCCGTGGGACGGGAGGTGGGGCGGTTCACCAGGCGGCGATTGGCGCGCATGTGTCACTCCGATCAATCAAGAGAGAGGGTCAGCCCTGACGGGCGAGCATGGAGCGAAAGCGCATCAGCGCCAGCGCCAGGAAAGCGATGCCGATGCCACCCACGGCCAGCATCTGGGGCCAGACGATGTCCACCCCAGCAGCCCGGTACAAGATGCCCTGGGTGAGCTGGACGTAGTGGGTGGAGGGCGAGAGCTGCATCAGGTGCTGCAACCACATCGGCATGTTCTCGAAGGGCGTGGCCGAGCCCGAGAGCATGTACATGACCACGAAGACGGGCACGGCCAGCAAGCCGAACTGCGGCATGGACGCCGCCACCGTGGCCAGCAAGATGCCGAGCGCGGTCAGCGAGAACAGGTAGAGCCCGGTGCCCAGCAGGAACAGGCCCACCGAGCCTTCGATGGGCACACCCAGCACGCCTTCGATGATGGCGAGCACCGAGACTGCCACGGCCAGCAGGATCACCAGGCCGTTGGCAGC
The DNA here is from genome assembly GCF_034003525.1 of Aquabacterium sp. Lineage (GTDB taxonomy): Bacteria > Pseudomonadota > Gammaproteobacteria > Burkholderiales > Burkholderiaceae_C > Aquabacterium. Next base: position 47,376 of record NZ_JAVEYN010000008.1, read on the forward strand.
GATCTTGGCCACGGCGATTTCGCTGGGGCGCACCGGCATGACCAGCAGGTGTTCGATGGTGCCGCGCTCGCGCTCGCGGATGACCGCTGCGCCCACGAGCACCACCGACAGCACGGTCACGTTGTTGATGAGTTGCATGACCGAGGTGAACCAGCTGGTGGTGGTGTTGGGGTTGTAGAGCACGTGCACGACCTGCCGGGTGGGCAGACGCTTGTCCAGACTGTCGACCTTGAACTCGCTGAGGGTTTGGCGCAGCACGATTTCGGTGATGTAGGCGATGCCGAGCTGGGCCTGGGCCATGGCGGTGGCGTCCACGGTGAGTTGCACGGTGGTGGGGCGCTGGCCGTGGATGTCGGCCTCGAACTGCCGTGGGATGTCGAGTATGAAGAGGTAGCGGCCCTCGTCCATGGCGGCTTGTGCGGTGGTGGGCGTGAGGTCCACCGGCGTCTGGAACATGGGGGGCTGCAAGGCCGCGCGGATGCGCTGAGACAGGCCGGACTGGTCGTGGTCGATGATGCCGATGGTGACGTGGGTGACGTCGGCCTTGGCGCCCACGGCGACCACGTAGACGGCGACCGTGAAGGAGATGAGGATGGCGCCCATCATGGTGCGGTCGCGCAGCACGCAGCGCAGCTCTTTGAGACTGAGGTGGAAGACGTTGAGGAACCAGATCATGTCAACGCTCCTGCTTGCGCACGAACAGGCGCGCCGCGCTCAGGTAGGCCACCGCAAAGCCCATCATCACCACGCAGGCCACGCCCAGGGTCTGCCACTGCAGCTGCCAGTTCTTGGTGAATACGCCCAGGCTCACCTTCTGAAACCACGAGGCGGGGAAGCCCTGGGCGATGTAGAAGTTGACACCGTCGAGCGTGGAGACGGGGCTGAGCACGCCCGCGAAGTTGGTGGTGATGATCACGCACAGGATGGCGGTGAGGAACTGCGCCGCCACCTGCGTTTGCACGAAGGCCGAGATCAGCAGGCCCATGGCGGTGATGGCGAAGGCGTAGGCCGTGGCGCCCAGCGTGAGCGCCAGGAAGCTGCCCTTGAGCGGCACACCCAGGCCCCAGATGAGCACGGCCACCAGCGTGAGGTAGCTCAGCAGGGTCAGGGCCACATAGGGCAGCTGCTTGCCGACCAGGAACTCGCTGATGGCGCCGGGTGAGGCGTAGAGGTTGACCATGGTGCCCATTTCCTTTTCGCGCACCACGCCCAGGGCGGTGAGCATGGCCGGGATCAGCGTCAAGGCCAGCATCAGGTTGCTGGGGCCGAACACGAAAATGCTCTGATACGAGGGGTTGTAGGCCATGCGAGGGGCGACGGTGATCGGCACCGTGGGGGTCTCGGCGCCGGGCGTGGACCGGGCCAGTTGCACGGCGTGCTCGATGGCCACCGCCTTGATCGAGTTGACGGTGTGGGCTGCGCGCACGAGGCTGCCGCCGTCCACATAGAAACCGACTTCGGGTTGTCGCTGGCCGATCAGGTCACGGCCGAAACCAGGCGGCACGTCGATCACCAGCCAGGACTGGGAGGAACGCAACTGGGCATCGATCTCCTGGGTGTCGCTCAGGGGAGCTTGTTCGACAAAGTGGGGCGAGCCGGCGAAGTGCTCGACGAAGCGGCGGCTGTCGGTGCTCTGGTCGCGGTCGAGCACCGAGAAGCGGATGTCTTCCACGTCGAAGCTCAGGCCCCAGGTGGCGGCGCACAAGACGATGATGGGGCCGATGATGGCGAAGGCCAGGCGGATGCTGTCGTGGCGCAGCTCCATGGCCTCGCGCTGGGCAAAGGCCCACATGCGACTGAACCACAGGGCGGCGGCCGACGGCGGTTTGCTGGCCGATGCCGGTGAGGTCAGGGGCGCATCCAGTGGGTCGTGCTCGATGGGGGTGTGCGGCAGGTGCTCGGCCTCCTGGTCGGCTTCCAGGTAGTCGATGAAGGCCTGCTCCAGGGTTTCACAGCCACGCTCGACGCACAGGTCGTCGGGCTTGCCCACGGCCAGCACGCGGCCGCGGTGCATCAGCGAGATGCGGTCGCAGCGCTGGGCCTCGTTCATGAAGTGGGTGGAGACGAAAAGCGTGACGCCCTCCTCACGCGAGAGGCGGATCATGTGGCGCCAGAACATGTCTCGCGCGGCCGGGTCCACGCCGGAGGTGGGCTCGTCGAGGATCAGCACCTCGGGCTTGTGCAGGCAGGCAGCGGCCAGTTGCAGGCGCTGGCGGATGCCCAGCGACAGGCTGCCCGGCATGGTCTCGGCGTAGGGGCGCAGCTCGAAAGTGTCGAGCGAGTCCTCGATGGCCTGGTCGGCGGTGGCCGGGTCCATGCGGTACAGGCGAGCGTGGAGCTGCAGGTTCTGGCGCACGGACAGCTCTTCGTACAGCGAGAAGAGCTGCGACATGTAGCCGATGTGCAGGCGGGTGCGCAGGTCCGACGCGTCCACCGGCTTGCCGAGCAGGCGCGCCGAGCCCTCGGTGATGTCGAGCAGGCCGGTGAGCATCTTCATGGTCGTGGTCTTGCCACAGCCGTTGGAGCCCAGGAAGCCGAAGATCTCACCGCGCGGGATGCAGAAGCTCACGTCGCGGGCGGCCACGAAGTCGCCAAAGCGACGGGTCAGGCCTTCGGCCTCCATCGCGGGTGGTCCGTCGTGTGGTGGCAGAGGCGGGATCAGCAGCGGCGCGGTGTCGCCCTTGCGGGAGAGCTTGATGTAGGCCTCTTCCAGGCTGGCCGATCGGGTCTGCTCCAGCACGCCGATGGTGGGTGCGCACACCAGCACGCGACCCTCGTCCATGGCCACGAGGTGGTCGAAACGCTCGGCCTCTTCCATGTAGGCGGTGGCGACCAGCACGGTCATGTGCGGGCGCTCGGTGCGCAGGCTCTCGACCAGTGCCCAGAACTGCCGGCGCGACAAGGGGTCCACGCCCGTGGTGGGCTCGTCGAGAATGAGCAGATCGGGGTTGTGCACGAGGGCCGCGCACAGCGAGACCTTCTGCTTCATGCCGCCCGAGAGCTTGCCAGCCGGACGGGCATGGAAGGGGTCGAGTGCGGTGGCGCGCATCAGGCGCTGGATGCGTGCGTCACGCTCGGCCGACGGCACCCCGAAGAGGCGCGCCGAGAAGTCGATGTTGTCGTAGACAGAGAGCGAGCGGTAGAGGTTGCGGCCCAGGCCCTGCGGCATGTAGGCCACCCGGGGTGCCAACTCACGGCGAAAGGCGGCATCGGCCACATCGCCATCCAACACGATCAGCCTACCGGACTGCAACTTCTTGACGCCGGCCATGAGCGCCAGCAAGGTGGACTTGCCCACCCCGTCCGGCCCCACCAGGCCGACGGTCTTGCCCAGGGGCAGCGTGAGGCTGACCTGATCCAGCGCCGGTTTGCCGTCGTAAGCATGGCTCACCGACTCGACGATGATCGCGGACTGCATGAGCGGCTCACCAGGCGCTGGCGGTGCGGGCGTCGGCGGTCTTGCTCTCGGTGCGGGCGGGCGGCTCGCTCAGGCGCACGAAGCCGTTGCCGGTCAGGCCTCCTTTGAGCAGGCCCGCATGGGCCAAGGCCACCTCGGGCGACAACGACAGCTTCACGCGGAAGCTCAGCTTTTCGCGCTCGCTGGCGGTCTCGACGTGCTTGGGCGTGAACTGGGCATCGGCCGAGACGAAGCTGACCTTGGCTGGCAGGCGCAGATCGGGTGCGGCGTCCAGCACGATGCGCGCCTCGTCTCCCACGCGGACCTGGCCGGCGACCTTGGTGGGCAAGAAGATGGTCATGTGGACCTGCGAGGTGTCCACCAGCGTGGCCACACGCCCCCCGGCCGGGATGACGGAACCGGGCTCGACCACACGGTATTCGATGCGCCCCCCCACCGGGGCCTTGAGGGTGTGGTCGGCGATGGCGTTTTTCAGGCGCTCGATGCCGGCCTCGGCTTCGGCCTGGGCAGCCCTTGCCTCCCCCAAGGCGGCGGTGGCAATGCTGACCCCGCTGGATTCGCCGTCACGCTGGGCCTGGCGCTTCTTGAGCTCGGATTCGGAGATGAGCGTGTCGTCGCGCATCCGCACGGCGTTGTCATAGTCCATCTGCGCCACCTTGGCCTTGAGGCTTTGCACGCGCACCTCGCCTTGCGCGCGGGCCATGGCCTGGGTTGCACGCTGGCGCATGGCCACCACCCCATCGAGCTGGCGTTGCAGGTCGGTGGTGTCCATTTGCGCGATCATGTCGCCCACCTTGACCATGTCCCCCTCGTGCACGGCGATGCTTTGCACCTGGCCCGGGAACTTGGTGGCGACCTCGATGCGTTGCACATCCAGCCGGCCGTTGCCTGAGACGATCTTCGGGGCCGCCTCCTCGGAGCGCAAGGCGCCCCAGGTGGCCCAGGCGCCAGACACCGTCAACGCGGACACCACAGCGCCCAGGATGAAACCGCGATAGGGATGGAGGGAGAACTTCATGATCGTCACTTTGCTGGTTCGTTCAGGTCATGATCGACCCAGCAAAATGCTCGGACATTGAAGTAGATCAGATGCCGTCCTGCGAATTCATGGGGCTTGTCGCACACGCATACCCGCTGTCAGACAGGCATCCCATGCACCCCAGGGTTTGCCCGATCCAAAACAAAAGGCGCCCGGGTGGGCGCCTTGAACCTTGAATCAACCGGGTCGGCCATCCACCCGCGGTTGCCCATACCAGCGCCAATGGCGGGCGCTCCAAGCGCCCAGGGTGAGCAGCCACAACGAGGCGGCAGCCAGCAACAGGGTGCTGGCGTGCGCGGGCCAGAGCGTGGCTGCCAGCCGGGTCAGCGTTGCCAGTTGCAGACTCCAGAACAGGCCCCACGCCATGCTGTCGGCCGCCAGCACACGCCCACTGTGTCCGCAACTCACGCGGGTAACCATGGCCAGCAGCACACTGCCCAGGAAGCCCATGGTCAAAGCGTGAAGGGGCAGCAAGGTCGGGATGTCCACGCCCTGGGCGCGCATCCACACGGTGAAGGCGTCGAGGCAGAAGGCCACACCCAGCCAGACGAAGCCCAGATGCAGCATGGCCAACAAGCGGTTGCGCAGGCTACGCCACAGCCCCCAGCGCACCGCCAGCGCCAGAATCAGCACGCCCGAGACCAGGGCCGTGCCAAAGCGCAGCATCCACAGCCTGGAAGGCATCGCCAGGCTGCGTGCCTCCGCCCACACCCAGCCGCCTTGCAGCACGACCATGCCCAACATGGTCCACAGCAGCCAGTTGGGACGCCAGGCGTCCAGGCTGGGCACGGCCGAGGCCGAGGCCGAGAAGAACGGAATCATGCGGTGAGCCACCACCACATACACCGGCACGATGAAGAGCCACAAGCCCAGCAGCGCGGCCACGCGCACCATCAGATAAGCCTGAGTAGACAGGCCCACGGCAGCGGCCATCAGGCACAACAGGCCGACCACGCTGGCGGCGGCAATCAAGCTGGCATGCAGGCGATCCGGTGCCGGACTGCGCTGCACCATGCCCACAAAGCGGCCCGACAGCATCGCCCAGCCCAAGGTGGCCACCCCCACACTCAACGCGGCCAGACGGTGGTGCACATAAGCGCCCACCAACAGCCCCACCCAGCCTATGACCATGGTCAGCACGCCCAGCAGCACCTGCCGCGCACTCACCTCCGGCATCCGCAACCACTTGGGACCGGCCGTGAACAGAAAACCCGTGAAGAACAAGGGCATGAAGCCAAAGCTCATCAAAAGCGCGTGCACAAAGGTCTCGGGCACCACCATGGCCATGTGAAAGGCCCCGGTACCCCGCCCGGCCATCACCAGCCACCACCACAAGCTGGCCAGGGTCATCACAGCCACCGCGCTGGCAAACGCCAGACGGTGTGGCGCATGCAGCAGCAAGGCCCAGCGCCACGGCGCAGGGTGCAGCTTTGCCTGCGCACGAGCTTGCGCGGGTGTCGGGGTCGAAGGTGCAGCCGCCTGGGCTTTGAGAGGAATGACGGGGCGATTCGGCTTGTCAGCGGGCATGGTGCGTGTTCGGGCGCCCTGCAAAAGGCCAACGAGGTGGGCCCACGGCGTCCAACGTGTTCTTGAGGAGGAGACCATACTCCGTGTCCCCCTCCATGACCATCCTCCGATCGAAGAACAGCGTATCCGGATCATCCTGCCCTTGCAGCAGTCGCCAATAGACCTGAGCGGTGGCCTTCAGACGCAGCGCCACAGGCTGGCCGGCAGATGCCGGTGACAGGCCGCGCGGGCCCGCCTGCAAACGGCAGGTGATGCCCAGATCGTCCACCACCAGCTCCACCACACGACCGGAAAGTTCGGCCTGGGTGGTCTCGTCCACCAGCGGCCACCACAGGCGGTTGAGCGCCTGCGCCATCACCATGGAAGGCGGCCATACCGGCAGGCACCGCACGACTTCACGCAAAAGCTGTTTCATGAGTTGATCCACACCATGCCCGGGCGCTGGGGCCGGGCGTACCCATTGGACAAAGGACCCGGCATGCGCAGCGAGCGAATCACCTCGATCGCCTCAGTGCTGGGAGCGCCGTGGTTCATCACGGCATCGAACTGGCGCAGCACCTCGGCAAAGTCCTGCGAGGTGGGCGACAGGCGCAAGCGCTGCACACCGGCAGCCTGCAAGGCCTCGCGCTCGCCCAACAGGCACTGCACCGTGCCCGACTGGGTCTGGATGCCATTGAGCGTGAGGAAGTCCTGCCCTTCGCGCGTGCGCAGGGCCAGGCCATCGGGGTCGTCCATGCAGCGGAACTCGCAGTGGTCCTTCTGCAGATGATGGTGACGCGCCGTGAAGCACCGCGCCGACAGGGCCAGCGGCATGCGCCCGAAGGCAAACACCTCGCTTTGCACCGCCGAGCCGGGCGGACAGACCTTGCCCACGTCGGGCAAAGACATCTCCACTGGCGCGACCCAGCGCGTGGCACCCAGGGCCGCGTACTCGGCCAAAGACGGGGCGCTGTACACGTTCACATGCAGGCCGATCACCCAGGGCGTGTGCCCCGCCAGCAGGCGCACGGCCGCCGTGTCATTGGCTTCCAGCATGAAGTCGCCCTGCTCCACCCAGCGGCGCAGGCTGCGCAGCTCGGCTTCGGTTTCCAGCAGGGCCTGGGTGCCGATCACCACTTCCTTGCCCGCGGCATTCAGCTCACGCGCCAAGGCCAGCCAGTCTTCCGGCTTCATCTCGTGCCGACGCGAACACACCACCTCGCCCAGGCATACCGTGTGCGCCGACGAATCGGCCACTTCGGCGTAGAACGCCGTCAAGGTATCTCGGGACCAGTAATACTGCACCGGCCCCACACTCAGTTGGAACATGCTCATTGTTCTCTCGCCTCATTGCCACGGGCGCGAGAAGGCGCCCAAGGTGTGCTGCTGCCCCTCGGCCAAGCGGCCCAGAGCGGTCGTCCAGGCGGGCTGCACCGAGTAACGCTCAGGCTGCGCCTTGCACGCATCAATGGCCTGCCGCCAGGTGCGCGTCACCTGCTCCACATAGGCCGCACTGCGCTGGCGCCCTTCGATCTTGATCGCCGACACGCCCGCCTGCATCAGCTCGGGCAGGATGGCCAGGGTGTTCAAACTGGTCGGCTCCTCGATGGCGTAGTCCACCGTGCCGTCCACATCGAAGCGTCCCTTGCACAGCGTCGGATAGCCGCGCGGCTCATCGGGCTCGAAGCGGTCGATGAGGATGCCGCCCAGGCGCGCATCCACCCGGTCGCCGCACTGGTCCCAGCGCACCGCCGATGGCGGCGAACACACGCCTGCGTTGTTGGGCGACTGGCCGGTGGCGTAGGAAGACAGCGCACAGCGCCCTTCCACCATCACGCACAAGCTGCCAAAGCCGAACACCTCAATCTCGACCTTCGTGTTGCGAATCAGGTGCGCCACCTGCGACAGCGTCAGCACGCGCGGCAACACCGCGCGCTGGATGCCATAGCGCTCACGGTAGAACTCGATGGCCTCGTAATTCGTGGCGGAGGCCTGTACCGACAGGTGCAAGCGCAGTTCGGGGTGCACCCGCCGCGCGTACGCCATCACCCCCGGGTCGGCCAGGATCAGGGCGTGGACCCCGATGTCGGCCGCCATGTCCACCGCATCGAACCAGCGCTGCGGCTGCTCGGCCTGGGCATAGGTGTTCAGGGCCATCAGCACATGGCGCCCGCGGTCACGGGCGTACTGCACGCCCTGTCGCGCCTGCTTCTGATCGAAGTTCAGCCCCGCGAAGTTTCGCGCATTGGTCGCGTCCTTCAAACCCATGTAGACCGCATCGGCACCAGCGTCCACCGCCAGTTGCAACGAGCGGAGTGACCCTGCCGGACACACCAGTTCCGGGACCCGCGTGGCATTCATCTCCAGCCTTTCATCTCGGACCGGAACGCGTCGCCCCACGGGCAAACCCTGAATCGATCCACCGAGCGGATTCTGGTGACGACACCGACTCAGGGCTTTGAGATGACGCAAAGCCAGCCAACGGGAGGACCTCAGCCACGCCTCGCCATCGTTCCAAAGAACGATGGCGTCTTAGCACATCGTCCAATCAGCCAGTTTTGATGCACAACAAGAACGGGCCGCTTTGTCGCGCCCACCCCTCCCCAAAAGCGCGGCGCAGGCCCATCATCCGTACACCTATCGTTTACCCCACCCATCCTCACTGGGACAGCGCCATGGCTCGCGAACACGAACAACTCTCTCTGGTGTATGCCTGTTCAGGCTGCTCCAGCGCCGCCCAGCTCGCCAACCACCTGGCCGTGCGACTGGACCGAGAAGGCAGCGCCGAGATGTCGTGCATTGCCGGCGTGGGTGGGCGTGTGCCCAAGCTGGTCCGCACGGCCCAGGAAGCCGCGCAACACGGCCGCCCCATCGTCGCGATCGACGGCTGCGCCCTCTCCTGCGTCAAGGCCTCCTTGGCCCAGCACGACCTCAGCCCCACCGTGCACATCCAGCTGGCGCATCGGGGGGTCAAGAAGGTCTACCGCACCGACTTTGACGAAGACCAGGCGCATGCCTTGCTGTCCGAGTTGAGGGAGCAGGTGCTCACCCTGAACACCCAGTACGCAGCGCGCCAGACGCGCCCACCGGCTGGCACCACCTCGCCCGCCGAGGCAGACCGGCACTGAAAGGAAACCACTGTGAAACGCCTTCAACTCAGCATTGGCCAGAGACTGGCCCTCGGCTTCGGCCTGCTGCTGCTCATGCTCGGCATGGCCGCCATCATCGCGGGCCTGCAGTTCCAGCGCATCAGCGACAACAACAAGCAGATCATCGAGGTGGAATGGCGCAAATCGGAGGCCGCCGCCTTCGTGGATGCCACCACCCGCACCAATGCACGCCACACCATGGCCTTGCTGCTGACCGATGACCCGCAGCGTCGCGCCCAGCTCAACCAGTCCATCAATGACAACAAGAGCAGCATCGACGAAGCCATGCAGACGCTGGACGAATTGGTGTATCTGCCTGAGGCCAAGGCTCTGATGCAGGAGATCAAGGCTCGCCGGACCGCCTTCGTGGCCTCCTTCAACCGCGTGCGCCAACTGCTTGCGGACGGCCAGCATGAAGACGCCATCCGCGCCATGAACGAGGACACCTTGCCGGCCATCGATGCCCTGCAAGCGCCCATCAGCGCCCTCACCCAGTTGCAAAGCCGGCTGATGAGCGAGCGCAGCCAGGCCGCTCAGGCCGCCATCGACACCTCCTTGATCCTGATCCTGAGCCTGACTGGCGCCGCCTTGATCGTCGGCACGCTGACCGCCTACCGGATCTCCCGCTCCATCCAGCGCCCCATTGCACAAGCGGTCAACCTGGCCCAGAAAGTGGCGCAGGGCGATCTCACCGGCCACGTCGACATCCAGTCGCACGACGAGATGGGTCAGTTGCTCACCGCCTTGCAAACCATGAACAACAGCCTGGTCGACATCGTGGACAACGTGCGTCAGGGCTCGGAGACCATCTCCACGGCCACCAGCCAGATCGCCATGGGCAACCTCGACCTGTCGCAACGCACCGAAGAGCAAGCCAGCTCGCTGCAACAGGTGGCCGCGTCGCTCGAGCAACTGACCGCCACCGTCCAGCAAAATCTGGACAACGGGCGTCACGCCAACGATGTCGCCTCCAGCGCGGCCGAGGTCGCAGGCCGCGGCGGCAAGGTGGTCAACGATGTGGTGCACACCATGGAGGCCATCAGTGCCTCGTCCAGCCAGATCGCCGACATCATCAGCGTGATCGATGGCATCGCCTTCCAGACCAATCTGTTGGCGCTCAACGCTGCCGTGGAAGCGGCGCGTGCCGGTGAGCAGGGGCGTGGCTTTGCCGTGGTCGCCAACGAAGTGCGCAGTCTGGCCGGACGCTCCGCCGATGCGGCCAAGGAGATCAAGAAGCTGATCGAATCGTCGGTCGGCGATGTGCAGCAAGGCTGCCGTCTGGTCGAACAAGCCGGGCGCACCATGCAGGACGTTGTCACCAGCGTGAGCGAAGTGGCGCACATCATGGACGCCCTCTCCCGCGCCAGCGAAGAGCAATCAGCGGGCATCCAGCAGATCAACCAGGCCATGGGCCAGATGGATCAGGTGACTCAGGGCAATGCCGCCCTGGTCGAAGAAGCCGCCGCGGCCGCCCAGTCACTGCAGAGCCAGTCCACCGCGCTGGTGCAAACAGTGGACGTCTTCAAACTGCGGCAAGAGCGCCCCCTGGCGCTCGCCTGAGCGGAGCCGGCCTCAGGTTGGCGACACCCCCAGCGCGCCCACGGCGTGCTGGCTCAGGTAGCCACAGTTGTCGCAAATGATGGCCAGCGTGGGGATGGAGGCACCGGTCAGGGTCACGCTCTTGACGTCGGGTTGCAGCACATTGACCAGGCAGGCATCGACCATCAGGAACTTCTCATTGCCGCACATCGGGCACGCTTCAGACCGGCCATTGGCACGGATCTTCTGCGTGAGCGCGCCAATGAACTCCTGTTTTTTGTCTTCTGAAAGCATGGGGGCTCCGTTGAACGTGTCGAGTACAACCGTGTCCGATTCTAGGACGCATTCGTTTCAAGCCTGAGACACAAGGTCTGCCCACAGCTGACCCAGTGAAAAAGCCGCCAAGCACCCAGCTTGGCGGCTCTGTTCGCGATGCCTTCAGAGGCAGGTCGATGCGCTTACCCGTAGCACGCCAACCTTTGTACATCCGGAATGTGGATCTGCCGGCGGTTCACGGCGATCAGGCCGTTGGCCTGCAGTTCGTGGAGGATGCGCGAGAAATGCTCGGGTGTGACGGACAGCAGCGACGCGATCGTGCCTTTGCTGGCCGGCAAGGACACCGTGGCATCGCGCTGTGAAGCAGGCACCTGGCCCACATCGGGCGAGTGCACCAGGTAGTCCACCACCCGTTTGATGCCCGAGTGCAAGGTCAAGGCTTCAATGTCACGGACCAGGCCCGCAAAGCGGCGAGACAGGTCGGTGATGAAGCGCAAGGCCATCGCCGGGTTGCGGTTCAGTTCGCTCATCAGCACGTCCTTGGGCACCTCGACCATCTGCACGTCGACCAGGGCGCTGGCATTGACGCTGTGCGGCTGGTCATTGAACAGCAGCGCCTCGGTCACGCAGCCACCCTCACCCACCACCTCAATGACCTTCTCCTGGCCATTGGGGCCCTTCGCATAGAGCTTCACCAGCCCGTCCACGACGAGATACAGGTCCTCGCATGCATCACCAGCCGCGAAGATTTCGGTACCCCGCTGAACGCGCCGAACACACGATGCGGCGGCGATGCGCTGCAGCTCCGCCTCGGACATGTTCTGAAACAATACCTGGCTGCCCAGGTAGGACACCACATCCAAGCGACGTGAAACCATGATGGATCCCTTCAAAATCCTGTGAACTGAGGTGGATTTTGGGTATAAGTCAGAGGTGTGGATTTGATGCTGCGCAAAGCGCGCCTCAGGGAGGACCCCCAGGTTTCCCCCTCGTCCGAATGACATACACCCTTCAGAGGGTCCGGGGAAACTCTAGCGAGCACCAGAGCGTCAGCAAGGTGGATACCAGGACGCGTCGACCTCGTTGAAGATCGAACTGCTGTCGACGTCCATGTCGTGATAGGGCCCGGTACCACTGTGCTCCGCGTCCGAGGCCGGGACGAACTTGCCCGACTTGACATCAAAGACGTGGACCTCGCCCTCTTCGATGACGTAATGCCAGCCATGCAGGGCGATCTGGCGTTTCTCCACCCGCTGGCGCACCATCGGGTAGTCCATCAATCGCTCAAGCTGCAGCACCACTGAGCGCTGCTCGGTGCGTCGCAAAGCCTCCTCCGACACTTGCACAGGCAAGGTGGCCTCGCGCGCCAGGTCCAGCCAGGCATTGAGGTTCTTGGCTTCCGGGGACACTTCTTCGTAGAGCGCCTTCACGGCGCCGCAGTGCGAGTGCCCGCACACCACGATGTGGCTCACGTGCAGGTTGAGCACCGCGTATTCGATGGCTGCTGCCGTGCCATGCAGGCCGTGCAGGCCGTTGTAGGGCGGCACCAGCGCACCCACATTGCGCACGAGAAACAGCTCACCCGGGCCAGCCCCCGTCAGCATGTAGGGCAAGAGGCGGGAGTCGGAACACCCCACGAACAGGATCGTGGGGTGTTGCCCCTGCTCAACCAACGCCTTGAACTGCCCCTGATACTGGGGAAAGTAGTCCGTTCTGAAGCGGCGGATCCGCTTGAGCAGTTCGTCATCCATGGGTTTACTGCAGCAGAGGTGAGTCAGCAGCGTCCAGATCCACGCCGTGGACCTCCCATCGACCGGCCAGCAGCTGCATGGCCTGGCGCAAGGCCGTCACCCACACCTGCTGACGCAGGGACTGGGCCACCGCTTCTTGCACGACTTCGAAAGGCTGCATCTGACCGGGGTCACGCTGCAGCACCTCGACCACGTGCAGGCCAAAGCGGCTGTGCACCAGGCGGGGCAAAACGCCCACGTTGGCCGTACCCTCGTCCTGAGCGAACAGTTCGCGGGCGAACTCCGGGGCACAGTCCTCGGCACGCAACCAGCCCAGATCACCGCCCTGCGTGGAGCTGGGGCAGTTGGACAGGTCACGGGCGACCTCGGCAAAGCGACGCGGCTCGGCACGCACGTCCAGCAAGGCCTGCTCGGCACGCTGGCGCAGCGCCTGCACGTCCACACCGGGCGTGACCGCAAACAGGATGTGGCGCGCCTGCACACGCTCACCCAGCGCGTACTTCGACGGATGGGCGGCGTAATGCCGGCGGCAGGAGGCCTCATCGGGGTCGGGCACGCGCAGGTTTTGCGCCAGCCACAGGTCGATGGCCTCGGCAGCCGCCTCGGACATCACCCCATCGACTGGCTGTGGATCGTCGGCGGAGAGCAGACCGGCGTCGATGGCCGCCTGGCGTAACAACTCCAGGCTGGCGCGCTGGCGACACTCGGTTTCTGTCAGGCTGGCGATGTCATCGGCCAGCAGCACGTCACCGACGCGCAGGGGGCGCGCCCCTGCGGTGGACAGATTCACGCTCATCATGCTGGCTCCCTTACTTGTTCAGACCCATCTTGCGGCTGCGCACGACCTGCCACGGACGGGCGATGTAGCCCACCGAAGCGAAGCCGCTCCACACATGCACCAGACGGGTGAACGGGAAGATGGCGAACAAGCTCATGCCCATGAACATGTGGATCTTGAAGACGATCGACACGTCGGTGATGAAGCTGGGGGCATCACCCTGGAAGGTGACCAGGTGCTGCGCCCAGGACATCAGCTTGAGCATGGTGCCGCCGTCGCTGTGCTGCACGGACAGCGGCACGGTGGACAGACCCAGCAGCAGCGTGGCCAGGATCCAGAACAACACCAGGAAGTCGCGGCCACGCGAGGTGGCGCGCACGCGGGCGTTGGTCAGGCGACGGTGGATCAGCAGGATCAGGCCGATCAAGGCGATCACGCCAAGAATGCCACCGGCCACCACGGCCAGCATCTGCTTTTGCCCCGCCGTGATGCCAAGCGCGTGGATCACGGAGTGAGGCGTCAACATGCCCACGAAGTGACCAAAGAACAGGCCAATGATCCCGATGTGGAACAGGTTGGAGCCCACACGCAGGCTGCCGGTGGACAGCATCTGGCTCGATTCGCTGCGCCACGAGTACTGCTCGCGGTCAAAGCGCATCAGGCTGCCCAAGATGAACAGGGCGCCGCAGATGTAGGGATAGATGCCGAAGATGAATTGATGAGAGAGGCTCATGCTGATGCTCCTCGTTGTTGGGTCGATGCGGTCCGCCGCACGATCTGGATGGGTTGAGGCTGATCGGGGCTTTGCTGGCCCTTGCTGCTGCAGCCCGCAAAGGCTTCAGGCTCGGCCCAGCTTTCGTCCAGGTCCTCCTCGGCCACCACGGCCACGGTTTCGATGTCCTGCTTGCCGATCTCCAGCACCGCGGCCAGCACATGGGCATACAGGCTCTGGCGCTTGACCAGAGCCGTGTGCACCGCGTTCAGGATGTGGGCGATCTCACCGATGAAGTCGCGCATCTGCGCGGCCGTCAAGGTGGAGACGAACTCCAGCACCACGGGCAGGTAGTCGGGCAACTCGCCGCCGACCTTGTTGGGGTCCAGCATCAAGCCGGCCTGCTCATAGGTCTTGATCAGGTCGATCATGGCGGGGCCACGGTCACGCGAGTCCCCGTGCACATGCTCGAACAGGTGCAGCGAGGTGGCGCGCCCTCGGTCGAACAGCTCGACGTAGGCCTCCTCCACGGCAAACGGGTCCTGCTGGATCAGCGTGCCGAGCAGCTTGTTGAGGCCAGCCAGGCGCTGGTCGCTCACCGCCCCCTCGTTGGCCAGCACCTGCTGCAACTCGGGCACCACGGCGCGCAGCTCGGCGCCGGGGTAGCTCAGCAGATGGGCCAAAGCCCGCAGCGTGTAGCTGGGCGTGACGTCGGGTTGACGTTGGAAAAACGACGTCATGTTCACACCTCCGACTTGATGGGGATGGTGCGCTTCTTGGTGCCACCGAACAGGCTGGCCTCGCTGGCGCCATCCGAGCAACCGTTGCCGAACGAGAAGCCGCAGCCCCCACGCAGGTCGAACGCGTTCTCGGCGTACTCGCGGTGAGCCGACGGGATCACGAAGCGGTCTTCGTAGTTGGCAATGGCCATCACGTGGTACATGTCCTCGACGGTGTGCTTGTCCAGACCGAACTGGTCCAGCACCTGCTTGTTCTCGACGCCGTCCACATGGCGGCTGCGCATGTAGGCGCGCATGGCGAGCATGCGTTCCAGCGCGCGGGTCACCGGGAAGGTGTCGCCAGCGGTCAGCAGGTTGGCCAGGTACTTGACCGGAATGCGCAACTGCTTGACGTCGGGGATCTGACCGTTGACGCCCAGGTCGCCCACGTTGGCCGCAGCCTGTATGGGCGACAGCGGCGGCACGTACCAGACCATCGGCAGCGTGCGGTACTCGGGGTGCAGCGGCAGGGCCACCTTCCAGTCCACGGCCATCTTGTAGACGGGGCTGTGGCGGGCAGCCACCAGCCAGGCTTCGGGGATGCCGTCCTTGCGGGCCTGCTCGATCACCTTCGGATCGTTCGGGTCCAGGAACAGGTCCAGTTGGGCCTGGTACAGGTCACGGTCGTGCTCGACGCTGGCCGCAGCCTGGATGCCGTCTGCGTCATACAGCAGCACGCCCAGGTAGCGGATGCGGCCCACACAGGTTTCGGAGCAGACCGTGGGTTGGCCGGCTTCGATACGGGGGTAGCAGAAGATGCACTTCTCGGCCTTGCCCGACTTCCAGTTGTAGTAGATCTTCTTGTAAGGGCAGCCCGAGACGCACATGCGCCAGCCGCGGCACTTGTCCTGGTCGATCAGGACGATGCCGTCTTCCTCGCGCTTGTAGATCGAACCGGAGGGGCACGATGCGACGCAAGCTGGGTTCAGGCAGTGCTCGCACAGGCGAGGCAAGTACATCATGAAGGTGTTTTCGAACTGGCCGTAGATGTCCTTCTGGACATCGTCGAAGTTCTTGTCCTTGCTGCGCTTGCTGAACTCGCCGCCCAGGATTTCTTCCCAGTTCGGACCCCACTCGATCTTCTCCATGCGCTGACCGGTGATCAGGCTGCGTGGACGCGCGGTGGGCGCGGCCTTCAACTTGGGCGCGTTTTGCAGGTGCTCGTAGTCGAAGGTGAAGGGCTCGTAGTAGTCGTCGATCTCGGGCAGGTTGGGGTTGGCGAAGATCTTCATCAGCAAGCTGAGCTTGCCGCCTTGACGGGGCTCGATCTTGCCGTTGGCCTTGCGCACCCAGCCACCGTTCCACTTGTCCTGGTTTTCCCATTCCTTGGGATAACCAATGCCAGGCTTGGTTTCGACGTTGTTGAACCAGGCGTACTCGACGCCAGGGCGACTGGTCCAGACGTTCTTGCAGGTCACCGAGCAGGTGTGGCAACCAATGCACTTGTCCAGGTTCAGGACCATGCCGATTTGAGCGCGGATTTTCATGCGTGTGCTCCTTGCGAGCTGGTGGCGGAACCTTCGCCGTCCATCCAGTCAACCTTGTTCATCTTGCGGACCACCACGAACTCGTCACGGTTGGTACCGATCGTGCCGTAGTAGTTGAAGCCGTAGCTCAGCTGGGCGTAACCGCCGATCATGTGGGTGGGCTTCAGCACAATCCGGGTCACCGAGTTGTGGATGCCGCCGCGGGTGCCGGTGATTTCCGAGCCCGGGGTGTTGATGATCTTTTCCTGAGCGTGGTACATCATGACCATGCCGGGGTTCACGCGCTGGCTCACCACCGCACGGGCCGCGATGGCGCCGTTGGTGTTGAACAGCTCAACCCAGTCGTTGTCCACGATGCCGGCACGCTTCGCGTCGTCTTCACTCAGCCAGATCACCGGGCCACCGCGGTTGAGCGTGAGCATCAACAGGTTGTCGGTGTAGGTGGAGTGGATACCCCACTTCTGGTGCGGCGTGATGAAGTTGAGCGCGATCTCCTTGTTGCCGTTGGGCTTGCGATCCTGCACTTCATGCAGGGTCTTCAGGTCGACCGGCGGACGGTAGGAAACGAAGCCCTCGCCGAAGGCACGCATCCATTCATGGTCCATGTAGAACTGCTGACGGCCGGTCAGGGTGCGCCATGGGATCAGCTCATGCACGTTGGCGTAGCCGGCGTTGTACGACACCTTCTCGCTTTCCAGACCCGACCAGGTCGGCGAGGAAATGATCTTGCGCGGTTGCGCCTGGATGTCGCGGTAACGGATCTTCTCGTCTTCGCGGTGCAGGGCCAGGTGGGTGTGATCCCGACCGGTCTGCTTGCCCAGTGCGTCCCAGGCCTTGACGGCGACGTGACCGTTGGTCTCGGGGGCCAGCATCAGCACCACTTCGGTGGCGTCGATGTCGGACTCGATCTTCGGGAAGCCCTGGCTGACGCCCTCTTCGCGGACCTTGCCGTTCAACTCGCCCAGCGCGCGGACTTCGTCCTCGGTGTTCCAACCGATGCCCTTGCCACCGTTGCCCAGCTTGTTCATCAGCGGGCCCAGCGAGGTGAAACGCTTGAAGGTGTTCGGGTAGTCGCGCTCGACCACGGTGATCTGCGGCGCGGTCTTGCCGGGGATCAGGTCGATCTCGCCACGCTTCCAGTCCTGCACATCGAACGGCTGGGCCATTTCGGCGGCCGTGTCGTGCATGATCGGAGTCATCACGACTTCCTTCTCGGCGCCCAGGTGGCCCACGCAGACTTCGGAGAAGGTCTTGGCAAAGCCCTTGTAGATCTCCCAGTCAGAACGGGCTTCCCATGCCGGGTCCACCGCGGCGGACAGCGGGTGGATGAAGGGGTGCATGTCGGACGTGTTGAGGTCGTTCTTCTCGTACCAGGTGGCCGTGGGCAGCACGATGTCCGAGTACAGACAGGTGGTGCTCATGCGGAAGTCGAGCGTGACCAGCAGGTCCAGCTTGCCTTCGGGAGCCTGGTCGTGCCACTTGACTTCTTGTGGCTTGGCATCGCCTGCGCCCAGGTCCTTGCCCTGCACGCCGTTGGTGGTGCCCAGCAGGTGCTTGAGGAAGTACTCGTGGCCCTTGCCGGACGAGCCCAGGATGTTGGAGCGCCACACGAACATGTTGCGCGGCCAGTTCAGCGGATTGTCCGGGTCTTCGCACGACAGCTTGAGTGAACCGTCCTTCAGGGCGCCGACGGCGTAGTCCTTGGGGTCCATGCCCTTGGCCTGCGCGTCCTTGACGACCTTCAGCGGGTTGGTTTGCAGCTGAGGTGCCGAAGGCAGCCAGCCCATGCGCTCGGCGCGCACGTTGTAGTCGATCATGCTGCCGCCGAACTGCTTCTTGTCAGCCAGGGGCGAGAGCACCTCTTCCACGCCCAGCTTTTCGTAACGCCACTGGTCGGTGTGCGCATAGAAGAAGCTGGTGGAGTTCTGTTGACGGGGCGGACGCGACCAGTCGAGGGCGAAAGCCAGTGCCGTCCAGCCGGTTTGCGGACGCAGCTTTTCCTGGCCCACATAGTGAGCCCAGCCGCCGCCGCTCTGGCCGATACAGCCGCACATCATCAGCATGTTGATGATGCCGCGATAGTTCATGTCGCAGTGGTACCAGTGGTTCATGGCCGCGCCGATGATGACCATGGACTTGCCCTTGGTCTTGTCGGCGTTGTCGGCGAACTGGCTGGCCACGGTGATGACCTGGGCGCGCGGCACCCCGGTGATCTGCTCTTGCCACGCGGGGGTGTAAGGCACGTTCTCGTCGAACGACTTGGCGCCATCGTCCACCAGTTGACCAGCGGCATTCTTCAGGCCGCGGTGCACGCCATAGCTGGCCACTTGCAGGTCGAACACGGTGGCGACCCACACGTCGCGGGTCTGGCCGTTCTTGTCCTGCACGGTGATGCGCTTCATGGGCACATTGCGCAGCAGGATGTCGCCTTGCTTGTTGCTCGGGAAGTTCGGGGTGTCGATGCCACCGAAGTACGGGAAGGCCACCTTGTTGACTTCGGCGGTCTGGTTCTCCGCCTTGTTGGCATCTTCCAGCACCGACAGCTTCAGACCGACCAAACGGTCGCTCACGCCTTCCTTGGTTTCCAGGTTCCACTTGCCTTCGTCGGCACGGCCCGCGGCGCTCCAGCGGAAGCCGATGGAGCCGTTCGGCACCACGATGGAGCCGTCGGCGTCATAGGCCAAGGTCTTCCATTCGGTGTTGGTGCCGGCACCGATGTCACCGCTCATGTCGCTGGCGCGCAGGTAGCGGCCGGGGACCAGGGCCTTGCCAGCCGGGGTGTCCTGCTCGTCGAGCATCACCAGCATCGGCAGGTCGGTGTAGCGGCGGGCGTAGTCGTCGAAGTAGGCCGAACGCTGGTCGAAGTAGAACTGCTTGAGGATCACATGGCCCATGGCCATGGCGACCGCCGAGTCGGTGCCCTGCTTCGGGTGCATCCAGATGTCGGCCAGCTTCGAGATTTCGGCGTAGTCAGGGGTGACCGCCACCGTCTTCGTGCCCTTGTAGCGCACTTCGGTGAAGAAGTGGGCATCCGGGGTACGGGTCTGAGGCACGTTCGAACCCCAGGCGATGATGTAGCTGGAGTTGTACCAGTCGGCCGATTCGGGCACGTCGGTCTGCTCACCCCAGATCTGCGGGCTGGCGGGCGGCAGGTCGCAGTACCAGTCGTAGAACGACATGGCGACACCACCGATCAGGCTCAGGTAGCGTGTGCCGGCGGCGTAGCTGATCATGGACATGGCCGGGATCGGCGAGAAGCCGATGATGCGGTCCGGACCGTATTGCTTGATCGTGTAGACGTTGGACGCGGCGACGATCTCGTTGACCTCGTCCCAGCTGGCGCGAACGAAGCCACCCAGGCCACGCTCCTTCTGCCAGCTGCGGCGGGTTTCGGCGTTGCTCATCAAGGCTGCCCAGGCGTCCACCGGAGACTTGGCAATCGCACGTGCGGCACGCCAGTGCTTGAGCAGCTCACCACGCACCATCGGGTGCTTGACGCGGTTGGCGCTGTACAGATACCAGGAATAGCTGGCACCGCGGGCGCAACCACGGGGCTCGTGGTTGGGCAGGTCGTCGCGAGTACGCGGGTAGTCGGTCTGCTGGGTTTCCCAGGTGACGATGCCGCCCTTGACGTAGACCTTCCACGAGCAAGAGCCCGTGCAGTTCACGCCGTGGGTGGAGCGCACGATCTTGTCGTGCTGCCAGCGGTTGCGGTAAGCGTCTTCCCAGGTGCGATCCTCGCCCGTGGTGACGCCGTGGCCTTCTGCAAACTCTTCTTTGGGTTGAGCGAAGAAGGTCAAGCGGTCAAGAAAGTGACTCATGTGTTGACTCCTGTCAGATTCACGTGTGAGAGATCAGCAAGGCTGCTCGGCACCCTTGCGGGCGTAGTACCACCAGGTGGTCGCAATGCACAGCAGGTAGAAGGCGATGAAAGCCATCAGCGCCAGCTCCGGGCCGCCCGTGGCACCGATCGAAGTGCCATAGCTCTTGGGGATGAAGAAGCCACCGTAGGCCGCCACCGCAGCGGTGAAGCCCAGCACAGCGGCCGCTTCGGTATTCGCTTCCTTGATGGCGGCGTTCATGCCGGCTTCGTCGTTGCGCTTGACCTTGCTGGTCTTGAGGTTCAGGAAGATCACCGGGATCATGCGGAAGGTCGAGCCGTTGCCGATGCCGGTGGTCAGGAACAGCACCAGGAACATCAGGAAGAAGCCGGTGAAGTTGCCTTCGGCGGGGCCGATGGACAAGGCGTAGGCACTGCCGGTGCCCTTGGGCAGGAAGAACAGCACGCCCACCACAGCCAGGGCCATGACGATGAAGTTCCAGAAGGTGACGCGGGCGCCGCCCAGCTTGTCAGACAACCAGCCCCCCACCGGACGAATCAGCGCACCGACCAGCGGACCGATCCAGGCGTAGGCCAACGGGTTCACATCCTTGAACTGCGACTTGATCAGCAGCGGGAAGCCAGCGGCATAACCGATGAAGGAGCCGAAGGTGCCCAGGTACAGAATGCACATCAGCCAGTTGTGCTTGCTGCGGAAGATGGCTGCCTGCGTGGCAAACGAGGCCTTGGCATCGGCAATGTCGTTCATGAAGAACCAGGCGGCCAGGCTCACGATGACGATCCAGGGCACCCACACGAAGGCGGCGTTCTGTGCCCAGATCTCGGACGACTGACCGGCCTTGTTGACGATGGTCTGCGACTCACCGCCCAGCACGCCGAACAGGCCGACCGAGATGATGATGGGGCTGAGGAACTGCACCACCGACACGCCCAGGTTGCCCAGGCCGGCGTTCACACCCAGGGCCGAGCCCTTGCGCTCCTTCGGGAAGAAGAAGCTGATGTTGGACATGGACGACGAGAAGTTGCCGCCGCCGAAGCCGCACAGCAGCGCCAGGATCAGCATCGTCGGATACGGCGTGGTGGGATCCTGCACCGCGAAGCCGATGCCGATGGCCGGGATCAGCAGCGAGGCGGTGGAGATCGCCGTCCAGCGACGACCGCCCACTAGGGGCACCATGAAGGAGTAGAAGATGCGCAGCGTGGCGCCCGACAGCGCCGGGGCCGAAGCCAGCCAGAACAGCTGGTTGGTGCTGTAGTTGAAGCCCATCAGCGGCAGGTTCACGGCCACCACGCTCCACATCTGCCAGATGGCAAACGCGAGGAACAGCGCCGGGACCGAGATCCACAGATTGAGCTTGGCAATCGCCTGACCTTCTGCTTCCCAGAAGGCCTTGTCTTCTGGGGTCCAGACCGTCAGGGTCGTGCCCGGACGGGCCTTGCCCGCCGAGGTTTTGATGGTTGACATGATGTGTCCTTGAGGGAGAAATCAGGCGCGCTTGCCGACGGGAGCGTGCTGGGGCTCACCGCCCACCACGTCACGAGAGCGAACTTCGGTCATGTACATCCAGATCAGCGAGACCCAGACGACGCCGTAGAGCAACATGAAGGCGCTGGAGCGAACACCGGTGAGGTCCAGCAGGTAACCGAACATGATCGGCAGCACGAAACCACCCAGACCACCGGCCAGGCCGACGATGCCGGAGATGGCGCCGATGTTGGTGGGGTAGTCGTTGCTGATGTACTTGAAGACACTGGCCTTGCCGAAGGCCATCGCGATGCCCAGGGTGAACATCACGATCGTGAAGACATAGACGTTCAGGCCAATGTGGAAGGTCTGGGGACCGTTGACCGTGGTGATGGTGAAATCGGTCTGCGGGTAGCTCAGAATGAACAGGCAGATCCAGCACACCCACAACACCCACCAGGTGACCTTGTGGGCGCCGTGCTTGTCCGACAGCCAGCCACCGATGGCGCGCAACACCCCACCGGGCAGTGAGAAGCAGGCAGCCAGCAAGGCGGCGACACGGATGTCGAGGCCATACTCGCCCACGTAGTACTGCACCATCCACAGGCTCAGGCCCACATAGCCGCCAAACACGATGGAGTAGTACTGGCAGTACTTCAGAACGCGCGGGTCCTTGAGTTGCTTGAGCTGGTCGCTGAAGCTGGCCTTGGACTGGACCAGATGGGTGGGGTCGGAGTAGCTGAAGAACCAGAACAGCAGGGCCGTGCCCAGCATGATGGCCGCGTAGACCTGCGGCACCATGGTCCAGCCTGCGGCGACCAGAATGACCGGCGCGATGAACTTGTTGACCGCAGCGCCCGAGTTACCCGCACCGAACACGCCCATCGCGAAACCTTGCTGGTCCTTCGGGAACCAACGGGCCACATAAGGCGTACCGACCGAGAACGAGCCGCCAGCCAGGCCCACGAACATGCCCAGCACCAGGAACTGCCAGTACTGGGTGGCGTAGGCCATCAGGTAGATGGGCGCCACACACAGCATCATCGTGATGAACAGTACGATGCGACCACCGAAGCGGTCGGTCCAGACACCCAACGGCACCCGGACGAGAGAGCCCGTGAGCACGGGCATGGCGGTCAGCAGGCCGAACTGCGCGTTCGTCAGACCGAGGGTTTTCTTGATGGGAATCCCGATGACGCCGAACATCATCCAGACCATGAAGCACACGATGAAGGCCAGTGTGCTCACGACCAGAACCGATAAGGCCTTACCTCTCTGAGACATGGAAAGCTCCTATTTCTATGTCTCAGAGTGTTCAAAAATAACCCTGCTGTGAACATCCTTCCGTTGGTCAGGCGGAATCGGTCAAAAGGAGTAGTCCGACATCGGATTTGATCTGGATCAGTTACGCAAATCGTCCCCCCAACGTCATGTTCAGCTGGCACAGCATCCGAGCTCGGAAACACGAGGTCGTAAAATTGACGGCTTTGTCACGCGACCTGTTCTTGCGCATGTCTTCTTCCTTCTTTCTCTGGCGAGCGCCGTGCTCGCATTGACATGACGCCCGAACTCCATCTGCGCGATGTGGGCAGGCACTGGGGAGATCGCCCCACGCTCCAGCACATCACCCTGAGCCTGACCGCCGGTGAGCGCGTCGCCCTGATCGGGCCCAGTGGGGGCGGCAAGTCCACCTTGATCAAGCTCCTGGCCGGTTCGCTGCGCCCCACCGCCGGGGTCATCGAGGTCAATGGCCGCGCCCTGCACGACTTCGGCTGGACTGAGCTCCAGCGCTACCGCTCGCAATGCCGCATCGTCGAGCAGCAAAGCCTGCTGGTGCCCCAGTCCACCGTGCACAGCAATGTGCTGGGCGGCCTACTTTCAACTTGGCCGTGGCATAAGGTGCTGCGGGCCGCGCTGTGGCCGATCGAGCGCCAGCGGGTGCACGCGGTTCTGGCGCAACTGGGCGTGGCCGAGCACCAGTGGGCCAAGGCGGGCGAGCTCAGCGGCGGTCAGATGCAGCGCGTGGCCATCGCCCGCGCCCTGATCGCCGATCCGGCCATCTTGCTGGCCGACGAACCCACAGCTTCGCTGGATCCGCACACGGCCCGTACCGTCACCCGTCTGATCATCGAGGCCGCCCAGGCCCGCCACATGGCACTGGTGTTCTGCACCCACTGGTTTGACATCGTCAAGCGCGACTGCACCCGGGTCATTGGCCTGCGCAACGGCCAGATCATGTTCGACCTGCCCCCCGATCAGGTCTCGTCCAGCCAACTGGATCAGTTGTATGCAGGCAGCGGCGAGCGGATTTGACCGCGTCCAGCCCTGGCGACGCTGGGCGCTGTGGCTGCTCGTCCTGCTCTCGGCGGAGCTCTGCCTGGCCCTGACCGGCACGCAGGTGAGCAAGCTGTTTGACCGCAACGGCCTGGGCAATGCCGGCGCCATCCTGGGAGGCCTCCTGCATCCGGATTTGTCGCCCGACTTCTTGGGCCGCGTTCTGATGCTGTCCATCGAGAGCCTGCTGATCGGCCTGCTCGGCACCGTGATGGCCGTCGTCCTCGGCGTGAGCCTGGCCTACGTGGCCATCCAGGTGCCGGACCTGCCCGACCCTCCTCGACACGCGCCCACCCTGGTCCGCGTGACCGCGGCCACCCTGCGCTGGCTGGCCCGCTTCACGCTGGGTTTTTTGCGCGCCATGCCCGAGATCGTCTGGGCGTACATCTTTGTGCGCCTGCTCGGCCTGGGCCCCGGCGCAGCCGTGCTGGCCATCGCCCTGACCTCCGGGGGCGGCATCGGCAAGCTCTATGCG
Organism: Aquabacterium sp.; assembly: GCF_034003525.1. Lineage (GTDB taxonomy): Bacteria > Pseudomonadota > Gammaproteobacteria > Burkholderiales > Burkholderiaceae_C > Aquabacterium. The sequence continues at coordinate 71,925 of NZ_JAVEYN010000008.1, forward strand.
GAACTGGCCGAGGCGGTCGATCCGCGTACCGTGCAGGCGCTGCGCGCCACGGGTGCCTCGCGCTGGGGCATCCTGGTCTTTGCCGTCGTGCCTGCCGTGCGGCGCCAGTGGATTGCCTATGCCTTGTTTCGCCTGGAGTGCAACATCCGCAACGGCACCATCCTGGGCGTCGTCGGGGCCGGCGGTCTGGGCAGCGAAATCGCCTTGAGCATTCGCTACTTCGAGTACGACAAGCTGGCCACCACCTTGCTGGCCGTCCTGGCTTTTGTGCTCATTTTGGAAGTCGTCAGCCAGCAACTGCGCCAGCGCGGTGCCCGCTGGACCTTGGCGTGTGCCGGCATCGGCGCCACCCTGGCCCTGTGGCGCCTGGACATCCCCTGGTCGGACCTGGGGTCAGCTCCCGGCCTGACGCTGTTTTCGTTTGACGACATGCGGCCCGACCTGCCCCTGATCACGTCTGTGGTGGCCCTGACGGGCGACACCTTGATGATGGCCTGGGTGGCCACGGTGCTGTCGGCCCTCGTCGCCTTTGTGCTTGCCCCCTTGACCGTGGCCCCCTTGATGACGGGCAGCTACCTCCCCGACCCCGTGCGCCGCGCCCCGCTGGCCCAGGCTCTTGGCCAGGGCTTCAAATGGGGCAGCCGTGGCCTGCTGCAGCTTACGCGGGCCATGCCCGAGCTGACCTTGGCACTGGTGTTTGTGGTGTGGGTGGGCGGCGGCCCGCTGGCCGGCATTCTGGCCATTGCCTTGCACAACATGGGGGTGATGGGGCGCCTGTATTGCGATGTGATGGAAGAGGTCGAACCCGGCCCGGCCGCGGTTCTGCAGGCGCAGGGCGCCAGCCCGCTGGGCACCTTCCTCTTCGGTGTCCTGCCGCAGATCCGGGCGCGCCTGGCAGCGTTCACCCTCTACCGCTTCGAATGCAATGTGCGCGCCACCGTGATGGTGGGCTTTGTAGGCGCTGGCGGCATTGGCGATGCCTTGAACACAGCGATCAGCCTGTTCCACACCCGCGACCTGACCCTGCTGCTGCTCACCATGGTGACCGTGGTGTCCCTGGTCGACGCCATCGGCGACCACCTGCGTGCGCGTCTGCTGCGCAGCGGCCCGCAAAGCGCAGGCCAGCCGCCCTCCTCCGCCCTGTTCTTTCAACCTGCCTGACACAAGGAAACACCCCATGTTCAAACGTCTGACCCAGCTCGGCCGCCTTGGCGTGCTCGCCCTCGCCCCCCTGCTGGCCGCCACCGCCCACGCGGAGGACGTGATCCGCGTCTCCGGCATCCCCGACGAAAACCCGACCGAACTGGCACGCAAGTACCAGCCGCTGGTGGACCACCTGCAAAAGAACCTGGGCGTCAAGGTCGTCTATGTGCCGGTCATCGACTACGGCGCGGCCGTCTCGGCGCTGGCCGCCGGCAAGATCGACTTTGCCTGGCTGGGCGGCTTCACCTATGTGCAGGCCAAGGTGATGGCCGGCGCCAAGCCCGTGGTGATGCGCGACATTGACCGCGAATTCCAAAGCGTGTTCATTGCGAACACCGCCTCGGGCATCAGCAAGCCCGAGCAGATGCGCGGCAAGAGCTTCAGCTTTGGCGCCAAGAGCTCGACCTCCGGTCACCTCTTCCCCCGCCACTTCCTGAGCACCCAGTTCAAGATCGATGCGGACAAGGACTTCTCGGGCGCGCCCCTGTACAGCGGCGCCCACGATGCCACCGTGAAGATGGTCGAGTCCGGCAAGGTGCAGGTCGGCGCGCTGAACATCGAGGTCTGGAACCGCATGCTGGCCGCCAACAAGGTTGACCAGTCCAAGGTCAAGGTCATCTGGACGACACCGCCCTTTGTGGACTACGTCTGGACCGCCCGCAAGGACCTGCCGGCTGCCACCGTGCAGAAGTTTGGCAAGGCCTTCCTGGCCCTGGACGCCAGCAAGCCCGGCGACAAGGCAGTTCTGGACCTGCAAGGTGCCAAGAAGTTCGTGCCGGCCAAGCCCGAAGACTTCCTGGTCATCGAGCAAGTCGGCCGCTCGACCGGTCTGCTCAAGTGATCACGCGGGCGTGACAACGCCCATGTGATGCACCTGCGGTTCAGTCGCGTGGGGTGTCGAAGTTGAGCCGCAAGAGCCGATCAACCTTGGTGTGGATCGGTGACCGCAAACACGGCAGCCTGCACCCGCGAAGTCAGGTTCAGCTTGCGCAGAATGTGCTGCACGTGGATCTTGACCGTGGTTTCGGCGATCTGCAGCGTGCGGGCGATTTCCTTGTTGCTGGCCCCCCGCGCAATCTCGCGCAGGATGTCGTTCTCGCGCGGGGACAGGCGCGAGACCGGCGAAGACGGCTCTTCCTTGGGCCGATCTGGCGCAACCGCCTCCTGGGCGGCCCCCTGCCCCAGCATGTCCGGCGCCAGGGCCGCCGGCGCCGAATCCAGTTTGGGCGAGCCATGGCTCAACACGTCGCGGTAGGCGGCCATCAGCTTGCCGGTCATCTCGGGCGACAACACCGACTCCCCCTGCTGGGCACGCATGACCGCCTCCACGAGTTCCTCGCCCTCGACCGTCTTGAGCAGGTAACCCGCCGCGCCACGCGCCAGGGCTTGCGCCAGGTCATTGGCGTCCTCGCTCACGGTGAGCATGACGACGCGCGCCCTGGGCACGGTGGCGCACAGCTGGGGCAAGGCCTCCACACCGTGGACCCCCGGCAGGTGGTTGTCCAGCAAGATCACGTCAGGCTGATGCTGGGCACCAAGCTTGAGCGCCTCGCCCGCGTCGCGCGCTTCGGCCACCACCTGAACGCGCGCATCGCGCGAGAGCAAGGCAATCAGTCCACGGCGGAACAGGTTGTGGTCGTCCACCACCATCAGGCGGACAGGCTGGGGATCGGTCATGATGTCAGGGCACCGGGTTGGGTGATGGGGCCGCCAGAGCGGCTGGCCACAAGGTTGGGCAGGCGCAATTCGATCAGCGTGCCATCGGGCCCGGATTCGCAGCGCAGATCGGCGCCAATGCGTTGGGCGCGCTCATGCATGATGCTCAGGCCCACATGGGTGTGATCAGCGGGGCCGGCCTCGACGTCGAAGCCCCGGCCGTTGTCGCGGACCTGCACGCACCAGCTCGGCTGGGTCTGGACATTGATCCACACCTGAGTGGCCTGGGCGTGCTTGCGGGTGTTGGACAAGGCCTCCTGCACGATGTGCAGCACCTGGATCTGAACGTCGGGCGGCAGCGGCAGGCCCTGCCCTTGTATCGACAACTGCGTGCGCAGCCCGGTCTGGTGCTCGAACTTCGACAGGGTCTCGCGCAAGGCCGGCTCGATGTCATCGACGTGGGTGCGCACCCGGAAGTGCAACAGGAGCTCCCGGACGTCGTTGTAGCTCTCGCGTACCCCCACGTCCAGCTCGTCCATCGTGTCATGGATGGCCTGCTGGTCCTGGCGTGCCATGGCATCGCGCAGCAACTGCATCTGGATCTTCAGGAAGGCCAGCGACTGGGCAATCGAGTCGTGCAGCTCCTGAGCGAGCAGCTGGCGCTCGGAAAACACCGCGGCCTCGCGCCCCAGCGCGGCGGCCCGCAAGCTCTCCATGGCACCAGCCAGATGGCTGGCCAAGGCCTCGAACAAGGCCTTTTCCTCTTCGCTCAAGGAGGGCTGGCCACGGTAGAACAGCTCGACCTCGCCCAACACCCGCATGTGCAGGCCCAAGGGCACGGTGATCAGGGTGGCGTAGCCCGCCCGCTCGCAATGGTCATGCACACGCCGGCTGGCCGCCTGGCTGTTGAGGTTGCGGGACGCATCGAGGATCGGGATCACGCGCACACTGGGCATGGTGCCGGACTCCACCTTGGCGCCGCAAAAACAGTCGCCCGAGAGCACGCATTGCTCTTCCTCGGCCATGACGTGGGGCAGGCAGTCGCTGCCCAGCAGCACATAGCGCTCGTTGGCCACGTCCGACCAGCGGATGGCCACCGCATCGGCCTGCGCAATGCGACGCATGTGGCGCGCAAAGCCGTGCGCCAGCTCCTCCAGGGTCTCGGCACTGGCCACGAAGGCCGCCACCTCGTAGAGGGCGCTCAGGCGCTGTTGCTTGGTTTCCAGGCTGGCGGTCTTCTCGCGCACCTTGGTTTCCAGGTTGCCATACAGCGACTGCAGGTTCTCGGCCATGCTGTTGAAGCCTTCGGCCAGGGAGCCCATCTCATCGCCGGTTTCAACGATGACCCGGGTGGCGAAGTCCCCGCCCTCGATGTCACGCAAGGCTGATTTCAGGCGCGAGACGGGCTCGAGGATGAACACATAACCCGCATACATGAGCGCCAGGGCACTCAAGATGGCCAGCACCATCATGGCAAGCTGAAAGGTGCGCAGCAGCGTCGTCCAGCCGGAAAGGTGGCGCTCGACGGCAGAGACGAACAGATCGACCTGCGCCACAAACCCTTGCACATGGGCATTCAAGCTACCCGGTGCGGCCGACCCGTCAGCGATGGCCAAGGCCTGGGCACGCAGCGTCTGCCAGTTGCTCACCAGTTGCTGGAACTGCGCCCGGGTTGCGTCATCCCAGGGCACGGCCAGAGGGCGTGAGGAATCGCCACGGCGCAACAAGGTCACGCTGCGGTCAAAAGCGTGCAGTTGATCAGAGACTTCGGTGGTCCACTGCGACGGTGCGTTCACCGGCTTTTGCTGCAAGCTCAAGGCCAACTGGTAGCTGCGCATGCGCATGCGCCCGGCCTCGTTGACGGCGGCCGCGCCCCCTTCCAATTGCCAGGTCACCCACAGGGTCAGGCCGATGGAGGCCAGCGCCAACACCAGGAACACGCCCCCGATCAGCATCAGCTTGGTGGCCAACGCCATGCCGTCCAGGCGCGAACGCAAACGCCGATGCAGGCTCTCGGGCGGTGCATCGGCGGCGGTCTCGTCTTTCAGGTAAATCGGCAAAAACAGGCTCCGTCAGGGCGCAGGCCCGGGACACAACTCAGGATGATGGGGCCGCCACATGCTCACCCCCCGGTCTGTGACATGAAACGCACAATCTGCTGTGGGCGCTCATTGAACTCATGCCGCTCGGGTTTGGCGAGGATGCCGGCCTGGATGGCCGCCACGAGCTCGGCATCGCTCGCACCCTCGCGCATCATGCGACCCAGTGGCACCTGGTCGTTCTGGCCCAGGCAGAGGTAGAGCGTGCCGTCCACCCCCAGGCGCACCCGGTTGCAGGCTTCGCAAAAATGCTGCGACATGGGGGTGATGACGCCCAAGCTCATCTGCCGGTCGGGGGTGCACCAGTAACGCGCCGGCCCGGCACCCTGCCCCATGATCTCCGGCACCAGGCCATGCTGCGCGGCCAACTGTTCACCCAGCTTGCTGAGGTCCACCCCCCGGGTGGCCCGACCGGTGTCGCCCACAGGCATGGGCTCGATCAGGCGCAGCACGAAACCCTGCTCGATGGCAAAGGCCACCATGCGCTGCACCTCGTCGAGGTTGACGTCGGCCTGTACCACCATGTTGAGCTTGATCGGCTGGAAACCGGCCTCGCGGGCGGCACGCAGGCCATCGAGCACGTCGTTCAAGCAATCCCGCCCTGTGATGCGGGCAAAGCAATCGGCATCCAACGAGTCGAGGCTGATGTTGAGGCGCCGAACGCCCGCCTCGCGCAAGCCGGCCGCATGACGGGCCAGTTGGGTACCGTTGCTCGACACCGACAGGTCGCGCAGACCCGGCAAGGCCGCAATCTGACGGGCCAAGTCGGTGACACCGCGCCGCAACAGCGGCTCGCCGCCCGTCAACCGCACCTTGCTAACCCCCAGACCCACGAACAGCCCCACCAGACGGGACATCTCGTCGTGACGCAGCCAGTGTGCAGGCTCCTCAAAGCCCTTGAAGCCCTTGGGCAGGCAGTAGGTGCAACGCAGGTCACACCGGTCGGTGACCGATACCCGCAGGTAGTCAATGCGGCGCTGGAATGAATCAATCAGACGGGTCATGGTGTGGGGGCTCGGTGGTCGCCCAGATGGACGGACGGCAGCTTGACGTTCACTCTAGAGACTCGACACCATTTTGCCTATCGATCGGAAGGACTAGTTCATTGTGGGCTTTGGCCACGGGCCCGGACGTGCTATCAATGCGACATGCGCCCACTGCTCCAACCCGTGGCCCCCAGCATCGACGATCCGATCGAGTTGCTGCAGGCCTGCCATGACAAGGTTCGCCGCTTTGCCGGCCTGACGCTGCGCCTGCGCGCCCACCTCGCCGAGCGGGGCCCGGACGATCAGGCCCAGGAGGCCGCGCGGTCGATTTTGCGTTACTTCGACATGGCCGCTCCGCTGCACCACGACGACGAAGACCGCGACCTGTTTCCGGCGCTGCGAACGCTGGGCCAGCCCGAGCTGACCCGCTGCATCGGCGAGTTGGAAGCCCAGCACGAGAGCCTGGGGCGACTGTGGCAAGCCCTGCGCCCCTGGTTGAGCGCCACGGCCGAGGGCCAGGCCTGCCCGGCGCCGACCGAGATCGACGAATTCGCCGTGGCCTACCCCGCTCATGCCACCCGCGAAGAGACGGAGATCTACCCCGCCGCAGCCCAACTGAGCCCCGATCAGCTGCATCAGATCAGTGACGCGATGGTCCGCCGACGCACGCCTGACTGAGGCCAGCTCGCGCCCGGGGCATCGATGATGCTGAGCGTTTACCGCATACAGAATCACTCGTGACAGAAAGTATGATGCGCACCATCCCCTGTATGGGCGTTTTTGCGCATTGCCTTCATGTCCTCTCCCGCACCCAAATCCCTGATCCTCAACCTGATGCGAGCCGCCGAAGGGCGGCCCGTGACCGCGGCGGATGCGGTGACCTCGGCGGCGCTGTTCGGCATCCGCGAAAACAGCGTGCGCGTCACCCTGGTTCGCCTGGCCGCGGCAGGGATGATCGAATCGGCCGGGCGTGGCACCTACAAGCTGGGGCCTCAGGCTGCAGAATTGGCGCAAGACCTCTCGGGCTGGCGCCACCGCGAAGAGCGCGTCACCGACTGGTCGGGCGCCTGGATCATGGTCAGCACCGGCGCCCTGGGTCGCAGTGACCGTGTGGCCCTGCGCCGCCGCGATCGCGCCCTGGCCCTGCTGGGCTTCAAGGCCCTGGACAGCGGTTTGTACGTTCGGCCTGACAACATCAAGGGTCACACCGCCACCGTGCGGGAGCGCTTGCACCGCCTCGGACTGGAGCGTGCGGCCCCGGTGTTCACCGCCACCGATCTCGATGCCGAGCTGGATGCCCAGGCGCGCACGCTGTGGCAGGGTCAGGGCCTGACCCAGGGCTATGTCCAGACCCGCCAGAAGCTGGAGCAGTGGCTGAGCCGCTGGCACGAGCTGGAGCTCGACGTGGCCGCGCGCGAATGCTATTTGCTGGGCAATGAAGCCATCCGTCAGCTGATTTTCGATCCGCTGCTGCCTGACCCCCTGGTCGACATGCAGGCGCGCCGCGACTTCACGCAATGCGTGCTCGCCTTCGACCAGACCGGCCACGAGATCTGGCGCAAGCTGTTGCCCTCGATGAGCCTGTGACGTTCGCGCCATGCTGATGACCGCGCCCAGCTGGTCATCGCGCGCACCTACAATCGCAGGCATGTTCCAGCCTGCGCTCACGATGAACACCGTGCTGGCCTGCGTCGATGCGCAAGGCCACCCCTCGGCCGTGTGCGACGGTGCCACCTGGGTGGCTCACCGCCTGCATGCCCCGCTGAATTTCCTGCAGGTGATCGACGAGGGCGAGGCACACACGGGCGAGACCCGCTTCAGCGACCTCACCGGCTACGACACTGGCCCCACGCGCACGCAGGCACTGGACGCCATGCCGGGCACCCACATCATCGGCGGTCAGTCGCACAGCCAGCAGCTGCTCGAAGGGGTGCGCGCACGCGCCTTGCACCTGGGTCACACCATGGTCGAGCTCAGCCTGCGTCAGGGCAAGCTCACCGACGCCCTGCTGGACCTGAATGCCGAAACGCGCCTGGTGGTGATGGGCCTGCACTCCCATCACCTGGACCGCCCGTGGCGGCAGGGCTCGCACCACCTGGAGCAGGCCTTGCAGGCGGTGGCGCAACCGCTGCTGGTCGTCACCCGCTCCCACTTCACGCCGCCCTCGGCCTTCGCCCTGGCCTATCACGGCGGGGCAGAGTCGTTGCAACTGGTCGACGCGGTGGCCAACTTGGAACTCTTGCAAGGCATGCCCTGCCACCTGGTGCATGTGGGCAACCGCAACCCCGACATCCAGGCCGAGATGGCCCAGGCCGCGCAACGCCTGGCCGACGCCGGATTCAGCACACACATCGTGATCGAATCCGGTGACGTGACGCAGGTGCTGGGCCGCCATCTGACCATCCAGCAACTGCCGCTGCTGGTGATGGGGGCCTTCACGCACAAGGGCTGGCGCGAGAAACTGCTGGGCACCACCACGTCCACCCTGCTGCGGCGCATCCCGACGAGCGTGCTGGTGCTGCGCTGATCTGGGCTCGGCCAAGCCTGGCCGTTGGGTTGACGCGACACATTCAACGCAGTACAAATGGGGATCCGCCACGCACAGGAGGTGCCGCAATGGACTCCGCTGTTCACACCCTCAGTGAGCTGTTCCGCCAGTTGGGCCTGCCCGACACGCGTGCCGATGTGTCGCGTTTCATCGCGATGCATCGCCCTTTGCCGCCTGAGGTGGCCCTGCCCGAAGCTCCGTTCTGGCGCCCCGAGCAAGCCCGCTTCCTGAGCGAGGAGTTGCAGGACGACTCAGACTGGGCCGAGTTGATCGACACCCTCGACGCCAGCCTGCGCCACCCCGGGCCGCATCTGGGCCCGCCGCCCACTCATTCGCCCTGAACGGGCGCTGGCTGTAGTCCGCCGCCCAGGGACTGGTAGAGCGTGGCGAGGGCGTTGAGGCGGTTCAGACGGTTTTGCGCCAGACTGTTTTCGGCCTGACGGCGGGTTTCCTGCGCGTCCAGCCACGTCTTGAGCGCCGTGGCGCCAGCGCGGTAACGGGCCTCGGCCAGGCGCTCGGAGGTTTGGGCGGCCTTCAGTGCCTCGGCCAGGCGCTCGCCCTGGGTCTCGTATTGCACCCGTGCAGACAAGGCGTCTTCCACGTCGGCCAGTGCCTCGTACCAGGTCTGCCGGTAGGCGCGCACGGTGATCTCGTGATCGGCCTCGGAGATGGCGACGCTGCGCGACATGTCACGCCATTGCACGAAAGGCAGCAGCAAGCCGGCCCCCAGGGTGCCGATCGGGTCGCGCAGCACATCGGACAAGGCCGTGCTGCTGCCGCCCACGCTGCCGGTGAGGGTCAGTGCCGGGTAGAAGCTGGCGCGGGTGGCGTCCACATTGGCCAGGCTCTTGCGCAAGCGCAACTCGGCCGCACTCAGATCAGGGCGGCGGTTGAGCACCGACGCCGGCAAGCCGGCGGCCACCGTGGGCAAAGCACCCTCGGGCAGGCGCATGGCCTCGTTGAGGGCGACGCCGGGCGGGCCGTCGAACAAGATGGCCAAGGCATTGCGAGCCTGCACGCGCTGTTGCAGCCACTGCGTGTGGCCGGCTTCCTGGCTGGCCAGGGCCTGTGTGGCCTGCGCCACCTCCAGGCCCGACACGCTGCCGGCGCGGTACTGGCCTTGCACCAATTGCAGCGTCTGGCGGGCGTAGGCGATGCTTTGCTCGCTGGCGGCCACACGCTGGTTCAGGTAGGCCACCTGCCAGTACTGGCTCGCCACCGTGCCCACCAGAGCCATGGCGGCCGCCTGGCGGTCTTGCTCGGTGGCCTGGGCCTCCCACTCGGCCGCGTCACGCAACGAACCGAGTCGGTTCCACAGGTCCACCTCCCAGCTGGCACTGGCGGTCAGGGAGTGGTTGCGCGAGGTGGACCCGCCCTCGAGGGGCTGCGAGGCATTGGTGTTGGCGCGCACGCTGACACTGGGCAACCGGTCGCTGGCCACCTGCCCGACCACCAACTGGGCCCGGCGCACCTTGATGGCGGCCTGTGCCAGGTTGTTGTTGCGCGCCAGCGCCTGCTCGATCAGCTGCGTCAGGTTCGGGTCGTTCAACTCCGGCCACCAGGGGCTGAGCGTGGCGGAGGCCGTCTGTGCCCCCCCCTGCTGCCAGGCGCCCGGCACCTGCAGGTCGGGCTGGGGCACATTGCCACGCGTGGCGCAGCCGCTCAAGGCCAGCGCGGCCACCAGGGCCAACCAGACAGGCGATGCGCGGTGCACGGAGGGAATGGCGTTCTTCTGTACTGATTTCATGGTCATGTTCTTTGCTGCCTGCTTCCCTGCGGGCTCACTGCCGCGACAAGGCATCGACGGGATCGAGTCGGGCTGCATTGCGTGCCGGCAGGAAGCCGAACACCACGCCGATCAGGGACGACACCCCGAAGGCGGCCACGATGGAGCTCACGGAATACACCATCTGGAAGGTGCCACCGATCTGGGCAAACACCGCGCCGATGCCCAGCGCCAACCCGATCCCCAGGATGCCGCCCAGCAGACACACCAGCACCGCCTCAATCAGGAACTGGCGCAGGATGTCGCTCTGGCGCGCCCCCACCGCCATGCGCACACCGATCTCCTGGGTGCGCTCGGTCACCGACACCAGCATGATGTTCATCACGCCAATGCCGCCCACGATCAGCGAGATCACCGCGATCGACGAGATCAGCAGCGTCATGGTCTGCGTGGTGCTTTCGATGGTCTGGCGGATGCTGTCGCTGTTGCGCACAAAGAAGTCCTTCGTGCCGTGGCGCTGGGTCAGCAGCTTGACGATGCCCTGCTCGGCCGCCGCAGACGGTGCCGTGTCGCTGATGCGCACCGTAATGCTGCGCAGGTGTTGCTGCCCCAGCATGCGCCGCATCACCGTGGTGTAAGGCACCCACACGTTCAGGTTGTCGCTGACCATGAAGCCGCTTTCCTGCGGCGCCGTCACGCCCACCACGCGCACCGGCACGCTGCCCAGAAAGATCACCTCGCCCACCGGGTTCTCGTCCGACTTGAACAAGGCCTTGGCCGTGTTCGGGTCGATCACCGCCTCCTGGGTCTGGCGGCGCACACCGCTGGCGTCGAACGCCTGCCCATTCGCCAGCGTGTAGCCCTTGACGCGGAAGAACTGGTCGCCCACACCGTTGATGTTGGCCGTGGCCTCCACATTGCCGCGGCGCAGCGTCACGCTGGTGTTCACGCTGGGCGTGGCGCTGTCCACAAAGTTCAGGTTGGCCAGCGCCTCCGCGTCGGCCGGCACCAGGGTGCGGATGCGCCCGGCGGTCCGGTCGCCAAAGTTCTGGCCTGGGAAGACGTCGATGGTGTTCGTTCCCATCGCACTGATGTCCTTGAGGATGCGCTGGCGCGAGCCCTCACCCAGGGCCACCATCGACACCACCGAGGCAATGCCGATGATGATGCCGAGCATGGTCAGCAGCGTGCGCAGACGGTGCCCCGCCATCGCGCGCAAGGCCATGGTGAAAGCCTCGGTGAAGCGATCCCAGTTGGCGCGCCAGGGATGGGGGGCGGACTGCGTGCGTTCGCGCTTGACGGCACTCGGCGTATCGCCCTCGCCCTGGCGACGGTCGGACACCACCTCGCCGTCCGAGACCTCGATGATGCGCTGCGCGTGGGCCGCCACCTTGGGGTCATGGGTCACGATGATGACCGTGTGCCCGTCGGCGTGCAGCTCACGCAGGATGCGCATCACCTCGTCGCCACTGGCCGTATCGAGCGCGCCTGTGGGCTCGTCGGCCAGGATGACGTCGCCACCGTTCATCAGAGCGCGCGCAATGCTGACGCGCTGCTGCTGGCCGCCGGACAGCTGGCCCGGCTTGTGTTCGATGCGCTCGCCCAGTCCCAGGCGGCCGAGCAAGGCGGCGGCCCGGGTGTGTCGGTCGGTGGTGTTGTGACCCGCGTAAATCGCGGGGATCTCCACGTTGCCGAGCGCACTGAGGTCGCTCAGCAGGTGGTAGCGCTGGAAGATGAAGCCAAAATGCTCGCGGCGCAAGCGCGCCAGTTCATCGGGTGGCAGGTCGCCCGTGGCCTGGCCGGCCACCTTGTAGAGTCCTCGGGTGGGCCGGTCCAGGCAACCGAGGATGTTCATCAAGGTGGACTTGCCCGAACCCGAGGCGCCGATGATGGCCACCATCTCGCCGGCCTCGATGCGCAGGTTGATCCCCTTGAGCACGGCCACGGTGCCCTCGCCAGACGGGAACTCCCGCCACAGGTCCTGCACCTCCAGCAAGGCAGGTCGGGCCTTCTGGCCGATGGAATGCGATTCACTCATGGCGTCAGAACATCCGTGGCATACGGGGCGTACCGGAGCCAGCACCATTGGCACCGCCCTCGCCCACCACGACCTTTTCACCGGCCTTCAGGCCTTCGAGCACCTGGGCCTGCACACGGTTGTTCAGCCCCACCTTGACTTGGCGCGTGCGCACCTGCGCGTCCTTGCCTTCACCTTCGAGCACCCGCACCTCGTAGGTGCCCTGCTTGCGGTCGCGCTGGCCCAAGGCCGTGGCCGGAATCACCAAGGCCTTGTCCGCGCGGTTGAGCACCACGAACACCTGCGTCGTCATGGCCACCCGCAGCTTGCCCTCCGGATTGTCCACATCAAACAGGCCGTTGTAATAAATGGCGGCACTCGTGGTGCTGGCCGTGGTCGTCTTGGTATCGGTCTGCTCCGACTCGGGCACGGGCTCGATGGCGCGCAGCTTGGCCTCGTAGCGGCGCTGTGGCTCGCCCAGGATGGTGAAGTACACCGGCAGGCCAGGCTTCACACGCACCACGTCGGCCTCGGAAATCTGTGCCTTGATCTGGACCTTGTCCAGCTTGGCCAGCTTGATGATGGTGGGCGCCGACTGCATCGCGTTCACGGTGCGGCCTTCTTCGGCCACCACGGCCACCACCACGCCGTCGATCGGCGCCATGATGCGGGTGTAGCCCAGGTTAACGCGGGCGGTGTCCACCGAGATATTGGCCTGACGGATCTGCGCGTCCAGCGCAGCGATCTCGGCCTTGGTGGTGGCCAGTGTGGCCTCGGCGTCGTCCAGGTCGGCCTTGGAGCCGGCGTCCAGCTGGAACAGGTCTTTCTTGCGCTGGTAGCTCAGCTCGGCCTGGCGCAGCTGGGCCTGGCGAGCCTGACGCTGAGCGCTCAACAGCGACACCTGGGCCTCGGCATTGCGCAGCGTGTTGGTCTGCGTGGTGGAGTCGATTTCGGCCACCAACTGACCCTTGGTCACCCTGTCGCCCAGCGCCACGTGCAGGCGCTTGATCTGGCCGGATACCTGGGCCCCCACACTGACCTCTTGAGAGGCCTCGATGGTGCCGCTGGCGAGCACGGTGTCCTCGATGTCGTCCATCACGGCTTCGGCGGTGATGACCTGAGGTGTACTGGGCGGCTTGAAGTACACCAACTTGATGCCCCAGCCTGCGGCCGCCACCAAGGCCACCCCCACCGCCAGGCGCCAGCCCGACAACCATCGATTGCGTTTCATTGTGCTCATGTTCACAGTGTCCTGGTGGACGGTGTCTCAACTGCGTTCCGCCCGTAAAGGAAATGTAAAGTCAAACCCATGCATAACGTCACCCTCATCACCGGCGCCAGCCAAGGCATTGGCGCCGCCACCGCGCGTTTGCTGGCGACACAAGGCCACGCACTGCTCATTCACTACGCCCACCGGGCCGACTTGGCCCAGGCCGTGGCCGATGAATGCCTGCAACTGGGCGCACCCCACGCCATCATCGCCCAGGCCGACATGGCCTCCGAAGCGGACATCCTTGCGTTGTTCGCCAAGGCAGATGCCTGTCTGCCACCGCTGACGGGCCTGGTGAACAACGCCGGCATCATCGACCGCACCGCGCGCCTGGACGAAATGAGCGCCGAGCGCCTGGCACGCATGTTCGCCGTCAACGTGGTGGGCCCCATGCTGTGCGCGCGAGAAGCCGTCCAGCGCATGTCGAGCCGCCACGGCGGTCGCGGTGGCGTGATCGTCAACGTCTCCAGCAGTGCGGTGCGCAGCGGCTCGCCCGCGATGTACGTGGACTACGCGGCCAGCAAAGGCGCCATCGACGTGTTCACGCAAGGCCTGTCCAAGGAAGTGGCCGGGGAAGGCGTGCGCGTGTGCGCGGTGCGCCCGGGCATCACGGCCACCGGCATCCATGCCACGGGCGGCGAACCCGACCGGGCCGATCGCCTGGGGCCGAGCTTGCCCATGGGACGGGCCGCACATCCGGAAGAAGTGGCTCAGGCGATTGCCTGGCTGCTCTCGGATGCAGCGAGTTACACGGCGGGTGCGATCGTGGATGTGACCGGCGGGCGCTGAGTCAGCCCGCGCGCAATCACTGTCATCAGGCTTTCACACCGACCCGGCACACTGCCTGATGTTCCGAGTCGTCAGTGACGCACCCGGAGGGAGCAAAGCCTGTCCTGACATGCTGGTCACCACAGTCAGGACACAGCCCACGCCCCCAATCTATTCTTTGCGTGAAGCCCCCAAGAGCGACAGCGTGAGCGCCACACGGGCTTGAGCCGCCGTCAGATACGGCACCCCCGGCCACTCGTCCCCCTCCCGCGGTAGCACGCCGCCTCGTGCCACACGGCTGCTGCGCCACACGGTCACGCCCTGGCGCACGGCCTCGCGCAACGCTTCGGTCAAGCCTGCATGCATGGTGCCGTGTCCAGTGCCAGCCACCACGATGCCACGCAGGGGTCTTGCTGAGGTCTGCGCGTGAGCCAGCATGGCCCGCACGATCCAGCCGTCGGCGTCGGCATGGCTACAGACGATCTCGACCCGTGGCGGGTCTGCTTCCAGATAACCCCAGCCCCAACGACCGCAAGGGTGCCAGGCCGACGGCCAGGACTCCTCGGCGGGCTCAGCCGGCCCTGCCCGTTGCGCCCGAAAGCCCAATTTCGCCAGGGCTTTGACCACATCCTCGTCGGACTCCACTGGCTCCCGCCTCAAGTTGACCAACGGCGGCGCATCACCGCCATCGAAGGCATCGGGCGCATTGCTATGCGACTTGCGCACAGCGCTGGCCGACCAGACCCGCCCGTGCATCACGGCCACCACGCCCCCCAGGCAGCGACGCGACGCCTCTTGCACCACCCGCACCGCATCCCGAAGGTTGGTCGGACCATCGGCTTGAGGCGAGGTCGCCGGGAACATGGCGGCGGTCAACACCACCGGCTTGGCACCATCGTGCAGAGCCTGAAGCAGGTAGGCGGTTTCTTCCAGCGTGTCGGTGCCATGTGTGATGACCACACCGGCCACCTCGTCACGCTCCAGGTGCTCGTGCAAGGCACGACCCAAGGCGCGCCAGACCGACCAGCTCATGTCCTTGCTGTCGACCTGAGCGACCTGTACGGTTTCGAGCGGCACACCCCGCAAAGCCGGCACGGCCTCCACCAGTTGCGACACCGACAGCTGCGCAGCCCGGTAGTCCCATTGCCGCGACGGATCCTGAGCCGTGCCCGCAATGGTGCCCCCCGTTCCCAGAATCACCACCCGCCGCATCGTCGCACCCAACCCACAAACAAAATACTGGACAAACAAACAGCCCTGTATAGAATGACAGTCAACGTCGACACCCTCTCTACAAGGCACGACCCGCGATGACGAACGATAAACCCAAACTCACGCCCCGCCAGCAACAGATTTTTGAGCTGATTCAGCGTGCCATCGCCAAAACAGGTGCGCCCCCTACGCGTGCCGAAATCGCGGCCGAACTGGGGTTTCGTTCGGCCAATGCCGCCGAAGAACACTTGCAGGCCTTGGCGCGCAAAGGGGTCATCGAACTGGTGGGCGGCACCTCGCGCGGCATTCGCCTGAAGGCGGGCACCTTGCGCACCGTGAACGAAACGCGCAAGCGTGGCGACACCGAGTCATCGGGCCTGTCCTTCAACCTGCCGCTTCCCGGGCTGGAGCAACTCGTGCTGCCGCTGGTCGGGCGCGTGGCCGCCGGCCACCCCATCCTGGCGCAAGAGCACATTGAACAAAGCTACGCGGTCGAGCCCAGCCTGTTTGCCAAGCGCCCCGACTACCTCTTGCGCGTTCGCGGCATGAGCATGAAAGACGCGGGCATCCTTGATGGCGACCTGCTGGCTGTCGCACGCACCCGCGAAGCCCGCAACGGGCAAATCGTGGTGGCCCGCCTGGGTGACGAGGTCACCGTCAAACGCTTTCAGCGCACGCCGCAGGGCATCACCCTGCTGCCCGAGAACCCTGATTTCGAACCCATCGTGGTGTCCCCTGACCACCCCGAGTTTGAGCTCGAGGGACTGGCCGTGGGTCTGATCCGCAACCAACCTCTGAACTGAGCCACTGTCTTTCTCACCACGCGGGTGGCGGGCATTCGCATCATCAGGCCGATGATGCAATCCCGTGTGGTGATCCTTCATTGGAATCCTGCCGAACTTCAACGCTGTCTTTGGGAGTTCAACATGATTCATCACCTGGCCCGTGCTTTCCACGTCCGCGAGACCCACCTCAACGCCCCCCCCTCGCCCGACGGAACGCGTCCAGCCTCTGCACCGGCCACACGCCCCGTCAAGCCTCGACCCATCACGCCCTGGGGTGCGCCGCCGTCCTCGGCCAGCAGTACCCGCCAAGGGGGGACGGCCCAGGTCATCCCGCTTCGCGCCCCCATGGTCAGTGGCACGCGCGTGCGCATCAGCACCGACCCCAGCGACGCACGTCGCACCGTGATCGCCGGGCGCTTTGCCGAAGTCTGCGCCGCCCTCGACCGCCTGGTGCGCGAACAAGAAGCGGCCGCCTGAGTCCCCCTCGCTCCCTCCCAAGCCCGGCTTCCCCGAGCGCCACGCGAAGCTGAGACCTAAAAAAATCCCGCCGGCATCGCTGCACGGCGGGATGGGATCGGGGTTCAAGCCACCCGGGCATCTAAAGCCACCCAGCCTCTCAGGCCGGCCAGTCGCATCAGCCCATGTGCAAGCCGCCGTTGACCGAGAAGTCAGCGCCGGTGGCAAAGCCCGCTTCATCGCTGGCCACCCACGAGATCATCGAGGCGATCTCGTCCGGGGTGCCCAGGCGCTTGACGGGAATCGTGGCCACGATCTTGTCGAGCACGTCCTGGCGGATCGAGCGCACCATGTCTGTGCCGATGTAGCCCGGCGAGACGGTGTTGACCGTCACGCCCTTGCTGGCTACTTCCTGTGCCAAGGCCATCGTGAAGCCGTGCATGCCGGCCTTGGCAGCCGAGTAGTTGGTCTGACCAAACTGACCCTTTTCGCCGTTGACCGAACTGATGTTGACGATGCGGCCCCAGCCCCGGTCCACCATGTCGTCGATCACCTGCTTGGTGACGTTGAACATGCTGTTGAGGTTGGTGTCCATCACCGCATCCCAGTCGGCCTTGGTCATCTTGCGGAACATGCCATCACGCGTGATGCCGGCGTTGTTCACCAGGATGTCGATGGGACCGTGCTCGGCCTTGGTCTTCTTGAAGGCCTCGACGGTCGAGTCCCAGTCGGCCACGTTCCCCACCGAAGCGTAGAAGGTGTAGCCCAGGGCCTTTTGCTCATCCAGCCACTTGGTGTAGTCACGGCTCGGGCCGCAACCAGCAATCACCTTGTAGCCATCGCGGTGCAGGCGCTGGCAAATGGCCGTTCCGATGCCGCCCATCCCGCCGGTGACGTAAGCAATTTTCTGAGTCATGCTGTGCTCCTCTTTGTTTGTGTGATGACCCGAGTCAGCGCTCGATGGTCAAAGCAACGCCCATGCCACCGCCGATGCACAGCGAGGCGATGCCTTTCTTGGCGTCGCGACGTTGCATCTCGTGCAGCAAGCTCACCAGGATGCGGCAACCCGACGCACCGATGGGGTGACCGATGGCGATGGCGCCACCATTGACGTTCACCTTGCTGGTGTCCCAGCCCATTTCCTTGTGCACGGCACAGGCCTGGGCGGCGAAGGCTTCGTTGATTTCCAGCAGGTCGAGTTCGGAAGCCTGCCAGCCGGCACGCTCCAGCGCACGGCGCGACGCAGGCACCGGGCCCATGCCCATGTAAGCTGGGTCCAGACCAGCGCTGGCGTAGGACTTGATGCGACCCAGCACCTTCAGACCCAGTTGCTGCGCCTTCTCGGCCGTCATCAGCACCACAGCGGCGGCGCCGTCGTTGATGCCCGAAGCGTTGCCCGCGGTGACGCTGCCTGCCTTGTCGAAGGCCGGACGCAGACCCGCCAGGGCTTCCGCGGTGCTCTTGCGGTTCAGGTATTCGTCGGCGTCGAACACCAGCGGATCGCCCTTCCTCTGTGGGATCACCACCGGCACGATCTCGTCCTTGAACTTGCCGGCGTCTTGCGCGGCCGCGGCCTTTTGCTGCGACGCCAGGGCCAGGGCGTCCTGCTCTTCACGGCTGATGCCGTACTGCTTGGCCACGTTCTCGGCGGTGATGCCCATGTGGTACTGGTTGTACACGTCCCACAGACCATCGTTGATCATGGAGTCGACCATCTGCCAGTTGCCCATGCGCTGACCTTCGCGCGAGTTGGGCACCACGTGGGGCGACAGGCTCATGTTTTCCTGGCCGCCAGCGATCACGATCTCGGCGTCGCCGTCACGGATGGCTTGCACGCCCAGCATCACGGCCTTCAGACCCGAACCGCAGACCTTGTTGATGGTCATGGCGGGAACGCCTTGGGGCAGGCCCGCCTTGATGACGGCCTGGCGCGCAGGGTTCTGACCACAGCCGGCGGTCAGGACCTGACCCAGGATGACTTCGCTGACCTGCTCACCCGTCAGCCCGGTACGGCGCAACAGGTCCTTGATCACGATGGCGCCCAATTCGCTGGCCGGGGTTTTGGCCAGGGAACCCCCAAATTTGCCCACGGCGGTTCTCGCGGCGGCAACAATGACGATGTCAGTCAAGATCTTCTCCTTCAGTCAAGATAGGTGCCCGTTGTGCGGGCACGTTGTCAGGCTTTGCGCAGAACGTATCGTCCTGGCGCAGCTTCGATCGCAGGGTATTTACGGCTGCCTGCTTGCTTGGGTGCAGCCACCATCGGGCCGGCATGTTCACGCAGCCAGTCGGACCACACGGTCCACCAGCTGCCAGGTTGTTCTTCGGCGCTGGCCAGCCAGGTGTTGGCGTCGGCCGGCAGTTGCTTGACCTTCGAACCGGTCACCCAGTGGCTGCGCTTCTTCTTGGCGGGCGGGTTGATCACCCCGGCGATGTGACCGGAAGCGCCCAGCACGAAGGTGCGCGGGCCCGTGACCACCTGGGACGAGGCGTAAGCCGATTCCCAGGGCACGATGTGGTCTTCGCGCGAGCCGTAGATGAAGGTTGGCATGTCCAGGCGGCGCAGGTCGAGCGGTTCACCGCACACGGTCACGGCACCGGGCTTGATCAGATTGTTTTCCAGATAGGTGTTGCGCAGGTACCAGGCGTAGTAGGGCCCGGGCAGGTTGGTGCTGTCGCTGTTCCAGTAGAGCAGGTCGAACGCCGGGGGCATTTCGCCCTTGAGGTAGTTGCCCACCACGTAGTTCCACACCAGGTCGTTCGGGCGCAGGAAGGCGAAGGTGGAGGCCAGGTCGCCGCCCTTCATCAGACCGCCGCCTTGCGGGCTGTCCGGGCCCATGGTCATTTCGCGCATGCGCACCATGGCCTCATCGATGAAGATGTCCAGGATGCCGGTGTGCGCGAAGTCCAGGAAGGACGTCAGCAGGGTCAGGCTGGCGACGGGCTTGCGGCCCTTGGCAGCGAGCACGGCCAGCGCAGTGCCCAACATCGTGCCGCCCACACAGAAGCCCAGGGCGTTGATCTGCTCAACCCCGGTGATCTCGCGGGTCACGTCGATGGCCTGGATGACGCCGTGCTCGATGTAGTCGTCCCAGGTGGACTTGGCCAGGCTCTCGTCGGGGTTGACCCAGCTGACCATGAAGACGCGGTGGCCTTCGGACAGCAGGTGGCGCACCAGCGAGTTGTCAGGCTGCAGGTCGAGGATGTAGTACTTGTTGATGCACGGCGGCACGAACAGGAAGGGGGTGGCGTGCACCTTGGCCGTGATCGGGGTGTACTCGATCAGCTGGAAGAAGCCGTTCTCATATACGACCGTGCCGGGCGTGGTGGCGACGTTCTTGCCGACCTCGAACACGCTTTCGTCCGTCATCGACAGGTGGCCCTGGCGAATGTCACCCAGCAGGTGCTGGATGCCATGCTGGATGCTCTCGCCCTTGGTCTCGACGGCCTTCTTCAAGGCTTCGGGGTTGAGCGCCAGGAAGTTGCTGGGCGACATGGCGGCCGACCACTGCTGCACGGCAAAGCGCACGCGCTCACGGGCTTTTTCAGCGCCGGCGAGGCTGTCGGCCAGGCGCTGCATGGTCTGGGCGTTGAGCAGGTACATCGACGCGGTGAACGCGCTCGCCGGGCTTTGGCTCCACTCGGGGGCGGCAAAGCGGCGGTCCTTGACGGTCAGGGCTTCGGGCTGGGTCAGAGCCTGGTTCCACAACTCGGTGGCGCGCTGCAGGTACTCGCTCTGGATGGTCTTGAGCGTATCCGGATCGACCTTGAGGGCGGCCAGCGACTGCAGGTCACCGGAGACGCTCTGGCTGACGGCCTCGACGGCCTGCTTCACGGGCGTGAGGCCCGGCACTTTCAAACCAGCCGTGGGCGACTGCTGCAGCCACGACTGGAACAGCTCGGGCGAGAAGCCAGCCAATTTGCTCAACTGGGCTTCCCACTGTGTCTTGAGCGACTCAAAGTCCACACCTGGCAAACGGAAGGCCGCACCCATCTGTTCAAACGCCGAAGCCTGGGGCGCGGACGTTGCGGTGGTCTCGGCCTGGGGGGCGGAAGTGTCTTTTGCGGCACCGCGTGCGGCACGCGGCTTGTGAGGTACAGCCATACGTCTCCTGTTTGAACTCGCTATTTCTTCACGACATGATGGCCGAATCATGTGGCGTTACGCTGACAACGTCACAATGTTGCAAACACGCCAATCGGCCATCGTTCGGTCCGCGCGATGCGTTCGCATGGCCGATATTCCCATCTTGCCTCCATCACCTGACGCAATCCCTGTGCCAGGACCCCTCGTTTACCCTTGGTCATTCCGTTTTTTTGAGTAGCTCTGATGTGGATTGTTGCAATCGCCTGGATGTATGTCGCCGTGATGATGGCCTTGGCCGAGGCCACCAGCACCCAGGGCTCCATCCTGGGCGCCATCATCACATTCGTGATGTACGGCGTGGGGCCACTGGCACTGGTTCTGTACCTGATGGGAACGCCCGCCCGTCGGCGTGCGCGCCGTGCTGCCGAAGAGGCCGAGTGGCGCGCGCAGCAGGCCGCCGAGTCCCGGACCCAGGACGGTCAGACGGGTGTCTCAGCGGGCGGCGAAGGCTTAACGCAGGCAGATGCTGGCAGCCTGACGCCCGGTGACAGGCTCGCGACGGAACGAAAAGAACCGTGATGCATCGCTGACCGTGCAGTCGGCATCGCTCTGAATGCCGTGCACGCCCAGGGCCTGCAGGATGTCGCGGGCCAGGCCTGGCAGATCGGCCAGCCATTTGCCCGGAGCATTGGGCACGAAACGCGCGTCCACGGCGCCTTGATCCGGCTCGCGTCCGAAGCCGCGCAGCACATCGGCCCCCACCTCAAAGCGCCGCGACCCGATACACGGGCCCAGCCACGCCCGCAACTCGCCCGGGGCGCAGCCAGTGGCCGAGCACAAGGCCGCCACCCCTGAGTGCACGATGCCCTGCCCTTGCATGGCCCCGGCGCCCGCCAAGCCCCGCCAGCCGGCATGCAGCGCGGCCACACCTCGGCCGCCCGGCGCGGCCAGCAAGATCGGCAGGCAATCGGCCACCATGACGGTGCAGGCCAAGCCCGGCTCGGTCGTGAACGCCCCGTCGGCCTCTGGCTGGGGGATGCCCGGTGTCAGGCACACGCGGTCGGGGTCAGCGGGATCGGGCGTGCGGCTCAAGCGCACCACCCGGTTGCCATGCACCTGGGTCAGCCACACGGGTTCGGCCTGCATGTGGGCGGCCAGCTTGGCCCGGTTGGTCGCCACGGCCATGAGGTCGTCTCCGACATGGTCACCCAGGTTGCAGGCGTCATAAGGGGGCTGGCTGACACCGCCCGCGCGGGCGCTCATGAGGGCGCGCACCGGCTCACCCAGGTTCACCACCGTCCAGCCGGACGGCAATGGCGAAGGATGCGCTGGGGTTTCAGGGGGCAAAGACATGGAAGGTCAGACAAGGCCGCTATGATCCAGCCCCGATGCTACCTCGCCCTGCTTCCAGCGTCAGTCGTTCGCACCGCTGCACACCGTCTTCGCGCCCGCTCGGCCAGCGCCCGCCGCTGGGCTGCGTGTCGGCGTCGCTGCGCCGCTGGCTGCAGGCTCCGGGCTCGCTCACGGCCCGTCTGCGGGCCCATGGCTCGGTCACCCTCCAGGTCACCTACCAAGGGCGCCAGGCGCTGTGGCCGCAGGAGCGCGAGGCTTTGGGCACGTCAGAGGGCCATGTCCGTGAAGTGGTGCTGCGGATTGACGGGCGTCCTGCCGTCTGGGCCCGCAGTGTCACCCCCCTGTCTGCGGCGAAAGGCCCCTGGCAGGCGATGAAGGGGCTGGGCACGCGCCCGCTGGCCGAGTTGCTGTTCACGCGTCGCCACGTGCAGCGTGATCCGCTGGTGGGCGAGCGCTTGCCCCGGCACTCGCCCGAGCGCGAGCACATCGTGCGCGAATGGCAGCGCCTGGGGATGGCGGAGAGCGGCCCTGCACCGGTCTGGTGTCGGCGCTCGGTGTTTTGGCGCCGCGGGCAGCCCCTGCAGGTCCTGGAGGGTTTTGCACCCTGGGTCCCCCCCCTGATGACCCCACGCTGAACTGGATGTGCAGCAGGCACCACAGCGTCTGCGCCCCTGGCTTGTTGCCCTACACTGCCAACATGCTGTTTTCACGCCGAATCGAGCACTGTCAGGTCTGTGGCACCCCGGTGGAGCACAAAGTGCCCGCCGACGACACCCGCGAGCGCGCGGTGTGCCCTTCTTGCGGTCACATCCACTACGTCAACCCGCTCAATGTGGTGGGGACCCTGCCCGTGTGGGGTGATCAGGTCTTGCTGTGCAAGCGCAACATCGAACCGCGCAAGGGCTTCTGGACCTTGCCGGCCGGCTTCATGGAGCTGGGCGAGACGACCGATGAAGGCGCCGCCCGGGAAACCGATGAGGAAGCCGGTGCGCACATTGAGATGCAAGGGCTCTACAGCGTCTTGAATGTGGTCACGGCCGGCCAGGTGCACTTCTTCTACCGCGCCCGCCTGCTGGACACCGTTTTTTCGCCAGGCCCGGAAACGATGGAAGCCCGCCTGTTTCACGAACACGAGATTCCCTGGGCCGATCTGGCCTTCAGAACCGTGAGGATGACACTGGAGCGCTACTTTGAAGACCGCAAACGGGGGCAATTTGACATCTACTGTGCTGATCTTCGGTGAGCCTGCTTCCCATCCGTTGTCATGAACGCACCTCTGGAAAACGTTTCCGTGCCTCCCAGCGCCCCGCGCGTGCGTGATGATCTGATCAGCCCGGATCCGCTGCTCGATTGCCTGATCGAAGTGGCGCGCCTGCATGGGCAGGGAGCCACACGGGCCTCCTTGTCGGCGGGGCTGCCGCTGCAGCCGCAAGAGCCCCTGCCTTTGGCGCTGGCCGAACGCGCCGCAGCACGTGCCGGGCTGGCGACACGGGTGCAGCGCCTGGCTTTGGCGCAGATCGACGCCCTCACCCTCCCCGCCATCCTGATCTTGCAGGACAACAAGGCGTGCGTGCTGCTGGGCCGCGAAGGTGAAGCGCACTGGCGCATCCTGCTGCCCGAGACCGGCCAGGGCGCCATCACCCTGACGACCGAGGCCTTGCAGGCCCGCTTCACTGGCGTGGTGCTGTTTGCGCGTCCGCATTTCCGCTTTGACGAGCGCACGCCCGAGGTCAAGGCCACCCGTTCGGGCCACTGGTTCTGGGGCCCGGTGCTGGCTCAGCGTTTTGTGTATCGCGACGTGTTGTGGGCCGCGCTGCTGATCAACCTGTTTGCGCTGGCCTTCCCTATTTTTTCGATGAACGTCTACGACCGCGTGGTGCCCAACCACGCCACCGAGACGCTGTGGGTGCTGGCCATCGGCGTGACGCTGGTGTTGTGCAGTGACCTGTTCATCCGCCTGTTGCGCAGTCATTTTGTGGACGAGGCGAGCGCCCGCATCGACGTGCAGATTTCGGCCACGCTGATGGAGCGGGTGCTGGGCATGCGTCTGGAGAACCGGCCGCAGTCGGTGGGTTCGTTCGCGGCCAACTTGCGGGGCTTCGAGCAGGTGCGCGACTTCATCGCCTCCAGCACGGTCACGGCCCTGATCGACCTGCCCTTCGCCCTCCTGTTCGTGGGCGTGATGGCCTGGATTTCGCCCTGGCTGGTGCTGCCAGTCGTCGGGGTGTTCGTGCTGATTCTGGTCTCGGCCTATGTGTTCCAGCATCGCCTGCATGAGTTGTCTCAAAGCTCCTACCAGGCGGCGGCGCAACGCAATGCCACGCTGATCGAGAGCCTGACGGGCATCGAGACGATCAAGTCCCAGGGGGCGGAAAGCCTGATCCAGTCGCGTTGGGAGCGGGCCAACCAGTACCTGTCCGCGCTGAACGTGAAGATGCGCAGCATGTCCGCCACGGCGATGTACTCCACCGCCACGCTGCAGCAGTTTGTGTCGGTGTGCGTGATCCTGATCGGGGTGTATCTGATCTCGGAGCGGCAGTTGACGATGGGGGGCATGATCGCCGCCACGATGCTGGCGGGCCGGGCCCTGGCGCCTGCCGGTCAGATCGTGGGCCTGCTGATGCAGTACCAAGGTGCCCGCACGGCGATGACCTCGCTGGAGCAGATCATGGCGCAGCCGGTCGAGCGCCCCGAGGGCAGCCACTTTATTCAGCGCCCGGAGTTCAAGGGCGAGATCGAGTTCCGTCATGTGTCCTTCGCCTACCCGGGCCAGCAGGGCAATTCGCTGGACGATGTGAGCTTCAAGATCAACCCCGGTGAGCGCGTGGCCCTGATCGGCAAGGTGGGCTCGGGCAAGACGACGCTGCAAAAGCTGATCATGGGGCTGTACCAGCCGACCGCGGGCGCCATCTTGCTCGACGGCATCGACATGCGTCAGCTGGACCCGGCCGATGTGCGACGCAACCTGGGTTGTGTGTCGCAGGACATCACGCTGTTTTACGGCTCGCTGCGCGAGAACATCACCTTCGGGATGCCGCATGCGCGTGACGATGCCATCGTTGCGGCGGCCGACATTGCCGGCCTGAGCGAATTCGTGCAGCGCCACCCCCAGGGTTTTGACATGCCGGTGGGCGAGCGCGGCGAGTTGCTGTCTGGCGGGCAGCGCCAGGGCGTGGGCATTGCTCGGGCTGTGTTGCACAACGCACCGCTGCTCTTGCTCGACGAGCCGACCAGCGCGATGGACTTTTCGACGGAGGCCCTGGTGACGCAGCGGATGCAGGCCTTCACCGAAGGCAAGACGGTGGTGCTGGTGACGCACCGGACGTCGATGCTGTCTTTCGTGGACCGCGTGATCGTGGTCGACCAGGGCAAGATCGTGGCCGATGGCCCGCGCGAGCGCATCATGCAGGCGCTGGCAGCCGGTCGCATTTCGCGCGCAGCGTGATCAGGCCAGGAGCACAGAGATGAAGACCTTGCTCAAGATGGGCCAGAAACTGGTGGATGGGTTGGAGCGCTTGCGCGTGCGCCTGGCCCCGTGGACCGACCGCTTGCTGGACCGACTGGGCGGCACCCGGGTCACCCCGGAGGCGGCCTCGCAAGCAGGCATGCATGCCTTCGAAGTGGAAGCCGATGCGGTGATGTCGCGCAGCGCAACCTTCCGCGCCCAGACGCTGGTGCGCTCTGCCCTGCTGGTGACGGTACTGCTGATCGTGTGGGCGGCGCTGGCCGAGATCGACGAGGTCACCAAGGGCGAGGCCAAGGTGATTCCGTCGCGCCAATTGCAGGTGGTGCAGTCGCTGGACGGCGGCGTGGTGTCGCAGATCATGGTCAAAGAAGGCGATGTCGTCGAAGCGGGTCAGTTGCTGCTGAAGATTGACGAGACCCGGGCCACGTCTGGGGTGCGTGAGAGCGCGGCGCAGGTGTTTGCGCTGCAGGTCAAGCAAGCCCGCCTGAAAGCTTTGGCCGAAGGCACCAGTTTTTCCCCTCCCGAGGTGGCGGCCGACGATGCCGAAGCGCAGCGCATCGTCGACGAGGAACGCCAGTTGTATGACGCCCGACGCTCGGAATTGAGTGCCTTGATCGGCATCAGCGAGCAGCAGTTGGCGCAGCGTCGCCAGGAGTTGAGCGAAGCCCGCTTCAAGCGGGAGTCGGCTGCGCGCAGCCTCGACCTGTCGCAGCAGGAGTTGAACAAGACCCGGCCGCTGCTGGCCACGGGCGCCGTCTCAGAAGTCGACGTGCTGCGCCTGGAGCGCGATGTGACGCGCGCACGCGGCGACATGGAGCAAGCCGGCGCACAAAGCGCGCGGGCGCAGGCCGCGATCCTGGAGGCAACGCGCAAGATTCAGGAGACCGACCTGTCCTTCCGCAACGAGGTGCGCAAGGAATTGTCAGAGGTGCTGGCCCGCTTGAGTGCCTTGAACGAAGGTGCCGTGGCGCTGGTGGACAAGGTGGACAAGTCCCAGGTGAAATCGCCGGTGCGCGGTCGCGTGCAGCGGCTGCTGGCCAACACCGTGGGGGGCGTGGTGACGCCAGGCAAGGACATCGTGGAAATTGTCCCCCTGGACGACGCACTGGTGCTGGAGGCCAAGATCGAGCCGCGTGACATCGCTTTCATTCACCCGGGACAAGCAGCCACAGTGAAGTTCAGCGCCTACGACTTTTCGATTTACGGCGGGCTGGATGCGGTGGTGGAAAACATCAGCCCGGACACGGTGACGGACGAGCGCGGACAGAAGACCTTCTATGTGGTGCGGGTGCGCACCAAGGCGGCCAACTTCAGCGAGAAGATGCCGATCCTGCCGGGGATGACGGCCGAGGTGGACGTGCTGACGGGCAAGAAGACGGTGCTGTCTTACCTGCTCAAGCCCGTGCTGAAGGCGCATGCGTATGCGCTGAGGGAACGCTGACGCAAGGCTGAAGACACGGGCTGCGGGCACCGAGAAGGCGCTCAGCAAGAACTGCGCATAGGCACCCATTTCGGGTGCCTTTTGCTTATTTGGTCACAGAGAGGCGACGCTTTTGGATTTTTTGCGCGGCAGGCTCCCCGGGTCCAAGCGGCGTCGAGTCGTCGGAGTTGGACCGAACCAGGGCGCAGAGCGCCAAATGCCGAAAAGTGTTGCGTCCAGCATGAACTGCATCACGAATGCCGCACGTCAAGCACGCATACCCACCCCTCGAATAGGGTATCCTCGGATTGATACAGATGTAACAGTCAGAGGTCCGCATGTCCGTTTCCGCCCCCATTCCTGCAGGTGTTGTCTCCAAGATTGAGGGCTCGGTTGGCGTGATTCGCGCAGGCGGCAAGACCGCCAGCGCCTTGAAAGTCGGAGACGCGCTGCAACAGGGAGACGCGGTGATCGCTGCGGTGGGCGCCAGCCTCCAGTTGGCGGTAGCCGATGGCCAGTTGTGGATGACACCTGCGGACGGACTCCCTGTGGGTGAAGCCCTGAGTGTGGGCGAAGGCAGCGACGTGGCTGAAGTACGCGCGACCTTGTTGGCTCAGGGGCAGACCAATCTGGACGAAGCCATTGCGCGCTTGAATCAAACCAGCGAGGAGGATGCGCCTGCGGCTGGCTTGTCCGGTGGGGCAACCGGTGCGCTCGGCGAAGGCCTGCGCGTGGGACGGGTGCAGGAATCGGTTGGGGCACAAGAGTTTGAGTTTGGAACTGCCTTGGTGGATCCCGCGACCGAGCCCTTCCTCAGCGGGACGATCAATGGCGAAGCAACTGCTAATGCTGCTCCGGTGATCGACCCCACCAGCCCGAACTACGACCCCGCTTCCGGCAACTTCAGCGTCACCACCGACGAAGACCAGCCCGTCTCCGGTCAGGTCCTCGCCTCCGATCCGGAAGGCGGCGCGCTGACCTACGCCACGGGCACGGGCCCCGCCAACGGCTCCGTCACCGTCAACCCGGACGGCACTTGGACCTACCAGCCCAAGCCTGACTACAACGGCTCGGACAGCTTCACCGTCACGGTCACCGACCCTCAAGGCGGCGCCACCACGGTCACCGTCAATGTCGGCGTCAACGCCGTCAATGACGCACCGGTGGCCAATCCGGACAGTCTCACCGCTGTCGAAGACACCGCGGCCACCTACAGCGCCGCTCAGCTGCTGGGCAACGACACCGACATCGACAGCACCACCTTGTCCATCGCCAGCGTCACCGCTGGCAAGGGTGGCTCGGTCGTGCTCAATGCCGATGGCACCGTCACCTTCACGCCCAACGCCGATTTCACCGGCGCGGCTGACTTCACCTACACCGTCTCCGATGGCAGCCTGACGTCCGAGCCCGCCACCGTCACGGTCAATGTGGCAGCGGTCAACGATCTGCCGGTGATCGATCCGAACAGCCCGAACTACAACCCGAACTCCGGCAACTACAGCGTCACCACCGACGAAGACCAGCCCGTCTCCGGTCAGGTCCTCGCCTCCGATCCGGAAGGCGGCGCGCTGACCTACGCCACGGGCACGGGCCCCGCCAACGGCTCCGTCACCGTCAACCCGGACGGCACTTGGACCTACCAGCCCAAGCCTGACTACAACGGCTCGGACAGCTTCACCGTCACGGTCACCGATCCCCAAGGCGGCACCACCACCGTCACCATCAACGTCGGCATCACCCCCGTGGACGATGCCACCGTTGTGGTCAACGACACCGCCTCGGTCGACGAGGACAGCGCCGTCGTCATCGACGTGCTGGCCAACGATGCCGACATCGACTCGGCCAAGAGCCCGGTGGCCAGCATCACACAGGGCAGCAACGGTACCGTCGTCATCAACACCGACGGCACACTGATTTACACGCCCAAGGCCAATTTCAGCGGTGCGGACAGCTTCACCTACACCAACGCAGAGGGCAACACCGCCACGGTCAACGTCACGGTCAATCCCCTCAACGACAAGCCGGTGGTCGACCCCACCAGCCCGAACTACAACCCGAACACCGGCAACTACAGCGTCACCACCGACGAAGACCAGCCCGTCTCCGGCAAGGTCCTCGCATCCGACGCCGATGGCGACACGCTGAGCTATGCACCTGGCACGCCGCCAACCAACGGCTCCGTCACCGTCAACCCGGACGGCACCTGGACCTACCAGCCCAAGCCTGACTACAACGGCTCGGACAGCTTCACCGTCACGGTCACCGATCCCCAAGGCGGCACCACCACCGTCACCATCAACGTCGGCATCACCCCCGTGGACGATGCCACCGTTGTGGTCAACGACACCGCCTCGGTCGACGAGGACAGCGCCGTCGTCATCGACGTGCTGGCCAACGATGCCGACATCGACTCGGCCAAGAGCCCGGTGGCCAGCATCACACAGGGCAGCAACGGTACCGTCGTCATCAACACCGACGGCACACTGATTTACACGCCCAAGGCCAATTTCAGCGGTGCGGACAGCTTCACCTACACCAACGCAGAGGGCAACACCGCCACGGTCAACGTCACGGTCAATCCCCTCAACGACAAGCCGGTGGTCGACCCCACCAGCCCGAACTACAACCCGAACACCGGCAACTACAGCGTCACCACCGACGAAGACCAGCCCGTCTCCGGCAAGGTCCTCGCATCCGACGCCGATGGCGACACGCTGAGCTATGCACCTGGCACGCCGCCAACCAACGGCTCTGTCACCGTCGGCACCGATGGCGCCTGGACCTACACGCCCAACCCCGACTACAACGGCTCGGATAGCTTCACCGTCACGGTCACCGACCCCCAAGGCGGCGCCACCACCGTCACCGTCAATGTCGGCGTCAACGCCGTCAATGACGCACCGGTGGCCAATCCGGACAGTCTCACCGCTGTCGAAGACACCGCGGCCACCTACAGCGCCGCTCAGCTGCTGGGCAACGACACCGACATCGACAGCACCACCTTGTCCATCGCCAGCGTCACCGCTGGCAAGGGTGGCTCGGTCGTGCTCAATGCCGATGGCACCGTCACCTTCACGCCCAACGCCGATTTCACCGGCGTGGCTGACTTCACCTACACCGTCTCCGATGGCGCCCTGACCTCCGAGCCCGCCACCGTCACGGTCAATGTGGCACCGGTCAACGATCTGCCGGTGATCGATCCGAACAGCCCGAACTACAACCCGAACTCCGGCAACTACAGCGTCACCACCGACGAAGACCAGCCCGTCTCCGGCCAGGTCCTCGCCTCCGATCCGGAAGGCGGCGCGCTGAGCTACGCTGCGGGCACGGGCCCCTCCAACGGCTCCGTCACCGTCAACCCGGACGGCACCTGGACCTACCAGCCCAAGCCTGACTACAACGGCTCGGACAGCTTCACCGTCACGGTCACCGACCCCCAAGGCGGCGCCACCACGGTCACCGTCAATGTCGGCATCACCCCGGTGGACGATGCCACCGTCGTGGCCGGTGACACTGCCTCGGTCGACGAGGACAGCTTCGTCATCATCGACGTGCTGGCCAACGACTCCGACATCGACTCGGCCAAGAGCCCGGTCGCCAGCGTCTCCCAGGGCAGCAACGGCACCGTCGCCATCAACGCCGACGGCACCCTGACCTACACGCCCAAGCCCAATTTCAGCGGCGCAGACAGCTTCACCTACACCAACGCCGAGGGCAACACCGCCACCGTCAGCGTCACGGTCAAGCCGATCAACGACGTGCCGGTGGTCAATGACCCCAGCTCCAGCTACAACCCCACCACGGGCAGCTACAGCGTCACCACCGACGAAGACACGCCCGTCTCCGGCAAGGTCATCGCCTCTGACGCCGATGGCGATGCGCTGAGCTATGCCCCGGGCACCCAGCCGACCAACGGCACCGTCTCCGTCAACCCGGACGGCACCTGGACCTACCAGCCCAATCCTGACTACAACGGCAACGACAGCTTCACCGTCACGGTCTCCGACTCCAAGGGCGGCACCACCACCGTCACCGTCAACGTCGGCATCACCCCGGTCGACGATGCCACCGTCGTGGCCGGTGACACTGCCTCGGTCGACGAGGACCGCTTCGTCATCATCGACGTGCTGGCCAACGACTCCGACATCGACAGCACCAAGAGCCCGGTCGCCAGCGTCTCCCAGGGCAGCAACGGCACCGTCGTCATTAACGCCGACGGCACCCTGACCTATACGCCCAAGCCCAATTTCAGCGGCGCAGACAGCTTCACCTACACCAACGCCGAGGGCAACACCGCCACCGTCAGCGTCACGGTCAAGCCGATCAACGATGCACCGGTGGTCAATGACCCCAGCTCGAACTACGACCCCGCTTCGGGCAGCTACAGCGTCACCACCCCAGAGGACCAGCCGGTCTCCGGCCAGGTCGTGGCCTCTGACGCCGATGGCGATGCGCTCAGCTATGCCCCGGGCACCCAGCCGACCAACGGCACCGTCTCCGTCAACCCGGACGGCACCTGGACCTACCAGCCCAACCCTGACTACAACGGCTCTGACAGCTTCACCGTCACGGTCTCCGACTCCAAGGGCGGCACCACCACCGTCACCGTCAACGTCGGCATCACCCCGGTCAACGATGCACCTATCGTTACGTCGGACAGCGCAACCATCCTCGAAGACACTGTGGCGACAGGAAACGTGCTGAGCAACGACAGCGACGTCGAAGGCAGTGCGCTCACGGTCACGCAGTTCTCGGTCAATGGGACAAATTACGCTGCAGGCAGCGTTGCCAACATCGCTGCGGCTGGCACGATCACGATCAATTCCAACGGTGACTACACCTTCACTCCAGCACCCAACTGGAGTGGCTCGGTCCCATCTGTGATCTACACGGCTGCCGATGGTTCGGGCACCAGCACGGGCCTGCTTGCCTTGAAAGTCACACCAGTCGCCGATGTGCCTACCATCAACGCCATCAACAACATACACATGTTGTTGGAGGGCAATACAACCATCTCGACAGGCGCTTCAGACACCACCGTGCAACGATACGAGGAGGGTGCAGGCGTCTCACAAGCGAACCTGGAGCTCGAACTGGGTGTCGCCAGTGGCTACCTCGACAACCGATTTGACCCCAAGGGCCTGAACGTCACCGATCCAGGCTTCGTCAACATCATTGACGGGAAAGTCTCAGAGTCGCACTTCAGCCTGCACACGGGTACAACGGTCACTTGGGACTATTCCTTTACCAATGGCGAAGACGACACTTCCGAAGTGTCCAGAGGCTTCAATGACGTCGTCGTGCTGTTGGTCACGGATCCGCTGGGCAACAAGCAATCCATCTTGGTGGACTCGTCAGAAGCCAAGTTCCCGCAGAGGACCTCGAGTAGCTCCTTCAGCTACACCTCCACCATGGATGGAAGCCACACCTTCCAATGGTTGGTCTTGAACAGCGGAGACAGCTACAAAGACTCTTCCCTGTCCCTCAACAACCTGCATTTCAAACTGGCAGGCGACGCCACTCGCTACACGGTGCCTGTGGAGTTGCCCATCATTGCAGCGCTGCGAGATACCGATGGCTCCGAGGCGCTGACTGTCACCATTGGCGGCGTACCTGCGGGAATCAAGTTTGATGCGGGCACGAACAATGGCGATGGCACCTGGACCTTTACGGCTGCCCAAATCGCAGACCTGCATCTCTTGGCCCCTGAAAATTACCAAGGAACGTTGAACCTCACTGTCACAGCCACTTCGACAGAAACAGCGACAGGTGAGACCGCCAGCGCATCACAAAACTTCAGCGTCACCATTGCGGAGACCACGAACACTTACACGACGAGTGGAGAGGACAGCCAAACCATCAACGGGACAAGCAGCAACGATCTGCTCCGAGGCTACGCTGGCAATGACACCATCAACGCTGGCGCCGGCAACGATATCGCTTACGGTGGTGCTGGGGCAGACACCCTGAACGGCGATGCCGGGAACGACGTGCTTTACGGAGGTGTCGGAAACGACAAGCTCAATGGTGGACTGGGTCACGATAAGTTGGTCGGAGGCAAAGGCAACGACACCCTGACTGGAGGCGATGGCAACGACGTCTTCCGCTGGGAGTTCAGTGATGCTGGCACGGCTGGCAACCCATACAACGACGTCATCACCGACTTCAACACCGCGGCCCTGTCCGCTGGGGGCGATGTGCTGGATCTGCGCGACCTGCTGCAAGGCGAGCTGCACGCCGGCACGAACGTTGGCAACCTCGACAGTTTCCTGCGCTTCGAAACTGTGGGCAGCAACACCCTGCTGCACATCAGCAGCACCGGAGCCTACGGATCGGGTGGCTACACACCATCCAAAGACGACCAGACCATCACCCTGCAGGGCGTTGATCTGAGCAACAACAACTCGCTCACCAGCGATCAGATCATTCAAAACCTGCTCGCAGCGGGCAAGCTCATCACGGACTGACGCTTGAAGTAGAAGTCGCCAACAAGAACGGCCCCTTCGGGGGCCGTTGCTCATGGTGCCCTTGAGCGGCCAAGGGGTCACTCACAGCTTCATCACCGGCCCTGTCAAACCATCCAACCCCAACTGGAACAACACCGGCACATCCGCCCCCTCACTCACCCCTTCGGCATAAACCTGCAGGCCCAGGCCATGCAGCATGCCCACGGTGGCCTGCACGAACG
Source organism: Aquabacterium sp. (assembly GCF_034003525.1). Taxonomy (GTDB): domain Bacteria; phylum Pseudomonadota; class Gammaproteobacteria; order Burkholderiales; family Burkholderiaceae_C; genus Aquabacterium. Next base: position 105,665 of record NZ_JAVEYN010000008.1, read on the forward strand.
CCGCTCGCGCCGCGTCACGCGACACGCCCTGGATCACAGACGCATCCAGCTTCACATAGTCCAGCCCGGCCTCGAACAGGAACTCGATGCGCGTCAGGCGCTCGCCCGCGTGCTCCAGCCCAATGCGCGCGCCCAGGGGTCGCAGCTGCTTGCACAACTCCCGCACCAACTCGAACCGCTCCACGGCTGCGCTCTCGGCCACCTCCAGCCACAGCAAGCGTGTGGCCTTGGGAGCGGCCATCAACAAGGCGCGTACGCGCGGCACAAAGCCACTGTCCAGCAAGGATGCCGGCGACACGTTGACACCCCGAGGCACCTGATCTTTGGCAATCGCCTCCAAGGCCAGGGTCACAGCCAACGCATCAATCTGGGACATCAGTGCCGTACGCAGTGCCATCGGCAACCAGGTCGATGCCACTTCATACGCCCCACCGCGCTCAAGCTGCAGGCGCAAAGGACACTCGTGGTGCACCAGCTTCCCTGCACGGTCAATCACCGGGAAGACCACCAAACGGCCCCGACGTTCGCTCAAGGCTTCCTGCAGACTCAGGCGCCAGCCATCCTCGCCCAGCGCCTGTGCGACGCCCTCGTCGCTGTGCCCCATCTCCACGGCAAATGGGCCCCGTGCCTCCGCACGCGCCAGCGCCGAATCTGCTGCAGCCAGCACCTGGGGCTCTGACATGCCGCGCGTCCACGTCACACCGCCTAGGGTGAACGAGGCATCCACGCCCTCGTCCTTGAGCACGTTCTGCCAAGCTTTCACACACACCTCGGGAGCCACAGCCCGCAAGGCATCCACCCCCAACACGCACACGGCAAAATCACCACCGTTCAAGCGCCCCACACTGGCCCCGCTTGATGACTGTGTCGCTTCCGTCAGGGCCTGCCCCAACTTCTGCAACAAGGCATCGGTCTGCATGTGGCCCAGGCTGTGATTCAAGCCCTGCAGATCACTCACCCGCAGGAAATACAAGACGCCGGCGCCAGCCCCTTCCTCGTTCCGCAGGGCACTGGCCAGTTGAGTCATGAAATGGGCGCGGTGCGACAGCCCCGTCAGCGGATCGCAGTGCGCCTGCTTGCGCAGCGTCTCCACCTGCGTGGCCTGCTCGTCAAACAGCGTCTTCAAGCGCAGCACCACACCGTTCATGGCCTGAGACAGGCGCGCCAGCTCCGGCACCCTGGGCTCCTTGACCGTGATAAAGCGGCGCTCCATCAGCGCCTGCGCCTGGCCCACCGTCGCCTCCAGAGGTTGACGGATGCCCCGCACCCCGAAGGTGGCCAGCACGCCAGAGATGCCACCCAACAAGGCCAGCCAGCCCGCTGTCTTGAGCGCCCCCTCCCACAACTGCGCGTGGGCAAAGGCCGAATGGCTCACCACCTCCACCGAACCCAGCGCACGCCAGCCATCCGACACCTGCGCCACACCCGGCGCAGACACCACGGGCATCAGGTCCACGAACCACGCGGGCACTGCCGACTGCTTGCTACCGGCATCTGACTCCTGATTGAACACCACCTTGCCCCTGGCGTCCTTCAAGGTGATCCGCTGGTAATAGCCCGTGTCAAACATGGCCATGACCGCCAGCTCCATCGCAATGGCATCGCCTTTTTGCTGCGACAGGTTCAAGGCCAAGGCCTGCGCGTTGTCAGCATTCTTCATGCGCAACTGCGTCTCCAGGTAGCCCTGCGATGAAGCCATCCACACCCCAAAGCTGCCCAGAAACGCCAGCAACAGCGTCCCCAGCAGCAGCAACCAGATCTGACGAATCAATGACATACCTGCACCATCCTCACCACCAGCCTTCGGCTTTGGCTTTCGTTAACATGTCGCGCCAGCGTGACAAACGGGCCGAGGGGTCACCGGCGCTCGCCGCACCCACCCCTTGCCACATGCCTTCGGCGTTGAAACTGAACACGGGCTTGAGATCCGGCCGGCGCGAAGCCGGGCGAATGTCGCCCAACAAGTTGTCGAGAATCAGCGGCTCGGCCAGCGGATCTCGGTAATAGGCCAACACCATGTGGGCCTGCGTCACCGCACCGATCTGCGCACGCACATACACCAGACGCAGCTTCGCGCTGGGCACCCCGGCCGCCATCAGGGCAAAGTACTTGGCAATCGCAAAGTCCTCGCAATCGCCCTGCCCCCGGTTCATCATCTCCAGCGGCGAAGCCCAGTAATCGAGCTGCCCCCAGACATCCTTGTCATCGCGAAACTGAATGGCACGGTTGAAGAAGGTGTTCACCCCCTTGAGCCGGGTCTCTTCTTCCAAGGCCTGCGCCTCCACGATCTCCTGAGCCAGCACCTGAGCACGCGCGATGGCCGATGGCCCCATGCGCTGGGCGTGCGTCAACATGCGCTCCGCCATCCAGGCATGGCTACCAATGCCCGCCCACACCAGCCCAACGGCGAGCAGGGCTGGCCGCACGCACCGCCGCACGATCGTCCACCCACGATCCCAGCAACAAAGCGACAGCAAAAAAGAAGTCACATGCAAACGGAGAACTCGGCCAGGTTGTGCATTCCAAAGCATTCCCCCCCATTCTGGTGGGGAGGGGTCAACGCCCAATGGTGTAAGTGCTTGTAAGCAATAATTGATGCCAGAATGTCCAAATCATGACACAAGCACCCTGGTGTCATGGAGCAGCCAAGCAGCCGTAAGGGCAGATTGGCGGTGTTTGCGCACGAGAAACAGAGGATTACGTGAACCATAAAACGATCAAGCTGAGCCTGTCTTCGCTGAGTCTGGCCATCCTGTCCGTCACTGCCCATGCGCAGAGCACGCAACCCACCGGTCTCGCCGCTGCCGTACAGCAGGCCATCAACAACAATCCCGACGTCACCGCCCGCTTGAACGCCTTGCGCGCCGCGGCCAACGAGGTGGATGTGGCCCGTGGCCAATATCTGCCCAGCGTGGACCTCAGCGCCAGCGTCGGCCGGGACAACGACCGCATCACTTCGCGCACCCCGGCTTCGCAAAGCCTGAGCCGCACCGGCCTGGCCCTGAGCGCCAGCCAGATCCTGTGGGACGGCCTGGCCACCAGCAAGGAAGTCTCCCGCCTGGGTCACGCCCGCCTGACGCGCTACTTCGAGTTCCTGGGCGCCACCGAAGAGACGGCCCTGGAAGCCACGCGTGCCTACCTGGATGTCGAACGCTATCGCAAGCTGGTGAGCCTGGCCGAAGACAACTACGTCCAGCACAAATACGCTTTCGACCAACTGCAGACGAAGTTCAAGGCGGGTGTGGGCCGCGGCGTCGATGCCGAACAAGCCAATGCCCGCCTGGCCCTGGCCGAATCCAACCTGACGACCGAGCAGGCCAACCTGCACGATGTCAGCGCCCGCTATCTGCGCATCGTGGGCGACCTGCCTCCGGCCAGCACGGCTGGGGTCGACAACCAACTGCTGTCCAAGGGCATCCTGTCCGCCAACGTCGACACCATCAACCAGGCCCTCGCCAAGCACCCCAGCATCAGCGCCGCCATTGAGAACCTGCGTGCCGCCCAGGCCCAGGCCCAGGGTGCCGAAAGCCGCTACCAGCCCACCGTCGAAGCGCGCGTGCGCACCGGCGTGGGCAAGAACTTCGACGGCGTCCAGGACCAAAAGCGTGACAGCTCGGCCGAGATCCTGCTGAACTGGAACCTCTTCAACGGTGGCAGCGACAAGGCCCGCGTGCGCCAATACGCCGACCTGCTCAACCAGGCCGCCGACCAGCGTGACCGCGCCTGCCGCGATGTGCGCCAGACCGTCGCCATTGCACACAACGACATCCGCAAGCTGCAAGACCAATTGGTGGCCCTGGACCGCAACGTGCTGGCCATCGAGAAAGCCCGCGACGCCTACCGTCAGCAGTTCGACATCGGTCAGCGCAGCCTGCTGGACCTGCTCAACGCCGAGAACGAGCTCTACACCGCCAAGCGCTCGTACGCCAACGCCGAATCCGACCTGCAACTGGCCTACGCACGCACCCAGGCGGCCCGCCACAGCCTGACCAGCACGCTGGGCCTGTCGCGCGAAGCCGATGGCACACAAGAACTGGTTCAAGACTGGCAAGCCGCCGACGACGCGGCACAGCGCTGCCCCGTCACCGCCGTCGACGTGAAGGCCACCAGCCTGAGCGAGCTCGATACCCGTGCCCGCAAGCTGGCCGTCCCCACGCTGGCGCCCGCCCCCGTGGTGGCCGCCCCCCCTGCACCCGCCCCCGCCGCGACACCGGCCGTGTCCAGCGTTCAGCAACGCCTGCGTGACTGGGCCGACACCTGGATGGCCAAGGATGTGGACGGCTACCTGAACTTCTATGCCAAGGAGTTCACCCCCACCCGCAGTACCTCTGCCAAATGGGTCCAGGAGCGCCGCCGTCTGGTCAGCAAGACCGGCCCAATCGAGCTGACGCTCGACAACATCCAGACGCAGGCTGTGGGTGACACCGTCGTGACGCGCTTCAACCAGAAGTACAACTCCAGCAACTACAAGGACGCCAGCGTCAAGGTCCTGACATGGAAGCAGATCGACGGCAAGTGGGTCATCATCAAGGAAAGCAACCGCTGATCACGCTCTGACGCCTGCCCTGCAAAGCGCCCTTTCCGGGCGCTTTGTCGTTCCAGGGCATGTCAACGTCTTGACACACAAACGTCGCAGACTCGCGGTTTTCTGGTTGTGTCCTCATCGTGCGCCTTCATTTTTCCTCGCCGTTCCGCGCATGGCTTGATGCTCTGGGCGCCCAGCGCGCTCGCCTCCTGCTGCTCGTCAGTGGCAGCGTGTCCCTGGGTTTGCTGGCCCTGGTCTGGAGCTTCACCTGGCAGCGCCTGGAGTCCGAGAAAGCGCTGACGCGGGCCAACGCCCAGGTCCAGCAACAGAACCTCACGGCCATCATCTCGGAAAACCTCACGCAGGTGCTGGACCGCGGCAGGTTGATGGCGATCACCGCCGAAAGCTGCCTCGATGGGCAGGACAAGGGTGCCGGTGCGCGACTCAGTGCGATGATCGCAGCCGACCGCATCTTTCTGCGTGTGGCGCTGTACGACGAGCAGTTGCGCCAGGTGTATGCCAGTTCATCGGGGCGCGATGAGCCTGAACTCCTCACCGCCATGGCGGAGTTCCTGCGCACCCCTGCGAGTCAGGGCGTCGCTCGCCTGGGCTTGGCCCCGCTCCCCCTGGCCAACGAGCAGGCTTGGCAGATCCCCCTGATGGTCCCCGTCCTGGGACCGCGCGACCAGCCTGCCGGGGTGCTGCTTCTGGTGCTCGACCTCGGCTACTTTCTCCGTCTCTACCACCACATCGACATCGGGCGTACCGGCAGGATCCAGGTCCTCCGCTTGGATGGCCAGGTCGTGGCCGAGGCGCGGCAAGAAGGTCTGGTGCTGCAAAGCGCGGGCGCGCGCAACCCCAACCTGTTGCCCGTCAACCAACCCCAAGGCGCCATGGAGGCTGACCTGTACCGCGACGGTCGCACCCACCTGTCCAACTACCAGCAGCCCCATCAAATGCCGTTTCGGGTGGTGGTCAGCCGCGAGATGGGTGACATCCTGGCCGTGCACCAGGCCACCCGCGACCGCTTCTTGGGCGTGCTCAGCCTGGTCAGCGCCCTGTTCCTCGGCGCCAGCCTCTGGGTCACCCAGGGCATTCGCCGCCAGGCGCGCTACACCGCAGCCCTGGCGCAGGCCGACCACGACAACCGCGCCCTGATCACGCAACTGGAAGATGAAAAGCGCCGCGCCTTCGTGATGGCCTCCCATGACCCGCTCACTGGCCTGCCCAACCGGCGCATGTTCAACGAGTTGCTGAGCAGCCACCTGCAACAGGCCAAGCGCAATCGCAAGCACTACGCGCTGATGTACATGGACCTGGACCACTTCAAGCAGGTCAACGACACGCTGGGCCACCACGTGGGCGACCTGCTGCTGCAAGCGGTCTCCAAACGCTTGCGCACGGTTTTGCGCGACTCAGACTTGATTGCGCGCCTGGGCGGTGACGAGTTCGCCATTTTACTGACCGCGCTGGAGCGCGCGGACGATGCGGCTGTCGTCGCGGCCAAGATCGTGAGCGAGTTGTGCAAGCCCTACCTCGACCTGGATGGCCACGAGATTCAAGCCAGCCCCAGCATCGGCGTGGCCCTCTTTCCCCGCGATGGCCATGACACCGACGCGCTGTGCCGCAATGCCGACGCGGCGATGTACCAGTCCAAGCGCGCGGGCCGCGGTCACTACACGTTTTACGACGCCTCCCTGAACCCTGCCGATGCCCGCCTGTTCAACCTCGCACAGCGCCTGCCCCGTGCCATTGCAGAGGGCGAGCTGGTGCTGCACTTCCAACCCAAGGTCAACCTGAGTGACTACCAGATCAGCGGCTTCGAAGCCCTGGTACGCTGGCAACACCCCGAGCACGGCCTGATCTACCCCAACGACTTCATCCCCCTGGCCGAGCGCACCGGCGCCATCCTGGAGCTGGGCGACTGGGTCGCCGAAGCCTGCTGCCAGCAGCTGGCCAGCTGGCGCAAACAAGGGCAGCGACTCGTCCCGATCGCTTTCAACGTCTCGGCCATCCAGTTGCACGATAGCCTGCTTCCCGAGCGCATCGCACAACTGCTGACCCGCTACGAGCTGGACGGCACCCTGCTGCAGGTGGAGATCACCGAGACCTGTCTGGTCGAATCCATGGATGTCGCCAACACCGTGCTCCATCAGCTGGAACAGCTGGGCATCCACATCGCGCTCGATGACTATGGCAGCGGCTTCTCCAGCCTCGCCTACGTTCGCACCCTGCCCATCCACTGCCTCAAGATCGACCGCGGCTTCATCCACGACATCCGCAACAGCCCGGACGACGCTGTGATCGTCAGCTCCATCATCACCCTGGCCCACAACCTGAAGATGTGCGTGGTGGCCGAAGGCGTCGAGCTGGTCGATCAACTGGTGCACCTCAAAACCGCTGGCTGCGATCAGGTACAGGGTTACTTCTTCAGCCGCCCCGTGCCCGCCGATGAGGCCAGCTCGCTGCTCAACCGCCCGTCACTCGCCCCCACATGATTCGACTGCTTGCCCTCTTCTCGCTGGTCCTGATGTGGCTGGCCCCAGCACAGGCTGCGCCCCGCCACGCAACGCAGTGCGATAGCCCTCGGCCGCTGAAGCTGGCCCTGGTTCCTCTCAAAGACCCCAACACCCAGGCGCGCCAATATCGTCCGCTGATCAAGGGGTTGGAGCAGGCGACCGGCCGCCGCGTCCAGGCCGTGCCAGCCACCTCCTACGGTGCGGTGATCGAAGGGCTGCTGGCTGGTGACATCGACCTCGCCGAAATGGGGCCGGCCTCGTACGCCATTGCCATGTCCCGCGGAGCGAAGATCAAACCCGTCGCATCCTTCCGCTTGCAGCAGGGTCCAGCGACACCCGATTCTCGCGCCTATCACTCAGTGCTCATTACGCGTCACGCCCACCCTGCCAAAGACCTGGGGCAGCTGCGTGGCAGCACGCTGAGCCTGACCGATCCGGCCAGCACCTCAGGCGCCATCCTGCCGCGCAAAGCCATGCAAGGCCTGACGGGGGTCACGCTGGAAAGCTACTTCTCCCGCATCACCTTCGCAGGCTCCCACGACCGCTCACTGGAAGCCGTGCGCAGCGGACGGGTCGATGCAGCCTTTGTCTCCAGCACCTCCATCGACGACGCGGTACGACGCGGTGCCCTGCGGATCGAGGAGATCCGCATTCTGTGGCGGTCCAAACCCATCCCCTACGACCCCTTCGTCGTCAGACAGGCCCTGTGCCCCGCCCTGCAAGACCAGATCCGACAGGTCTTCCTCGGTAACGCGGAGCCGCTACGCCGCATGTTGCATGAAATGGGTATGACCGGCTTCGTCCCCGTCACCGACGAGGACTACCGGGAGATCCGGATGCTCTATCCGGATCAGTCGGCTCACTTGGCGATGCCGCCCGGGTAGCACAGCCCACCGGTGATCTCGATCGTGGTCGCGTTGAGCGCCTCGTTCTGCACGCAGTAGCTGATCATGTCGGCAATTTCCTGAGGCTCGATCAGGCGGTCGATGTGCACGTCCTTCAAGATGGCCTTCAGCGCATCCTGGTTCATGCCTGTGAGCATGGGCGTGGCGGTGTAGCCCGGGGCGATCCCCACGCAACGAATGTTGCGGATGCCGCGCAGCAGGAACTCGCCCACGATGATCTTGGGCATCATCGCCACGGCCGACTTGGCCGACGAGTAGTTCAACTGCCCGATCTGGCCGATCTTGTTGACCGACGAAATCGGCACCAGCAAGCCCTTCCAGCCGCCATTGACCATGGCCTCGGCCGCGTCACGCAGCGTCAGGAAGGTGCCGGTCAGGTCCACATCGATCACCGGCTTCCACTTGTCCATGCCCATCTTGCGCGAGACCTTGCCCGTGGTCTTGTCCAGCGCCAGCATCGTGCCGTCACGGATGATGCCAGCGCAGGCGACCGCAATGTTCAACTGCCCGAACGCGCTCACCGTGGCCTCAATGAAACGAGCCGTGTCAGCCTCGCTGCTCACATCGGCCTGAACGCCGATGGCCTCGCCGCCCATGGCCTTGATCTCGGCCACCACGCGGTCAATGTCTTCCTGCACCATGTCGACAATCGCCACCTTGGCACCTTGCCGCACGAAATGCTTGGCCACGGCCTCGCCAATGCCCTTGCCACCGCCCGTGATGAGGGCCACGCTGTTCTTGATGTCCATGAATCGATCCTGATTGACGTGAGTAAATTGATTGACGTGACGCCCACAGCTTAGGCGCCGTCCACGCCTGCCATGATGACAGATGCCTCATGCCGCCTTGTCAATGTGCAGCGCGGCACTCAGGCACCGCCCCGCTGACACAACACAGGGTTGCCCCTTGAGCCTCACAGGCGTGACAAACCGCACAAGCCATGCGCTTGCCAGTAGACTTGTCACGCAAACAAGGGAAGAGACACACGATGGCATGGACACGCACAAGTCGCTGGATGGTGGGGGCAGGCCTGGTGGCCGTGGCCGCCCTGGCCGCAGGTGTTTTCTTGACCAGCCAGTCCGAGACGGACAGCGGCCTGGTCCAGGTCAATGGCCGCATGGAGAGCGACCAGATCGTGGTGTCGGCACGGGTGCCCGCACGCATCTCTGAGGTGTTGGTGCGCGAGGGCGACGTGGTGCAAGGCGGGCAGCTCATGCTCAAGCTGCATGACGATGGTGTGGCGGCCCGCACCGCACAGGCCACTGCGGCGGCCACCGCTCAGATGGCGCAGGTGCGCGCCCTCGAATCCTCCCTGAGCCTGCTGCGCAGCGAAACCGCCATGCTCACCCAAACGGCCCAGGCCGACCTCACCGCCGCACAGGCCGAGCTCACCCGGCTGGGTGTGGTGGCCCAGCAAAGCGCGCTGGAGCGTGACCGCGTCAAACAACTGGCCGAGCAAGGCTTCGTGGGCCCCCAAGCCTTGGAGCGCGCACAGGTGGCGACCAAGAGTGCCCTGGAGCAGTACAGCAGCGCCCGTGCGCAGGTCCAGAAAGCCCAGGTCAACCTGCAGAACGCCCGCCTGGCACCGCAGCGCATCGCATCGCGCGCGGCCGAGTTGCAAGCCGCCATCGCCCAGGCCGAAATGGCCCAGGCCAAGGCGCTCGAAGCAGCCAGCGAATCCAGGGAGCTGACTGTCACCGCCCCCGTCAACGGTCACGTGGTCGCCCGCTACATCAACCCCGGTGAAGCCGTGAATCATGGCGTGCCACTGTACGCTATCGCCGACCTGTCCAAGGTGTACCTCAAGGCCTACATCCCCGAGCCCCTGTTGGGCCGCATCCAGCTGGGCCAGGCCGCCCAGATCTGGACCGACTCCGCCCCCGACCAACCCATCGAGGCCAAGGTCGGCTACATCGCCAGCCGCGCCGAGTTCACGCCCAAGGAAGTGCAAACACGTGACGAACGCACCAAGCTGGTCTTTGAAGTGCGCCTCTACCCCACGACAGCGTCGCAGCTCAAGCTGCTGCCCGGCCAGCCCGCCGACGGCATGATCCGCCTGAGCCCGGACGCCGCCTGGCACGCCCCCCGCCACTGAGCGCATGAGCCCCCCGCACGCGCCCAGCAGCATCTTGCCTGACGAGCGGCGCCGGGTGCGACCGGTCGTGCGCCTGCACAAGCTCGTCAAACGCTATGACCTGGTCGAAGCCGTGCGCCAGGTCTCGCTGGAGATCAAGCCGGCGCAGATCTACGGACTGATCGGCGCCGACGGTGCGGGCAAGAGCAGCCTCATGAAGGTGGTGGCCGGCGTGCTCAGCCACGAAGAAGGTCAGGTCGAGGTGCTCGGGCGCACCATCGATTCCGAGCGCCAAGCCGAGAAGGTCAAAAGCGCCATCGGCTTCATGCCCCAAGGCCTGGGCCTGAACCTCTACCCCACGCTGTCCATTGAAGAGAACATCGACTTCTTCGCCCGCCTGCGCATGGTGCCGCCCGAGCTGCTGCGCGAGCGCAAGGAACGGCTGTTGGAGGTCACCCGCCTGAGCGCCTTCCGCGCTCGCCCTGCCGGCCAGTTGTCGGGCGGCATGAAGCAAAAGCTCGGGCTCATCTGCACCCTCATCCACGCCCCGCGCCTCATCATCCTCGACGAGCCCACCACCGGCGTCGATCCGGTCTCGCGCCGCGACTTCTGGCTCATCCTGGCCCAGCTCATCCACACCGAGCAGATCACCGCCCTCATCTCCACGGCCTACCTGGACGAAGCCAGCCGCTTCGACCACGTGGCCTTGATGCACGAAGGCCAGATCATCTTGGAGGGCCCGCCCGACCTGCTGATCGACCGCGCCGACGCCACCATCGTGCAGTGCCCGGCCGAAGGTGCGGCGCTGGCCGCCCTCACTCAAGCCTTTCCCCAGCACGAAGCCACCCAGGGCCAGGTGCGGCTGTTCGTGCCGCTGCGTGATGCCACGCAGGCCCAGGCGCAGGTCCAGAACGCCCTGGTCGTCGCCGGTCTACCCAAGGTCGAATCGCCCATCGTCACGCGCCCACACCTGGAAGACCTGTTCATCGCCCGGCTGTGGAACGATGCCATCGCGGCCCGCTCCTACCTGCCCCCATCCCCGTCCGCCAACCATACGGCCCATGGCGCCACGGCGGCCCTGGGCACCCAGGCGGCAGCTTCCGCCGGAATCAAGCAGAAGACCACGTTGGGGAACCATGCCGGCGGCATCACCGATGGCGACACCGGCTGGGCCATCGACGCCCAGGCTCTGACCCGCGATTTCGACCAGTTCCGCGCCGTCGATGGCGTCTCCTTCCAAGTCGGCTACGGCGACATTTTCGGCCTGCTCGGCGCCAATGGCGCGGGCAAGACCACCGCCATCAAGATGCTGACCGGCATCCTGCCCCCCAGCGCCGGCCTCGGACGCGTGGCCGGCTCCGACATGCGCCACGCCCGCCAGGCCATCAAGGAACGCATCGGCTACATGTCGCAGGCCTTTTCGCTCTACACCGACCTGACGGTGGAAGAAAACCTGATGCTGTTCGCCGGCGTCTACGGCCTGCCGCGCAAGGTGGCCCGCGAGCGCACCCGCTGGGCCATCGAGTTGGGCGAACTACAAGGCTACGAACAGGTTGCCGCCATCAGCCTGCCCATGGGCCTGCGCCAGCGTCTGGCCCTGGGCTGCGCCCTCGTCCACCGTCCTCGCGTGCTGTTTCTCGACGAACCCACCTCAGGCGTCGACCCCATTGGCCGCAAGCACTTTTGGAGCATCCTGCGCAAGCTCGCCCATGAAGACGGCGTCGCCATCCTGCTGACCACGCACTACATGGCCGAGGCCGAGCTGTGCGACCGCGTCGCCATGATGTACGCCGGCCGTGTGGTCGCCGACGCCCCGCCTGCCCAGCTCAAGCAGGATCTGCTGGACCGCCGTGGCCAATTGCTAGAAATCACACCGCGCAATGCCTTGCTGGCCATGCAAGCCCTGAAAGACGCCGGCTTCGACCAGGCTGTGCTCCACGGTCGCAACATCCACGTCATGTCGCACCAGCCCGAGGCCGACCGCGCCCGCATCTTCAGCGTGCTGCGTGCAGCCCGCCAGCGCAGCGCCAACGTCATCCCCCGCCCGCTGACCATGGAAGACGTCTTCATCGACATCGTGCTCAGCCGTGAAGGCCAGGGTACCGAAGCGCAGGAGGCCGCATGAACCTGCTGCGCGTGCGCACCCTGGTGGCCAAAGAAGTCAGCGAAGCCCTGCGCGACCGGCTCTACCTCACCCTCGCCTTCTTCCTGCCCGTGCTGTTGATGCTGGTGTTCACCTACGGCATGACCAGCAACATCGACAACGTCGGCGTTGTCATCGTCGACGAGGACCAGACCGCCGCCAGCCGCGAATACACCCAGCGCTTTCTGTCCACCCGGCACTTCAAGCAGGTCGAGGTCACCCACGCGCCCACCCGCGCCGATGCAGCCCTCGCTGCCTACCAGGCTCGCCTGCTCATCTGGGTCGGCTCCGGCTTCGAGCGCCAGCTGCAAAGCGGCCAGACCGCCCAGGTGTCCGTCCAGATCGACGGCGCCTTCACCGAGCCCGCGCGCACCATCGGCGGCTATGTCGAGGCCATCAATGCCCAGGCCAATCAGGACCTGCGCCAGCGCTACGCCGCCGTCCAATGGGGGGCCCGCTCCGCCCTCACCCGCCAGGTCACCCAGCCCGTCACCTTGCAGACCCGCTACCTCTACAACGCCGAGTTGCGCAGCGTCGCCATGATCGCCCCCGCGCTCATGATGATGATCCTGATGATGTGCCCGCCCCTGCTGATTGCGGTGAGTGTCGTGCGTGAGAAGGAAAGCGGCTCCATCTACAACATCGCCAGCTCTACCGTCACGCGCTTCGAGTTCCTGCTGGGCAAGCTCATCCCGGTGGTCGCCATCGGCATGGTCAACGGCTTCATGCTCTGGGCCCTGGTCGCCTTCTGGTTTGACGTGCCCTTCCGTGGCAACGCCCTCGCCTTCACCCTGGCACTGCTGCTCTACGTCATCGCCACCTCCAGCATGGGCCTGCTCGTGTCGGCGGCAGTCAAGACCCAGCAGGCGGCCATCATCATCACCACCATGACGGCGGTGATCGCCTCCATGCAATTCGCCGGTCTGTACGCCCCGCTGGAAACGGCCGATCCGGTCAACCAGTTCATCAGTCACCTGTTCCCGGCGGCCGACTTTTTGCGCGTGATCCGCGGCGTGTACGTGCGCGGCGCCGGCATCGAGGTGTTCTGGCCAGAGCTGCTCGCCATGGCCGCTTACGGTGCCGCCGCCCTCACCCTGGCCCACGCCCTGTTCCACAAGAGGACCAGCACATGAGCCTGCGCCGCTGGCTCACCCAGGTGAGCGCCCTGATGACCAAGGAATGGAAGCAGCTCTACCGCGACCGCGCCCTGCTCAGTTTCGTCATCTTCATCTTCACGCTCGACATCCTGCTGGCCTCGGGTGCCCCCGCGCTCGACCTCAAGGAAACGCCGATCGGCATCATCGACCGCGACCACAGCACGCTGTCGCGCGAGCTCGTCTACCGCCTGCCCAAGCAGCAGTTCACCATCGTTCCCCTCGCGGACAACGCCCAGCTCGTCTCGCGCGCACTGGAACGCGGAGAGCTACGAGGCGTCCTCACCCTGCCGCATGGCTTCGAAAAGGACCTGCTGCGTGCGCAAAGCCCGTCCCTGCAACTGGTGGTGGACGCCAGCGACGCCAACCTGGGCTTCCTGCTGTCCAGCTACACCGAACGCATCCTGTTCACACTGGTGGGCGAGCTGATTGGCGGGCAGGCCGCCGCACAAGGCCGCCCCGTGGTGCTGCCGCAGATCGACATCCAGCCCCGCACCCGCTTCAACCCCAGTCTGACCGAATCCTGGTACGCCACGCTTTCCGAGTTGCTCACCATGGTCACCGTGGCCTGCATCCTCTTGCCGGCCGCCGCCCTCGTGCGCGAAAAGGAGCGCGGCACGGTCGAGCAGTTGCTGGTCTCGCCCTTGTCACCGCTGCAAATCGTGCTGGCCAAGGCCTTCGCCATGACCTCGGTGGTGTTGCTGGGCTCACTGGTGGCCGTCGGGCTGGTGATGCACCAGCTCGTGGGCGTCCCCTTTGTCGGCAGCCCCTGGGTTTTCTTCACCCTGATCGCGCTCTACGCCATCACCAGCTCCGGCCTGGGCGTGCTGGCCTCCACCTTCGCGCGCAATTCCGGTCAGGTCGGCCTGATCGTGGTGCTGCTGGTCATGCCCATCATCATGCTCTCGGGCACCTGGAGCCTGCGCGAAAGCATGCCCATGTGGCTGCAGAACATGGTGGCCTTTTCGCCCATGACCTACTTCGTGGACATCGCCTACGGGGTGCTACTCAAAGGCAGCGAGCTGGCCGTGTTGTGGCCCAAGGCGCTGAAAATGTCGCTGCTGGGTCTGGCCTTCTGGGCCTTGGGCGTGTACCGCTTTCAGCGCCAATTCCGCTGAACCCGCGCGCAACGTCCCAAGATCAAGGATCTCAAGGACGCTGACGCGCCATCATTTCGCGCACATGGCGCGCCGGGATGGCATAGGAGATGCCCGACGGCTGGCTCAAAGCCGACTCACGGGCCCCCTTGAGCAGCACCATGTTCATCACCCCCACCACCTCACCCGAGATTGGTTCGAACAAAGGCCCGCCACTGTTACCCGGATACGCTGTGGCATCGAGCTGAAAAATCAGAAAGTTGCCCTCACGCAAGCCACGTATGGCCCGCTCTTTCAACTGCCCGCTCTGCGCCGACGGCAAGCGGGCCTGCGTGATAGACGACACCATCGCCCGGTGCGTCACCGACGAGAACCCCAGCACCCCACCGATCGGAAAGCCCATGAAGGCCAGCTCCTGCCCCTCCTTGATGCGATCCGAATCGCCCAGCGGCAAAGCCGGCACCGGCGGCCCCTCGATCTGCAGCAAGGTCAGGTCATGGAACACGTCCTTGTCCAGCACCTTGGCCGCGCGCGTCTGAAACGTATCGGGCCCCGTGCGCACCTGCACGACGAGTTGCCCTTCCGGTTGCACGCTGCCTGGGGTCGGCAGCACATGGGCATTGCTCACCACCCAGTTGCCCGAGCCCACCACAAACCCTGTGCCCCGCAGACTGAAACGGGGTGCCGCAGTCGGGTTGTAGGTGCCCACGATCACCACAGAAGGCTTCACCTTCGCGACGGTGTCTGGCAGGGCACTGTATTGAGCCGAAGCTGAAGCTGCCCATGCAACCAGCGTGCACAGGAGCATCTGGCGCACCCAAGGTGCCCATTTCGTGCGAATCGACATTCAAGCTCCTTGGGAGTGCGGCAGCCACAGCTTCCGCAAAAGGTGCACCGTCAACAGGCCCGGTGGCATCCGCAGCCAGTGACCGCGCAGGTACAGAAAACCACGTGCCAGCGGCGTCCAGCGGTCGGCCACCAAAGGGTGTGGCGGGCACAACACCCGCGTGAACATCGCGTCCATCCACTTCAGGCGCAACGCCCCCGGACGCGCGCCCGGCGCCTGGTCCAACTCGGCCAGCACGTCCTGCGGCACCACGGTGCCTAACATCATGCCCACATAGCGCAGCGCATAGAACAAGGGGCGCGTGAGTTGCAAGGCGCTGGCGCGCGCCACCAGATGTGGCCAGAAATCAGACACCGGGCCATGTTCGCGCAACAAGGCGTCCAGGTCAACCAGGCCGCGCATGCCTTGCTCGAAACTGCCCTCGTGCATCAAGTGGGTGGCGCTGTGCAGCACCATGTCGATCGGGGCCAACACCTGCAGGCACGCGCCCGGTTGCAAGGGGCGCGCCTGCGCCATCAACAGCGCCGAGCTGGGATGGATGCGCGCCGAGACCGGCATGATCGCGTGGTGCACATCCAGCACCGTGCCCCGCTGAATGTGCTGCATCGGTGGCAGCTCATGCATCCAGGTGCGGTAGTAGCGCTGGTCGTAATCCGATCGGGCCGAGCTCGCCCAGCCACCCAGCATCAGTGAGGCCTCCACTTCGGGCAAGGCGGCCTTTGGCACCAGCACGTCCACATCCGACACCACGCGCCCCTTGGCGGCATCCAGGCCGGCTGCCACATAGGCTGCACCCTTGAGCAAGACCACCGGGATGTTCAGCGGGCGCAGCGCCAACTCGATCTCCTGAATCTCGTAACCCAGCTCGCGCTGCTGGCGATCGGCCACGCGCAGCGCCGACTCCAGATACTTGCGCGGCGCATCCGGAATCTGATCCCACACCCCATCGCGCTGAGCCAGAAAGCCCAGACGTGCCGACAGGTCAGCCGCCCTCGCCAGCCGGATGACATGGTCCCACTGCTGTCCTGAGAAGCTCGCCATCTCCTGGGGTCGCTGCAAGGCACGCACCAGCATGAGTCGGGCTGTGGTGTCGCGACTCATGCGCTCAACCGGGCAAAACACGCCAGTGCCTCATCGAGGTCGCTGTAGCGCAGGTCATATACGTCACAGCGCTCGACCACGTCGGCCAGGGTCTCGAACCCCTGCCGACCATGGACATGGTGATTGAAGCTGTTGCGATGCAGGTTCAACAAGGCATCGGCCTTGGGACGCGGGTTCAGCGTCAAGGGAGCACCCGCCTCATAGCGCGGAAAGATGATCCAAGCCGGCGTGGCCAGTTCACGCGCTCGTGCAGTACTGTCAGCCGACACCTGCATATGGCACACCGTGCCTTTCAGGGTGTCAAGGGCCACCGGCCCCATGACCACATCCGGTGCCCGACGGCGCATGAGGTCGATCGACGCGTTCTTGAGACTGATGGGCCGAGGAGACGCCGTGAGCAAACCGGTACGCGGATCGAGCAAGGCCATCTCGTCAGACAGCAGGCGCCATCCGTCGAGCATCAAGGCCGCGCACAGCGTGCTTTTGCCCGAGCCAGGTGGCGCCGGCAGAATCACGGCACGCCCGTCACGCTCCAGCACCGCAGAATGCAGGGTGATCCAGTTGTGGCAGAAACTGGTGATACACCAGTTGAGGCCCCACTCCAGAAAGGCATAGGCTTCGCCGTAGGCCAGCGGCGTGAAGGGACCGTGCCCGTCCATCTCGAACACGCAGAGCGGACGCGATGGCCGCCATTTGCGGCGCACCGCCACATGAAAGTCTGCAAACTGACCGTCCTCGGTCCAGCACGTATGAGCCGCGTACATGCGTTGGATGCCATCGGCCACGATCGGGATCGCGCTGCGCACATGGACCACGAACGGATCCATCCGCAGGTACAGACCCGAGGTGCACAGCGCCGCTGACAAGGTATCGAGCGGCAGGGCCCCCACCAAGTGCGGCGTCACGCAGCCAGACACTTCACCACACCCATTGACCTCAGGTTGTCCAACAACGACGTCACCAAGGCGATGTCCGAGTCCTCGGCGGTTTCGCCGATCAGGGCACTAGCCAGTTGGGGCGCTGTTTGGCCTGCCGTTTGGCCCGCGTCGTCGGCGGGCTTTCTCTGTCCGTCCTTCAACAGACACAACAGCTCAAACGCCGACTCCGACACCTCATACAAGGCCGAGTCGGCTTCGTCATACACCACGCCACCTTGCCCAGCCCATCCACGCAAAGCAAAGCGAGATGAGTTGAACGTGTACTGCATCGTCAATCTCAAGCGCCTACCTCAAGCACGCAGCGCGCCGCCCCAGCACATCAAACACATCGGCGGCCATCCGAACGTGACGCCGGATTGATCAGACAATCACTGAAGCCTGTGCCAGAGTAGACGCGTTCGAAGTAGTCACAGGTGTCTGACAAACTCCAGCGAACGCCCGCGGTGGGCTCCCAGCTACCGTAGTTGCGCCAAATGTCTTTGCACCGCTGTTCGCTGATGTAGGAATCGCTGCCGTACTTCATGGCCGACAAGTAACCCGCCGACAGGTACTTTGCCAGCCGCTCCATGTCCGCTCGCGCCTCCATCTTGAACACCCGCTTCAAGGTCTTGGTGGCAATGCTTGGGCTTGGCGCCATGTCAAAGCCACAGCCACGCTTGCGGCTGCGATCACAGCCGGTCGGGCCAAACAGCAATTCATCACAACTCTTGTGCTTTTCGCACTCGCTCATCGGAATGAACAATCCGGTGGTTCGCGCATTGGGCGCCACACTGCCGCCCGTGGTGGTCACCGAGGCGAACGACGACGCCAAGACGGTCACATTGGTGCCCCGCGGAGAGGCCAACACCATGTTGCTCTTGAAAGCGGCCACCACCGGCGCCGCGGCCAGACCAGCACGCACCAGCTTGCGTCGGCTGGCATTGAGCCCAGCGGACGGCACGTCCACGTCGGTGGTCGGTGTGTGCTCGTTTTGCTGATCTGACATGATGGACCCCTTGATCTCGATGTATGTACCGTTCACCAAACACAAACCCTGCCCGGCGCCGAAAGCTGCCTCACAACATGCAATTTTCATACCGACGGACAGCAGTCTCGGCAAGTGCTTGATTTTTTTGGAAAGCCGTCAGCAGCGTCCTCCAAGCCTGCAACACCTGACGCTGCGCTGTCAAATATATCGACAGTTCAGAGTGATTGGAGCAGTTTGTTGACTTCGGCCTGACGGCTGAACTTGTCGCCCAACTGCTTGAGCGCCTGAAGGTTGCTCTTCGCACCCGCCTTGTCGCCCGCCTGAATCTGGATCTGCGCGAGGTTGAACTTGTACAAAGGTGCCTCTGGCTGGAGTTGCAAGGCGCGCTTCTGAACCTCCACAGCCTGCTTGAAGTTCTTGTCCGACGCCAGCAGCATCGCCCAGGTATCGAGAATCGCCGGGTTGTTGGGCGCCAGCTTGTCAGCCTTCTCCACCAGGCTCAGGGCATCTTTGCGCCCCAGCTTGCCCGCCACCCACGCCAGGTTGTTGAGCGCCAGCGGGCTGTTCGGTTGCAGATCCAGCGCCTTCTGATAGTGGGATGCCGCCGCGGTGAAGTCGTTGGCGGCCACCGCACGGTCGCCCAGGTACATCCTGAACGCCAGATCCTTGGGGTGGCTGCTCAACCACGAGGTGGCCAGAGCGTCGGCCTCGCGCCTTTTCTGCGCCACCAGGTGCACCGAGTGCAGTTTGACGGCCAGATCCGAGGCGTTGGGCGCCAGCTTCAACGCCTTCTCATAAGCCGGA
Source organism: Aquabacterium sp. (assembly GCF_034003525.1). GTDB lineage: Bacteria > Pseudomonadota > Gammaproteobacteria > Burkholderiales > Burkholderiaceae_C > Aquabacterium. Next base: position 124,739 of record NZ_JAVEYN010000008.1, read on the forward strand.
ATCGCTGCCGCCCAGTTCCGCGCCGCCGCCTGCACTTCGCCCTCCAGCGCATAGCCAATCGCCTCTTTCGGGCGTTGGGTTTGAATCTCCTTGACCATGGCCAGGGCGTCGGGCACACGGTTGCCGCGCACTGCCAGCTCAGTCAGACCTTGCTGGGCAGCCAGCAAATTGGGCTGGATCTCCAGTGCCTTGCGCAGGCTCTGGGCTGCGTTGGCCGCATCCTTGTTGGCCATGTAGACCCCTGCCATCCGCAGATGGGGAAGCGTGGACTGGGGCTGCATTGATGCCATCTTGGCGTAGCTGCTGACCGCCTGGTTGAACTCCTTCGCTGCCACCTGGGCCTGACCCAGGCTGTCCAGCAACTCGGCGCTCTTGGGCAGCGCAGCAACGGCGTTCTGGGCGGCCGTCAAAGCCACCTTGGGCTCCTGATTGCGCAGATGATGTGCCACCAGAATCTGACGCGGCAAGACCTCGTTGGGTGCCACCTCGACCGCCTTGCGCAGCAGGCCGGCCACCTCGTCCTTGCCAGCTCCTCGCAGTGCCTTCACGCGGGCCAGCGCCAAGATGGCTTGCACGCTGTCAGGCTTGCGAGCCAGCAAGGCCTCGAATCGCTTCTGGGCCGCTTCAGGCTGCTTTTGCGCCAGGTCCAGCTCGGACAGCGCAGCGATTGCCGGGAAGAAGTCTGGCGACACCTCGACCGAGCGCTCCAGGGCTTTGCGCGCGCCGGTCACATCGCCCTTCTTCATCAGCACCTGCGCACGCAGATGGCTGGGAATCGGGTCTTCAGGCGGACGCTTCTTCTCCAACTGATCAATGGCCTTCAAAGCCTCGGCCAGCTTGCCCTGCCGCGCCAGCACGTTGATCATGGCCATGTCGGCCACCACCCCGGTGTCGCTGGCCGCGATGTCCTGCAACTCAGTGAAGCCCGCGTCGATCTGACCTGCCGCCAGTTTGCTCACTGCCAGAGAGGTGCGCTTCAACGGATCCTTCGGATCCAGGGCCGAGGCCTTCGCAAAGTAGCGTTGGGCGAGTTCCTGGTCACCGTGAACCATGTAGGCCTGGCCCGCCACCGACAGCAAAGCGGGGTCGTTGTCGATCTCATTGAGGTTGGCCGGCAGAGTCGCGATGGCCTTGTCCACCTGCCCCAGGCGCAGGTAGGTCATGACCAACATGCGGCGTGCCTGCTTCAAGTCGGGCTGTGCAGCCAGCGCCTTGGCCAGCATGGCCTCTGCCTGCACCAGGGAATTGGACTGCGCCTCGATGGTGCCAGCCAACTCAAGCGCCTGCGGGCTGTTCGGAGTGGCCCGCAACACCTGTTGCACCGCTTCTCGCGCACCCTTCAGGTCCTTCTTCTTCAATGCCAGCTGAGCCTGCAGGTACAGCGTATAAGGTGCCGTCCCTGCCACCTTCTTCAACACATCCAGTTCCGTGGCGGCCTCGGGCAGCTTGTTCTGCGCCATCAGCACACGCACGATGCTGGCCTGTGCATCCTTGTAGTCGGGCTTGACCTTGACCGCCTGCCGATACGACGCCAGCGCCGCATCGGGGCCCTGCTGGCCGAACAGCTGAATGTCACCCCGCAGCTTGTAGGCCTCCTCACTTTGCGGCGCCACTTTGAGGATCTGATCGATCTGCGCCAGCGCGCCATCAAAGTCTTTGCCCGATGCCGTCATCCGGGCCTGAAAGAGCAAAGCAGGCACATACTTGGGCTGGAGCTTCAGGGCATCGGCCAGGCTGGCCTGGGCCAGGTCTGCCTTACCCTGCGCCAGCCAGGCGCCAGCCAGCAGCGTCTGCAAGTCGGCCTGCGCTTCAGGATCCGACAGCCGCGTCTGTGCGTAGGCCTCAGTGACCTTCTTGTGCTCGCCCAGGCTGAGCATCACACGCGCCATCACCGGCACGATCTGATCGGGTGCGTAGCCAGCCTCCTGCGCCTTCGTCAATTCGGTCTGCGCCCCCGCGACATCGCCGTTTGCCAACAAGGCCTTGGCCAGCAGAAAGCGTGCTTCAGCCAGGTTCGGCTGGGCCTGCAGCGCGTTCTTGAGCTGAATGATGGCGGCGGCATGGTCGCTCTGTGCCATGTAGTCCTTGGCGGACTGCATCAGTTTGGCCGGGTCATTGCCACTGCACGCAGCCAGCACCAACGACAAGGTGAGCGCGGCCGGCAGGGAGCGAAATACCGAAGATTTGTGTGTCATGTCAGGATCCGTTTCGAACACAGTGACTTACTTCAGACCAAGGCGGTGCATCAGGTCGTACAGAGTGGGTCGGCTGACCCCCAACAATTCAGCCGCCCGCAAGACGTTGCCATCCACGCGCGCCAGGGCCGCGATCACGGCCTTGCGCTCGGCCTCGTCGCGCACGGTGCGCAAATCGAGCGAGCGATCATCCTCATCTGGCTCTGCAGCCACCAGACCGAGGTCATCAGCGGTGATCTGCTGTCCGTCAGCCATGATGCAGGCGCGCTTGATGCAGTTCTCCAACTCTCGGATGTTGCCCGGCCAGGTGTGCTGCTCAATGGCGCGCACAGCATCGGCCGACAGCGTCAGCGAGCTGCGACCGCCCTCCGACGAGAAGCGTTTGACAAAGGCGTGCGCCAGCAAGGCCGCATCGCCCACGCGCTCGCGCATCGGCGGAATGTCGACCACAATCTCGGCCAGGCGGTAGTACAGGTCTTCTCGGAAACGCCCTTCGGCGATCAACTGCTTGAGGTCCTGGTGGGTGGCGCAGACGATGCGCACGTCCACCGGAATCTCCTGGCGCCCGCCCACGCGCTCAATCACGCGCTCCTGTAGGAAGCGCAGCAGCTTTGATTGCAAGGGCAGCGGCAAGTCACCGATTTCATCGAGCATCAGGGTGCCGCCATGCGCCGTCTCAATCTTGCCAACCGTGGTCTTGACCGCCCCTGTGAACGCGCCCTTTTCGTAGCCAAACAGCTCGCTTTCGAGCAGGTTGTCGGGAATGGCCGCGCAATTGATGGCAACAAACTTGTTGGCCTTGCGACCACTGCTCTGATGCAGACCACGCGCCAGCACCTCCTTGCCGGTGCCGCTCTCGCCCAGCAACATCACGGTGACGTTGCTGCTGGCCACTTTCTCGATGGTGCGGCAGACCCGCAGCATGCCAGGGTCTTTGGTGATCAGACCCGCCAGTGCATCAGGCGTCTGCATGCTCTGCAAGCGGCGGTTCTCGGCCTGCAACTCGGCCAGTCGGAACGCGCGCTCGACGGTCAGTGCCAGCACCTCGGGCTCGAATGGCTTGGCCAAAAAGTCGTAAGCGCCCATGGCAATCGCCTTGAGGGCATTGGCCTGGCCGTTCTGCCCGGTCAGCACGATGACTTTGGTGTCCGGTTCGGCCGCCAGAATCTGCTCAAGCAGCTTGAAACCCTCGGACACCGAATCGGCATCCGGCGGCAGTCCCAGGTCCATCGTGACCACAGCAGGCACGAAGCGGCGCAGCTGCACCAAGGCACTTTGACGATCGTCAGCCGTGACAGACTCGAACTGGTCGAGTGACCATTTGATCTGCTTTTGCAAGGCCAGATCGTCTTCAACGATCAGCAATGTGTTTGCCTTGTCCGTGCTCATGCACTCTCTCCGCTGAGTATGTTGCCGGGTTGCGCCACCTCCATCACAGGGAGCAGCAAGGTCACGAGGGTGCCCTCGCCTTCCTTGCTCTCGACCGTCATCTTGCCACCCAACTCTTGTATGTATTGCAGGCTCTCGTACGCCCCGATGCCCATCCCGGCGACCTTCGTCGTCTGGAAAGGTTTGAACAATCGGGTTTGCACGAATTCGTCGCTCATGCCCACCCCATTGTCACCCACCTGCAAACTGGCATGGCTCCCGAATCGGTGGGACTTGACCCAGACGTCATGGCCGTGGTGCTCGGTCGCATCCAGTGCGTTCTGAATGAGGTGCCCCACCACGCGTTTCAAGCGCTCCACATGCCCGCGGGTGAAGACGTCAGGCTGCAACTCAAGCCGCACGGTGCGGCCACGGCTCTCGGCCGACCTGGCCCACTCCTGGGCGATCGCCCCCAGGTCCACCCCGGCCGCGCCGCCGGAGGGCGCCGCCCCCTCGCGCAATTGCATCATCAACTGCTTCATGCGCTCCAGGGAGTTCTCCACCGTCATCAGCATGTCGGCCTGGAACTCGGGGTTGTGCTGCAGGCGTTTGGCGTTTTTCACCATCAGCGACAACTGGGTGACGATGTTCTTGAGGTCGTGCACCACGAACGCCGACATGCGGTTGAAGGCATCGAACTTGCGCGATTCGAGCAAGGCCTCGGTGGCCTGCATCTGCGCGAGGAAACTGGCGGCCTGGGCCGCTGCCGTCTTGAGCAGGTCGGTGACTTCCCAGTTGAGCTCCAGCTGCGTGCGCGGCTCGGCCAACAGCACAAAACCCAGCTGTTCCCCTCCAATGGGCAGGGGCACCAGCAGCCAGGCCTGCTTGAGCTCTTGCAACCAGTCAGGTACGGTCAGACCCTCGTAGCGTTGCGGGTGGTGTTGGAACTCCTGGAGGTCGATCACCCAACCTGTGCGCTTCATGAACTGCGCCAGCTCCGAGCTCATCGGCTCCATGGCCGTGGACTGCGGCAAATTCCAGCGGGCCACCTGCACGAAATGGCTGTGCTCGACGTTGAGCAGCCACAAGGCCCCTGCAGGGCTTTCCACCATGTCGGCCAGACCACGGATCACGTGCTGGCTGAGTTCCTGAGGCTGGGTGTGACTCGTCAAGGCGCGGGTGAACTTGAGCCACTCCTCGCGGTAGTCGTAGCGGTAGCGCAGAAAGTGCTTGCCCAGCCACACCCGCACGCGCGCCCGCAAGGTGCCCGAGAGCCCCAGGGCCACCAGGGCCACCACGGCCAGGAAGACCAGGGCCACCTGCAGCACCCGCCCCCAGTGCCCGCCAAAGTAGCGGACGTAGTAGCCCAGCGACGAGATGAACAGCAGGTAGAGCCCGGCCATCATCAGCGTGGCCGAGTGGAACACCACCTGACGAGACACCTGGATCTTGGAGATCCAGTTGCGATGTCGCGCGCTAGGCAAGATCAACAGCGGCACCATCAAGGCGTGGACAAAACCACGGGCGGCAGCCACGTCCTGGTCCACGCCGTTGAACAAGGCGGCTTCCGAAAACAGGTACACATCGAACAGCAGGGTTCCGGCCAGGCCCAGGCAAATGGGCTTGGCGCTCCAGCGAGCGTCGGCGGGCAGGTTGCGAAACAGCTGCTCGATCAAGACCAGACCGAACACAGCCAGCACCGTCATCGGCATGAAATGTGGCGTGACGGCCGCCACAGCCGTCAAGCCGATGGCAATCCACGTCAAACGTCGCAGCAGCGTGCTGCGGTGGCCACCATCGTTGCGGGCCTGCCCCAGCAGGTGCAGCACGAACGCAAACCACAGGCCGTAGCGCGCCACGTCCAGCCAGCGCGGCAACCAGTGCCACCCGCCCTCCAGTTGGAGCAGGTATACGGCCGGCACGCTCCCTGCCCAGACCACCGAGGCCACGATCGCAGGCAAGATCGCCCGGGTGGACCGGTGACCCGCGGTTTGTTGCCCACGCAGCCACAGCAGACGCAAAGCCAGGACGAGGTAAGCCAGGCCCGCCAGGGCCTGCCCTGCAACCATCAACAGGTCGGCATCCAATGACATGGGGATTACTGCGCGCCCTTGCCGGTCAGCACCACTCCCACGGTTTCAAACAGGATCACAAAGTCCAGGAACAGGGAGTGGTTCTTGACGTAGTACAGGTCGTATTGCAACTTCTCGGTCGTGTCAGAGAGGGAGCCCGCGTAGTGATAGCGGACCTGCGCCCACCCTGTCACCCCGGGCTTCACACTGTGGCGCACGGCGTAAAACGGAATGTCACGGGTCAACTGTTCGACAAAATACTGGCGCTCGGGACGCGGGCCCACCAGGCTCATGTCGCCCTTGAGCACGCTGAACAACTGGGGCAACTCGTCGATGCGCACCTTGCGGATCACGCGACCGACGCGGGTCACACGGCTGTCGCCGGCCTGGGCCCACTGGGGCACACCGTCTTTTTCGGCATCGGTACGCATGCTGCGAAACTTGACCACGTGAAAGATGCGGCCGTGCAAGCCCACCCGTTCCTGGCGATACAGAATGGGCCCCGGGCTGTCGATCCGAATGGCCAGCGCGGCGATCAACATGATCGGCAGACTCACCAGGATCAGCACCAAGGCCCCCACGATGTCAAAGCAGCGCTTGACGAGCGTGCGGATGAAGTCCTGGTTGAAACCTTCGCCGAAAATCAGGTAGCCGGCCGACATCGCGTCCAGCCGAATCTGACCGAGCTTTTGCTCGAAGTGACGCGCAATGTCCATCACGCGGACACCCTGCAGTTTGCAATCGAGCAGTTCGCGCATGGGCATGCTGCCGCCACGCCGCTCGGTGAGGGCCACCACGATTTCGTTGACGTCATGGTCACGCACCACATCCGTCAGACTGCGCCCGGCCGACACCCGCTGCACCTCAGGCACCGTGATCTCGCTTTCATTGGGGCTGGCAAAGAAGCCGACCACCTGCACATTCGGGTCGGACTGTTGCAAAGACTCGGCCACCGACCGCGCACGCTGGCCAGCACCGTAGATCAGCACACGCTGCACCGTCATGGCGCGCGGCAGGGTCTCGACCGACAGCTCGCGCCAGATCATGACCACCGACATGGTGAGCGCCAGCATGGCAAAGGTGGAGACGAGGTTATAGCCCTCGTCGAGCTGCAGCAACACCACCAGCACGAAGGCGACGACGCAGGACACGCCCCACGCCAGCACAGCGCGGGTGCGCATCACCCCCTTGGCGAAGGTGCGGCTGTACTCGTACAGCCCCAGGGCGCCATTGACCCCCGCAAAGGCCAGCGCCACCACACCTCCGATGAACACCCCCTCGGCCACCACCTCGGAGGCAATGGCGTTGGGCGCGCGCTGCAGCCACAAGGAAACAGCCGACACCAGACCGATCAATACCGCTTCACAGACGACCTGCAACACAGTTCGCCGGTGAAAGTAATGCCCAAACACCTTGATCATTTTTTATTCTTCCCTGTTCTTCACATCACAAGGGCTGACAACGCCAAGCGTAGAAAACCATTTGTTACAGCCATTCTAGGGAGATCTGTCGTGTAACACACCCCCCCAAAGCGACGATACGAGCAACAGGCCGCCGGCCAAAAATGACAGCCTTGGTAACTCCGTCATGCTGATGACACATAACAGGACGCTGCATGACACCAGCCCCCCAAGTATCGGCAACAACCATGTCTCGCCTGTGAAACAGCGTCGATATACCTGCCAGAGTATGCAAGCCACCAACATCACATGGGCCAATGATCCTAGCAGGCCACGCTCGACCCACAACTCCATAAACAAACTGTCGGCATGCCAGGGCCGAAAATACCCCGTGGTTACAAAAAACCAGCCATTGAAGCCATCCGAAAAATCCGCATGGTGCAAAACACCCTGATTCTCGGCGTTCCGAATATCCCAACCCCATACTTCGACGGTGCGATTGGTTTGCATGACCGCCAAGGTCGCCATACCCTCTCGGTAGCGCGCCACCCCGGTGTACCCATCCAGCTCAGGCCCGCTCATCGGCCACTGAAGCACCTGTGCCGGCCCGGGCTGAACCGTGCCCACCGCTTCCTGGCATCGGATTTCATACAACAGATGCCGTTCACACAGACGAAACCGCAAGCGGGTCTCTTCTTTTGCGCGCACGGTCAGGTGCACCACCTGCGGACCGGGCGCCAGCGGCACCCGGCGGGCCAGCGCCAAGCGGCCCGCCAACTCTGAGGAAGCCTGCGGCCCCTGCAGACGCACCGCCTGCCAACCTGGCTCACGAGACCATGACACGCCCCCCGGCATGGCCGGCCCCGATGCCAGGGCACTGTGACGTGCCGGCAAGCGCCCCTGCCCCACACCCCACCACCAATCTTCGGGCTCGCTCAGCAAGCCATACATCGACTGCCAATGTGCCCAACGGCTCTGAACGTCCACACTGGTATTGGCGAGGCGGTCCGAGGCAAATTGCCCCGCGCCCACCAGACACAGCGCCTCGACCACCAAGCCCGTCACCAACCACCGCTGGGCGCGCTTGCGCCACGCCAGTGTCTCTGGCAACTCCAGAGGCGCACGCCGCCACAGCCACCACAGCAACACACTACCGCCCACAAACACCCCCGCCAGGCCGCGCGAATACGTGGTGACCACCACGTACACCAGCACCACCAACAAGGTCGCAGCGCCCCACCACTGCCACGCTGTGCGGGCGCGCCACAGGGCCCACCATGCCATTGGCGCGGTCAAGGCCAGGTAGACATCGATGGCGCCGCCACCCACGTGCATCTCCCAAAACCAGGCGGTGGTGCGGTAGTCACTGCTCAAGTCCCACAAGCCGATGTACACCGCCCGCTCCCACACGGCCAGACCACACACCAGGATCAGGCCGATGAGCAGCCCGCCGTGCAAACTGCGGATCGCCTGCTGGGGCGAGCGGCGATAGAGCGCACGCAGCCAGGGCGCGACCAGCAGCAGGCCCACCGTGCTTTTGGCCACGCGCCAGACATTGCCCGTGCTGTCATAGCCGTCCCACAGCAAGTCGGGGGCACTGGCACCCGCGTCCACCCAGCCCCGCCAGGCCGACACCGCCCAGGTCAACAACACGGCGCCCCACGCCAGTCGCACGGGCCAGCCCACGGCGAGTGACAGGACACCGATGTGTGGGGCAGGAACACGAGGCAAGGCGTACGGCCTGCTCAGCCACGCTTCACGCGCGTACCCACCGCCCAGAATCAGCAGCAGCAGCACGTCGAGCTCGTCGGTCACGCGCCAACCGCTCCAGATGCTCAGACTGGCCACTGGCAACAGGCCCATTAGAGCCACCAGCCCCCAATAGGGCCGAACCGCCGACATGACCGCCATCCCCACCGCCACCAAACCCGTTGACAGAGACAGCAAGGGATGGATGCCGACCAGGCCGAACGCCAAGGCCCATAGACAGAGCGCGGCCGCCCCCTGACCCGCGACAGGCCACAGGGTGCGTCGGATCATGGGCATGGCCTCACACCAGCATCTCCACACAAGGCGGGTGACCCAGGAAAGCCTGCGGGCTGGCCGTCGCACCATAGGCCCCCGACTGAAAGATCACAACCAGGTCGCCCTCGCTCGCCTTGGGCAGGGTTACCTTGTGCGCCAGCACGTCCAGTGGCGTGCACAGGGGCCCGACCACACTGACCTGCTCCACCGCCGACTCTGCCAGCCGGTTGCCCAACGCCACCGGATAGTTGCGGCGCAAGACCTGACCGAAGTTGCCGGTGGCAGCCAGGTGATGATGCAGCCCCCCATCGGTCACCAGGTAGACGCCCCCCCGGGACACCTTGCGCTCCAGCACCCGGGCCACATAAATGCCCGCCTCTCCCACCAGAAAACGCCCCAACTCCACCACAAGTTGCGCTTGCGGCCACTGCGCGTGCAGGCGCTGCTGTGCGGCCAGCAGGGCGTCTCGCACGGGCGCCACGTCCAGCGGCTGCTCACTCGGAAAATACGGAATGCCCCAGCCGCCGCCCAGGTTGACGTGGCGCACCGGCCCCGGCAGATCCGCGCGAAAGGTCAACAGCATGTCCAGCGAGCGGCCGATCAGATCGGCCAGCAGCTCGGCCTTGAGCACCTGCGACCCGGCGTATACATGAAAGCCTTCGAACTGCAAACCCGCCTGCGCGATGCGCGCCAGCAGCGCCGGCACCTGCTCCAGGTCGACCCCGAACACCTGAGCCCCCCCTCCCATGCGCATGCCCGCCCCCCGCAACTCGAAGTCCGGGTTGACACGCACGGCCACGCGTGCCGGCAGGCCCATCTCCGCAGACAGGCGCCCCAGAACCTCAACCTCACGGAAGGATTCGACGTGAAGCAAGGCACCTGAAGCCACAGCCTGGCGCAACTCGCCCTCACGTTTACCGGGCCCCGCGAAACTGATGTGTGCCGCTGCGCAGCCGGCATCCAGGGCGGCCGACAATTCACGGCCCGATGCCACATCCATTCCGTCCACCAAGGGCGCCAGGCAGGACAGCAAGGCGGGCATGGGGTTGGCCTTGATGGCGTAATGCAGCTGCACGCCCGTGGGCAACACTGCCCGCACCTCGGCCACACGCTGCCGAATCAAACCACGGTCATACGCATAAAACGGGGTCTGCCCGGCCCGTTGGGCCAGGCGCTGCAAGGGCACGCCGCCTACGCACAACTGCCCCTCGGACACTTCAAAGCCGCGCATCGTCTCTCCAGCGTTGACGGTCAAACTTGCCATTCGGGTTGCGAGGTAAGGGCGAGGCCACCCACAGCACCTCCCTCGGCACCCTGTAAGCGGGCACCTGCTGCCTGAAATGACTCAGTAAAGCAGCAGTCTGTGCACCGTTGTCGTCTGCACCACATTCACCGTGTACCACCAGC
>NZ_JAVEYN010000009.1:0-120226 GCF_034003525.1 Aquabacterium sp.
GCACCATGCCCGTGGCCACCTTGGAGAAGTCCAGCAGGGTGTTGAGCATCTCGCTGGCGGCGGTATTCGACGCCTTGGCATGTTCGAGCAACAGCGCCTGGCGTGCATTGAGGCCGGAGCGGGCCAGCGAACCCAGGAACAGACCGGCGGCATGCAGGGGCTGGCGCAGGTCGTGGCTGGCCGAGGCCAGGAACAGGGTTTTGGCGCGGTCGGCCTCTTCAGCCGCCTGCTGCGCCTGCTCGGCCTGCTCGCGCGCCGTCTGCGCCTGCTGGCTCTGCTCACGCAGGCGCTGCACCAGATCCTCGTTGTCCAGCCGCAAGGCCAGCGCCCGCCGCACGGCCATCCCCGTCTGGCGGGCATACAGGGCCATGGCCACCAGGTAGAGCATGCCGCCGATGGCCAGCGAGGTCATCACCGGGTCCTGCAGGCACAGCAAGGCCACCAGCAGCGGCAGCATGCAGCTGAGCCAGAAGCGCTGCGCCAGGCGCCAGACCGGCGCAAACACCAACAGGCCCGCCGAACTCAGGCCCGCCATCACCCCCACCACGATGTGCAGCGATGCCGGCCGTGTCGGGTCGATGAACAGCAGGGGCAAGGCCCCCCAGGTGCCGCCAAAACCCAGGCAGACCCAGCCCATGACGCGCAGGTAGTGCCGGGCCGTGGCCTCGCCATCGGGCCCCTCCGGTCGCGGCAGACGCCGGTGGACGAGACAGCCCGCGGCACACAAGAGGGTGGCCCACACGGCCCACAGCACGACGCGGCTGTCGGCCAACGTGAACCAGAACGCCCCGGCCGTGAGCCAGGCGGCCAACGTGGACGCGCGCAAGGAGGTGCCCACATTGCCGTCGACCAGCGCCAGCTGCGCCGCCAGCAAGCGCGGCGTGTCGGAACGTGAGAGGGCCGGGCCGCGCAGCCAGGCCAGGGCCTTCATGGGGCCACCCACCCTCGGGTCACGGCCTCGGCATAGGCCTGCTGCCTGCTGGTCGCGTTGAGGCGCTCGGTGAGGTAGGACACCTCCGCGCGGACCTCGTTCTCGCTCAGGCCCAGTTGACGGGCGATGGCGCGGTTCGGCGTGCCCCGGCCCAGGTAGGACAGGATGGCGCGCTGACGCGGCGTGGGCTCGCTGGCGACGCCCTCGTTGTTCAGGTCCTGCAGGGCCGCATCGGACAAGGGGCCGCTCCCCAGCACCCGGATGGGCTCGGGCCGCGGCAGCGGGGAAGACAGGGCAAACGTGGTTTCCCCCGCCAAGGCCCCCCGTACCGCCGCGACGATCTCGCGGGCCGAGGCCACCTTGGCCACCAGGCCGGCGGCGCCCCGTTGACGCGCCTGATCCAGGCGCTCCGCATCGACCTGGGCCGACATCAACAAGATCGGACAGCCCGGCAACAGGGCCTGCAACTGGGCCAGGTTGTCGAGCCCGTGGCCATCGGGCAGCTGGATGTCGAGCAAGACCAGGTCCGGGGCCGGCCGCAGCGCCCGCGCGCTGCTCAGCGCCTGCGCCCAGTCCCCGGCGTGTCGCAAGACCGCCTCGGGCCAGTGTTCGGCCAGCATCATGCCCAGCCCGGTGCGAAACAGGGCGTGGTCATCCACCAGCAGGAAACAGGGCGCAGAGGGGTTCATGGGCAGAACGCTTGACGGTCATCCAGTATCGCCCGCGGCGCCGATGTGAAACAGGCCTGCTCTCACGAACAGGCCTGTTTCCCCCCATCAGAGGGACGCTCCTCTGCCAAGAACTGCCAGCGTCAGCGGGCGCGACGGGCCTTCACGGCGTCGGACAGCACCTTCAGCACCTCTTCGGAGTCATCCCAACCGATGCAGGCATCGGTGATGGACTGACCGTAGGCCAGCTTGGACGCATCGTCCTTGCCCGGCGTGAACTTCTGGGCGCCGGCGCACAGGTGGCTTTCGACCATGACGCCGAAGACCTTCTTGGAGCCCCCGGCGACCTGGCCGGCAATGTCCTTGGCCACGACGACCTGACGCTCGTGCTGCTTGGAGCTGTTGGCGTGCGAGAAGTCCACCATCAGCGACGGGTGCAGCTTGGCGGCTTCCAGGTCCTTGCAGGCCGCGGCCACGCTGTCGGCGTCGTAGTTCGGTGCCTTGCCGCCGCGCAGGATCACGTGGCAGTCGGGGTTGCCGGCCGTTTCGACGATGGCAACCTGGCCGTTCTTGGCGACCGACAGGAAGTGGTGCGGACGCGAGGCCGATTGCATGGCGTCGGTGGCGATCTTGATGTTGCCGTCGGTGCCGTTCTTGAAGCCGATCGGGGCGCTGATGCCCGAGGCCAGTTCGCGGTGGATCTGGCTTTCGGTGGTACGGGCACCGATGGCACCCCAAGAGATCAGGTCACCGATGTACTGGGGCGAAATCACGTCGAGGAATTCGCTGGCCGCGGGCATGCCCATGCGGTTGATTTCCAGCAGCAGCTGGCGCGCCATGCGCAGGCCTTCGTCGATCTTGTACGACTCGTCCATGTACGGGTCGTTGATCAGCCCCTTCCAGCCCACGGTGGTGCGGGGCTTCTCGAAGTAGACGCGCATCACGATTTCCAGCGTGTCGGCGTACTGCTCGCGCAGCGCCAGCAGCTTGCGGCTGTATTCGATGGCCGCGGCCGGGTCATGGATCGAGCAGGGGCCGATGATGACCAGCATGCGGTCATCCTTGCCGTGGATGATCTTGCGGATGGCCTTGCGGGTGTCGCTCACCAGCTTTTCCACGGGCGTGCCGCGGATGGGGAAGAAGCGGATCAGGGCTTCCGGCGGAGGCAGGGTGGTCACTTTGGTGATGCGGGCATCGTCGGTTTCAGAAGTGCGCTCGGCGGGGGGGACCCAGCCGGCTGCGGCGCTGGATTTGGCGGTCATGTGGCGTCCTGTTGTGGGTCGGGGTGATCAGAAGATGTCGAAAAAAAACCGCCGGGGTGAGCCGGCGGTTTTCAGGTCGTGTGTGGCTCGCTTAAAAGGCGTCCACTCCTGCGCCGGTGAGGGGCTGGAGATGAAAGTAGCCAAAATAAAAGCGGGACACGATCTGCATGCGTATAAATGTAGCACGCTCCCCCAGGGCTCACAAGCAAGCCGGATGAAGCGTGGCTATCAAGGTCATGGGGTGCGCCCATGGCCTCGGGCCCAGGCCCCCCACCGCACTGCTCAGGTCATCTGCGGGAACGCGAACTCGGGCCCGCGCGCGATGCTGTCGGGCCAGCGCTGCATCACGGCCTTGTGGCGGGTGTAGAAACGCACGCCTTCAGGGCCATAGGCGTGGTGGTCGCCAAACAGGCTGCGCTTCCAGCCGCCAAAACTGTTGAAGGCCATGGGCACAGGCAGGGGCACGTTCACGCCCACCATGCCAACCTGGATGTGGCGCACGAACTCCCGGGCGATGCCGCCATCGCGGGTGTAGACGGCGACGCCGTTGCCGTACTCATGGTCGTTGATGAGCTTCACGGCGGCCGCGATGTCGGGCACGCGCACCACGCACAGCACGGGGCCGAAGATCTCTTCGCGGTACACGCACATGTCGGGCGTGACGTGGTCGAGCAGGGTGCCGCCCACGAAGAAGCCGTTTTCATGGCCGGGCACGCGCAAGCCGCGCCCATCGACCACCGCCTGCGCCCCTTCAGCGATGCCCTGGCCGATCAGGCCTTCGATGCGTTGCTGCGCCATGCGCGTGATGACCGGCCCCATCTCGGCGTCACGCTGGTGACCCTCTCCCACTTTCAACGCCTGCACACGCTCGCGCAACTGGGCGACCAGGGTGTCGGCCACCTCGCCCACGGCCACGGCCACCGAGATCGCCATGCAGCGCTCACCGGCGGAGCCATAGGCCGCCCCGATCAGCGCGTCCACGGCCTGGCCGACGTCGGCGTCCGGCATGACCACGAGGTGGTTCTTGGCACCGCCCAGGGCCTGCACACGCTTGCCGTGGCGGGCGCCTTCGGCGTAGATGTATTCGGCCACCGGGGTCGATCCGACGAAGCTGACCGCCTGGATCACCGGATGAGCCAGGATGGCATCGACGATGGCCTTGTCCCCCTGCACGACGTTGAAGACGCCGTCGGGCAGACCGGCTTCCTTCAGCCACTCGGCCATCAACAGGGACGGCGACGGGTCGCGCTCGGAGGGCTTGAGGATGAAGGTGTTGCCGCAGGCCAGCGCGATGGGGAACATCCACATCGGGACCATGGCGGGGAAGTTGAACGGCGTGATGCCGGCGACCACGCCCAGGGGCTGGCGCATGGACCAGGCGTCGATGCCGCGGGCGATCTGGTCGGTGAACTCGCCCTTCATCAGCTGCGGGATGCCGGTGGCGAACTCGACGACCTCGATGGCGCGGGCCACCTCGCCCAGCGCATCGGGCAGGGTCTTGCCGTGCTCTTGCACGATGAGCTCGGCCAGTTCGATGCTGCGCTGTTGCAGGATGCCCAGGAACTTGAACATCACACGGGCACGGGCCAGAGGCGGCTGGGCCGACCAGGCCGGGAACGCCGCCTGCGCGGCCACGACGGCGAGGTCCAGCTCGGCGGGGGTGCCCAGGTCCACCTGGCCTTGCACCTGACCCAGGGCGGGGTTGTAGATGTCGGCGGTGCGGCCGGAGGTGGTGGGCTGCACGCGGCCGCCGATGTGGTGGTGAACAGGGTACATGGTCAGACTCGGTGAGGGGATCGTCAAAGGGTAGCGCAGCGGAAATGGGGCGTCATGCGGCGGGGGCTCAGCAGGGGTGGGCGGTGCGACGCACGACGTCGCGCAGCACATCGACCATGCGGTGCAGTTCGTCGGGCGTGGCGATGAAGGGCGGGCCCATGGCCAGGGTGTCGCCGGTGAAGCGCAGCAGCAGGCCTTGCTGCATGGCCATCTCGAACACCGTCATGGCGCGGCGGCCGGGCTGGCCCTCCCAGGGCGCGAGGTCGATGGCACCGCAGAAGCCGAAGTTGCGGATGTCGGTGATGCCGGGCTCACCGTGCAGGCTGTGCAGGCCGTCTTCCAGCACGGTGGACAGGCTGGCGGCGCGTTCGATCAGGCCATCGGCCTGCAGGATGTCGAGCACGGCATGGCCCACGGCGGCGGCCAGCGGGTGGCCCGAGTAGGTGTAGCCGTGCATGAACTCGACCGCGTAGTCCGGTGCGTTCACGCCCATGAAGGTGTCGTACAGGGCCTGGCTGGCGATGACGCCGCCCATGGGCACAGTGCCGTTGGTGATGCCCTTGGCAAAGGTGATGAGGTCGGGCGTGACGTCGAAGCGCTGGGCGCCGAAGGGGGTGCCCAGGCGGCCGAAGCCGGTGATGACCTCGTCGAAGATCAGCAAGATGCCATGGCGGGTGCAGATCTCGCGCAGCTTTTGCAGGTAGCCCACGGGGGGCACAAGCACGCCGGTGGAACCTTGCACCGGCTCGACGATGACGGCGGCGATGGTGCTGGCATCGTGCAGGGCCACCAGGCGTTCCAGCTCATCGGCGAGGTGGGCACCCCAGGTCGGCTGACCTTTGGAGAAGGCCATGTGGGCGGGGGACCAGGTGTGGGGCAGGTGGTCCACGCCGGGCAGCATCACACTGCCGAACATCTTGCGGTTGGCGACCATGCCGCCGGCCGAGATGCCACCAAAGCCCACGCCGTGGTAGCCGCGCTCGCGGCCGATGATGCGATAGCGCCCGCCCTCGCCGCGCAGGCGGTGGTAGCCGATGGCCATCTTGATGGCGGTGTCCACCGACTCGGAGCCGGAGTTGGCGAAGAACACGCGGTTGAGGCCAGCCGGGGCCAGCTCGGCGATGCGGCCGGCCAGCTTCAACGAGCCGGGGTGGGCCACCTGGAAAGCAGGGGCGTAGTCCAGCGTGGCGGCCTGGCTGCGCAAGGCTTCGACGATCTTGGGATGACCGTGGCCCAGCGGGCAGCACCACAGGCCCGAGAGCGCGTCGAACAACTGGCGTCCGTCCGAGGTCTGGTAGTAGGCGCCTTGCGCGCCCACGACGACCTTGGGGTGCTGCTTGAAGTAGCGGTTGGGCGTGAAGGGCAGCCAGGCCGAGGGCAGGCCTTCGAGGGTGGCCGGGTCGGCGGTTTCGGTGGCGGGGTCAAAGGGCATGGGCACAGTCCAGCAAAAGAAAGGAGTCCATTCGGGCCAGCGCGGCCGGCGTCACAGGCGTCACAAGCTCAAGGCGGCGAGCGGGTCGAGGTAAGCCCGGTCCAGCGCCTGCGCCACCCCGGGGTGAGTGAGGCGGCCCCGGTGCACATTGAGGCCCTGGCGCAGGTGCGGGTCGTCGCGCAGGGCCTGCAGGCCGTGGTCGGCCAGCGCCAGCACGAAGGGCAGGGTGGCGTGGCCCAGCGCAAAGGCCGAGGTGCGCGGCACGGCACCGGGCATGTTGGCCACGCAGTAATGCACCACGCCATCGACCACGAAGGTCGGGGCATCGTGGGTGGTCGGGTGCGAGGTTTCAGCACAACCACCCTGGTCGATGGCCACGTCCACGATGACCGAGCCGGCACGCATCTGGCTGACGATCTGGCGCGTGATCAGCTTGGGGGCGGCCGCCCCGGGCACCAGCACGCCGCCGATGAGCAGGTCGGCCTGGGCCGCGTGCTGCTCGATGGCATCGCGGGTGGCGTAGGCGGTGCGCAGGCCGTGGCCGAACTGGGTCCACAGCCGGCGCAGCACCTCCAGGTTGCGGTCGATGACGGTGACCTGCGCGCCCAGGCCCAGGGCCATGGCTGCCGCGTGCATGCCGACCACGCCGCCGCCCAGGATCACGACCTGAGCCGGCGCCACGCCGGGCACCCCGCCCAGCAGCACCCCGCTGCCACCGGCGTGACGCTGCAGGGCTTGCGCTCCGGCCAGCACCGACAGGCGCCCCGCCACCTCGGACATCGGCGCGAGCAGGGGCAGGCCGCCGGTGGGTGAGGTCACGGTCTCATAAGCGATGCAGGTGGCGCCGCTGGCCATCAGGTCCTGGGTCTGGGCGGGGTCCGGGGCCAGGTGCAGGTAGGTGAACAGGATCTGGTCGGCGCGCAGGCGCTGGCGCTCGATGGCCTGCGGCTCCTTGACCTTGACGATCAGTTGCGCACGCGCCCACACGGCATCGGCATCCGGCGCGATGGTGGCGCCCGCCGCCTGGTAGTCGGCGTCGCTGGCCCCGATGCCCAACCCGGCGCCCGTCTCCACCCAGACCTCGTGGCCGTGGTGCACCAACTCACGCACCGCCGCGGGCACCAGGCCCACGCGGAACTCCTGCACCTTGATCTCCTTGGGCACACCGACCAGCATGAACGACTCCGCACAAAGGGGGTTGGGATGGAGCCATCGTAGGCGCATCCCCCGGCCGGCGGCAAGACGGTAAAGCGGCAAGCTGGCAGACGACTTGCTTGGATGAGGCAACCGTACAGCCCCTTTTGCCTGCACAGTCATGTCCACCTCTCCCCCCCTCTCTGTGGCCTCCCCGTCCTGGCTGGATGGCTTGCAACGCACCTTGCAGACGGCCCGCGCGGCCTCCGGTCCGGCGAAGCGACTCCGCGGCGCCCCGGGGGCCAGCCTGGTGCAACAGCTGACGCAGGCCATCGAGCAGGCCGTGCAGCAGGGCGAGCTGCGCGCGGGCAGTCGGCTGCCCTCGGTGCGGGCGCTGGCGGCCCGACTGGGCATCAGCACCTTCACGGTGGCCGAGGCCTACACCGGTCTGGTGTCGCGGCGGGTGCTGTCGGCGCGGCGGGGGGCGGGCTACCACGTGGCGTCGGCGCACCTGAGCGCCCGTCGGCCCAGCCCCGATCTGGCGCTGTCACCGCGCATCAGCGACGACTGGCTGAGCCTGAACATGTTCGCGCAAGGCCGCGACCTGCTGGCCGCCGGATGCGGCTGGCTGCCCTTGAGCTGGTATGGCGAAAACGACTTTCACGCGGCCTTGCGCCAGGCCACCCGCATTGCCGGGGAGCACCTCGCCAGCTATGGCCACCCGCTGGGCTACGCGGGCCTGCGCCAGCAACTGGCCGGCGAGTTGAGCGAGCGCCTGGGCCCCGTCAACGCCGACCAGATCGTGCTGACCCACGGTGTGACGCACGGCTTCGAGCTGGTGATGATGGGCCTGCTGCAACCCGGCGACGCCGTGCTGGTGGAGGAGCCCGGTTACTGGAACCTGCACGCGCAACTGCGCTGCCACGGTCTGCGCCCCATCGGTGTGCCGCGCACCGCGGCGGGGCTGGACCTGGCCGAACTGGCGCGCCTGGCCGAGCTGCACCGCCCGCGTGCCATCTTCGTCACCACCGTGGGGCACAACCCCTTGTCGACCACGCTGTCGCTGCGGCAAGCCCACCAGCTGCTGGCCCTGGCCGAGCGGCACGACCTGTGGGTGATCGAAGACGACATCTTTCGGGATCTGGATGCGCCGCACGCCCCCTCGCTGGCCGGGCTCGACGGCCTGCACCGCGTGCTGGTGCTGGGTGGGTTTTCAAAGACGATCGCGCCAGCGATCCGCGTGGGCTATGTGGCCTGCCCGCCCGCGCTGGTGCAGACGCTGGTGCGCATCAAGATGACCTGCGGGCTGACCACGTCCGAGATCAACGAGCGCGCCGCCGCCCGGGTGCTGGCCGACCCGGCCCACCGCCGCTATCTGGAGCGCATCCGCCACCGACTGGCCGCCGCCCGCGAGCGCGTGGTCGATGCCTTGTCCGACATCGGCCTGCAGCCCCTGGCCTTGCCCGACAGCGGCCTGTATGTGTGCGCGGGCTGGCCGGGTGCGGGTGCCGACAACGACCCGCATGTGGTCACCGAACACGACCGTCAGGCACGCACGCTGGCCCAGGCGGCGCTGACCGAGGGCATCGCGCTGGCACCGGGCGATTACTTCCTGCTCGAGCCGCGCGCGACCTCGTGGTTCCGCTTCAACGTGGCGCACGCCGACGACCCACGTCTGCGTGCGTTTCTGCAGCGGGCCGCGCGGCAGTTGCCCCATCCCTGATCGCGGTCCTCTCCGCCGCGCTCGGCCCGGATCAGCCCCAAAACAGTGCCCGATTGGGCCCTTTGGGTCTGGCACAGAACTCGCATGAGGTTGTGCATCCAAACCTGACCACACGGTCAACTTCCCGGTCACTGCCCCATGAACGCGCCCGAGATGCTTGCCTCCACGGCCCCCCCGGCCAACCAGCCGGTGTTCGGCCGACCCGTCGTGCAGATCCAGCAGGCCAGCGTGGTCTACCCGGCGCCCGATGCCCCGGTGCGGGCCTTGCACGAGGTGGACCTGGAGATCCGCCAAGGCGAGTTCATCTCGCTGATCGGCCCCTCGGGCTGCGGCAAGACCACGCTGCTGCGCGTCATCGCCGACCTGGAGCCCATCACCTCGGGCACCGTCCGGGTCAATGGGCTGAGCCCGCATGATGCCCGCCTGGCGCGCGCCTATGGCTACGTCTTCCAGGCTGCGGCCTTGCTGCCCTGGCGCACCGTGCTGTCCAACGTGATGCTGCCGCTGGAGCTGCAAGGCACCCCGCCCGAGGTCGCCCGCGAGATCGCCCGCACCCAGCTGGCCCGTGTGGGCCTGGCGCAGTTCGAACAGAAGTACCCCTGGCAGCTGTCGGGCGGCATGCAGCAGCGGGTGTCGATCGCGCGCGCCCTGGGTTTCGAGCCCAAACTGTTGATGATGGACGAGCCCTTCGGGGCGCTGGATGAGATCACCCGCGACGACCTGAATGCCCAGCTGCAACAGCTGTGGCAGCGCGAGCAGCGCACCGTCGTGTTCGTCACGCACTCGATCGCCGAGGCCGTGTACCTGTCGACCCGCATCGTGGTGATGTCGCCGCGCCCCGGGCGCATCGTCAAGGTGATCGACTCGCCACTGCCCGCCGAGCGCACCCTGGCCCTGCGCGACACCCCCGCCTTCATGGCCCTGGCGCACGAGGTGCGTGAGGCCCTGGCCGACGGCCACCACTGAGGAGCCCGGCATGGCGCTCGCCTCGTCCTTACCCCTCGCCCCGTCACGCTGGCGCCAGGCGGTCGCACGCGCCTTGCCCGTGGGCGTCGTGCTGGCCGTGTTGCTGCTGGGTTGGTACGCGCTGAGCGTGGCGCTCAATGCCAGTGGCGTGATCGAACGGGTGCTGGGCGGGCCGTCCGGCGCCTGGGGCTGGCGCGACCTGATCTGGGCCACGTGGCACCAGCAACGCGCTGTGCTGCCCGCGCCGCACCAGATCGCGCTCGACATCTGGCACAGCCTGCGGGACTGGCCGCTGGACGATCCGCGCAACCTGCTGCTGCACACCCGCGTCACCGCCGAAGCCACCTTGCTGGGCTTTGTGCTGGGCACGGCCCTGGGCCTGCTGCTGGCGGTGCTCATCGTGCATGCGCCCACTCTGGAGCGCGCCGTGCTGCCCTGGATCGTGGCCTCGCAGACCGTGCCGGTGCTGGCCATCGCTCCCATCGTGCTGGTGGTGCTGGGCAGCCTGGGCTTCAGCGGCGTCCTGCCCAAGGCGGTGATCGCCATGTACCTGTGCTTCTTCCCGGTCACCGTGGCCATGGTGCAGGGCCTGCGCGCCCCGCAAACCCTCGATCAGGAGCTGATGCACACCTACGCTGCCACGCGGATGCAGACCCTGTGGGTGCTGCGCCTGCCCGCCGCCTTGCCCTATCTGTTCCCGGCCTTGCGCGTGGGCATCGCCGCGGGCCTGGTGGGCGCCATCGTGGCCGAGCTGCCCACCGGCGCGCAAGCCGGCCTGGGCGCCCGCCTGCTCACCAGCTCCTACTACGGCAACACCGTGCAGATCTGGTCCGCCCTGTTGATGGCTGCCGTGCTGGGCATGGTGCTGACCGCCGCGGTCGGACTGCTGGAGCGTGCGGTCCTGCGCGGTCGCGGTCCCAAGCTCTGAGGCTCACCCCATGATCCGCCCCACCGCTCCCTCCACCGCCCCCGGCGCCTTGCTGGCCGTGTTCGCCCTGGCCCTGCTGTGCCTGTCCGGCCCCTTCGCCATCCTGATGGTCGATCCGGGTGACTATGTGCTGCAGCCCCGGGCCTGGTGGCAAGCCGACAGCGTCTCTGACCAGATCCTGCAACTCGGCACCGCACTGTGCCTGCTCGCCGCAGCTGTTCTGGCCCTGCGCCCCACACCTCAGCGCACCCACACCACCGTGCTCACGGCCCTGAGCCTGGCCGGGGCGCTCGGCCTCATCGTGCTCGCCCCCACCGACGAAAGCCGTGTGCCCAGTCACGCCTACTGGCTGGCCACGATGGCCCTGATGCTGCTGGCGGTGGTCACCGTCCAGCGCGTCGCGGCGCTCTCGCTGCCACGCTGGCTGGCGCCCCTCACCGCCGGCCTGTTCGGCCTGTGGATGCTGCTGCTGTGGGAGCAACTGGTCACCGCCTTCGCCGTGCCCCGCGTGCTGTTGCCCCCGCCCTCGGCCGTCGTGCTGGCCCTGTGGGAGCACGCCGCCACCCTGTGGGGCGACCTAGTACAAACCGTCGGCAAGGCCGTGCTGATCGGCTATGCGCTGGGCTGCGGCCTGGGCGTGCTCACCGGCATCGCCATCGACCGACTGCCCTTCCTGCAACGCGGCCTGCTGCCGGTGGCCTCACTCACCAGCACCATCCCCCTGGTCGGCATCGCCCCCATCGCGGTGATGTGGTTCGGCTTCGACTGGCCTTCCAAGGCCGCCGTCATCGTGCTGATGACCTTCTTCCCAACCCTGGTCAGCACCCTGGCCGGCCTGGGCGCGGCGGGCAAGCTCGAGCGCGAACTGATGCACTCGTATGCCGCCAGCTACCGCCGCACCTTGCTCGACCTGCGCCTGCCCGTGGCGCTGCCCTTCATCTTCAACGCCCTCAAGGTCAACGCCACCCTGGCCCTGATCGGCGCCATCGTGGCCGAGTTCTTCGGCTCGCCCACCCAGGGCCTGGGCTTTCGCATCTCCACCGAAGCCTCGCGCATGAACATGCCTCTGGTCTGGGCCACCATCGTCGTGGCCAGCGCGGTCGGCATGCTCGCCTACAGCGCCCTGAGCCGCCTGGAGCGACGCGTCAATTTCTGGCACCCCTCGGTGCGTTCCGCCTGATTTTGTCCCACCCCTCGTCCTACAGGAGCTCTCAATGAACCGTCCTCTGTCTTCCACGTTCCGGCTGGCCCTGGTTGCGGCCGCCGCTGCCCTCAGTGTGGGGGCCGACGCCGCCGAAAAGGTCACCGTGCAGCTCAAGTGGGTGCCCCAGGCTCAGTTTGCGGGCTACTACGTCGCCCAGGCCAAGGGCTATTACAAAGAGGCGGGGCTGGACGTGACCATCAAGCCCGGCGGCACCGATGTCTCGCCCGTGCAGGTGCTCGCCGGCAAGTCCGCCGACGTCATCGTCAACTGGATGCCCGATGCCCTGGCCGCCCGTGAAAACGGCGTGCCCCTGGTCAACATCGCGCAGATCTTCGACAAGTCCGGAATGATGCTGACCTGCAAGAAGGCCAGCGGTGTCAACAGCCCCAAGGACCTCAAGGGCAAGACGCTGGGCGTCTGGTACGGCGGCAACGAATACCCCTTCCTGAGCTGGATGAGCCAGCTGGGCCTGCAACCGGGCAAGGACATCACCGTGCTCAAGCAGGGTTTCAACGTCGACCCGCTGCTGCAGAACCAGGCCGCCTGCATCTCCACCATGATCTACAACGAGTACTGGCAGGTGGTGGACGCGGGCGTGAAGCAGTCCGACCTGGTGACCTTCTTCTACCAGGACCAGGGCGTGGCCTCGCTGGAAGACGGCCTGTATGTGCTCGGCCCCAACCTGCGTGACAAGGCTTTTGTGGCCAAGATGGCCAAGTTCCTCAAGGCCAGTTTCAAGGGCTGGAACGACGCCGTGAAGAACCCCGCCGAAGCCGCCAAGATCGTCGTGGCCAACGACACCTCGGGCAGTGCCAGCTTGGCCGTGCAAACCCGCCAGATGGAGAACGTGGCCAAGCTGATCAGCAACGCCAACACCCCGAAGATGGGCTACCTGGACCCGGCCGCGTACGAGCGCACCATCAAGGTTCTGATGGCCGGCGGCAGCGCCCCCGTCATCAAGAAGGACCCCGGCAAGGCCGCCATGACCCACCTGGTGTGGGAGCAGGCGGCAAAATAAGGGCATGAACCGCAGCACGCCCACCTCCCGACGCCAGACCCGACAGGTCAACGAGTCCGCGATCTTGCGTGCTGCGG
This sequence comes from Aquabacterium sp., assembly GCF_034003525.1. Lineage (GTDB taxonomy): Bacteria > Pseudomonadota > Gammaproteobacteria > Burkholderiales > Burkholderiaceae_C > Aquabacterium. Next base: position 13,120 of record NZ_JAVEYN010000009.1, read on the forward strand.
AGCGGGTCTTTGCCCGCGCCGGTTTCGAAGGGGCCACCATGGCCGACATCGCCGACGAAGCCGGCCTGCCCAAGGCCAATCTGCACTACTACTTCGGGGCCAAACGCGCGCTCTACCGCGCCGTGCTCGACGCGGTGCTGCACGACTGGCTCGCCCCGCTCGATGCCATCACGCCCGAAGCCGATCCGCGCACGGCGCTGTGCCATTACATCGAGCTGAAGATGGCCCTGGCCGCCGAGCGCCCCCACGCCTCCCGCGTGTTCGCCAACGAACTGCTGCATGGCGCGCCCGTCGTGCTCGACCTGCTGCGAACCGACCTGCGCCAACAGGTGCTGGCCAAAGCCGCCGTCATCGACGGCTGGATCGCCGCCGGGCGCATGGCCCCGGTGGACAGCGTCCACCTCTTTTTCACCATCTGGGCGGCCACCCAGACCTATGCCGACTTCGACGTGCAGATCCACGCCGTGCTCGGCACCGAGCCCAACCCGGCCACCGACACGCCGCGCGCCACCGCGCACGTCACCAGCCTGATCCTGCGCGGCTGCGGCCTCTGAGCCGCCACCGCGCTCACGTTCACACCACGCCAGGGCGCCCGCTCATCCCACCACGCCCGCGCGGTCCAGCATCGCGTGCAGCAGCACGTTGCAGCCGGCTTCAAGGTGGGCAGGCTGGGCATCCTCGATCTCGTTGTGGCTGATGCCGTCCTTGCAGGGCACAAAGATCATGCCGGCCGGCGCCAAACGGGCCACGTACACCGCATCATGCCCGGCCCCGGACACGCAGGGCATGTGCGAGTAGCCCAGCGCCTGCGTCGCCCGCCGCACCGCCGCCACGCAACCCGCCTCGAAGGGCACGGCCGGGTAATGCGAGACCTCCTCGATCTCCACGCGCAGCCCGCTCTCTTCGGCCACCGCCGCCGCAAAGGCGCGGATCTCCGCGTCCATCTGGTCCAGCAGCTCGTTGCTGACATTGCGCAGGTCCATCGAAAACTTCACCCGCCCCGGGATCACGTTGCGGCTGTTGGGGTGCACCTGCACCATGCCCACCGTGCCGCGGCCGTGCGGCTGGTGGTCCATGGCGACGGCCACCACCTCCTGCATGATGCGCGTGGCCACCTGCAAGGCATCCTGACGCAGCCCCATCGGGGTCGGACCGGCATGCGCCTCCATGCCCGTCACCGTGCAGTCGTACCAGCGGATGCCCAGCACCGCCTCCACCACGCCAATGGTGATGCCATGGTCCTCCAGCACCGGCCCCTGCTCGATGTGGGCCTCGAAGTAAGCCCCCACCGGATGCTGCCCTGGCACCTCCGCCCCGATGTAGCCGATGCGGGCCAGCTCGTCTTTCACGGTGTGGCCTTCGGTGTCCTGCGCGGCATAGGCATGTTCCAGCGAGAAGGCCTTGGCGAACACGCCCGAGCCCATCATCACCGGCACAAAGCGTGAGCCTTCCTCGTTGGTCCAGAACGCCACCTCGATCGGCGCCTCGGTCTCCAGCCCCAGGTCATTGAGCGTGCGCACCACCTCCAGGCCCGCCAGCACCCCGTAGTTGCCATCGAACTTGCCACCCGTTGGCTGCGTGTCGATGTGGCTGCCCGTCATGATCGGGGGCAGGGCGTTGTTGCGCCCCGCCCGCCGCATGAAGACATTGCCGATCTGGTCCACCGTCACCGTCATGCCGGCCTCGCGGGCCCAGCCCACCACCAGATCCCGCCCCTGGCGGTCCAGCTCGGTCAAGGCCAGCCGGCACACGCCGCCCTTGGGCGTCGCGCCGATCTCTGCCAGACGCATCAACGAGGCCCACAGGCGGGCCCCATTCACCCGCACCCCGCTCAGGTCAGCGCTGCTTGTCGTGTTCATGCTGTGCATCTTGCTGACTCCCGTTCAGATCGTGATGCGCGCTACCGCTTGCGGTGCCGCCAGCGCCGCCTTGCGTGACAAGGCATCGAACACCGGCCCAAACGCCGGTCGCTTCACATAGCGCCCCTGGCGGGGCTCGGCGCGCAAATCGCCCCGCACATAGGCCAGGCGCCCACCACTGAGCGTGTGCGTCGGCACCCCGCGCACCGTACGCCCTTCGAAGATGTTGAAGTCGCCCTTCGAGTGCTGGGTCGCCACCGACAGCGTCTTGCTGGCCGCCGGGTCCCACACCACGAGGTCGGCATCCGCGCCCACCGCCACGCAACCCTTGCGCGGGTACAGGTTGAACAGCTTGGCCGCATTGGCCGAGGTGACGGCCACGAACTCCGACGGCGTCAAGCGCCCCGTGTTGACCCCGGCATCCCAGATCACGCTAAGGCGCTCCTCCACCCCGCCCGTGCCATTGGGGATCTTGCTGAAGTCCAGCCGCCCCATGGCCTTCTGGGCCGCACAGAAGGTGCAGTGGTCCGTCGCCGTGGTGTGCAAATGCCCCGCCTGCAAGCCGCGCCACAAGGCCGCCTGGTGCTCGGGCGCACGAAACGGCGGGCTCATCACATGCGCCGCTGCCACATTGAAGTCCGGATGCCGGTACACGCTGTCGTCGATCACCAGGTGCCCGGCCAGCACCTCGCCATACACCCGCTGCCCCCGCGCCCGCGCCCGCGCAATCGCCTCGGTCGACTCCGCACACGACACATGCACCACATAGATCGGCACATTGAGCACATCGGCGATCGCGATCGCGCGCTGCGCCGCCTCGGCCTCCACCGCCGGCGGGCGTGACAGCGGGTGCGCCTCCGGCCCGGTCAGCCCCTGCGCCTTCATCTCCTGCTGCAGCAGGAACACCAGCTCGCCGTTTTCCGCATGCACCGTGGGCATCGCCCCCAGCTCCAGCGCCCGCCGGAAGCTGTTCACCAGCGTCTCGTCGTCGGCCATGATGGCGTTCTTGTAGGCCATGAAATGCTTGAAGCTGTTCACGCCCTCGTCCTGCACCAGCGCGCCCATGTCCCGCCGCACCGACTCGTCCCACCACGTGATCGCCACGTGAAAGCCATAGTCCGCCGCCGCCTTGTCGGCCCAGCCCCGCCACGTGCGGTAAGCGTCCATCAAGGGCTGCTTCGGGTCGGGAATCACGAAGTCGATGATGCTCGTCGTGCCCCCCGCCAGCCCGGCCGCGGTCCCGGTGAAAAAGTCATCGGCCGTCACAGTGCCCATGAAGGGCAGCTGCATGTGCGTGTGGGGGTCGATCCCGCCCGGCATCACATACTGCCCGCCCGCGTCGATCACCTCGGCGCCCACGGGCACGTCCAGGTCCTCGCCCACCGCCGCGATCACCCCGTCCACGCACAGCACATCGGCCGTGCGCTCCCCATCGGCATTGACCACTGTGCCACCACGGATCCACACCGCCGGCTGCTTTGCTGTCGTCATCGCACTCTCCTTGCGGACGGAGCCGCCTCAAACGGTCGCCATCGGGTTGTTCGGATGCGCCAGCCAGTTGCGCGGCTCGGCCGGCACCGGCTCACCCGTGCGCAGGTCCACCTCACCGGGCACCAAGTGACGCAAGGTGATGCACTCCTCGACCGGACACACCGACACGCACAGATTGCAGCCCACGCACTCCTCTTCTTTGACTTCGAAGTGGCGCACGCCGTCTTTCATCGCCGTGATCGCCTGGTGCGAGGTGTCTTCGCAAACCACATGGCAACGCCCGCAGCTGATGCACTTGTCCTGGTCGATCACCGCCTTGGAGACATGGTTCAGGTTGAGGAACTTCCAGTCCGTCACCGTCGGCACCGCACGCCCCACCAGCTCGTCCAGCGTCTGAAAGCCCATCTCGTCCATGTAGTTCGACAGGCCACTGCACAGGTCCTCCACGATCTTGAAGCCATGCACCATCGCCGCCGTGCACACCTGCACCGTGCCCGCGCCCAGCGCGATGAAGTCCAGCGCATCGCGCCACGTGCTCACCCCGCCGATGCCCGAGATCGGCAACCCGCGGGTCTCCGCCGTGCGCGCGATCTCCGCGACCATGTTCAGCGCGATCGGCTTGACCGCCGGCCCGCAGTAGCCCCCGTGCGAGCCCATGCCCGCCGTGCTCGGCACCATCGTCAAGGTCGCCGGATCCACCCCCATGATGGAGTTGATCGTGTTGATCAGCGACACCGCATCGGCCCCGCCGCGCTTGGCCGCCTGCGAGGGCTGGCGGATGTCGGCGATGTTGGGCGTCAGCTTCACGATCACCGGCAGGCGGCTGTACTGCTTGCACCACGCCGTCACCATCTCGATGTACTCGGGCACCTGACCCACGGCCGCCCCCATGCCGCGCTCGCTCATGCCATGCGGGCACCCGAAGTTCAGCTCGATGCCATCGGCCCCGGTGTCCTCCACCCGCGGCAGGATGGCGCGCCACGAGGCCTCGTTGCACGGCACCATCAGCGACACCACCATCGCCCGGTCCGGCCAGTCCTTCTTCACCTGCGTGATCTCGGCCAGGTTCAGCGCCAAAGGCCGGTCCGAAATCAGCTCGATGTTGTTGAACCCCAGCACCTTGCGATCCGGCGACAGCAGCGTGCTGTAGCGTGGCCCGTTCACGTTGACCACTGGCGGGTCTTCACCCAGCGTCTTCCACACCACGCCGCCCCAGCCCGCCTCGAATGCGCGGATCACATTGGTGGCCTTGTCGGTCGGCGGCGCCGAGGCCAGCCAGAAAGGGTTGGGGCTGTGAATGCCCACGAAATTGCTGCGCAGATCGGCCATGATCAAGACTCCGCTTGGAAGGATGCGTGGATGCCCAAGGCGGCCTGCTTGCCCGCCTCAACCGCTTCAACCGTCAGGTCGCGCCCGCCCGTGCAGGCATCGCCGCCCGCCCAGACGCCCGGCAGCGACGTGCGCCCCTGCGCATCGACCACGATCCGGCCATCGCGCAAGAACAAGCCCGACGTCGTCCAGGGCGCCTCCTCCAGGCGCTGGCCAATCGCCTTGAGCACCATGTCGGCCGGCAGCGTCACATGCTCCCCGCTCGGTCCCCAGCGTCCGTCGCCCAGGTCCCGTTGACCAGCAAAACGCACACCGCACACCGCGCCGCTTTCGCCCAGCAGGGCTTCCGGCGCCAGGCCATGGCGGATCGTCACGCCGTTCGTCTGCGCCCAGGCCTGCTCCACCTGCGACGCCGACATCGCCTCCGGCCCACGCCGGTACACGATGCTCACCTCCTCGGCGCCCAGGAGCTTGGCCTGCACCGCGGCGTCCACCGCTGTCATGCCGCCGCCAATCACCAGCACACGCCGGCCGATCGGCAGCGTGGCCCAATCTGACGATTGACGCAGGCGCGCAATGAAGTCCACCGCGTCTTCCACCCCGGCCAGGCTCTCCTCGCCGGCCAGGCCCAGTTGACGCACGTCCCCCAGGCCCACGCCCAGGAACACGGCATCGTGCGTGTCCGACAAGGCCTGCAACTGCGCGACCGTTTCGATGCGCACCCCCGTCTGCACCGTGATCCCGCCCACGCTCAACAACCAGGCGATCTCGCGCTGCGCGAAGTCGCCCGCGGTCTTGTAGCTGGCCAGACCATACTCATTGAGCCCACCCAGCTTGTCGTGGGCGTCGATCAGCGTCACCGCATGGCCTTGCACCGCCAAGGTGTGCGCACAGGCCAGGCCCGCCGGGCCGGCGCCCACCACCGCCGCCTTGCGCCCGGTGTCCGGCGCCCGTGTGAACACCGGTGCAGCGCCTTCCTGCATCACCGCGTCCACCGCGTAACGCTGCAGCCGCCCGATCTCCACCGCCTTGCCTTGCTGCGTCTGCCGCACACACACGGCCTCGCACAGCTCTTCGGTCGGACACACCCGCGCGCACATGCCACCCAACGGGTTGGCCGACAAAATCGCCTGCGCCGCCCCACGCACATTCCCATCGGCGATGCGGTGGATGAAGCTCGGCACATCGATGCCGGTAGGGCAGGCCGTCTGACACGGCGCATCGAAGCAATACAGACAGCGCTCGGCTTCGATCACCGCCTGCATGGGCGTCAAAGCGGGCGTCTCGGCCGCCTGCAGCCGCTGCGCATACGCCGCCGTGGGCAGACGCCCCGGCTGGACATCGTGGAAGGGACTCTCGGACACGGTGGGTTCTCCTTGCTCGACAATCTGACCAAATGGTCAGGTTTGTGCAGAACCCGTATGCTTAAACCGTGCCAGCGCTTTGTCGCTCGCCAGCGCACACCCACGGTGCAAGGCCCAAGAAAAAGGGCGCGCCGGTGTTCACCACCGGCACGCCCTCGGGGCATGAACCGGGCCACACGCGCCATCCCGGCGCATCCGGCCCCAGATTCATCAACCCTGGATCTGCTTCAGCAAGGTCGCGGCATCGCTCACGGCATAGCCACCGCCTTGCTCGTCATTGAGCTGCGTCACCACGCCGTCCTTGACCAGCATCGAGAAGCGGCCCGAACGCAGGCCCAGACCCTTGGCGCTCAGGTCCAGCACCAGACCGGTGGCCTTGGTGAACTCGGCGCTGCCGTCGGCCAGCATGCGCACCTTGCCGGCAGCCTGCAGCTCACGGCCCCAGGCGCCCATCACGAAGGCATCGTTCACCGCCACGCACCAGATCTCGTCCACACCCGCGGCCTTGAACGCGTCGGCCGAGGCGATGTAGCCCGGCGCGTGCTGCACCGAGCAAGTCGGTGTGAACGCCCCAGGCACGCCAAAGATGGCGATGGTCTTGCCGGCGGTGGCCTTGGCCACGTCCACCGGGTTGGGGCCGAGGCTGCAACCTTCGGTCGCCACATCGATGTACTCGAACAACGTGCCGCCCGGCAGCTTGTCACCCACTTTGATCATGCGTCTCTCCTGAGAATCAATCAGACAATAAAAAAACCGGCTGCCAGTATCACTGGACAACCGGTTTTCGGCAGCGACACCGGGGCGGAAACCCCGGTGACGGCGTGGCGATCAGATCACGAAGATCAGACCAGCTCAGCCTTCTGGACCAGACGGGTCACGACCCAGCTCTTGGTCTTGGACAGAGGGCGGCTTTCGCTGATCTCGACCACGTCACCGATCTTGAACTCATTGTTCTCGTCGTGAGCGTGATACTTGCGCGACTTGGCCACAATCTTGCCGTACAGCTCGTGCTTGGCACGACGCTCGACCAACACCGTCACGGTCTTGGCGCGGGCATCGCTGACCACCTTACCCACGAAGGTACGGGTCACTTTGGTTTGAGCTTCCGTCATTGGGCGGCTCCTTTCTTCTCGGTCAGAATCGTCTTGACACGTGCAATGTCGCGACGGGTCTTCTTCAGAGCCGAGTGATCATTGAGCTGCTGGGTGGCACGCTGCATGCGCAGGTTGAAGTGCGACTTCAGCAGGTCCTTGATTTCGGTTTCCAGTGCGGCCACATCCTTGGCGCGCAGTTCAGAGGCTTTCGCCATAACTTTCTCCTTAGCGCCTGATTAGATGCCGAACTGACGGCCGACGAAGGTGGTGCTCAGCGGCAGCTTTGCAGCAGCCAGCGTGAACGCCTCACGAGCGAGTGCTTCGGACACGCCCTGGATTTCGTAGAGGACCTTACCCGGCTGAATTTCAGCCACGTAGTACTCAACGTTACCCTTACCGTTACCCATACGGACTTCGGCAGGCTTGTTCGAGATCGGCTTGTCGGGGAAGATGCGGATGAAGATGCGACCACCACGCTTGACGTGACGGGAAATCGCACGACGTGCAGCTTCGATCTGACGAGCCGTGATGCGACCACGCTCAGTGGCCTTCAGGCCGAAATCGCCGAAGGACACATCGGCACCGCGGGTGGCAACACCCGTGTTACGGCCTTTGTGTTCCTTGCGGAACTTGCGACGATTAGGTTGCAACATGTTTATTCTCCTTTCGCTTCGGCGACGGGAGCCTTGCGAACGCGCTTGGCGTCAGCGGCGACAGCAGGCTTGTCGCTGCCGTCGGCGGGAGCGCCATCAGCACGGGGGCGGCCAGCGCCACGGGGACCACGACGGTCGCCAGGGCGATCGCTACGGGGGCCGCGACGGTTGCGACGGTCGTCTTCACGATCGTCACCCTTGAGCACGGGAGCCTCGCCATTGGCCAGGCGGTCACCGCGGTAGACCCACACCTTCACGCCGATCACACCGTAGGTGGTGTGAGCTTCGGAGGTGCCGTAGTCGATGTCAGCCTTCAGGGTGTGAAGGGGCACGCGACCTTCGCGGTACCACTCGGTACGTGCGATTTCGATGCCGTTCAGACGACCGGCCGACATGATCTTGATGCCTTGGGCGCCCAGACGCATGGCGTTCTGCATCGCACGCTTCATGGCGCGACGGAACATGATGCGCTTTTCCAGCTGCTGCGTGATCGAATCGGCGATCAGTTGAGCATCGACTTCAGGCTTGCGCACTTCTTCGATGTTCACCGAAACCGGGCAATTCAGACGCTTGGCCAGTTCTAGCTTCAGGTTTTCGATGTCTTCGCCCTTCTTGCCGATCACCACGCCCGGACGAGCCGAGAAAATGGTGATGCGTGCGCTCTTGGCGGGACGCTCGATCAAGATACGCGACACAGCCGCGTTCTTCAGCTTTTTCTTCAGGAATTCGCGGACTTCCAGGTCTTCAGCCAGCATCGAGGCAAAGTTGCGATTGGTAGCGTACCAACGCGATGCCCAGTTACGGGTGACGGCCAGGCGGAAGCCGGTTGGGTGGATTTTCTGTCCCATGATCAGCCTCTGCTTAGTTGCCCACGGTCACATAGATGTGGCAGGTCGGCTTGCTGATGCGGTTGCCACGGCCCTTTGCGCGGGCGGTGAAACGCTTCAACGTGGTGCCTTGCTCCACATAAATGGTCTTGACCTTCAGTTCGTCGATGTCAGCACCGTCGTTGTGCTCGGCGTTGGCGATTGCCGACTCCAGAGCCTTCTTGATGATGCCGGCAGCCTTCTTCTGGGTGAACTCCAGGATGTTCAGGGCTTGGTCCACCTTCTTGCCACGGATCAGGTCAGCGACCAGACGACCCTTGTCGCAAGACAGGCGAACACCGCGCACGATTGCTTTCGTTTCCATCGTCGCTGCTCCTTATTTCTTGGCTTTCTTGTCGCCTGGGTGACCCTTGAACGTACGGGTCAGGGCGAACTCGCCGAGCTTGTGACCAACCATCTGGTCCTGGATGTACACGGGCACGTGTTGCTTGCCGTTGTGCACAGCAATCGTCAGGCCAATGAACTCAGGCAGGATGGTCGAACGACGCGACCAGGTCTTGACGGGCTTCTTGTCTTTGGTTTCGACAGCCTTCTCGACCTTGGCCAGCAGGTGATGGTCAACGAACGGACCCTTTTTAAGAGAACGAGCCATTTCAGCCTACCTCTTATTTCTTGCGACGCGACACAATGAAGGTCTGCGTGCGCTTGTTGTTACGGGTACGGTAACCCTTCGTCATGGTGTTCCATGGCGAGACAGGGACCTGACCTTCACCAGTGCGACCTTCGCCGCCACCGTGCGGGTGATCCACCGGGTTCATGGCGACGCCACGCACGGTCGGGCGGATACCCTTCCAGCGGATGGCACCGGCCTTACCGTATTGACGCAGGCTGTGCTCTTCGTTGCTCACTTCACCCAGGGTGGCGCGGCATTCGATGTGGACCTTGCGGACTTCACCCGAGCGCAGGCGAACCTGAGCGTAGGTGCCTTCACGGGCCATCAGAACAGCGGACGTACCAGCCGAACGAGCGATCTGACCGCCCTTGCCAGGCTTCAGTTCGATGTTGTGGATGGTCGAGCCCACGGGGATGTTGCGGATGGGCAGCGTGTTGCCGGCCTTGATCGGGGCTTCAGAGCCGCTGATCACGGTGGCGCCAGCTTCCAGGCCACGGGGAGCGATGATGTAGCGACGTTCGCCGTCGGCATAGCACACCAGAGCGATGTGAGCCGTGCGGTTCGGGTCGTATTCAATGCGCTCGACCTTCGCGGGGATGCCATCCTTGTTGCGGATGAAGTCGACCACGCGGTAGTGGTGCTTGTGACCACCGCCCTTGTGACGGATCGTGATGTGACCGTTGTTGTTACGGCCAGCATTCTGGATCTGCGGCTCCAACAGCGCAGCGTGAGGCGCGCCCTTGTGCAGGTGCTTGTGCACCACCTTCACCACGCCACGACGGCCAGGCGAAGTCGGTTTCAGTTTAACGACGGCCATGATTACGCAGCCTCCCCAGAGAAGTTCAGCTCTTGACCGGCAGCCAGAGACACGAAGGCCTTCTTGGCGTGGTCACGGCGACCGATACGGCCACCAAAGCGCTTGGTCTTGCCCTTCTGGTTCAGGACTTGCACCGACTTCACTTCGACCTTGAACAGCAGCTCGACAGCGGCCTTGATCTCGGGCTTGGTGGCATCGCGCAGCACCTTGAACAGCACTTGGCCGCGCTCTTCAGCAGCGGCGGTGGCCTTTTCCGAAATGATCGGAGCGACCAACACCTTCAGCAGGCGGGTTTCATCAAATTTCAGAGTGCTCATGCGAACATCTCCTGCAGCTTGGCGATCGCACCCTTGGTGACCACGACCTTCTTGTAGAAGACCAGGGACAGGGGATCGGCGTAACGGGGCTCAACCACCAGCACGTTGGGCAGGTTGCGAGCAGCCAGGAACAGGTTTTCGTTGACTTCGTCAGCGATCACCAGGACATGGTCCAGGTTCATGGCCTTCAGCTTGGCAGCCAGCAGCTTGGTCTTGGGGGCTTCGACGTCGATCGATTCCACCACGGCCAGGCGGCCTTCACGGGCCAGTTGCGAGAAGATGGCGGCCATACCGGCGCGGTACATCTTCTTGTTGACCTTGTGCGAGAAGTTTTCGTCAGGGCTGTTCGGGAAAATCCGACCGCCCCCACGCCACAGAGGCGAGGACGACATACCAGCGCGAGCGCGACCGGTGCCCTTTTGGCGCCAGGGCTTCTTGGTGGTGTGCTTGACGGTTTCGCGGTCCTTCTGGGCGCGCGTACCTTGACGGGCATTGGCCTGGTAAGCAACAACGATCTGATGGATCAGGGCTTCGTTGTAGTCACGGCCGAACACGGTGTCGGAAGCTTCAACCTTGGAAGCAGCCTGACCTTGCTCATTGAGGAGCTCGAGCTGTGCCATCAGTTGGCTCCTTTCTTGACTTTGACCTTCACAGCGGGACGCACGGTGACGAAGCCACCCTTGGCGCCCGGCACTGCACCCTTGACCAGCAGCAGTTGACGGGCTTCGTCAACGCGCACGATGTCGAGGTTCTGCGTGGTGACGGTCTCGTCACCCATGTGGCCGGTCATCTTCTTGCCAGGGAACACGCGGCCCGGATCCTGCGCCATCGAGATGGAGCCAGGAACGTTGTGCGAACGCGAGTTACCGTGCGAGGCGCGCTGCGAACCGAAGTTGTGGCGCTTGATGGTGCCGGCGTAACCCTTACCGATCGAGGTGCCTTGCACGTCAACCAGCTGGCCAGCCTGGAACAGGGCGGCGGGAGCAATGCTGCTACCGGCCTTGTACTCGGCGGCGACTTCGGGGGCCACGCGGAATTCCTTGGTGACTTCACCAGCTTCCACGCCAGCTTTGGCGAGGTGGCCGGCTTCGGGCTTGGTCACGCGCGAAGCTTTGCGCGCACCGAACACCACCTGAACAGCGGTGTAGCCGTCAGTCTCAACGGTTTTGACCTGGGACACACGGTTGTTGGACACATCCAGCACCGTCACAGGAACAGCGTCGCCGTCCTCCGTGTAGATGCGCATCATGCCCACCTTGCGGCCCAGCAATCCGAGGCGATTGCTAAGACTCATGGTTTTTTCTCCAGCCCCACATGGGGGCCTTTTACACAAACCCGACAACGATTGGCCGGGCCGACCTGTCGGCACCTTGCCGCCCCACCAACTGCATGGAACGGCATGGCGCCTTTGGATTTCCGCCTTGGGCGCTCGCCACTGCTTAAAAAATAGGCAATAGACAAGCCACCCATTGCGGGAAAGCCTGCGATCATAACAAAGCGCCCCCGCTTGTGCAAGCATCAGGGGGAAGCGCCCATGAAAAAACCGCCCGAAGGCGGTTTGGCAATGTGGCCGGCCGAAGCCGAACGATCACTGCAGCTTGATTTCGACGTCCACGCCAGCCGGCAGGTCGAGCTTCATCAGGGCGTCAACCGTCTTGTCGGTCGGGTCCACGATGTCCATCAGACGCTGGTGGGTGCGGATTTCGAACTGGTCACGCGACGTCTTGTTGACGTGGGGCGAACGCAGGATGTCGAAACGTTGCAGGCGGGTCGGCAGGGGCACGGGGCCCTTGACGATGGCGCCGGTACGCTTGGCGGTTTCGACGATTTCAGCCGACGACTGGTCGATCAGCTTGTAGTCAAACGCCTTCAGGCGGATGCGGATTTTTTGCTGTGCCATGACACACTTCCTTCAATTAAAGAACGATGACGTCCGGCCCTGACCTGCGGTCCGAGCCGGACTGGTGTCATGCGAATCAGTCCAGGATCTTGGCAACCACGCCGGCGCCGACGGTACGGCCGCCTTCGCGGATAGCAAAACGCAGGCCTTCTTCCATGGCGATCGGGGCGATCAGCTTGACGGTGATCGACACGTTGTCGCCAGGCATGACCATTTCCTTGTCTGCCGGCAGCTCGATGGAACCGGTCACGTCAGTCGTACGGAAGTAGAACTGAGGACGGTAGTTGTTGAAGAAAGGCGTGTGACGGCCACCTTCGTCCTTGGACAGGACGTAGATTTCGCCGGTGAAGTGCGTGTGCGGCTTGATGGAGCCGGGCTTGCACAGCACTTGGCCGCGTTCCACGTCTTCACGCTTGGTGCCGCGCAGCAGGATACCGACGTTGTCGCCAGCTTGACCTTGGTCCAGCAGCTTGCGGAACATTTCCACGCCCGTGCAGGTGGTCTTCTGGGTGGCCTTGATACCGACGATTTCGATTTCTTCGCCGACCTTGATGATGCCGCGCTCGATACGGCCGGTCACCACGGTGCCGCGGCCCGAGATCGAGAACACGTCTTCCACAGGCATCAGGAACGTGCCGTCGATGGCGCGCTCAGGCGTGGGGATGTAGGTGTCCAGGGCTTCGGCCAGCTTCATGATGGCTTGCTCGCCCAGCTCGCCGGTGTCGCCGTCGAGGGCCAGACGGGCAGAACCCTTGATGATCGGGGTGTCGTCGCCAGGGAAGTCGTACTTGGACAGCAGCTCGCGCACTTCCATTTCGACCAGTTCCAGCAGTTCGGCGTCGTCCACCAGGTCAGCCTTGTTCAGGAAGACGATGATGTAAGGCACGCCCACCTGACGGGACAGCAGGATGTGTTCACGGGTCTGGGGCATCGGGCCGTCAGCGGCCGAGCACACCAGGATCGCGCCGTCCATCTGGGCGGCACCGGTGATCATGTTCTTGACGTAGTCGGCGTGGCCGGGGCAGTCAACGTGAGCGTAGTGGCGGTTGGCCGTTTCGTACTCAACGTGAGCGGTGTTGATGGTGATGCCGCGGGCCTTTTCTTCAGGCGCTGCGTCGATCATGTCGTAGCCCTTGGCTTCGCCGCCGAACTTCTTGGACAGAACGGTGGTGATTGCAGCCGTCAGCGTGGTCTTGCCATGGTCAACGTGACCGATGGTGCCGACGTTGACGTGCGGCTTGGTCCGTTCGAATTTACCTTTTGCCATTTGTTTCTCCAACAAAGAACAGTTGCCCGTGTCTGTTTAAGGTCTCCGGCACTGGCTGCCACGGGCAGCATGCCAACCACATCTGTGGCGCCGAAGACCGGCTTTGATTTTTGCGAGCCGCGGATGTTACCACCCGCAGCTCATTTGGCACAGCACCCCACGCGATCCAGCGGACACCGCAGATCCGGCTTCGCCGGTCTGCTGGTGTCGCCCCCTTGAGGGGGCGCGCGAAGCGCGTAGGGGTTGGGCCCTCTTACTTGCCGCGAGCCGTGATGATGGCTTCCGACACGTTACGCGGAGCTTCGGCGTACTGCTTGAACTCCATCGTGTAGGTGGCGCGGCCTTGGGTGGCGGAACGCAGGCTGGTCGAGTAGCCAAACATTTCCGACAGCGGCACTTCGGCCTTGATGACCTTGCCACCGCCGACCATGTCGTCCATGCCCTGGACCATGCCACGACGCGAGGACAGGTCGCCCATCACGGTACCAGCGTAGTCTTCCGGCGTTTCGACTTCCACGGCCATCATCGGCTCGAGGATCACGGGGTCTGCCTTGCGGCAGGCGTCCTTGAAACCCATCGAAGCGGCCATCTTGAAGGCGTTTTCGTTCGAGTCCACATCGTGGTACGAACCGAAGGTCAGGCGCACGCGCACGTCCACCACAGGGTAGCCGGCCAACACGCCGTTCGGCAGCGTGTCGATGATGCCCTTTTCCACCGCAGGGATGTACTCGCGAGGCACCACACCGCCCTTGATTTCGTCGACGAACTCGAAGCCCTTGCCGCCCGGTTCCATCGGCTCAACCGTCAGAACGACGTGACCGTACTGGCCCTTACCACCGGACTGACGCACGAACTTGCCGTCGATGTCGGTGACTTTCTTGCGGATCGTTTCGCGGTAGGCCACTTGCGGCTTGCCGACGTTGGCTTCCACACCGAATTCACGCTTCATGCGGTCAACGATGATTTCGAGGTGCAGCTCGCCCATGCCGGCGATGATGGTCTGACCCGATTCTTCGTCGGTGCGCACGCGGAAAGAAGGATCTTCAGCGGCCAGGCGGTTCAGGGCGATGCCCATCTTTTCCTGGTCAGCCTTGGTCTTGGGCTCCACGGCCTGTGCGATCACGGGCTCAGGGAATTCCATCTTTTCCAGGGTGATGATGGCGTCCGGATCACACAGCGTTTCGCCGGTGGTGACGTCCTTCAAACCCACGCAAGCGGCGATGTCGCCAGCCAGAATTTCCTTGATTTCCTCACGCTCGTTGGCGTGCATCTGCAGGATACGGCCGATGCGTTCCTTCTTGCCCTTGATGGCGTTGTACACGGTGTCGCCCGAGTTCAGGACACCCGAGTACACACGCACGAAGGTCAGCTGACCGACGTACGGGTCGGTCATCAGCTTGAAGGCCAGGGCAGAGAACTTTTCGCTGTCATCGGCCTTGCGGCTGACTTCATTGCCATCTTCGTCCGTGCCGGCCACGGGGGGGATGTCCACGGGCGAAGGCAGGTAGTCGATGATGGCGTCGAGCATGCGCTGCACGCCCTTGTTCTTGAAGGCGGTGCCGCATAGCATCGGCTGAATTTCAGCGGCGATGGTGCGCTGACGCAGACCCGCGCGGATTTCTGCCTCGGAGAGTTCACCCTCTTCGAGGTACTTGTTCATCAGCTCTTCGCTGGACTCGGCAGCAGCCTCGACCATGTTCTCGCGCCACTTCTTGGCATCTTCGAGGAGCTCAGCGGGGATTTCACCGAAGGTGAACTTCATGCCCTGCGAAGCTTCGTCCCAGATGATGGCCTTCATCTTCAGCAGATCGACCACGCCCTGGAAGCTGTCTTCGGCGCCGATGGGGATGACCACGGGCACAGGATTGGCCTTCAGGCGCAGCTTCATCTGATCGTAGACCTTGAAGAAGTTGGCACCGGTACGGTCCATCTTGTTCACGAAGGCCAGGCGGGGCACCTTGTGCTTGTTGGCCTGACGCCAGACGGTTTCAGACTGAGGTTGCACGCCACCCACAGCGCAGTAGACCATGCAGGCGCCGTCGAGCACGCGCATCGAGCGTTCAACTTCAATGGTGAAGTCCACGTGGCCCGGGGTGTCGATGATGTTGAAGCGGTGCTCGGGGTAGGACATGTCCATGCCCTTCCAGAAGCAAGTCACCGCCGACGAGGTAATGGTGATGCCGCGCTCTTGCTCTTGCTCCATCCAGTCGGTGGTGGCGGCACCCTCGTGCACCTCACCCAACTTGTGGCTCACGCCGGTGTAGAACAGGATGCGTTCGGTCGTGGTGGTCTTGCCGGCGTCGATGTGAGCCGAAATACCGATGTTGCGGTAACGGCCAATCGGGGTTTTGCGTGCCATGTGGTCACTCCAGATTTGACAAGGCGCCGGATGTGTCGTGCACGATCCGAGCGCCCTTTTTGCAGTTGTGCTGCGGGGTGTGGATTAGAAGCGGAAGTGCGAGAAGGCCTTGTTGGCTTCAGCCATGCGGTGCACTTCGTCACGCTTCTTCATCGCGCCGCCACGGCCTTCAGAGGCCTCGAGCAGTTCATTGGCCAGACGTTGGGCCATCGACTTCTCGGAACGCTTGCGCGACGATTCCTTCAACCAGCGCATGGCCAGTGCGATACGACGGGAGGGGCGAACTTCAACGGGAACCTGGTAGTTCGCACCACCCACGCGGCGAGACTTCACTTCGACCACGGGCTTGATGTTGTTCAGCGCGATGTTGAAGATTTCCAGCGGATCCTTGCCGGCCTTCTTTTCGACTTGTTCGAGGGCACCGTAGATGATGCGCTCGGCCACAGCCTTCTTGCCGGATTCCATGATCACGTTCATGAACTTGGAGAGGTCCACCGATCCGAACTTGGGATCAGGGAGGATTTCACGCTTGGGTACTTCGCGACGACGAGGCATTTCTATTCCTTTCAATGCTTCAGTTGATGCTGGCTTTCGCCCACATCCTGGAGTCTCTTAACTGAAGACTCCACTTACTCGGCAGGCTCCGGACCATCCGGGCTCTACCGCCACCTCGGCCTTCTCTGCGCCAGACTGCACCCACTGGGTGACACGCCGATGAAGAGGACCGACTATTGCTTGCCAGAAGGCGATCAGGCCTTCTTCGGGCGCTTGGCGCCGTACTTCGAGCGGGACTGCTTACGGTCCTTGACGCCTTGCAGGTCAAGGGAGCCGCGCACGATGTGGTAACGCACACCGGGCAAGTCCTTCACACGACCGCCGCGAACCAGCACGACGCTGTGTTCTTGCAGGTTGTGGCCTTCACCGCCGATGTAGGAGATGACCTCGAAACCGTTGGTCAGGCGCACCTTGGCGACCTTACGCAGAGCGGAGTTAGGCTTCTTGGGCGTGGTGGTGTACACGCGGGTGCACACGCCACGGCGCTGCGGGCAGTTTTCCATCGCAGGCGACTTGGACTTCGTGACCTCGACCTGACGGCCATGGCGCACGAGCTGATTGATCGTTGGCATTTCTTTGGTTCCCGTTGAAAAGTCACTTGAAAATCAAACACTTCCCGGAGTTTGAACGAACCACGGAGAGCACCTGAACCAAGCACAAAACGGCCTCGCCCCGCAAAAATTGCGCAAGCGAAAGCCGAAAAGCCTTCCATTGTAGGGTAGAGCCGCCCGGAAATGCAAGGATTTCACCCCGAGCGCGTCGTGCACCCGCCCCCGGGAAGCCCGCTTAGGGTGAGCCCGGCCCTTAGACAGGGTGATGCGTTGAACGCGATCTGTCTCTAGAGTCCGTTGAACATGCCCCAGAAACCTCTGCGGCTTACTTTCAAGGAGAGTCCATGTTCAAACTGAAGACCCTCGCCGCGGTGGCATTGGCGGCGACGCTTCCTGCATTGGCGCAGGCGGCTGATTTCAATCTCGCCGGCAGCAGCGGCACAACGGCCACGGCCACGTTCTCGAGCGGGGGCATCGGCCTGAATGTCACGGCCGGCAAGGGCACGTCCCAAGTGGACGTCACCTACAGCAGTGGTGGCCTGGGCGTCAGCACCGGCTTGTTTGATGCTCCCGGCATTGGTGACAATGAGTATTTGACGCTCACGTTCTCCCAAGCGGTCAACCTCACCGCCTTGCGTCTGGCCGAGTGGGACATCCCTGACAACGCCACCCTGTCGTGGGCTGGTGGCAGCCGCAATCTGGTGGGCGACGGCATCGTCAGCACCGACACCGAATCCCTGAGCGGCGTCGTGGGTCAAGTGTTCCGACTGGAAGCAACCAGCGGCCTGACCACCTTCCGCCTGAACGGCCTGACCGCCGTGGCCGCCGTGCCGGAACCCAGCACCTACGCCCTGATGGGCCTGGGTCTGGTGGGCATTGCTGCCATGCGTCGCCGCCGCGCTCGCTGAGACTGAACGGCGCCACCGCCGCGGCGGTGCATGGAACCCGCTCTTGGCCTTGGGCCTCGAGCGGGTTTTTTCATGCTCGCGACGCCACCAGGGTGTCGTCCAAGGGCGCGAGCAAGGCGTCGAGGTCGGCCGGGGTGAACTTGAGAGCCTCGGCCACATCCTGACCGAGCACGCCTTCGGCGAGCGCCGCCTTGCGCGCCTGCAAAGCCAGGATGCGCTCTTCGATGCTGCCGGCCACAACCAGCTTGTAGACCATCACCTGACGGGTCTGGCCCAGGCGGTGCGCCCGGTCGGTGGCCTGCTGCTCGACCGCCGGGTTCCACCAGGGGTCCACGTGGATCACGGTGTCCGCGGCGGTCAGGTTCAGGCCCACGCCACCGGCTTTGAGGCTGATGAGCAGGACCGGGGCGCCCTCGCCCGACTGAAACTGCCCCACGATGTCGCCGCGCGCGTCCACCGGTGTGTCCCCGGTGAGCATCAGATACGCGAGGTTCAAGCGACTCAACTCCTGGGCCAGGAGGTACAGCAGGGTGGTGAACTGCGAGAAGACCAGGATGCGACGGCCCTCGGCCACCAGGGCCGGCAGGGTGTCGCACAACCAGGCCATCTTGGCGCGCTCGGTGCCACGGGGCAAGGCGTGGCCGGCCAGCAAGTGGGGGTCGCAGCACACCTGACGCAGCTTGAGCAGGGCGTCGAGGATGGTGATCTGGCTGCCAGCAAAACCCTGGCGCTGGAGGGCGCGACGCACCTGCTCGTCGGCAGCCACGCGGACGCTTTCGTACAGGGCTTTCTGGCGACCTTCCAGGGTGAGGCGCTGGACGGTGTCGATGCGGGGTGGCAGTTCGATGGCCACATCGGCCTTGCGACGACGCAGGATGAAGGGCCGCACACGCTGCGCCAGCAACTGGGCGCGCACGGTTTCACCTTGCTGCTCGATGGGGTCGCGCCAGCGTCGCTGGAAGCTGCGCTGATCGCCGAGGTAGCCCGGCATCAGGAAATCGAACTGGGCCCAGAGTTCGCCCAGGTGGTTCTCCAGCGGGGTGCCCGTCAGGCACAGTCGGTGACGCGCCTGCAGGCGGCGCACGGCCGCGGCGGTGCGGCTGGTGGCGTTCTTGACGGTCTGCGCTTCGTCTAGGATCAGCAGGTGGAAGGTGTGCGCCGACAGGGCCTCGATGTCGCGCCACACCAGGGGATAGGTCACCAGCACGAGGTCGTGGTCCGCCAGGGCGCTGTGGCGCTCGGCCCGCGCAGGACCGTGCAGGGTCAGCACGCGCAAGCCTGGGGCCATGCGTCGGGCCTCGGCCTGCCAGTTGAACAACAGCGAGGTGGGGACGACCACCAGCGCCGGCCGGTCCAGCCGGCCTTGCTCTTTCTCGAGCAGCACGTGGGCGAGGGCCTGCGCCGTCTTGCCCAGGCCCATGTCGTCGGCGAGGATGCCGGCCAGGTGTTGGGCCCGCAGGTACTGCAGCCAGGCCAGACCGTGGCGCTGATAGGGTCGCAGGGTGATCGCCAGGCCCTGCGGGCTCGCCACCGCCTGCGGGCTGCCCGCCTGACGCAGGCGCTGGGCCAGGGTCCACAGGCCGGCCTCCCCCTGCAAGGCCCACTGCCCCTGGGCACCGGCGCGCTCCGCCTGAGTGGCCGCCAGGCGTTCACGCAGACAGTCCAGTCGCACCAGGTCCCAGCCGCTGATCTGCAGCGGCCCTGCTGGGCGGCGGGGGTCGGTGAGCAGGTCCACCAGGGTGCCCACGATGGCCTTGAGCGGCGCCGCGGCTGCATCCAGGCGGCGCCCGCCCGGCGCGCGCAGGCGGATCAGGGCGGTGTCGGGGATGGCCGCGATCTCGTGGGCATCGAGCCAGCGCTTGTCGCGGCGCAACAGGTCGGCGATCAGCGGGGCGAGGTCCAGGGTCTGGCCATCGATCTCGACACCCAGGCTCAGGAGCCAGGAGCCCTCGCGGCGCGGCGCACCGAGCGGCTGGAGATCGGGCGCGGCGGCTTGCCAGTCGCCGACGGGCTCCTGACCCAGCGGGCTGCCATCCTCGGCGCGAACGACCAGGCGCCAGGCGCTCACCGGCACGCTCTGGTGGGCAAAGCCCGGGCGCACCACGATGCGCCAGCCACGGGCCTGAAGTTGAGGCACGGCGTCAGCCCAGAAATCGCCGAAATCGTCTTCTTGGGGCAAGGACCAGAGGGCCTCGCCTTCACGCACGTGTTGACGCGCCAGCGCGGGCGCCCGCCATTGCAGGGCCTCGTCGGGCAGGGGGCGCAAGCCCGCGTCCAACAGGGCGTCGAAGGCGTCCGACTCCGAGACCGTGTCGCGCAGCAGGACGTGGATCTGCCCCTGGGCATCTTCGACCTCGACGGGGCCGAGTTGACGCGCGCTGAGCACCGAGGTAGGCGCGGGACAGGCCCAGAACAGCCCCCGGTCGTTCGCATAGGTCCAGTCCACTCGGGCGACCGTGAGCTGCCCGCTCCGAGGGCCAAAGCGGCCACTGGCGACCATGCCGAGCAAACCATCGCCTCGGTTGAGGGTCTGCAGGGTCAGGCAAGGCCGGAAACGGGGCAAGGCAAGGTCAGACAAGGCGGTCGGGGCGCAAAGGACGGAGGGGACAGGGAGATTGTCGCTGCCCCTCACGCTGCGGGCGTGGCTTGAGGTACAACCGACGCATGTCCGATGAGTACCAAATTGAAATTCCGCCCTCGTTCACGGCCCTGCATCTCGATGCACGCAAGCGTCTGACGGTGCCGCTGGCCACCCTGAGGGCGCGCTACGAACTGTGCGAAGACCTCGCCCAGCACCTCACCGAACATTGCCGGGGGATCCACGTCGAGATCGGCGTGGACGAGCAGGAGGTGCTGCAGCGCTGTGAGCGGGGCCTGTGCGCGCCCGATAGCGTCATCTCGGCGTCCGAAGCACAGTGGGTGGTGACCCGATTGGCCGAGTTGCTGGGCTGGCCTCACCCCGGGCTGCTGCCCCCTGAGCCCAGCGCCGACTGACGCCACGCCCGCCCTTCCGATGGAACGATTCACCATGACCCCTGTTTTCGCATCGCTCCAGCCCGCTGCGGTCTGGCGTCACTTTGACACCCTGTGTCGCATTCCCCGCCCGTCCAAGCAGGAAGCGGCCTTGCGCTCGCACCTGGCGCAATGGGCCCAGGCTCAGGGGCTGAGCCACGAGGTGGATGCCGTCGGCAACCTGCTGGTGCGCAAACCCGCCAGCCCCGGGTGCGCGCATCGCCCCGGCGTGGTCCTGCAAGGTCACCTGGACATGGTCTGCCAGGCCAACAGCGGTGTGACGCACGACTTCTCGCGCGATCCGATCACCCCGGTCCTGCAGGACGGCTGGCTGCGGGCCGAAGGCACCACCCTGGGCGCCGACAACGGCATCGGGGTGGCCCTGGCCCTGGCGGCGCTGGAAGACCGGACCCTGGTGCACGGGCCGCTGGAGGTGCTGTTCACCGTGGACGAGGAGGCTGGCATGGGCGGCGCACAGGGGCTGGCGTCGGACGTGCTGCAAGGCAGCCTGATGCTCAACCTCGACACCGAAGAGTGGGGCGAGTTCTATCTGGGCTGCGCGGGCGGCCTGGACGTCAACGTTGACCGCCCCGCCTGCGCCGAAGAGATGCCTGCAGGCCATGGCCACCGGCGCATCGCCTTGCAGGGCCTGCGCGGAGGGCACTCGGGCATCCACATCCACGAAGAACGAGGCAATGCGATCAAGCTGCTGGTGCGCGTCCTGCACGCCCTGGCGCCGGCCTGCGGCTTGCGTCTGGTGAGCCTACAAGGCGGCACGGCCCGCAATGCCCTGCCCCGTGAGGCCTTCGCCATCGTGGCCCTGCCGCCCGATCAGCTGCCTGCTCTGGATGCCCAACTGGCCGCCTGGCAGACGATGTTGCGCCAGGAATGGGGGGAGGTCGAGCCGGGCCTGTCCCTCCAGTCGCAGGAGATCGGTACCGCCGAGGCGCTGCCGGCCGGCGTACTGCCACTGCACGAACAGGCGATCTGGTTGAACAGTTTGTTGGCGGCCCCTCATGGCGTCAAGCGCCAGAGCCTGAGTGTCGCGGGCGTGGTGGAGACCTCCAACAACCTGGGAATGGTGAACCTGTCACCGCAGGGCGGTCACTGCAACTTCATGGTGCGCTCCCTGCGCGACAGCCAGGCACTCGCTTTGGCGCAAGAGATCGTCAGCCTGTGGCAGCTATCGGGCACCACCGCCGTGTGCGCCGGCGCCTATCCGGGCTGGACACCGCGCCCCGACTCGGCGCTGCTGCGCACCTGCCAGCAGGTTTTCGCACGCGAGTTTGAGCAGGCCTCGCACGTGCAGGTCATCCATGCGGGTCTGGAGTGTGGGCTGATCTCAGCCAAGTACCCGGACATGGACATTGTCTCGTTCGGCCCGACCATCCGGGGCGCCCACGCCCCCGGCGAGTCCGTGGACGTGGCCTCGGTGGCGCGTTGCTGGCAGCTGCTGGTGGCGATCCTGCAGGAACTCGGTGCCCCGGCCGCCGCCTGAGACAAACCCGCCCATGAAAAAAGCGCCAGGCCCGTGAGGGCGCTGGCGCTTTGCGCTTTCAGGCGGGTGCGTGCAGCTTATTCGGCTGCGGCATCACCCTCGGCAGCGGTGGCATCGGCTTCGTCATCCAGGGCAGCCAGTTCGAGCGCGGCGCGCTCCTGGGCTTCCTGCATGGCGATGGCGCGACGTTCGCTGTCGTCCATCTCTTCCTTGGCCTTGCGAGCCTGGTGGTAAGCCATGCCGGTACCAGCGGGGATCAGGCGACCCACGATGACGTTTTCCTTCAGGCCACGCAGCTCGTCGCGCTTGCCCATGATGGCAGCCTCGGTCAGCACGCGGGTCGTTTCCTGGAAGGAAGCGGCCGAGATGAAGGAGTCGGTCGACAGCGAGGCCTTGGTGATGCCCAGCAGCACATCGCTGTGCGTCGCGATCATCTTGCCCTCGGCGCGCATCTTGTCGTTCGTGTCCAGCAGCTCCGAACGCTCGACCTGCTCGCCCACGATGTAGTGGGTGTCGCCCGGGTTGACGATCTGCACGCGGCGCAGCATCTGGCGAACGATCACCTGGATGTGCTTGTCGTTGATCTTCACACCCTGCAGACGGTAGACGTCCTGCACTTCGTCGACGATGTAGCGAGCCAGCTCTTCGATGCCCAGCAGACGCAGGATGTCCTGCGGATCGGCCGGACCGTCGACGATGGATTCGCCCTTGTTCACGACTTGGCCTTCGTGCACCAGGATGTTCTTTTCCTTCGGCACCAGATCTTCCCAAACCTGACCTTCAGGGCTGGTGATCTGCAGGCGAACCTTGCCCTTGGTTTCCTTACCGAAGGACACGGTACCCGTGATCTCGGCCAGCGAGCCCTTGTCCTTGGGCGAGCGGGCTTCGAACAACTCGGCCACACGCGGCAGACCGCCGGTGATGTCGCGGGTCTTCTGACCTTCGATAGGGATACGGGCCAGCACTTCACCGGGGTGCAGCTCTTGACCGTCACGCACCTGGATCAGCGCGCCGACCTGGAAGCCGATGGTCACCGGGTGATCGGTGCCCGGGATCTTGACTTCCTGGCCATTACCGTCGAGCAGCTTGACCTGCGGACGCACGATCTTGGCCGCGCCACGGCGCTTCGGATCGATCACGACCAGGGTCGACAGACCGGTCACTTCGTCCACCTGCTTGGCCACGGTCACGCCTTCTTCGACGTTCTCGAAGCGGGCGGTACCACCGAACTCGGTGATGATCGGACGGGTCAGCGGGTCCCAGTTCGCCAGATTCGTGCCAGCCTTGATCGTCTGGTCGGCCTTGATCGTCAGGATCGCACCGTAGGGCACCTTGTGACGCTCACGCTCACGGCCGTGTGGGTCGGTGATGACGATTTCGCCGGAACGGGAAATCACCACCAGCTCGCCCTTGCCGTTGGTCACGTAACGCATCGTGGCATTGAAGCCGATGATGCCGTCGGACTTGGCTTCCACGCTCGAGGCGATGGCGGCACGCGAAGCGGCACCACCAATGTGGAAGGTACGCATCGTCAGCTGGGTACCGGGCTCACCGATGGACTGCGCAGCGATCACGCCCACGGCTTCGCCAGCGTTCACCAGACCGCCACGGCCCAGGTCGCGGCCATAGCACTTGGCGCACAGACCGTAACGGGTCGCGCAGGTCAGCGGGGTGCGGACCTTGACTTCGTCGACGCCGGCGGCTTCCAGGATGTCCAGCACGTCCTCGTCCAGCATGGTGCCGGCGGGGATCAGGACTTCCTGGGTTTCGGGGTTCAGCACGTCCACGGCCGGCACGCGACCCAGGATGCGGTCACGCAGCGATTCGATGACTTCACCGCCTTCGACCAGCGCGCGGGTGGCGATGCCTTGGTCGGTGCCGCAATCGTCTTCGGTCACGACCAGGTCTTGCGTCACGTCCACCAGACGACGGGTCAGGTAGCCCGAGTTCGCGGTCTTCAACGCCGTGTCGGCCAGACCCTTACGGGCACCGTGGGTGGAGATGAAGTACTGCAACACGTTCAGACCTTCACGGAAGTTCGCCGTGATGGGGGTCTCGATGATGGAGCCGTCAGGCTTGGCCATCAGGCCGCGCATACCGGCCAGCTGGCGGATCTGGGCAGCCGAACCACGGGCGCCGGAGTCGGCCATCATGTAAATCGAGTTGAACGATTCCTGATCGACTTCGTTGCCGTGGCGGTCGATGGTCTTTTGCTTGGACAGCTGCGACATCATGACCTTGCCGACTTCGTCGCCGGTCTTGCCCCAGATGTCCACCACCTTGTTGTAGCGCTCACCCGCGGTCACCAGACCGGAGACGTACTGTTGTTCGATTTCCTTGACTTCCTTCTCGGCGTGCTCGATCAGCTCGTACTTCTGCTTGGGCACCAGCATGTCGTCGATGGCGATCGAGATGCCGGCGCGCGTGGCCAGACGGAAGCCGTTTTGCAGCAGCTTGTCAGCCAGCACCACGGTTTCCTTCAGACCGCACTTGCGGAACGAGGTGTTGATCAGACGCGAGATTTCCTTCTTCTTGAGCGCCTTGTTGATGTTCGCAAAAGGCAGGCCCTTGGGCAGGATCTCGGACAGCAAGGCGCGACCGACGGTGGTCTCGACCAGCTTGGTTTCGGGGATGAACTCGCCCGTGGCCTTGTCCTTGGTGTACTCGGTCAGACGGATGTTGATCTTGGCGGTGATCTCGACCACACCGTTGTCCAGCGCACGCTGGAGTTCGGGGATGTCGGCAAACACCATGCCTTCGCCCTTGCCGTTCGTGCGCTCGCGGGTGGCGTAGTACAGACCCAGCACCACGTCTTGCGACGGCACGATGGAGGGTTCGCCGTTGGCGGGGAACAGCACGTTGTTGGAGGCCAGCATCAGCGTGCGGGCTTCCATCTGGGCTTCGATCGACAGCGGCACGTGAACGGCCATCTGGTCACCGTCGAAGTCGGCGTTGAAGGCCGCGCAAACCAGCGGGTGCAGCTGGATGGCCTTGCCTTCGATCAGCACAGGCTCGAACGCCTGGATGCCCAAACGGTGCAGCGTCGGCGCACGGTTCAGCATCACGGGGTGTTCCTTGATGACCTCTTCCAGGATGTCCCACACCACCGGCGTGCCGGATTCGACTTCCTTCTTGGCGGCCTTGATGGTCGTGGCAATGCCCATCGCTTCCAGACGCGCGAAGATGAAGGGCTTGAACAGCTCCAGGGCCATCAGCTTGGGCAGACCGCACTGGTGCAGCTTCAGGGTCGGGCCCACGGTGATCACGGAACGACCGGAGTAGTCGACGCGCTTACCCAGCAGGTTCTGACGGAAGCGACCGCTCTTGCCCTTGATCATGTCGGCCAGCGACTTCAGGGCACGCTTGTTCGCACCGGTCATGGCCTTGCCGCGACGGCCGTTGTCCAGCAGCGAGTCCACCGATTCCTGCAGCATGCGCTTTTCGTTGCGCACGATGATCTCGGGGGCCTTCAGCTCCAGCAGACGGGCCAGACGGTTGTTGCGGTTGATGACGCGACGATACAGATCGTTCAGGTCAGAGGTCGCGAAACGACCGCCGTCCAGCGGTACCAGCGGACGCAGGTCCGGCGGCAGCACGGGCAGCACTTCCAGCACCATCCAGTTGGGCTTGATGCCCGACTTCTTGAAGGCCTCCATGACCTTCAGGCGCTTGCTGTTCTTCTTGACCTTCAGCTCGGAGCCGGTCATGTCGTTGCGCAGCTTGTCGATCTCGACGTCGAGGTCCATCTCGGCCAGCAACTTCTGGATGCCTTCGGCGCCCATCAGGGCTTCGAACTCATCACCGTACTCGGCACGCTTCGCGTCGTAGTCGTCTTCCGACATGATGCTGAACTTTTTCAGCGGGGTCATGCCGGGGTCCACGACCACGTAGGCTTCGAAGTACAGCACGCGTTCGATGTCGCGCAGCGTCATGTCGAGCACCAGGCCCAGACGCGACGGCAGCGACTTCAGGAACCAGATGTGAGCGCAAGGCGCAGCCAGTTCGATGTGGCCCATGCGGTCACGACGGACCTTGGTCTGGGTCACTTCGACGCCGCACTTCTCGCAGATCACACCGCGGTGCTTGAGGCGCTTGTACTTGCCGCACAGGCACTCGTAGTCCTTGATCGGGCCAAAGATCTTGGCGCAGAACAGGCCGTCACGCTCGGGCTTGAACGTACGGTAGTTGATGGTTTCAGGCTTCTTCACTTCGCCGAAAGACCACGAACGGATCTTCTCGGGCGAGGCCAGGCCGATCTTGATGGCATCGAAATGCTCATCCGGCGTGAATTGCTTGAACAGGTCCAGCAAACCTTTCATGGGGCGCTCCTATTCCTAAAATCAGTTACGTTCAAGTTCGATGTCGATGCCCAAGGAACGGATTTCCTTGACCAACACATTGAACGACTCAGGCATACCGGCTTCGATCGAGTGCTCGCCCTTGACGATGCTCTCGTAAACCTTGGTACGGCCATTGACGTCGTCGGACTTGACCGTGAGCATTTCCTGCAGCACGTAGGACGCGCCGTACGCTTCCAGGGCCCACACTTCCATTTCACCGAAGCGCTGACCACCGAACTGCGCCTTACCACCCAGCGGCTGCTGCGTGACCAGGGAGTAGGGACCGGTGGAGCGGGCGTGCATCTTGTCGTCGACCAAGTGGTGCAGCTTCAGGAAGTGCATGTAACCCACCGTGACCGGACGCTCGAAGGCGTCGCCGGTGCGGCCGTCGTACAAGGTGGCTTGCGTGCGCGTCGGCGTCAGGCCCTTGGCCTTGGCGATGTCGGCGGGGTAAGCCAGCTGCAGCATGGCGCGGATTTCCGAGTCCTTGGCACCGTCGAACACCGGGGTCGCGAAGGTGACACCCTTGGACAGGTTGCCGGCCATCTCGATGACCTGGTCGTCGCTCAGGCTGTCCACGTCGACCGGCTTGCCGCCCGACTGGTTGTAGAGCTCGTCCATGAACTTGCGCAGCTCGGCCACGGCGGCTTCGCGCTGCAGCATGTCGCCGATGCGCTGACCGATGCCCTTGGCGGCCCAGCCCAGGTGGACTTCCAGAATCTGACCCACGTTCATCCGCGAGGGCACGCCCAACGGGTTCAGCACGATGTCAGCGGGGGTGCCATCGGCGAGGTGAGGCATGTCTTCGATCGGAACGATCTTGGAGACCACACCCTTGTTACCGTGACGGCCGGCCATCTTGTCGCCAGGCTGCAGGCGGCGCTTGACGGCCAGGTGGACCTTGACCATCTTGAGCACGCCAGCGGGCAGCTCGTCGCCTTGGGTCAGCTTCTTGCGCTTTTCTTCGAAAGCCAAGTCGAAGCTGTGGCGGGTCTGCTCCAGCGAGTTCTTGATGCTTTCCAGCTGGTTGGCCAGCTCGCCGTCTTCCGGACGGATGTCGAACCAGTGGAACTTCTCGACGGATGCCAGGTAGGCTTCGTCGATCGCCGAGCCCTTGGCCAGCTTGTTCGGACCGCCATTGGCCACCTTGCCGATCAGGAGCTTCTTGATCCGGTCGAAGGCGTCGGCTTCCACGATGCGCAGCTGGTCGTTCAGGTCCAGGCGGAAGCGCTTGAGTTCATCGTCGATGATCTGCTGGGCGCGCTTGTCACGCTGGATGCCTTCACGGGTGAAGACCTGCACGTCGATGACGGTGCCCATGGTGCCCTGGTCCACGCGCAGCGAGGTGTCCTTCACGTCGGACGCCTTCTCGCCGAAGATGGCGCGCAGCAGCTTCTCTTCCGGGGTCAGGGTGGTTTCGCCCTTCGGCGTCACCTTGCCGACCAGCACATCGCCGGGGCCGACTTCGGCACCAACGTACACGATGCCGGACTCGTCCAGACGGGCCAGTTGGTTCTCCGAGAGGTTCGGGATGTCCCGGGTGATTTCTTCGGAGCCCAGCTTGGTGTCACGGGCCATCACGACCAGTTCCTCGATGTGGATCGAGGTGTAGCGATCTTCGGCGACCACGCGCTCGGAGATCATGATCGAGTCTTCGAAGTTGTAGCCGTTCCAGGGCATGAAGGCGATCAGCATGTTCTGACCCAGAGCGAGTTCGCCCAGGTCGGTCGATGCGCCGTCGGCCACCACGTCACCCTTGGCCACCACGTCACCGCGCTTGACGATGGGGCGCTGGTGAATGTTGGTGTTCTGGTTGGAACGCTGGTACTTGATCAGGTTGTAGATGTCCACACCCACTTCGCCGGCGACGGTCTCGGCGTCGGCCACGCGGATCACCACACGGTTGGTATCGACATAGTCCACGATGCCGCCACGCTTGGCCACCACGACGGTGCCCGAGTCGACCGCGGCAACGCGCTCGATGCCGGTACCGACCATGGCCTTTTCGGGGCGCAGCACAGGCACGGCCTGACGCTGCATGTTGGCGCCCATCAACGCGCGGTTCGCGTCGTCGTGCTCCAGGAAGGGCACGAGCGAGGCCGCGACCGACACGATCTGCGTCGGGGCCACGTCCATGTACTGGATGCGCTCGGGGCTGGTCAGCACGGATTCACCGTTTTCACGGGCCGAGACCAGCTCGTCGATCAGACGGCCTTCGGCGTCGAGCGAGGCGTTGGCCTGCGCGATCACGTACTTGCCTTCTTCGATGGCCGACAGGTAGTCGATCTGCATCGTGGTCTTGCCGTCCACCACGCGACGGTACGGGGTTTCGAGGAAACCGTACTCGTTGAGGCGGGCGTACAGAGCCAGCGAGTTGATCAGACCGATGTTCGGACCTTCAGGCGTTTCGATCGGGCACACGCGACCGTAGTGGGTCGGGTGCACGTCGCGCACTTCGAAGCCGGCACGTTCGCGGGTCAGACCACCCGGGCCCAGGGCGGAGACACGACGCTTGTGCGTGATTTCCGACAGGGGGTTGGTCTGGTCCATGAACTGCGACAGCTGCGACGCACCGAAGAACTCCTTCAACGCCGCCGAGATGGGCTTGGAGTTGATCAGGTCGTGCGGCATCAGGGCTTCGGTCTCGGCCTGGCCCAGACGCTCCTTGACGGCCTTCTCGATGCGCGCCAGACCCGAACGGTACTGGTTCTCGGCCAACTCGCCCACGCAACGCACGCGACGGTTGCCCAGGTGGTCGATGTCGTCGACTTCACCGCGGCCATTGCGCAGCTCGACCAGGATCTTGACGACGGCCAGGATGTCCTCGTTGGACAGGACCATGGCGCCGGTGCTCTCGTCGCGGCCCACGCGGGCGTTGAACTTCATGCGGCCCACGCGCGACAGGTCGTACGTGTCTTCCGAGTAGAACAGGCGCTGGAACAGGGCCTGCACGGCGTCTTCGGTCGGCGGCTCGCCAGGGCGCATCATGCGGTAGATGGCCACGCGGGCGGCCAGCTCATCGGCGGTTTCGTCGGTGGCCAGCGTTTGCGAGATGTAGGCGCCTTGGTCCAGCTCGTTCGTGAACAGGACGTCGATGTCGAGGATGCCGGCCGAGCGCAGCTTCTTGAGCAGGGCTTCGGTCAGCTCTTCGTTGGCCTTGGCGATCAGCTCGCCCGTGTCGGGGTCGATCTGGTTCTTGGCCAGCACGCGGCCCAGCAGGAAGTCCTCGGGCACGCTCAGGTGCGTGGTACCGGACTGTTCCAGTTGGCGGGTGTGACGCGCGGTGATGCGCTTGTCCTTCTCGACAATGACCGTGCCGGACTTGTCGATGATGTCGAAGCGGGCGACCTCACCCTTGAAGCGCTCGGGCACGAAGGCCAGCAGCGCGCCGGCGTCCATCAGCTTGATGCGATCGAACTGGAAGAAGGTTTCCAGGATCTGCTCGTTGTTCATGCCGATGGCCTTCAGCAGGGTCGTCACCGGCATCTTGCGGCGACGGTCCACGCGGAAGTACAGCAGGTCCTTCGGATCGAATTCGAAGTCCAGCCACGAGCCACGGTAGGGGATGATGCGGGCGCTGAACAGCAGCTTGCCCGACGAGTGGGTCTTGCCCTTGTCGTGCTCGAAGAACACGCCCGGCGAGCGGTGCAGCTGCGAGACGATGACGCGCTCGGTCCCGTTGATGATGAAAGAGCCGTAGTCGGTCATCAGGGGCACTTCACCCATGTAGACCTCTTGCTCCTTCACTTCCTTGACCACCTTGGACTGCGAGGTCGATGTCTCGCGGTCATAGATGATCATCTGCAGGCGCGCACGCACGGCCGACGCAAAGGTCAAGCCCCGCAGCTGGCACTCGCGCTCATCGAACGCCGGCTTGGCGATGTTGAATTCGATGAACTTCATCTCGACGAAGCCATTGTGCGAAACAATGGGGAACGCCGAGAGGAAAGCGGCTTGCAGGCCTTCGGGTTTGCGTTGTTGGGGCGGCACATCCTTTTGCAGGAATGCGACGTACGAATCCTTCTGCATCGTCAGCAGATAAGGCACGTTCAGTACGCTGCCGCGCTTGCCAAAGCTCTTGCGAATCCGCTTGCGCTCGGTGTAGCTGTAGGGGGTTGCTTGCGCCATAAACTCTCCGTTTCGGGCACCAAAAGGGGTGTCCCGCTTCGAATTCCAGCTGTCTCCCGGCCAAGGAAACAGCCCGTTGTTCGGCGACTGGCCATTCGGGCCGCTTTTGTGGAAAGTCGGCACCGAGGCTTGGTGGTTGGCCACTACCAACCGCTGGCTGACAACCCCGGCGCCATGATGGATGGCACCCGGGCTCGACCAAACCGGTTCTCCGCAGTCGGTTCAGAGAACACTCGAGAAACCCGTCAGTGTAACACTGCGGGGTTTCTCGGCTGTTCTCGAGGATTTGACTCCTCAGACACCAAAAGGCTGCCCTCCTGACGGAGAGCAGCCTCTGATCCACAGACCCGCGCAAGGCGGGCCAGGGGATTACTTCATTTCGGCGGTAGCGCCAGCTTCAACCAGCTTCTTGACAGCGGCTTCAGCGTCAGCCTTGGCAACGCCTTCCTTGACGTTCTTGGGAGCGCCGTCGACCAGGTCCTTGGCTTCCTTCAGACCCAGACCGGTGATTTCACGCACGGCCTTGATGACGCCGACCTTGTTGGCGCCAGCGCCGGTCAGGACAACGTTGAACTCGGTCTTCTCTTCAGCGGCAGCAGCGCCACCAGCAGCACCGCCAGCAGCGGGAGCAGCCATGGCGGCAGCGGACACGCCGAACTTCTCTTCGATGGCCTTGACCAGCTCGTTGAGTTCCATCACGGACATGCTGTCCAGGGCGGTCAGGAATGCGTCTTTATCGAATGCCATTTTGGGTTCCTAAAATCGGTTAGATGTTAAATACGGTACGAAGCGGTCGCTCAGGCAGCCGGAGCTGCTTCTTCGGCGGCGGGGGCGGCTGCGCCACCACCCTTTTGCTCGCCCACAGCAGCCAGAACGCGGGCCAGGCCCGAGATCGGCGACTGCAGCAGACCACAGATCTGAGCCAGCAGGACTTCCTTGCTGGGGATCGAGGCCAGTGCCTTGACGCCATTGGCGTCCAGAGCCTTGCCGGCGTATGCGCCAGCCTTGATGACCAGCTTGTCATTGCCCTTGGCAAAGTCAGCGATCACCTTGGCAGCTGCCACGGCATCTTCAGAGAAGCCGTAGATCAGCGGGCCGGTCATGGACTCGGCAGCGACTTCAAACGGGGTGCCAGCAACAGCGCGACGGGCCAGGGTGTTCTTCAGAACATGAAGATACACGCCTTGGGCACGGGCGTTCTTGCGCAGCTGATCCAGTTGAGCCACCGTGAGACCGCGGTACTCAGCCAGTGCAAGCGTCTGCGACTTGCCCGCTTGGGCAGCCACTTCCGCAATGACGGCTTCTTTCTCGTTGCGATTGAGACTCAAGGTCTACTCCTTCAAACATGCCTTTTGGCACCATCCCACAGGGGATGAACCTCCGGGCACACCCAGTTTCAGCGACCTTCTGCCTCGGAACCCACGCCACCCAGGGGCAGCGAGGAAACTTCAACAGCGGGGACGCCATCTGCGTAGGCTGTGCATTAAGCCGCGACACACCGGATACAGCGTGCGCCACAGCGCCTACGGTCTTTGATAGCCCGATGCACCGTGGCATGCCACGATGCATCGACCCACCAATGTGGTTCAGGCACTCACGCCAGACTCGCGTGGGCCCGGTCATGCCGCGAAGGCATGACGTTGTCTGATGACAATCAGCCGGTGATGCTGTTCACATCGACGCGCACGCCCACACCCATGGTGGACGAGACGGCGACCTTGCGCAGGTACACACCCTTGCTGGAAGCAGGCTTCAGCTTGGTCAGGGCGTCGAGCAGCGCAGCCAGGTTGCCCTTGAGCTTGTCGTCGTCGAACGAGCGACGGCCGATGGTGCCGTGGATGATGCCGGCCTTGTCAACGCGGAACTGGACCTGGCCAGCCTTGGCGTTCTTGACAGCGGTGGCGACGTCGGGGGTGACGGTGCCGACCTTGGGGTTGGGCATCAGGCCGCGGGGACCCAGCACGGTACCCAGGGTACCGACGATGCGCATCGTGTCCGGCGAGGCGATGACCACGTCGAAGTTGATGTTGCCAGCCTTGATCTGCTCGGCCAGGTCTTCCATGCCGACGATGTCAGCGCCGGCAGCCTTGGCTTCTTCAGCCTTGGCACCTTGGGCGAACACGGCCACGCGCTTGGTCTTGCCGGTGCCGTTGGGCATCACGACAGCGCCACGCACCACCTGGTCGGACTTCTTGGCGTCCACGCCCAGTTGCACGGCCACGTCGATGGATTCATCGAACTTGGCGACAGCAGCTTGCTTGATCAGGGTCAGGGCTTCTTCGATGGCGTACAGCTTGGTGGTTTCCACCTTGCCAGCGAAAGCTTGTTGGCGTTTGGTCAGCTTGGCCATGATCACACACCCTCCACGATGATGCCCATCGAACGAGCCGAACCGGCGATCGTGCGGACGGCAGCGTCCAGATCGGCAGCGGTCAGGTCCTTCTGCTTGGTCTTGGCGATTTCTTCCAGCTGCTCACGGGTCAGCTTGCCCACCTTGTCAGACTGAGGACGGGGCGAGCCCTTCTCGATCTTGGCGGCCTTCTTCAGCAGGACGGTCGCGGGCGGCGTCTTGATGATGAAGGTGAAGGACTTGTCAGCGAACGCCGTGATGACCACGGGCAGCTTCAGACCGGGCTCGACACCTTGGGTCTGGGCGTTGAACGCCTTGCAGAACTCCATGATGTTCAGGCCGCGCTGACCCAGCGCGGGACCGACCGGAGGCGAAGGGTTCGCCTTGCCAGCCGGGATTTGCAGCTTGATGAAGCCGATAATCTTCTTGGCCATAACTTTCTCCTAGAACCGTCCGACGGCCACGTCGATCCGGTTGAGTCAAACGCCAGGCTTGTTCGGCACGAACTTCCTGGCTCCTCTTGACGCGGTCTCGTTCGCGCCTGGTACGGGACATGTTCAAGCGGCGCAAGACTCGCATCTTGGCGCCGCTCATGCTCAGGTCCGAGCAGAATCTAGCATTATGGATCGAACCAACCCCATCAGGCAAGTGCCCGACCAGCGGCCCGGCCCAGGGTCAGATCTTCTCGACCTGACCGAAGTCCAACTCCACCGGGGTGGCGCGACCGAAAATAGTGACGGACACGCGCAGCTTGGACTTGTCGTAATTGACTTCTTCGATGGAGCCGTTGAAGTCGGTGAAGGGGCCTTCCTTGACGCGGACCACCTCGCCCACTTCCCACTCGACCTTGGGACGCGGCTTCTCGATGCCTTCCTTCATCTGGTTGACGATCTTCATGACTTCGTCTTCCGAGATGGGGGAGGGACGGTTCTTGGCGCCGCCCACGAAACCGGTGACCTTGGACGTGTTCTTGACCAAGTGCCAGGTGTCGTCGCTCATGACCATTTCGACCAGCACGTAGCCAGGGAAGAAACGGCGCTCGGTCACGGACTTCTTGCCGTTCTTGACCTCGACCACTTCTTCGGTGGGCACGAGGATGCGACCAAACTGGTCCTGCATGCCGGCGCGATCGATGCGTTCGCGCAGGTTGCGTTCTACAGCCTTCTCCATGCCGGAGTAGGCGTGCACCACATACCAGCGCAGCGGGGCGGTGGTGGCGGAGGCGGTCTGGACGTCGCTCATGGGTTCAGCCTTGTGTTGTGTATGCCAGGAATCACTGCTTCCAGCCCAGGATCAGGCTGTAGAGCACCCACTCCAGGGTCTTGTCGGTCAGCCACAGGAACAGCGCCATGACCACCACAAAGGCAAAGACGTACAAGGTCATCTGCGTGGCTTCGGGGCGGGTCGGCCACACCACCTTGCGCAATTCCTTGAGTGCATCTTGCCCGTAGGCGAAGAGTTCCTTGCCTTGCGCCGAGGAGAAGAACACCCCCACGCCGGCCGCGATCAGGACCAGCAGCGCCACCACGCGCAACCACAGGCTCTGCTGACCCAGCAGATAGAAGGTGGCCACACCACCCACGACCAGAAGACCGGCCGCAGCCAGTTTGGCCTTGTCGGCGCCCGTCGTGACGGTTTCGATTTGCGTGCTGGACATGAACGTGATGATTGAGGCGGCAAAGCCCGCGGACCTTTTCAGGTCTGCGGGCTGCTGTGGAACAGCGTCAGTCTCGAGACTCGGGGTGGTTGGCAGGGGCAGTAGGAATCGAACCTACAACCTTCGGTTTTGGAGACCGACGCTCTGCCAATTGAGCTATACCCCTATTGGCCAAATCCGAGTCAGAGAACGATTAGTCGAGGATCTTGGCAACCACGCCGGCGCCGACGGTACGGCCGCCTTCGCGGATAGCAAAACGCAGGCCTTCTTCCATGGCGATCGGGGCGATCAGCTTGACGGTGATCGACACGTTGTCGCCAGGCATGACCATTTCCTTGTCTGCCGGCAGCTCGATGGAACCGGTCACGTCAGTCGTACGGAAGTAGAACTGAGGACGGTAGTTGTTGAAGAAAGGCGTGTGACGGCCACCTTCGTCCTTGGACAGGACGTAGATTTCGCCGGTGAAGTGCGTGTGCGGCTTGATGGAGCCGGGCTTGCACAGCACTTGGCCGCGTTCCACGTCTTCACGCTTGGTGCCGCGCAGCAGGATACCGACGTTGTCGCCAGCTTGACCTTGGTCCAGCAGCTTGCGGAACATTTCCACGCCCGTGCAGGTGGTCTTCTGGGTGGCCTTGATACCGACGATTTCGATTTCTTCGCCGACCTTGATGATGCCGCGCTCGATACGGCCGGTCACCACGGTGCCGCGGCCCGAGATCGAGAACACGTCTTCCACAGGCATCAGGAACGTGCCGTCGATGGCGCGCTCAGGCGTGGGGATGTAGGTGTCCAGGGCTTCGGCCAGCTTCATGATGGCTTGCTCGCCCAGCTCGCCGGTGTCGCCGTCGAGGGCCAGACGGGCAGAACCCTTGATGATCGGGGTGTCGTCGCCAGGGAAGTCGTACTTGGACAGCAGCTCGCGCACTTCCATTTCGACCAGTTCCAGCAGTTCGGCGTCGTCCACCAGGTCAGCCTTGTTCAGGAAGACGATGATGTAAGGCACGCCCACCTGACGGGACAGCAGGATGTGTTCACGGGTCTGGGGCATCGGGCCGTCAGCGGCCGAGCACACCAGGATCGCGCCGTCCATCTGGGCGGCACCGGTGATCATGTTCTTGACGTAGTCGGCGTGGCCGGGGCAGTCAACGTGAGCGTAGTGGCGGTTGGCCGTTTCGTACTCAACGTGAGCGGTGTTGATGGTGATGCCGCGGGCCTTTTCTTCAGGCGCTGCGTCGATCATGTCGTAGCCCTTGGCTTCGCCGCCGAACTTCTTGGACAGAACGGTGGTGATTGCAGCCGTCAGCGTGGTCTTGCCATGGTCAACGTGACCGATGGTGCCGACGTTGACGTGCGGCTTGGTCCGCTCAAACTTACCTTTTGCCATGATTCTCGCCCCTAGCGATTCTGAAGTGAGTCGAAGAAAGAAGATGGGAGGTGTGGTGCCCATGGGCAGGATCGAACTGCCGACCTCTCCCTTACCAAGGGAGTGCTCTACCACTGAGCCACATGGGCATCGACACAGGTCTGGACTTGGGATGAAACCCAAACCTGTGCCGACTTGACACTGCGACCTCCGCATCGACGAAGACCGCGACTTTACCACGCCTAAATTGACAGAACCGTGACCGTGGAGCGGGAGACGGGAATCGAACCCGCGTCATTAGCTTGGAAGGCTAAGGTTCTACCATTGAACTACTCCCGCTCGGGAGTGATTCTTGAATTAGGTTTCCCTGGTGGAGGAGGCTGGATTCGAACCAGCGTAGGCGTAAGCCAACAGATTTACAGTCTGCCCCCTTTAGCCACTCGGGCACCCCTCCAGGGAAGACCGCAACTATAGCAGAGCTTTTTTGCGACTCGCAAGCCCTGCGGAAATTATTTTGTGGCGCGGCGCCCCGAGCGGCCCAATACCTGTTGGAAAAACCCGACGTATCGCGCGCTCAGCTGGGGCCATTGACGGCTTGCGGCCTGCCGGTGAGCCTGGGCGGCCCAGGCGCTCAGGCGCTCCGGATCGGTGAGCAGGTCCTGCAGCACAGCCATCAGGGCGGCGGCGTCAGTGCCCGTGTAGGTGGCGCCATTGCCCGAGGCGACCTGCTCGGCCAGCCCGCTTTGCTGCGCCACCAGCATGGGACGCCCCACAGCCAGGGCCAGCTCGGAGGCCGCCTGGGGCGAGGTCGGGCCGGGCTCGGTGCCCCCCAGGCCCCAGGGCTGGGGGCGCTCGGGCAGCACCAGGAGGTGATGTGCGGCCATCAGGGCAGGCAGATCCTGCGGGTCGGGGTCG
The DNA here is from genome assembly GCF_034003525.1 of Aquabacterium sp. Lineage (GTDB taxonomy): Bacteria > Pseudomonadota > Gammaproteobacteria > Burkholderiales > Burkholderiaceae_C > Aquabacterium. The sequence goes on from NZ_JAVEYN010000009.1 coordinate 50,347, forward strand.
AGCTGCCAGGTGATGCGCTCGCCCAGCGCCTTGAGGCGGAGGTCGGTCTGCAGGCGCGTGAGCGGGTCGTGGCGCGGGGGCTCGAAGCAGGAGGCCGCGGTGGCGCCGGCCAGGGTGAGCTGCCACGAGGGCAGGGGATCACCCTCTGGCGTGGCTTGTGCGGCCAACTGGGTCAGTGCGGCCACGAGGTCTTGCAGCGGGCGCAGGGCCTGTCCGGGACCGCTCAGACACAGGAGCCTGAGCGGTCCCGGGGGCAGGGGCTGGCACCCGGTTTCGGGCAAGCCCTGGGGGAGCACGGTGATGCGCTCGCGTGGCAGGCGCAGGCGACGGGCCAGGCGCGTCGCCTCGGCTTCGCTCGTGCACAGGACGCCAGCCAGGCGGCGGGCGAGACGGCGATCACTGTGGCGGGTGAAGGGCGACGCCAGCCAGGCGCTGGCCTGGCGCGACAGGCGCGGTAGCCAGCGGGTGTGATACAGACCCGCAAACGGAGCGTGAAGGGGCTGGCCGAGCAGAACGGGTGGCGCATGGACCGTGGCGGTGAGCGCCGGGCCCTCGGGCAGGCGGGCCAGGGCCTGCATGACCCAATACACAGTGCGCTGGCCAGGGGCGAGTTCGGCGTGCACGACGTCGACCCCGCGCCAGTCGCGCTCGGCGACCCAGGCGCGGGCGGCCTGGAGGCTCTCCAGCGGGCGCTGCCCGACGAGCGGCGTGAGCACGTCGATGCCGCCGAGGTTGAGGGCACGGCGGAACTGCGCGGCGTGGCGCGCCAGGCGGGAGGGATCAGGCGGCAGGGGGGACAGCAGCGCCAGGCGCATGGGCAACAACCTCAGGGAGAGCGAACAGCATGGGAGGGCGCATTGTCCACGAGGTCAGGCGTGTCGGCCGTCCCCTTGATGCGGGTCAGGCGAGCGACCAGTCGAGGGCGTGGCCCTGGGCGCGCCAGAAAGCCTGGGCCTGGCCGAAGTGGCCGCAGCCGATGAAGGGTGCCGGGCCCCGGGTGGCGGACAGCGGCGAGGGGTGGTTGGCCTGCAGGATGAGGTGGGCGGCGGCGCCCTCTCGGGCCGACATGGCCTGCTCGATCAGGGCCCGCTTGCGCTGGGCGTGCGCCCCCCAGAGCAGGAAGACGCAAGGGTGGGCGTCGGCCGCCACGGCGGCGATCAGGGCATCGGTGAGGGCCTCCCAGCCCCAGCCGGCGTGGCTGGCGGCCTGGGTGGCCTCGACCGTGAGCACGGTGTTGAGCAGGAGCACGCCGCGCTCGGCCCAGGCTTGCAGGCAGCCGTGAGCCGGCGGGGTCAGACCGAGGTCGCGCGCGAGTTCCTTGCGGATGTTGCGCAGGCTGGGGGGGATGGCCTGCCCGGGCGCCACCGAGAAGGCCAGGCCGTGGGCCTGTCCGGGGCCGTGGTAGGGATCCTGGCCGAGGATGACGACCTTGACGTGGTCGCGCCGGGTGTGGCACAAGGCCGCGAACACATCGGCGGGGTAGACGGTGGCGCCTTGGCGGCAGGCGGCATCGACGCGGGCGATCAGCGTCTGGCCCAGGACACTGACGCGAAAAGGCTCGGTGACCGTGCGCCAGTCGGACGGCACGGCGTCGAACAGGCTCGACAGGGGCTGCGCCAGCGCGGCAGGCACCGCCGTGGGCGCGCAAGGCTTGAGCGTGACGCCGGCTTGGGACGACGCCGATGCCGCCGACTCAGGAGCAAACAAGCCGATCTGGGTGGCCGAGCTGGCCAGGTCGCCGGCGCGGCGACGGGTGGGCGCGGGCACGACCGCGCTCAGGCGAACAGCGTGGCCAAGGCCTGACCGGGATCGGGCTGGCGCATGAAGGCCTCGCCGATCAGGAAGGCGTTGACGTGGGCGGCGCGCATGCGCTGCACATCGGCGGCATTGAGGATGCCGGATTCAGTGACGAGCAGGCGGTCGGCCGGGACGCGGGGCAGCAGGCCGAGCGTGGTGTCGAGCGTGACTTCGAAGGTGCGCAGGTTGCGGTTGTTGATGCCGACGAGCGGGGTGCGCAGCTTGAGGGCGCGGTCGAGTTCGGCTCCGTCGTGGACTTCGACGAGGACGGCCATGCCCAGGCTGTGGGCGCAGGCTTCGAGGTCGGCCATCTGGGCATCGTCGAGGCAGGCGGCGATCAGCAGGATGCAATCAGCGCCCATGGCGCGGGCCTCGTAGACCTGGTAGGCGTCGACCATGAAGTCCTTGCGCAGCACGGGCAGTTCGCAGGCGGCACGGGCTTCTTGCAGGTAGGCGGGGCTGCCCTGGAAGAACTGGGCGTCGGTGAGCACGCTCAGGCAGGCGGCGCCGTGGCGCGCGTAGCTGGCGGCGATCTCGGCCGGGGCGAAGTGCTCGCGCAGCACGCCCTTGCTGGGGCTGGCTTTCTTGACCTCGGCGATGACGCCGGCCTGGCCCGCGTCGATCTTGCGGCGCAGGGCTCCGACGAAATCGCGCACATCGGCCAGGTCACGGTTGCGGGCCTCGGCTTCGGCCCGCACGGTGGCGAAGGAGCGCACAGGCAAGGCGGCGGCGATTTCCTGGTGTTTGACGGCAACGATTTTCTGAAGGATGTCGGACATGAGGAGGCACTTTGCGAGGAGTTGTCGACATTATCGGTGTTTGCCTGCAACCCGCAGCGGACCAGGCAAAAGGGCTTTTCCGGGCTGGCAAGCCTGTGACAGACGGTGACAATGTGTACACACGGGGTGCAGGAGGCGATGTGGGCAGGATGGGATGGCGCGGCTGGCTGATGGCGTGGTGGCTGTGCGGGCTGCTGTGCGGCGGCGTGGCGCGCGCCGAGACGCTGGTGCTGAACGCCACGGGCACCGTGCGCCCGCAAGGCGCCCAGGTGCAGGTGCTGGAAGACGCCAGCGGCAGCTGGACCCTGGCGCAGGTGCAGGCCGCCGCCCGCACGGGCGCCTGGCAGCCGCTGGCTTCGGGCCAGCCGAGCTTTGGCTACAGCCGCTCGGCCCTCTGGCTGCGCGTGGACCTGCTCAACCGCCACCCGAGCCAGGAAGCCTGGCAGTTCGGGGTGCTCTACCCCTTGCTCGACGAGGTGGACCTGTATGTGGTCGACGCGCGGGGGCGGGTGCGGCAGCACCATGCGACCGGAGACCAGCGCCGCTTTGACACGCGCCCGATCCCGCATCCGCACTTTTATGTGGACCTGTCTTTGCGACCGGGGGAGGCCGGGGCGGTGTATGTGCGGCTGCGCAGCCAGGGCTCGCTGCAGGCCCCGCTGGTGGTGACCACGCCGACGGAGCGGCTGGCTCAGGCCCGGGTGGAGTTCGGTTGGATGGGGCTGTATGGCGGTGCGCTGCTGGCCATGCTGCTTTACAACCTGATGCTCTTCCTGTCACTGCGCGACCGCAGCCACCTGTACTACGTCGGCTATGTGGCGGCGTTCGGCGTGGCGCAACTGACACTCAACGGCCTGGCGTTTCAGTACCTGTGGCCGGCGCATCCGGACTGGGGCAACTGGGCCTTGCCGCTGTGCATGAGCACGGCCGGCCTCCTGCTGTCGCTGTTCGCCCGGGAGTTTCTGGGGCTGCGCACCCATGCGCCGGGAGCCGATCGGGTCATGCAAGGGCTGCAGGGGCTGTTCCTGCTGATCTGGCCGGTGCTGTGGCTGGGGCATTACGCGCCAGCGGTGAAGCTGAGCACGGTGCTGACCCTGGTGGCACCGCTCATCTTGCTGGGCATCACGACGATGATGTTGCGGCGCGGGCATCACCAGGCGCGCTACTTCATGGCGGCGTTCGGCGGCTTGCTGGTCGGGGTGGTCGCCTCGTCCCTGAGCATGTTCGACCTAGTCGAGCCCAACTGGCTGACCACCTACGGCATGCAGATCGGCTCGGTGCTGGAGTTCGTGCTGCTGTCCCTGGCGCTGGCGCACCGGCTCAAGCTGGCGCAGGAGGCGCATGTGCGCATGCAGACGGCGCACGCGGCCGAGCTGGAGGCGCGCGTGCTGGCCCGCACGCAGGACCTGGACAAGGCGCTGGGTGAGCTGACTGAGGCCAATGGGCGTTTGCAGGAGCTGTCGCAGCGCGACGCCCTGACGGGCCTGCACAATCGGCAGTTCCTGGCCGAGCGCATGCCCGAAATCTGGGGCACGGCGGTGCGCTGGAAGCAGCCGCTGGCGATGCTGATGATCGACATCGATCACTTCAAGCAGGTCAACGACGTGCATGGCCACGCTGGCGGAGACGAAGCGCTCAAAGCGGTGGCCGAGGTGATTGCGCGCATCATGCGCCGCCCGGGCGACCATGCGATGCGCTACGGCGGCGAGGAGTTTCTGGTGGTGCTGCCGCAGACCCATGCGGCCGGTGCGATGCACATGGCCGAGCGCATTCGCCAGGAGGTGGCGGCGCTGACGGTGACCCACGGGGGCCAGCTGATCCCCTTGACGGTCAGCATCGGGGTGGCCTGCGCGACGCCGGGGCCGCGCACGGCCATGGCGATGATGCTGCAGCTGGCCGACCGCCTGCTCTATCAGGCCAAGGCCGAGGGGCGCAACCGCTGTGTGCTGCAGCCCACGGCCCTGTCGCAGCTCAGGCCGCCAGAGCCTGTGTCGTCTGCACAAACTTGAGCAGACGCTCGGCAGCGCGACCGCTGCTGAGGGCCTCACGGGCGCGCTCGACGCCATCGGCCAGGGAATCGGCCACGTTGGCGGCATAGATGGCCGCACCGGCGTTGAGCAGCACGATGTCACGGGCCGGGCCGCTCTGGTTGTCGAGCACGGCGCGCATGATGGCGATGGAGGCCTCGCGGTTGCCGGCCTTGAGCAGGGTGCCGTCGTGTTCGGCCAGACCAAACTGGGACGGGTTGACGGTGTACTCGCTGACCTGACCGTTCTTGAGCTCGGCCACCAGGGTGTCACCGCTCAGGGTCATTTCGTCGAGGCCGTCGCGGCCGTGCACGACCAGCACATGGTCGGAGCCCAGGCGCTGCAGCACGCGCGCCATGATGCCCACCAGGTCGGCGTGGAAGACGCCCATGAGCTGGTTGGGGGCACCGGCCGGGTTGGTGAGCGGGCCGAGGATGTTGAAGAGGGTGCGCACGCCCAGTTCCTTGCGGACCGGGGCGGCGTGCTTCATGGCGCCGTGAAAGCTGGGCGCGAACATGAAGCCCACGCCGGTGTCGGCCAGGCATTGGGCGACCTGCTCGGCGTTGAGCATGATGGCCGCGCCCAGGGCTTCGAGCGCATCGGCGCTGCCGGTGGACGAGGACACGCTGCGCCCGCCATGCTTGGCGATGCGCGCACCCGCGGCCGCAGCCACGAACATCGCGGTGGTCGAGATGTTGAAGGTGTGGGCGCCGTCGCCGCCGGTGCCGCACAGGTCGACGAGGTTCGCCGTGTCGGCCACTTTCACCGGGGTGGCGAACTCGCGCATGACCTGAGCGGCAGCGGTGATCTCGCCCACGGTTTCCTTCTTGACGCGCAGGCCGGTGATGAGCGCGGCCATGACGACGGGCGACATCTCGCCGGTCATGATGCGGCGCATCAGGCCGAGCATCTCGTCGTGGAAGATCTCGCGGTGTTCGATGACGCGTTGCAGGGCTTGGGGATCGGTCAACTGGCTCATGTCACGCACCTCACATCTTCAGGAAGTTGGCCAGCATGGCGTGGCCGTGCTCGCTCAGGATGGATTCGGGATGGAACTGCACGCCCTCCAAGGGGGCGAAGTTCGGATCGGTCTGCGGCCCTTTGTGGCGCACGCCCATGATCTCGCCGTCGTCGGTCCAGGAGGTGATGGCCAGGCAGTCGGGCAGCGAGGCGCGCTCGATGGCCAGCGAGTGGTAGCGGATGACGGTGAACTGCCTGGGCAGGCCGGCGTAGACGCCCTGCTCGTCGGTGGTGATGACGCTGGTCTTGCCGTGCATCTGTTCCTTGGCGCGCACGATGCGCCCGCCCATGGCGGCGCCGATGCTCTGGTGACCCAGGCAGACGCCGAGGATGGGCAGCTGGCCGGCGAAGCGCTTGAGCGCAGGCACGCAGATGCCGGCTTCGTCGGGGGAACAGGGGCCGGGAGACAAGACGATACGGTCGGCCTGGAAGGCGGCGATCTCGTCGAGGGTGACTTCGTCGTTGCGGACGACCTTGACCTCTTCACCCAGTTCGCAGAAGTACTGCACCAGGTTGAAGGTGAAACTGTCGTAGTTGTCGATCATGAGCAGCATGGGCACGATCCTGTATCGGGATGTGGTTCATGGAATGGTGTTGCACCATCCCTCAGTGTGTCCCCCTCGGAGACCCTTTGGAGGCGTCAGCTGCGGTGGGGTGCCGCGCGCGCAGGGTCATGCAGTGTGTGGCTGGCGTCACCGCCACCAACGGGCATTCAGGCGAAAGAGATCCGAGGGTTGCTGCATGAGGCCCATTCTACATGGGCGCCACCGGGCGTGCCAGGCCTCAGGCGTGGGCCTGCAGCCACTGCGTGGCGTCCGGCACGTCGAGGGGACGCGCGAAGTGGTAGCCCTGCAAGGCGTGGCAGCCGGCCGCGCGGGCCGCCTCGGCGTGCGCGGCGGTCTCCACCCCTTCGGCCACGACGTCGAGATCGAGCACGGCCGCCAGGTCGCAGATGGACTTGACCACGGCCACCGCATGCGACTCGGGCATGGGGTCGATGAGGCTGCGGTCGATCTTGACGGTGTGCAGCGGCAGGCTGCGCAGCATGTTGAGGGAGGAAAAGCCGGTGCCGAAGTCGTCGAGGGCAACGTCGACGCCCTGCTGGCGCAGCTGGCCGATCTGCTCGCGGGCCTGGTCCATGTGGGCCACGGCGGCGGTTTCGGTGATCTCCAGGGTCAGCCACTGCGGCGGCAGCTGGAACTGCGCCAGGGTGTTCATGACGGCGGCCGGGAACTCGGCGTCGAGCAGCTGCAGGGGCGAGACGTTGACGGCCACGGGCACCAGCGGCAGGCCCTGCTCACGCCACTGCGCCATCTGGCGACAGGCCTGGGTGAGGATGAGCGCGCCCAGCGGCACGATGAGGCCGTTGCGCTCGGCCGCGGGGATGAAGTCGAGCGGGCTGATGCGCCCGACGCCGGGACGGTCCCAGCGCACCAGGGCCTCGAAGCCGACGAGGCGGTGGCCGTCGGCGGCCACCTTGGGCTGATAGACCAGGATGAATTCGTCGTTCTCGAAACCGGCACGCAGGGCCTGCTCGGCCTCGAAGAAGGCGGCCAGACCATTGCGCGGCACCTCGGTGGCCCACTGCACCGAGGTGCCGGGCAGGCGCTTGGCGTCGAGCATGGCAGCGTTGGCCGCCTGCAGCAGGGCGTAGGGGCTGGTGGCGGGGCCGGGGTGCAGCGCGCCGCCCATGGACACGTCGAGGAAGAAGCGGTGCGCGCTGAGCGTGAGCGGCTGGGTCAGCAGGGCCTGAATGTCGGCGGTGAGCTGGTGCGCGGCGGCCTCGGTGTCGGGCGCCACCAGCAGGATCGCGAATTCGTCTTCACCCAGGCGCATCAGGTCGGCGCGCTCGCCCAGGGTCTGCAGCAGCTGGGCCGACAGGGCCTTGAGCACCTCGTCGCCCACCGCCGGGCCATGGGCGTCGTTGAAGAGCTTGAAGCGGTCGACGTCCAGCAGGATGAGGGCGAAGGCGGGCTGCTGCGGGTCGTCGAACAGCTCGCGCAGACGCTGCAGCAGGGCGCTGCGGTTGTGCAGGCCGGTGAGCTCGTCGTGGGTGGCGTGCCACATGAGGGCACGCGCCGCCTCGTGCTGGGCGGTGTCGTCGGAGACCACGATCTGCAGGGAGGGCTCGCCATCCCATTCCACATTCCAGGCCTTGTAGCGCAGGTAGAGCTGGCGGCCGTCAAGCGAGGTGCGCTCGCCCTCCCACTCGGCCAGCGGCAGGGAGCCGTTGTGCACCTGTGCAAGCAGTTGCTGGATGGGCTTGCGTGCAGCGAGGGGCGTGGTGAGGTTCAGCCACTCGGGCGAGAACACCCGCGGGGCCTGCTCCACCCGGTTCATGCCGTAAATGCTCTGGAAGGCCGGGTTGATGTAGACGACATGGTCGGCCCGGACCACGGCCACGCCTTGCGGAGACCGGTCGGTGAGCTGGAAGAAGCGGTCGCGCACCCGCCGGCCGGCTTCAGCGGAACGGGTCAGGGCCGCGTACATCAGGGACATGGCCAGCATCAGCCGCAGCACGGTGGCGACAGCCGTCTGGGTCATGGCACCGACATCGCCCGGCTGGATGACGAAGTTGAACTGGTTGATGCCCGCCAGCACCAGCAGGATGCCGGTGAAGCGCTCGCCGGCGCCCTGTTTGCGCAGCCAGCTGGCCACAATGAGGCTGATGGTGATGTTGATGGTGGCCGAGCCCGCCTGGGCCAGCCTCATGTCGTGTCCCATGAGGGCGCCGTGGGCCAGCAGCAGCACCACGAACAGGACCTGCATGTGGCGACGCGACACGTGGCGCCCCGAGAACAGGCCGATGCCCTTGACCATCAGGATCAGGCACAGGGAGGGCACGACCGACAGGCCCATCAGGCCGATGATCTGCCACGTGAGATCGGGCTGACGGGCAGCCAGGTAGGACAGCGGGTAGGCTGTCCAGATCAGGTGGGACAGGCCCAGCAGCGCGGTGAACGATTGTTTGCGGTCGTGACGCCACACCAGCAGCAAAGCCAGGCCGGTGGCCACGGTGACAGCGATGTAGACGAAAAAGACGTGAAGCACGACCGAAGCGGTGCGCGGCCCGACAGGGCCGCCCACAGGGATAGAGATCCCTATCGTGCCAGACGCCGGGGGCCACCGCCCCCCCGACTTTCACTGAGGCCGGATGACCACACAGCGTCCGGAATCAGGACATTGTGCTCACAAACCCTGCTCGACCATCTCGGCCGCACGGATCACGGCGCGGGCTTTGGCCTCGGTTTCCTTCCATTCGAGCTCGGGCACGGAATCGGCGACGACGCCGGCGCCCGCGGCCACGTACAAGGTCTGGTCCTTGACGACGCCGGTGCGGATCGCGATGGCGACGTCCATGTCACCGGCAAAGCTGAGGTAGCCCACGGCGCCGCCGTAGACGCCGCGCTGCACGGGCTCGAGCTCGTCGATGATCTCCATGGCGCGGATCTTGGGGGCACCGCTGAGGGTGCCCGCCGGGAAGCTGGCACGCAGCACGTCCAAGCCGGTCATGCCGTCTTTGAGCGTGCCTTCGACGTTGCTGACGATGTGCATGACGTGCGAGTAGCGCTCGATGCCAAAGGCCTCGGTGACCTTGACCGTGCCGGTTTGGGCGATGCGGCCGATGTCGTTGCGGGCCAGGTCGATCAGCATGACGTGCTCGGCACGCTCTTTCGGATCGGCCAGCAGCTCCGTTTCATTGGCCACGTCCTGCTCGGGCGTGGCGCCGCGCGGGCGGGTGCCGGCGATGGGGCGGATGGTGACGGTCTGGCTGCCGTCCTTGTTCTTTTCCTGGCGCACCAGGATCTCGGGGCTGGAGCCAACGACGTGGTGGTCCCCCATGTCGTAGTAGTACATGTAAGGACTGGGGTTGAGCGAGCGCAGCGCACGGTAGAGCGTCAGTGGCGAGGCGGTGAAGCGCTTTTGCAGGCGCTGGCCGATGACGACCTGCATGCAGTCGCCGGCGGCGATGTACTCCTTGCACTTGAGGACAGCGGCCTCGAAGTCGTCTTTGGCGAAGTGGCGCTCGACCGGGAAGGACTCGGTGGGCATGACCGGCGGCACGGGGACCACGGTTTGCAGGCGGGCTTGCAGCTCGCTCAGGCGGGCCTGGGCGCGGGCATAGGCATCGGGCTGGCTGGGGTCGGCGTAGACGATGAGGAAGAGGCGGTCAGCGAGGTTGTCGATGACGGCGAGTTCTTCGCACTGCAGCAGCAGGATGTCGGGCGTGCCGATGCCGGGGGTCTGCGGGCGCTGGGCCAGACGCGGCTCGATCAGGCGCACGGTGTCGTAGCCGAAGTAGCCGGCGAGGCCGCCGCAAAAGCGCGGCAGGCCCTGGGGCACGGCGACCTTGAAACGCTGCTGGTAGGCAGCGATGAAGTCGAGCGGGTTGCCCTGGCAGGTTTCGACCACCTGGCCGTCGGTGACGACTTCGACCTGTTGATCGGTGGCGCGTACCAGGGTGCGAGCCGGCAGGCCCACGAAGGAGTAGCGCCCGAAGCGCTCGCCGCCCACCACGGATTCGAGCAGGAAGCTCAGGGGCTGGCCCTGGGTGAGCTTGAGGTAGAGCGACAGCGGGGTGTCGAGGTCGGCCAGGGCCTGGGCGACCAGAGGGATGCGGTTGTGGCCTTGGGCCGCCAGGGCGTGGAAGTCGTGTTCGGTCAGCATGGGTGTGATCTCGGTGAGGTCCTCGTCGGCGCGATGCGCGATGGCACGGCGCCGGGGACAGGCAAACAGCGGTCAGCGACACCCACAGACCCGGTCAGGGTAGGGGTGCGCTGCTTCAGTCAGACACAGCGCAGCGACGCCAGGGCCAAGCTCCCCGGTCGTGCGGACCTTTGGTCTGTTTGCGTGAGATGAACATCGGCCCAGTGTAGCAGCGGGGGCACCGAATCGAGGGGGTCGCCCGACCCTCCCCCCTGACTTGCGGCAAGGGCAAACCACCTTTCGCGTGCGCCGGCCTGCGATCGACAATCGCCTTGTCCCGAACTTCGCCATCCCGCCATGTCACTGCCTGCCACTGTTGCTCAACGCCTGGGTGTCACCCTGATGCGGGGCTGCCTGGGCGCCTGCGTGACGATGGCCCTGCTGAGCGCCCCTGCCGCGCAGGCCCAGTCGGCCGAGGTGTTCGGGGTGCACTACGAGCCCACCTTGCGCGTGGAGGGGCGGGAGCTGACGCTCAACGGCACGGGCGTGGCCTACCGCGCACTGGCCAAGCTCTACACCGTGGGCCTGTACCTGCCCACCAAGGCGCACCAGACCTCGGAGGTGCTGGGCCAGAACGGCCCGATGCAGCTGCGCTTTGTGCTGTTGCGCAGCATGCGGGTGGACGAGCTGGGCAAGCTGATCACCCGGGGGATCGAAACCAACTGCAGTCGCCCGGAGTTCTTTCGGCTGATTCCGGCCATCCGCACGATGGGCGAGCAGTTTTCGCGGATGAAGCGGCTGCAGGCGCAGGATGTGGTCACGGTGGCCTACATGCCCGAGCGGGGCACGGTCTTTCTGGTCAACGACGACCCGGTGGGCGCCGCGATCCGCGATCCGCAGTTCTTCCCGGCCATCCTCAAGGTGTGGCTGGGGGATCAGCCGGCCACGACGGACTTGAAGAACGCCCTGCTCGACCACAAGGCCCAGCCGGTGCTCAGCGCGCTGGAGTGAGCCCGCGCGCTGAGCCCTTGACGCGCTGGGGCCTCAGGCCTGCCAGCGGGACCAGGGGATGGTGTCGAGCCGGTCCACATGGGCCAGCGCGGGCACCTCGACAATGGGGTGGCCGTGGTTGTAGCCGTAGGTGACGAGGATGATGGGGCAGCCGGCTGCGCCTGCAGCCTGGGCGTCGTTGCTGGAGTCCCCCACCATGACGGTGTGCGCGGGCGAGGTCCCCAGGGCTTCGCAGGTCTTGAGCAAAGGCAGGGGATCGGGCTTCTTGCGCGCAAAGGCGTCGCCCCCAAACACATGCTGGAAGTGCCCGCGCAGGCCCTTGCGTTCGAGCAGCTGCTCGGCAAACGCCGTGGGCTTGTTGGTGAGGCAGGCCAGGGGCAGGCCGAGGGCGCGCAGTTGCGCCAGGCCCTCGGGCACGCCCGGGTACACGTCGGAGTGCAGGCCGTTGAGGCGGGTGTAGTGGCCCTGGTAGTGCTGCCAGGCTTCGGGCACGGCCGCCGCGGCCTCGGGATCGTCGTCGGGCAGGCCCCAGGCGTGGGCCAGGGTGCGGCGCAGCAGGTCTTCGGTGCCCTTGCCGACGGTGAGCTCGACGAAGGCGCGGTCCACCCGGGCGATCTCGACGGGGTGGCAGCCCAGGTCGGCCAGGGTGTGGTGCAGGACGACGACGAAGTCACCCAGGGTGTCGACCATCGTGCCGTCGAGGTCGATGATGGCGGCGCGGAAGGGGGAGGCGGACAGGGTCATTTCGGAGCAGGGGTCACGGTTTCCAGCACCAGCTCCACGCGCCGGTTGGCGGCGCGGTTCGCTTCGCTGTCGTTGGGCTGCAGCGGCCGGGTGTCGGCAAAGCCGGTGGCGCGGATGCGCTCGGGTGCCACGCCCAGGGCGATGAGCTGGCGCACGACACTGCCGGCGCGGCCACTGGAGAGCTCCCAGTTGGAGGGGTAGCGCGCGTTCTGGATGGGCACGTCGTCGGTGTGCCCTTCGACGACGATGCGCTGATTGGGCATGGCGTTGAGCGCCGGCACCAGGGTGGCGAGCATCTCGGCACCGGGGCCGATCAGGTCGGCCTGGCCGGAGGGAAAGAGCATCTCGCTGCTGATGCGAAAACTCACCACGCCATCGTTGACCACGACTTCCACGCCGTCGCCCAGCTGCTCGAGCGGCAGGCCTGCGAGCGGGTCCTTTTCGCGGGGCTGCACCAGCTGGTTGAGCTGGGGGCGCAGGTTCAGCGGCGCCTGGGCGCGGGGCGCCGCCGGGCCACCCGAGCCGTCGCCCGTGTCGCTGTCCTCGGAGGCGGGTTTGGCAAAGGCCAGCATCACCACCATCATGACCAGCAGCAGGGTCATGACGTCCAGGTAGGTCAGCAGCCAGCTTTCTTCTTCGCCTTGCACCGTGGGCTGGAGGTGCCAGCGTCCGAAGCGGCCACGCGGGCGGACAGGCAAGGCCTTGGCTGCGCCGGGCTGCGCTGGCGGAGCGGGCGGATGCAGCATCTGCGAACCCTCTGCAGCGGGCGCGTCGGGAGACGGCGGAGCGGCCGGCCTCGCAGAAGGCTCGGGCATCTCAGGGCTGTCAGGTACGGGAGGCGTCGTCATCACAGCGCGGTGGTTCAACGCCGGCGAGCCGCCTGGGGAGCGCTGCGGGCGTCCGACAGCTCGTCGTCGATCTGGGCCACGAAGGACTTGAGCGTCTCGCGCATCAGGCCCGGGCTGTGGCCGGCGCTCATCATCGAGATGCCTTCGAGGATCATGTTCATCAGCGCCAGCCGGCGTTCGGTACGGCGCTCCAGGCGCAGGGCCAGCGGCTTGAACACCATGTTGGACAGGATGACGCCGTAGAGCGTGGTCAGCAGCGCGATGCCCAGCTGCGTGCCGATGCCGCGGATGTCGCCGGCGCCCAGCAGGTCCATCAGGTTGATCAGGCCCAGCAGCGTGCCCAGCATGCCGAAGGCCGGCGCATAGGTGGCCATCACCTTGAAGATCTGGGCTTCGGCGGCCTCTTGCTGCTGCAGGCGCAGCATGCGCCAGTGCAGCAGGTCCTGGATGTACTCGTCGGGCGTGCGGTCGATGACCAGTTGCACGCCGGTGCGCAGGAAGGGGTTGGTGACCGTGGTCAGCTCTTTCTCGACGGCCTGCAGCTCGCCACGGATCCACAGGCGCGAGATGTGCACCAGCTCCTCGATGTGCTGGGCGCTATGCAGGCGCTCCTGCTTCAAGGCGGTGGAAGCCAGGCGAAAGCTGCGCAGCACCTCGCCAGGCGGGTAGCTCATGAAGGTGGCGGCCAGCGTGCCGCCCACGACCACGGCCAGGCCGACCGGGTCGACAAAGCGCATGGGGCTGTCGGCACCGAAGACGATGATGATCGCCAGGAAGAGCACCGTGGCGAGGATGCCGATCAAGCCAGAAGGGTTCATGCGGGGAGGCTGCGCGCGCTCGCGCGCCAGGGAAATGGGGACGAATCCGAGTGTAGCGTGCCGGCCTTTGAGGCAGACTGGACGGCAGGAGGTGTGCCCCGAGATGTCCCTAACATGGCCCAGTCCCGCACTGCGGGTGATCGAGCGTGGCTGGCTGTCGTCGAACCAGTTGCTGTGCTGGGACGAGGATGGCGCCACCGTGGTGGACACGGGCTACGTGACCGACGGCGCCGAAACACTGCGCCTGATCGACGCCGCGCTGGCAGGCCGCCCCTTGAGGCGCATCGTCAACACCCACCTGCATTCCGACCACGCGGGCGGCAATGCCCTGCTGCAAGACCGCCATGGCTGCGCGATCTGGATTCCGCCCGGCGAGCACGAGGCCGTGGCCGCGTGGGACGAGGACCGCCTGAGCTACCGCGCCACCAGCCAGCTGTGCCCGCGTTTTCACCCCGACCATGTCTTTCAGCCGCACGACACCCTGCGCCTGGGCGGTGAGGACTGGACGGTCCTGCCCGCCCAGGGTCATGACCACGCGATGGTGATGCTGTGGTGTGACCGCCTGGGCATCCTGGCTTCGGCCGATGCGCTGTGGCAAAAGAGCTTTGGCGTGATCTTTCCGGAACTGGCCGGGGTGTCAGGCTTTGCCGAACAGGCGGCCACGCTCGACCTGATTGCCGACCTGGACCCGGCCTGGGTCATCCCCGGACATGGCGCGCCGTTTCACAAAGTGGCGCCGTCGCTGGCCGCCGCACGCTCACGCCTGCAGTGGCTGCAGGACGAACCGCAGCGCCACACCGAGCACGCGCTCAAGGTGCTGCTCGCCTTCAAGCTGCTGGAAGCCCGCCGGATGACGCTGACCGACCTCACGGGCGTCGTGCAGGCGTCGCGCGACGCCATGGCGGGCCTGCGCGCGCACCTGTCGAACGATGTGGCGGCCCTCGCCGCCGGGCTGGCCGAGCAGTTGGTGCGCTCGGGTGTGGCCACCTGGCAAGACGGGCATCTGCTCGCCCGCACCGGCTGAGCCAAGTCGCTGCCCCACTCAGGCCGCAGGATGGCGGCGCAGGCCGTGCAACTGCGCCATCATCTGGTCGCGCAAGCTCAGCAACTCGTCCAGCCGCGCCAGGGCATCGGCCGTGCGGCCCAGGGCGTGCAGGTCGCACAGCGTCTCGGCCAGGGCATGGATCTCGTGGTGCAGGGCATCGATCTCGGCCCGCTGTGCCGCGGTGGTCAGCGTTTGCCACAGGCCCTGGGCCATCCAGTGCCCCAGATCGCAGTGATGCACGTTCAAGGGGGGTGGGACGTCGCGCTCCTGGCGCAGGAAGCGCTCGATCCCCTGCACCCAGGCGCGGTGCTTGACGATGGCCACCATCAGTGGCACGTCGTCGTGGGCGACCTGGCTGACGGCCTGCCAGCGCGGGTGTGGCTGCCACGCGCGCACCCAGTCCGGCAGGGCGTCGGCGGGCATGGGGCGAGCAATGCCATAGCCCTGGGCCAACTCGCAGCCCAGGTACAAAAGCATCTCGCCATGGTCCACGGTCTCGACGCCCTCGGCAATGACCTGGCGGTGGAAGGCCTTGGCCAGGCCCTGGATGCCTTCCAGGATGGCCAGATCGTCCGGGTCGTCCATCATGTCGCGCACGAAGCTCTGGTCGATCTTGAGCAGATCGACCGGCAGGCGCTTGAGGTAGGTCAGCGAGGAGTAACCGGTGCCGAAGTCATCGAGGGCAAAGCCCACGCCCAGGTCCTTGCAGGATTCGATGACCAGGGAGATGCGGGCCAGGTCACCCAGGGCGCTGGTCTCCAGCACCTCCAACTCCAGATCGCCCGGGCGGGTGTGCGGATGGGCGGCGAGCAAGGTCCGCAGGCGCTCGACGAAGTCACCTTGTTGCAACTGCCGCGCGCCCACGTTGACGCTGACCGGCAGGTCCAGGCCCTGTCGGCGCCAGTCGGCCATCTGCGACAGGGCGGTGTCGATCACCCACTCCCCCACCTCGATGGCCAGCGGGTGGTCCTCGATCACCGGCAGGAAGGCCGCTGGCGACAGCAAGCCACGCTCCGGGTGCTGCCAACGAATCAGCGCCTCGGCGCCGATCACCCGGCCGGTGCGCAGGTTCACCTTGGGCTGGTAATGCAGCACGAGCTCGCGCTGGGCCAGGGCCTGACGGATGTGCTCCAGGCTCTCGTGGTGGCCCCGCACGCTGCGGTCCTGCTCGGCATCGAACAGGTGGAAGCGGTTCTTGCCCAGCAGCTTGGCCTGGTACATGGCCTGGTCGGCCTGGCGCAGCAACTGGTCGGCATCCACCTCTTCCGCCTGTGGAAAGGTGGTCACGCCCACACTGGCCGACACCTGCAGGCTCAAGGCGCCCACCGGCACGGCCTGCGCGGCTGCGGCCAGCACCCGGCTCACGGCCGGCAACCAGCTGTGCGGATCGGGATCATCGTGGCCGTGCAGCACCGCCACAAATTCATCGCCCCCCAGGCGCGCCAAGGTGTCGCCCTCGCGCATCGCGTCGCGCATGCGCACGGCCAGGGCCATCAGCAGCTGGTCGCCCACCTCGTGGCCGTGGCGGTCGTTGACTTCCTTGAAGCCATCCAGATCCAGATAGAGCACGGCCAGGCGTTGCCCGCTGCGACGGACCTGGGCCATGGCCGCATCCAGGCGCTGGCCCAGCAGCACCCGGTTGGGCAGGCCGGTCAGGGCATCGTGCTGGGCGCTGTAGCGCAGTTGCTCCTCGTGGGTCTTGAGCACGGTGATGTCGGAGAACAGCGCCACATACTGCCGCACCCGGCCCTGCGCATCGCGCACGGCACTGATGGTCTTCATCTCGGCGTAGTGCTCGCCGTTCTTGCGCCGGTTCCACACCTCGCCTTGCCAGTGGCCCTTGTGCACCAGGGCGTGCCACATGCCGGTGTAGAAGGCACGGTCCTGGCGGCCGGACTTGAGCAGATTGGGTTTGCGCCCGACCACTTCGCCGCACGGGTAGCCGGTGATGCGCGTGAACGCCTCGTTGACGTCGATGATGGTGCCATCCGGCTCGGTGATCATGATGCCCTCGCGGGCGTGGGTGAACACACTGGCGGCCAGGTGCAGGCGCTCCTCGGCCTCCTTGCGCTCGATGGCAATGCTCACCAGGCGGGCCGTCTGTTCGATGAGCCGAATGTCCTGCTCCTGAGGCGCGTGGGGCTGTCGGTGGTAGATCGCAAAGCTGCCCAGCACCTTGCCCGAGGCCGCACGCACCGGTTGCGACCAGCACGCCCCCAAGCCGGCCAGGGCGGCCAGGCCTTTGTAGTCCTGCCAGTAGGGATGCTGCTGGATGTCGGCGACGATCACGCGTTCGCCGGTGTACATGGCCGTGCCGCACGACCCCGTGCTCGGTCCGATGACCACGCCGTCGATGGCCTGGTTGTAGAAGGCCGGCAGGTTCGGGGCGGCGCCATGACGCACGTGCATGCCGTCCGGGTCGAGCAAGAGGATGCTGCACAAGGCGGAGGCGTCGAGCTGCTCCACGCCCCGCACGATCGCGTCGAGCACGGCCGACAGTTCCTCGCCACCCGCCAGCATCTCCAGCACCCGACTGCGAAACTGCTCGAACTGTTCGGCGTGCTTGCGCCAGTGGATGTCGGTCAGGGTGCCGATCATGCGCCGGGGCCGTCCCTGCGCATCGCGCTCGATCACGGTGCCGCGGCTGAGCACCCAGCGCGCCTGACCATCGCTTTGGCACAGCCGGTACTCGCACTGGTAGTAAGGTGCCGCCTGGGCCAGGTGAACACGCAGGGATGCCTCCACCCGCTCGCGGTCCTCCGGATGGATGTGCGGGACCCAGATCTCGCTGCGCGGGCCACGCAACACCGCCGCCTGTTCCAGCACCTGCAGCCAGTTGGCGCCGCCCCCATGACTCAGGTCGATGGTGTCGGTGTCGATCGCCCAGTCCCACACGCCATCACCCGCACTTTCGGCGGCGTGTTTCCAGTGGGCGTCCTGGGGGACGAGGGGGGAGAAGCTGCGCATGTTCTACATTCTGCAAGCAATGCGCCCCATGTCCACCTCCTTTGTGCGCACCAAATGAGTGCGGCATGCCCCTTGCTGAGTGCAGGCACCCTGGCTTGTTGGCTTTGCAACCGTGTCTTTGCTTGCTTTTCCTGATCGCACCCCTGCCCCCAGCTTGCTGTCCAGCGAGGTGCTGGACCGCGCCCGCGTGCTCGACACCCTGGTCAACAACCTCGACGGCATGGCCTACCGCTGCGGGCATGACGCTCAGTGGACGATGATTTTCGTCAGCGAGGGTTGCGCCACCTTGACCGGCTACACGCCGGCCGAGCTGGTGGCCTCGGCCGGCATCTCGTGGGAGCGCCTCACCCACCCGGATGACCGAGCCCGCGTGCGTGCCGCCATCGACGAGGCCGTGCGCACGGGCCGGCGCTTTGCCCAGCAGTACCGCATCCTGCCGCGCGACGGGGCGCCCAAATGGGTCCAGGAGCGCGGCGTGCCGGTGGCCGACGAGCAGGGCAGCACCGTGATCGAAGGCTTCATCGAAGACATCACCGAGCAGCGCGCCACCCTGGAGGCCTTGCAGCAAGCCGAGCTGCGCTACCGCAGCATCTTCGAGCACGCCTCCGAAGGCATCTTCCAGACCACCCGTGAGGGCCACTACCTGGCCGCCAACCCGGCGCTGGCGCGCCTGTACGGCTACACCACCCCGCAGGAGCTGATCACCGACCTGTCGGACATCGGGCGGCGCCTGTATGTGCTGCCGGGCCGGCGCGAGGCCTTTCGCCGCATGATGGAGACCCACGGCTCGGTGCGCAACTTCGAGTCCGAGGTCTACCGCAGCGACGGCTCGCGCATGTGGATCTCCGAGAACGCCCACATCGTGCGCGGCGCACAGGGCGAGTTCATCTGCTACGAAGGCACGGTGCAGGACATCTCCGAGCGCAAGCACTACCAGGAGCAGCTGGAGCGCCAGGCCAACCACGACCTGCTCACCGGCTTGCCCAACCGGGTGCTGCTGGGCGACCGGCTCTCGCAGGGTCTGGCACGCGCGCAGCGCCTGGGCTATTACCTGGCCGTGGTCTTCATCGACCTGGACCACTTCAAGTTCGTCAACGACAGCCTGGGCCATGCGGCCGGCGATCACCTGCTGCAAGAGGTGGCCCGGCGCCTGAGCGCCTGCCTGCGCCAGTCCGACACGGTGGCGCGTTTGGGCGGTGACGAGTTCGTGCTGGTGCTCAACGACCATTACCACGTCAGCACCATCATCTCGCTGCTCGAGCGCGTGCTGCACCAGATCCACCAGCCCATCTCGCTGTGCGGGCGCAGCCTGCAGGTGGGCGCCAGCCTGGGCGTGGCCCTGTACCCCGATGACAGCGAAGATGCGGCCAGCCTGCTGCGCCACGCCGACATCGCGATGTACGCCGCCAAGGACCGCGGCCGCCACAACTTCCAGTTCTTCACGCGTGACCTCAACCGCATGGCCGAAGAGCGCCTGCATCTGGAAGCGGCCTTGCGCGAAGCGCTGGACAGCGATGCCCTCCATGTGCACTACCAGCCCAAGGTGGACCACCGCCGCCGCATCGTTGGCGTCGAGGCCCTGGCGCGCTGGCACCACCCCACCCTGGGCCCCATCGGCCCGGATCGCTTCATCCCCATCGCCGAAGAGACGGGCCTGATCGCGCCGCTGACCACCGCCATCCTGCGCCAGGCCTTTGCCGCGGCCCGCCGCTGGAACGCCCCCGGCGAGCCGCAGTTGCAGATCGCCGTCAACCTCTCGGCGCGCCTGTTCATGAGCGCCGACATCGTCAGCCATGTGCTGGGGCTGGCGCGCGAGGCAGGCATTGCGCCGCATCTGATCGAGCTGGAGATCACCGAGACCGTGTTCCTGGACCACAGCCAGGGCGCGATCGACAGTCTGCGCGCCTTCAAGCACCACGGCTTCAGCCTGGCCATGGACGACTTTGGCACCGGCTACTCCTCGCTGAGCTACCTGCGCAGCTTCCCGCTGGACATCATCAAGATCGACCGCTCCCTGGTGACCGACATCGAGCGCGAGGAAGAAGGCGCCCTGATCGCGCGCGCCGCCATCTCGCTGGGCCAGAGCCTGCGCAAGCGCGTGGTGGCCGAGGGCGTGGAGAACCAGGCCCAGTTCGATTTCCTGCGCTGCCAGGGCTGCGACGAGTTCCAGGGCTACCTGATCTCGCGCCCGGTCAGCGAGGACCAGCTCAGCGCCATGCTCGCCAGTGGCGGCGTGATCCCACGCTCGGGCCTGCCCGGCGGCACCCATGCCTGAGTGGGGCTGTTGACCGGCCGCTGGCACGCCAACGCGCTTGGTTGGACAATAGCGCCCACCATGCACGCCTCCACCGAACTTCTCCTGCCCGCCGGCTCGCTCGACAAGATGCGCGCCGCCTACGACTTTGGCGCCGATGCCGTCTACGCCGGCCAGCCCCGCTACAGCCTGCGCGCGCGCAACAACGAATTCCGCCTGGAGCAGCTCCAGCAAGGCATCCAGGAGGCGCACGAGCGCGGCAAGAAGCTCTACGTCACGAGCAACCTGATCGCCCACAACGACAAGATCCGCACCTACCTGCGCGACATCGAGCCGATCATCGAGATGAAGCCCGACGGCATCATCATGGCCGACCCCGGCCTGATCATGATGGTGCGCGAGAAGTGGCCCGAGGTGCCGATTCACCTCTCGGTGCAGGCCAACACCACCAACTACGCCACGGTGAAGTTCTGGCAGAAGCTGGGCGTGCAGCGCATCATCCTGTCGCGCGAACTGAGCCTGGACGAGATCGAGAAAATCCGCCAGGAATGCCCGGACATGGAGCTGGAGGTGTTCGTGCACGGCGCGCTGTGCATCGCCTACTCGGGCCGCTGCCTGCTGTCGGGCTACTTCAACCGCCGCGACCCCAACCAGGGCACCTGCACCAACGCCTGCCGCTGGGAGTACAAGACCCACGAAGGCACCCAGGCGTCCGACACCGGCGAAGTCATCCCCATCAAGCTGGAAGGCGACTTCAATTTCGCCCAGGAGCAGGAAATCGCCGAAAAGGCTTTTTCCGCGTGCGGCGACGGCCAGCGCCACCCGGCGGCCGACCAGGTCTACCTGCTGGAAGAATCGGCCCGCCCCGGCGAGCTGATGCCCATCATGGAAGACGAGCACGGCACCTACATCATGAACTCCAAGGATCTGCGCGCCGTCGAACACGTCGAGCGCCTGGTCAAGATCGGCATCGACTCGCTCAAGGTCGAGGGCCGCACCAAGTCGCTGTACTACGTGGCGCGCGTGGCCCAGGTCTATCGCCAGGCCATCGACGATGCCAAGGCGGGTCGTCCCTTCAACCCCGACCTGCTGCTGCAGCTCGAAGGCATGGCCAACCGCGGCTACACCGGCGGCCTGCTGGAGCGCCGTCCGGCCCAGGAGTATCAAAACTACATCACCGGCCACTCGCAGTTCCAGCGCAGCCAGTTCGTCGGCGAGGTCAAGGGCATCGAGGCCGGCTGGGCCGAGGTGGTCGTGAAAAACCGCTTCGACGTGGGCGACACGCTGGAGGTGATCCACCCCTCGGGCAACGTCGAGCTGGTGCTGGCCGAGATGCGCAACCTCGACGGCGAGCCCATCACCGCCGCGCCAGGCAGCCCCTTGCACGTGCGCGTGCCGCTCGACGAGCGCTACCGTGGCGCCCTGCTGGCGCGCCGCCTGCCCCAGGCCGCCTGAAGCCGCTCAAGCCGGGACGCGGATCAGCTCGGCCATGGTCTGGATGGCCGGCCGCGCCTGCGCAATCGGCAGCAGGGGCCAGACGTGGATCATGTCGCGCGCCTCGTGCAGCGTCATCTCCACCCCTTCGGCCTGTGCCCGCGCCAGCAGCCGCCGGCTCGCCGGCCACAGCAGGTCGCGCGTGCCCATGAAGACATTGACGCGCTGCAAGCCCGCCAAGGCGCCGTTGAGCGGGCTGAGGTGAGGCGCCGCGGGATCGTCGCCGCCCGCCCACCATGCCGCGGCGGCGCGCATGCCCGGCAGATCCAGCCAAGGGTCGTGGGGCGCCAGGTGCGGCAGCTCCGGATCGCTCAGCGCCAGGTCCAGCCAAGGCGAGATCAGGATCAGGTCGCGCACCGCCGGCAGCCCGCGCGCCGCGGCGCGTTGCGCGATCACCAGGGCCAGCCCGCCCCCCGACGAGTCCCCCATCCAGACGCAGTGCTCGGCGCCATGCTGCGCCACCTGCTCGGCATACAGCGCATCCAGCATCGCGAACGCCGCGGGGTGGGCGTGCTCGGGCGCCAACGGGTAGAGCGGCACATGCACCGTGCAGCCCACCGCTTCGGCCAGTTGCCCCAGCAGGCGCCAGTGGTAAGGGCTGATCTGGGCCACATGCCCACCGCCATGCACATAGGTGAGCTGGACGGGATGGCGCACGGTGGGCGGGGTCAAGGTCAGGCAGCGCTGGGCGCCGAGGCGGCGCTCGCTCACCCGACAGCGGCGAGCCACGGCGGCCGGCGGATCGACCCGGGTGTGGCGGCGGTCAGCGGCCACGGCCGCGCGCAAGGCCTCGGCGCTGGTGAAACGATGCCGACGCCCCATCAGGCGCAAGGCCAGCAGCACCACGGGCAAGGGCCACGCCCGGGCCGGGAAGGCAGCAAGGTCAGACCAGGACACGGTGAGAGGCAACACGCTCAGCAAGCTCAGGGGCGTCCACTGTGGCACCGCGCCAGGCGGGCGTCCACTGGGATGATCCCCCGCGCCCTGTCCGTGGAGCGACAGGGCGTGGGCAGCCCGTTCGGGGGCCAGGTCTGGCTGAAATCGCCCAGACCGGCGACAATAGACCCTTTCGTCTCACTGCGTCCGCCTCATGTCCTCGACTCCCTCGGCACCTGCCGATTCAGCCGCCGCTCTGGCTGCCACCGAAGCCCAAGCCCCTGCCACCCCCCCGGTTGACACAACCGCGGTGCCAGCTGTGGCAGCGTCGGTGACGTCTGCCGAGCCTGCCTCCGAGGTGGTCGAGGCCGCCGCCGACACCGCCGCGGCGTCCACGACCGAGACCTCTGCGGCCAAGGCTGACACCTCGCCTGCGGCCACCGGCGCGCGTCTGGCCGAGCTGTTCCCTGCCCTCTTCAAGGGCCCGGCCAAGCCGTTCAAGCTGCGCATCCAGGTTGACATCCAGGAGCGTGCACCGGGCGAGTTCAGCAAGCAGGCCCTGTCGGCCTTCTTCCGCCGCCACACAGGCACGACGTCCTACCTGATCGCCGTCTCGCAAGGCACCCAGCGTTTCGACCTGGACGGCCAGCCGGCCGGCGAGCTGAGCGAAGAGCACCGCCAGGTGGCCACCGAGGAGCTGGCGCGCCGCCGCGCCATCACCAAGGCGCGCCGCGAAGAGGCCATCCAGGCCCAGCGCGACGCCCAACGTGAAGCGCGCAAGCAAGAGCGCGCCGCCCAGCAACAGAACCACGAAGCCCAGCAGGAACGCCGCAACCGTGCCCAGCTGCTGCGCGACTTCGAGGGCACCCGCCTGACCGCCGCCAACTTCTGCGCCCTCAAGGGCATTGATCCAGCAGCGCTCGACGGCCTGCTGGCTCAGGCCCGCGAAGAAGCCAAGCAAGACGCCCTGCGTCCGCGCCCGGAAGGCCGCCGCGATCACCGTGATGCCCCGCGTGGCGAGCGCCGTGGTGGTCCCCGTGAAGGTCAGCCCGGCCGTGGCCCGCGCCGTGAAGGTGGGGGTCGCGAAGGCGGCCGTCCGGACAACCGCCCGCCGCGCAAGACCTCGTGAGCGGAGCGCCCATGGCTGCGGACCGCGATGTGACCGAGTTCAACGCGCCGCACCTGGCGCGCTTTGCCGACCTGCTGCGTCAGGCCGAGGCCAGCGGGCGCCTGCAGCAACTGCTGCTGGTGGCCTACCAGGGCGGCGTGGCCGACATCGACGAGTTGGGGACGAACCTGCAGCGCGTGATGGTGCGGTCGGTGCGACTGCGCGATCAGCCGCACCTGAGCTTCCTGCTGCGCTTTCCCACCAAGGACATCACCAAGAACCTGCCGGTGGCCGATGCCCTGGCGCTGCTGGCCATCTGGCTGGAGCAAGGTGCCTTCCGCAACGCCCACCTGCACACACCCACCGAGGAAGTGCAACTGGCCTTCAGCAAGAAGGGCAAGGCCAGCGTGCGCGTGGGCAAGCCGTCGAACACCGAAGCGGCCCGCGCCGTTGAATCGGCGGCGCCCGGCACGCCTGCGGCCGTCGCCGCCCCCGGTGCGCTCGCCCCTGGCCACAACCGCGACAAACACCGCTTCCTCGACCCCTCACGCCCCTTCCTGCACGAGCTGGGCGTGACCGATGCGCAGGGCCATGTCCTGCCCACCATGTCGCGCAAGTGGAAGCAGATCAACAAGTTCATCGAGGTGTTCGCCGCGGCGTTGGCGCGCTCGCCGCTGAGCCAGCCCCCGCGTGACCAGGCGCCCATCCACGTGGTGGACTTCGGCTCGGGCAAGGGCTACCTGACCTTCGCCATCCACGACTGGCTGCGCCACACGATGCACCGCGACGCCCACGTCACGGGGGTGGAACTGCGTGACGAGTTGGTGCAGCTGTGCCAACGTGTCATCGGCAAGCTGCAGCTCGAAGGCATGGACTACGAACAGGGCGATGTGCGCGCCTACCACCCGGCGGCGCTCAATGTCATGATCGCGCTGCACGCCTGCGACGTGGCCACCGACTACGCCATCCACCTCGGGATCCGTGCCGGGGCCGACATCATCATGTGTTCGCCCTGCTGCCACAAGCAGATCCGTCCCCAGCTGCTCAGCCCGAGCCCGCTGCGCCCGATCCTGCAGCACGGCATCCACCTGGGCCAGGAGGCCGAGATGCTCACCGACGGCCTGCGCGCCCTGCTGCTGGAAGCCGCGGGCTACGACACCCAGGTCTTCGAGTTCATCTCGCTGGAGCACACCAACAAGAACAAGATGATCCTGGCGGTCAAGCGCGCCAAGGCCAGCTCGTCGGAAGAGGTGGTGCGCCAGATCCGGGATATCAAGGCTTTCTACGGCATCCAGGAACAGTGCCTTGAGCAGCTGCTCAAGGCCGACGGCCTGCTGCCCGCCTGAGCGCGGTCGCGCGCGTTGCTCCCGCATTCTCGACCGTTCTGCGCCCATGCCCACGCTTCGCCCTGTGACCCCGGCTGCGACCACCGCACCCGCCCCTGCAGTGGGCGCGCCTGCGTCTGTGCCGCCTGAGTCGCTCGCCGGCCCGCCGGGCACCGCGGCCCGCGGCCAGCCGGCCGATCCGCAGAAGTTCAAGGTGACCGTCGGGCCCAGCGCCATCGACGGCCAGGGCGCCTTTGCCGGCGAAGCCATCCCGGCGCGCCGCAAGATCGGGGAGATGCGCGGCGAATTCGTCGACATGGCCGAGGCCCGCCGCCGTGCCCGCCTGGCCGAGCAGACCTCGGGCCGCATCTTCATGGTGGCGATTTCCGACAAGCGCGCGGTGGACGCCACCCACTCCACCGACCCGCTGCGCTTTGCCAACCACTCCTGTCAGCCCAATATGGTGCTCAAGGTGCAACAAGGCCGCGTGGCCTTCTACGCGCTGCGCGACATCGCCGAGGGCGAGGAGCTGACCGCGCGCTACGGCGAGACCCACCACGCCGGGCGGCTCACCTGCCGTTGCGGCGCCCCGGGTTGCCAAGGTCGACTCTGAGCGGGCCGCGGACAATCGGCACACGCAAACCGGCTTGACGCCTGCCTCGGCCTTCAGCGTGGCAGCGTTGCCTGAGACTGGGCCTGGAAAAACGCCCACGCCTGCGCATTGGCCGAGAGGGCCTGCGAAGGCGCTGGCTTGCGGCCCAGACGCTTGCCCGGCGAGCCCGGCCATGCGTGGCCCCCGCTGGCGGTGACGCACAGCCTCACCTCAACCCCGCCCTCGCAGCCCGTGTGACTCTCGCAGTAGGCGCCGGGCACCTCCAGCGTGCGGCGCGCGGTGGGGGTGCAATGCTGACGCATCACCCAACGTGAGATCGTCGTCGGCACCGACACGAAGTCCATCACCTTGCTGGCGTCCCGGAAGGCATCGGGGCCGGCGCCGCCGTCAAAGCGCACATGGGTGTCATCGCGGGCATGGATGTGCAGGATGCCCAGGGGCTGGGTGGGCTGACATCGGGGCAGCGCCTCGGTGCCCGCGACGGCGGCAATGGCGCGGAAGGCGTCCGACATCTCGCAGGCCAGCCGGTAGCTCATCATGGCCCCGTTGGACATGCCCATGGCAAAGGTGCGCTGGGGCGTGATCGGAATGTGCTGCCCGAGTTGATGCAACAGCGCGCGCACGAAGCCCACGTCATCGACCTGCCGGTCGCGGGCATCGCCGCAGCAGTCGCCGGCGTTCCAGGTGGCCAGCTTGCCGCGCGGAAACCGGCTGTAGCCGCTGGGGAACACGATGACAAAGTTTCCCCGGTCGGCCAGGGAGATGAGGCCGTAGCGTGCGTCATCGGCCATGTAGGCCGCATCGCCTGCCCCCCCGTGGAAAGCCAGCACCACGGCCGTGGACACACCGGACCGAAAGCCCGGCGGCAGGTGGACCAGGGCGTGGCGCGTGAGCCCATCGTGGCGCACCTCGACACGGTGGGTGCCTGGCGTGGCCCAGCTTGGCACGGCGGCCGGGCGCTCGCGCTGCGCCTGCAGGCGGGCACGCCAGCCCGGGGCCTCGTCGGACGCTGCGGCGCCAGTGCCGAGGCCCAAGGCTCCGATGAAAGCCAGCAACAGGGGGGTCACCATCGAGCGTCGCATGGGCCATGTCCGGGTTGTCGCGCGCCCGCAGCCATGCAGGCACAAAAAAGCCTCCCGAAGGAGGCTGGCATTCGCAGATGCGAAGGACCGAAAGGGCTTGATCAGCCCAGAGCGGCCAGCTCTTCGTTGACCTTGGCCAGCAGCTCTTCGGTAATCAGACCGCCGGAGAACTTGGCGACCATCGACAGCGCGAAACCCTTGCCCATCGCGATTTGCGGGTGGGTGGAGATGCCAGGCAGGTGCTTTTCCAAGATGGCCTTGGTGGTTTCGTTGTCCAGCAGGTCGCCAAGTTTGGATTCGATCGAGAAGCTCATTGCGTGTCTCACAAAGAAGAAGGTGATGAAGGGTCGCCCCAGATGGGTCAAAAGGCGACCAGAACGGGCACATTGACAAGCATACATCCTCTGGAAGGCTCTTGACGTATAGGTAAGGTTTACCCCTCCCCCCTGAATTGCGGTGCCCCACCCGGCGTTAGCACAAAACCGCCGCCCTTCTTGCCCCGAATCGGGGCAATTTCTGTGTTAGCCGACGGCAGTTATCCCCACAAATGTGCGAGCGAGTGACGTACGGGCCTCCGTGCGTCAAGGATCGTTCAACATCACGCGATTTCGTCGTAAGTGATTGATTCATATTGACAATCAGGCGTTGATGCAAGTTGAAGCATCCTGACCGAAGGATCGATCTGACAAGCACTTAGCGCAACTGTGCATGGTTTGCCCACAAAGTTATCCACAGATTTTGTGGGCAAGTTGCCGGCGTATATGAATCAATGACTTACACCCATCTTGTCGAGTGGCACTTTGCGTGTTTTCGGCAAGTGAGGATGCCTGTGCGTCACCCTGTCCGAATAGCTCAACACGCTGCCGCGGAGGCCCATGACGCCGAGCGGCCGAGGCACGACCGGCAACTGGGACAATCCCCGGGTTTTGCACAAATCGGACAAAGTTATCCCCATCTCGACGCCCGCTTGGAGGCAGACATCCGGACCGCCCCTTCAGGGGGTGAAAAAAATGCGACACGCCGCTAAGTCATTGATTCTGAAAGGCAAGCACCGTTGATGTGCATCAGGGGACGCATGGGCGTCACGCCCCGTTCTGAGGCGTCCCAGACTGTGGTATGTCTGAATTCCCCACAAAGTTATCCACAACTTGAGGGCGCACCCACAGACCCTCTTGAAGAATCAAGCACTTGCAGCGGCAAGCTCATGCATCTGTCAAAATCTCAGACACCTTGACGTCACCCATGCCCGCCTCCGACCTGCCTGAACCTCCGCCACTGTGCCGCCTGGGCGTGGTCGTGGAGGCCCCCCAACACGCGGGGCTGTGGGGGCCGCTGGACTATCTGTGTGACCGCCCCTTGCCGGCCGGTACCCTGGTGCGTGTGCCCTTCGGGCGGCGGGTGGTGACCGGCGTGGTGTGGTGGGGGGGCGACGAGGCCGCCCCGGATGCCACGGTAGACCCGGCCCAGCTCAAAGAGGTGGCCGAGGTGCTCGATGGCTTGCCGCCCCTGCCGGCGGCATGGCGACAACTGGTGCGCTTTGCGGCCGCCTATTACCAACGCAGCCTGGGTGAGATGGCGCTGATGGTGCTGCCGCCCGAACTGCGCCAGCTCGATGCGACCCAGTGGGCGCGGCGCCTCAAGCGTCTGGACAAGGCGGTGACGCCCCCGCCGGCCAAGCCCAAGCGAGGCCGCGCCAAGGCGACGACCAGCCAGGGTGAGCCGAGCGCCGCAGCGGTCGTGGCGGATGAAGCCTCGTCGCCTGTGCTGGAGCGCGCGTCCGGGCCCGCCTCCTTGTCGGCGCCCGCTTTGCCCACCTTGACCGCCGAGCAGGAGGTCGTGCTCGCGCGCCTGGCCGAAGGCGGCGACCAGCCCTATCTGCTGTGGGGCAGCACCGGCAGCGGCAAAACCGAGGTCTACCTGCGCCAGGCGCAACGGGCATTGGATGCTGGTCAGCAGGTGCTGATGATGGTGCCCGAGATCAACCTCACGCCGCAGCTGGAAACGCGCGTGGCCGAGCGCTTCGCGGGCCGGCGCATTGTCTCCCTGCACAGCGGCCTGACACCGGCCCAGCGCCTGCGCAACTGGTTGATGGCGCACACGGGCCATGCGGACCTGATCCTGGGCACGCGCCTGTCGGTGTTCACGCCGCTGCCGCGTCTGGGCCTCATCGTCGTCGACGAAGAACACGACCCCAGCTACAAGCAGCAGGACGGTGCCCGCTACTCCGCCCGCGACCTGGCCATCTACCGTGCCAAGCAAGAGCGGGTGCCCATCATCCTGGGCTCGGCCACGCCCAGCCTGGAGAGCTGGTACAACGCCCTGCCGGTGGCCGAAGGCGGCGCCGGCCGCTACGTGCGCCTGGCCATGCCCTCGCGCATCGGTGCGGGCGACATGCCGCAGGTGCGCCTGCTCGACCAGTCGCGCCTGCTGCGCCCCACCATGGGCCAGGACCAGCCGCCCTTCGCGCGCGAGCTGCTGGCGGCCATCACCCAGCGCATCGAACGCGGCGAGCAAAGCCTGGTGCTGCTCAACCGCCGCGGCTACGCGCCGGTGCTCCATTGCAGCGACTGCGGCTGGAAGAGCGGCTGCCCGCATTGCAGCGCCTGGCGCGTGTTCCACAAGGCCGACCGCACCCTGCGCTGCCACCACTGCGGCTTTTCCGAACGGGTGCCGCGCGCCTGCCCGGACTGCGGCAACCAAGACATCGCGCCCGTGGGCCGCGGCACCGAGCGGCTGGAAGAGCAACTGGCCGAGGCCCTGCCCGGCGCCCGCGTCGGCCGCATCGACGCCGACGTGACCCGTCACAAAGGGGCGCTCGAAGAGCAGCTGGCCAGCGTGCATGCCGGCGAGGTGGACGTGCTGGTGGGCACACAGATGGTGGCCAAGGGGCACGACTTCCGGCGCATCACCCTGGTGGCGGCGATCAACCCCGATGCCGCCCTGTTTGCCAGCGATTTCCGCGCGGCCGAGCGCCAGTTTGCGCTGCTGCTGCAGGCCGCGGGCCGGGCCGGGCGCGATGCGGGCGTGGCAGGACACAGTGAGATGTGGGTGCAGACCTGGCACCCCACCCATCCGCTCTACCAGGCGCTGCGCCGCTACGACTTTGCCGACTTTGCCGCGCAGCAGCTCAAGGAGCGCGAGATGGCGGGCCTGCCGCCCTATGCCCACCTGGCCATGCTGCGTGCCGAGGGCAAGACGCAGGAAGCGGCCCAGACGTTTCTGGAAGCGGCGGCGCAGGCCGTGATGGCCGAAGCCCAGGCCGCAGGCATCACCCTGTATCCGGCCGTGCCCACGCCCGTACAGCGGGTGGCCAATGTCGAGCGGGCGCAATTGATGATCGAAAGCGCCCAGCGTGTGCCGCTGCAGCGCTTTTTGTCGGCGGCCCAAACCACCTGGTTCACGCTGGCCCAGCAACACCGCCGCAGCGGCTTGATCCGCTGGGCGGTGGACGTCGATCCGCTGTCGATCTGACGGGGGCACCGGTCCGCATCGCAGCGGCCCAGCCGCTTCAGGCGTTCAGGCGCCTCCGGGGCTCACCCGATCAGCGCTTCCAGCCCTTCGCACAGCTCGGCCAACGACGGCATCTCCTTGAGCAGCACCGCGGGGGCCAGGCCCAAGGCTGCGCAGACCTCGGTCGGCACCTGGGCGGCCATCGCGTCGGCATTGAGCTGGTGAAGCTCGGCGCGGGCGCGCCAGGCGGCCAGGTGCAGCACGCCGGCCACCGGGTCGAACTTGGGCTGGGCCAGCGGCGCCGGGAAGTGGCTGATCGCTTCGACAAACGAGCGCGGGAAGCGCCACTGGCGCGCCAGCTCCGAGCCCACGGTCGCGAACTGGTAGCCGAAGGTGCGCTCCTCCAACGCCAGACGGTCGTCGTCCATCGGGGACGACTGCTGGTCGAGCTGCAGCATGGCGGCGGGCATGCCGGCATGCATCACCAGCTCACCGATGGCGTGCATCAGACCCACGGTGAAGGCCTGGTCGCGGTTGACCTGCACCTGCTGCGCCACCCAGCCCGACACGGCCGCCGCGTGCATGCTGTAGCGCCAGAACTGGTTCAGGTCCAGCCCCGGCATGGACTTGTAGCCCCCGGTCAGCCCCGAGCTGATCACCAGGGTGCGCACCGTCACGAACCCCAGCATCGCGATCGACTCGGGCACCGTGCCGATGGTGCGCGACACATGGTAGTAAGCCGAATTGGCCAGACGCAACAAGCGCGCCGACAGCACCGGATCGGCCGCCAGCTTGCGGGCGATCTCTTCGATCGAGATGTCGTCGTTGTTGAAGCTGTCGATCAGTTCGTGAACGATCTTGGGGACGGCAGGCAGGGCCTGAGGTTGTTTGAACAGTTCGTCGAGCTGCATGAAAGTGGGCGTCCGGAGCGCGGACGCAGTAAGGTATCGGGAGCGCCAGAGCCGCTGTCGTGTCACGCGGTGGCCCATGATGTGAACATCGGTGTGGCGACGCTCACATTGGAGCACGGGCCACGCCGCTTCGCGCATCGCACAGGAGTCCGGATCATGCTTGATTTCCCGTATTTTCCATCTCGCCCCCGTTCAGGGGGGCGGCGCCAACTGAGCTGGGCGCTGGGCGTCAGCCTGCTGGGCCTGGCTCTGCCCGGCCAAGCCCAGGGCATCGACCCGAACCTGCCCCTGCGCAACCTGATCGTCGAGTGGCGCATCGAAGGGCAGGGGCAGGTCCGCGACAGTGGCGCCGGCGTGCGCCAGGGCCGCGTCATCATCGACAGCCAACGTGGCGTGCTGGCCCAGGGCGATGTGCGCCTGGGCACCTGGCAGACCGAGTCCCAGAGCCGTTCGGTGCAGCAGGTGCAGGTGCTCAATGGTGGCCGTGCGCGCCTGTTCGTGGGCCGCAGCCAGCCTTACACGGTGTGGCAGTGGGCGTATGCGCCGGCCCAGGCACCGCGTCATCGGCCGCCTCACCCTGGCGGCCAGTTGCCACCGGTGCAGGTCTGGGGGCAGACCGAGTGGCTGGACCTGGGCCAGGGCCTGAATGTGCGCCCGCGCTGGCCAGGTGGCCAGGCCCCGGTGACCGTCGAGCTCGAAGCCAGCGCCAGCCAGCAAAGCGCCTACGAGCCCGACGGCCAGATCCGCCACAGCGAGGTGGCCAGCACGGTGTCGGTGCCTCTGGGAGAATGGACCGTGGTGGCCCGCAGTGGCCGTCGTGCGCAGGCCACGCGCAGCGGCACGTTGTCCACCGACACGATCGACGACACCCAGTCCGAACAGCTGGCCATCCGCATCAGCGCGCCGTGAGCGCGCGCGACGTCCACGCAACGCATCGACCCCACAAGCCGAGCTCATCGGCAGGAGACCCCGACATGGCTGACGACAAGCCCTTGCCCTTTGCCGCCCACACCCAGGCCCTGATGGACAACATCCGCCGCGCGGGTTTCCCGCCGATCAGCCAGCAACCGGTGGAGATGGCGCGCAAGGCCTATGCCGCCGGCGTGGGCGCGATGGCGCACCCGCCCGTGCCCTTGCCCCGGGTGGAGCCCTTCACGATTCCCGGTCCGGCGGGTGACATCCCGGCGCGCCTGTGGGCCAGCACGCACGACAAGGACCTGCCGGTGTTCCTGTACCTGCATGGCGGCGGCTTTGTCGTGGGCGGCATCGACACCTGCGAGGCGATGTGCAGCCAGGTGGCCCACCAGAGCGGTGCGGCCGTGGTAGCCATTGACTACCGCCTGGCGCCCGAACACAAGTACCCCGCCGGCCTGGAAGACTGCATGGCGGCGCTGCGCTGGCTGGTCGAGCACGGTCACACCAAGCACCTCGATGCCAGCCGCATGGCGGTGGGCGGGGACAGCGCAGGCGGCACGCTGGCGGCCATCCTCGCGGTGCTGGCACGCGATGCCGACATCCCACTCAAGCTGCAGGCGCTGTTCTACCCGTCCGTGCAGGTGGGCGTGCGCACCGAATCCTTCATGACCTACGGGCGCGCCACGTTTTTGAATGCCGAACTGATGAAGTGGTTTGAAAGCCATGCCCAGGGCGGCCACCTCAGCGAGCGCTGGCACCGCGAACCCTTGCACGCGCCCGACCACCGCGGCGTGGCCCCCGCGTGGATCGGGCTGGCGCAGTGCGACCCGCTGACCGACGACGGCTATCTGTACGCCGACAAGCTGCGCGCCGCCGGTGTGCCGGTGGAGCTGCGCGTGTGGCCCGGCGTGATCCACGACTTCATCAACATGGGCCGTTTCCTGCCCGAGGCCGCCCAGGCGCACACGGCCCTGGCCGAGGCGCTCAAGCTGGCCTTTGCCGCCTGAATGGCCGCTTGAACGCTGCGGCCTGATTCAGGGCGCGGGCCCGGCGCCTTGCGGCCACAGCACCCACAGCGCCAGGTTCTGTTTGGTGCGGCCGGCCAGGGCCAGGGCCTCGTCGCCCCAGCCCCAGAAGTAGTCGGCCCGCACGGCGCCCAGGATGGCGCCGCCGGTGTCCTGCGCCATCACCAGTTTCTGCAAGGGCGCCGCAGCGCTGGCGTTGCCGTTGGCCGACCAGACGGGCGGCACCGTGCTGTCCAGCCACACCGGCGTGCCCAGCGGCACGCTGTCGCGGTCCACGGCGATCGAACGCCCGGGCGTCAGCGGCACGCCTTGGGCGCCACTCGGACCCACATTCGGGTCGGGCAAGGGCTCTTCACGGAAGAAGACCACGCGCGGGTTGGCGTGCATCATCTCGTCGACCCGGGCCGGGTTGGCCGTGGCCCAGTTGCGGATGGCCGGCCAGGACGCCTGCTCCAGCGTGAACGCCCCCTGGTCCACCAGCCAGCGGGCCACCGACACATAGGGCTGATCGTTGTGGCCGCCAAAGGCCAGGCGCACCACCTTGGGCTGGCCCTGCGCATCACGTTCGTCTTGCAGGCGGATGCGGCCCGAGCCCTGCACCTGGATCAGCAGCACGTCCAGCGGATCGGCCAGGTAGACCAGTTCGCGGCCGGCCAGCGCGGCGCGGCCTTCCGGCGTGCGCTCCAGCTCGTTGCGGCTCAGGAAAGGCTTGCGCGTGCCCAGGCCTTGCGGCGCCCGGTGCAGTGGGTAGCGAAAGCGCGCATCGGGGGCACGCCGGCCGTCCAGCAGCGGCTCGAAGTAGCCCGTCAGCAGGCCCGAGGCGCGCCCGTCCGGGCTGCTGACCCGCCAGGGCTGCAAGCGGCTTTGCACCCACTGGCGCACGAAGCCGTCCTGCACCTGGGTGCCCCATTGGGGCCCGAGCTTGCGCACCTCGGCACACACGGGGGCCCAGGCGGCCGCAGGCTTCACACAGCCGCGCCACAGCGCCGGCCACCACTCCTGCACCGGATCCTGCTCCCAACCCGGCAGATCGGCCCAGCTCGCAGCCGTCCAGATGGACTTGGGCCGCTGCCAGGTCACCGGTGGTGTCCCCGGCGCGCCGGCAACCACCCCGGGCGACGTCACCGGGGCGGGGGTTTCGCGGGGCGTGGGCGACAACAGGCTGCAGCCCATCAGGCTGCCTACAATCAGGGCGGGAATGGCCCACCGCAACTTGGATAACGGACGAACGATCATGTGGTTGATTGTGCTGGAAGCCGCTGCAGCCCTGGCCGTGCTGGTGGGCCTGGTCTGGTGGACGATGTTTTCAGGGCGCCGCCGAGGCGAGTTGTCCCATGAGGAGACCGATCAGGACGCCGATCAGGACGAGGACCGCGGCGGCAACAAGAAGCTCAAGGGCTGACGCCACATGCGCCGGCGGATGGCCTGCCACAGGCGGGCCCGGTCGACCAGACGCACGCCGCGCGACCGCACCGCCACCCGCAGCGCCAGCGCGAAACTCACGCCCACATTGAGCATGCCCGTCAGCGGCACGGCGGCCACGCACCACCACAGTTGCGGGTTGTGGATGACGTCCCAGCCCAGGGTCGCGGCCGCAGCGGCCGTCTGACCCGCCGACAGCGTGACGTGGCGGATGTCCAGCGGCAGCCCCAGGAAGCTGGCCACCACCGGCACCACGCCCAGCATGAAGCCCAGCGAGATGTTGGCCGCCAGGCCCGAGATGTTCTCGCGCCACCACACCGCCCAGCGGGCCGCACGGTGCGCCCCCAGGCGCGCGCGGATGCGCGGGTTCCAGCGCATGGCGCTGTCGAGCCGGTGCAGCACGAACCAGTTCTCCACCCAGCCCGCGATGATGCTGGACGAGAACAGCAGCACCCCGGTGAAGGCCGCATACCAGAGCGAGGGGCCCAGCAGGGTCATGTTGTGGAACACATGGTGGGCCTCTTCCTTGCTGAGCAGCGGGGCCCCCAGGGCCCACCACGCCGCCAGCTGGACCAGCAGCACCAAGGGCGCCACCACCATCAGGTTGCCCACGATGCCCGCCACCTGCGAGCGGATCAGGTGGGCCACCTCGTCCACAAAGCTCTCGACGCCGGCCTCGCTGCGCGTGTCCTCCAGCTTCGCGGCCATGGCCGGTGCCGTCATGGCGGGCTGCTTGGTCGCCACCGTGAAGTGCAGCCACTGCACCACCACGAAACTGGTCGCGTAGTTGAAGCCCGCCGCCATGCCGCTCCAGAAGGGCGACAGCCCCAGGCCCAGCATCACGAACTTCATGAAGGTGGTCACGGCCATCACCGCGCCCCCGCCAGCGGCGCTGCGCAGCATCTGGCGGTACTCGGCGCGCGTGCGGGTGATGTAGTGCTCGCCGGTCTCGGCACTGCGCTCGGCCACCTTGCGCGCCAGCATCGAGTAATGCTGGGTGAACAGGGCGCGCACGCTGCGGCGCTCCTCGCTCACCTGCAGCAGCTCGATCAAAAAGCGGCGCAGCACCGGGCCGGGCTTGGGGCTCAACACGGCTTCGAGCAAGCGCTCCATGCGGCGGCAGCGCTCGCACAGTTGGTCGATCTGAAAGACCAGGTCCATCGAAATGCCGTGCTCTTCCAGGTGGCCGTGCAGGCCACGCGCCGCGCTGGCACAGGTGTCGAGGAGGGCGCGCAGGTACTGGGCCTCGTGCAGCAGGGCCGCCGAGGGCGGTGCATCGGGCCCGGCTTCCTCGGCGTGGGCCAGGGCCAGCTCGTGCACCCGCTCGGTCGTTTGCGACAGGTGGCGGAAGGCATGCCGAGCGGTGGCCTCGTTAGAGCGGCCTTCGGCCTGTGCCATCTTGGTGTCAAAGTCCACGTCCACCCGCACGCCCATGCGCGAGCGAAACGCCGGCGAAAAGCCCGCCGCGCGGATCTGCGTGGCCAGGTAGAGCATGGCGTCGTGGAAGGGCTCGCGCCAGCCCAGCGGACAGGCGGCACCGTTACAGCGCGCCGGGTCCAGCTCGCGCATCGCGTCGGCCCACACCTCGCCGATGGCGTTGAGCGTGCGCTCGTCCAGATCGGCCAGCCATTGCGCGTCGGCCGGGTCGTCGAACAGCAGGTTGAACAGCGTGCCCAGGTCGTCGGTGTCCGGGCTCAGGGGCAGCATGCGGCGGCGCAGGCGCTCGCCCAGCTCATTCAAGAAAGAGGTGCGCGGCGAAAAGCCGAAGTCGGCCAACAGCGCGGCCACGTCGCCATCGCGCCAGATGCTGGCCAGCATGCTGACCACGCGGGCGCGGCGTGCCAGGTCGTGCTGGAGCTCGGCCACCAGGGCACGGGTGCCCGGCACAGGCCCGGCCCGGCGCACCCATCCGAGCACGCGGATCAGCCACAGGTGCCGCACGGCCTGGGGTGCTTCAGGATCTGCCCCGTCCAGCAAGGCCAACAGTTCAATGTCTTGTCCGGGGCGGGACCACCAGGGGACCCGTCGCCACCATTGCGTGATGCGGGAAAGCCTCTTCATCGATCAGTGCAGGGATTGCTGGCGCGCCAGCGTGAAGGCCGGGATGGGCGCCTCGAACGCCTCGGCGGCGTCGGTCATGCAGAAGTAGGTGCCCTCCATCACGCCGTGGGGCGTGTTCAGGCGGGTCCAGCTCGTGTACTCGAAGCGCTCGCCGGGTTTGAGCAGGGGTTGATTCCCGACCACGCCCAGGCCGCGCACCTCCTCGACATGGCCGGTGGCATCGGTGATGACCCAGTGGCGGCCGATCAACTGTGCCGGCACCTCGCCACTGTTGACGATGGTCACCGTATAGGCAAAGGCGTACTCGTGTCGCACGGGATTGCTCTGGTCTTCCAGGTACTGGGGGACCACGGCACAGGTGAATTGGGCTTTGCTCATGCGGCCCATTCTAGGCAATCCCTTTTCGGGGACTCTGTGACATACCCTGGCAAACCCTGGGGCTGTCTTTTTACAATGGCATACCCATCCACCGAAAGGCCCTGTTCCATGTCGCGCACCTTCCGCATCGCTCCCAGCATCCTGTCTGCCGATTTCGCCCGCCTGGGCGAAGAGGTGCGCAACGTCATCGACGCGGGGGCCGACTGGATCCACTTCGACGTGATGGACAACCATTACGTGCCCAACCTGACTTTCGGGCCGATGGTGTGCGAAGCGCTGCGCAAGCACGCCGTCAAGGCCGACGGCACCGCCGTGCCCATCGACGTGCACCTGATGGTGCAACCCGTGGACGCCCTGGCCCAGGCCTTCGCCAAGTCGGGCGCCGACATCGTCACCTTCCACCCCGATGCCTCCACCCACGTGGACCGCACCTTGCAGCTCATCAAGGCCGAGGGTTGCCAGGCCGGCCTGGTGTTCAACCCCGCCGCCTCGGTCGAGGTGCTGGAGTACGTGATCGACAAGGTGGACGTGGTGCTGCTGATGAGCGTCAACCCCGGCTTCGGTGGCCAGAGCTTCATCGACAGCACGCTGCGCAAGGCCGAGAAGGTGCGCAAAATCATCGACGCGTCGGGCCGCGACATCCGCCTAGAGATCGACGGCGGCGTGAAGGTTGACAACATCCGCCGCATCGCCGACGCGGGTGCCGACACCTTCGTGGCCGGCAGCGCCATCTTTGGCAAGCCGGACTACAAGGCGGTGATCGACGCGATGCGCGCTGAGCTGGCGAAGTAAGCCTTCGGTCGGGGTGGCGCTCACGCTATCCTTGCCGCCATGCCCAGCTACCCCCGCCCCCTCACCTCCCGACTGCCCCAGGTCGGCACCACCATCTTCTCGGTGATGTCGGCCTTGGCCGCCGAGCACGGCGCCCTCAACCTGTCGCAAGGTTTCCCCGACTTCGACGCACCCGCCGAGCTGCTGGCCCTGCTCGACCAGTACGCTCGCGGCGGCCACAACCAGTACGCGCCGATGACCGGCGTGCCGGTGCTGCGCGAGGCGATTGCCGCCAAGGTGAGCGCGTTGTATGGCGCGTCCTACGATGTGGACGCCGAAATCACCGTCACCGCCGGGGCCACGCAGGCGATCTTCACCGCCGTGGCCGCCCTGGTTCACCCCGGCGACGAGGTCATCGTTTTCACCCCGGTGTACGACAGCTACGCCCCTTCGGTCGAGTTGCAAGGTGGCAAGGTCGTCTACGCCCACCTGACCCTGCCCGACTACCGCCCCGACTGGGACGAGGTGGCCCGCCTGATCACGCCGCGCACGCGCCTGATCATCCTCAACAGCCCGCACAACCCCACCGGCACGGTGTGGACGGCCGAGGACATGGCCCGCCTGGAGGCCCTGGTGAAGAACACCGACATCGTGCTGCTCAGCGACGAGGTCTACGAACACATGGTGTTCGACGGCGCCCGCCACGAAAGCGTGCTGCGCTACCCCGGCCTGGCCGAGCGCGCCTTCGTCGTCTCCAGCTTCGGCAAGACCTATCACATCACCGGCTGGAAGGTGGCCTACTGCCTGGCCCCGCGCGAGCTGATGGCCGAGTTCCGCAAGGCCCACCAGTTCATCGTCTTCACCGTGCACGCGCCTTCGCAGTACGCCTTGGCCGATTTCATGAAGCGACCCGGCTGGTACGAGCAGCTCAAGGCCCTGTACCAGGGCAAGCGCGACATCTTCCGCCAGGCACTGGCCGGCTCACGTTTTGAGCTGATGCCCTGCCAGGGCACCTACTTCCAATGCGTCAAATACGGGGCCATCAGCGACGAGGGCGACCGCGCCTTTGTCGAGCGCCTCACGCGCGAGCACGGCGTGGCTGCCATCCCCGTGTCGGCCTTCTACCCCGATGGCGAAGACCATGGCGTGATCCGCTTCTGCTTTGCCAAGTCGGCCGCGACGCTGGCGCAGGCGCTGGAGCGCTTGATCAAGTTATGAAGAACCCCCCTCTTTGAGGGGAAATGAAGGCCGATGGGCGCACGCACGTGTACTGACATGTGTCCGACACCTTCGAAAAATAGATTGAACCCAACGACTTCGTTGGTCTGACGGTCGTCTCCCTGGTCACCTCTGCACCCACCGTGTTCCAAACGGGCGGGCGGGTTGGCTGCGTCCTTCTGTTTTTCGAGTGAGTTCCCATGACAGACATCAATCAAAAGCGTCGCAATCTCATCAAGGGGTTCGGCACGCTGCCCTTCGTGGGCGCCTTGACGGCTCTTCACGCGCGTGAAGCCCTGGCAGCCGGCACCACCGAGCGCGTGAGCAGCCCCTATGGCGCCATCGCACCGGTCAACGATCTGACAACCGGTTTGCCGCTGCTGCAATTGCCCGCCGGTTTCACCTACAAGAGCTACGGCTGGACCGGCGACCTGATGGCCAACGGCCTGCCCACGCCGGGCGCCCACGACGGCATGGGCGTGGTGCGCACCCGCAAGCTGGGTCGCAGCACCGAAATCGTGCTGGTGCGCAACCACGAACTGGGCACAGGCAGCGATGCCAGCTTCTTCGGCGCACCGGCGGTGTATGACAACACGCCCAGCAGCGCCGGTGGCAGCAGCTACTCGGCGGGCGGCACCACCAACCTGACGTTCCGCGACGGCAACTGGATCAAGACCGAGCCCAGCCTCGGTGGCACCCGCACCAACTGCGCCGGCGGCCCGACCCCCTGGGGCACCTGGCTGACCTGCGAAGAAGTGGGTTCCGACTCGGTGTCGGCGGGCGGCTTCAAGCACGGCTATGTGTTCGAAGTGACGGCCGACCCCTTGCAGACCTCGGCGCAGCCCATCGTGGGCATGGGCCGCTTTGCGCACGAGGCCGCGGGCATCGACCCCACGACCGGCCATGTCTACCTGTCGGAGGATTCCGGCGGCAAGTCGGGTCTGTATCGCTATGTGCCGGTCAACACCTCCGGGACACCCGGCTCCTTGGCACAAGGCGGCGTCTTGCAGATGGCCAAGGTGGTGGGCCAGAACAACGTGAGCGTGATCGGCGCCCAACTCGGTGACAGCCATGCCCTCGAATGGGTCACCGTGGCCAACCCCGACCAGAACCGCGGCAACGCCACCGGTCTGAACGGCCAGGTCATCTCCAACGCCTCGGGCCCCTTTGTGCAAGGCTGGCAACAAGGCGCCCTGCGCATGAACCGCGGTGAAGGCATCTGGTACTTCGGCGGCAAGATGTATGTGATGGACACCTCCGGTGGCCCGGTGGCACAAGGCACCATCTGGGAGATCGACCTGGCCAGCCAGGTCATGACCTGCATCTACGCCTCGC
This sequence comes from Aquabacterium sp., assembly GCF_034003525.1. Classification (GTDB taxonomy): domain Bacteria; phylum Pseudomonadota; class Gammaproteobacteria; order Burkholderiales; family Burkholderiaceae_C; genus Aquabacterium. The sequence goes on from NZ_JAVEYN010000009.1 coordinate 90,288, forward strand.
CGAGCACCAGCGTCGGCACCATGGGCGACAACATCACGGTCAGCCCGCGCGGCGGCCTGCTGATTTGCGAAGACGGCTCGAACATCACCGACGAGTTCGGCACCGGGCTGCGCCTGATGTCCCTGCATGACGACGGCAAGGTGTCGATCTTCGCCAAGAACAACATCAATGTCACCTCCGCCCAATTGACAGCTGTGGGCAAGAAGGCCTCGCTGGCGGGTGACCGGCGCGGCAACGAATTCTGTGGCGCATGTTTCGATCCCTCGGGCCGCTACCTGTTCGTCAACATCCAGACGCCGGGCATCACCTTTGCCATCACCGGCCCATGGACCAAGGGTTCGCTGTGAGCGCGCACTTGTCACACCCACCCCGCATCTCATCAGGAGTTTTCATGAAACTGCACCACATCGTTCTGGCGGCCTTGATGGCCACCGGCATCACCCAGGCTCACGCGGCGATCTTCCAGGGCGCAACCGGCTCGCCTGCCAATGTTGTGACCGACTACAGCACCGAATCGCTGATCTCTTTCGACCTGGATCTGGCCGAGCTGTCCACGGTCACGTTGAACTACAGCGTTGACGCCTCCGATCTGGCCAACGGGTCGCTCTCCCTGAACGGCCTGATTCGCAACCTGTCGGGACTGGGCCTGGACGGCATGACCTTCCAACTGTCGGGGACGAACTTTGGCATCCACGGCACGTTCGGGACCGATGGCTTCGCGCAGATCGCCGATGCGGGTTACGCACAGCAAGAAGGCTGGGTGCACTTCTCGCCCAGCCTCACCAGCGAGTTCTATCTGGGCAATCCGCTGGGTACGCTTGATGCGCAGGACTGGGGCGTGAGCCTTCAGGGCTTGGCCATCGGATCGCAGATCGCGCTGACCGTCTCGGCCGTGCCCGAGCCCAGCACCCAGGCACTGCTGCTGGCTGGTCTGGGCATGATGGTACTGGCACGCCGGCGCCAACAAGCGCGCTGATCGGCGTGGTGACGTGTGATGGCCGGAGAGAGAACGCTCAGGCCGGTCACACGTCAGGTGGAAGATGCCGGATCACGCTGAAAACAAGCGGGCTGCATGCAGCCCCAAGCCGGTCGCCACCGAGGCGAGTCGATCACCACGCACCGCCCGAGCCGCCGGGAAGGCCGCGCCGATCTGATCGGTCAGCAGCTTCAAACCGGTGGAGCCCCCGGTGAAATACAGCGCGCTGATGTCGCTGGCCGGGATGCCGGCCTGGGCCACCGTTTCGTGCGCGCAGGCCACGATGCGGGCCAGGTCGTCACGCAAGGCGGCCTCGGCCTGGGCGCCCGTCAAGGGGCTGTGCAGGCCGGCTTCGATCAGGGCCAGGTCGATGTCGGTGTCGCCGCCTTCGGCCACCGCAATCTTGGCGGCTTCGGCACGCCCCACCAGAGCGTGGCCCAGGCGCTCGCGCACCACCTTCATCAGACGCTGGTGGTGCACAGGGTTGCCGTAGAAGTCGACCATGCTGCGCAACTCGGCCATGCGCTGCGGCTGATACACGGTGTTGATCAGATGCCAGGTCGTCAGATCAAAGTACACGCGGCTGGGCACCGGGCGCGGCGGCTGCCCGCCGATGCTCGGCCCGAAGGCGCCGTAGCCCATTGGCGGCATCACGCTCGCCAGTGACACGCGGCGGTCAAAGTCGGTGCCGGCGATGTGCACGCCGTGGTTGGCCAGGATGTCGTCGCGGCGATCCAGCCGCGTGGCCCGCTGCGGCCCCACCCGCACCACCGAAAAGTCCGAGGTGCCGCCGCCGATGTCGGCCACCAGCACCAGTTCTTCCTTTTGCGCGTGCTGTTCGTAGTCGAACGCCGCCGCAATCGGCTCAAACTGGAAGGCCACGTCGGTGAAGCCCACCGCGCGGGCCGCCGCTTCCAGCGAAGCCTGTGCGGCCGCATCCCGCTCGGCATCGTCGTCCACAAAGAACACCGGGCGCCCCATCACCACCTGGCTCAAAGGCTGGCCACCGGCCTGTTCGGCCAGGCTGCGCAGGTGGCGCAGGTAGCCGGTGATGATGTCGAGGTACTTCACGCCCAGGCCGTTGCCCACCTCGGTGGTCTGGTCCACCAGGGCGGTGCCCAGGATGCTCTTCATCGAGCGCATCAGGCGCCCCTCATAGCCTTCGATGTAGGCCTGAACGGCCGCACGACCGAAGGTGCGCGGCAGGCTGTCGTCAAAGTGGGTGCCACGCCAGGTGCCCGGGGGCAGGTCATCCGCGTCGGTGCAATAGAACACCGCCGTCGGCATCGTCAGGTGTTCACCTTCCAGCGGCACCAGGCACATCCCCGGCCCCTCGGTCGGCGCCCGCGGAATGGCGATGGCCGAGTTGGAGGTGCCGAAGTCGATGGCGCAGTAAGACATGGTGCAGGCCCGAGCGGGCAAAGAAACAGAGCAAGGCGGGCGATTGTAGGCGCCCTCGTCCTGGCGCGTTTGGCCGACGGGGAACGCCCCAGTACGTAACGCTTGATTGCAATTTCCCCCCGCAGGCGGGGGAAGGGTCGCACAACACCCCTCGGACAATGTCCGGATACGACAAATTGCAGGTGAGTGATCCATGAGTTTCCCGTCCCTCGGTGAGGTGGGGGCGCGCGTTGGCGCGTCCCTGCAGTCGCTGGCAACGGCCGCGTCCGCAGCTGCATCGGCCCAGGCGGCAGAGCTGGGCGCGTCCTTGACCTCGCGTCTGCAGGCCGCACTCACCCTGGGGCAGGCCACCCGCCTGCTGCAGATCGAAACCGCCTTGCCATCGGCATCTTTGGTGGTCGAGCGCTGTCGCATCACCGAGGCCGTGCACGCCACCGAGCCGCTGTGGGCCGAGGTCGATTGCGTCAGCACCCATGCCTTGCTCGAACTCAAGGCCCTCAATGGCGAGCAGGTCACCCTGCGCCTGATGCTGGCCGATGGCAGCTGGCGCGCCTGGCATGGCTATGTGGTCAAGGCCGCACAGCTGGGCGCCGATGGTGGCCTGGCCCGCTACCGCCTCACCCTGGCGGCATGGACGCACTGGCTCACGCTGCGCCGCGACACCCGCATCTTTCAAGACCAGACCGCCGCCGACATCGTGAGCAGCGTGCTGTCGGCCTACCCGCAGGCGAACTTCAAGCTGGATGTGACCGCGCCCGGCCCGGTGCGCGCCATCACCACCCAGTACCGGGAAACCGACTGGGATTTTGTGCAGCGCCTGATGACCGAAGAAGGCTGGAGCTGGCGCCTGTCCCACAGCTGTGATACCAAGGAAGCGGTGGCCGGTGCCCGCGCCGCCCGCCACACGCTGATGGTGTTTGACACCCAGGCTGAAGTGCCCGACCTGGGCCCGCTGCGCTTCAGCCGCCCCGACATGCGCGGCGCCGGGGTGCTGGGCACGGGCCTGTTCGACACCGGTCTGGCGCAAGACACCGTGACCGCCTGGCAGGTGGGCCAGCAGCTCACGCCCAACGCCGTGACCCTGGCCGCCTGGGATGAACGCCAGCTGGCCGGTGTGGCCGCCGATGCGCGCAGCGTGGCCGACCACGGTGAGGTGCCCGTGCTGGAAGACTACCGGGGCCACGGCGAGCGCCGCCATGCCGACGGTCGTGTGGACACCGCCCAGTCAGGCAGCCGCAGCGTGGCCGAGGCGCGTGCCGAAGCCCGCCTGGCCGCCCACACCCTGAAGCACCGCTTTGCCGAAGGCCGCAGTGCCGTGCGCGCGCTGCACGAAGGTGCCCACTTTGCCCTGACCGAACACAGCCTCTACGGCCCCGATGCGCTGGCATCCGCCAACCGTTTTGTGGTGCTGCGTGTGACCCACGAGGCCGCCAACAACCTGGGCACCCAAGCCGCCCAGATCCTGCTTGCCACCGACATCGAGCAGGGCAGCTACCGCAACCATTTCCAGGCGGTGCCGGCCACCGCCCGCCTGGTCCCTCCGCCTGTTGACCGCCCCACGGCCCCCGGCCTGCAAACCGCCACCGTGGTGGCCGCTGAAGGCGAGCCGCTGACCACCGACCGCGACGGCCGCATCCGCATCCAGTTTGGCTGGCAGCGTGGGGCCACGCCCCTGCCTGGTGGGTTGAGTGCGCCGACCACGCCCACCGGCGCAGACACCGGCCATGCACCCGGCAACGCGCGCAGCGGCGCCTGGGTGCGCGTGGCGCAAAGCGTGGCCGGCCCCAACTGGGGCGCCGTGTTCACGCCGCGTGCCGGCACCGAGGTGCTGGTGGACTTTGTGGATGGCGACATCGACCGCCCCATCGTGGTCGGCCAGTTGCACAACGGCCAGCACGACCTGCCCTGGCCGGCGGGCGTGGACGCCGCCGCCAACCACCCCGGCACCGTCTCAGGCTGGCACAGCCCGCACCTGGATGGCCAAGGTGCCAACCAATGGCTGATCGACGACGCCACCGGCCAACTGCGCATGCGCCTGGCCAGCCACAGCGCCGCCACCGGCTGGAACGAGTTGAGCCTGGGTCACCTGATTCAGCACAGCGGGCACGGTGGCCAGGGCCACGCTCACCGAGGTCAGTGGCTGGGATCGGGCTTTTATGGCGCCACCGACGGCTGGGCCGTGTTGCGTGCCGCCCAAGGCCTGTTGCTGACCACCAGTAGCCGACCGGCCCAGGGCGCCAGCGTGGCCAGCACCCAGATGGACGCCGCCGAAGCCGTGGCGCAACTCAAAGCCGCACGCCAACTGGGCGAAGCCCTGAGCCAGAGCGCCCGCCAGCAAGGCGCCCACGGCCTGAGCAGCCACGACGGCGCGCAAGCCTGGCAACACCATACCGAGCAGATGGACCCGCAGGCGCAAGGCCGCTACAACGGCAGCGTGGGTGGACAGGAGGCCAAGAAGGCCCAGGGCCGCACCCTCACCGATCCGGTCGAACGCTTTGCCCAACCCCTGCTGCACCTGGACACCCCGGTGAGCGCCAGCTTCGTCACGCCCACCAGCATTCATCTGTTCAGCGGCCAAGACACGTCGTTGAGCGCCCAGGGCGATGTGCACAGCACCAGCGCGCACAGCTTCAGCGCCGTCAGCGGGCAGACCACCAGCCTGTACACGCACGCAGGCGGCATCAAGGCCATCACGGCCAATGCGGGCCTGAGCCTGCGCGCCCACACCGATGCGCAGCAGATCTGGAGCGAGAAGGACCTGACGGTGCAGAGCACCACGGATGAGATTCGGATTCAGGCGAGCAAGAGCATCACGCTGACGGCGGGGCAAAGCCAGATCGTCATCGAGGGCGGCAACATCACCTTCACCTGCCCGGGGACGTGGACGGTGAAGGGGGCGGGGCATGATTGGAGTGGCGGAGGGAGTCGGGCAGCGCAGCTCACCGGTTTGCCAGATGGAGGTGTCCGCCTGGATCCTGGCACCATCCAGATACAGCATCGCTATCACGACGACGAAGCACTCACGGGTACGCCGTTCGAAGCTGTGTTGAGCGATGGCTCGGTCAAGCGAGGAACCCTCAACGGCTCAGGAGAAGCAGAACTCACAGGCGTTCCGATTGGGGCGATCGCAAGCATCCGATTCGGTCAAATGCCCGGGGCCTACACCCCCAAGGATCAGCGCGTGATGCCGGCGCACAAACCATCACCTGCGGCGTCAGACATCGACGCACTCCTCGACAAGTACATCGGAGGACAGGCATGAGTACGCCTGGAGCATTGCAAGCCAGTGAATTCAAACACGTGGCAACGGAGGTGGCCGGGTGGCTCTGGGGCACCGTACAGGGTGCCTGGAACGAAAAACAGACGGTCAGCCAGATCATCACCGATGCGGTGATCGGCATGATCCCTCTGGTCGGACAAGCCACGGCGGCTCGCGACATCATTGCTGTAGGCTCAGGGCTTGCGGACAGCCCTGAAAAGCGTGAAAGCGTGTGGCAGTGGGTCTTGTTTGTGGTCTTGCTGCTGTCCTTGATTCCGGTGATGGGCGGGGTGCTCAAAGGGGTGGGTCGCCTCACCATTCGCGCCGCTCAAGAAGCCGCAGATAACGCCCCCAAACTGGCAGCGTTGGCTGATGACATCGTGGCATTGCTCAACCGACTTGGGCACAAGGACGCGCTCAAATGGCTGCGCGCATTGGACTTTTCAACGTATCAAGCTCAGTTAATCGAACGGTGCCACGCTTTGTGCGACGTGGTGATCTTGTCCATCCATCGATACATCCTGCGCTTTCAGAAGGTGCTGCCGCAGAGCTTCTCAGCCCGCATGCAAGCCGTAGCCAACGGATTTGAGCAGGTGAAAGCCGCTGCGGACAAGATGATCCCCAAGGCAATCAAGGAGCTCAACGCACAACTGAAGAAAATTCAGGCGCACTTGGTTGCAGGCGGTGTACCAGCCCCCGATCGCGCCGTGATTTTCGAAGCGCAGACAGGACGCAAGGTTGTGACCTACGCTGAGGAGGCTCGGCTGATCGAATCAGGATCGAAGAAATCGCTGATTCGTGCAGGCAAATACCCGCAAAACATGGCATCCACTCATGAGAGTGCCAGAGCCGAGATTGCCAAAGTCTACAAACACAAGCCGGGCTTCCCGGATTTGCTCGCTCGCACCGAAAAGGTGAACATCAAAGGCCAGGAAGTTGGCTATTACCCTGCTATCGCGGCGTCGAGCGGCACGATCAAGAATGTGGACCTGGGCGAAGAAGGGGTGACGCTGTTTCGAGCTTTTGGCCCGGGTGGCTCAACACATGGCGTCGAGGTCGGAAGTAGTTCGGCCGGCGGCTTCTGGTGGGGCGTCGGCGACGCGCCCAAGACCGCCGAAGAGTGGCGTCAGAAGTCTGCCGTTCTCGACGAATGGAATCGCAACGGCATGGTGGCGATCATGCGAATCCCGCCTGGCGGCAAGGTCAAGGTGCCTGCCTGTGTCAGCACCATCAGCGAGCAATACGGAAAGAAGGTGGCGGGCCAGTACCTGGAGGGCGGAGGAAAGCAGGCGGGCATTGACTTCTCCCTGGCCCCGAGCATGGCCGATGTGTCAGACCGAATAAACAAACTGGTCAAGATGGGGGGCGGCAAACTCAAGCTCCCTAATGGCGTCGAGATTGAGGTTCGACACAGCGGCTGGAAAGGCATCAATGGCAAGGTCGGCTACGGGACTGACGTCATTCCCGGGGCTGGTATGGTGGAGCGACTCGGCGTGACCGAGATGCAAAGCAAAGTCGGGCAAACGGGTGTGCAACAGGGCGCACAGCAAGCGGCCGGACAAACGGGCGGTGCTGTCGCGAAGGATCAGCGCGCAACACCCCATCGAGAGAAGAAGTAATGGCCATGTTCGATTTTCTAAAGCCAAAGTGGTCCGCCAACAAAATGACACCCGAAGACCGGGCCCGTCAGTTCTGGTTATTGCAGCGCCAAACCAGTTACTCCGCCTGGGAGCGTTGTCGGCATGCCTATGCTGCGTTTGTCGAACTCCTTGAGCAGCAGTGCAAAGAGGAGCCGATCGGACGACTAGGGCCTCAAGCACTCGCCAGATACAAAGTCAAAGTAGAGCAATGGGTGCAAGAGGGAAGCTTTCCTCCGACAGCTTTGCATCACCTTGAAAACGACCACGTCACCAAGTGGACACACGCGACCTATGCCAGCGCCCTTCGTGGCCTTGCTCTCTATGACCAAGGCCTGGCCCGCCTAAAGCAGGGGGATCGCTCGGTGTTCCTGCACAACAGCCAGGGCGTCTTGGAGGATGCGGCCAACGCGGCACACCATGAGTACCAGGCCTATTACCTGGGGGGGCCACGGGGCGACAACAGCTTGGTCTTTTATGGCAAGTACGTGCCCGCCATGAAAGCGGCGTTGCAGTGGGGATGCGAGCAGATCGGATTTGCAGCCGATGGCCTGCAATCTGCGATGGCCAACATGTCAGCCCCGGCCGTGTGGGAAGACACGCGGGACGTTTACGACCCTAGCGAGAGGCGCAAAAAGAAGGTCCTTGGCAGCAGTGACCGCTGGAAACAGCAGACGTCCCACTTGCAGGCCCTGCCGCGAGTGCCTCAGCTTGCAGAGGATGTTGTTGTCCGTACTGGCGAGCCCTGCCCTGTCTTTGGCATCTATGAGGCACAGGTCAAGGATGGCCTGATGGTCTACATGTGCCAGGGAGAGGAGGCGTTTCGATATGGCGAGCCTTGCTGGCACCCTGGTGGCGGACAGGCGATCATCTGGAAGTTGCTATGGGAAGATCAACGCTACCTGGATGGCATGATCCCTCCAGAAGAGGCCGATTACTTTCCAGATGCTGTCACGCCGCCAGACTTCTCCCGCTTTGTGGGCGAAGAACTGGAAAACGACTGGCGCTCGGACCAACTGGTCGTCGCACGAACCGGCGAACCGGCCCCCTACACGGGTCGCTGGGCTGCCCAGGATGATCTCAACGGGCAGGTGTTCTGGCGCAAAGGTGACCCGCTGCCATCCCACAAGGGGCAACCCACTGATTGGGTCTATTCGGGCGTTTGATCTGGCTGAGGCCTTCTAGGCTTGGAAACGGTGGGCCGCACATGGCGTTGTCATGAGTGTGAGCGCCCCCGGCACGCCTCCTGCTTCATCTCGCTGCACCCCACCGGCACCTCCCCTACGATGGACGCCGCCCCCCGCAACCCGATGAGCCCCTCATGAGCACCCTCCACGTCATCACCCATCCCCTGGTTCAGCACAAGCTCACGCTGATGCGTCAGAAGGACGCGAGCACCAACAGTTTTCGCCGCCTGCTCGATGAACTGAGCACCTTGATGGCCTACGAGGTCACGCGGGACATGCCGCTGCAGGATGTCCAGATCGAGACGCCGTTGGAGACGATGACGGGCCAGGTGATCGACGGCAAGAAGCTGGTGCTGGTGTCGATCTTGCGCGCGGGCGACGGTTTCCTCGACGGCATGCTGCGCGTGGTCCCTGGCGCACGCGTGGGCCACATTGGCCTGTACCGCGATCCGGCCACGCTGCAGCCGGTCGAGTACTACTTCAAGATGCCGTCGGAGATGAGCGAGCGCGATGTCGTCGTGGTGGACCCGATGCTGGCCACGGGCAATTCGGCCGCGGCGGCGGTGGCGCGCATCAAGCAGCTGAAGCCGAAGTCGATCAAGTTCGTGTGCCTGCTGGCGGCGCCCGAGGGCGTGGCCGTGATGCAGGCCGCGCACCCGGATGTGGACATCTACACCGCAGCGGTGGACCGCTGCCTCAACGACCACGGCTATATCCTGCCTGGCCTGGGCGATGCGGGCGATCGCATTTTCGGCACCAAGTAAGCCACCCGCGCGACCCCAAGAAAAAGGCTGCGTCCCCGCGAAGGGCGCAGCCTCATGTTGGGTGGCCGGGTCACCGACGGCGCGTCGCTTCACCGCGCACGCCGGTCACCGGCCAGTGGGGCTCACAGCCCCAGCTTTTGCGCCACGTAGTCGGCGTCCTTGTCGCCACGGCCCGAGAGGTTGATCAGGATGTGCTGATCCTTGGGCAGGGTGGGTGCCACGCGCATGGCCCAGGCCACGGCGTGGGCACTCTCCAGCGCAGGGATGATGCCTTCCACACGCGACAGGGTCATGAAGGCGTTCAGGCACTCTTCGTCGGTGGCGGTCTGGTAGTCCACGCGGCCGATGTCTTTCAGGTAGCTGTGCTGAGGGCCGACGCCGGGGTAGTCCAGACCCGAGGCAATCGAGTGCACGGCCGAGGGCGTGCCGTCTTCGTTTTCCAGCACGTAGCAGGCCATGCCGTGCAGCGCACCGGGCTTGCCCTTGCTCAGGGTGGCGGAGTGGCGGCCGGGCTTGTCCAGGCCTTCGCCCGAAGGCTCGACGCCGACCAGGTGCACGCCTTCGTCGCCCAGGAAAGCGGTGAAGATGCCCATGGCGTTGGAGCCACCGCCCACGCAGGCAGCCACGTGATCGGGCAGGCGGCCGTGCTTGGCCAGGAACTGCTCGCGCGCTTCCTTGCCGATGATGGACTGGAAGTCACGCACCATTTTCGGGAAGGGGTGCGGGCCGACGACCGAGCCGATGGCGTAGATGAAGTTGGTGGGGTCCTTCAGGTATTCCTCGAAGGCGCTGTCCACGGCTTCCTTGAGGGTGGCGGCGCCGCGGGTGACGGGCACCAGCTTGCAACCCAGGATCTTCATCTTGGTGACGTTGGGGTGCTCTTTCTCGATGTCGACCTGACCCATGTGGATCTCGCAGGGGATGCCGACCAGGGCGCAGGCGGTGGCCAGGGCCACGCCGTGCTGACCGGCGCCGGTTTCGGCGATCACCTTGCTCTTGCCCATGAACTTGGCCAGCAGGGCTTCGCCCAGGCAGTGGTTGATCTTGTGGGCGCCGGTGTGGTTGAGGTCTTCGCGCTTGAGGTGGATCTGCGCGCCGCCCAGTTGCTCGGACAGGCGGCGGGCGTGGAAGATGGGGCTGGGGCGGCCCACGTAGTCGGCGAACAGCGAGGCCAGCTCTTCCTGGAAATCGGCGCGCTGGCGGATTTCTTCGTAGGCGACGTTGATGTCGTCCATGGCCTGCTTCAGGTGCGGGGGCACCAGTTGGCCACCGTAGGGACCGAAGTAGCCTTCGGCGTTGGGCATGGGGGCGAAGGAGGTGGGCGTGCTCATGGGTGACAGGGCCTGATCAGGCGGTAAGGTGGTTCAAGGTCGGTCCAGCGAGTGCGGTGACCCGCAGGCCAAAGGTGTGAGGATAGCGCGGCCTGCCCCGCTTGCGCAGGGATGGCTGCCCGCTTTGCTCGGGTTCCGCGCCACCGTTGTGCCGCCCGTTCAACCGCCCCGCTCAGCGCCCTCGGAACGCGGATGGGCTCATGCCCGCCCAGCGCTGGAACGCGTGGATGAAGGCGGCCGATTCGGCGTAACCCAGCTGCTGGGCGATGGCCTCGATGGGCAGGGTGGTGTGGCGCAGCAGGTGCTGGGCCTTGGTGTAGCGGGCCTCGGCCAGCAGGTCGCGAAAGCTCTGGCCCTCTTCGCTCAGGGCGCGGCGCAGGCTGCGCTCGGACAGGCCCAGGGCGCGGGCCACCTCTTCGGCGCCGGGGTAGCTGCCGCTGAACAGACCCAGGTGGGTGAGCACGCGTTCGGCCAGGGTCTCGGTGCTGGTGGCCTGGGCCACCAACTGCTGGTCGCACATCGCCCGGTACATGGCGTGGGCGTTGGGGTCGGCCGAGGGCAGGCGCAGCTGCAGGTGCTCGTTGCGCAACCAGAAGCGCGCCTCGGTCTCGCCAAAGCGCACGGGGCAGCCGAAGTAGGCCTCGTAGTCGGCGGCCTCGGGCGGGCGCGGGTAGGGCATGTCGATGCGCTCGGCGTGGATGTCCACCCCCATGGTGACCTGCATGTCGCGCACCAGCTTGTAGGTGCCCGAGACCTCGCCATCGACCCGGAAGCGGAAGGCGCGTGGGGTCATGGGCATGGGGGCGAGGGCCAGGGCGCTGAGCTTGTCGCCGGGCTCGAAGCGCAGGGTGCCGAACAGGTAGGTGAGGTCCTGGTAGCGGATGCCGACCTGGAAGGCCTCGTAGGCCGTGGCGCAGGTCATCAGCAGCATGATGAGCGGGCCGTAGCCGGCCAGGCCGTAAAAGCCCCCGAGACGCAGCCCCACCAGCGGGTCTTGGATGGTGTCGGCGAGGTCGGCGTAGATGCGCATCTCACGCGAGCGCTCGATGCGGGTGCTGGGGTCGAGCTGGGCCAGGCTCAGGCCGTGGCGGGCAAGCACGGGCTCGGGATCCTCGCCCATCTGCTTGAGGCCCTGCACCATGTAGATCAGGCCGAGGATGGATCGCGTGCTCATCAGACTGTCAATTCAGGGGGGAGGGTTGACCCGTAAATGGCCGCTTGGCCGCCCGGTTTTGGCCGAAACGATCAATTATTGGTCAAATCTAGCATGGCCCAGATCAAGTCTGGCTCGCACCATGACAGCACTTTCCCTGTTTCGATTTCTGTTCACAGATTCCACCGAGGTGCCGCATGACCCATCCGATCACCCCCACCCAGAACGTTCACCAGGTTGAGGTGGCCATTGCGGGCGCCGGCTTCGGTGGCCTGTGCATGGCCATCAAGCTGCAGGAGGCGGGCATCACCGATTTCGTGATCCTGGAAAAGGGCGACGAGGTGGGCGGCACCTGGCGCGACAACCAGTACCCCGGCGCGGCCTGCGATGTGCAGTCGCACATGTACTCGTACTCGTTTGCGACCAGCCCGAAGTGGACCAAGCGCTATGCGCCCTGGAGCGAGATCCAGCAGTACATCCTGGACGTGACCGAGCAGTACCGCCTGCGCCCGAAGGTGCGCTTCCACCAGGAGGTGGTGAGCGCGGTGTTCAACGAGGGCACGGGGCGCTGGACGGTGAAGACGGCGGGCGGTGACACCTATCTGTGCCGCCACTGGATTCTGGCGTCGGGGCCTCTGCACGTGCCGTCCATCCCGAAGATCAGGGGCCTGGACAAGTTCCAGGGCAAGGTGATGCACTCGGCCCAGTGGGACCACGGCTACGACCTGCGCGACAAGCGGGTGGCGTCGATCGGCACTGGCGGCTCGGCCATTCAATACGTGCCCGAGATCGCGCCGAAGGTGAAGCAGCTGCACGTGTTCCAGCGCACGGCCGCCTGGGTGATCCCGCGCGACGAGCGCCAGTACTCGGCCTTCAGCAAGAAGATGTTCGCCGCCCTGCCGGTGACGCGCACGCTGCACCGCTGGCGTTGCTACTGGACCAACGAGTCGCGCGTGTGGCCCATCTTCAACCCCAAGCTGGCCAAGGTGGGTGAGTTCTTCCTGAAGAAGTTCATCAGCTGGCAGGTGAAGGACCCCGAGCTGGTCAAGAAGCTCACGCCCGACTACACCCTGGGCTGCAAGCGCATCCTGATTTCGAACAAGTGGTTCCCCACCTTCAACCGCCCCAATGTGGAGCTGGTGACGGACGACATCCGCGAGTTCACGGCCACCGGCATCATCACCAAAGACGGCCGGGCGCGCCCGCTGGACTGCGTGATCCTGGGCACCGGTTTCATCGTCGATCCGCGCATCTACATGAAGAACTTCGAGCTGCGCGGCTTGAACGGCCACACCATCCAGGAGGACTGGAAGGTGAGCCCGACGGCCTACCTGGGCATCACGGCGACCAACTACCCCAACATGTACCAGCTGGTGGGCCCGCACACGGGGCTGGGCCACAACTCCATCATCTTCATGATCGAGGCACAAGCCGACTACATCGTCAACTGCGTGAAGCTGGTGCAGGCCAAGGGCGGCGGATACCTGGACGTCAAGGAAGAGGCGCAGAACCGCTTCCTGGGCGAGATGACCAAGGCCCTCAAGGGCACGGTGTGGGACTCCGGCTGCAAGAGCTGGTACCAGACCGCCGAGGGCATCAACTTCGCGATCTGGCCCAAGTCCACCTGGCGTTACTGGCTGGCCACGCGCAAGGTCAACGAGGCCGATTACCGCTTTGTGAAATGCGCAGGCACGTCGGCCACAGGCGCCACCCGCCTGTCCGGCGGCCCGGCGATGACGCCTAAGGCAGCACGTTGACCATGCCCTGGGGGGTAGATGCCCAAATCGTAACGTTGCGTGTCAAATTTTGTGAGGCGGCAGGCGTGACCAAGGGGCGAGATTCCGCACAATAGACCGTGTATGGAGTCGCCCATGGAAAACAACACGGTTCAGTCCCCCTCGCCCGCGTGCATGCCACCCCGCATGGACGGCTTGGTGTTGCGCACCCCTGCGGCGGTGTGGGAGGCCATCCGAGGGGAGCACCCCATGGCTCCGCGTCATCGCCTGGGCGAGACCCTGGTGGTGCACGGCCTCAGCGAGCCGTCGGACATCGAACGCGCCCTGACCTTGCAACGCAAGGGGCAGCCTCGCCCGCTGGGCCAGATCCTGCTGACCGAAGGCATGGTCGTGGAAGACGACCTGAAGATCGCGCTGGCGGCGATGGCCGGCATGCCGGTGGTGGACTGTCTGGCCGTGCCGCCGCAAGACGACGCCGTGATGCTGGTGCCGCAGGGTACCGCCGAGCGCGCCCGCGTGTTGCCGCTGCTGCGCGAGGGCAGCACCCTGGTGGTCGCCATGGAGGACCCGTGGCACCGCCCTACGCTCGATGAGTTGCGCTTTCTGAGCAACCTGCACATCGAAGCGGTGATGGCGCTGCCGGGCACGCTGGCCCAGGCGCAGACCAACGCCTACGAAGCCGTGCAAGGCCGGGTGCGTGCCCTGCATGCGAACACCGACGTGCACGAGCTGGCCGCTGAACTGGCGGTCGAGCTGGGGCCCAATCACAACGATGCGGTCAAGGAGGTCATCACCGAGTCCAGCAGCACCTTGGTGCGCCTGGTCAACACGATGATCGAGGACGCGATCAAGCGCAATGCGTCCGACATTCATATCGAGGCCAGCTCGCCGCACAGCAAGGTGCTGATCCGCTTCCGGGTGGACGGGGCCTTGACGGTCTACCTCGAGCTGCCCTCGGAGTACCGCCCGGCCCTGGTGGCGCGCCTGAAGATCATGTCTGACCTGGACATTTCCGAGCGCCGCAAGCCGCAGGACGGCAAGATCGACTTCTCTCGCTTTGGCGACGCCAAGGTCGAGCTGCGCATCGTGACCGTGCCGACCACGCATGGCGTGGAAGACGTGGTGCTGCGTCTGCTCAGCGGAGCCAAGCCGCTGCCCATCGAGCAGATCGGGCTGAGCGAGGGCAACCTGGAGACCATGCGCCAGATCATCGCCAAGCCCTATGGCCTGGTGCTGGTCTGCGGCCCCACGGGTTGCGGCAAGACCACGTCCTTGCACTCGGTGCTGCGGGAACTCAACCAGGGTGACCGCAAGATCTGGACGGCGGAGGACCCGATCGAAATCTCGCAACAGGGCCTGTGTCAGGTGCAGATCAATGCCCGCATCGGCTGGACCTTTGCGGCGGCGATGCGCACCTTCCTGCGGGCCGACCCCGATGTGATCATGATCGGTGAAATGCGGGACGAGGAGACGGCGAACATCGCCATCGAGGCCTCGCTGACCGGTCACCTGGTGTTCTCGACCCTGCACACGAACTCGGCGGCCGAAAGCATCGCGCGTTTGCTGGAAATCGGGCTGGACCCGTTCAACTTCTCGGACTCGCTGCTGGCGGTGCTGGCGCAGCGTCTGGTGCGCAAGGTGTGCCCGGAGTGCGGTGTCACGGCCGAGGCCACGCAAACCGAACTGGACGTGATGCTCCACGAGTACCTGCACAGCGCCCGCGATGACAAAGCGGGCAGCCGCGAGGCCTTGCTGTCAAGCTGGCGCCAGCAGTATGGCGACGCGCAGGGGCGCATTCAGCTGCGCCACCGTGGGCCGGGTTGCCCGACCTGCAACCAGCGCGGGTACAAGGGCCGCATGGGCATCCACGAGTTGCTGGTGTCGGATGACGCCATCCGCTTGCTGATCCGCCAGCGCTGCTCGGCGGCGGACATCTTGCAGGCCAGCTTGAAAGGCGGAATGCGCACACTGCGTCAGGACGGCATCGACAAGGTGCTGCAGGGCCACACGGACGTCAAGGAAGTGCTGGCCGCCAGCAACAACTGAGATGGGGACCCTGCGCGCCACCTCCGTCGTGCGAGTGACGCGCCATGCGCTGAAGTGGCTCGCGCTGGGTGTGGGCGTGGCGCTGCTGGCCGGCACGGCCTCGGCCTGGTTCCTGCTGGCACTGGCCTGGGCCACCGAGACGCGCGAGGCACACCGCTGGCTGTTGGCACTGCTGCCCGTGGCGGGCTTCGTGGTGGGCTGGGTGTACCTGCGGGTGGGCCAGCCGGTGGAGGCCGGCAACAACCTCTTGATCGACGAGGTGCACGACCCGCGTCAGGTGGTGCCGGTACGCATGGCGCCGCTGATCTTTTTGAGCACGGTGGTGTCGCACCTGTTTGGCGCCTCGGTGGGGCGCGAGGGCACGGCGGTGCAGATGGGCGGGGCGTTGGCCGACCAGTTCACGCATGTGTTCCGTTTGCGACCGGACGATCGGCGCATCCTGCTGATGGCGGGCATCAGCGCGGGCTTTGCCTCGGTGTTTGGCACGCCACTGGCCGGCGCGGTGTTCGGGCTGGAGGTGCTGGCCATCGGGCGTTTGCGCCATGAAGCGCTGTGGCCGTGTGTGGTGGCCGCCGTGGTGGCCGACCAGGTGTGCGCGCTGTGGGGCGTGCACCATGGGGTGTACAGCGCGGGCGTGTTGCCAGCACTGTCGATGGGCACCTTGGGCGCGGCGGTCGTGGTGGGGCTGCTGTGCGGCCTGGTGGGCATGGCGTTTGCGCGCGGCACGCATGGTCTGTCGGCGTTCATGAAGCAGCGCGTGCCCTATGCACCGCTGCGACCCTTGCTGGGCGGCATCGTGCTGGCCGGCGTGATCTGGGCGACGGATGCGTGGCGCTATGCGGGCCTGAGCCTGCCGGGGCTGGCCCAGGCCTTCACCGAACCGCTGCCGTGGTGGGACTTTGCGCTCAAAGGGCTGTTCACCAGTTTTTCACTGGGGGTGGGCTTCAAGGGGGGCGAGGTGACGCCGCTGTTCTACATGGGCGCGACGCTGGGCAATGCCCTGGCGCCGCTGTTGCAGCAGCCCTTCCCCTGGCTGGCCGCACTGGGCTTTGTGGCGGTGTTTGCCGGTGCGGCCAACACGCCGCTGGCCTGCGTTTTCATGGCCATGGAGGTGTTCGGCGTGAGCATCGGCGCGCATGCGGCGCTGGCGTGTGCCATGGCTTACCTGGCGTCCGGGCATGCCGGCATCTACAAGGCGCAGCGGGTGGAAGGCTCGAAGTACCGCTGGCGGCGCTGAGCGTGAAGCTCGTGTTGTGAGCCTCAGCCCTTGGTGACAGGGCGTGACGGGTCACGGCACCACTCGCTCCAGCTGCCGGCAAACAAACGGGTGGGCGGGAAGCCCGCCACTTCCATTGCCAGCAGGTTGGGCACGGCGCTGACGCCGCTGCCGCACTGGTGCACGACGCTGGCCGGATCGCGGCCGGCCAGCAGTGCGTCGAACTCGGCGCGCAGCGTGGCGGCGGACTTGAAGCGGCCCTGTTCGTCGAGGTTGAGGCTGAAAGGGCGGTTCAAGGCGCCGGGGATGTGGCCGGCGACCGGGTCCAGCGGTTCGACCTCACCGCGATAGCGCGGGGTGGCGCGCGCGTCGATGAGGGTCTGATCGGGTTGGTCCAGATGGGCGAGGACCTCGTCGGCGGTGACCAGCGTGCGCAGAGGCGGCTGCAAGGTCCAGTGGGAGGGCGTGCGCGGCACGGCCGGGCCGCTTTCCACGGCACCGCCAGCCGCGGTCCAGGCGCTCAGACCGCCATCGAGCACGGCCACGGCTTCGTGGCCCGCCCATTTCAGCATCCACCACAGGCGGCCGCAGAAGTTCAGGCCGTTGCGGTCGTAGACGACCACCTGGGTGTCGGTGTGCAGGCCGATCTGGCGCAGCCACTGCGCGAACACCTCGCGGCGCGGCAAGGGGTGGCGTCCGCCCGAGGCGGCATCGGCCGCACCGTGCGCGCTCAGATCGTGGTCCAGGTCGGCGTGGACCGCACCGGGAAGGTGAGCGTCAAGGAACTGCTGCCGAGCGGCGGCGGGGTTCATCAGATCGGCGCTGCAATCGACGATCAGCAAGGCGACACCGGCTTGCTGCAGCGCTTGCAGTTGGGCGCAAGAGATCAGGGTGGTGAACATGGCGGCAGAGGCAGTCTGAGTTCCACCCATTGTCGATCAAGCGGGAGCGCGCTGCGCGCACGCGGCCGAGTCGCGTTGCCGCGCTCGGCCTGCGCCACCAGCCTGATTCAGGCGGCCGCACGCTGCTGGATGAGCGTGATCGCCAGACGCGCCGTCTTGCGCACCTCCGGGTCCGCGTCCTGAGCCGCGATGGCCAGCGCGGGCAAGGCCGAGGCATGGCCGATCTCGCCCAGGGCCACACTGGCTTCCTTGCGCAGGTTGGCGATGTCGTGCTGCAAGGCGTGGCTGATCAGGGCATCCACGGCCTGGGCGTCTTTCAGCCGCCCCAGGGCCCGCGAGGCCAGCTGGCGCACCTGCCAGTAGGCGTCTTGCAGGCTCTGGATCAGGGGCGTCACCGCCTCGGGCAATTTGAGCTTGCCGAGCGTGGCCGCAGCCTCTTCGCGCACGCGCCAAACCGGGTCCTGCAGGGCGCCCAGCAGGGCCGGCTGCACCTGCGCATCGTGGCCCTGCCCCAGGCCCAGCGCGCCCACTGCGGCGCGACGCACCTCAGGATCAGCGTCGTGGGCGGCCAGGTGAGTGAGCACCGGCAGCGCGGACGCATCCTTGAGCCAGCCCAGCACGCCCACGGCGGCCAGGCGCACGGCCGTATCGGGGGCGTCGGTGGCACGCAAGGCGGCGTGCAGGCTGCCCGGCAGACGCAGCTCCTTGATGGCGTGCAGCAGGCTCGCCAGCACGAAGCCCTGGGCCCCGTCCAGCGCGGGCAACAGCAGCGTGCCGCTCTCGGTCTGCTTGATCTCGGCCAAGCTGTAGGCGGCGGCCTCGCGCACAGCCGCTTCAGCGTCGTGCAAGGCATCCACCAGGGCGTTCAGGACGATCGGCTGCTCCCAGTACGCCAGGCGAGCGGCCACATCGGCGCGGATGGCCGGGTCCGGGTCACGCAAGGCCCAGGCCAGCCAGGGCGCGTGGGCTTCGTCTTCCAGCTCGGCCAGCTCGATCAGGGCGAGGCGGCGCACGGTGGCGTCGTCCGAGGTCAGGCGTGGGTGCAGCGCTTGCAGGTCATCGTCGGCGGTCGACACCTCGGGCGGCGGCAGGGCAAACAGGGTGCTCATGGGGGAAGGTGCTTTCTTCAGAATTCGGAGGAGCGGATGCCGCGGCGGTTCAAACCCGTCACGGGGTTGAGGCGCTCCAGCGGCAAGGTGGTGGTCGGGTCGCGCAGCAGGTCCAGGCAGTGGCGCTTGAGGCGCGCAAAGGGCACGCTGGTCAGCCACTCGGACTGACGTGGGCGCTCGGCCTCGACATGGATCTCTTCGATGATGCGACCAGGGCGCGGGCTCATCACCAGGATGCGGTCGGCCATGAACAGGGCTTCGTCGATGTCGTGGGTCACAAAGACGATGGTGGTCTTCAGGTGGCCCCACAGGCTCAGCAGCAGCTCCTGCATCTTCAGGCGGGTCAGTGCATCGAGCGCGCCAAAGGGCTCGTCCATCAGCAGCACGCGTGGCTGGTTGATCAGCACCCGTGCGATCTCGACGCGCTGCTGCATGCCGCCTGACAGGGCGTGCGGATAGCGCTGCTCGAAGCCTTGCAGGCCCACTTCTTTCAGCAACGCCTGCGCCTGTTGCAGCCGCTCGGTGCGAGAGACGCCACGCATCTTCAGCCCATAGGCCACGTTGTCCTGCACGCTCAGCCACGGGAACAGCGTGTGGTGCTGAAAGACCAGACCGCGTTGCGGATCGGGCCCGTCGATGCGCTGGCCATCGAGCCGCGCCTCGCCATGAGTGGGGCGCAGGTGGCCGGCCAGCGCGCCCAGCAAGGTCGACTTGCCGCAGCCCGAGGGCCCCAGCAGGCAGACGAACTCACCGGGCTCGATCGTGAGCGAGACCTCGTCGAGCGCCACGAAGCGCTGCGCGCCTTCGCCCAGGTGGATGGACACCTGATCGATGTCGAGGCGGCCGGTACCGGCGTGCGTGGTGACCGGGGGAACGCTTTTGAGAACGGCACTCATGCCTGACCTCCTTGTGAACGATGCCAGGGCATCAGACGTTGGCCGCCCCAGTGGATCAGCGCGCTGCTGCCCATGCCCAGCAGGCCGATCACCAGCATGCCGACGATGATGTTGGCGTAGGCCTGCACGGTGTAAGACTCCCAGGTGTAGTAGCCGATGCCGTACTGGCCCGAGATCATCTCGGCCGTGACCAGGCAGAACCAGCAGGTGCCCATGCCGATCGACAGACCCGTGACGATGCTGGGTGCGGCCGAGGGCAGGATGACCTGACCGAACAGACGCCAGCGGCTGGTGCCCAGGCTGCGCGCCGAGGCCACCAGGCGCGGGTCCACGCCATTGACCCCGTGAATGGTGTTGAGCAGGATGGGGAACAGCGCGCCCACGAAGGTGATGAAGACCATGCTGCCTTCCGACGAGGGGAACATCAGGATGGCCAGCGGGATCCAGGCGACGGCCGGAATGGGCCGTGCCACTTCCAGTGGGGGCAGCAGGGCCAGGCGCACCCAGCGCGAACGACCGATCAGCAGGCCCAGAACCACGCCGAGCGCCGCTGCCGACACGAAGCCCGAGGCCACGCGCAGCAGGCTGCTCGACAGGTGCTGGCTCAGCTTGGGCGACTCGACGAGCTCCCAGGCCGCGGCCCACACTTCGGACGGTGGCGGCACGTTCGCGAAGGTGACCAGGCCCAGGTGGGTCCGCTGGGTGGACAGCACGTGCCACACCAGCACGCACGCCACCAGCGAGATCGCCTGGGCGCCCCAGCGCCAGACTTGGCTTGGTGTGGCGCTCATGCTCAGCGTCCTGTCACACCGGCACGCAGGCCGGCCAGGTCAAACACCTTGCCCTTGTTGGCCCCGGCATAGGCCACGGCCGCGTCCTTTTGCAGGAAGGCGCTCACCTGCCCCTTGGCATCGGTGGCGTACCAGGCCAGGTTGCCCAGCAGCTTGATGCGGTGGATCAGGTCATGCACGTAGACGGCGCGGGCGCTCTTGCCGGCCTTCTCCAGCTGGGCCAGGTCCTTCAGGGCGTTCTCGATCGAAGCGTAGTGGCGCACCTTGCCTTCGCCCTTGACCCAGATGCCGGCCAGGCGCTGCGTGTCGGTGATGGCCTTGCCCGTGAGCGCGTCGTTGGCCTTCAAAGGGGCCTTGGCCGAGTTCTTCAACTGCGCGTCGTAGTTCAGACCCGACTGCTGATAGGCCGTGCGGATGAAGCGCTCGTCGATCAGCGCGTTGGCGTTCAGCGTCGTATCGGTGCGGCGCAGCAGGCGCAGGGTCTCGATGGCGGTCTGCAGGGCCTGACGGTACTCGGGCTTGAAGCTGTGGTCGCGCGTCTGCAAGCCCAGCGGGCCGTGGAAGAGGTAGTTCACCGGGGCTTCGATGCCGGTGTGCTTCTCGATCAGCTCGCTGTACTTTTCGGACTCGGCGGCGATCAGGCGGTCGGCCTCGATGGACGCACGCAGGAAGGCCGTGACCACCTCGGGGTACTTCTGGGCAAACGCGGTGTTGACCAGCGTGCCGTGGAAGGTGGGCGACTTGGCCTGGGCGCCGTCGTAGATTTTGCGGGCGAAGCCGCGGAAGGGGAAGGCTTCGGCAAAAGGCACGAAGTCGGCGTGGGCCTCGATCTTGTTGGCCTGCAGCGCGGGGCCGGCCACTTCCGGTGCCTGGGTGATGATGTTCACGTCCTTGGCCGGGTCCAACCCCTGCGCCTTCAGCGCGCGCAGCAGCATGCCGTGGGCGGCCGAGGCAAACGGCACCGAGATCGTGCGGCCGCGCAGTTCGGCCAGCGAGGTCACCGGCGAGTCCTTGGGCACGACGATGCCATTGCCGCTGCCCAGCGTGCTGCCCGACAGCACCGTGATGAACACGCTCTTCTTGCCGGCCTTCTCAAAGGCGGCGCCATTGGCCGCGCCGGGGAACTCGGCCATCGAGCCGATGTCCAGCTTATCGGCCAGCATCTCGTTGGTCAGCGGTGCGCCCGAGGTGAAGTTCTTCCACTGCACGTCGTAGGTGACGCCCTTGTACTTGCCGTCCTTGGGCAGGTACTTGTCGAGCAGCTTGAGCTCACGGATCAACAGGCCGCCGGTGGCGCAGTTGATGGTCGTGTCCTGGGTGCCGATGGCCAGGCGGATGGTTTCAGCCTGGGCGGCCAGGGCTGTGGCCGTGGCGGCAAATGCGAAGGCAGCGGTGCGCAGGGCGCGCGAGAAAGAAGGCAAAGACATGTGACAACTCCTGATGTTGGGATGGGTGTGCGCTGAGCGGGCGTCAGCGCACGAGGTAAGGGATCTCGACCTTGATGGCCTGGGTGGGGCAGTCCTTCTGGCAGGGCAAGCAGTACCAGCACTCGTCGTGCCGCATGTGGGCCTTGCCGGTTTCTGGATTGATGGCGAGCACGTCCATCGGGCAGACGTCGATGCAGACGGTGCAGCCCTTGTGGGCGATGCACTTGTCCAGGTCCACGGTGACGGCGGCTTCGCTGTACTGGGCGATGGCGGCGGGGGCGAAAGGCATGGGGAACTTCCTTCAAAGATCAGGCGGCGGCCGGCGCGGGCTGGGCCGCATCGGCGCTCAGGTTCTGAGCCTGTCCGCGCGGGATGCGCAGGCGGTCGTAGGCGGTCTTCTCGACGTCGTCGATCGGCACGATGTAGGGTTCGATCTCGCGCTTGGCGTGGGCCATGCGGCCCTGTTCGTCCTTGTAGAGATGGGCGTGGCAGAACCAGTCGGCGTCGTTGCGCTCGGGGTAGTCCACGCGCAGGTGGTACAGGCCCCAGCGGCTTTCGGTGCGGAACAGCGAGGCGCGGGCCGCCATCTCGGCGCAGTCGCGGATCACCGACACCTCGGCCGCGCGCATCAGCTCATGCGGGTTGCGGGCGTGCAGGTGGCCGATGTCTTCGCCGATCTCTTCGAAGCGCTTGAGGCCGATCTCGTACTTGCGCGTGACCTTGGGCGGCTGCAGGTAGTCGTTGACGAAGCGGCGCAGCTTGTACTCGACCTGCAGCGGTGGCAGGCCGTGGTCGCGCTGCAGCGGTGCATAGACGCGGCGCTTCTCGGCTTCGATCTGCTCGGCGTCCACCGCGCTGAAGTCCAGCTGGCTGGCGCGCTCGGCGGCGTTGACACCGGCAAACCAGCCATAGGTGAAGGCACCCAGCATGTAGTTGTGGGGCACGGCGGCCATGTCACCCACGGCATACAGGCCCGGCACCGTCGTCTCGGCCTTGGCGTTGACCGCCACGCCCGAGGCGCTGTGGCCGCTGCAAAAGCCGATCTCCGAAATGTGCAT
Organism: Aquabacterium sp.; assembly: GCF_034003525.1. GTDB lineage: Bacteria > Pseudomonadota > Gammaproteobacteria > Burkholderiales > Burkholderiaceae_C > Aquabacterium. The sequence continues at coordinate 113,177 of NZ_JAVEYN010000009.1, forward strand.
CTCGACCATGTCCTTGCGGTAGTCGGTGCCCCGGCCGGCGTGGAACTGCCCACGGCTGGGGCGCTCGTTGCCGTGCAGGATGGTCTCGATGGTCTGGATGGTTTCCTCCGCCAGGTGGTCGAGCTTGAGGAAGACCGGGCCCTTGCCGCCTTGCAGCTCCTGGTAGAACTCCAGCATCATCTGGCCGCTCCAGTAGTCGCACTCGATGAAGCGCTCGCCCTCACCGTTGGCCGTGTAGCCGCCCAGCGGGCCGGTCACGTAGGCGCAGGCCGGGCCGTTGTAGTCCTTGATCAGCGGGTTGATCTGGTAGCACTCCAGGTTGGCCAGCTCGGCGCCTGCGTGATAGGCCATCACATAGCCATCGCCCGCATTGGTCGGGTTCTCGTAGGTGCCCATCAGGTAGCCGGACGAGGGCAGCCCCAGGCGCCCGGCCGCGCCGCAGGCCAGGATGACGGCCTTGGCGCGCACCACATGGAAGTCGGCCGTGCGGCTGTCAAAGCCCATCACACCGTTGACGCTGCCATCGGCGGCCTTGAGCAGGCGGGTGGCGATGATGCGGTTGGTGATCTCGACACGGGCGCGCTTGAGCTGGCGGTATAGCACCTTCTTGACGTCGTGCCCCTCGGGCATCGGCAACACATAGGTGCCCAGGTGGTGCACCTTCTTCATCGCGTAGTCGCCGGTGGCGTCTTTCTCGAACTTCACACCCCAGCGGTCGAGCTGCTCGATGGTGCTGAAGCTGTGCTGCGCATAGGCGTACACGGTGGACTGGTTGACGATGCCGTCGTTGGCGATCGTGATCTCCTTGGTGTACTGCTCGGGCGTGGCGTAGCCCGGCACGACGGCGTTGTTCAGCCCGTCCATGCCCATGGAGATGCAGCCGCTGCGCTTGACGTGCGCCTTGTCCAGCAGCAGCACACGCAGCTTGGGGTTGGCCTCCTTGGCCTTGATCGCGGCCATGGGGCCGGCCGTGCCGCCCCCCACCACGACGATGTCGTATTCATGTTCAATGGTTTGCATGGGTTCACTCCTGGGGCCGATGGCGATCGACCCGAAAGCGGTACTGAAAGGTGTCACCGCGGAAATACAGAAACTCGAAGTCCACCGGCGTGCCGTGGATGTCATGGGTCAGGCGTTCGATGCGCAGCACCGGCTCACCCGGGGCGATGCCCAGGGCCGAGGCGGTGTCGGCATCGGCGGGCACCGCGTCCAGCGCCAGGTCGGCGTGGCCCAGCGGCACGCCGCAGTCGTTCTCCAGAATCAAGAAGATGTCGCGGCCGATCAGGTCGGCCTGCGCGAGCTGGCGGCCCTGCGTGGTGCGCACCCAGGTCCATTCCAGGGAGACTGGCTCGCGGTTGAGCAGGCGCACGCGCTGGATCTGCGTCACAGGCTCATCCACTGAGACACCGAGGCGCTGGGCCACCTGGGCACTGGCCGGCACCTCGCGCAGCTCTTGCAACCGGTTGAGCACCTCGTAGCCCAGAGTGGCCATCTGTTCGCCAAAGCCCTGCAGGGTGCTGACGTTCTGAAAGGCCTTGGGGCGGGCCACGAAGCTGCCCTTGCCCTGGCGAGTGAAGATCAGGCCCTCTTGCTGCAAGGCCGACAGGGCCTGGCGCACGGTGATGCGGCTGGCGCCATACAGCTGGCCGAGCTCACTTTCGGACGGCACACGGCTGCCGGGGGCATGGTGTCCACTCAGGATGCCCTCGCGCAGCGCCAGGCGAATCCGCTCATAGAGCGGCTCGGCGGTGGCGGTGTGGGAAGGGCGTGGACTGTTCATTTCTCAACTCGTTATGACAAGTTGAGAGGCAGTCTAGAAATCAACGCCCATCAAGAAAACAAAGGAATTCGTCCATCCATATGCGATGACGGGCGCATCACATGAGCTCATGCCGAAAGCGCATGAAGGCACGAAGCTCAGAACCTTAGAAGCAATTCTTCGTTCTGCTGCGCGGTGCTGCGATCGACACTGCCATGACTCCCCCATCACACAAGCGGGGTCCCTGTGGTTTCGTCATGAAAGGTTCACCATGAGCATCAGCGCCATCAACGTCCGCAACCAGTTCCGCGGCAAGGTCAAAGAGATCATCGAAGGACCCGTGGTCTCCGAGATCGATGTCGAAACGCCCGCCGGGCTGATCGTCACCTCGGTCATCACCACCCGCTCCATCAAGGACCTGGGCCTGGTGGTCGGCAAGGAGGTCATCGCCCTGGTCAAGTCCACCGAGGTGTCCATCGCCGCCCTATGATGTGGCATGCAATGGGTTGACTGCACCGACGAACGGCACGGCGAGGCCATCCTCGCCATCTTCAACGAGGCCATCGTGCATTCGACGGCCCTGTATGACTACGAGCCTCGCACCCGCGCGCAGATGACGAGCTGGTTCGAGGCCAAGCGCGCAGGCGGCTTTCCGGTCATCGGTGTGGAGTCGGAAGCGGGCGAGCTGATGGGCTTTGCGTCCTACGGCACCTTCCGCGCCTGGCCGGCGTACAAGTACACGGTCGAGCATTCCGTGTACGTGCACGCGGCGCACCGCGGCAAGGGCCTGGGCCCGCAGCTCATGCAGGCCTTGATCCGCGCGGCGCAAGACCAGGGCAAGCATGTGCTGGTGGGCGTGATCGACGCCAGCAATGCCGTGAGCATCCGCCTGCATCAGGCGCTAGGCTTCACCCATGCGGGCACCGTTCGTCAGGCCGGCTTCAAGTTCGGCCGCTGGCTGGACATCGAGCTTTACCAGCGCATCCTGGCCACGCCCACCGACCCGCAGGACGGCTGAGCCGCCGACCGACTCAGGCCACCGGGTCGGCCAGACCCGACCAGCGCTGGCGACGCAGCCACCAGCCCACCCACAGGCCCAGCCCCGCCCACAGCAGGAACACCCAGCCCGAGGCGGCCGCGGCCATGATGCCGGACAGCAGCGTGCCCACCGTGCAGCCCAGGGCCAGCATGCTGCCCAAGCCCATCAGCACCCCGCCGAGCACAGCGCGCACCGCTTCGCGCACGCTGGGCCAGCGCGGGCGGAAGTCTCCCGCCAGCACGGCTACCGCGAGCGAGCCCAGCACCAGGCCTACGACCAGCGCACCGTTGTTCGACCACAGCGTCTCCTTGATCGCGGTGGCGCAGCCGCGGAAGGTGTCGAGCCCTTCGAGGCGGCTGGGCAGCCACTGCTGCTGATCGGCCAGCGTGCGGGCGATGCTGCCTAGCTCGGACGTGACGCCCAGCGGCGACACGCGCAAGAAGGCGATCACGGCCAGGGCGCCGATCAGGATGCCGCCGGTGTGCGGCGCCCAGCGACGGCGCCACCAGGGCGTGTCGGATGCCGCTGCCGCAGGTGAGCGATGACGCCACCACAGCAGCGCGGCCAGCCCGCCCAGCCCCAGCAGTTGCACAGCCAGTGAGCCCTCGTAGCCCAGGTGGTTCGGCAGCCACACCACCGGTGCCTCCTGGATGTGATCGAGGTACAGCGTGTTCCACACACGCAGGCCCAGGATGAAACCGCCCAGCGTGCCGAGCAAGGCCAGCGGCGCGGTCACCACGCCTTCACCCAGCCGATACAGCTGCGCACTGACGCAGGAGCCGGCCACGGCCATGCCCAGCCCAAAGGTGAACGAGGCCCCGATCAGCACGATGCTGACCGGCCCGATGTGGGCACCAGGGGGCAGACGCCCCGGCGCGGGCTCCGGCAGGAAGGCGCCGAACACCGCGTGGTAGCCCAGCGTGCCCACCGCCAGTGCGGCCACGATGCCCAGCAGGCCGCGTGCATCGCGCTGCTCGATGAAATCACGGCTCACGCAGTAGAAGCAAAAGCGCGAGCGCTGCAGCAGCACGCCAAAGCCCAGGCCGAACACCAGCGACAGTGCCAGCGCCGCGCCGCCGGGCAAGCTGCCCAGATGCCGGTGAAGGAAAAAAGCCGTGCTGAGCACGGCCACGGAGGTCAGGACAGCGGCCCATCTGGGCCGCCCCTGCACGGCTTGGTACTGCGCCATGCTCATCTCACTTTCTGGCTAGCGTCAGCTCAGCGACCGCCCCAGACCGTGCCGGCCGGGTTGGCAATGGGCACGCCCACGGTGTTGCCGTACTCGGTCCACGAACCGTCGTAGTTGCGCACCTCGTAGCCCAGCAGCTTCTTCAGCGCGAACCAGGTGTGGCTGGAGCGCTCGCCAATGCGGCAGTAGGTGATGATGGGCTTCTTGCCATCGATGCCCACGCCCGCATACAGCTTGCGCAGCTCTTCCACCGGCTTGAAGGTGCCATCGGCGGCCACGGCTTGGCCCCAGGGCACGTTCACCGCACCGGGTACGTGGCCGGCGCGCACGGCCAGCTCTTGCACACCGGCGGGGGCGAACACCTTGCCAGTGAACTCATCGGCCAAGCGGATGTCCACCAACGCGGTGTTGGTCTTCTTCTCGGCGGCGGCGACCACATCGGTCAGGCGTGCACGCAGGGCCGGGTTGGCCGCGCTCACCTTGATGTTGCCGGCCGTGGGCGTGGCCGCCAGCGGCGACAGGGCGCGGCCTTCGGCTTCCCACTTCTTGCGGCCGCCGTCGAGCAGCTTCACGTTCTTGACGCTGTACACGTCGAACACCCAGGCGCCCCAGGCGGCGAACCAGTTGTTGTTGTCACCGTAGAGGATCACGGTGCTGTCCTGGTTCACACCGGCCGCGCGCAGCTTCTTCTCCAGGTTGGCCTGGTTGACGATGTCACGGCGCACGGGGTCGACGAGGTCGGTGTGCCACTCGAAGTTGACCGCACCGGGGATGTGGCCGCGCTCGTACACGCCGGGCACCACGCTGACCTCGATCACCTTGACCTTGGGGTTGTTCAGGTTCTTCTCCAGCCAGTCGGTGCTGACCAGGAAGGGCGAGTTGGCCAGAGCCGGCAGGGACAGCAGCCAGGCACCGGCCGCCAGGATCTTGTGGAAAGTCTTCATCGTCATGACCTCGTACATCGAGAGGGTGGAAAGGATCAGGTGTCATCAACACCATGAACGCAGTCTCGTCGGCCGTGATGGTTTTGCGAACTGATGCTTTGGCATGTGCTCATGCACAAAATGCAGCAGGCTGTTGAGATCGCAACAACGCGCATAAGCCCGCCATGCCCCAATGACAAACGCCCTGCCGCGCAAAGGGCTGCGCGTGCAGGGCGTGAGCAGCCGCGCTGATGCGGCTGGTAAGTGGCCGATGGTTCAGCGATCAGAAGCCGCCGCCAAAGCCTCCTTCATCGTGATGCGGCGCGGCTGGAACCTTGGGCTCGGGAATCTCCGCCACGATGGCTTCCGTCGTCAGGATCAGGCTGGCCACCGAGGCCGCGTTCTGCAGCGCCGTGCGCGTCACCTTGGCCGGGTCCAGCACGCCTTGCTCCACCAGGTTGCCGTAGCTGTCGTTGGCCGCGTTGAAGCCGAAGTGAGTGTCCGTGCCTTCCAGCACACGGCTCACCACCACGCTGGGCTCGCCACCGGCGTTGGCCACGATCTGGCGCAGTGGCTCTTCCACCGCGCGCAGCACCAGCTTGATGCCGGCGTCCTGGTCGGCGTTGTCGCCCTTGAGGCTGCCCACGGCCTGGCGCACACGCAGCAGCGCCACGCCACCGCCCGGCACCACGCCTTCTTCCACAGCCGCACGGGTGGCGTGCAGCGCGTCTTCCACGCGGGCCTTCTTCTCCTTCAGCTCCACCTCGGTGGCGGCGCCCACCTTGATCACCGCCACACCACCGGCCAGCTTGGCCACGCGCTCTTGCAGCTTCTCACGGTCGTAGTCGCTGGTCGCTTCGCTGATCTGCACGCGGATCTGCTTGACGCGCGCTTCGATCTGCGTGGCCTCGCCCGCGCCGTCGATCAGGATGGTGTGCTCCTTGCCTACCTCCACGCGCTTGGCCTGGCCCAGGTCCTCCAGCGTCACCTTGTCCAGCGACAGGCCCACCTCTTCGGCGATGACCTTGCCGCCGGTCAGCACGGCGATGTCCTCCAAGATGGCCTTGCGACGGTCACCAAAGCCCGGTGCCTTCACCGCCACCACCTTGAGGATGCCGCGGATGGCGTTGACCACCAGCGTCGCCAGCGCTTCGCCTTCGATGTCTTCCGCGATGATCAGCAAGGGGCGACCCGCCTTGGCCACGGCTTCCAGCGCCGGGATCAGCTCACGGATGTGGGTGACCTTCTTGTCGATCAGCAGCACCAGCGACTCGTCCAGCTCGACGGCCTGCTTGTCCTGGTTGTTGATGAAATAGGGCGACAGGTAGCCGCGGTCGAACTGCAGGCCTTCGACCACGTCCAGCTCGTTGTGCAGGCTCTTGCCGTCTTCCACGGTGATCACGCCTTCCTTGCCCACCTTGTCGATGGCGTCGGCAATGATCTGGCCGATGTCCCAGTCGGAGTTGGCCGAGATGGCGCCCACCTGCGCGATTTCCTTCGACGTGGTCGTGGGCTTGGCGAGCTTTTGCACCTCGGCCACCAGCGCGGCCACGGCCTTGTCAATGCCGCGCTTGAGGTCGGTCGGGTTCAGGCCGGCGGCCACGTACTTGAAGCCCTCGCGCACGATGGCCTGGGCCAGCACGGTGGCGGTGGTGGTGCCGTCACCGGCGTTGTCCGAGGTCTTCGAGGCCACTTCCTTGACGAGCTGCGCGCCGATGTTCTCGTAGCGGTCCTTCAGCTCGATTTCCTTGGCGACGGAAACGCCGTCCTTGGTCACCGTGGGGGAGCCGAAAGCGCGCTCCAGCACCACGTTGCGGCCCTTGGGGCCGAGCGTCACCTTGACGGCGTTGGCCAGGATGTCCACGCCCCGCACGATCTTGGCGCGGGCGTCATCACCGAATACGACATGTTTGGCTGCCATGTTTGCGTTCTCCAATTACTTCAATGAGGGGATCAGGCTTCGACGATGGCGAGGACGTCTTCCTCGCGGATGACGAGGAGTTCCTCGCCGTCGTGACCTGCCCCCTCCAGCCATACCAGTCAGTTGGAGAGAGGTCCAAGGGTTTGCAGGTTAACTGATCTTGCTTCGTTTTTTGATGGGGTTGGGTTGCGATGCTTGGCGGCGAACTCAGCTGGAGGT
>NZ_JAVEYN010000010.1:0-115169 GCF_034003525.1 Aquabacterium sp.
CACCTCCAGCACGGCGACGCGGGCAGCGTCAGGCAGATCGGGGCAGGCCTTGGCGATCCTGCCTGGCAGCTGGTCGAAGCGATCGACCACGGCGCCGCTGGCCTTGCCCAGCACGTCGGCCAGCAGGCCGATGGGCGCGTACTCGCCACGTGCCACGGCGTTCTTCAGCTCCTGGCTCTCGCGCTGGCTGCGGGCCAGGGCGGCACGCTCCTGCACCAGGTCGAGATCACCGGTCTCGCCTTTCCGCCCGGCCGCTTGCTCGCGGATGCGCTCACAGTAGGCGATGAGCATCTCCCCAATCGTTGCGTCAGCCGGCAGCTTTCCAGCATTGACCAACGCGCTGATGGCCTGCTGAGAGACGCCGACCAGCTGTCCGATCAGGGCCTGCGTGGCTTTTGCATCAGTGTCGATCAGCACAATACAACCCCTCTAGGAGATCCACGAAACAGTCCGACATCGCGGTTCGAATTACCCGCACCCGCAGGGGCCCAGGAGGACCCAGACCGGGGGGCCCGCCAGTTGCCCCCCCCGATCACAGCAGGCTCCCTTGCTGGCTGAACCGAGCCGTGCGCATGGCCTCGTTGAAGGCGCTGGTGAACTCAGTTGACAGGCTGGCATCGGCAGTGCGCTGCACGATGCCGTAGAAGTCCAGGCGCTTCTTGTAGCTGGTGGACTTGACGAAGACCATGACCGGCTTGAGCGAGCTGCCGAAGCCGGTCTGCACGCGCTGGTACACACCCGGCAACAGGCGCCCGCTGCGCTTTCCCCCCACCGGGTTGACCCAGTAGGTGAAGCCGAACTGACCGTACTGGCTGCTCTTGAGGCCGCCCTTTGCCAGGCGCCGCACCGTGTTGATGTTGGCCTTGTTGAAGCCCGCCTCGGTGTAGCTGCCCAGCACGTTCAGCACCTGGCTGATCTGCCCTCGGCTCATGTTGCCGTTGGCATCCAGTTTGGCGGCAGCACCCGGCACAACGAACCAGCCAGCTGGCAGCATGCCGATGCCGCGCAGGCGGGCCTCCATCGCCTTGAAGCGGCGCGATCCACCCACCACATGCGGTTCGACCATGGTGCGAGAGCTTTCGGCCGAGTTGCGGTCCTTGAACGCCACCTCGGCTTCCAGCTTGGTCTGGGCCTTGCTCGATCGCTTGAGGCGCAGGCTGTTGATCACCCACTCGGTGGGCCGGTCGAACACCTTGCGCATCTCGGCCTGCACTGCCTTCTGACCCTTCTCAGCCACGGCGTTGATGGCGCGGCTGGCCGCGTACTTCACCTGGCTCTCGGCCACGCCCATGGCGCGCTTGAACTCAGCTGTGTTGACATCGATGTTGATCTTCATGCTGTTGGCTCCTGCATGGCCACGAAGGCACCGCCCACGATGGCGGCCAGCTTGGCGGCGTGGTGGAGGTCCGTGGTGGCGTCGAAGGGTGTGCCGACGATGTGGCCCGCCTCGATGGCATAGAAGCGGTTTGGCTGGCCTTTCAAGCCCTCCTTGATACAGCGGTTCACATGGGCATCACCCCATGCTTGGCGGCGCTCCTGGACGATGGTGGCCACTGTTGGCATCTGGCTTCTCAACTCACTCATCACATCCTCTTCTTCTATAAAGGTGCGTTACGGGGTGGTTATGCGTTGGTTACGCCGTGGTTACGCGCTAAGTCCTTGAAGTTACGTGGGTTACGGTGGTTACGGTAGTTTTCTCGTATGGGAGAAATTTGTTCACTTCTCGCACGCGCACACACGCATGTGAGAAATTCCGCGTAACCGCGTAACCCACGTAACTTCAAGGACTTAGCGCGTAACCGGCGCGTAACCTTGACGTAACCAGAGCGCAACCACATGCTCATTCCTCCCCATCCAGCGCACCCGGCGTGCGGCAGAATCGGTTGATGTCGCGCTCGAAGGTCTGCACGCTGTCGCTTGCCCAGGCTCCCTCGCTTGTGCCGTCGGGCGCACCGCACCCCAGCGGCACCCAGCAGCGCACTGCCTTGCGCGAATCGGTCACCGAGTCCTTGAGCTTGATCACCTTGTAAGTCATGGCCGGCGGCTCAAACGATCCGTCCGGCTTGCGGCGCACCCGCTGGTTCACCCACCGACTCACCGCGTTGGTGAAGTTGGACTGGCTCTCAGGCCAGCGCTCACCGTTGCGGTCACACCAGCGGCGGAAGGCGCGGTACAGCTGCTCGGCGGCACACACGCGCACCGGCAAGTCAAGGAAGCCACCGATCCACTCAGCCATGAAGCGCTGCGGCGCCTTCCAAGTCAGCTCGATCAGGTTCTGCTTGGCCCGCGTCATCAGGGGCTTGGTATGCGCGTCGAACCCATCGAGCGGATAGGTCTGCAGGTAGTACAACCACTTGCCCAGGCCACCGTTAGCCTTGAAGTCGCGCACGGCTTGGTACAGCTCGGCCGGGGCCTCCAGCGGGGTGAAGATCACCATGTAGCGGCGGTCACGCTCTTCCAGCGGAAGCGGTTGGCTCTCGTTGGACAGGAACACCACGTTGGCGTGGTTGGACTCCCACCGGGTCTCTTTCATCATCCCGCGAATGGGGAAGCGGTCCTCGGTGGTCACCAGCATCTTGATGCGGTTCTTGTTGTGGTACATCTCCTGGCGCGAGACCACCTCGTCACCGATGATCGCCATCTTGCGCGATACCCAGCCGTTGAACTTGTCCTCCAGCTCGGTTTGCCCCACGGTGATGCCGTACACCCCGAACAGGTCACGCCATGTGTCCCAGTACAGGTTTTTGCCGGTGCCCTGTTCGCCGTGGAAGATGCATGCGGTCTGCATCTTGGTGCCGAGCTTCTGCAATGGCAGGGCCTGCCACTGCAAGACCCAGTGCATCACCGCGTCGGCATCGTCTGCGCTGCCGTCCATGTCCAGCGTGGTCTCGCTGCACAGGTGGCGCAGCAGGGCCAGCATGGGCTCCACGTCAGCGGCGGTGCAGGGAATGGGCTGTAGCTCCAGGCCGGTGAACAGATTGATCTGATGGCTCTCGACATCCAGGCCCGGCTCGAACAGCACGTCCTTGAGATGAACTGAGCGAGCGCGCTCTTCAGATACCCGAGCCAGCCACGCCTTGACCACGGGCTGACCGAAGCGCAGGCGCATGTCAGATACACGCCAGAAGCTCATGTCGCGGTTATCCAGCGCCTGGTCAGAGGCCTCGACCAGGAAGAAGCGCTCAGTCAGCGCATCGACCCTGGCCCAGAAGCTCTCGTCCTGCTCGCCGGCTGCATCGCCAGCCCCCTTCCCCCCTTTGGCGCGAGCGCGGGCCTTGGCAATGGCGCCCGATGCAACATCAGCCACGGCTGGAGGCGCTACATCGGCCATCCATGCGGGCTCCTCCAGATCATTGGCTGCCGCGCTGCTGTCGTCGCTTGGCCCTGCCGAAACGTGAGAGGGGGCGGGAGAGAGTGCCCGGCGCGGCTCGCGCTGAGGGATGGCAACAGGCTTGGCCAGGCCCGAGCGGATGGCGCTGTCCATCGTGGCGTTGATCTCGGCATCGGCCAAGCCCACTGCGCGGGCCGCATCACCCAGGGCGGCGCGGATCACGGTTTCGCTGATTCCGCCCGTTGCCACCAGCCTGGCAAGCCCAAAGGCTTCCTCGTTCAGGACGTTGTTGCGCCCCCCTTCGGTGGTGTTGCGCATGTGCTGCACAGCCCGCTCCAACGCAGCCATGCAGTAGCGCACCGCCTGCTTGTTGGCATCGTAGGCCTGCGCCACCTGGGTGGCTGTGGCTGCACGTTGCTGCACGCGCTGCTCAGCCTTGTCACCCTTGACCAGCTTGTGCAACCAGGCCAGCACATCCGTTCCGATGAAGTTGGCGTGCCGGCACTCTCCAATGGGCTTGGCCGTGACCGTGAAGAACTGGCGCCCGCAGAACACCTCCACGCCCACGTCATTGTCCTTGAACGTCTCGGTGGTGCCGGTGCAGATCACGTGCACGCCGGTACCGCTGGGGCTCAGCTCGGTGTAGCTGCCGCAGTTGGCGATGATGTCGCGGCAGTGCGCGGCCATTTCACCTGTTTCCTGGTCAATGGCCCGGTCCACGTCGATGCCGATCAGGCCATCACCCGGGAGGAACGCAAAGCCCAGGCCAGCCCAGCGCCCAGAACGCAATGCGGCGGTGGCCTGCCCCAGCGTCACCAGTGCGGCTCGGTCCAGATCATGGCCCTGGTCGACTTGGGGCTGCGTCTCAGTGGGCACGCGCTTGCCATCAGCGCCCTTGGGCGGCTGGCCGTTGGGCCACCCCCGCAGATTGCCGTTCACGTAGTACGGCACCTTGCTCGCTTTGTCCTGTCCTGGCTTCTTCACAAAGCGCCACACCAGCCATTGCTGGCGGTCGCGCATGGCTGCCGGGATCTCGCCCAGTCGGCTAATCAAGTCTTGAATGTCTTCACGCACGGTGCTGCAACTTCCTCTTATTGTTGGATGCGTCAAGCGTTGAGGCGGCGCTCTTGTGGCGTCTCGTCCTCGGTGAACTGGGCAAACTCTTGCAGGACCTGCAACGATTCATGCAGCACCTGCAACGCCACTGCGTTTTCGTTGCAGCTCAGCTTCTCGGTAGCCGGCACCGCGGCCGTCATGCGGCCGACAGCGCACAGATAGCTGTGTGCCACCACGCCACGCAGCAGCTTGACCTCATGCGCAGCCATGGCGGCCACGCTGAGTCCATGCTTCTCCATGGCTGACACGAAGGCGTCGTGCAGGGTGGACGGAGGGTGGGAGAAGTCCTTATGCATCGGCTCCCCCGGTGGCCACGTGGTTGAGACCATGGCTGGCCAGCCGGCGGAGTGCTTGCAGGTCTTCGTCGTCAATGAAGCGGGCACGGCTGTCGACCACCTGCAGGCCGGCCACGGCCAGGAGGCCCAGCAGGGCCTCGGCGTGCGCGTTCACCAGCCGGTTGATGGTTGACTTGTCCACGCCCAGCTGGCGTGCAGCCTCGGTCTGGCTGATTTCGCGCAGACGCTGCAACAAAGCGGCCTGCGCGTTGCGTGCAGTTGCAAGCGGATCGCTAGATGATTGGCCCATGTCAAACACCCCCTTCGAGGCTGCTGTGAATGCGAGAGAGAAAAAGCCCCCTGCCGCCACGACGCTGGACGCAATCAGGCGCGGCGAGGAAGAAAACCGGAAGTCCCTGGTGCTCGTTGTTGACGAGGCGACGTGTGGGATTTGCGGCAGGAGGCCGAAAAAGGCGGGCGCCCATGACGTGGCAAAGTTGCCGTCTCACCAACCCCTTCACCAACGAAAGAGCACCCATGGAAAACAGAATCGACCCGCACACGCTGAACGTGCTGCAACAGGCCTTGCGCACACTGACCTTGAGCCTGGCTGCGGCCACCAAGGCCGACTTGCATGTGCTGTCGCAAATGCTCAAGGCCAGCTCGGCCAACGACCAGCTGGAGCCCGAGGCGCGGTTGATGCTGACCGACTTGGCCGAGGGCATGGGCATGCTGGCAACGCAGCTGCAGCCCAAGCCAGCAGCGCAGGCGAACTGAGATGGCGGGTGTCCACAGCCGTGAGAAGATGGAATTCTCAACAACCAGCCCCAAACGACAGGGACACCCATGAAATACTCGACCGAGCAGTTGCTCTTAGCCAACCAAGTACGCATCCGCGTAGAGGAGTTGTTGGACTCGGCATGCCCAACCGACCTGGATGGCGCCGAGCCCAAGCAATGGAAGAACACCAACTTCCCGGCGTATACAAAACGAGCGCTGGCGGAGTTGGAGATGTTTGCAGACCTCATTTCGGAGGCCTCTCAAGGATCACAGCTGACCGCGACCGCCTGATCTCGGCATCCTTGACCAACTGGTCACGCAACTGGTCGACGCTGCTGGCCAGAGTGTGGAGCGCATCAACAATGCGGTCGGCATCCTCACAAGAGAGGATCACGTTCACCGCTTCGGAAGTGATGCCATCACCAGCAGTCACGCAGCGCTCAGCCATGGGCCACCTCCAATTGCTTGGTGCGGACGACATACATGCCGGACAAGTCTTTGACCGTGACCTTGCCCTGCGTGACTTCCTCGATCTGCAACGCCTCAGCCAGGGAGACACGGCGTGTGCCGTGCAACCAGTGGTTGACCTTGCCTTGGCTCACAGCCGGCGTGAGGCGTTGACCAAATTCGGCCTGCGTCAGGCCCTCGGCGAGAAGGTAGTCTTTGAGTTGCATACGTTATCCGTTTTGGATAATTCTAAGACGGATAAGTACGGCTGGCAACCTTTGGCTTTGTCCTTTTTGTTTATTCCAATCTGGATAGCCTGGTGTGAGACTTAAGCCATGCACTCAAACAACAATTGGCGAGACAGGGCTACGATGGCAAGAAAGGCAAAGCGGATCACGCTGGATGCCCTCGCCGAGCGGCTGGACATGTCAACACCCGGAGTGCAGAAGTGGCTCGACGGAACGAGGCAGCCGTCAGTAGATGATGTGAATCGGATGGCTCATGCTCTCAAAGTGCTACCAGCCTGGCTGACTCACGGCCTCGAGCCTGAGGACATGCTTGACGGCCTGCAAGGCAAGGCACGAGATGTGCTTCGCGCTTTGATCATGGCCGAGCGCAGCGGCCCACTCCCAGACGCACTGTGGACATCCATCGAGGCCACCCTGCGACTTGTACGCCCTCAGAGCACCACGATCTCATCCACCCAACCGGCGCCCGGCATCCAAAACCTGCTTGAGGTCAAGCCAGCGGTTAGCACAAGCGATTTCGCGCCCTCTCCCACCAGCCGCGCCAAATGAATCACCTGCCTGATCAATTTCAGGTGCAACTGGCGCAGCCTGATCAGTTCTTAAATCCATACCGCTGGGTGAATGACGAGGAGCAAAACTTCTGCCCCGTCATCCACGCGCGGTTCATGCTGGACGGGCGCCCGATTGACGCCTACGCCAAGCTCATGGACCTACATCTGCCGGCGGGTCAGATTGATTGCCTGAACGAGATATCGGGGTGGTTGATCGCCAAGGCTTGCGGACTCCCCGTTGCAAACAGGGCATTCATCGCGAGCATCCTCGCATCCGACTTGCCGCCGCACGCCGCCATCAGTCAGCGCATCAGCCAACCGGACCAGGCGCTCTACTTCTTCTGCACTGAACAAATCACCGTTGCACAGGCCCGCGGCATCATCCCCAACGAGGCACTGGTGGAAGAGCAGGCCCGCTGGGAACACTGCCACGCCACCATCGCCCTGGACGAATGGTTGGCAAACCCAGATCGGCACCTTTTTAACCTCATCCGCAAGGCGAAGGATCAATTCGCACTCATTGATCACGGCCAGCTGCTACGCAGATCCGATACCGGACCCTGGTGGCACAAGGACGAGTTGCCACAGTTGGTGAACATGATGCTGAGCAATTGCCTTCACCGTCACACCATTCACGTCCGCAACGTCACGGCACCCGAAGCAATCAGCGAAGCCTATTCGCGCTGCGTGGATGACGCCGCCGCACAGGCCCGCAGCTTGGGCAGGGTGTTACATGAAATTTCATTTTGGTGCGGTGCCATTGCCCCCGGGCAAAGTGCGGCATGGCTGCATTTCCTGGTGAACAGAGTGCAAAATGCCAGAACCTTGTTGTCCGCCCGATTTCGGGTCCTGAACCTTGCCTGACCCATGCTGCCACTCCAGACGCTGCTGACGCCCAGAGCCAGCCACACCGGGGTTTCCGGTATGTGGCAGCTCGTGCGCCTCAGCCTGGACCCAGCAACCGGCGAGCAGCTCAATGTTGGCGTCACCTTCACAGACAGAGAGTCCGGCGAGATCACCACGCGCCTGCTCTCCAACGTCGCTGCGTTGCGCTGCCTCTACAACGATGACCTGGCAGAGGATGCCGCTTTCCTGATCGACCAGGCCGAGCATGCCATTGAGCAAGGCGTCCCGCTGCCGGTTAACTGGAACGTTAGCCTCAGCCTTCCCCTGTTTGTGCGCGGCCCATCAGCAAAATCCATCGTTGACGATCTTTTTACCAGGCTTGTCCCATTGGGCACCAAAGAAGCTACGCCCGAGCGGCTGGACACCGACGACCACGTGCATGCCACGCGCAACGTGCGCAAAACAGTCAGGACGCTGCTGACGCGGCACATGAACATCAAGGGCGCCCCTGATTTCTGGCGCTCCAAGCCGGTTGAAACTATCCAGGGAGGACGGCCCGTGCGCGTGGATGTCCAGATTGAGGCGCGTGAGACCGGCACCCCGCTGCACGGAACCATTGCCTCTGCCTGGTACAAGACCCAGTACCACCGCAACGCATACCTGGACAAGGGCGCCACCGCCATGATGATGGCCACCCAGCTCTTCCCCCGCGACCGCAATGTGATGTATCTGCTCTGCCCTTCTCTGCGTGACGGCTTTGACGCAAAGGAAATCAGCCAGATCGAGTCAGATATTGCCTCCATCAAATGGCTGGTAGAGCAAAAGAACGCCTCGCTTGCCGTGTTTGAGTCAGAACGGTTGATGGCTCAGCGCATTCTTTCAGACGTCGGTGCAATCTGATCACTCCACTTTGTTGCAGGGGCAGTGCAGTTGATGCACAATGATCAAATATGAGCAGACACTTTGTCTGTCACTGCCCTCAACACACAGGTGGATCACATGAAGCCTTCCCGCGCACAAGCTGCATCGTCGCGCCAGCCCGCTGAGCTGCGTGTCGAAGTGGTGGCGCGCCTGGATGATGTGAAGCGCAGGGCTGTTCAAGCCAGCAGCCAGCGCAAGAATGCTGTGCCCGATGTGTGCCAGGCATTTGGATTCATGCCCCAACAAGCACGGGGCAATGCAATCATCCGCTGGCGCAATATTTGATGTCTGAAGGCGCATCCCTGGGGGAGCGCGCCATGAGACGTGGCCTAGACCCCTACCGTCCAACCGATTTTTACTATGTGCTGGACAAGTCGTCCAGACAGCCGGACAGGCTTGTCTTGGTGGGTGGCCAGGCACTGGAGGTATGGGGAACCCTGCTGAATGTGCCGGCCCCAGTCGCCCCAGAAAAGCAAGGCAACTACTACCACGCACTGACCCTTGATGCCGACTGGTTGGGCCACCGCGACGATGCTGAATGGCTTGCCGAGCTGTTGGGCGTAGAGCGCACACAACTGTGCATACCAGCCCCAGACGATCCAACCGCCAACACCGCCGTTCTTTATCTGGAGCGGGACAGCAGGATCATGTTGATGGACTTCTTGGCTACGGTAACTGGCCTGGACAACGACGAGATCAAGAAGTTTGCACCTGACGTGGTGATCACCTCAGACTTGGGCCAGCAGTTCAACCTGAGAGTACTTGACCCAATCCACTGCCTGCAAAGCCGGATGTCTAATCTGAAGGCGTATGCCACCAAGCGTGAAGGCAACGGCCCTGACCAAGCTGCGTGGGCAGTTGATCTGGTCAGGGCTTACCTGCTTTACCTGGTCAACAACGGTGCACCTGAGAAGACCATGCGCAGCCAATGCCATCGGGTGGCCGAGCTGGCTGAGTATGGCGCCAAGGCAGCCGAGTTTTGCTTTGCAAACTATGGCATTGACCCGCTGCAGGCCGTGACGGACGACGTCATCACCGCAGCTGGACAACAGTTCCAGGAAATGGACTGGCCCATGACCACCGCCAGAATCAGGGCCAAGCAAGAGCATTGGATTGACAAGGCCAGACGTCTTATGCAACGCCAGATGTGATGCACCCTTGCTGACGCAGCAAAGACCCGCCTTGAGCGGGTTTTTTTACGTGAGACCGAGCCACCACAGCAGATCGCGCACGGCGAACAGCGCAATCAGGAAGACACCAAGACGCGAAAACAGGGTTAGAGGGTCCATCCATAGATTGTCTACATCCGACGTGAGTGCAACCATCCCACTCAGAGGGGAAAACATTTATCCGTTTTGGGTTGACATTGCATTATCCGTTTTGGATAATTAACCATCGACACACCACAGAGGTGACAGATGGATCAGAAAGCAGACTCCCAGGCCCTGCCCACCATTGGCAGCCAGCTCGCCGGCGGCACCTACGCAGGCATCACCACCGGCAAGGACGGCGTGCCCTATGCGCTGATCCTGCTGGACGACAAGCCCGCCGAGCGCTTGACCTGGCGCAAAGCGGTGAACTGGGCCAAGAAGCTCGACGCCGAGCTGCCCACGCGCCCAGAAGGCGCCCTCCTCTTCGCCAACCTCAAGGACAGCTTCGAGCCCGCCGCGCACTGGACCAGCGAGCGGCTTGATTCCTCCTGGGCCTGGTGTCAGAGCTTCAACTACGGCAACCAGAACCTCACCAGCCAGAGCAACGAGCTTCGCGCTCGAGCCGTCCGCAGATTGCCCATTCAGTCTTTGGTCATTTGAGGGGTGCAGCATGCAACACGAAGCAAAAGCTGCGCGCACAGTCAAGGAAGACCGGACCGACTACCTGACCGAGGAGCGTTACGGACACACAGCCGCACACGCCACCATGGCGTTGACTGGGACAGAGTGGGGCGTGACCACCTGGAATACGCGCCCCCGCTCTGTCGGCCGTGTAACTGTGTGCGCGAGCAACGGCCCCTTTGCGTTTCAGGAGTCCATTTCTCCCGTCGAAGCCCGCCTGATCGCCCAAGCCCTGCTGATGGCCGCTGATGACGCCGAGAAGGCGATCGACGCCGCTTACGTCCAGGACGAGGTGACAGCGTGAGCGCCGTCGTCACCTCACACGCAAGCATCCAGCAATCGCTGCCAACGATTCATGGGCACCACACTGCTGAGGAGGCCAGCGCTACGAAGGTTGCGGTTGTAGGCAACCCAGCCCATACCTTCAAGGCCGTCAGGGAATCGGACTTTCGTGCTGGCCAGCTCAGCGTCAATTTCCTCAAGTTGCAACGACTGAGCGCGCACCTCGAGTGCAGCGAAGGTCTCAGCACCTTGCCGGTGAATCTCTGCCTTGCGTGCGGCGACCACGGTGCGCTCAATGATGGAAAGAGTTGCCAGGATCGCCCCGGCCACGGCAGCGATATTCGTACTTCCACCGAGCAATCCCACCACCGCAGCACTGCCGCCCGCCATGCCAATGCCGCCCAGTACAGCGTCGAGGCGGTTGAAAAACCGCTCGTTGAGTCGGTGCACCAGCACGGCGTGCTTGATGTCGAGCATGGCCTCTTGCTTGGTGCGCGGGTAGGTTTGGTCGGCGGCGATGTGATTCATGGCATTCCTGTCAGCTTGACTGGTGGGGGAGGCGGTGGCGGATATCGCAAAGGAGGTGTCTGCGACCTGCCTTCACGCTCTGCGTTTTCCATGGGCGGTCCTTTCGTTGGTGTTGATGGTGTGGGAGCCTTGATGCTATCGGAATGTGACCGCCCACCCTATGCCCCAGTTGAGCGCATCAGGGTGCGGGCCACGGTCATTACCTCTAACGGCGAACGCACTCGGCTGGATGGCGTTTGTCGCAGCCGCAAGGACATGGATGACCTTGTCGAGCGTCTTTATCCCGATGCCCGCATGGTCAGCATGCTGGTGCACCGTGAGGCCACGCCATGCTGAGCTTCGCCCGCGCCTTCATCACCGGCCTGCGCCGCGTCACGTTGTTGGCCCGCCTTCGCCGCCTGGAGCGCGAAGCGGCCTACATGCAGGGCGTGATTGACCGCGCTCCGCTGGCCATCGCCGCGCACCGCGTGCACATCAACCGCACTTTGCTGGACCTGCAGCAACTGGAGCAGCGCCCATGAAAACGCGCATTGATGGCCAGCTGCTCACGCACGCGGAGACGCGCCGCTACACCGATGGGACCACCGTTGTGGTGGTGCTGGTGGCGCCCGACCAGGCGGGATCCCTTCCCGTGTTGGCCGAGCGCGCCTATGGCACCACACCGGCTGGGAGCTATGCCGCCAGCAATTCCGCTCGACTGCTGCGCAAAGGCGCCCGGGTGGAGCTGCACGGCATGGGCCTGAGCTTTGACAAGCACGCAGGCCTACCGGTGGTGCGCCTGCACGCCGTGACCCACATCGGGCACGAGGTGAACCCTTCTTTCTACGAACCTGAAGCGGCCGCCGCCGTTTGAAAACCATGAACTGGATTGTCACTTGCGACGGCCATGAGGCTTCGCTGGAGTTTCCCACTCACGCGGATTATGAGATCGAGCGCATTGCGCACTCGTTGGCACAGATCAATCGCTTCAACGGCCATGCCGCCCGCCCGTACAGCGTGGCCGAGCATAGCCTTCTGGTGTGCGATATCGCCAAGACGAAGCTGGGCCTAGATGCGCACGGCCAGATGGCCGCGCTGATGCACGACGCGCACGAGGCCTTCGTCGGCGATGTGACCAGCCCGATGAAGGGCTTGCTTGGGTCGCCCATGTGCCGCATTGAGATGCGCCACGCCAACTTGATGTCGCTGCGCTATGGCTATCACGTGGCCATGACGGTCAACGCCTACGAGCTGAAGCTGGCCGATCTGATGGCCCTGGCTGTTGAGCGTGCCGCGCTTCTGCCTCACCAGAAGCCTTGCGGCACGCCTTCCACGCCCTGGCCGTGTCTGGACGTGGCGTCTAACCCGTGCATGAGAGGATGGTGGGACGACTTGATGGGCGCCCATCGGGTGGAGGCCACATGGCAGACATGGCGCGATCGGTTCATCCGACGCTTCCAGGAGTTGCAGTTTGAGCGCGCCGAGCTGTCGCACCACCGCCTGGGCTCTGCCTTCGCTGAGGAGGCGGTCTGATGGCCCGCCGCCGCGCATTCACCCCCGGCACGCACCGTTACGCGGTGGCGGAGGCCCTGTCTGGTGGTCAGGATCTGTCTTTTGAGCAGCTGGTGTCCGTGGCTCAGGTTGCATCTGAGCGTGCTACCAATGGCGGCATCAAGTCCGCCTTGAACGGACTGAGCGCCGCCGGGTTTGCCGAGCATGACCACGAGACGCGCACCTGGTCGCTCACCCTTGCAGGGCTGGCCCGCTGGGACGAAGAGCATTCAGGGCCGGCATCGACCCAAACGACATCTGCACACCTGGCGCAGCCGGTGACGGATGTGAATCTGCTGGTGCGCAACGTGAGCCGCGCGGCCATTGTGCCCAGCCCGGTGAACCGCCTGCCTTTCACCCCTCGCGATGGCGCCATGGACTTCGCCCAGCACCCGCGCATTTCTGGACCCTGGCGCATTTGGCCTGATGGGCGCCGCGAGCGGATTGATCAACCAACCACGACAGGGCACCTGGCATGACCCTCTCCAACATTCGCCAAACCGAGCAGGTCACCTGGGTGTCTGCCGATCACCTGCCAGACGTGGACGAGACCGTGATGGTCACGCTGCAGGGCGATGACGAGCCGGTGTGGTTCGGCTTCTTTGACGGCACCGACTGGGTGGATGCCACCACAGGCGGCGAGTTCCTGGGCAAGGTCATCGCCTGGTCAACCATGCCCCGCGGCTTTGTGCCATCGGCTATCCAAGCCAGCGTCATCGAGCAATTGGAGGCGATCGGCCAGCAGCGCCTGCCGATGGATGAGCCCACCCACCACCAGGAGCACGCACTGTGAGCCACGCCCAGCCCAATCAGGCCCTGCGCCTGGAATTGAACAACACCGGCGCATGGAAGGTGATTCTGCGCTTCCTGGCAGACGACGCGCACGCGACCGGCGTAGTGCAGGAGAGCACCTACCAGCTGGCCCGCCTGGATACGAAGTCGAAGTGGCGCATCAGCACCGACGAGGCCCAGCCGAAGGCGCTGGCGTACTGCACGCATGACCAAGGGTGGATCAAGACATGACGACAGGCCACTACACCCTGTGGGACGAGCTGCGCGCCGATCCGGTGCAGCCTTTGTCCATCAAGGACCGCTTGAATACGGTTGGCAAGATGGCTGACAGCATGGCAGCACTGAAGCTGGACCCGAACCCCAACGTGGAGGACTGGCGGCGCCTGTCTGACATGGTCAACATGGTTCACACGCTGTGCGACATGGGCGAGATGCTTGACAGCCATGCGCTGCTCGGTGATGTGTTCGAGGCGATGGTGAAGGCATCTGACCGCTACAAGGCGGGCCAGCCCCTGCGCTTTGACGTCCCAGGCGTGCAGGCCATGGACGCGCTGTTCCAGGATTTCAGCGAGGCGGTCAGCGTTCTGTCTGCCCGCACCATGATCCGCTGCCACCGACTGACCGTGAAGCGCCTGCAGGCCATCCGCAAGGGGCAGCAGAAGGTCAGCGGCCGTGTGGTCGCCATTTAAACGGAGCCCGAGATGGACAACCTGAGACGGACCACCAAGACCAATGGCTCGAACACCTCACCCATTGGATTTAAGCCCCAGGGCGGCGTCACCGACCGCTACTGCGTGAAGTGCAAGACCTGGATGCCATCGAAGGGCGGCAAGCAGATTCCCGGCACGAAGCTGTGGATCTGCTCAATGGACCACAGCAAGCCCAAAGCTGCCACGCCCACCACGGAGGAAGCATGAGCCGCGCACCTTCCACAGATGCCAAGGAAACCAGCTACTACGGCTGGACCGACACCATACCGCCCGATCAGATCGAGGCATCGCACCCACCCTATGCCCAGCCTGCACGACCAGGACGAGGTGGATCACGTCATCCACTCGACGTTCTGGGACATGGGCATGCGTGCGATGCCCACGCCAAATCCAAGGACCACACCAAAGGCCCGAGGCCATCTGAGCGCATGCGCTCTCGTGGCTGCCGCCATAGCAGGCGGATATGCATTTGGCAGTGCCCTGGTAGCACTGAGCAACCTTTGACGAGCGCCGCCGCTCGACCCATCAACATCTTCACAACGACAGGAGCAACCGTGCCCTCTCAAATCGCAAAGCCGCCCCTCAACGAGGGCGAGATCTACATCGGCCTCATTGGCGACGCCACCGGTGAGGCCTATCACCTGGTGCTGCTTCCGGGCGACAACGACGACGCAACACACCAGGAGCAGCTGGAATGGGCCAAGAGCATCGGCGGAGACCTGCCCAACCGAATCGAGCAGGCCATGCTTTGGGCGAACCACCGCGACCAGTTCCAGAAGGACTGGTACTGGAGCAACGAGACGCACCACAACGATTCCTCCTGGGCCTGGTGTCAGACCTTCGTCATCGGCCGCCAGTACGACCTCAGCCAGCGCCACGAGCTTCGCGCTCGAGCCGTCCGCAGATTGCCCATTTGATCATTTACCCATTTGAAAGGTTTTCACATGTCCACCGTGACCATTGATGCCGTCATCGCCAAGCAGGCCGAACTCACCAAGATGATCGAGGCCCTGCAGAGCGCCACCTCGTTCACCTATGGCATTCCAGAGGCCATGATCGACCTCAAGGCTGGCGAGCGTTACGCCGGCATCGTTCTGAGCGAAGACGGCGAGCCCGCACACCACCTGGTTCTGCTGCCAGGTGAAGCCGAGGATGTGACCTGGGAACAGGCCAAGGAGTGGGCGGCCAAGCAGGGTGGTGATCTGCCCACACGCCAGGAGCAGGCGCTGCTATTCGCCAACCTCAAAAGCCAGTTCAAGCCAAATTGGCACTGGTCCAACCAGGCGCACGAGACCAATTCCTCCTGGGCCTGGTATCAGACCTTCAGCAACGGCAACCAGACCCTCAGCAGCCAGGACTACGAGCTTCGCGCTCGAGCCGTCCGCAGATTGGTCATTGAGTAATTCAGTCATTTAATCAGCATGGCCACCCACACCCACCTGCCCATCTACAAGGTCGCCTATGACCTGCTCGACGTCGTGACTGACCTGGTCAAGAACATGCAACGCGACTTCAAGCGCTCGATCGGTGAAAAGATCACCTCCGAGTGCATTGAAATCACCGTGCTGGTCTTCCGGGCTAACGTCGCACAGGACAAGGACCCCCACCTGCTCGACCTGCTCGAGCGCCTGCAGGTGATCGAACTAATGGTGCGCCTCGCCATGGACAAGCGGCTGATTTCCAAGCCCGCCTACGCCAAGGCCGTAGAGCTCACCACCAGCATCGGCAAGCAGGCCAATGGGTGGCGCCGCAGCGCTATTCGCCCGCAACATGGAGGTCAAGGCCGTCATGTCTGAGCGATCTTTCAATCTGGTCGTGCCGCTGGCTCATAAGGCCACCGACATGCTCATCACGGAGACCCCTGGCAGCGCGCCAGAAAGGTCCGGCGCAGTTTCCCCGCTGAGCACTCGGCAGGGCGACGTGAGAAGCACGATGGGTCCTCCTGGGCCTGGTATCAGAACTTCAACAACGGCAACCAGAACAACAACAACCAGAACAACGAGCTTCGCGCTCGAGCCGTCCGCAGATTGGAGCGCACCTGCTGACCTGACTTTCTCTGACCTGGTGCAGGCGTACTTTGACTGCCGCCGCACCAAACGCAACAGCGCCAGTGCTCTGGCCTTCGAGGCCAGCCTGGAGCGCAACCTGCGCGACCTCTATGACGAACTGGTGGCCGGCGCCTATCAGCCCGGCCGATCAATCTGCTTCGTCATCACCCACCCGAAGCCACGTGAGGTCTGGGCGGCAGAGTTCCGCGACCGTGTGGTGCACCACCTGCTGAACAACCGCATTGCACCGCGCTTCTATGCCAGGTTCATTGCCGACAGCTGCGCCTGCATCCCTAGACGCGGCACCCTGTACGCCGGCCAGCGCCTCGAGGACAAGGTGCGTAGCATCACCCAGAACTGGCAGCGGCCCGCCAACTACCTCAAGTGCGATCTGGCCAACTTCTTCGTCAGCATCGACAAGCGCATCTTGGCGGGCCTGCTCGACAGGCACGTCACAGAGCCGTGGTGGCGCGCGCTAATGCACACCATCCTGTTTCACGACCCGCGTCAGAACTTCGAGCTGCGTGGCGAGGCCAGCCTACTGGCCCTGGTCCCACGCCACAAGCGCCTGACAGAGCACCCTGCGCACCTTGGCCTGCCCATCGGCAACCTGTCGAGCCAGTTCTTTGCCAACGTCTACCTCAACGAGCTGGACCAGTTCGTGAAGCACGGCCTGCGTGCCCGGCACTACATCCGCTATGTGGATGACTTCGTGCTGTTGCACGAGTCCACGGAGTGGCTCAGCCAGGCGCGCCAGCGGATTGACGCCTTCCTGCAAGAGAAGCTGGCCGCCCAGCTCAACCCGCGCAAGACCATCCTGCAGCCACTGAGCCGCGGCGTCGACTTCGTTGGGCAGGTGATCAAGCCATGGCGCCGGACGACACGCAGGAAGACGCTGAGCGTGGCACTGGACCGGATCAAACATGCCGATGCAGATGAGCTGTTTGAGAGCGCGAACAGCTACTTCGGCCTTCTGCGGCAGGCCACACACAGCCATCACGACCGGGCGCAGCTGGCGAACCTTCTGCGGGATCGTGGGCACACCGTCAAGGCTGACTTGACCAAGACCTATCGGAGAACGCTATGACCTACTTCTACACCCCATCCGAACTGGCTTACCTGCGCGAGCACTACGCCAACACGCCGAACGACATAATCGGCAAGGTGCTGGCCCGCAACCCTCGCAGCGTGGCGCAGAAGGCCCGCAAGCTGGGCCTGCAGAAGTCGGCCGAGTTCCTGGCAGAGCACGGCGGGCGCTTCCAGGCTGGTCTCAAGCCGTGGAATAAGGGCGTTCCAGGATCAACTGGCACCCAGGAAGCATGCCGCGCCACCCAGTTTAAGAAGGGCCGCGCCGCTGAGCTGTCGGCCAACTACAGGCCCATTGGCTCCATCCGCGTCGCCAAGGGCGGCATCCTGGAGCAGAAAGTGACCGACGACCGCAGCCTCTACCCGGCCCGCCGCTGGAAGTCAGTGCACAGCCTGGTGTGGGAGCGCGAAGTGGGCCCCATCCCAGCCGGCCACATCATCGTGTTCAAGCCAGGCCAGTTCACCGACCAGCTGGATCAGATCACCATCGATCGCCTGGAGTGCATCACCCGCCGCGAGAACATGCTGCGCAACACCGTGCACCGTTACGGCAAAGAGATCGCACAACTCATTCAGCTGCGCGCCGCGATCAGCCGCCAGTTGAACAAGAAGGAAAAGGAGCTGCACCAATGAGCCAAACCATTGAAGACCTGCGCGCCACGTTGTTTGCCACACTGGCTGGCGTGAAGGATGGCACGGTAGCCCTGGACACTGCCCGATCGATCAACGAGATCAGCAAAACCATCATCGACACCGCCAAGGTGGAGGTGGACTACATCCGCGCGCTGGAAGGCGAAGGCCACAGCGCCTTCATCCAGCCCGACAAGGGCGGCACCCGCCCGGCGCTGCCCGGCGAGGCCATGAACGGCATCAAGAGCATCACCCGGCACGTGCTGGAGGGCTGAGCTGTGGACATCCAAACCCGACTGCGCCAGGCGGCGCGATACACACGGCTGGATGCCGACAAGGAGCTGCTGACCGAGGCGGCTGACGTGCTGGACATACGCGAAGGCGTCATCAAGCTGCTGGAGCGGGATCTTCTGAACCAGCCGGCGCCAATCTTGCCGACCTTGCCGGCTGGATATGTGACTGTGCCGCTGCAAGTTCTGCGCGATGCCGCCGACGCGCTCGGCAACTTCATCATGGACCACGGATGGGGCGACTCTGACATGCAGGCGATGGACAACCTTGATGCCTACATCGCTCGGCACAGCGCGCTCACATCCGCCCAGGCGCAGAAAGGCGGTGAGTGATGGAAAAGGCAATCACCAAAGAACAAAACGAAGCTGCCGCAGAACTGGCTCAGAAGATGGCCCGCGCTGCCGGGAAAGTGAATCCAGCCGTCATGGTGCTGGCTTGCGGAATGTTGATCGAAACCGCGTGGATGTGCCGAGACATGGACAGCTATGTCGATTTCAAAGTGGCGAAGGCGCAGAAAGGTGGTGAGTGCCTGCCTATTCGTGGCAACCAAGTGACATGCTCTCGCGGAACAGGTGGATGCGGAATCCAGCACAAGGGAGGTGATTGATGGCCACCAGCCTGACACTGTCCAAGGAAGAGCTGCGCGACCTCACCGGCTACGAGCAGCCCAGCAAGCAGCTGGCCGAGCTGCACCGCCGTGGCTTCCATCGCGCCTACATCGGCCGGCATGGTCTGGTGCTTGAGCGCGCCCACTATGAGGCTGTGTGCCAGGGCGCGACCGAGAAGGCCAAGCCGAAGGTCCGCCCCATCATCCGAACCCCTGCTCACGCGTGATCACATGCCCAAAGGCCCAGTCAAGGGAACCCAGATCAAGGGTTCCCGCTACTACTTCGTGGAGGCGCAAGGCAAAGCGCGCATCTGGCACAAGCTGACCAAGGTGAGCGAGGGCCTGCCCGCGTTCTATCGTGCCCTGGCCGAGCAAATGGTGTCCATCGCCAACCCGGAGACCATGCCGGCCGCGGTCACCAAGTGGTGCACCGAGGTGATGGCGAAGCATGCCGACAAGACGCAGATCGATGAGCAGCGCCGGGCCAACGACATTGCCGCCGCGTTCCAAGACTTCGCCCCGCGCGAAGTTGAGACGCCCGACTGCTACGAGTTCCTCAAGCAGTTCGACGCCATGGCCAGGACCTACGACGCCTACCGGTCGCAGCTGCGCTCCATCTTCCGCTACTGCGAGATCTGGGGCATGCGCCCCGCTGGTTCCAACCCGGTCGATGCGATCCCCACCAAGGGCTACAAGCCACGCAAGCGCTACATCACCGACTCCCACCTGCGCCGCATCAAGATCGCGGGGCTGTACGGCGACGACGGGCGCGTGAACCCCTCCGGCCTGGTCTTCTGCTGCATCACCGAGCTGCTCTATCTGACGGGCGCCGACGTCTCCGTGGTGGTGCGCATCCTGGAGCAGGCCGACCCGGCCCAGCCAGACGAGCCACATGTGTGCGCCGACGGCATCATGCTGCGCCGCGACAAGACGGACGGCAGCAGTCGCCCAGTGATCGTGGAGTGGACGCCACGCCTGCGCGCCGTGGTGGCCCGCCTGCTGGCGATCAAGGACGAACAGCGCAAGAAGAAGCGCCCCCGCCGCGTGGAGACCCCCAGGCTGATCACCAAGGTGGACGGAACGCCGATGAACTACGAGGCCTATTCGAACGCCTGGCAGAAGGCCATGAAGCGCGCCCTGCGCACGGGCAAGGTTCCGCCGACCATGATCCGAGACCTGCGCGCCAAGGCCGCAACGGACAAGGACGACGACGAGGGATTGCAGGCTGCAAACCACCTGCTGGATCACACCACGCAGAGCCAGACCGCCAGCTACATCAGGCGCAAAAAGGCCCGCAGGGTCAAGGCTGTGAAGTGATTCGGTAAGAAGCGCCCCAATCTGTTAGAAGATTGCACGCTTATGCAGCAAAGCCAGAAAAGAGAAAAGCCGATGACTTCATCAAAGAAATCAACGGCTTATCTTAGGTGTTAAATGGTCGGGGCGGTGGGATTCGAACTCACGACCCTCTGCTCCCAAAGCAGATGCGCTACCAGGCTGCGCTACGCCCCGACTAGACTGCTAGTATAGCCTGTGATGGCCCCTTCCCCCGAGCGTGGTGTGCAGAAAAAAGCAACGGAGGGTAGCAATGCCTTGTTGACGCGCTATAAAGAGGCCATGCTCACCCCTGTTCAACAGGCCATCACGCTGCTGGGTGACACGCTGCTGGCGGTGTGGCGTGGCACGCGGCGCGGCTGGCAGTTCCGCCCGCAGGACTTCGCGCGCATCCTCGCCGATGCCAGTGCGCGGGCGCTGCTCATCGTGCTGGTGGTCAATGTGCTGGTGGGCGCCATCATCGCCTTTGTGGGCGCGGTGCAGTTGTTGAAGTTCGGCGCAGGCATCTTCGTTGCCGATCTGGTGGCCATCGCCATCTCCCGCGAAATGGCTGCGGTCATCACCGCCGTGGTGATGTGTGGGCGCACCGGCGCCGCGTTTGCGGCCGAGCTGGCCACCATGCAGGCCAATGAAGAAATTGACGCGCTGGCCGTGCTGGGCCTCAACGCTGTGGACTACCTGGTGCTGCCGCGCGTGCTGACGCTGCTGTTCATGATGCCCTTGCTGTACCTGTTCGCCTGTGTGGGCGGGCTGGTCGGGGGCTTTGCCGTCAGCTCGTCGCTGCTCGACCTGGCGCCCATCGCCTATTTTGACCGCAGTGTGGCCGCCCTCACCTACACGCACCTGGGTTTGGGCTTTTTCAAGAGCATGGCCTTTGGCCTGCTGGTGTCGCTGGCCGCGTGCTTCCATGGCCTGTACGCCCCGCGCAATGCCGCGGGGGTCGGCTCGGCCACCACGCATGCTGTGGTGGCAGGCATCGTGGGCGTGATCGCGCTGGATGCCGTGTTTGCCGTGTGCGCCGACGCGCTGGGGATCTGACATGAGCTTGCTCGGCGTGCGTGACCTGCGGCTGCAATATGGCGATCACCTGATCCAGGAAGGGATCGACTTCGACATCGAAGCCGGCACCATCTTCGCCGTGATGGGCGGCAGTGGCTGCGGCAAGAGCACGCTGCTCAAGTGCCTGATCGGCCTGTTGCCTCCCGTTGCCGGGCAGGTGCTGTACCGTGAGCAGGACTACTGGGCCAGCAACGAAGCCAGCCGCAACCAGCTGCGCGCCGACATTGGCGTGCTGTTCCAAAGCGCCGCGCTGTGGTCGTCGATGACGGTGCTGGAGAACGTGATGCTGCCGCTGGAGGTGCAAGGCACGCTGCCCAAGGACCAGCATGCAGCGCGCGCGCTGGAGGCGCTGGAATGGGTGGGCATGGCGGCCACACGCGACCGCCTGCCCGCCGACCTGAGTGGCGGCATGAAAAAGCGCGTGGGCCTGGCCCGCGCCATCGTGGCCCGCCCTCACCTGCTCTTCCTGGACGAACCCTCGGCCGGGCTGGACCCGATCAGCTCGGTCAAGCTCGACCGCCTGATTCTGGACATCCGCGAGCGCACCGGAGCGGCCATCGTCATCGTCACGCACGAACTGCCCAGCATCTACGCCCTGGCCGATGACGGCATCTTCCTGGACGCCGAGCACAAACGCCCCATTGCCCATGGCAAACCCACGCTGATGCGCGACACGGTGATGCACCCGACGGTGCAGGCCTTCATGCGCCGAGAGGAGATCGACACCCTATGAAACGCCATGCTTTTCTGGTGGGCGCCTTCGTGCTGCTGGCCCTGGTGCTGGTGGTGGCCGGCGTGCTCACCCTCAACAAGTCCGGCTGGTTCCACACCCGACACCAGGCGGTGGTGTACTTCGATGACAGCGTCAAGGGCCTCTACATCGGTGCACCCGTCACCTTCCGCGGTGTGAAGATGGGCGAGGTCACGCGTATTGGCGTCGAGGTCAACCAGCAGACCCTGGTGGCGCGCATCCCCGTCACCCTGACCCTGGGCACCGAATCGCTGCAGATGGACTCTGGCAGTGGGCAAACACAGGAGCTGGATCTGGCAGAACTGGTCAAACGTGGTCTCCGCGCTCGTTTGATCCTGCAGAGTGTGGTCACGGGCCAGACCGCGATCGAGCTGGACTTCCGACCGGACCTGCCGGGTCGTTTGCTGGCTGGCGGCAAAGGTCCCATCCCGGAAATTCCGACCATGCAGGACAAACTGGATCAACTGATCACCCAGGTGCAAGAGCTTCCGCTGGGCGAGATGGTGGCCGAGCTGCGCCAGACCGTGCGCACCCTCAGCGACACGCTCAAGGCCAGCCAGACTGCGATCGAGAAGAGCAGCCAGCAGCTCAATGCCACCAGCGTACAGGCCCGCCAGACCCTGGCCACCGCCGATTCGGCCTTGAAGAATGTGGAAGCGCAAACCACGCTCACCCTGCAGTCCTTGCAGCAGTTGAGCGACACGACGCGCGGCACCGTCACACAGATGCAACCGGCCTTGCAGCAGACCCTACAGGAAACCCGCCTGGCGGCAGAGGGCGCACGCCGGGCCATGCAGGACCTGGCAGCGGTGGCCGCGCCGGGCTCGCCTTTGCGCACCGATGTGAATGCGGCGGTGAGCGACCTGTCCCAGGCGGCCCGCAGCCTGCGCTCGTTTGCCGACCAGGTCGAGCGTGAGCCCAACAGCCTGATCTTTGGAGGAAGCCAGCCGTGACGATGCAAGCTGTTTCACCAGTCCAGCGTAGGGCACAGCCCGGGCGTGCGTTCAGAGCCTGTTGCCTGCCGCTGTATGTGGCGCTGGGCGTGACCCTGGCGGGCTGCGCCAGCACCCCGCCTGAGCGCAGCTGGTTGTCCTTGCCTTGGGAAGTGAGCCCGGCAACGCCGCTGGCGTCTCCCCCCGCCACCGCCACCGCCAGTGCCTCGACGCCTGTCGCCGCCGCCATCGCGCCGCGTGGCACCCCACAGCTGCGCCTGCTGCGCGTACAGATCCCGGAGTACCTGCAGAGCAACCGCGTGCGCTACCGCGACAGCGCCGCCACCTTGGCGGAGTGGCCGGGCGTGCGATGGGCGGAGCGTGTCGAGATCGGCCTCACGCGCCACCTGGCTGCGCAGTTGAATGGTCTGCTGGGCGCAGGCGCGGTGTGTGAAGACGCGTGTAATGCCACCCCGAGTGCGGGCAACCTGCAAGTGAGCTTTGTCGTACTGGACCACGATCGGCCCCAGGGACGCCTGCATGCCCAGGCGAGCTGGGCGCTGACCCCGACCCCAGGCAGCACCAGCACCCCACGTCAAGGCCAAGTGCGTTGGACAGAACCTGTGCAGGAAGACAACCCTGCGGGGCAGGCTGGGGCCATGGCACGCGTCAATGCCGCCATCGCGCGCGAGCTGGCGCAGCAACTGCGCCTGTGATCACGCCGTGATCTGCGCCCAGGCCTTTTCCAGCCGCTTGATGCTGACCGGCTGGGGCGTACGCAGCTCCTGCGCGAACAGGCTCACGCGCAGCTCTTCCAGCAGCCAGCGGAACTCGTCGGTGCGGGCGTCCAGCACGCCTTTGAGTTCGGCCAGGCGGCGGGTGTAGCGCTGGTCCAGCGGGCGCAACTCGGTCAGGCGCTGCGCATCGCGCGCCGGGTCGCCCTTGAGCTTGTCCAGGCGCAGGGTGATGGCCTTGAGGTAGCGCGGGAAGTGCTGCAGCTGCGTGTAGGGCGTCTGCACGATGAAGCGCTTGGGCATGAGGCGCTGCAACTGACCGGCAATGTCGTCGGCCACGTCCTTGGGCGGTTTGGCGTCTTTGAGTTTGCGCGTGGCCGCTGCGTACTCGATCAGCACGGTGCCCACCAGGCGCGCCACTTCCTGTGCGATCAGGTTCAGGCGGGTGCGCCCTTCTTCCACGCGGGCCTTGAAGCTGGCGGCATCGATGGGCAGCGGGTCGGCCAGGTAGGCGCGGTCCAGCGCCACGGCGATGATCTGGTCGCGCAGTTCATCCGCTGTGCCCAGGCTCATGTAGGCCATGGCCATCTTCTGCAGATCCGGGATGTTCTTTTCCAGGTACTTGAGCGGCTCCTTGATCTGCAAGGCCACCAGGCGGCGCAGGCCGGCGCGGTGTTTGGCCGCAGCCACGTCGGGTTCGTCAAAGATGTCGATCTCGACGTGCGCGCCCTTGTCGATCAGCGCCGGGAAGCCCACCAGCGTGTGGCCGCCACGTTGGATCTCCATCAGCTCGGGCAGCTCGCCAAAGGTCCAGTCGGTGAAGGTTTGGGGCGCCTGAGGTTTGACAGCCGCACCACCGGACGCGCCACCTGAGCCGCCCTTGGCTGCGCCACCCTGGGCACCTGCGGGCACGCGCTGAGGCCCGCCACTGGGGTTTGCACCGCGACCGTCAGCCTTGCCCGCCGTCTGGGGTCGCGCTCCAGTCTGAGAGGCAGCGGCCCCTTCGCCTGCCGCAGCACCGCTCGCCCCGCCCTGAGCCACCGCCTGCGCCTTCAAGGCCGCCAAGGCCTGGAAGGCGCCACGGGCCAGCGAGCCCAGCTCGGCCTTGAGCACCGCCAGATTGCGGCCCATGCCCAGTTGGCGCCCATGCTCGTCCACCACGCGGTAGTTCATGAACAGGTGCGGCGAGAGCATGTCCAGCTTGAAGTCGTTGCGCTTCACATCCAGCTGGGTCTTGTCGCGCACGGCCTTGAGCAGCACGTCCATCAGGCCGCCTTGGCCAAAGGGCACGGTCTGCACGAAGGACTCGGCGTAATCAGGCAGCGGCACCAGGCGCGCACGCGGCTTCTGGTGCAGGCTCTTGAGCAGCGCCAGCACCTTGTCTTTGAGCATGCCGGGCACCAGCCATTCGCCCGGCTCTTCCTGCACCTGGTTGAGCGCAAAGATGGGGATGGTCACCGTCACGCCATCGCGCGCATCGCCGGGTTCGTGCAGGTAGGTGGCCGCGCAGTCCACGCCGCCCATGCGGATCACCTTGGGGAAGGCCGCGCTGGTGATGCCAGCCGCTTCGTGGCGCATCAGCTCTTCACGGCTCAAGTAAAGCAGCTTCGGGTTCTCACGGCTGGCCACCTTGTACCAGCGCTCGAAGCTGTAACCGCTCATCACCTCGGGCGGAATCTGCGCGTCGTAGAAGGCGTAGATCAGCTCGTCGTCCACCAGCACGTCCTGCCGGCGCGACTTGTGTTCGAGCTGCTCGACCTGGCTGATCAGCTTGCGGTTGGCGGCCAGGAAGGGCAGGCGCGTGTCCCACTCATGGTTGACCAGACCCTCGCGAATGAAGATCTCGCGGGCCTTGTGCGCATCAACCAGACCGAAGTTGACGCGCTTGTTGTTGTAGACGACCAGGCCGTACAGCGTTGCGCGCTCCAGCGCCACGACCTCCCCGGCCTTCTTTTCCCAATGCGGGTCGAGCAACTGCTTTCTGAGCAGGTGGCCACCCATTTGCACCAGCCAGGGTTGTTCGATGTTGGCAATGCCCCGCCC
This sequence comes from Aquabacterium sp., assembly GCF_034003525.1. Classification (GTDB taxonomy): domain Bacteria; phylum Pseudomonadota; class Gammaproteobacteria; order Burkholderiales; family Burkholderiaceae_C; genus Aquabacterium. The sequence goes on from NZ_JAVEYN010000010.1 coordinate 25,703, forward strand.
GAACAGGCGCGTGGTCTCGACCAGCTCGGCTGCCAAGATCCAGCGCCCCGGCTTCTTGCTCAGGTTGGCGCCCGGGTGCTTATAGAACTTGATGCCACGTGCACCCAGGTACCAGTCTTCCTCGTCGCTCTTGCAGCCGATGTTGCCCAGCAGGCCCGACAGCAGGGACAGGTGCACCTGTTCGTACGTCGCGGGGGCCGTGTTCAGCCGCCACTTGTGCTCGGCCACCACCGTGTGCAGTTGGCTGTAGACGTCCTTCCACTCGCGCACGCGACGCGGGTTGATGAAGTTCTCGCGCAGCAGGGCTTCGTACTTGCGGTGGCTGAGCTTGTGCTTCTCGGGCTGGTGGGGTTGGCCACTGCCTTGATGCAGATGACCGCCCCGCGACTCGTCCAGCCACTTCCACAGTTTGAGCGTGCCCATGAACTCGGAGCGCTCGTCGTCAAACTGCTTGTGCTTGGTGTCGGCCTGCTGTTGCTGCTCGATGGGCCGGTCGCGCACGTCCTGCACGCTCAAACTCGCCGCGATCACCAGCACCTCGGCCAGCGCCTCGCGGTCCTTGGCTTCCAGGATCATGCGACCCACGCGCGGGTCCAGCGGCAGGCGGGCCAGGTCCATGCCCAGCTTGGTGATCTCGTTGTTGTCGTCTACCGCGCCCAGTTCGTTGAGCAACTGATAGCCGTCGGCGATGGCCTTGCGCAGCGGAGGCTCGATGAAGGGAAAGTCGTCCACCAGCCCCAGGTGCAGCGACTTCATCCGCAGGATCACCCCGGCCAGCGAAGAGCGCAGGATCTCGGGGTCGGTGAAGCGTGGTCGGGCGTTGAAGTCCTTCTCGTCGTACAGGCGGATGCAGATGCCGTTGGCCACCCGGCCGCAGCGCCCTGCCCGCTGGTTGGCAGCAGCCTGGCTGATCGGCTCGATCTGCAACTGCTCGACCTTGTTGCGGAAGCTGTAGCGCTTGACGCGGGCCTGGCCAGCGTCCACCACGTACCGGATGCCCGGCACCGTCAGCGAGGTCTCGGCCACGTTGGTGGCCAGCACGATGCGCTTGGGGCCACCTGTCTGGAAGACGCGGTCCTGCTCCTGCTGGCTCAGACGGGCGAACAGCGGCAGCACCTCGGCCACCACGCGCTCGTGGGCCAGGTGTTTGCGCAGGTGGTCGGCCGCTTCGCGGATCTCGCGCTCGCCGGGCAGGAAGACGAGGATGTCGCCACTGCCTTCGCGCCAGAGCTCGTCCACCGCATCGGTGATGGCCTCGTTCAGGCCGTACTCGCGGCTCTCTTCAAAGGGGCGGTAGCGTTGCTCGACCGGGAAGAGCCGCCCCGAGACCATGATGACCGGCGCCGGCCCCTTGGCGGATTCGAAATGCTTGGCAAAGCGGTCGGCGTCGATCGTGGCCGAGGTCACGATGATCTTCAGGTCCGGCCGACGCGGCAGCAACTGGCGCAGGTAGCCCAACAGGAAGTCGATGTTGAGGCTGCGTTCGTGCGCCTCGTCGATGATCAGCGTGTCGTAGGCCCGCAGGTCGGGGTCGCCCTGGGTCTCGGCCAGCAAGATGCCATCGGTCATCAGCTTGACGCTGGCGCCCTGCTCCAGGCGATCCTGGAAACGCACCTTGTAGCCCACCACCTCACCCAGCGGCGTGCTCAGCTCCTCGGCAATGCGCTTGGCCACGCTGGAGGCCGCAATCCGCCGCGGCTGCGTGTGGCCGATCATCTTGGGGCGCAGATGCCGGGGCGCCTTCGGGTCGCGCGGCTGGCCCCAGCCACCCCGGCCCATCGCCAGCGCGATCTTGGGCAGCTGTGTGGTCTTGCCCGAGCCCGTCTCCCCACAGACGATGATGACCTGATGCTCGCGCAAGGCGGCTTCGATCTCGTCGCGCTTGCCGCTGACGGGCAAGGATTCAGGAAAGGTGATGGCGGGGAGGGACACGGGTAAGACTGGAGAAAGCCGCAGGGGAAAAGTGCGCATTATCCCGCCATGCACTTCGACGACTACCAACGCTACGACGCCCTGGGGCTGGCCGATCTGGTTCGCCGGGGGGAGGTTCATCCCAGCGAGTTGCTGGACGCGGCCCTGGCACGCGCCGACACCACCGCGTCACTGAACGCCATCGTGATGCGGCTGGACGACTCGGCGCGCGCACGGGCGCTGGCGCCATTTGACCCCTCGGCCCCGTTTGCCGGCGTGCCCTTCCTGGTCAAAGACCTGTTTCAGGACCTCCAGGGCCTGCCCTCGTCGGGCGGATGCCGTGCGCTGAAAGCCGTGCCCGCGCCGGAGGACGCCGACGTGGTGCGCCGCTGGCGTGAGGCGGGCCTGGTCATCTTCGGCAAGACCAACACGCCCGAGTTTGGCGCCAAGAACGTGACCGAGCCCCTGGCCTGGGGTCCGGCCCGCAATCCCTGGGACCCGACCCGTACCCCCGGTGGATCCTCCGGCGGCTCGGCGGCAGCCGTGGCGGCAGGCATCGTGCCGGTGGCCGGCGCCAACGATGGCGGAGGCTCGATCCGCATTCCGGCGGCCGCCTGCGGGCTGTTCGGACTCAAGGCCGGTCGAGGTCGCATCTCCATGGGCCCGATGATGGGCGAAGCCCTCAACGGCGCGGCCGTGCAGGGCGTGGTGTCCCACAGCGTGCGCGACACCGCCGCGATGCTGGATGTGCTGCAAGGCCCGGAGGCGCACGCGCCCTATCACATGCCCGCGCCCGAAGTTCCCTACCTGTCATGCCTGCAACGCCCCCCGGGGCGGCTGCGAATTGGCTACAGCACCCACTCACCCATCGGCACCCCGGTGGACCCGCAGGCCATCGCGGCCGTGGCCGATGCGGCCGCCTTGCTCACCGACCTGGGCCACCATGTCGAGCCCTGCGACACGCCCTTCAACGGCGTACAACTGGCCGAAGACTTCCTGCTGGCCTGGTTCTGCGCGCAGGCCTTCATCATCGACCACATCCAGCGCACCTACGGCGCCAGCGTGAAAGACTTCGAGCCCGACACCCGGCTGATGGCGGCCATCGGTCGCCGCACCTCGGCCCTGCAGTTGCTGCAGTGCGAGGCGCGCTGGCACGAGCACAACCTGGCCCTCTCTGCCTTCCACGCCCGCCATGACCTGTGGCTGTCACCCACGCTGGCCGCACCGCCCCCGCCCATTGGCAGCCTGGCCACGCCCCCTGCCCTGGCCATGGTGAGCGACATGGCCGCGCGTCTGGGTCTGGCAGGCTGGCTCAGCGACACGCCCCAGTTCAAACAAACGGTGCTGAGCAACCTGGGCTGGACGCCCTACACCCAGCTGGCCAACCTCACTGGCCGACCGGCCATGTCGGTGCCGCTGTATCGCACGCCCGAAGGTCTGCCGCTGGGCGTGCAGTTTGTGGCGCCGCTCAACGGCGAGGCACAGTTGCTGCAACTGGCCGCGCAACTGGAGGCCGCCCGCCCGTGGCGTCAAGCGCCCCGCCCTGCGTCAGCCTGAAGCCCTGACTCAAACCTGAGGGTCCGTGGCGTATACACGGTTCCCCCAGGGAACAAGCCTCGGATTTTCGGAAGCAGGCGACGCAGCCGCTAAGATCAAGCGTGACGGGTCTGTCACTGTTGGAGTTTCATGGTTTTGCCCCCACCACTGCTGCGCCTGTTGCTGGGTTCGAATCCCGAGCGCCATTCGGCCATTGGGCTGACCCTGTTGGTGAGCGCACTCTATCTGTTCAACGCCGGGCTGATCCTCGCCGCCCAGCACCTGGGCTACGCCTCTCCGGCTCTGACACCTTACATGCTCGGCTGCCTGTTGGTGGGTGGCGTGACATTTTACGGTCTGCTGCGCTCGGGGCTGAGCCAGCGCTGGTCCGACCCCAATCTGGTCATGGCACAAGGCGTCTACTGCGCCTTCGCCGTGGCGATGGGCTACCTGACCGTGCACATGCACTTTCGCGGCGTCGTGCTGACCCTCATGCCCGCCATCTTGCTGCCCACCCAGTTTGCCCTGTCGCCGCCGCGCATCCGTCAGCTGACCCTTGGCATGTTCCTGCTGTTGATCGGCACCACCGCCGTCAACTGGTACGTCAACCCAGGCGAGCCGGAGGTGTTCGGCGACATCCTGCGCTGCGCTTACGTCACCGCCATCCTCGTGGCCGTCTGCGGGGTGGCACAACGTGTGAGCCACACGCGGCACGAGATGAGGCTCAAGAGCGAAGCCCTCGCCAGCGCGCTCTCCAAGGTCGAGCACATGGCCGCCCATGACCACCTCACCGGCCTGATCAACCGCCACCGCATGCACGAGGTGCTGGACAAGGAATGGCACCGCCTGCAGCGCCAGGCACACCCAACCACCCTGGTCATGATGGACCTGGACCACTTCAAGCGGGTCAACGACAGCTTCGGCCACCAGGTGGGTGACGAGGTCCTGAAGCGGTTTGCGCAACTGGCAGACACCTGTCTGCGCGACGCGGACGTGGTCTCCCGCTGGGGTGGCGAAGAGTTCCTGGTCCTGTGCCCGGACACCTCGGCAGAGCAGGCCCTGATCGCCTTGCATCGCCTGCGAGAGCAAGTCCAGACCCAGCCCTTCCTCGACAGTCACCCATCGGTGCAGATCACCTTCTCGGCCGGCTTGGCCACCCTGCGCCCGAGCGAAAGCATGGCCAGCGCCATCGAGCGTGCCGACCAGGCTTTGTATCAGGCCAAGGAAGCCGGGCGTGACCGCTTCATGCAAAGCCCATAATATGGCGCGTTGACGCTTCTCACACCTCTCATCGCGCGCCCCACATGGACCTGGTCTTTCCCCACACTTTCGTGCCCTGGTTTCGGTCGGTGGCACCGCACATACACGCCCACCGCGGCAAGACCTTCGTCGTGGGCCTGTCGGGCGAGTTGATCGCCGCCGGCAAGCTCGAGAGCTTCGTCCAGGATCTGGCGTTAATGCACGCCATGGGGATCAAAATCGTGCTCGCGCATGGCTTTCGCCCCCAGTTGGAAGAGCAATTGCGCGCCAAGGGGCAGGAATCGCAATTCAGCCACGGCATGCGCATCACCGATCCGATCGCGCTGGACTGCGCCCAGGAAGCGGCCGGACAGTTGCGCTACGAGATCGAAGCCGCGTTTTCGCTGGGCTTGCCCAACACCCCGATGGCGGGCGCGTCCATCAGCCTGATTTCCGGCAACTTCATCACCGCCCGCCCTGTGGGCATCGTCGATGGGGTGGACTTCATGCACACCGGCCTGGTGCGCAAGATCGATGCGATCGCCGTGCGGCGCGCCCTGGACACAGGCGCGCTGGTGATGCTGTCGCCCTTCGGCTTCTCGCACACGGGCGAGGCCTTCAATCTGAGCATGGAAGACGTGGCCACCAGCGCGGCCATTGCCCTGCAGGCCGACAAGCTCATCTTTGTGACCGAGGTGCGCGGCATCTTGCAAAGCATCGTCGCCGATCCGGACCGCGCCGCAGAGCTGGAAGCCCGGCAGCACGACCCCGATGAAGAGGTTGACACCGAACTCGCTCTGGCCGACGCCAAGCGCCTGCTGGCTGCGCTGCCCAACCCCACCCAACCCACCGACACAGCGTTTTACCTGCAGCACGGTGTGAAGGCGACCGAAGGCGGGGTGGAACGGGTGCACATCATCCCTTACCGGGTTGACGGCGCCTTGCTGATGGAGGTGTTCACCCACGACGGGGTGGGCACCATGATCGTGGACGAGAAGCTCGAGAGCCTGCGCGAGGCCACCCCAGATGACGTGGGCGGCATCTTGCAGCTGATCGAGCCCTTCGAGCAGGACGGCACCCTGGTCAAGCGCAGCCGCACCGAGATCGAGCGGGATGTGGCCCAGTACACCGTGATCGAGCACGACGGCGTGATCTTCGGTTGCGCAGCGCTCTACCCCTTCCCCGAAGCCAGCACGGCCGAGATGGCCGCCCTCACCATCTCGCCCAATGTGCAAGGCCAGGGCGACGGTGAACGCATCCTCAAACGCATCGAGCAGCGGGCGCGGGCAATGGGCCTATCCACCCTGTTTGTATTGACAACGCGTACCATGCACTGGTTCATCAAGCGCGGCTTCGCGCAGGTTGACCCGATCTGGTTGCCTGAAGCGCGCAAACGCAGCTACAAGTGGGACCGGCGCTCCAAGGTGCTGGTCAAGCACCTGAAGTGATTTTTTCTCAGAACTGACAAGACGACACCATGGCACGCACCATCCAATGCAAGCACCTCAACAAGGAAGCCGAAGGTCTGGATTTCGCTCCCTATCCGGGCGAGCTGGGCAAGCGCATCTACAACGAGATCAGCAAGGAAGCCTGGCAGATGTGGCTCAAGCACCAGACCATGCTGGTCAATGAAAACCGCCTGAACCTGGCCGATGCGCGCGCACGCCAGTACCTGGCCCGCCAGATGGAACAGTTCTTCTTTGGCGCCGGAGCTGAGCAGGTGCAAGGCTATGTACCGCCCTCGGCCTGAAGCCAAGTGACGTCATGAAAAAGCCGACCCGAGGGTCGGCTTTTTACTTGGTGGGGCGGAACAACCACCACGCGCGCAAGGTGCTGGCAGCCAGGGTGAAAACACCCCCCAGAAGCTCCAGCCCCTCTTCCAGCATCAGTGCCCACAAGGTCACCATGTCGGTGTCAGACGTGCTTTGGTGGCCAGCCCACCGCTCGGCAAACTGTGCCACCACAAGCAAGGCAAACGCCAACACGAGGAACTGACCGTCTGGCCGCCGCCAGCCTTGTGCCCGCCACAGATACCGCAAGGTGGCCACCACGCTGGCAATCAAGGACACCAGGAAGGCTAGCACCAGCCCACCGGTGATCAGGCGCCGCAGGGGGTCGATGCTGGCATCGACGTAGTGACGCCAACTGAGCAAGGCCTTGCCACTGGGCACGAGCTCCGGCGGCAGGCCCGCCTCACGCACGCCCATCAACACCATCACGAGCACGAAGGCCAAGGGTAGCCAGCGTCGTGCACGCAGGGTGCGGCCCAGCGTCCAGGCCGCAGCGGCCAGCCACACCCACACCGAGCCCCGCTCGATCAACCCGGTCTCTTCACCGAGTTGGAACACGGTGTCGCGCTCCAGGAAGACGGGCGCCAAGCCCAAAACAAACAACGCTGCCAGCAGAAAGCGCAGGCCCCACTTCAATTGCACACTCATCTCACGCTCAGGCTCTCAGCAGGCCAAAAGCGGTCGATTATGACAAATAGAAGAAATCTGATCTCATTTTCCGCCAATTATCGTCATGCTTTACGCGGGCATCAGGAAATCCCGGCTAATGCCATAGCCCAGGTCGCTCACCCGGTCGAGGAACTGGGTCAGGTAGGCATGCAGGCCGGTGGCCAGTATCTCGTCGATGCGGCTGAACTGCAGGTCGGCACGCAGGCGGCCGGCGCGGCGGATGGTTTCATGGCTCTGGTCATTGGCCACCGCGCGCAGATTGCTCACCACCTCGTCCATGCAGTACACCAGAGAGCGCGGCATTTCGGCGCGCAAGATGAGCAGCTCCGCCACCTTTTCTGGGCGGATGACGTTGCGGTAGACCTTGCGGTACACCTCGAAGGCCGAGACGCTCCGCAGCACGGCCGACCAGTGATAGAAGTCGACCTCCTTGCCCTCGTTGCCCACGCCCGATCCAAAAAACTCGGTGTTGCGTGCGTGGAACTTCACGTCCAGCAGGCGCGCGGTGTTGTCAGCGCGCTCGAGGAAGGTACCTATGCGCTGGAAGTGGAAGGCCTCGTCCTGCAGCATGGTGCCCAGGGTCACGCCGCGTGACAGGTGCGAACGGAACTTCACCCACTCGAACAGCTCACCCGGGTCCTTCGCCAGCGCCCCTTCCTTGACCAGGCGGTTGTACTCCAGCCAAGTCTGGTTCATGGTCTCCCACACCTCGGTGGTCAAGGCGCCGCGCACCGCACGTGCGTTCTCGCGAGCCGCTCGCAGGCAGCTGAGGATGCTCGACGGATTGTGGGCGTCCGTCACCATGAAGGCCATCACGTCGCGGGCATTGACGGTCTCGAAACGCTTTTGGTAGTCGGCCATCAACTCGCTGATGCTCAGCAAGGCCTTCCAGCCCTGCATGGCCGCGTCACTGGACTGCGGCAACAATGAGGTCTGGTAATTCACATCAAGCAGGCGGGCGGTGTTTTCCGCACGCTCCATGTAACGGGCCATCCAGAACAGGTGGTCGGCGGTGCGCGACAGCATGGGCTTGATCTCCAGGTGTGAGGCATTGCTGGCACGCAAAGCCCCCGTGGCAGTCTCGATCAGATGGGCGGGCAGATGGTCTTCAATGCGTTCGTTGAGCATGATGCGTCCCTTCTTGTGTCGGTGTCTTACGCTTCCAGCACCCAGGTGTCCTTGGTGCCGCCGCCCTGTGAGCTGTTGACCACCAGCGAGCCTTCTTTCAAGGCCACACGGGTCAGGCCTCCAGGCACCATCTGCACCTCCTTGCCTGACAGCACGAAGGGCCGCAGGTCGATGTGGCGCGGCGCGATGCCGGACTCGACATAGGTGGGGCAGGTGGACAGCGAGAGCGTGGGCTGGGCGATGTAGTTACTGGGGCTCGCCAGCAGCACCTTGCGGAAGTCCTCGATCTCGGCCTTCGTGGCGGCCGGGCCGACGAGCATCCCGTAGCCACCCGCGCCATGCACTTCCTTGACGACCAGATCAGCCAAGTTGTCGAGCGTGTACTTCAGGGCGTCCGGCTCGCGGCAGATGTGCGTGGGCACGTTCTGCAGGATCGGCTTTTCGCCCAGGTAGAACTCGATCATCTTGGGCACGTAGGGGTAGATGGACTTGTCGTCGGCGATGCCGGTGCCGAAGGCGTTGGCCAGCGTGACATTGCCCGCACGGTAGGCGCGCAGCAGGCCGGCCACGCCCAGGGTCGAATCCTTGCGGAAGACCTCGGGGTCCATGAAGTCGTCGTCCACCCGGCGGTAGATCACGTCCACGCGCTGTGGACCGCGGGTGGTCCGCATGTAGACGAAGTCGTCCTTGACGAAGAGGTCTTGTCCCTCCACCAGCTCGATGCCCATCTGCTGCGCCAGGAAGGCGTGCTCGAAGTAGGCCGAGTTGTGCATGCCCGGGGTCAGTACCACAGCGGTGGGCTCGTTGACGGACGCGGGCGCCACGGTGCGCAGGGTATCGAGCAGCAGGTCAGGATAGTGCGCCACGGGGGCCACACGGTGCTCGGCGAACAGTTCGGGGAAGAGCCGCATCGTCATCTTGCGGTTTTCGAGCATGTAGCTCACACCGCTGGGCACGCGCAGGTTGTCTTCGAGCACGTAGTAGGTGCCCGAGCCATCCGGGTTGCAGGCGCGCACGATGTCGATCCCCGCGATGATGGCGTAGATGCCGCCCGGCACATTCAGGCCCATCATTTCCTTGCGGAACTGGGCGTTGTTCAGCACCGGCTCGGCCGGGATGACGCCCGCCTTGAGGATCTCCTGGTCGTGGTAGATGTCGTCCAGGAAGCGGTTCAAGGCGGTGACCCGCTGCTTGAGGCCCTTCTCCATCTCGCGCCATTCGAACGCCGGGATGATGCGCGGGATCAGGTCGAAAGGAATGAGGCGTTCGGTGCCCGAACCATCCTCGTCCTTGTCGCCATACACCGCGAAGGTGATGCCCACGCGGCGGAAGATCATCTCGGCTTCGTCGCGACGGGCGCGCATCAAATCTCCCGCCTGACGTGCCAACCAGCGCTCGTACACCTTGTAGTGATCGCGCACCGCCGTTTCGGCACTGTGCATTTCGTCAAAGAATCGCATCGCTTGGTCTCTCATCGGGCTCACACGTTGACCGTGTGCAGGAGTCAATGCATGGACTGTGCCAACGCCTTGTCACGCTCAGGGGCATGGGCACGGTTTCAGGGCGCGCCCCATCTTGGGGCCAGGTCAGACAGGCCGCTTCCTTCGGCCAGCAAGCGGGTGGTGACACGCACCAAAAGGGTGTGTTCGCCCCCGCCGCGGATGACACCGCGCAGGGGTGTGACGTCCCCAAAGTCGCGACCGTGGGCCACACGCACGTGGTGCAGGCCCGGCACGCAGGCGTTGGTGGGGTCCAGATCCAGCCAGTCGTCGGCCGTCTCCAGGCCCAGCCCCGGCACCCAGACGCTGAGCCAGGCATGGGAAGCGTCGGCCCCCACCAAAGGCGCTTGCCCCGGCAGCGGCACGGTCAGGAGGTAGCCACTGACGTAGCGACCGGCCAGGCCACAGGCGCGCAGGCACGCCAGCATGAGGTGGGCAAAATCCTGACACACGCCACGCCGTTGCGCGAACACGGTCAGCACCGGGGTGGAGAGGTCGGTGGACGCCGGGGCGTAGGTGAAGTCGCGGTGGATGCGCTGCATCAGGTCGATGGCCGCTTCGGCCAAAGGGCGCTCGTCTTGCAGGGATTCTGCCGCGTAGGCGCGTAACTCGGGCAGCATGGGCACATAGGGCGACGCATGCAGGTACTCGCTGGCAGGCTCGAAGGGCGCGTGAGAGCGGTAGCGCAGGCGCTCGCGCACCTTGGCGCAGGTCGGACCCTGGGTGGGCTGCAGGCCGGCGAAGCGCTCGCGCACCACCACCTCGCTCACCGCCTTGACGCGCAACTCGCCATGCGCCGCATGCAGTGCGAAGTGCGCGCGGCTGTTGCCGTGGCTGTCGGTACGCGTGTGGTGCTGGGCCGGATGAGGGTGCACGGCCATGTCGAACTGCCGCAGCGTTTGCCCGGCGTCGGACAGCGGACGCAGGCAGGCCACGTGCAGCGCCTGCGCCACCGGCAGGCTGTAGGTGTAGAGGGTTTCGTGCTCGACCCGCAGGCAGGCCCAATCGGCGTGAGGGTCGGGGTGCGGATGAGGCGTGAGGGGCGTCATGCGCTCACCATGGAATCGGTGGGTTCGGCGTGGGCAAAGTACAGGCGACCAACCTCGTCGGACAGGCGCCAGCTCGCCTCCAGCAAGCGATCGAGCACGCCCAGTACCGCGGCGTGGCCGCTCACCGGATCGCACAAGGCCGCCAGGGTGGCGCCCACGCCCTCATGCGGCAAGAGCGCCAGCAGGTCGGCCGGGGAGCCGGCGCGCGCAGGCAACTTGCCCAGCTCGGTGCGCAGTCGGCGCACGACGCAGGCCAGCGAGCGCTGGTTGGCATCGTCCATGACCAGCAGCGCCACCAAGGCGGGCACCTCCAGGCGGCGCTGGAAGCGGGCGCGGAAGGTGATGGTGCTGTCAAACATCTCCAGGATCTGGTCGAAGCCCTGCGGGTGCTGCAGGGCCTGGTGGGTCCAGAACGCCTTGAGGATGTGCGCGTGACCATGAAGGCGCTCGATCAGGCGCCCCACCGTGAGCAGGCGCCACCCAGGATCGCGCGTCATGCTGTCCGACTGCGCACCGGTGACGGCGCCCAGTTGCACGCTCAGATGGGCCAAGGCGTCCTGCACGGTGTTGACGCGTGCGGCCAAGTTCGCGGGATCCAGCGGGCTGCTGTGGCGCAAGGCGTGTTGAAAATCGGTGGCCATGGCGCGCAGCAAGCGGGCATGCGCGGGCGACAGGCGCTCGCGCAAGGCCTGCGCGGTACGGGTGATCTCGGACAGATTGAAGGCCAGGCTGCAAGCGCCCTGCCCCGCCTGGGCGTCGCCCAAGGCGTCCAGGGCCACGCGCTCGAACACACGGCTGGACTGGTCGAGCGCCGGGGTGTCGGCCGGCACCATGCTGAACTGTACGCCCAATGCCGACAAGGTCTTGAGCAGCCTGTGGTCGGGCTCGTCGTCTTCCGCCCGCAGGCTGATGAGGCGCTCGGCCAGCCGCAACTGCTGCTCGCACCGCTCGGTGTAACGCCCCATCCAGAACAGGTTCTCGCCCGTGCGGCTGGCCACCGGTCGTTGGCGTTGCACCAGCTCTTCCAGCTTGATCGACTGGGGCAACATCGCAAACGCATCGATGGGCTCCTGGCTGATCACCCAGGTGTCCAGTGAGCTGCCACCCAGTTGCAGGGAAACCGGTCCGTCGTCGCGGGTCGCGATGCGGGTCATGCCGCCCGGCAGCACGCGCCAGCCGCCCCGCCCGTCCGACAAGGCATAGACGCGCACCGACGCACTGCGCAAGCTCAAGCCCCCGTCCGACCAGACGGGTGTCTGGCCATAAGGCATGAAGGTCTGCACGGTGTACGCAGCCGGGTCTTCGTCCACCGCCTCTTCCCAGGCACGGACCTCCTGGGGCGTGAGGCTGGCACCGAGCACCGTCTCCTTCAGTCCTTTGCGACGGGCCGACACCCCACCCGGGGTGTTCAACAAGGGGTAAGTGGGACGGATGACCTGACGGGCCAGCTGCGGCCGCACGGCCTCCCACGCCGAAGCCTCGCCACACCACCAGCTCGGCAAGGACGGCAAGATCAGGTCTTCCCCGAGCAGGTGCGAGGACAAGGCCGGCAGGAAGCCATGCACAGCGGGCGACTCCAGGAAGCCGGTGCCCAGCGCGTTGGCCAGCACCACATTGCCCGCCCGCACCACCTGGGTCAGGCCCGGGATGCCCAGGGTTGAGTCGGTGCGCAACTCCAGCGGGTCACAGAAGTCGTCGTCCAGGCGGCGCAGCAGGCCGTGGATGGGCGTCAAGCCCTGCACGGTCTTGAGGAACAGGCGATCGTCGCGCACGATGAGGTCGCAGCCCTCCACCAGGGGCAGGCCCAGGTAACGCGCCAAGTAGGCGTGCTCGAAATAGGTCTCGTTGTAAGGGCCGGGGGTGAGCAGGGCCAGGCTGGGCGTGTCGCCCTGGGCGCAGGGCTGCGCCAGCGTGCTGATGGTGTCCAGCAACTGTCGGTAGGTGCTGGCCAGGTGCTGCACATTGAGCGCCCGGTAGGCCTCCGGGAAGAGGCGAGACACGATCAGGCGGTTTTGCATGACGTAGCCCAGCCCCGACGGAGCCTGGGTACGCTGGCCCACCACCCACCAGGCCCCATCCGGACCGCGCGCCAGGTCGAACGCCACCACGTGCAGGTAGACGCCCCCCAGCGGCTGGGTGCCTTGCAGGCCGCGCAGGTAACCGGGGTGGCCCAGCACCAAGGCGGAGGGCAACAGGGCCTCGCGCAACAGGGTCTGCTCGCCATACGTGTCCACCAGGATACGGTTGAGCAGATCGGCGCGCTGGGCGATGCCACGCTCCAGCCAAGGCCACTCCTCGGGCGAGATCAGGTGCGGCAAGGGCTCCAGCGACCACGGTCGGCTGCTGCCCCCTGCTGCGTTGTAGACGTTGTAGGTGATGCCGTCTTCGCGGATCTGGCGCGCCAGCCAGTTCTGGCAACGCCGCAGTTCGTCCAGAGGCGTGCCCAGTTGCTCGGCCAGGGCCCGCCAGACCGGCCGGAGCTGTCCATCGGGCTGACGCAACTCGTCATGGTGTCCGGGGTCGGCCGGGCGCGCCCGGCGCAGCCACTCGTCCACCCAGCCAGAGGCCGCGGATGCCGACGTATCGCGAACAGGGGAAGTGAATGACATGGTGAGGTGAGGCCCGAAAGCAACATCGGCGTGTCCCCGATTCTCAACCATGCAAGCAATTAATCGGCCAAGTGTAGGGCTTATTGCATGAAATGCCCGCCTTCGTCACAGGGCGGCCCAAATCAGGGTTACCCCAGGTTCAGACTGCAACCCCGTTCGCATTGATCTACATCAACAGACTCACTGTTGCACCATGACATTCATCTCTCAACTCAAGATCGGCCAGCGCTTAGCGCTGGGTTTCGGCTTTCTGGTTGCCATGTTCATTGGCGTTCAGCTGTTCGGGGCATCGCAAGCTGGCAAGCTCAACGACAACACCCTGGCGTTCAGCGAGAACGTCGTGCCCTCGCTGACCATCATCTACCAGGTCAAAGACCAACTGGATCTGAGTCGCCGACTCCAGTTGCGGGCCTTGTCCACCACGTCCGAGTCGGAACGACTCGCCGCCCTCCAAGAAGCCCAGGCCGCCCAAGCCCAGGCCAAGAAGACGATGGAAGCGTACGACAAGATGGTGGCCGACGCAGAAGACGGCAAGCACCTCAGCGACGTCAAGGCCAAAGCGACCGCCTACATCGATCTGAGTCTCAGGTCCGCAGAGCTCGCTTCCAAGGTGGACGCTGACCCCTCCGTGCTGGAGACTTACCACAACCTGGTCGCCAAAGAAGGGCGCGCGAACTTTGACGAACTCGCACAGGCCGTCGCCCAGTGGTGGGCTTACAACGAGACCCTCTCGGCCCGCCTGTCCGAGTCCAGCAAACAGACCAACACCCAGGTGATCGTGATGATCAGCGTGGCCACCTTGGTGGTCGTGGTGAGCTCATTGCTGATCGCCCTCTTCACCACCCGCTCCATCACTGGCCCGATCAGCGAAGCGGTGCACGTTGCCGAAGCCGTGGCCTCGGGCGACCTGCGCTCGCGCATCGACGTCAAGAGCCGCGATGAGACCGGCCAGCTGATGTCCGCCCTCAAGGTCATGAACGAGCAGCTCTCGCAACTGGTCAGCCAAGTGCGCCTGAGCAGCGACAGCATCGCCACCGGCTCGGCGCAGATCGCCACGGGCAACGCCGACCTGTCGCAACGCACGGAAGAGCAGGCCTCGAACCTGCAGCAAACAGCCGCTTCCATGGAGCAGATCAACTCGACCGTGACGCAGAACGCGGACACCGCGCGTCAGGCCGTGCAAATTGCGTCGGGGGCCTCGCGAGCTGCCAGCCAGGGCGGTGAGGTCGTGCAGAAGGTGGTCGTCACGATGGGCGACATCTCGGATTCCAGCCGCAAGATCTCCGACATCATCTCGGTCATCGACGGCATTGCCTTCCAGACCAACATCCTGGCGCTGAACGCGGCCGTGGAAGCCGCCCGCGCCGGTGAGCAAGGCCGCGGCTTTGCGGTGGTCGCCGGTGAAGTGCGCACCCTGGCCCAGCGCAGCGCCAACGCCGCCAAGGAGATCAAGACACTGATCAACGAGAGCGTGGAAAAGGTGGAATCCGGCGCCACGCTGGTCAACGAGGCCGGCCAGCAGATGCACGACATCGTCACGCAGGTGCAGCGCGTGACGGACCTGATCGCCGAGATCGCCGCGGCCACCCATCAGCAGTCGTCCGGCATTGGCCAGGTGAGTGATGCCGTCTCGCAACTCGATCAGGTGACACAGCAGAACGCCGCCTTGGTGGAAGAATCTGCCGCCGCCTCGGAAAGCCTCAAGCACCAGGCGCAGGCCCTGGCCGAGGTCGTCGCCGTGTTCAAGGTCTGACTCAGGCCCGAGGGTTGGGCGTGGTGTCCGCCGCCTGCCCACCCAGCAACTCGTCGAGACAGCGCAACAAGGCCACCACGTCCAGCGGCTTGGTCAGGTAGGCGCTGAACCCCCGGGCCCGGGCCGCGTGCACGCGGTCGGGCATGGCGTCGGCAGACAGGGCCACACGGAGCAGGTTGCGTGTGCGCGGGCTGGCCTGCAGCGCGTCATCGAGCTCGAAGCCCGTCATGTCCCCCAGGTGCATGTCCAGCAAGAGCAGATCGGGCGGATCGGCCTGGATCATTGCCAAGGCCTCCTGGCCATTGCAGGCGACCTTCAGCCGCCAGGACGGACGCAAGGCCAGAATCTGGCTCACGAGCTGCACATTGACTTCGTTGTCTTCGGCATAGACGATCGTGGCCTCGCTGGCCGGCACGTGCCCCTCTTCCCAGGCGGCAAAGCTGGAGGGCTCCGCGGCGTCGGCCACCGGCAGACTGACGGTGAACACACTGCCCACGCCGCGTTGGCTCTGAACGATCAGCCGCCCGTTCATCAGCGCCACCAGCCGCTGGACAATGACCAGGCCAATGCCGGTGCCATCGATGCCGGTTTGCTCCGCGCCCAGGCGATTGAAGGGTTCAAAGAGCTGCGCCTGCTGCTCGGGCGTCATACCGGCGCCAGAGTCGGACACCGAACAATGCACCCAGCCCCCCTCGTGCCAGGCATGAACGCGCACGAAGCCACCGGCGTGGTTGTACTTGATGGCATTGCTCAAAAGGTTGACCAGCACCTGACGCAAGCGCACCCGGTCGGCATGCACCGCCACATCCAGGGGCTGCGGTGGCACGGAGAGTGCCAGCTGCGCCTGCTCGGCCGATTCGCTGACCATGCTCACGGCGTCGTGCAGCACGGTCTCGAGTTGCAGGGGCTCCAGCGACATGGGCAAGTCTCCCGCCTCGATGCGAGACAGGTCCAGCACATCGCTGATCACCGCCAGCAGATGTCCGCCAGCCCGCTCGATCAGGCGCACCTTGCGCAACTGGTCCTCCTGCAGGGGTGACTGGGCATCCATGCGCAGCAACTGCGCAAAACCGATCACGGCGTTCAGGGGTGTGCGCAGCTCATGGCTCATGCGCGAGAGAAATTCGGACTTGGCCTGGCTGGCACGCTGGGCGGTTTCGGCCGCCACGCAGGCTTCCTGATACAGCTTGTGCTCGGTGATGTCGGCGATGTAGCCGCAACGCACCTCCTGGCCATCGGCGTCGAAACCCGAGATCGAGTCGGCTGCGCACCAGCGCCACTCGTCACGCGCATTGCGCACCCGGAACTCGCTGTGCAGGCGCACCGAACCGGAGATGGCCGCATCGCGTTCCTGGAAGAACTGGGCCAGGTCTTCGGGCATCACGCGGTTGTACAGCACCCAGGGTGAGGCCAGGGCCTGCTCGGGCGTGGCCCCGAACATCTCGCGCACGCCCTCGCTGACAAAGTCGAGGTGGCCTGCCACATCGGGGCCGGCGCGGAACACATAAATCATGCCCGGCAGGTTGTGCGACAAGGCCGTTAGAAGTCCATTGCGCTCGTTCAGCCAGGCGGCGTGCCGTTTGCGGTCGGTGATGTCGTTGAACACACAGAACCAGCGCAGCCGCCCATCGTCAAGCTGATGCGCCCGAGCCTGCACCGCAAACCAGCGCAGTCCGTGAACCGGCGACTGCACCCGGCAGTCCATCTCGAAAGGCGCCAGCGTGCGCGCACTGTTTTCGATGACGTCGAACAGAACCGGCTGCTCATCGGCGTGGACCAGATCAGCCAGACGCTGCCCCAGCAAGCTCACCCTCGGATACCCCAGCGACGTGCAGGCGAGCTGATTGGCATCATCGATGCAGCCCCGATGATCCATGATCACCTGCGCTGCTGGCGAGAGATCGAAAGCAGTCTGATACGGTGACGGGGGCAAGGACACGGATGAAGGCAGATGTGGACACAGGCACCTGATTAAACATCACGAACCCTGCCACGGGGCGTAACAGTGCGTGTCAACCCCGCATGTAGGCGTCAACCCCCTCAACCACCCCACCACGCCAGCAGCAGAGGCAGCAGCAAGGCTGTCAACAGTCCATTGAGGCCCATGGCCAGGGCCGAGAACGCCCCGCAGGTTTCGCCGATCTGCAAAGCCCGCGAGGTGCCGATGGCGTGGGCACAGGTGCCCAGTGCGGTGCCCAGTGCCGCATCGTCACCCGGCAACAGGCGACGGAGCAGCCACGGCCCCACCACCGCGCCCAGCAAGCCAGTGACCAGCACGATGGTGGCGGCCAGGGCCACGTTGGCGCCCACCTCATGCGCCAGCACGGTGGCCAGCGCGGTGGTGACCGATTTGGTGCTCAAGGCCAGCACCAATTCACGGCTGCCGCCCAGCCAGTGGGCCACGAGCATGGCCGTCACGACACTGACCACCCCACCCACCGCAATGGCCGCCAAGGTGCTGCGCCAGCGCGCGCCCACATGCTGCAACTCCGTGTAGAGCGGAATGGCCAGGGACACGATGGACAGCCCCAGCAGCCAGTGCAGGAACTTCGTGGACTCGAAATAGTGGGCATACGAGATGCCCAGTCCCTTCAACGCCACGATGACCATGGCCACCGACAGCACCAACGGATGCACGAACGGTGACTGCCCCGCCTGACGGTACAGCCACGTGGCCACCGCATAGGCCGACAGCGTCAGGAACAGCGGAAACAGTTGATGCGCCAACACCGCCGACGCGGCCTGATGCCAGAGCAACGACAAGTCAGACATCACCACCCTGCTTTCCGTCGAAACGCCGCAACCAGCGGATGGTCAAGCCCGTCGCCACCATGCCCGCCACGATGCTCACCAGGAGGGCCACGGTCAGCGGCCACCAGTTGGCCTGCAGCAGATCTGCCTGCTCCATGATGCCGACGCTGACCGGCACCAGCAGCAGCGGCACCAGCAGCAACATCGTCGAGCCCGCACGACGCAACTCAGGCAGGTGCCCCTTCTTTGCCAACAAGGTCAGCAGCACCAGCACCATGCCCACCACCGAGCCCGGCACAGGCAAGCCTGTCACCGCCACCACCGCCTCGCCCATCAACTGCCCGGCCACCAGCAAGGCCATGCCCTGAATCATCTCTCAACACCTCGCTCAACGCATCTCGAACAGTTCCTGGTGGAAGTCGTCCGGCGAACGACCTTGTGCCACCCAGTCCTCACGCAGCGTCTGACCAAAACCGGTCGGCCCGCAGAACCAGACGCTGGCCTCGGCCCAGGCCGGCACCAGCTCGCGGATGCGCTGCGCCGTCAGGCGCCCATGCTCAGCAGCGATCACCACATGCAGTGTCACCCCCGCCTGCTCGGCGCGCCGGCGCACGCGGCGGATGAACTCCGCATCGGGGGCGCTCGTGCTGTAGAACAGGTCAATGGCCTTGCCATCGGGCTGCTCGCACAGGGACTGCATGCGGGCGATGAAGGGCGTGATGCCAATGCCACCTGCCACCCAGATCTGACGTGGGTGGCGTCCCTGGAACGAGAAACGCCCATAAGGCCCCTCAACCTGAACCAAGTCCCCCACCTTCACTGTGGCCGGCAAGGTATTCGTGTAGTCGCCCAGCGCCTTGATGAGGAAGAACATCTTGCCGTCACCCTTCCAGGACGACGACATCGTGAACGGATGCGGACCTTCACGAGGGTCCAGCGTGACGAACGCAAACTGCCCGGCCTGGTGACCGGGCCAGCGGCTCTGCAGGCTCACTGCCACCCGCAGCACCCGGTTGTCTTCGTGGTACTCCACTTCATCGACCACCGCCACGGCGCGGCGGGTCTGGCCCACACGGCGTGTCAAGCTGATGAGGGCGGCCACCGTGCCGCCGGACAGCAGGACCACCACCACCGGCCCGATGCCTTGCGTCCAGTAACTGAACTTCATCAGCACCACCGAGTGGTACACCAGCACCAGATAGACGACCGCCAGCCAGCGGTGCGTCTTGAAGAAGTAGCGATAGGGGAAGCGCTTGATCAAGGCCAGCCCGATCAGCACCAGGGCCGCATAAAACGCCCACTCCCCGACATCCTCGGCCAGCCCGCGCTGCCCCGCCAACCAGCCCTGCAGCCCCTCGTATACCGGACGTGCCCCCTTGCGGGCAGGACGCTCGAGCCAGCCCCAGCCCACGGCCCACTTCACACCCTCCACCCACAACCAGTGGGCAATGGCCGTGATCAGTGCGGTGATGCCCAGCCACTTGTGCAGGCGGTAAGACTTGTCGAGCCCGCCCAGGAAAGATTCGATGCGCCCACGCGGCCGCAAGGCCAACAACATGCCCACGCTCATCGCCCCGATCGCCAGGATGCCCGTGTAGTTGAGCATCGAAGTGCGGAAGTTGAAGATGGCAAAGGCGTCAAACCAGATGGTGTCGGCCGAGGCCCACAAACCTGTCAAGACAAGGATCAAACCGATCAGGGTGAGCTGGACATGTTTCATGGACGTATCGACGGGCAAATGACCCCGTCAAGTCTACGCCTGTCGTCCCCCTCACGGACTGTGCGTCTGGCGCACACAGGCCATGTCCGATTTTGCTTTTCGCATACAGATGCCGCGGCTTCCCGCTATATTTACAAAATCGGACATGTGAACGCCAGTCCGCCCCCACCTCACCCTCACGGAGGTTTGTCCAATTGCGCCGTTCGCTGATGTGCCTCGGGATGGCGCTGTGCCTCGCCCTGCTGACGTCTCTGCCCCACAAGGCGCACGCCGACGCCAACACGCCGGTGCTGCGGGTGCTGGCCTGGCCGGGCTACGCCGAGCCCGAGGTGGTCAAGGAGTTCGAGGCCCGTACCCACGTCCGGGTCGAGCTCACCATCGTCGACACCGACGAGATGCTGTGGCAAAAGATCAGCGACCCCAGCGGCCCTGGCTTTGACGTCTTTGCGGTCAACACCGCCGAGTTGCAACGCTACCTGGCCAGCAACCGCGTTCAACCCATCGACACCACACGCATCCCTGCGACCGAACGTCAGCAACCGCGGTTTCGACAGGTGTCGGCCATTCCCGGCCTGGTACGCCAGACCGCCAAGGGCGAGCAGGTCTACGCCATCCCCTTCACCTACTCGGCCATGGGGCTGATCTATGACAAGCAGCAGCTCACAACCGCCCCGGAGTCCATCCAGGCGCTGTGGGACCCGCAATGGCGCGGCAAGGTCATTGCATACAACGGTGGCACACACAACTTCTCGCTGGCGGCGCAGGCGATGGGGCTGCCCGCCCCTTTCCGAATCCCGCCCGAAGACACCGAGGCCGCGGCGGCCAAGCTGATCGAGTTGCGGCGCAACGCGCTGGGCTTCTACACCCAGCCCGATGAGTCGGTGCGCCTGTTTCTGCGCCACAAGGCCGCGCTCATGTTTGCCAACTACGGCATGCAGCAGCTGCATCTGCTGCATGCCGCCGGGATCCAGGTGGGCTACGTCATCCCACGTGAAGGCGCCCTCGCCTGGCTGGACTGCTGGGCCATTCCCCGCAACGCCCGCCACGTGCCCCTGGCCCACGCCTGGATCGACCACCTGCTAGGCGACACCGCCAGCCGCCTGCTCGTCAACCGTCAGGGCCTGGCCAACACCGTGAGCCCCATCGCACCCAACGCCAACAGTGGCAACCTCATCTGGCTGCAACCCGTGGAGAACGCCGCGCGACGCGAGCAACTGTGGGCCCGCATCCATTCGGGCGCCAAGCTGAACAAGGTGATGACGCCATGAAGCTCGGCATCGTCTGGCGCACGGGCATTGCCATGGCCCTGATTGGGGTGCTGGCCTCCGGCCTGACCGGCTACTACGCCTTCACCGAAAGCCGGGCGCTGCTGCAATCGGCCGCCGAACAGCGCCTGCTGACCGCCACCCGCGTGCTGGCACGCCAGCTCAGCGTGGGACTGGACAACGCCAGCCGCGACGTGCTGATGGTGGCCCAGCACCCTGGTACCTTGGGCTTGCTGCAGACCTGGGAGAGCCAGGCGCCCAACAGCCGCGGCAGCACCATGGCCGCGCTGTTTGACACCATCTTGCGCACCCATCCTGAATACTTTCAGATGCGCCTCATCGCGGCCACCGACCATGGCGCCGAACGCGTGCGAGTGGACCGCAGCGAAGAAGGCCTGGCCCGCATTTTCGAAGAAGATCTGCAGGAAAAGGGACACTACCCCTACGTGGTGGAAACATTGCGACTGCCGCAGGGCGCGGTGTACGTCTCCCGTGCCAGCATCAACCACGAGATGGGCGCGCACGCGGGCCATCACACGCCCTCGCTGCAAGTGGCCACGCCCGTGTACGACGCCCAGCAACAGGCGCTGGGGCTGGTCGTGGTCAACATCGACCTAGAGCGCCTGTTCAAGCAGCTCGCGGCCGACCTTCCCGACACCCTGAGCCTGTACCTGAGCAACAGCCAGGGCGACTTCCTCATCCACCCTGACCCCAAACAGGCCTTCGCTTTTGACCGCGGCCAGCGCGCCCTGGTGCAAGACGCCTTCCCCGACACCCGCCAGCTGATCGGAGAGCAGGCCGAGGACGCCACCCAGCAACTGGTCACGACCCAGTCCACCACGACGCCAGAAAGCGCCCTGGTCGCCGCCTTCGTTCGCCAGCCCCTGGTCGGGCTGCACAACGATGAGGGCTTCGTGATCGGCCTGGGCCAGCCGCTACGTTCCGTGCTGGCCGATGCCGACCAACTGGGCCGCACCAGCTTGCGCATCGTGCTGGCTTTCAGCGCCTTGGCCATCGTGCTGGCGGCCCTGCTGGCACACCGGCTGTCCAAGCCCCTGCACCAGTTGCTGCACGCCCTGCGCGAATTCGGCCAGGACGCGAACGATGCGCCACTGCCTCTGCCCGTGACGCGTCGCGACGAGTTCGGCACCCTGGCCCGTGCCATGGAAGAGATGCAGTCCCAGATCCGAGGCCAGTTCGCCTCGCTGGACCTCAAGCAACAAGAGCTGGACCGACTCGCCAGCCACGATGCCCTAACGGGTCTGCCCAACCGCCGCCTGTTCATGGACCGGCTGAGCCAGGCCCTCGCCCGTGCGCGCCGCAGTCAGGGTCAGCTCGCCCTGCTCTTCATCGACCTGGACAACTTCAAGGACATCAACGACACCTTGGGCCATGCCGCAGGTGATGACGTGCTCAAAATGATGGGTGCACGCATGAGCGCCCTGGTGCGCGAGGTGGACACCGTGGCGCGCCTGGGCGGCGACGAGTTCATCATCTTGCTCGATGGCGCCGACGACCATGACGAGATCACCCAGATTGCCCAACGCATGGTCGAGGCGCTGCAACAGCCCGTGACCTACGCTGGACACCTACTGGCCTGCGGGGGCAGCATCGGCATCAGCTGCTTCCCCGCCGATGCCTCGGACATGACAGCCTTGATCGCCGCGGCCGATCAGGCCATGTACTGCGCCAAGCAAAGCGGCCGCAACCAGCTGTGCTTTGCCTCGACGCTGGCGCCCCACACGCTCAGGTCAGATCCTTGACCTCGGCCGTGGCGGCCTGCAGTTGTGTGGAGGCTATCACCGCTTCACGCGAGGTCTCCACCTCGTACAGGCGACTGCTGCCAATGACTTGTCCGTTGGCCGCTTTGAGGTTGAAGTAGGGCTTGCCATTGGCGGCCACCAGGCGCTCGTAACGGGCATCGTTGCCGGCATTGGCCTTCACCGACGCGATGCCATTCTCGGCCGACGCCTTGCTGTGATACAGCTCGCTGCTCAGAACCGTTTCTCCGTTGTCGCCCTTGAGCGTGAATCGAAACTGTCCATCACTGCTTTTGCTCAACTCGAACGTGGCTGCCATCTCGGATCTCCTGAAGTTGAAACCATTGACGCGAAACACTCTGCCAGACTAGGCCAGGTTCGACAAGGCCACCACAGCGGCCACCAGGCCGGCCACGCTGATTGCGGCCAGCCACAGGGTGCGCACGCGATTGGTCTCAATGCGCTGCACCAGTTGGGTGTTCTGCTCGGCCAGTTGCTTCATCAACTCCGACGAGGCCAGCATCTGGGTGTGCAACTCCGCCACCACGCCTTCGAGCTCGCGAATGCGAGCCTCCATGGCGACCGGCGACAGGGCCTCGGCCGAGGCAGGAGGCTGAGAGGCACCACTGCCGGCAGGCGTCTCAGGCGCCTTGCCCGACACTGACTTCCACAGCTTCTTGGCGCCCTCGGCGACCTTGGGCGCGTTGTTGATGACCTCGGTCCAGGGAACGTGTGAGAGAACGGTCAGCCAGCCAATGGCCATGGGAACACCTCCAGAACGCGATCAGCTCAGTCCTTTGGGATTGAGCCCATATTCGTTGCTGCCCGGCTTGCTGTCCTGCACCGTGAAGAACAGCAGGATCAAACCACCCACGAGCGGGATCAGGCCGATCAGCAGCCACCAGCCACTGCGACTGGTGTCATGCAGGCGGCGCACCGACACGGCCACGCTGGGCACCAGCACGCCCAAATAGTACAGCCCGCTCAGCAGCCCCATGCCCAAGTCATCACTGAAGCTGCCGGTGATGCTGTCGACGATGACCAAGGCGATCATCGCCAACACATTGAAGAGGATGAAGTACCAGTACTCGGCCCGTTGGGCACGACCGCTGAACACCGCGTACTTCTTCAACACCGAGAGATACCAGTCCATGCCCGAGCTCCTGTTGTGATCAAACTGTTGGCCGACCTGCACCTGCTGCGCCAGACGACCGACGTGCGGGCGATCGGGACGAGCAGAAGCTGTGGGTGAACCGCACGCGGCGCAAAACTTGTCTTCCGGGTGGTTTTGAGCGCCACATTGCGTGCAGAACATCCTCGACCTCGGCTTGTTTGGTGATGTGTATGAGAACCATAACGCAAGTGTGTGCGGCAGATGTCTCCCGTGGGACACAGGTGGCCCGCAAACCGGGTGAACCCTGAGGTCATGGCCGCAGCACGCGGCAGGATTTCGCAGCTTGGGTAGGATGAACCATCCACGTTGACACGCCCTCACCATGTCTTCCCCCCTCAAAATCGACTTCGTTTCCGACATCTCCTGCCCGTGGTGCGCCATCGGCCTGTCTTCTCTGTTGCAGGCGCTGGAGCGCATGCAGGATGAGATCCAGGCCCAGGTGCACTGCCAGCCGTTTGAGCTGAACCCGCGCATGGGGCCGGGTGGTCAGGACATTGGCGAGCACCTGAGCGAAAAGTACGGCAGCACCGCCGAGCAACAGGCGCAGATCCGGGAGACCATTCGCCAGCGCGGCACCGAAGCCGGCTTTGAGTTCACCCCCGACGGACGCGGCCGCATCTACAACACCTTCAACGCGCACCGCCTGCTGCACTGGGCGGGCATCGAGTACCCCGAGCGGCAAGTGGCCCTGAAACTGGCGCTGCTGCAAGCCTGCCACCGTGACCGCCAGGCCATGGACCAGCCGGACGTGCTGCTCGCAGCGGTGACCGCGGCGGGGCTGGACGTGGACCACGCCCAGGCCATCTTGCAAAGCGACGAGTTTGCCGACGAGGTGCGGGAGCAGGAGTCGTTCTACACCAGTCACGGCATCCACTCAGTCCCGGCCGTGATCGTGAACAACCGGCACCTCATCTCGGGCGGACAGCCCGTGGAGGTGTATGAGCGGGCGCTGCGGGAGATTGCGGCAGCGGCTCAGAGCGAGGCGCCCACAGCCTGACGCCCGAAGGCCTAGGCCGTCGCCAGAAAGGCGGGATGGAAGCTCACGCGCCCTTGGGGCACATGCGCGCTGAGCGGGAACGTGAAGAACACCTCCGGGGGCACGCCTTCCAGCACCAGGCCGGGCACATTCTGAAACCCGAACCTGGTGTAGTAGCCCGGGTGCCCCACCAGGCAACATCCCTGGGCGTGCATCGCTTTCAGACGAGCGAGGCCTTCATGAATGAGGGCTTTGCCAATGCCTTGCCGCTGGTACGCCGGCAAGACGGATACCGGGCCCAGGCCATACCAGTGAGGCGAGCCGTCTGACAAGGTGATGGGAGAGAAGGCAATGTGTCCGACCACCTGCCCTGCCACCTCGGCCACCAAGGACACAGACAGCGCGCCCGCCGCACGGAGTGCTGCCACCACAAACTGCTCGGTGTGGTTGCTGATCTCCAGAGGCTGGAAAGCCGCGATGGTGACCGCCGTGATGGCACTCACATCGGCATCGGTCTCATCGCGAATGGTGAGGGACTGGCCTTGATTCATTGCACTAGACGCCATATTGAGAGCCACAGACGTTGAGGGCACACACGGTCACCGCCGCTTCACTTCAGACGATGGGCTTGGCCATGTGGTGAGAGCTGAGCTCAAACCCCTTGCTGAGGTAAACACGGTGCGCAGCATGGCGCGCGTAGCCCGTATCCAGGTGAACGGCCTGACACCCCTGTCGACGTGCGTACTCGGTCACCCAATCGAGCAGCAGCCCGGCAAAACCCCGGCCGCGCGCCTCGGGCAAGGTCGTGAGGTCATCGATGTAGAGCACCCGGCCCCAGGCCATGAACTCTGCCAAACGAAAACCCGCCGCGCTTTTCACGCGCCCCTCATCACGCAAGGCCACGATCTGAAACCCTTGCGCCTCCTGACGGCGCACTTGCGGGACGAACTGATCTCGCGCGAGATGAGGACGCAACACCGCATAAGCGTCAAAGCACCCATCCAGTTCGGCATCAGAGCGAGCCAGAAAAATGTCGGGGTTCGAAGGAACTGTCATGACGATGCGGCCTCACTCCCATTTTCCACCACTCAGGGCCACTTGATCAGAGAGCAGTTCATGATTCGCCAAGGGCCGCCCTGTCCAGACACGGACAGTCGATGCGCCAGCGCCAAGCGCCATCTCACGAAAGGCTCTGAGTTCCACCTGCGTGAACCCCCCGTCTGGATCTCCCAATGGGTGGATGACCACGCTGGGCGCCGCACGCAACCAACCCTTGCCAAGTGCGCGCTGAAGTTGGACCCGAATCAGCGCTTCAGCGCTGGCGAAGTCTGACACCAGCGACCGTGGGTGCGCGAAGGGCTGGATGAGTTGCGCTGGCTCGGACGCCGCCGCCACGCGCGCCTCAGCCCCTACACCCAAGATGGCCTTGGGTTTCGGCGGCAAGGACACGGCGAGTTCCGCCACCTCTGAGATCTCCAGCCCGGATTTCAGATTCTTCAAGGTCAGAAGATGCGGCGAGATCTGGATGTAAATGCGCGGCTGGAAGAAGGAGAGCATGGGTCCGTTACCAATCTGTTTTCATGGAAGGTCTGACGCAGGAAGGGCGCGACCGACGTTGAAGGACACTCGATCAGATGAGACCATGCCATTCATGGTTGGATGATGATGACATGCCCCTCACATGAGAATTTTGTCGGTCTGTCAGCGTGTCGAAATAATTTACACATCACTCCAAGAACGCATGCCAACCCAATAATGAGCGCTGCAAGTGCTTGACACAAAAGGGATTTCCATATTGGCACTGAACCTGCTTAACGAGCACTGTTGTCAACAGCAGTGTCCGAGACTCCCATGTTCAAGAAACTCACGCTCTCCATTGTCGCCACGCTGGCCCTCTCAGTACCAGCCTTGGCTGCGGTCATCACGGGCCCTGCCACACTGACAGAGACCATTGTTGGTCACACCAATACCGGCCTGAGCATCACCGCCAACCAGAACACCGTGCTCGACAGCTTTGTGTACTGGAATCAAGGGCCTGACAACACCGTCTACTTGCGCGACGCCAACACCGGTGCCACGCTGTTTTCAACCTTGGTGATCACCGACTCGCTTCAACAGTTCGTGGACGTGGACTGGGCCCTGGAAGCAGGTCGCACCTATTTCTTGATGGTTGATAACGCCAACGGCATGTGGACGCCTTATGGCTCTCCCTCGTCCAACACCGACATCACGGTCAACACGGCCTTCTTCTCCGGCAGCAATTACAGTGGGTACTGGACGTCTTTCACGGACATCACAACCGGTTCGACCAACTCGGTGCCGGAGCCAGGCTCGCTGGCCTTGATGGGTGCCGCGCTGGCAGGTCTGATGCTGCGCAAGAAGCGCGCCTGAGCCGCTCATTGACGTAAAAAAAAGCCCGGCACCGCCGGGCTTTTTTGTTTGAGCGTTGGGGATACGCTCAACGCTCCGTCACACCCGTCACCGCGAGCGTCTGCGTGCCGGTCACAATCATTCGCACCATCAGCACCAGTTGCTCGGTCAACTCATCGAGCTTTTCTGGCGGCGCGTCCATCACCGTGGCGCCAATGGCAAACACCAGGCGGGTGATGGCTTTGGCGGTCAGGGCCGGCTCGAACAGCCCCGTCTTGTTGAGTTCGGCCAGGCGAATCAGGTCCAGGCGCAGCTCTTCTTCAAAGTAGTTCAGCTGGCGGTCTACCGCCTGTTTGAAGGCATCAGAGCCAACCGAGCCTTCGCGCAGCAACATGTGCAGCAGCTTGTCGTCACTGCGAAGCTGCTCCATGAAGGCCTCGACCGAACCGCGCACCACGCTGCGGTCGGCGCTCGCGCGCTTGCGGGCCTCCCCAATGATCCGCCGCAGCGACTGCCCTGCCCGCTCGATCAAGGCCACGGCCAGCTCGTCCATGTCCCGGAATTGTCGATAAAAGCTATTGGGGGCAATGCCGGCCTCGCGCGCCACCTCGCGCAAACTCAAGGATGAGACGCTGCGGTTGGGCCCGGCCAGCTTGAGCGCGGCCTTGATGATGTCATCACGTGAAATGACGGCTTTTCGCCCCGGGGTGCCTGCCGCCAGTGGCTTGTTCACATGGGTGTCAGATGGGACGGTCAGGATATCGCTCATGTATGGGGTGGCCAAGGCAACATCATATCGCCCGGCAATTAATGCACAAGTGTATAGACAAATGTTCGCTTGTGCGTATACTTCGACCATCAAGATTCAAGAACCGCCTCTGTGACCGTTTCCTACTCCGCTTCTCGTGGCCAGGCCAATGTGGCACCCAGCGCCTTGCGCAAGGTGGTGGCGCCCTTTGTGAATCCGGGCATCTTCGACTTCTGGGTCAGCAAGCTGAACCCGGCCTGGTCGTGGGACCGTCCTTTGGCCCGCGTGGTCGAGCGCAAGGTCGAGGCACTCGACACCGTCACCCTGGTGCTCAAGCCCAACGCGCACTGCGGCAAGTTTGTTCCGGGTCAGCACATCAATGTCACCGCCGAGGTCAACGGCCGCCGCACCACGCGCAGCTACAGCCTCACGGGCATTCCGCGTCGCGATGGCCGCCTGTCGCTCACCATCAAGCGCGTGGACAAGGGCGTGCTGAGCACCCACCTCGTGCAACACATTCAGGTGGGCGACGTGCTGGAGCTGGGCCCGGCCTTTGGCGAGATGACCTTGCCTGCCAAGCCCGAGGGCGAGTGGCTGTTCCTGGCCGCCGGCAGCGGCATCACCCCCTTGATGAGCCTGACGCGCAGCCTGGCCGCGCAGAACATGCCGGTGGACCTGACCCTGATCTACTGGGCCAAGACCCGTGCCGAGCTGTGCTTTGCCCGCGAACTGCGCGAGCTCGCCAAGCAGTTTCCCCGCTTCAAGCTGCAGTTCGTGCTGGAGAAAGAGCCGCAACTGCTGCAAGGCGAAGAATCGGGCCTGATCAGTGCCGAACAGCTCGCCCGCGTGGTGGGTGACCTGTCGGCCAAGCAGGTCTATGCCTGCGGCCCCAGTGGTTTCGTCGATGCGGCCCGCAGCCTGACCGAAGGCCAGGTGCGCAGCTTCATGGCCGAGGGTTTCACGCCCATGGCCCCGATCACGGTGGCCGATGCGGCCACCGCCACGGTGAAGGTGCACCTGGCGGCCAGCGGGCGCGACCTGGAGATCACCACCAATTTGTCGATTCTGGACGCCCTGGAAGCCCAAGGCCTCAAACCCAAGGTGGGTTGCCGCATGGGCGTGTGCCGCACCTGTGTGTGCACCCGCACCGAAGGCACCACCCTCGACCTGCAGACGGGCGAACAAGACGCCCAGCCGGGCATCGACGTGCGCATTTGCATGACGCGCGCCCGCACCGACCTCACGCTTGACCTGTGAAAGTGATTGCTGACATGAGCAAACCGACCAGCCGCGTTCTGAGTGGCGACGAACTGGAGCGCTTTGGCGCCGAGATTGATGCCCTGCGCGCCCGCACCGTGGCCGACCTGGGCGAGCGCGATGCGCGCTACATCCGCAACGTCCACAAGGCCGTGCGCTACTCCGAGATCCTCGGCCGCGTCCTGCTGATGGTGGCGTGGTTCCTGCCCGAAGGCTGGGTGTTTGGCACCGCTGCGGTGGGCGCCGTGATCTTGGGCCTGTCCAAGATCCTGGACAACATGGAGCTGGGCCACAACGTCATCCACGGTCAGTACGACTGGATGGGTGACCCCCACCTCAATGGCAAGAACTTTGAGTGGGACATCATGGGCACCAGTGAGAACTGGCGCAAGACGCACAACTTCCGTCACCACACCTACACCAACATCCACGGCATGGACGAGGACTTGGGCTATGGCGTGCTGCGCCTGTTCCCCGAGCAGAAGTGGCACCCGGCCCGCCTGGGTCAGCCGATCTACGCCATCATCTTCGCCATCCTGTTCGAGTGGGGTGTGGCCATTCAGGACCTGCGCCTGGGTCGCTGGCTGACCGGCCGCGTCAACAACAAGCAGATGTTCCAGATCGCACAACCGGCTCTGGTGAAGATGCGCCGTCAGCTGATCAAGGATTACCTGATCTGGCCCTTGCTGGCTGGCCCGGGCTTCCTGGTGGTGTTGGCCGGTAACGCCGTCGCCAACGTGATCCGCAGCCTGTGGACCTACACGGTCATCTTCTGCGGCCACTTCACGACCGACGTGCAGACCTTCCCCAAGAGCGTGCTGAAGAACGACAGCCGCGCCCACTGGTATGTGCGCCAGATCGCCGGCTCCTCGAACCTGAGCGGCGGCTTCCTGCTGAACGTGATGACGGGCAACCTGAGCCACCAGATCGAGCACCACCTGTTCCCGGACGTGCCGGCCAACCGCTACGCCGAGATGGCCGTGCAAGTGCGCGACATCTGTCAGCGCTACGGCCAGTACTACAACACCGGTTCGATGGTGAAGCAGTTTGGCCAGGTGCTGTGGCGCATACTGCGTCACTCCTTCCCCAGCTCGCCGGCGCGCACCCTGCGCCCGAAGATGGCGAAGTAAGCGCGGCCCGCTTCCCTGCCAACCGCATCTGTGCCACCCGCCAGATGCGGTTTTTTCTTGCCTGCGCAGCGGGTTGGCTCAGCCCGGCAAGGTCAGGCGTGGAAGATGTGGCACGACACGGTGTGCTGTTGCAGCACGGCACGGATGGGGTACTCGGCCACGTCGCCAGGTAGCATGGCCTGGTGCAGCAGCTCCAGCTTGTCTTCGCCGGTGATGTGGACGATCAGCTGGCGGGTGTCGAGCAAGGCGCGGCGGGTGAGGCTCACGCGGGGCACGGGGACGTTGGGCGGCAGGGGGGCACCCACGGCCAGACAACGCGCAGGCGCCACGTCCAGCAAGGCATAGGGCAGTTCGGGCGCGTCGGGAAAGAGCGAGGCGGTATGGCCATCGCCGCCCATGCCCAGCACCACCGCATCGGCTGGCCAGGACAGCGCGGCCAAGGTGGCTTCGAGCGCGGGCACGCCCTCGGCGGGGGTGGCGGCACCGTTGTACAGGGGCACAAAGTGCGCGGCAGCCGCCTGCGCCTTCAACAGGTGCTTGCGCACCAAGGCTTCGTTGCTGCCGGGGTGATCGGGCGGCAGCCAGCGCTCATCGGCCAGGGTGACCGTGACCGCCGACCAGTCGAGCACGCAACGGGCCAAAGCCTGGAAAAACGGCACGGGCGTGCTGCCCCCTGACACGACCAGCAAGGCCTGCCCGCGCTCGTCCAGACCCTGGCGCAACAAGGCCGCGACATGGTCGGCCAGGTCCAGCGCCAGCAGGGCCGGATCGGCGGCGTGGTGAAAGGTGTGGTGCAGCGAAGGGGGACAAGACAGCTCAGGCATCGGCCCATCATAATGAGCCATGCCCATTGCTCCCCAGCATCCCCCTCTTCACGACACGGTGCGGGCGGTGACCGACCGCATCCGTGCTCGCAGCGCGGCCACGCGTGCGGCCTACCTGCAGCGCATCGACGCGGCAGCGCGCGACAACGCGGTCGAACGGGCGCACCTGGGCTGCACCAACTTGGCCCATGGCTACGCGGCGGCCCCGGCGGGTGACAAGATCTGGCTGCGCCAACAGCGCGCGCCCAACATCGCCATCGTCTCCAGCTACAACGACATGCTGTCGGCCCACCAGCCGCTGGCAGCCTACCCGGACTGGATCAAGCAGGCCGCACGCGAGATGGGGGCCACGGCGCAGTTTGCCGGCGGTGTGCCCGCCATGTGCGATGGCGTGACGCAGGGCCAGCCTGGCATGGAGCTGTCGCTGTTTTCGCGCGACGTGATCGCGATGGCCACCGCCGTGGCCTTGTCCCACAACATGTTCGACGCCACGCTCTGCCTGGGCGTGTGCGACAAGATCGTGCCGGGCCTGCTGATCGGTGCCCTGAGCTTTGGCCACCTGCCCACCCTTTTTGTGCCGGCCGGCCCCATGGGCACGGGCCAGAGCAACGAAGAAAAGGCCAAGGTGCGCCAACGCCACGCCGCTGGCGAGCTGGACGATGCCGCCTTGCTGGCCGCCGAAGAGAAGTCCTACCACGGGCCGGGCACCTGCACGTTCTACGGCACGGCCAACAGCAACCAGATGCTGATGGAGATCATGGGCCTGCATCTGCCAGGCACGGCCTTTGTGCCGCCTGGCACCGCCTTGCGCGAGGCCCTGACCCGCGCCTCGGCGCAGCGTGTGGTGCAGCTCACGCGGCACAGCACGCAATACACGCCCGTGGGCCAGGTGGTAGACGAGCGCGCCGTGGTCAACGGCATCGTGGGCCTGCTGGCCACGGGCGGCTCGACCAACCACACCCTGCACCTCGTCGCCATCGCTCGGGCAGCGGGCATCATCATCAACTGGGATGACTTTGATGCGCTCTCCAACGTGGTGCCGCTGCTGGCCCGCGTCTACCCCAACGGCAGTGCCGATGTGAACGCCTTCCAGGCCGCAGGTGGCGTCGCCCTGGTCATCCGCGAGTTGCTGGACGTGGGCCTGTTGCACGCCGATGTGCGCACCGTGGCCGGGCCTGAGGGTCTGTGGCACTACACGCAGCAGCCGGTGCTGCACAACGGCAGCCTGACCTGGGTAGACGCGCCCGCGCAAAGCGGCGATCCGAGCATCATTTCCACCGAGCAGGCGCCCTTCTCGCCCGATGGCGGCCTGAAGCTGCTGCAGGGCAACCTGGGCCGTGCCGTCATCAAGGTGTCCGCGGTGAGGCCCGCGCACCGCGTGGTGGAGGCGCCCGCGTTGGTCGTGCATAGCCAGCAGGCCTTGCATGATGCTTACCAGCGTGGCGAACTGAACCGCGATGTGGTCGCCGTGGTCATCGGCCAGGGCCCGCGCGCCAATGGCATGCCCGAGCTGCACGCCCTCACGCCGCTGCTGACGAATCTGCAAGACCAGGGCTTCAAGGTGGCGCTGGTGACCGATGGGCGCATGTCGGGCGCATCGGGCAAGGTGCCGGCCGCCATCCACGTGACGCCCGAGGTGCTGGCGGGCGGCCCGCTGGGCAAGCTGCGCACCGGTGACCTGGTCCGGCTGGACGCCGAAGCGGGTACGCTGGAGGCCCTGGTGCCCGAGGCCGAATGGGCCGCCCGCCCCACCGCCGCGCTGGACGTGAGCGCCGCCCATGCGGGCACCGGGCGCGAGTTGTTTGGCGGCCTGCGACAGATGGTGAGCGGTGCCGAACAAGGCGCCATGACCTTTGGCTGGACGGAGCAAAGCGAAGCATGAAGGGTGACGAACTGACGCTGGAGAAGGCGCTGACCCGCGGCCCGGTGATCCCGGTGCTGGTGATCGACCGGGTGGACGATGCGGTACCGCTGGCGCGGGCGCTGCTGGCCGGTGGCGTGCAGGTGCTGGAGGTGACGCTGCGCACCCCGGCGGCACTGGACGTGATCCGCACCCTGGTGCGCGAGGTGCCCGAGGCCCTGGTGGCCGCCGGCACCGTGACCACACCCGAGCAGTGGGAGGCCGTGGCCCATGCGGGTGCGCACCTGGCCGTGTCTCCCGGGCTGACGCCCCGCCTGCTCAGTGCCCTGCACAGCGTCGCCCCCACCCCGCTGCTGCCCGGCGTGGCCACCGCCTCCGAACTGATGAGCGCGATGGACGCCGGCCTGAACCGCTTCAAGTTCTTCCCGGCCCAGCAGGCCGGAGGCGTGGGCATGCTCAAGGCCTTCCAAGGCCCCTTTGCCGATGCGGTGTTCTGCCCCACCGGCGGCATCACCTTCGACACGGCGTCCCAGTTCCTAGCCTTGCCAAATGTGGCCTGTGTGGGCGGCTCCTGGCTGGCCCCGCCCTCGGCCGTGCGGGCCGGTGACTGGGCGCGCATCACCGAGCTGGCACGCGACACGCTGACGCTGGGCGGCACGCTCACCGCCTGATCGGCGGCGCCCTGGAGGCGTGCCCACCGCACCCTCTTTCTGGGGGGGGTGATCTGGCTTTCCCTTACCGTGAAGCACTTCACGCTGGCGTAGTCTGACAACAAGCCCATCCAGTCTGGGTTGCCCCGCTGACACAGGGCTGTTGACGACCATTCCAAAGGGCACATG
Organism: Aquabacterium sp.; assembly: GCF_034003525.1. Classification (GTDB taxonomy): domain Bacteria; phylum Pseudomonadota; class Gammaproteobacteria; order Burkholderiales; family Burkholderiaceae_C; genus Aquabacterium. Next base: position 59,561 of record NZ_JAVEYN010000010.1, read on the forward strand.
CCAAGCTCCGCGCCAGTCACCGCTGCTTCCCTTCGCATCGTGCTCACCACCTTCGGCACGCATGGCGACATCGTGCCCTTCATTGGTCTGGCCAAGGAGTTGCAGGCCCTGGGACACCGGCCGGTGCTGGCCACGTCCGACTTTTTCCGCGATCTGGTGACCGAGCACGGCGTGGAATACGCGCCCGCGGCGCCCCACCACAGCCAGCATGAACGCGACCTGGGCCTGACCCAGGCCGAGCGCCTGCAAAAAGCCTTTCACCCGCTGCTGGGCGGCAAGTTCGTGATGGAGAAGCTGGTCTATCCCTACATGGACCAGATCTGCGCCGAGTTGGACGCGGCCTGCGAAGGCGCCGACCTGCTGGTGGCCCCCCCCACCACGCCCTGGGCGCACATGGTGGCGCACAAGCGCGGCCTGCCCTGGAAGTCCGTCATCCTGCAGGCGCTGACCCTGAGCCTGCACAGTGCCCAAGACCCCCCGGTGGTCTCCAACGCCTTGTCGCTGCGCCCCTGGCCGCGCCTGCTCGGCGAGGAGCGCTACCGTCGGTGGTTCCGCGCCCTGCGCAACTCGGGCCGCAACTTCATCAAACCGCTCGACGACAAGGCGCGCGAGTACGGCATGTTCGACCCAGCCCGCAACCCGATCTTCGAAGGTTGCATCTCGCCCTGGGGCAGCGTGGCCCTGATGGCCCCCGAGATGATGCGCCAGCCGTTGCCCACCGACCTGCCCGGCCCGGTGGACTTTGCCGGCTTCAACTTCTTCGACGGCAACACGGCCCCCTTGTCCGACGAGCTGGAAGCCTTCCTGCAAGATGGCCCCCCGCCCCTGCTGTTCAGCCTGGGCTCCTCGCTGTGGTTCCAGGCGGCGCGCTTTTACCCCGGCTGGTCGAAGTTGTGCGCGCGCCTGGGCGTGCGAGCCATTTTCCTGGCCGGCCAGAACGTGCTGAACGGCCCCCTGCCCGCAGGCCAGATCACCGTGCCTTGGGCTTCGGTGGGTGCGCTGTTCCCACGCTGCCATGCGGTGGTGAACACGGCCGGCTGCGGTATTTCCTCGCAGGTGATGCATGCAGGGGTGCCGCAATTGCTGGTGCCTTTCGGCATGGACCAACCCGACAACGCCGCGCGCCTGGTGCGCCTGGGTGCAGCCCTGAGCGTGCCCCCCCGCAAAGCACGTGGCAAAACCTTCGAGCAGGCCCTGCATCGCCTGATCCACGACCCCGCCCTGCACGCACGCGCACGCCAGCTGCGGCAGGACATCAACCCGGTGTGTGGCACGGTGACCGCCGCACGCCTGATCGCCCAATCTTGCCCCGCCCGCCATGAGCAGCAATGAAGTACCCCAGGCCTCGGCCTTGTCCAAACTGAAGATCGACCGCAGTGCACAGGCCCCTGTGCGCAAGAAGTCCAGCCTGAGCACCTGGCTGGTGGTCGGCGCCGCGGCTGTCGCCGGCGGTGCCTACCTGTGGATGCCCCGTGCCACAGAAGTAAGCACCACGTCGGTGGTCCTGAGCACCCCCTCGCAGCAGTATGTGCAACTGACCGCCTCAGGCTATGTGGTGGCCCAGCGGCGCGCCGCGGTGGCCTCCAAGGCCTCGGGCCGGCTGGTGGAGCTGAACGTGCGCGAAGGCTCCCAGGTCAAGCGCGGTGAGCTGTTGGCCCGCCTGGACGCCAGCGACATTCAGGCCGCCATCCTGGGCGCCGAGGCCGCCGTGCTGCAGGCCGAAGCCAACCACAAACAACTGTGGGTGCAGCTGATCAACGCCCGCGCCGAAACCGCCCGCGCGCGCAGCCTCGAAGGCCAGGGCTTCATCTCGCCGCAAATGGTGGACACCACGGTAAGCAAGAACAAGGCGGCCTTTGCCGCCGCGGCGGCCGGCCAGGCCGCGTTGGAACAGGCACGCGCCCAGCTCAAGGCCCAGAAGGTGGCCTTGGACTACACCGAAATCCGCGCCCCGTTTGACGGCGTGGTGCTGGTCAAGAACGCCAATGTGGGCGACATCATCACCCCCATGTCGAGCGCCGCGGGCGCACAGGGTGCCGTGGTCACCATGGCCGACATGAGCACGCTCGAAGTCGAGGCCGACGTGTCCGAAGGCAATCTGTCGAAGGCGCAAGTGGGGCAGCCCGTCGAGATCGTGCTGGACGCCCTGCCCGGTGTGCGTTTCAAGGGCCGCGTCTCGGGCATCGTGCCCACGGTGGACCGCGCCAAAGCCACGGTCATGACCAAGATCCGCTTCGAGCAGCTCGATGCCCGCATCCTGCCCGAGATGAGCGCCAAGGTCAGCTTCCTGTCGCAAGACATCAGCGCCGCCGACCAGAAGACCGTGTTGGCCGTGCCCGACCATGCGATCGTCACCGACCAGGGCAAGAGCCATGTCTACCGCATTGCCTCCGTCGGCGGCAAGGAGGTGGCGCAGGCCGTGCCGGTGACCCTGGGCCGCCAGCTGGGCGACCTGCGCGAGATCAGCGGCGAGCTCAAGCAAGGCGACAAGCTGGTGGGCACCCCGCCCACGCGCCTGTCCGACGGCGCCCGCGTGCGCCTGGCCGCGTCCTGACGCGAGGGCGCCGCAGTATGAGCACCCCGCATGACGCGCCTCGCGACGGCACTGACGACACGCTGATCCGCATCGACCACCTCACCAAGACCTACAGACGCGGTGACCAGCCCATCCCGGTGCTGATGGACATCAACCTGGAAGTGCGCCGCGCCGAGTTTGTCTCGCTGATGGGCCCCAGCGGCTCGGGCAAGAGCACCTTGCTCAACCTGATTGCGGGCATTGACCAGCCCACCTCGGGCACCATCCGCATCGCCGGGGTGGACATTGCCACGCTGGACGAGACCGCGCTGGCCGACTGGCGCGCCGCCAACGTGGGTTTCATCTTTCAGTTCTACAACCTGATGCCGGTGCTCACGGCCTTTGAGAACGTGGAACTGCCTCTGCTGCTGACCAACCTGACCCGCAAGCAGCGCAAGGCCCATGTGGAGGCCACGCTGGAAATGGTGCGCCTGGCCGACCGCATGGACCACTACCCCAATGAACTGTCGGGCGGCCAGCAGCAGCGCGTGGCCATTGCCCGCGCCCTGGTGACCGACCCCACGCTGATCGTGGCCGACGAACCCACCGGTGACCTGGACCGCGCCACCGGCGAAGAGGTGTTGGCCCTGATGGACGAGTTGCACCACGACCTGGGCAAGACCATCGTGATGGTGACGCACGACCCCAAGGCCGCCGCCCGCGCCAGCCGCATGATCCACCTGGAAAAGGGCGTGCTGGTGGACGACCCGAGCGACGCGCACTGATGTTCCTCTTCAAGCTCCTGCTGAAAAACGCCTTCCGGCACAAGCTGCGCACCTTGCTGACCATGGTGGGCCTGGTGGTGGCCATCAGCGCCTTCGGGCTGCTGCGCACCATCGTCGACGCCTGGTATGCCGGCGTGGAAGGCACGTCCAGCACACGCCTGATCACCCGCAGCGCCATCTCGGTGGGCCAACCCCTGCCCCGCTACTACGCCGAACGCATCCGCAAGATCGAGGGCGTCAGCGGCGTAACCTGGGCCAACTGGTTTGGCGGCATCTACCTGGACCGCCGCAACTTCTTCGCCCGCTTCGCGGTGGACGGCCCCAGCTACTTCGCGATCTACCCCGAATACCAGGTGAGCGACGCCGAACGCGCCGCCTTCATGGCCGACCGCCAAGGCGCCATCATCGGCCGCGATCTGGCCCAGCGCTTTGGCTGGAAGGTCGGCGACACCATCCCGCTGAGCGGCACCATCTACCCCGGCAACTGGAGCTTCACGGTCCGCGGCATCTACGCCTCGCCCGACCCGGCCACCGACGAAAGCATCATGCTGATGCACTGGTCGCTGCTGTCCGAGAACCTGCGCAAACGCCTGGGCAACCTGGCGGCCGAACAAGTGGCCCTGTACGTGGTCGGCATCAGCGACCCCAGTCGCGCGTCCGCCATCTCGCAAGAGATTGACGCACTGTTTCGCAACTCCAACGCCGAAACCAAGACCGAGACCGAGAAGTCGTTTCAGCTCGGCATGGTGGCCATGAGCCAGACCGTGCTGATGGCCATTCGCGCGGTGAGCTTTGTCGTCATCCTCATCATCATGGCCGTGATGGCCAACACCATGACCATGACCGCGCGCGAACGCCTGGCCGAATACGCCACGCTCAAGGCCCTGGGCTTTTCGCCCGCCTTTGTGGTGAAGCTGCTGTTTGGCGAAAGCCTGATGATTGCCGTGATTGGCGGTGCCGCGGGCATCGCGCTCACCTTCCCGCTCACCGCGGCCTTCGTGCAACAAACGGGCACCTTGTTCAAGGTCTTCGAGGTGTCGCAAACCACCTTGGTGTACCAGGCCCTGGCGGCCTTGGTGGTGGGCCTGCTGGCCGCCGCCTGGCCGGCCTGGAAGATGTCGCGCATCGACATCGTGCAAGGCTTGCGCCACGTGGCCTGAGGCAGAACCCCCATGCGAGCCATTCCCCTCTCTTACGTGATGCGCAACCTGTGGGTGCGCCGGGTGACCACGGTGCTCACTGCCGGCGGCATGGCCCTGGTGGTGTTCGTGTTCGCCACCGTGCTGATGATGAGCGAAGGCATCAGCGAGACCATGGTCGCCACCGGCCAGGACGACAACGTGGTGGTGATGCGCAAGGGCGCCGGCACCGAGATCAACTCCAACATCACCCGCGACCAGGCCAACGCCATCGACACCCTGCCCGGCGTGGCCAACGACAACCTGGGCCGCAAGATGGTGTCGCGCGAGATCGTGGCGCTCAACAACCTGCCCAAGCGCGACGGCACCACGGCCAACGTGATCTTGCGCGGCATGTCGGAGTTCGGCATCAGCATGCGGCCACAGGTCAAGCTGGTCGAGGGACGCATGTTCCGCCCCGGCACCTCCGAGATCGTCGCGGGCAAGGCCGTCGCCAAGGGCTTTGCCAACGTCGAGGTGGGCCACACCCTGCACTTTGCCGGTCGTGACTGGACCGTGGTGGGCATCATGGACGCCGACCGCAGCGCCTTTGATTCGGAACTCTGGGTGGACTCACACCAGGCCATGCAGGCCTTCCGCCGCCCGGCTTACTCGACCATCCTGTTCCGTCTGTCTCGCCCTGATGCGCTGGAGGCCGCCCGCCGGGCTGTGGATGCCGACCCGCGCCTACAGCTCGACGTGAAGCGCGAGACCCTGTTCTACGCCGAGCAGTCGGAGTCCATGTCGCGCTTCATCAAGCTGCTGGGCATGTCGTTGTCGGTGATCTTTTCGATCGGGGCCATCGTCGGCGCCATGATCACCATGTTCGCGGCCGTGGCCTCGCGCATTGGCGAGATCGGCACGCTGCGCGCGCTGGGCTTTCGCAAGGAAGCGGTGCTGATCGCCTTCCTGGGCGAGTCGCTGGGCCTGTCGCTGGTGGGCGGGCTGATCGGGCTGGGCGCGGCGTCGCTGCTGCAGAGCGTGGACGTGTCCACGGTGAACTACGCCACCTTCTCGGAAATGGCCTTCCGCTTCCGCTTCACCGCCAGCGTGGCGTTTCAGACGCTGGCTTTTGCACTGTTCATGGGCGTGGTGGGCGGCTTCATCCCGGCCTGGCGGGCGGCCCGCTTGAGCATCATCGAGTGTTTGAGGCAGGCTTGAGATGCATACCTTGGCCAAGTCAGACCCCAGGCATTACCTCCCGGTCCTGCAGAAAAGCCTGTGGTTCGCCCAATTGCCCCCATCGGCAGCGCAAGACCTGCTCCGTGAAGCCACGGTGTTGCACCTGGGGGCGGGTCAGCAACTGTTCCTGCGCGGCGACAGCTTCGATGGCATCTACTGCGTCGCCGAGGGCGGTCTGCGCCTGACCGGCATCGCCCCCAACGGACAAGAGAACCTGCTCAGCGTGATCTCCCCACCCACCTGGTTCGGAGAGATTGCCTTCTTTGACGGCCTGCCACGCACCCACGACGCGCAGGCCGTGGGGCCCACCGTGCTGCTGCGCGTCTCGCCTGCTCGGCTGCAAGGCCTGATCAGCGCAGACCCGCAGTGGACCTTCAGGCTGGCGGTCCTGATGGCCCAGAAAACCCGCCTGCTGTTCTTCGCCCTGGAAGCGATCACGCGGCTGGACACGCAAGCCAAGATCGCGCGTGTCATCGCGATGACCCTGACCCAAGGGGGCACAGCGGTACCCGACCTGGCAGCCAGCAGCTCAGCACTGAACCAAGGCTCGCTGGCCGAAACCTTGGGCATGACGCGCCAGACCGTGGCCGCAGGCTTGAAGGCGCTGCAAGACCAGGGCATCGTGAAGCTGGGCTACCGCCGCATCACGGTGATCGACTGGGCGCGCTTGTGCGACGTGGCCAAGATCGATGCCGAGTGCCCGGCGCCTGGCCTGCACCAAGAACACCTCCCCAGCTGAACGACAGCAAGGCTGGACGCCCCCATCCAAATGGGGGAGTTGGCGCCGATCTGGCCCCATCGCTAACCCGGTGATTGTTAAATACCGCACGGAATTCCATCCCTCGCTTGATCACCATCAAGGCTGCCACCCGTACAGCGTCGCGGAACGCCAGAGGGCCGTTGGCTGTTCGACCCCACAACCGAGGAAACATGGAATGACAAACAGAAACCATCTTGCTGCAGCGGGCCGTGTCGCCCTCGCCTGTGCCGCCCTGCTCATGGGCGCAGCCTCTGGTCCTGCGTTCGCCCAATCCAGCAAGAAAATTCTGGTCGTTGGCGACTCCGCCGGGGGCACCCTGAGCTTCGTGGACGAATCCACGCTGAGCCGACTGGGTTACGTCAACGCCATCCCTGACGTCAAGGAGCGCCTTGCCGAGATGGACATCATCCGACGTGCGACCTACGAGGTGGCAAGTCCACCAAGGGGGGTGACCGCTTTGTAGACGACATCGCCGTGTCGCTGGATGGCAAGACCGTTTACATCTCCCGCTCCAACCTGTCGGACGTCATCGCGATCGACCTCAGCTCGCCCGATCACCGCATCCTGTGGCGCTTTCCGATCCCCGGCATCAACGCCGACCACATGGGCATCAGCCCCGATGGCAAGCACATCGCCGTCTCGGCCACCAGCGCCGGCAACTTCTTCGTGATCGACACGGCCACGGGCAAGCAAGTGGCCAAGGTCCCGACAGGCGCCTTCCCGCACCAGAACGACTACTCGCCCGATGGCAAGTACATCTACAACTCCAGCCTGGGCATCATCCCCCTGCCTTACGCCTTGAACGGGCTCAAGGGCAAGAAGCAGATGACCGTGGTGGACGCCAAGACCTTCAAGGTGCTCAACAAGTGGACCTTGCCCTACGGCATCCGCCCCAACGTCATCACCCGAGACGGCAAGCTCACCTACCTGCAGATGTCCTACCTCAACGGCTATGCCAAGGTCGACATGGCCACCGGCAAGGTGCTCAACAAGGTCGAGATCCCGATGAGCGATTACGCCAAGGCCCACTTCAAGACCAAGGACGACTACCCGCTGAACTCGGCCTTCCACGGCATGGCGATCAACGGCGCCGAGACCAAGCTGTGCATGGCTGGCACCATTGACAACTACATCGTTGTCGCGTCCGTCCCGTCCATGACGACCGACCGCATCATCCCCTCGGGATCCAAGCCCTACTGGGCCAGCACCAGCTCGGACGGCAAGCGCTGCTATGTGTCCAACAGCGAGAGCAACGACCTGTCGGTGATCGACTTCGAATCGGCCACGGAAGTGGCCCGCGTGAAGGTGGGCCAGTACCCGCAGCGCAGCCGCCTGGCCATCGTGCCGCCGGCGATTCTGGACAACCTGAAGAACTGAACGCCATGGCCAGGGCTGGGGGCAGGAGCCTCCAGCTCAATCGGCTGGAAGCCCAAGGAAAGTTTGCATGAAGTTCAAGTTGAGCCCACTGGCCACTGCCATGGTCCTGTGCGTGTGTGCGCACCTGATCCCTGCGGCATCAGCCCAGAGCACCCCCTCCCTGCCCGCACCGAGCGTCGTGCAGGTGCCGGGTGTCGAGCGCCACCAACTGGGCGAGGTCGAGGTGTTTGCCCTGTCGGACAAACGCTTCCTCATTGATGCGACCCGGTTCGCCAAGCTGCCGCAGAGTGAATGGCCCCAAGCCATGGCGCAATCGTTCAAGTCGGATCCGGGCTTGCAAGGCGTGACGGCATACGCGATTCGTTGGGGCAGCACCGTGGTGCTGATCAACGCCGGTCGCGGTGCACGACAAGGCGATGACCTCGGCCAGGTCGCCGAGAACCTGAAGTCTGCGGGCATCTCATCGGATGAGGTGTCGGCGGTGTTCCTGACCAGTCTGCATGCGGACCAGGTCAGTGGCCTGCTGGGCCGTGACGAACAACGCCAGTTCAAGAATGCGCAGTTGTATGCCTCTCAAGAGGCCATGGTGCATTGGCTGGCCGACCACCACTACGTCCAGGCACCGGATGAGCAGAAGGTGTCCTTTGCGACCACGATCACCAGCGTGATGCCGTATGTCAAATCTGGCAAGCTGCAGCCGGTCGAGACCGGTGTGTCCATGGTGCCAGGCCTGTCCGTCGTGTCACTGCCGGGCGGAACGCCAGGAACGGTCGGCTACCTGATCGAGTCTGGCGGGCACAAACTGCTGATCACGGGGGACGGAACGGCATCGAAAGCCGACCGCCGGCGAGCCCTGACCCAGGCCGCGAAGCAGCGCTGGCTGGTGGCCGACGGCTATGTGCCATTTCCAGGCTTTGAGCGCGTCCAGGTCAAGGCGGGCGGGGCCTTGAGTCAGGCGCCCTTGCGCGCCACGGTGAAATGATTCGGCGTCACCCCACCCTGTCTTCACGCTCATTCATGCTGGGTGTCTCATGATCAAGATCCATTCGAACCGACTCTCTCATCGCTGGCTCTATCTGGCCGCGGCGGGGCTGTGTCTCGCCATCGTGGGGCATTTTTGGCTGGATCAAGGCGCCGAAGCGGTGGGCACGGTGGAGGCACAGAACGTCTCCGCCAGCTCGCTCCCGAACACGGCTGACATTTCTGTCACCATGGGTGCCGCACCGATGGTGAAGTCAGGTTTGGAGGGCCCCGCCCCACAAGGGGAGGACGAAGGCGACGACGAAAGCACAGCGCTCGAAACGGGGATGGAGGACTGGCAAAAACCAGAAAACGTAGCCTTGCGTGCCGAGCTACAGCGTTGGTACGACCACCGCGAAGAAACCAGCATGGCGCAACGACGAGCCGATGCCAGTGCTTTGATGGCGCAGGTGGAGGCACGGCAGGCTGCGGGCAAGATCAGCGAGACCAGCGCAGCCCTGGCCAAACTGATGTTGTTGCAGGGCGCACCCAGTGACGACCCGCAGCATGCTGCGCACCTGCAAGAGGTGATGGCGCTCTTGGCGGGACGGCTTTCGTTTGGGGAGTGATGCGCCACGAAACGGGGAAAGTGCGGCTGACCACGGTCAGTTCGGCGTGTACTTGCCTGCGGCTTAATGAACCCGCAGCACCTCAAACTGCTGTCGGATTAGCGCGACCTGTATCGACACCTCATCACCCTCGCATTTACCCAGCATGGCCCTGCCCAATGGGGATTCGCTGCTGATGACCTGAACGAACTGGGCGCCACTGACCAACTTCATGCTGCCCCCATCCGGGCCGAGAAAGAGCAGTTGCTGCTTGTCGTCGGAATCGACCAGGCAGACCAGCGCGCCGAGCTGTATCCCTTTGCTGGCGTCGTAGGGGCGCGGGCGGAATTGGCGCCAATTGCCCATCGCCTGGCGGATGGCATCGGCGCGCCGAGCTTGGCCGGTGGCCAAGTAGGCGGCTTCGAGTCCCAAGGTGTCGTATTTGTTCTCGGCGATGTATTCTTCGTGAGTCGCCGTTTCATGGGCCTCCCGCGCTGCCTGTTCAGCTTGCAGCAGGTCTTCGGCAAGACGTTCCAGCACCTGTTGCTGCAGCAAGAATTTATCCATGATGAAAAGTAGGCATCTCGAACAAGCGGGGGGGCTGGTCTTGATTATGAAGGGCTCAAGGTCGGCTTCCTTGGTCCGTTGGCAGCGACAGTTGCAGGTGCAGCCATGAAGTTGCGGTCCCTGCCAGAAGCCGTCAAGTGTCGTACACGCAATGAGCATACCGCCTCGTCCCTCCGGCCCAGTCATTGACCGCCATCGGGTGCGTCTGCAACGAGGCGCCTGAGGAAATAGCCCAAAGCCACGGCCAGACGGCGACGCACAGGGCCGCCGATAGCAGGAGAACGGCGCAAAAAGCGTGCAAGGCGGGAAGAATCGTCGGTATGCGCAGGAATAGGCGCAGCGGCAGCACCGACAATATTGGCCACCATGCGCCTGAGCCGTCTTTTCCTTTGCACCACCGCGCTGCTGCTCGGTCTGGTCTCCTTGATGCTGGTGCGCACGATGTGGACCGATTGGCAGGGCGTGCGCCGCGCTGAATCCGGTCTGGCGGCGATGGAGCTGGCCTATGCGGCCATGCAGGTCGCCGAACACGCCTCGGCCGAGCGCGGCCCGGCCATCCCGGTCCTCAACGACCCGCCCTCGGACGCGTTGCGCAAGCGCCTGACGCAGTTCCAGCAGGCGACCGATGTGGCCTTCGACGTGGCGCTGACGAGGCTGCGCCAACGCGAGGAGGCTGAGCTGCTGACCGCCCTGCCGGTGCTGGAGCGGGCGCGCGCGCAAATGCAGGCCGCCCGACAGGAGCTCGAACGTGTGGCGGCGCTGCCGCAGGCCGAGCGCGCGGCAGTCGACAAGCGCAGCACCCGGAAGGTCATCGACCAGATGTTCGAGGTCGTCGACACGGTGCTGGAGACGGTCACCCTGCTGTCGGCCAGCGCCGAGCGCATCCACCCCAGCCTGTCGCTGCCGCTGGTCGGCGCGCGCTACGCGACCGAGCTGCGCGAGCATGCCGGCCGCCTGGGCTCGCAATTCACCGCGCCGCTGGCCAGCGGCTCGCCGCTCGGCCCGCAAGAGCGCGACGGCATCCCCCGCCTGCTTGGCAGGATCGAGCAGCTCAAGACCCTGCTGGACGTGAAGGCGCGCACCAGCCTGTCCGATCCGCGCATCGACGCCGCGCTGCAGGCCCAGCAGGAACGCTATTTCGGCCAGAGCCTGCCCTTCATCGCCGAGCTCACCGCCCGCGGCCTGGCCGATCAGCCCTATGGCATGGACTCGGCCCAGTTCGTCTCCCGCTATGTGCCGGCGATGCGCAGCATCGTCGAGCTGCGCGACACGCTGCACGAGGTCGGTCGCGAACAGGCCCTGGTGGAGGTGGCGGCAGCCCGGCAGCGGCTGCGCGTCAATGCACTGATCGGCTGCTGCATTCTGGCGCTGGAGGTCGGCGTGTTCATCACGCTGCGACGCCGTGTGCTGTCGCCGCTGCTGCTCAGCACACGGCATATGGTGGCGCTGATGCGAGGCCGACTGAACCAGCAGCTGCCCCCTGTCCAGCGCAGCGACGAGATAGGCCAGCTACAGGCTGCGGTGCATGCATTGCAGGCCAGCCTGCAACGCACCCAGGAGCTGGAGGCCGAGCGCGAGACCCTGATCACCGAGCTGCGCCAGCTCAGCCACCGCGACCATCTGACCGGGCTGATGAACCGCCGCGCCTTCGACGATCTGGCGCCGGCCCAGCTGGCCCAGTCCGAACGCCGCCGTTGGCCGCTGGCGCTGCTGCTGTTCGATTTGGACCATTTCAAGCGCATCAACGATCAGCATGGCCACGAGACCGGCGACCAGGTGCTGCAGCATGTGGCGCAACTCGCGCAGGCCCAGCTGCGCAGCGGCGATCTGCTGGCCCGCTATGGCGGCGAGGAGTTCATCGCGCTGCTGCCCGATTGCGATGTCGACGCGGCGCTGGCCCTGGCCGAGCGCCTGCGCCAGGCCATGCAGCAGGAGCCGCTGCACCTGCCCGACGGCAGCATGCTGCACCTGAGCGCCAGCTTCGGTCTGGCGACGCGGTCGGCCGGCCTCCAGGCCTCGCTGCCCGAACTCTTCAGCCGCGCCGACGCCGCCCTCTACGCGGCCAAGGCCCAAGGCCGCAACCAGGTGCAGTTGGCGGACTGAGCTGGCTGGGGCTGCCGGCCAGTGAGTGCAGCGCAAAGGTCCGCAGCCAGTCCGTAGCAGACGCTCTCTGGAAGCACTCGTCCTAGAAGTACGCCTCTATCGGCAACGAGGCCTCGGCCTGCGCTGAAGCTGGCGCGACGCCAGATGCCGGCATCAAGGCGGATGCCTGAACCTGTACCGCCAAACTCGCCGCCACCGCCTTCAACTCCGCCTTGGTGGCGGTGAAGTGCAGATCCACCCCGCCATCCTGCTCGGGCGTGGGCACGACCATCAGCATGCGAAACGCCACGCCGCAGATGTCGTACCAGGCCGGCCCGCCCTGCCCGAAGTTGATGTCGTACATCGGGAAGCGGGCGCAGTTGTTCAGGATCAGCCCCCCATCGAGCGTGCCCGCCGCCGAGTCCCAGAACAGGCGCCAGATGGCCCGCCTCTGGCGGTAATGCTCCATCAAGGCCAGGTGCTGAAACAACGTGTCGTTGCTCACCTGTTCGTTGGACGGACGGCACTTGCTGGCCAGCACGGCCACGCTGTCCTGCGCGATGTCTTGCGGGGTGTAGCGGGCCTCGCCGTAGCACAGCGCGTTGCCAAAGTAGTCGCGCGGGATGCGCAGGCGGCGGCGGTGCCGCAGGTCGAGCACGATGCCCACGCGGCGCTCGCGCGTCGAGGCCGTCAAGGGCGCAATGGCCTTGAGGCAATGCGCGGCGGCCAACTCCACTGCGCTCACGCCGGCATCGGCGGGCAGCGCCAGCCTGGCCTCGTCTTTCCAACGCTGCATGGTGGTCGCCGGGATGCGGAACACGCCTTTGCGCAGCTTCAGCGCTTGCGAGCCCAGGCGCAGCATCACGCTCAGGCGCGTGCGCATGTCGGGGTCGCGCACCAGGCCCTGTGCGGCAGGTGGCGCATCGGGGGTCATCTTGGCTTGCGCGGCGTCGATCACGGCCTGGTGGTCAAATGCCGGCGTCACCACTTCCAGGCCACGCGCCATGCGCGACCAGTCGCTCATGAACTGCCAGTAGGCCGAGCCATCGAACAGCGAGTGGGGCCCGTAGCAGCACAGGATGACGCCACCGCCCCGGAAGCGGTGCACGTTCACCTGCAGCAGGGGCTGGTCCTTGCCCACCCATTGCCAGGGGTAGACCGCACTGAAGTAACGCTTGATCTGGCTGCCGAAATCGGAGTCCGGCCCGTGCGCAGGCAGGGGCCGGTCGTGCTCGTGCACCCGAAAGTCGATGCCGGCGTCGTTGCAGTCCACATAGACCTGGCCATCGGCATCTTTCTGCATGCGCCCGGCAATCAGCGGGTAATGGCGCAGCGTCTGTACCAGGGCCTCGCGCATGTGGCGCACCTGCATGCCCTGCGGGTACACCAGCGTCACCGGGATGCCGATGTGGCCGCTGAACAGGTCCAGGCCGGTGAGCGGCTGGCGCGGCGCGGTCACGCCGCAGTGCAGTCGTTCACGGGTCAGCAGGGTGTGGTCGGCGGACGACATGGTGGACTCGGCGCGCGTCAGTACACGTAGGGAATCAGGCGTTTGCGGCTTTGCTTGAAGCGCGTGTAGGACTCGCCCAGAGCCGATTCCAGCGCGGCCTCTTCCACCTGGATGCGGTAGATGTAGATGGACCAGGAGCCGATGCACATCAGCACCAGGCTGGCGTAGTTGCCCAGCACCAGGCCCAGGCCCATCAGCGTCAGCAAGGCGCCGAGGTAGGATGGGTGACGCAGCAGGCGGTAGGCACCGCCATCGACCACGCGGTGGTCATCGGCAATGGTGACGGTGTGGGTGAAGAAGGCGCCCAGTTCTCGCCAGCAGTGCATGCGCAGCAGCATGCCGGCCACGATCAGGCCCAGGCCGCCGAAGTAGGCGGGGTGGCGCGCTTCGGCCGGCATGGCTGAAGGGGCATAAAAGGCCAAGGCCACGGAACCCAGTTGCAGCAGCGAGGTGCCTATGGAGATGACCAAGCCGGAATAGCGGTCGGCGCCCTCGTGCCCGGCCGAGTGCTGCTTCTTGCGCTGCAACTGGCGCGCTTCCATGGCATACGCCCAGATCAGAACGGCCCAGAAGGCGATGGCATCGGGCCACACAAAGATCAGGGGTCGGTCGAACATCGTGCCTCCGGGCTACAGCTGTGAGAAAGTTCACACCGATTGTGGGCGGGGCGTTTTTCTGCTCGTATGAGGGATTCACCCCGACACCCCCGACACAGGGGACGCAGGCCTGACAATGGTGCAACGCACCAAAGACGGCGCGTTGGCCTCATAATCTGACAATCCATCCCGCCAGATCTGGCGATTTGTCCCCCTCCTTTCAAAGGAACACAACATGACTCGTGAAGTCGTCTTCGTGGGCGCAGCCCGTACCGCCATCGGCAGCTTCGGTGGTTCGCTCAAGGACGTGCCGCCCGCTGACCTGGGTGCACTCGTGATCAAGACCGCCCTGGAGCGCGCTGGCGTCGCCCCCAAGGACGTGGGTCATGTTGTCGTGGGTCACGTCATCCCCTCCGTGCCGCAAGACGCGTACATCAGCCGCGTGGCCGCCCTGAACGCCGGCGTGCCGCAAGAGGCCCCCGCTTTCAACGTGAACCGCCTGTGCGGCTCGGGCCTGCAGGCCATCGTGTCGGCCGCCCAAGCCATTCAACTGGGTGACTGCGAAGTCGCCGTGGGTGCCGGTGCCGAGTCGATGAGCCGTGGCGCTTACCTGGTCACCAGCAACCGCTGGGGCGCGCGCATGGGCGACGTGAAGATGCTGGACTTCATGCTGGGCGCCCTGCACGACCCGCGCATGCACATCCACATGGGCATCACCGCTGAAAACGTGGCCGCCCGCTACGAAATCACCCGCGAACAGCAAGACGCTTACGCCGTGCAGTCGCAACAGCGCGCTGCCAAGGCGATTGCCGCTGGCTACTTCAAGGAACAGATCGTTCCGGTCGAGATCAAGACCCGCAAGGGCGTGGTGCTGTTCGACACCGACGAAGGCGTGAAGGCCGACACCAATGTCGAAGCCCTGGCCAAGATGAAGCCCGCCTTCAAGAAGGAAGACGGCACCGTGACCGCCGGCAACGCCTCGACCCTGAACGACGGCGCTGGCGCCGTGGTGATGGCATCAAGCGAGAAGGCCAAGGAGCTGGGTCTGAAGCCGCTGGCCCGTCTGGTGTCCTACGGCCATGCTGGTGTCGAGCCCGAGTACATGGGCATTGGCCCCGTGCCCGCTTCGCGCAACGCGCTGGCCAAGGCTGGCCTGACCGTGGCTGACATGGACGTGATCGAAGCCAACGAAGCCTTCGCCGCCCAAGCCTGCGCCGTGGCGAAGGAACTGGGTCTGGACAACGAGAAGGTCAACCCCAACGGTTCCGGCATCTCCCTGGGTCACCCCGTGGGCGGCACCGGCGCCATCCTGGTGACCAAGGCCATCTACGAACTGCAGCGCACCGGCGGCCGCTATGCCCTGATCACGATGTGCATTGGCGGCGGCCAAGGCATTGCGATGGTGATCGAGCGCGTCTGATCTGACGTGATCGCACCATGACAAAGGGGCTCCTCGGAGCCCCTTTTTTGTGCCTGACTGCCAGCAGGCTCAGACGCTGAACCGCCCGTGGGAGTTCAGCTTGCCGCGGCCCTGAGGGGGCTGACACCGTCGAACGTGGCGGTGGTGACCCAGGCCAGGATCTGTTCGTTCGTGTACATGCCCGACGCCTTGAGCATGCCGACCACGGGGTCGCAGGCAAGCGCGAACAGCATGTAGAGCGTCATCTCGGCCGGGAGGTCGGGGTTGAGTTCGCCGCTGGTCTGGGCCTCAGTGATCCAGATGCTGAGCTTGTTGCTCAGGCTGATCAGGCGGTCCATGTAGGCCTCGTTGGCCTGCAGCGAGTTGGACAGCGCCGAATTCTGCGAGGGCAGCGAGGGCATTTCGCCTTCGAGCTGGCTGGTGATCGCCCAGCGGGCCACCGCCTTGAGTTGCTCGATCGGGCGCGCGTCGGGGTTCTCACGCAGGCCATCCACGAAGGTCACGGCCCGGTCGAGCGCGCGGATCATGGCCGCAGCGGCCAGGTCTTCCTTCGAGGCGAAGTGTTTGTACACACTGGCCTTGGCCATGCCGGCTTCCGCCGCCACCTCGTCCACCGTCATCGCGTCGTAGCCCTTGGTGGCCAGCAGCCGATTGACGGCCTCCACGATGGCGTCCTCGCGAATGCGCTGTATTTGTTCCTTGTATGAAAGCCGTTCCATGTCTGCCATTGTAGACCGACGCCCCTTGGCGTAAAACGGCAGAAGTCACACGTGACACTCTTTTGGTTATCATGTAGACTCGCAAGTATTCATTCTGCACTTGCAAGTTCATTACACGGAGCATCGCATGTCTCGTATCGCCGTCATCGGTTCCGGTATCAGCGGCCTGAGCGCCGCCTGGCACCTGTCTGCCCCCGGCTCTGGCCACGAGGTCACGGTGTTCGAGGCCGGCGCCTACTTCGGCGGCCACGCCAACACGGTCGATGTGACGATCGACGGCGTCACCCACGGGGTGGACACCGGCTTTCTGGTCTACAACGAGCGCACCTACCCCGGCCTGATCGCGCTGTTTGACGAGTTGGGCGTGGACCGTGCACCCTCCGAAATGTCGTTCTCGGTGCAGTCCCCCCAAGGACCGGGCCAGCGCAACATCGAGTGGAGCGGCCACTCGCTCAACACCGTGTTTGCCCAGCGCAGCAACCTGCTGCGTCCGCGCTTCTGGTCCATGTTGCGCGACATCCTGCGCTTCAACCAGCTGACCACGGCCATGGCCGTTGCGGGCAAAGACGCCGAACTGGCTCAGCCGATTGGCGCCTTCCTGGACGACCACCACTTCGGCCAGCCCTTCCGCGACGATTACTTCCTGCCCATGGTGGCTTGTATCTGGTCGTGCCCGACCGAACAGATGCTGCGCTTCCCGATGGCGACGATGATCCGCTTCTGCCACAACCACGGTCTGCTGCAGGTGGCCAACCGGCCGCAGTGGTTCACTGTGACGGGTGGCTCACGCGAATACGTGCGCAAGGTGCTGACGCGCCTGAAGGACGCTCGCCTGAACACCCCGGTGCAGGCGGTGACGCGCCACAACCAGGGGGTGACGGTGCACACGGCACAAGGCGCCGAGACCTTTGACGGCGTGGTGATGGCCTGCCACAGCGATCAGGCGCTGCGCCTGCTGGGACCACAGGCCACCGCCAACGAGCGCGACCTGCTGGGCGCCATCCGCTATCAGCCCAACCGCGCCGTGCTGCACACCGACACGGCCGTGCTACCGCAAAAGCGCTCGGCCTGGGCCGCTTGGAACTACGAACGCGCGGCCCAAAAGAACACCGAGCAGGCCCAGGTTTGCCTGCACTACCTGATCAACGTGCTGCAGCCGCTGCCCTGGCAAAAGCCGGTGGTGGTGTCGCTGAACCCTGTGGGTGAGCCCGACCCGGCCACCGTCATCCAGGAAATCGCCTACGACCACCCGGTGTTCGACCAAGCTGCCATCGATGCACAGGCCCGCCTACCCGCCATCCAGGGCACCCAAGGGGTCTGGTATGCCGGCGCCTGGTGCGGCTACGGCTTCCACGAAGACGGCTTCCAGGCCGGCTTGCGCGCGGCCAAGCTGATCCAGCAAACCACCTGGCCAAATAAGCTGGCCGCTGCGTGAACCCGAGAGCACCCGCCATGCCCACCCCACCCACCACCGCTGCCTTGACGCCCGCCCCGCAGGCCCTGATCGGCCGTGGCAAGGTTTGGCATCAGCGTCTGCGCCCCGCGCAGCACCGCTTTGAGCACGACAGCTACTTCCTGATGCTGCCCATGCGCCTGGGACGCGAGCACGGCTGGACCGTGCCGCGCCAGCGCTTTGGCTGGATCACCTTTGCCGACCAGGACCACGGCGAAGGCGGCACCGATGCCCTGACCTGGTTTGAGGCCCTGTTGCAGGCCGAAGGGATTGACGATGCCGATGGCGAGGTCTGGTTGCAGACCTACCCCCGCGTGCTGGGCCATGCCTTCAAGCCAGTCAGCTTCTGGTTTGCACACCGGACCGATGGTTCGCTGGCGGCCATCGTGGCCGAGGTCAACAACACCTTTGGCGAGCGGCACTGCTACCTGCTGCGCGGTGAACACGTGCAATGGGGGCAGGAGATGCAAGCCGACAAGATCTTCCACGTCTCACCCTTCTGCGCGGTGGAAGGCACCTACCGCTTCCGCTTCACCCGCACAGGCGACCGCATGGTCTCGCGGGTGGACCTGCATGACGACCACGGCCCCTTGATTCAAACCAGCATCAGCGGCCAGCTCGAACCTTTCACCCGCCACAGCGCCCGCCGCGCCTTCTGGGGCACGCCCCTGATGACACTGGGCGTGGTCGCCCGCATTCACTGGCACGCCCTGCGCTTGTTCCTCAAGCGCGTGCCTTTCTTCCACAAGCCTGCTGCGCCTGAGCGCTTCGTCTCAAGATGAACACCACCGCATCAACCACCCACGCCACCCCCGCCCTGCCCGCCGATGCGCCGGCGTCGGCCAAGCGGGTGTTCCGCTTGCTCAACAAGCTGCAGCATGGCCGGCTGGACATCGAATGGCCCGATGGCGGCCACAGCCGCTTCCCGGCCTCGGCCGTGGGCCATGACGACACGCCCGGCGTGCGCGCCACGCTGTGCCTGAACAACTGGCGCGTGTTCGAGCGCACGATGAAGTCCGGTGACATCGGCTTCGCCGAAAGCTACATCGATGGCGACTGGCACACGCCCGATCTCACCGCCCTGCTCTCGCTGTTCATCATCAACCGCGACCACCTGGAGAAGGTGGTGTACGGCTCGTGGTGGGGTTCGCTGCTGTACCGCGTCAAGCACTGGCTGAACCGCAACTCGCGCGAAGGCAGCGCCAAGAACATCCACGCCCACTACGACCTGGGCAACGATTTCTACCGGATGTGGCTGGACCCGTCGATGAACTACTCCAGCGCGTGGTTCGAGGGCAGGCATGCCGATCAACTGGCAGGGGCTGACCTCAAGACCGCGCAGATGGCCAAGATGCGCCGCGCGTTGGACGAAGCCGGCGTGACCCGTGGCAGCCGTGTGCTGGAAATCGGCTGCGGTTGGGGTGCCGTGGCCGAGACGGCTGCCAGCGAGCGCGCCGCCCATGTCACCGGGGTGACCTTGTCGAGCGAACAACTGGCCTGGGCGCAACGCCGCATGGCCGATGCGGGCCTGAGCGAGCTGGCCGACCTGCGCTACCAGGACTATCGCGACCTGGCCCCGTTGCACGAGCGCGAGCCGTTCGACGCCATCGTGTCCATCGAGATGTTCGAGGCCGTGGGCCGCGAATACTGGCCCAGCTACTTCGACACAGTGAAGCGCTGCCTCAAGCCCGGTGGCCGCGCCTGCATCCAGACCATCACCATCCGCGATGACCTGTTCGAGCGCTACAGCCGCTCCACCGACTTCATCCAGCAGTACATCTTCCCCGGCGGCATGTTGCCCAGTCCCTCGGGCTTTGAAGCCATGGCCCGCAAAGCCGGCCTGGTGGTGGAAAAGCGCCTGGCCTTCGGCCCCGACTACGCCGAGACCCTGCGCCGCTGGCGCCATGCCTTCTTGCAGCGCGAAAACGAAGTCGGCCAGCTGGGCTTCGACACCCGCTTCGTGCGCATCTGGACCTTCTACCTCGCCTACTGCGAGGCCGCCTTCGACCATGGCAACACCGACGTGATGCAGTTCACCCTGCGTCGCCCGGACTGAGCCCTGCGCGTCCATCCCGCGTCGCCTCAACCACGCCCACACCATGTCACACCGCCACCCTGATCTCAGCCGTCGCCAGACCCTGTGCACCTTGGCGGCACTGTGCACCACCGCTGCCCCCACCATGAACGCCATCGCCGCCCCCGCCCCGACCACCGTGCCTACCGAGGTCGCCTCCGACCTGAAGCAGGTGCAGCTGCGCGGCCGTGCACCGCTGCGCTTTTTTGGCCTGCTGGTGTACGAGGCCCGACTGTGGGCCCAGCCCGCCTTCGAGGCCGAGCGCTACGACCAGTTGCCCTTTGCGCTGGAGCTGGAATACGCCCGCAAGCTCGAAGGCCAGGCCATTGCCGAGCGCTCGATTGCCGAAATGCGCCGCGTGGGCGAGTTCACAGAGGCACAGTCCAAAGCCTGGCTGGCCTTCATGAATCAGGCATTTCCGAACGTGGGCGCGCAAGACCGCTTGACCGGTGTGCACGACGGCGCCGGTGGCGTGCGTTTCTACTTCAACGGCAAGCAGACTGCCGCCACGCAGGACAAAGCCTACGCCCGCCTGTTCTTCGGCATCTGGCTGTCGCCCAAGACCTCCGCCCCAGGGCTGCGCAATGCCCTGATCGGCAAAGCCTGAGCGGTGCACCATGCGCAGTACCGGCATCCACACGCACGGCACAGGGTGGCGCTATGGTCTCCTGGGCCTGCCCCTGGCCTTCGTGTCGCTGCCGCTGTATGTGACCCTGCCCCGCCACTACGCCGAGCAATACGCCGTGCCGTTGGGCACGCTGGGCGTCTTGCTGCTGCTGACCCGCCTGCTCGACGCGGTGCTCGACCCCCGCATCGGCCACTGGGTGGACCAGCTGTTTGCCCGCCATGCCCGCCTCAGCTGGCGCGCTGCCGTGGTCGCCTCTGTGTTGATGGCGGTGGGCTTTGCGGCCTTGTGGATGCCACCGCCCAGCGTGGCCGGCTCACAGACCCAACTGCTGGCCTGGCTGGCGAGTGCGCTGGTGCTGACCTATCTGGCGTACAGCCTCGCGTCGATGGTGCACCAGGCCTGGGGTGCTCGCTGGGGCGGACAACCGGAACAACGCGCCCGCCTGGTCGCCTGGCGTGAAGGCACGGCCTTGGCGGGGGTGCTGCTCGCCAGCCTGCTGCCCGCCTGGCTGGGATTGCAAGCCACCAGTGTGGTGCTGGCCGTGGCGCTGGGCCTGGGACTGTGGACCCTGCACCAGACGCTGCATGGGCACAGCGAGAAAGAGGAGGTCCCCTCATCGAACCCAAGGTCTGCTCAGCTTGCACAGACACCTCTCACCTCAGGCGCGACAATCAGCGCCAGGCCGACCGACGAAGCGACAGCGTCATCTGGTCAGGCGAACACCGCGCACGTCACTTCGGCCGTGGACACGTCTCCCTGGCGCACCCCAGCATTCGTCGCACTGCTGATCGTGTTCCTCCTCAACGGCACTGCCAGCGCCATCCCGGCCACGCTGCTGCCCTTCTTCGTGCGCGACACCTTGCAAGCCCCCACCTGGGAGCCGCTCTTCCTGGGCAGCTACTTCCTGGCCGCCGCCATCGGGCTGCCGCTGTGGGTGAGGCTGGTCAAGCGCCTGGGCCTGGCCCCGGCCTGGCTGCTGGGCATGGCCCTGAGCGTGCTCGCCTTCTGCGCCGTGCCCTGGCTGGGTTCGGGCGACACCCTGGCGTTCGAAGCCATCTGCGTGCTGACCGGCCTGGCCCTGGGGGCCGACCTCGCCATTCCCGGCGCGCTGCTCACCGGTGTCATCCACCACGCCGGCCTGGGCCAGCACAGCGAAGGCCGTTTCTTCGGCTGGTGGACCGCCGCCACCAAGCTCAACCTCGCGCTGGCCTCCGGCCTGGCGCTGCCGTTGCTGGCGGTCATCGGCTACGAAACCGGCCGGCACACGCCCGACAACCAGTTCGCCATGGCCATCTCCCACGGCCTGCTCCCCTGCGTCTTCAAACTGCTGGCCGCCGCCGCCCTGTGGCAGGCCATGCGCCGTCACCCCATCCTGAGAGGACAAGCATGACCCCCTTCACACGCTTCCGTCGCTTCCTGGCTACCTTGGGTGCTGCCCTGCTGCTCAGCCCTCTGCTGAGTGGTTGCGCCGGACCGCAAGTGCAGGACTATGCCCAGGAACAGCCCACGCTTGACCTCAAGCAGTACTTCAACGGCCCCATGCAGGCCCACGGCATCTTCACCGACCGCAGCGGCCGCGTGGTGAAACGCTTTGTGGTGGACATGAAGGCCAGCTGGCAAGGCAACCAAGGCACGCTCGACGAGCGCTTCACCTACAGCGACGGCACCAAACAGACCCGCATCTGGTACCTCACCGACCACGGCAACGGCCGCTACACCGGCCGCGCCGACGATGTGGTGGGCGAGGCCGAAGGCCAGACCGCCGGCAACGCCTTCCGCTGGGGCTACACCCTGGCCCTGCCCGTCGACGGCCGCGTCTGGCACGTGCAGTTCGACGACTGGATGTACCTCATGGACCAGCGCACCATGCTCAACAAGGCCGTGATGAGCAAGTTCGGCATCCGCCTGGGCGAGGTCACCCTGTCTTTCACCAAGCCCTGAGCCCCTCATGTCCCTCAACCCCCGGATCACCCACTGGCAAGGCCGCGTCGTGTGGCTCGTTGGCGCCTCCAGCGGCATCGGTGAAGCCACGGCCCGCGCCCTGCATGCGGCCGGCGCCCGCGTGGTCGTCTCGGCCCGCTCCGCCGAACCGCTGACGCGCTTTGCAGCCGCCCACCCCGGCAGCATCGCCTTGCCGCTGGACGTGACCGACCGCGCCGACGTGGCCCGCGCCACCCAGGCCGTGCTTGACCAAACCGGCCGGATCGACTTGGTGATGTACTGCGCCGGGCATTACCGCCCCATGCGCGCCACCGCCTTCGACCTGGACGATGCCCTGCGCCACCAGCAGGTCAACGTGACCGGCGCCCTCTACCTGCTCGATGCCGTGCTGCCCGTGCTGCAGCGCCAGGGCCACGGCCACCTCAGCCTGGTGGCCAGCGTGGCGGGCTACCGGGGCCTGCCGCAGTCGCTGGCCTATGGCCCCACCAAGGCCGCGCTGCAGAACCTGGCCGACACGCTCTACATCGATCTGCACGATGTGGGCATTGGCGTGTCGGTGGTCAACCCCGGCTTCGTGGCTACCCCGTTGACGGCGCAAAACCAGTTCGCCATGCCGGCGCTGCTGACGCCCGATCAGGCGGCTCAGGCCATATTGAAAGGCTGGGCGCGCGGTGCGTTCGAGATCCATTTCCCGCGCCGCTTCACGTGGTGGCTCAAGCTGATGCGCCACCTGCCCGACACGCTCTACTTTGCCCTGGTGCGCCGCGCCACCGGTTTGTGAGACCCTCACCATGCCCTTCGCACCCCTCACACCGGACATGACCTCTGCCGCAACCTCGGCCACCACAATCACACCTGGACAGGCAAGCGTCGCCATCGACTCGCGCACCGCACGAGTCGCCGCGTTCTTCGAGTCCATCAGCCCCGCCAGCCTGGGCACATTGAGCAGCGTCTACAACGAGCACGCCCGCTTCAAGGACCCGTTCAACGACGTCACGGGCCTGCCCGGTATCCAGCGCGTGTTCGCCCACATGTTCGAGACGGTGCAGAACCCGCGCTTCGTCGTCCACCACACCATGACCCAGGGCGATCACGCCTGGTTGACCTGGGACTTCCTCATCGACCGTCCCGAGGGCACCCTCACGGTTCATGGCGCCACACAACTGACCTTCGCGCCCGACGGCCGCGTCAGCGTGCACCGCGACTACTGGGACACCGCCGCGGAGCTCTATGCCAAGCTGCCCGTGCTCGGAGCCCTGGTGCGCTGGCTGACCCGCAAGCTCTCGGCCACGGCCTGACACGGGGCTCAGCTTTGGTGCAATGTGTTGGCACAATATCACCCTGACGCATTGATCCCGAAGCACGCCCATGCAGCTCACCCCCTGGTCTCACACCGCCCGCGAAGGCTTCACCCTGCGTGGCTGGCACACGGCCCCCAGCGGCAAGTCCGTGATCCACTTCCTGCATGGCAACGGCTTTTGCACGCGCACCTACGAGCCGATGCTGCAGCATCTGTCGCATGACTTCGACCTGTGGTTGTGCGACATCCAGGGCCATGGCGACAGCGACCACGGCGGCCGCTTCGTCGGCTGGAACCGCAATGCCGAACTCGCCATTGAGGCCTTCAAGACCCACGGCCAGCCCCAGTTTGGCCACGTGCCGCACTTCGGCCTGGGCCACAGCCTGGGCGGCGTGCTGACCGGTTTGGCGATGGGCGAGCACCGCAAGCTGTTTCAACGTGCGGTGCTGCTCGACCCTGTGCTCTTCTCACCCGCCATGATGCTGGGCGTGGCCGTGGCCACCCTCACCGGCACAGCCCGTCTGTCACCCCTGGCACGCAGCGCGCGCAGCCGTCGTCATCACTGGGCCAACCGTGACGAGGCTTTCGAGCAACTGCGCCACCGCGGCGTCTACAAGACCTGGACGGCCGAAGCCCTGCATGCCTTCGTGCGCCACGCCATGAAAGACGCACCGGACGGCGGCGTGGAACTGAAGTGCCAACCTTCGCGTGAAGCCGAGGTCTTTGCCTCGGCACCCGAGCGCCTGTGGACCCTGATGGGCCGCATCGAGACGCCCACGCTGGTGGTCCATGCCGACCACACCTTCCCTTTTGTGCTCGAAGGCGCCGCCCGCCTGCGTCGGATCAACCGCCATGTGCAAACGCAGCAGGTCAGCGGCACGCACTGCTTCATGCTGGAGCAACCGGCCAACACCGCGGCCCTGGTCAAGTCGTTTCTGCTGTCGGCTTGATCGCTGACGATCAGGACACTGGGGCAGGCAGCGACACCGGCACCGGCTCCACCGTCATGGCCGGCAAACGCCCCACCAAAATCTTGTAGGTGTCCTTGTCAAAGGCAGGCCGCCCTTGCTGCAACAGCGCCTGCACCTCGTCGGGCGTGCGTGCCGTGCCCAGGTAACACCAGGCATCCAGCACATGCCAGGCATCGCCCTCACGCACCTGCACCGGGCCCCCATAAGGCCACACCTTCACCTGCCAGTCCGCCAGCACATTGCGCAAACGGGCCGAATGGCGTCCCCACGACTCCGCGCCCACACAGGCTCCACTGCAGCGGTGCAACTGGTAGGCAAAGCAGGGCCGCCCGGCTGAGGTCTTCTCCAGTCCCAAGGTCGCCAGGCACAGTTGCGCCTCTTCGGCGATCTCGCGCAAGGTCTTCAGCGCATCACGCTGGCTGCCAAACAGCCCGTACACGGCATCCTGCCGTCCCCAATCCAGATCGCGCGCCCACGCCAGCTCGGGCAGGTAGCCGCCCTCGCCGTCCCGTTCGGTGGGCAGCAGACGCCAGGTGCACAGCTCGTCGCTGCGACGCAAACGCCGGTTGTGGATGGGCTGCCAGCGCTTGATCAGCTGCGCTTCCAGCAGCAAGGCGCCCATCTCGCCCGGTGTCTCGATCCACTCCAGACGGCGGATCTGCTGCGACAGGCTCATCTCCTTGGCCAGTCGGTGATCCGCGCTGAAGTGCGACAAGACCCGCTGTCGCAATTTATTGGCCTTGCCGATGTAGATGGGCACCGGACCCTCACCATAAAACAGGTACACGCCATGACGCTCGGGCAGTTCATCGAGCAGGGCCCGATCCAGGTGCGTCGGCCAACTGCTGTGCCCCGTCAGTGTGCCCACCGCCTCTTGCAACTGCGAGGCCGGCACCTGCTGCATCAGAATCTGCCAAAACTGCCACAACACCGCCGCATCGGCCAGCGCGCGGTGTCTGGCCGGCATGTGCAACTGGTGACGCTCGATCAGTGCATCGAGGCTGTGCTTGCTGAACTGAGGGAACAGCTTGCGCGACAGCTTCACCGTGCACAGCACCGTGGCCTTGAAGTCCACGCCCACGCGCTTGAACTCGTTCTTCAAGAAGCCATAGTCGAAGCGCGCGTTGTGCGCCACGAACAGACGGCCATGCACGCGCATCAGCACCTCCTCGGCCAGGGCCTCGAACGTGGGTGCCTTGGCCACCATCGCATCGGTGATGCCAGTGAGGTTCTGAATGAACGGCGGGATCGTCGTCTGCGGATTGACCAGGCTCGACCACTCCCGCACCTCGCCCTCCTCGTTCACCTCCACGATGCCGATCTCGGTGATGCGGTCCACCGTGCCGGTGGCACCGGTGGTCTCCAGGTCCACAAAGACCATGGGCTCAAACAACTTCTCAGGCATCAGGGAACGTCAAGGGGCAGCGAGGGATTCGCGGGATTGCAAGGCTTGCCAGGCGGGGCTCGCCATCATGACATGCAAGGCCTCGGTGGCCTGGGCAAAATCATAGTACTCCACCGCGCTGCCCAAAGCCCGAGCATGTTCTGGCAGATGGCAGGCCAACATGGGCGCAACCCGTTCGTAAGCCTCGGCCGCATCCAGGTCATCGGTCTCCAGCAAGGTGCGCAGTTGCGCCAAACCGGCCTCCAAGGCCGGCCAGTCCAGCGGCACCTCGGGCGCGGCGGCCGGCGCGGGCGCCAGGTCCTGCGTGACCCGCACCGCGTCCTGCAACAACGCTTCCAGGCCGGGCAAGGCCTGCAGGGGCAGCTGTACATCGGTGCCATGCTGTTTGAGCACCTGCTCCACCGCTTGCGCCTCACGCTGCAACATCACCCACCCCAGCATGCCCGCCACACCCTTGAGCGTGTGCACCCGGCGTTCGGCCGTCACCCAATCCTGTTGCGCCAAATCGGCGCGCACCTTGTCCATGTCGGCGGCATGGTCCGCGGCAAACCGCAGCAACAGCTTGCGCAACTGTGCCACCTTGCCACGACAGCTGCGCAGGCCCACCTCCAGGGCCAGGCCGGGCATGGCATGCAAGAGAGCAAGTTCGGCCATGTCGTCGTGCGTCAGCTCGGACTGCACGCCGCCCCGCTCCTCGGCCCGCACCGCTTGCGGCAGCCAGGTCGCCAGGGCGCGCGTCAACTGCGCCGGGTCCACTGGCTTGGGGATATGGTCGTTCATGCCCACGCCCAGGGCCTCCGCCCGGTCTTCGCTGAAGGCATTTGCCGTCATCGCCAGAATCGGCGTTTGCGCGTACGCCGGCAAGGCACGGATGCGCCGCGCCGCCTCCAGGCCGTCCATAACAGGCATCTGGATGTCCATCAAGATCAGCTCATACCCGCCCTGCTCGGTGCAGCGCTGCACCGCCACGGCACCGTCACCCGCCAGGTCCACCACAAAGCCCATGTCTTCCAGCAGGGACACCGCCACCTCCTGGTTCAGGGCATTGTCTTCGACCAACAGCAGGCGGTGCCCCGGCTGGAAGCGCGGCAAAGCCTCCGACACCGATGGCGCGTCGCTGTGCATCAAGGCCTGTCCCCAGCTGCGCGCAATCGCGTCGTTGAGGGTGGCCGACATCACGGGCTTGGGGATGAAGGCCGAGAAGCCGCCGTCTTCCAGGTCTTCGGCCGGGCACCCGCTGCTGCCACTGACCAGGATGCAGGCCGGCTGCAAGTGCAAATCCAGCTTGCGCAGGGCATGACAGGTCTCGGTGCCATTGAGGCCGGGCATCTGCCAGTCGGTGAACACCAGCTGGTAAGGATCACCGATGCTGTCCGCAGCGGCCACGCGCTCCAGCGCCAGCGCGCCCCGGTCCACGGGATCGGCACGGGCACCCATGTCCGTCAGCATGTCGACCAGCAGGGCGCGGGCTTCTTCCATGTCGTCCACCACCAGCACACGGGTACGCGGGGGCAGCACACTGGCCGCCGGCATGACCGACTGCACGCCCACCCCAAACGGCGCATCAATCCAGAACACACTGCCCTGGCCTTCGGTGCTCACCACTCCCACCTGCCCGCCCATCAGGTCGGCCAGTCGCCTGGTGATCGCCAGGCCCAGGCCCGTGCCACCATAGGTACGGGTGGTCGACACATCGGCCTGCTGGAAGGCCGTGAACAGCTTGGCCTGCTGGGCCTCGCTCAGCCCGATGCCGGTGTCGCGCACCTCGAAGCGCACCCACACCTGCTCACCATCTTCGCGCAACACGCGGCCACTGAGCACCACCGTACCCTGCTCGGTGAACTTCACCGCATTGCTCATGAAGTTGACCAGCACCTGCCCCAGCCGCACCCCGTCGCCATGCAACACAGGGGGCACGCCACTGAGGCGCACCACCAACTCCAGGCCCTTGGCCTCCGCCTTGTCGGTGACCATGGCCGTGACGTTGCCGACCATGCGCTCCACCTCGAAGTCGGTGGGGTCCAGCGTCATCTTGCCGGCCTCAATCTTGGAGAAGTCCAGGATGTCGTTGATGACCGAGAGCAGGTGCATGGCCGCACCGGAGACCTTGTCGAGCTGCTGCAACTGGCGCGTGCTCAAGGGCTCGCGGCGCATCAGATGTGTCAGGCCGATGATGGCGTTCATCGGCGTGCGGATCTCGTGGCTCATGTTGGCCAGAAAGGAACTCTTGGCCCGGTTGGCACTTTCTGCCTGTTCCTTGGCCTGTCGCAACAGCTCGTCGGCCCGGTGCTCTTCGCTGATGTCCTCGATGATGGCCAGCAAGGTGCCGGCCTCCGGGTCGAGCCGCGCCCCCCGCATGCGTGCCCAAAAGCGCGAACCGTCGCGGCGCACCAGTTGTTCTTCACGCTGATGCGAGACCCCGGTCTGCATCAGCTCACGCACCAACTCCGCGCCATGCTGGATGCTGGCTTCATCGGGGTACCAGCTCATGGCAGATTCACCCAACATGCTGCCCTCGGGCGCCCCGAAAATCTCTTCGAGCTTGTGGTTGCAGCGCACCACACGTCGGTCCTTCATCACGGCCAAGCCCACCGTGGCCGCATCGAACACGGTCGTCAGCTCATCGTTGAGCAGCTTCAAGCTCACTGCCTGCGCCGCCACCTCACGGCTGGCTTCTTCCAGCTTCAGCGTGCGCTGGCGCACCAGGTTTTCCAGCTCATCGCGATAACGCAGCAACTCGCGCTCGGTGCGTTTGCGCTCGGTGATGTCCACCCACACCGCCGTGAAGCATTGCTTGCCCTGCACCACCAGCGGCTTCATCGAAACCCAGAACTCCCGCACCTCGCCATGACGGGTCAGGCGCTGGTTCTCGAACTCGCGCCCCCCTTCGGCCAGCACCCGTGCCACGATCTCGTCGACTTCCTCACGCGTCAGGGTTGCCTGGACGTCGTACAGCGTCAGGGACGCGAAGTCGTCACGGGTGTAGCCCAAGGCGTCGGAAGCCGCCTGATTGAAACTGATGAAGCCCAGGGTCGCATGGTCCACCAACAGGATGCCAAGGGGCGACTGGTTCACGATGGTCGAGAACAGCTCCTCACGCTCGCGCAAGGCCTCCTGCACCTGATGCTCGGACGTGACATCGCGCCCCACACCCAAGACGCCGATGAGTTGCCCACGGGCATCGTGGATGGCGGTCTTGGCGATGTGGATCAAGCGCTGCGTCCCATCCCCTGCCGCATACCAGGTGGACGGCAGGGTCAGGTGCCCTTCGCTCATCACCCGCTGGTCTTCCAAGGTGTCTTTGGCGGCCACATCGGCGGTAGCCAGTTCGTGAACGCTGTGTCCGATCACCGCCTCACGGCTGGCCTGCATGAAAGCCAGAAAGCGCTCATTCGCCACCAGGAACATACCCGCTGCGTCCTTGAGCCACACCAAGTCCGGCATGCCTTGGACCAAAGCCTGCAACTGGCTGCGCTCAGCTTCCAGGGCCGCCCGGCTGCGCGCACTCTCGGCCCGCGACTCCCGAAAGGCCAGCACGGCCTGCGCCATCTCGCTAAGCACCGAGGGACGCCCCTTTGCCATCGCGCCCACCACAGCAAAACTGGCATCACCGCCCTCTTGCCCCTGCGCAAGACGGTTCAGGCTCCCGGCCACATGCTGCAGCTTGCGCGCCAGCCAGATCGCAGCAGCCAGCCACCCCAGCACCAGTACCACAGTGAAGCCCACGATCACCTTGCTCTGTACCTGGTGAAATGCCAGCAGCTTTTGCTCGGCCTCCTGGCTGTTTTCCAGAGCGTGCCGCGTCCAGATCAAGGCAACCCGGGTCGAGAGCACCGCAAAGCGCCCGTAGTGCTCTGTGGCAGCGGCCTGCTTTTCCTCGGCCACCTTCGGGTCGATGCTCAACAGGTCGGTGCTCATCAAGACAAACTGCTTGAAGCCAAAGAACGCTTCCTGGGCCGACTGGATATCACTGGCACTCAAGCGGTGGCGGTGATCGACCAAGACCCGCGTCAGACGCTGCTCCAGGCCAGCCATCTGCTCCACGAAGCTCACATGCGTGCGGTACGCCTCGGCCTCATCCAGGGCCCCGGCTTGCGCGCGCGCCAAGACCGCCTTCAGTCTTTCCTGAATCTGATACAAATCGTAGCGCACGCCGATTGCCTCAGCGGCCAAGGACAGCTCTTGCGACAGTTCTTGACTTGCCTGCGCCTGCACCCCACGGGCATATTGCGTGGCCACAAAGCTCAGCCCCGCCCCCAAGATCAGCGCCAGTGCCATGGGCACGAACAAAATGAGCAGAAAGCGCGCTCGACGCAACCACTGGGGGGAGAAGAGACTCGTCACGAACGCCCTCGTCTCAAGGTGAAAGCAGCGTGGGCCACAAGGTCGGCGGCACACTCGCCACGTAGGCGAACTGGCCCTGCCCCAACGGGCGGATGACCACCACCGTGCCCTCCGGGCGAACGAAATAGCCTATCAAGTCGGCCAGATTGGGCGCATGCGCCACGATCACCCGGTTGCTGCCACGGGCCACCGGCTCAGACAGCCAGTACCGGGTCGCCTGCAAGACGGGCTGCTTCTCGGCCTGCGTCAGGTTCGCCGTGTACAGCAACACGTCCACCTGGCGCACCCCACCCGGCTGATCCGGAAAGGCCAACTGGGCCGAGTCACGCGCGCGGCACAAAGGGCTGTGCAAGACCTCAACGACCGGGATACCGGCCTGCCGGATGAACCGACCGACCTGAACCGACAACTTTCGGCCGCCCTCGTCGAGGACGCGCTGGCGGCTGCAGTCACGGACGTCCCCCAAGGGAACCAGGTCGGCACGGCTGTTGTCGGTGGTGCCATGACGCATGTAGAGCACATAGCCGCCCTGACGCAGCTGCGCCAGCAAAGCCGGCGTCGCCATGCGCTCGACAAACTTCGGCGCCTTGTCTGCAGGTCCGGCCTGAACCGGCACAGCAAGCGGCGCTTGAACCTGCGCCTGCACCTGGCCAGTGGCCGTCAGCCCCATGGCGATCATCACGGCCGCACACCACCACGCTCGCACGCGGTACCTCCTCATCCCTGGGGCCCGGCGAACGCACCCAAGTCCTCCGGGTGCTCATCCTTGAAGCGGTTGGCAATCCCCTCGAACCGGTCCAGATGCTGCAAGAAGGCATCGGCCACGTCCGGGTCAAAGTGCCGCCCACGCCCCTCCCGCATGATCTGAAGCACCACGTCGGCGGCGAAGGGCTGCTTGTAGTGCCGGCGCGAGATCAGGGCGTCGAACACGTCGGCCACCGCCATCAAACGGGCCGGCACGGGGATGGCATCACCCCGCAGGCCCGAGGGGTAGCCACTGCCATCCCATTTTTCATGGTGGCCGCCCGCAATCTGGCGCGCCACCTCCAGGAAGTCCAGGGCCGAGTCGTCCACGTCCGCGTCACCGGTCACACCTCGCTGCGCGCGTGCCACCTGCACCAGCTTGATCGACTCCTCCAGGGCCTGGGCGCCAATCATCGCGTGCGTCTTCATCACCTCGAACTCGTCGGGGGTCAGCTTGCCCGGCTTGAGCAAGATCGCATCTGGAATGCCCACCTTGCCGATGTCATGCAGCGGCGCCGCCTTGACCACCCGCCCGCAGTAGGCCTCGTCGGCCAGCTCGGTCTGGAAACGCGGATGCTCACGCAACAGCTCGATCAACAGCGCCACATAGCCCTGGGTGCGATGCAGGTGGTTGCCTGTTTCGTTGTCGCGCTTCTCCGCCAGGGCAGCCAGGGCGTGCAGGCTCACGTCCTTGATCAGCTCGTTTTCAGCCATGCGCCGGTGCACTTCGGCATCCAGGTAGGCGTTCTGATCGGCCAGCCAGTCGCGCGCCTTCTTCAATTCCAATTGGGCGCGAACACGGGCCAAGAGCAAGGCAGGTTTGACGGGCTTGGTCACATAGTCCACCGCCCCCAGGCTCAAACCCAGTTCCTCATCGGTGTCGGCCGACAACGCGGTCACGAAAATGACCGGGATGTCCTGGCACGCCGGGTTGGCGCGCAAGGTCTTCAGAACCTCGTAGCCATCCATCTCCGGCATCATCACGTCCAGCAAGATGAGGTCGGGCCGAGGCGCCACGGCCACGGCCTGCAAGGCGCGCAGGCCCGAGTTGGCGACTCGTACGTGGTAGTACGGTCGCAACAACTGCCCGATGACCGTGAGGTTCTCTTTGGTGTCATCCACCACGAGCACCGTCATACGGTGGGTATCTGTGTCAATCGTCTCCATGCAACTGCCTGCCGCACCCAGAGGCACCACGGTCAATCCCTAGCATTTGATAATGGAGACAGTCTACCGAGATCCGATGCACGTCAGGCAGAAATTAATTGACGTGGATCAGCCCAAAATACCCCCGACAGTAGCTCAATGAGGCGTTCCGGCCCCATGCGAAAGCCGCAGGCCTGAGGGTGTCCCCCACCCCCCATGGATTCGGCCAGCGGAATGGCGTTGAACGTGGGCACCGCGCGCAGGCCCACCTTCACTGTGCCGTCCTTCGAAACGCTCCACAACAAGGCAAAGCTGCCGCATTCGGCCGACAGCATGTTGCCGACCTCGCTGGTGAAGGCGCCGGGGCAGTTGACCATGACACCGGCCTGGCCATTGAAGGTCACCGGGGCGGCGCCTTGGGCAATGTCACGGCACAGGCTGAGGAATTTCTCGTTCATGGCCTGGCCGCGCTGGCCAAACTCGGCCACCTGCGTCGGCGTGAACGCGGCAATCTCGGCCCAGCGCGGGAACTCGTTGGGCTCCAGGTCGAGCGCCGACAGGAAGGCCGCGCTCTCGGGGAAGGCCCAGGTCCACAGGTCGCGGTCCTGCACATAGCGGATCAGGTCGGGCACGGGCTGCTCGGGAAAGAAGAACTTCCACGACAGCATCGCCCCAGACTGCGTCATGTCGAAATGCACCGCGCCGCAGCGGCACTGGAAGCGCCCGAGCCGGTCGGCCGCGCTTTGGTGGTGGTCCAGCAGTACCAGCTTGGCCGCCCGCTCGTCGATGCCCTGCATCAGGCCCTCTCCAAACGAGAAGTCGAGGATGTAGACCGCGCGGCCCTCCAGCGGCGGCAGGTCGTCCAGCGTGGTGATCTTGCCGTGGCTCACGCCCAGGTACTCGCCCTGGCCCTCGAAGTACAGCCAGGCCGCCAAGGCGGCGCCAAAGCCGTCAGGGCACTTGCCGTGGTAGATGACGAGGGGATGGGGGTCGGTCTTGGACGGCTGAGCGGCCAGGCCGGGAAGCGAAGTGAAAAGGCCAGTGGTCACGGCATGCGGCGGCGCTTGCAGCGCCGAGAAGAATCAAACCCCTGATGGTACGGCAGGGCCGGGCCGGCAGCTGCCTCATTTCGCAGCAATCCAGGCGCTGCCCCAGGGGGGCATCGGTTTGCCCCCGCTTTGCCAACACACTTATCCACAGGAACCGTGGACAACTTGCGCAAACACCCCCACTCGCCACATTGGCAAGGCAATCCCGCCCTAAAATGGCATATTGCAGTGCAGCATTCCTTTGTCTCTCCCCATGCCGGTCACCTCCACCCGTCGCATCGCCATCGCCCAACAGTTCGTCCGATTCGGTTTCGGTGAGCATGTGGACGAGAACGCGCCGTTCTACTCGCCCAACTTCCTGACTCAGGAACTGACCACGACCGAAGTCCAGGCGGTGTTGACCATCGTCCCGCGTTACAACGCCTTCTACGGCCTGACCGTGGCCGGCTCCATCGGCCGCTTCCGCGGCCGCGTCCGGGGCTGGAAGTTCGGCCGTGCCGACGCCCCCCAACTGGTCGTGACCCTGCCCTTCTGGACCCACCAGGCCGAAGAAATCCCCCAAGGCTCGCCCGTGGGCAAGCCCGTGTCCGACGAAGACAACCAGGCCCTGGTCGACGAGTTGCGTCAACTGTTCGTCCACGAACTCGACGCCAACCGCTTCGATGCGCTCGACAACACCGAACACGTGTTTGCGGCCTACTGGGGCTGAGATCCTGGGCTGAGGCCCTGGATGGACGAATCGCGGGTCGATTTCCGGGCAGACCATCACGGCCTGCAGGGTTCTCACCGAGCACACCGCCCCAATTCCGTCACCGAAATGGCGTAGTCTGAGGTGCATGTGTGCAAATTACCGTCCGGTGAGCGACCGCGCTCGGCTCCAACACCACTTTGGCGCCTCCGCGCCCGCAGACGCGACCTGGCCTGAAGAGGCCCGGTCCATGTGCCGGGTCCCCGCCCTGCGCCACAGCGATGAGGGCGGCGAGCCTCACCGCGAGATCTTCATCGGCCAGTTCGGCCTGATGCCCTTCTGGGCCAAGGACCCGACGCTGGCGCGCCGCACCTACAACGCCCGCAGCGAAACCGCCGACACCAAGCCCAGCTTCCGCGACGCCTGGCGCCGAGGGCATCGCTGCATCATCCCGGCCGAATGCGTGTACCTGCCCCATTACGACGAGGCTGGCAAGGCCACACGCTGGCAGGTGGCCCGCGCCGATGGCGCGCCCATGGGCATCGCCGGCCTGTGGAGCCTGGGCTGGTCGCACAACGGTGCGCCGGTGCCCTCCTTCGCCATGCTCACCGTGAACGCCGACGAGC
Source organism: Aquabacterium sp. (assembly GCF_034003525.1). Classification (GTDB taxonomy): domain Bacteria; phylum Pseudomonadota; class Gammaproteobacteria; order Burkholderiales; family Burkholderiaceae_C; genus Aquabacterium. The sequence continues at coordinate 94,189 of NZ_JAVEYN010000010.1, forward strand.
ACTCCTTGCTGCGCACCCTCCACAAGCCCGACGACGAGAAGCGCATGGTGGTCATCCTGGACGAGTCCGACTACGAAACATGGCTGAACTGCCCGGTCGAGGCGATGTCGGGCATGATGACGCGGTATCCTGCGGCCTCGCTGACGGCCGAGCCTGCGCCTTGAGGGGCGAGACGCCGTCCGCGTCCACCGAATCTTGCACATTGACATGACCGACACCACCCAAGCCCCCGCTCCCGCCCTGCCCGACCACCTGTCCATCGACCCCAGCAGCCCGCACTACGTGGCCGAGGTATTCCAGCACGACATCGGCATCCGCTTCAACGACAAGGAGCGCTTCGACGTCGAGGAATACTGCGTCAGCGAGGGCTGGGTGAAGGTGCCCGCCGGCAAGAAGGTCGACCGCAAGGGCCGCCCGCTGCTGATCAAGCTCAAGGGCAAGGTCGAAGCCTTCTACAAGTAAAACCAGGCAGCCCGCCATGAGCATCGTCGTCTACTGGCTCAGCCAAGGTCGCCCGCACTGCGAGACCTTCAGCGACGCGCAGCTGCTGGACGCGTTGGCCTTTTCCGAAGCCCGCCGCAAGGACCGGGATGCACAGGGCCAGCCGCTCAACAGCCACGTGGTCACCCACTCCGAACTGGGCGACTGCGTGAGCAAGCCGGGCGTGAGCGACGAGTTGCCGCCCGACTACAGCTGGACCAAATCGCACCGCGGTGGCCCGCCCGCCCCGGACGGTACGCCCAAGACTCTGGCATAACGCCGGCATAACGCCAATTCCGACCATTCCGGGCCATGAAAGGGGCTGTTAGCATTTTCTGATGCGCGCCAACGCCCCTCTGCACGTTCACGTCTCGACGCTGTTCATGGTGCTGATCTTGCTGGTCGGCTCCCTGCTGGGCTTCGTCGGCTACCGCATGGCCGATCGGCTGATCAGCTCCGTGTCGGAAGACCTGGCCCAGCGCATCAGCCGCGAAACCGCCTCCGAGTTGCGCCAGCTGACCGAGCCGGCGCACACTGCCTTGCAGCTGCTGCAGTTCGAGCCCCTGGCCAGCTTCACCCAATTCGAGCAGCGCATGACGCGCCTGCCCCTGATCAAGGCCACGCTGGATCACACGCCGGCATCGGCCTCCATCTTTTTCGGCTACCCCAACGGCGATTACTTTTACGTACACTGCCTGCGCTCCGCCGATGAGCGCGAGCACTTCGACGCCCCCGCAGGTGCGCACTACATGGTGCGCAGCATTGAGCGACAAGGCGGAGCCCCGCGCGGCAGGCAGATCTTTCTGAACGAGCGCCTGCAGGTGATGCTCGCCCGCTCGGTGCCCGACTACGCACGTAGCTTCGACCCGCGCAACCGCAGTTGGTACCGCCAGGCCCTTCGCCACAACGACGTCTTCGTCACCGACCCCTATCTGTTCTTCACCGACCGGCAGGTCGGCATCACCCTGTCGCGTCCGTCACGGCACGCCAGCGGCACCGTGATCGGCCTGGACATCCAGCTGCGCACGCTGGGCGCTGGCCTGGCGCGCCAGAAGCTCACCCCCAGCTCGCAACTGGTGCTGGTCAATGCCCAGGGCGAGGTCTTTGCCCACGAGAACTCCTTCATCGTGCCCCGCGGCGGCACCAGCGACCGCCCTGCCCTGACCCCCCTGGCGCGTTTCGGCGTGCCCGTGCTCACCGCACTGAGCCAACACATCCAGCTCAGCCAGGTTCCAGCCACCGGCACCTTGCAACAGGTGATCGACCTGGCAGACGGCCCCTGGCAGGTCACCCTCAACACCCTGCCGATGCTGGGCAACACCAGCTTGCTGCTGATCAATGCCGTGCCCCGGCACGAACTGCTGGCCACCGTATACGAAGAGGGTCGCTTCGCCCTCATCGCGGCGCTGCTGATCATCCTGGGTGCCATCGCGCTGGCCTGGCGCTTCGCCCGCGGCATTGCCCGCCCCTTGAGTGGTCTGGTCAAGGAGGCCGAATCCATTCGCCACTTCGACTTCGGGCAAACCGTCCCGCTCAAGTCGTATGTCCTGGAAGTCAACACCCTGGCACGCAGCGTGGCGCAGATGAAGCGCACCATCCGCCAGTTCCTGGAGATCAGCTCGGCCATCTCCGGCGAAAAGCACTTTGACCGCCTCCTGCCTCGCCTGCTCGGCGAGACCGTGGGCGCCGTCAACGCGACCGCCGGCGTGCTCTACCTGCGCGATGACGGTGGCCTGAAGCCGGCCTGTGCCCAAGGGATCGACGGCCACGCCATGGACGCGGCGGCGCTGCAAGGCCTGCACCGGCTGGCACTGCCCAATCCCCGCGAACCATCCGCCGCAACGCCTCCAGGGCGAGACGTGCCGCTGCTGGGACTGGCCATGAGCCAGGGGCGAGTGTTGTCTGGCCCCCTGCAACCTGTGGACATGCTGACCCTGGGCCTGTCGGAGCTGGGCGAACACCCCTGGCCGCCTCACGCCATGGCGGTGCCGCTGCTCAACCGACAGCGCGAACTGGTCGGCGCCATGCTGATCCTGTCCGAGACGCCCAGTGAAAACGACCGCGTCTCCTTCCTCGGCGCCCTGTCCGGCACGGCAGCGGTCGCGCTCGAAGCCCAGGCGCTGATCAGCGAGCAGAAAGCGCTGTTCGATGCGCTCATTCAGCTGATCGCCAATGCCATCGACACCAAGAGCGCCTACACCGGCGGCCATTGCGCCCGCGTGCCCGAGCTCACCCGCATGCTGGCCGAAGCGGCCTGCGCCGCGCACGATGGCCCTTACGCGTCCTTCCGCCTCAACGAGGAAGGCTGGGAAACCCTGCGCATGGCCGCCTGGCTGCACGACTGCGGCAAGATCACCACGCCCGAGTACGTGGTCGACAAGGCCACCAAGCTGGAGACGCTCTACAACCGCATCCACGAAGTGCGCATGCGTTTCGAAGTGCTCAAGCGCGATGCCGAGATCCACTGCCTGCAAGGCATCCTCGAGGGTGGCGACGAAGCCGCCTGTCGCCAGCACCTGGCAAAGACACTGGCCGAACTGGACGATGACTTCGCCTTCGTGGCCCGTTGCAACCTGGGCAGCGAAGCGATGGTGCCCGAAGACCAGCAACGTCTGCTGGAGGTGGCGCAGCGCCGCTGGCAGCGCACCCTCGATGACCGCCTGGGCCTGTCACCACTGGAACTGCAGCGCCATCCACAAGACGTGGCCCTGCCTTTGCCCGTGACCGAATCGGTGCTGGCCGACAAGCCACAGCACCGCCTGGAGCGACCGGTCCACGACCAGATGCCCAAGGACGGTCGCTGGGGCTTCCGTATGGCCGAGCCCAAGCTGCTCTACAACCAGGGCGAGCTCTACAACTTGCGTGTGGGCTACGGCACGCTCACCGAGGAAGAGCGCTTCAAGATCAACCAGCACATCGTGCAGACCGAAGTGATGCTGCGCCAGCTGCCCTTCCCGCCCTACCTCGCCAACGTGCCCGAGATCGCCTCCGGCCACCACGAGAAGATGGATGGCAGCGGTTACCCCAAGGGCCTGCACCAGGCGCAATTGCGTCCGGAGACGCGGATGCTGGCCATTGCCGACATCTTCGAGGCGCTGACGGCCGCCGATCGGCCCTACAAGCCAGGCAAGCGGCTGTCCGAGGCCATCGAGATCCTGCACCGGATGAGCCAGCGGGGCCACATCGACCCCGCACTCTTTGCCTTGTTCCTGTCGTCCGGCGTGTACAAGACCTACGCCGAGCGCTTCATGGACCCGTCACAGATTGACGCGGTGCCGGTGGCCACCTATCTGGCAGCCACCGACCGGGTGCGTGCCGATCCAGCGCCGCAGCAGCCAGACTCTGCCAGCGACGCTCAGCGAGCCGATCCGGCCGCTGCGCGCACCTTGGCCAACTCCTCGGCATAGGCCGGGCCCGAGCGCAGGGCGTGATAGGTGTCCAGCGCTTGCTGGTATTCGGCCGAGTTGAAGTTGAAGCCCGGGGTGTTGAGGAACTGATCCAGGCCTGCACGGTGCCACAGATTGAAGTCGGCCACGACCTCGGCGCGTGTCAGCGCTTGCGGGCGGTTGGCGGACTGCTCTGCAGCCTGGACCACACCGGCTTGGGCCACACCAGCCAGCAGGGCCAGAGACAAGAGAGCGGAACGGAAAGAAGCAGTGGATGTCATGAGATTTACCTTTCGTGAGCTGTCCGGGAGGACATGAAGCTCATTCTGGCGAAGTGAGTAAAATTATGGAAATCGATTAAATGGATAAACACCATGCACAACATCGATATCAATTACACCGATTTCCGCAAGCTCGACCTGAACCTGCTGGTGGCTTTTGACGCCCTGCTGAGCGAGCGCCATGTCGGCCGAGCGGCCGAGCGCCTGTTCATCGGCCAGCCCGCCATGAGCCACGCCCTGGCCCGCCTGCGCACCCTGTTTGACGACGAACTGTTCGTGCGCACCGGCAAGCGCATGGAGCCCACCGACCTGGCGCTGGCCCTGGGTCCGCGCGTGCGCGCCTGGCTGCAAGAGGGCGCCGACTTCCTGTTGCGCGAAGAGGCCTTCGACCCCGCCCGCGCCGAAGGCCTGATCCGCCTGTCCATCCCGGACGGCCTGGAAGCCCTGATCCTGCCGCCCCTCCTGGCCCGCCTGCGTGCCGAGGCGCCCGGCCTGGGTCTGCGCGTGCAGCCACTGGCCGTGGAGCACCTGCCCCAGGCCCTGGACGCCGATGACGTGGACCTCGCCGTCGTCGCCGTGGACCTGCCCCTGCGCAGCTGGCACCGTCGGGCGGAGTGGCTGCGCTGCGGCTTCAACTGCATCTACGCCCCGGCCCACCTGCAACTGCCCGCCGCCCCCAGCCTGGCCGACCTCGCTGCCTGCGACCATGTGGTCAGCAGCTACCGCGGCGACGCCACCAGCGCGCTCGACCAGCTCTTCGCCGCACACGGCCTCACCCGCCGCGTGGTGGCCTCGCTGGCCAGCATGGCTTCCATCATGGGCACACTGCGGCAATCGCCCTTGCTGACCATCCAGCCCGCGCTGCAACTCGGCCACCTGCTGGACATGGACGGGCTCACCAGCCTCCCGCTGCGCAGCGAACCGCCCGTCGAGATCAGCATCGGCGGGGTCTGGCACCACCGCCACGACCGCGATGGGCGTCACCGCTACATCCGCGAGCACATGGGGGCGGTGGTGCGAGCGTTGCAGGGCCCAGCCGGGAAAGCCCCTGACCTGGGCGAGAATGCCCCGCATGAAACCCCTCGTCCCAGGAAGGCCTCACAGGCACCGCTCTGAGTTCCATACCCAGCTCGCCCACCGCCCACAGCCAGCAGGGAGTGCCCCATGCTGAGCGTGCTGGCCGTCGTGGTCTCGTTGACCTTGCTGATGTGGCTGGCCTACCGGGGCGTGACCGTCTTGCTGCTGGCGCCACTGATGGGGGCCCTGGCGGTGCTGCTGTCGGGCGAGGCGCGCTGGCTGCTGCCGCTCTACACCGACACCTTCATGAGTGCGCTCGGCAGCTACGTGCTGCAGTACCTGCCACTGTTCTTGCTGGGGGCGCTGTTCGGCCGCCTGATGGCCGACTCGGGCGCTGCCAGCACCCTGGCGCACTGGATCGTGCGCACGCTGGGCGAGCGACATGCCATGCTGACCGTGGTGCTGGCCTGTGCGCTGCTGACCTATGGCGGCGTGTCGCTGTTTGTCGTGGCGTTTGCCATCTACCCCATCGCGCGCAACCTCTTTGAAGCCGCAGACATCCCCAAGCGCCTGGTGCCGGCCACCATCGCGCTGGGCGCCTTCACCTTCACGATGACGGCACTGCCTGGCTCGCCGGCCATCCAGAACGCCATCCCCATCCCCTACTTCGGCACCAACGGCTTTGCCGCACCGGGCCTGGGCCTACTGGCCGCAGCCGTGATGCTGGGTGGCGGCATGACGTGGTTGCTGCGCCGCGCCGCCGCCGCACGCGCAACAGGCGAAGGCTATGGGCAGCACGACGAAGGCGATGACAACCGCGCCAACCCCACGCCCGCCCAGGCTGCGGCCGAAGCCGCGCGCCATGCCGAGGTGCCACTGGCATTGGCCCTCCTGCCGCTGGTGCTGGTCGTGGGCGTCAACGCGCTCTTCACCTACCTGGTGTTTCCCGCGCTCGATCTGTCCTTCATGGCTGAGCGCTACGCCACGCTGGACCCAAGCCGCGTCACCGGCCTGTGGTCGCTGCTCATCGCCCTGCTGGTTGCGTGCACCACGCTGGTCGTGACCCGACTGGGGCACTGGCACGACCTCAAGCACACGCTCAACCAGGGTGTGTTCGGCTTCATGCTGCCGCTGTTCAACACAGCGTCCGAGGTGGGTTATGGGGCCGTCATCGCCTCACTGGCAGGCTTCGGCCTGATCCGTGACGCCGTGCTGCGTGTCTCCGACAACCCACTGGTCTCCGAAGCCATCGCCATGAACGTGCTGGCCGGCATCACCGGCTCCTCCTCCGGCGGACTGAGCATCGCCTTGCAGACGCTGGGCAACGACTACCTGGCCATGGCCGAGGCGGCCGCCATCAGCCCGGAGTTGCTGCACCGTGTGGCCGTCATGGCCGCGGGTGGCATGGACACGCTGCCGCACTGCGGCGCCATCATCACCCTGCTGGCCATCTGCAAGCTCAACCACCGCCAGTCCTACGCCGACATCGCGGCGGTGACCATGCTGTTCCCGCTGCCCGCACTGGCACTGGTCATAGCCTTGGGGACGGTGTTCGGGAGTTTTTGACAGTGCCCCCGTGACAGGCGCCTTCACAGGTGCGGCCCCTTGGGGCAGAGCCGCCTCACTACAAGGCGCCTACATCGCCCCCAGAAATAACAAAGGCCACCCTTGCGAGGTGGCCTAAGTCGTTGATTTTATTGGTGCGGAGAAAGGAATCGAACCCTCGACCTTCTCATTACGAATGAGCGTAAAACGACATTCGGCATTATTTGCCTTCATTCGGATTCATTGATAAACTCATTGAAAATCAAAGCATTACATGCCCAACAAGCTGTTTTGTCATTGATTGGCATTCGACAATCTTTGGTCAATTTGCCTACAGATTGCCTACAAGTTGCCTACAGGACTGAATGGGGTGAGCATGAGCAAGGACACAAGCCGAGTCAGACTGACAGCCGGACGGGTGGAAGCATTCACCTGCCCTGCCGGAAAGGCTCAGGCATTCCTTTGGGACACCGAGGCCCCCTCCCTCCTGCTCAGGGCCACCCCGACGGGCCGCAAGACCTACGCCTTTGAGTCAAGACTGAACGGGGCCACTGTACGCATCAGCATCGGGACCGCCTCCGATTGGAGCCTGGACACAGCCCGCAAACGCGCCGCCGAGCTGAAGCAACTTATTGACCGAGGCGAAGACCCCCGCGAACTAGAGAAGGCCAAAGCCTCACACAAGGCCGCTGCAAAGGCTGCTGCAACCGCCCATGCCCTGACCGTGGGCGACCTGTGGCCCGACTACCTGGAAACAGGCAAGCCAAAGCGCCGGGACGCGTGGAAGCCCCGATATCTCGAAGACCTCAAGCGCATGAGCGCCCCAGGGGGTGAGCCCAAGAAGCGCGGCAAGGGCACGACCCGCCCTGGCCCCATCTATCCGCTGCTGGCGCTGGCGCTGGTGGACATTTCAGAGGACGCCCTCAAGGAGTGGCACGACAACGAAGCCCGCGCAAGCAAGCACCAAGCCGCCCGAGCCTTGATGATGTTTCGAGGGTTCCTGCGCTGGTGTGCCACCAAGCCGAAGTACAGGGGCCTGGTGGACAACGAAGCAGGCCGCGCCCCTGCCATCCTTGAGAACCTGCCCAGCATGAAGCGCCGCACCGATGCCCTAGAGGCCGCACAGGTAGCGGGCTGGTGGGCAGGAGTGGAGCAACTGAACAACCGCACCGCCTCGGTGTACCTGCGCGCCTTGCTGCTCACTGGTGCCCGCCGTGAGGAAATGGCAGGGCTGAAATGGGCTGATGTGGACTTTCAATGGCGCAAGCTGACCATTGCCGACAAGGTGGAAGCAACCCGCACCATCCCCCTGACGCCCTACATGGCGCAACTGCTGGCCACCCTACCCCGCGTCAATGAATGGGTGTTTGCAAGCACCAAGACCCTCAGCATGGCCGTTTACAACGCCAAACGTCGGGAGCGCGACGCCACCCAGGCGGGGCGCACAGCGCCAGCGGGTGAGGTTTCGACGGTGAGCGAATCGGGCCGCATGTCCGACCCCAGAAGCCAACATGCCAAAGCACTCTTGAGCGCCGGGATTGAGGGCCTAACCATTCACGGCCTGCGCCGCTCGTTCTCGCTGCTGGGGGAGGCTGCCGGCGCGCCGGCCGGGGCCATTGCCCAAGTGATGGGCCACAAGCCAAGCGCCACCGCCGAGGGCTACCGCCCGCGCAGTGTGGACGCCCTACGCCCCTTCCTGACTCAAATCGAAGCGCACGTGCTGGCGCTGGCTGGCGTTCAGTTTGACGCCCAAGTCGAGCCAGGAAAGCTGCGCGTTATTTCTGCCCAATGACACGCACTTGCAAAGCATAGCGTTACACGATACACTCAATTATGATCAAGTCCTTCAAGCACAAAGGCATCAAGCAGTTCTTTGAGAAAGGCAGCACAGCAGGCATTCAGGCTGCGCACGCCCCCAGGCTTGCGGCCATGCTGCGGCGCTTGGATGTGGCGACACGCGCGCAGGACATGAGCCTGCCAGGCTGGGGCTTGCATCCACTCAAAGGCGCCTTGAAGGGGCACTTTTCGGTCTGGGTAAGCGGCAATTGGCGGCTGACCTTTCGATTCGATGGTGCCGACGCCGAACTGGTGGACTATCAGGATTACCACTGAACCCAAGGAAACATCATGGCCCGCATGTTCAACCCCCCCCACCCCGGCCTGACGCTGCGCGATGACGTGTTGCCAGCCCTGGGCCTGAACGTGACCCAAGCAGCCGATCAGCTTGGCGTGTCTCGCGTCGCACTGTCTCGCGTGCTGAATGGCCGTGCAGCCATCTCGCCAGAAATGGCACTGCGCATCGAGGCATGGCTCGGCAAAGAGCGCGGAGGCGATGCCCGCGTGTGGCTGGCCGAGCAAAGCGCCTACGACATGTGGCAGACAGAGGAACGCCTAAAGGGCGCACCTCTGAACGTACAGCGGGCACCAAAGGCACAAGCCGCCGCCTGACGGACTCAGGCAAAAAAGCGGGGCCGGCATGTGCAGCAACACAGCGCCAGCCCCTGACCACAACGCGCAACACTGAGAGGACCGCGCACCATGGCTAACGACACTGTAAACCCACCAACATCACCGGCAATCCTCATCCTTGAAGATACAAGCGCAAGGGCCTGCGTCTTGGCAGCGAAGCTAAACGCCTTGCTGGCGTATACATATGGCGAGAGTGGCGGCGCATTTAGAAATATGAACGACCACTTGCAAGACGAGTACATGTGGTCTTGTGCCGACATGGCCTCAGAGCTAAAGGCGCTTGTTGCGAAGATTGACACGCATGTGAGCGCGGCACCGCTGCAGCAACTCAATCCGCAGTCCTGAACACCATCAAAACGGAGATTTGACTGTGGCAAATGAAACTGCAAACGAAGTGGACCGCGAAAGCGTCGTCAGGGAGGCCGCCGCCCTCAGCGAACTAGTGCTGTGGATTACCCAGGCGCGTGAGTTGATTGAGGAAATACAGGGGTTCGCCAACGATGGAGGCGGCGCACTCAGCGCGGCCCTGGAGGCGCACGACATTAGCTATAACACGCCTGATTGGTGGCAAACCGGTGCGGGGAATGGCTTCACATATCTCCTGCATCGGCAGAACGAACTCATAACGTCCCTGGTTCAACCTCGGTCACCCCAGCTGGGCCAACGTCAAACACCGGCCGAACCTAAGTCCTCGCCAACCACAGCCTAACGAAGAGGTGACTTCATGACACACATGACTGAAAGCCAGCGGTTCAAAAACGCGGCTATGCCATGGCCTGAGGCCACACCGGAGAAGAAGTGGTATCTCGTGGAGAACGATTTGCCCCGGTGGCGGTTGAGGCAGGGCTGCAAGGTGGCAATCAGCAGCCTCGCGTCGGATGCCGGCTGCATTGATGGTGAGATGTACCTGTTTAAGACCCCGGCTGGGGCCCTCTTCCTCGGCGAGTTCCGCCGCTTGGCCAGCGGCTATGAGGCTGAACAACATGATGGGCCGCCGATGGACTCGCAGCACCATGGTGTCACTGTAGTGGGTGAATACTTGGGGTGGATGAAATGAGGTTGCATTGCGTGGTCCTGGTGGTCAGCCTGCTGGCTGGATGCGGAAGCACTGGCGTGCGTGTCACAGAGCAGAACCTTGAGGCCTTCAAAGTGGGCGAAACCACCGAGGCAGAGGTGATTAGCCAGCTCGGGAAGCCGACCATGCGCACGCGCCTGCCTGACGGCGCGGTGATGGTCGTCTATTCCTACGCCGAGTATTCGACCAGGCCGGCCACCTTCATTCCCTTTGTGGGGGCGTTTGTGGGAGGGGCCGATGTCACCTCTGACGCTGTCACGCTGATGTTCGGCGCGAACGGCAGGCTGACGCAGACTAGCGCCTCGTCGACGGCCTACGGCACCGGCAGGGGGCCCAGCTCAACCGCCCCGGCACAGGTTGAAACCAGCCAGCCCCGCAAATAGCCAGCCCACCCAGGCGCCTTGCCGCGCCATCAAAGGCGCTGCGACCGTCTGGCGTGGGCTTTGTGCCGGTATCGTTTACCAGAGGGTTAGCTGCGCCATGTCCAGCAGCTTCGCGCGGGCAGCGGCGTAGGTGCGCTTATCGATGCGGCGCTGGGTCATGAGCCTTGATCCATGTGAGCCCGACAGCTTCGATGGCCACTCTCGGCGCTCCAGATCAAGCAGTTGCGCCCAAAGCGATTCCGGCAGATTCGTTGATTCCGCCTGGTCGAACTGTTCCTTTGCCATGTTGCTCTCCTCGAGCTTGTTGCACATGGCCCCCCATTCTTTGCATGGGGGTCAGACTGTCCAACCCTATACCGGTCCAGCCGATTCAGGCGGTGCGCAAGATAACCTTGTGGAGCGTTTTTGATGCCGTTTTGTGCTCTCCCTAGCATTCCCTGTGCTGACCGATGCGCCCCAAAAGAGCCCCAGGCGTCAGCAGAACAGGAGACCGTCATGCGCTCGCCTTCACAGGCCAAATTTCCAGCACTGGAGACAGTGACATGCCCCGCTGTATCCACTCAGGCAGCGGCCTACTACCTCTGCAGAGCACCCAAAACCCTTCAGAACTGGGCGAGCAATTCGACAGGGCCCATCCGCCCTGTGCGGATCAATGGGCGTTTGGCGTGGCCGGTTTCCGAGATTCGCCGTGCTCACGGTCTGCAGCAGGAGGCCCAGCAATGAACTACGTGGAACAACTGCCAACGCCTAGTGCGCCCGGAGAAACACTCACGGTGGTTTTGCAAAACCCACAGGTGGAATGGATGCACATCCAGACAGCCGAAGGCGTGATGCTCAGCGTCCAAATTGCCCCGTTTGCGGAGTTCTCCCAGACAAGGCCAGCGGCTGACTCTCATCCGCCTGGCTCAATCAGCATTCGCTTTGAGGTTCCAGGCCCAGTAGTTGACGGCCTGACAGCAGACAGCGAGGCCGACCAATGAGCGAACCTGTAGGCCGCCTGTACTACGAGGTCACGCTGGAGACGGCAGGGCTGATTGCTGGGCAGCGGCGCGTCGACGCGGCCCTGTCTAACACCACGCGCTCCCTGCAGTCTGTCGAGGCAAAGCTGACGCAGGTCTCCAACACTCTCGCTGCTGCTGATGCCGCACGGCGCGCCGCTAATGGCTCAATTTACGCGGCCAGCGTGGGCGCCCAGGTCAAAGGGATGAGCGCACTTGCCGCTCAGAACGCTTTTGCGGCAACAGCTGCAATTCCAGTCATAGGCCCAGGGCTTGCGCCAGAGGCGGCATTGGCAGCCGGATCTATGGCCATGGCAATCGGCGCGCCGGCCATTGCCACAGCGCCAATCGCTGGCGCGCGCCAGTACGGTGGCCCGGTGTCCGCTGGCAGCATGTACCGCGTCAACGAAGGCGGGCGCCCTGAGATGTTCACTGCGGCCAACGGCAACCAGTACCTGATGCCGACGCAGGGCGGGCGGGTCACGCCGATGGGCTCTGGTGGTGGCGCTGCAAGCTCTGGCGGTGGCGCCGGCTGGGTGGGTGACATCAATGTCAACGTGAACATTGCACCGGATGGCACTGCGCGCACCTCTACCGAGTCAACCAGTGGTGATTCGGTCCTGGCGCGCCAGATTGGCGAGCGCATCGCCATAGGCACGAAGGAGACCATGCTGAAGGAGCTGCGCCCAGGTGGCCTGCTGTGGAAGATGAGGCACGGGCAGGTTTAATCAGTTTCGCCCCAGCTAGGCCGGGCCGCAATCCGACCGAAAAGCCAGTCCTCCCGCTGGCCTGCTGGGGCACCTATTCACGGGAGAGCATTCGGGAGGATGCTGAATGGAAAGCAAAAAATACCGATTGAAACTGAACTGCGACACTGGCCGCGTTCGATGTTTTGAGCTAGTCAACGGTGAACAGGGTCAGGAAATTGCTGGGGCCCTGAATTTCGCAAAGTGGCTGTGGGAGCACGAACTTAAGAAATGCATCGCCGCCGATGCGCTGCCACTGGTGACAGTTGGACTGCGGCCGTCAGAAGTGCCGCCCGAGCTGGAAGCAATGCCAGCAGATGCTGAAATTGTGTTTCGGGATGCCTGCAATCAGTACGACATCATCACCACCGCTGAGAAAGCCAGAAGGCGCGTACAGGAAGCCATTGACCGCCTTGAGCGAGGGGTAGTCAACATCTATGAGGCTGCCGCGATGCTGTCCCTGAACGATGGTGGGGAGCTTCGAGAGTATGTTGACATGCTGAATGACGCAGCGCAGGCAGGGCACCTGGAGTTGGCGGATGACGGCAAGCCTATGAGAGCAATTGACACCAAGGCCCGCGCCGATTTTTTGGAAAGAAACGGGTTAACCGTTAAAGGGTATCTCACCGCCTTTACTGTCACCACACCCGCAGCCGTCGATAGGTGCCTGGACCGAATTGACACACTCGGTGTCATTTCAAGACTACCAACGCACGTCGCAGACCCGAGTCCGGTAGCGGAGCCCTCAGAGCCACCAGACCCGCAGCGAAGGCTGGCTGCACTACGTGCGATGGGTGGTGACGTGCGTAAGTTTCATGGAAAGTGGGAAGCGACAGGCATCAAAAAGCTGGAGGCGCAGGAAAGGCTGGAGGGCAGAGCGAGGGTGTCAGAAAAGACCATCCGGGCGGACTTGTTTGAGGCAGCAGAGGCTGAGGCGCAAGCAAAGCGTGACGGCACAAGCGCTGCAGCCTGGCATCCCCGTTGATTCCCGCGCTCATCCCGCGCACAGAGGGAAGTCGTCTGCACTGGGCTCCCGCACTTCTCCCGAGCGCTCCCGTGGTCACAAATTGCCGAATCATCACAACAAGGCACAAAGCCTTAAGGATGGTTCGCCATGCAAGCCGCAACCCCACATAGCGCCCGCCGCTCCGCAATCGAGAACTCAACCTACCCGGCGCTGGAATCCATCACGCGCCCTTCAGTGGACACGGTCACTGCCGCCCACTATCTGAACCGTCGCCCGCAAACTTTGTTCGACTGGTCGTGCAATGGGAAGGGGCCCATCCGCCCCATCCGCATCAATGGCCGCCTCGCTTGGCCTGTCTCTGAGCTGCGCCGGGTGCTGGGGGTGGCAGCATGAGCGCCGTCACCATCTACACCGACAGCCAAGGCCGCGAGATTACCGTGGGCGATGGCCTGCTGTCAGCAGGCACGCGAACAGGCACAGCCTTTTCAATTCCTCTTGATGCCGACGAAATGGCCGCATTGGGTACCGCCCTGATTGAGCGCGCCACCGAGGCAAAGCATGGGTGGGTGTCCGAGCAAGCCGGCGCCGCAATTGGTGCCGCCCTGCTGGATGAACTGCTGGCGCTGCGTGGCAGCTCCCAGGCCGAAGCACTGCGCGCCGTGCACGACGCGCTGCACGCCCTGAGCAAGCTGGAGCACGCCGACAGCGCAGCCGGTGGCTTTGCCGTTGCCATCGTCAACGTGCTGGAGGTGGGCATTGCGAACATGCCCAAGCTCGAGAGGGGCGCCAAATGAAAACGCCCGAGCCCTCCAAAGGGAACCCTATCGCCCCAAGCAAGCGCAACAGCAAACAGCGCCAGCATGGCAAGGCGCTTGACTCCCGCTCACAGGTCGTTGCCAATGCACGAGCTGACGCCAAGATTGGCATCCCCTTCTACGCCACCAGCCCGGCCAAGTTGGCAGCGCTCACAAAGCTGCGTGACGCTCAACCCGGTGGATCTGTTCAAGTCCAAGAGACGCGGCTAGAAATGGCCCTGCGCCGATGGCCGCTGACGTTTCGGGAAATGTGGGCACTTGGGCTGCAGGATGGGCGGGCGCGCATCTATGGCTTGAGGCAGCGCGGCCTTGACATCACGACTGCCTGGGTGGTCATCGAGACAGACAACGGTCAGCGCCATCGTGTGGGGCTGTATTCGCTGTGTAGTGGCGGCACCGTTCCGGCAGCTTATCCGAACCAGCCTGGTCCCCTCGGAGCTGGCGCTGTTTGCGAGGTGCTGCCATGACATCCCACTCAGTGCGACGCTTTCACCCGGTGCGTGGTCGTCTTCTGACCATGTCCAACATTCGAGGCCCCTGGCGCCCTTCTGGCACCGTGGGCTGCCTTGGCGTGTTCGCCGTGATGTGGTCCACACGATCCGGTGAGCTATGGGCCCCACTGCACGACTTCGAGCCGTCGGCGCAGCTCCGCCTCATTGAGCAATGCCGCTGCCTGGACATGGACGCCGGATACCCCGGCGCCTGGCCAAACGGAAGGGGGCGCTGAACATGAGCGTCAAAGCCTCTGCTCGCGTTTGGGAGTACTCCAGCCACGGCGGCAGTCACCTACTCATGCTGCTGGCCATTGCTGACTTTGCGGATGACAACGGCAATGCCTACCCGGCTGTTAGCACCCTCGCCACCAAGTGCCGCATGAAGGCACGTAATGCGCGCTATGTCATCAAGGATCTGCAGGACAGCCATGAGCTTGAGGTGCGGGAGGGTGAAGGCCCGCGCGGCACGAACCGATATCAGATCGTCTTCGCCAATCTAGGGCTGCACCACAGTGCAGGGGTGCAAGCGGGTGCAGGGCTGCACCACAGTGCGCAAGGGGCTGCACTGGAGTGCACAAAACCCCTGCACCACAGTGCACCCGAACCGTCATTGAACCATCAAGAACCGTCATGTCTGTCGCTGTCGGCCTCAAAGCCGACCCGGCCCGCCTGCCCACAAGGTGCAATCCGTGAGCTCTATGCCGAGGTGCTGCCCGACCTTCCAGTCATCAAGCGCTGGAGCAACACACGGCAGGCCGCCTGCCGAGCCAGATGGAACGAGACTGCTCAGGACAAGGGTTGGAGCACGGCAGCGGAGGGCCTGGCATGGTTCCGCCTCTTCTTCGAGACCGTCGCCGCCTCAGATTTCTTGATGGGCCGTGTGCAGGCACGACCGGGGCATGAGAGCTGGCGCTGTGACATCGACCACCTGCTGTCGCCTAAGGGGTTCACTGGTGTCGTGGAAGGCAAGTACGGCGGCGCACCAAACAACCGTGAGCCCGCCCAACGTCAGGAGGCTGCATGACCAGCGCCAGCGAATCCTTGCCATGGTCTCCTGAAGCTGAGCAGGCGGTGCTGGGCTGCCTGCTGCTGGACAACAGCCTGGTGTACCGCCTGGCCGATGCGGACATCACCGCCGAGGCGTTCTACAACGCCGCGCATGGCCGCATCTGGTCAGTCATCACAACATTGATCGGCGCCTGCAAGGCGGCCGACGTCATCACGGTGGCGGATGCTCTCGGCGATGAAGTGGCAACCTGCGGCGGCCAAGCGTACCTGCATGATCTCGCCATGTCGGTGGTCAGCACCAACAGCGTGCGAGGGTATGCCGCCATCGTGGTCGACAAGGCCCAGCGCCGCGCCCTCATCCGCGCCGGTGACGAGGTGCAGGCAATGACCCGCGAGCAGGAATCGCCGGCCGTGGTGCTGGACCGTGCCCAGTCCGTGCTGATGGCACTCAAGCGTCAAGATATCCAAGTCGGTCTGAACGTGGCTGGCGACGAGCACCACGTGCTGGCGCTGTCGCAGGAAATGCCGCGCGGCGACTTGATCGACCGGATCACCGCCAACCTTGGGCGCGTACCGCTGAACATCCTGGCGCAGGGCATTGCCCCTGATGATCGCGACAACTGGGGCCGGGTCGTTGAGGCCCGAGAGGCGGCAATCCGCCTGCCTTTGCAGATCGATGACCAGCCAGCACTCAGCCTGATGACCATCAGGGCGAAGGCCCAGATGACCAAGGCCCGCCATGGTTTGGACGTGCTGATTCTGGACTACCTGCAGCTCTGTGCCGCATCCGACCGCAAGCTGAGCCGCCACCACCAGATTGAGGAAATCAGCCGGGGGCTAAAAACCCTGGCCAAGGAGTTGGACATTTGCGTGATGGTGCTCAGCCAGATCAATCGCGACGTGGCCAAGGCCGACAGGGAGCCCACCCTTGCCGACCTCAAGGAGTCAGGCGCGATTGAAGAGGATGCCGACGTGGTGCTACTGCTGCACCCACGCGGTGAGCCAACTGGCGGTGCCCAGGTGATTGCCTGCATCGTCGCCAAGAACCGCCAGGGAGAAAAGAGGCGCATCGCTCTGCGGTTCGAGGGGGTCTACCAACGGTGGGCCGAGTGCACCGTCGATGTGTCACCACAGGCACCAATGCGGGCCCGCGGGAGCTTTGAAACCGGGCTGTGACGGCACAGGTTTCGGGACGGTTTCTGAACGGCTTCCTGCACAGCTACGCGCTGGCCAAAAGCAGACCGCTACTGGCCTTCTGCCTAGCATCACCGCCCAAGCCCACCCAATTTCCAGCCGCAAAAGCACGCGGTTTCGAAACAGTTTCTGAACGGTTTGAACGCATCACAACAGGAGCAGTCATGCAGGCGACACAAGCGGCACGGCAAATGATCGTATCGGAGGTTAACGACTTTGACGAGTGCGATCTGACACTGCCATCCGGGCACATGACCAGTGAGCGCCCTACGCGTCTGCTGGTACCAGCCGCCGGGCGTCCGCTGCCCGACACGTGGGGGCTAACTTCTGTCTTTGACCTCGCTTACCTGCCATTGCCAGGCCTGCGGTGCTGGCGGAGTGGTCGGATTGCCCACACCCCCGCCACATTGCCTCTGCAGGATCAGGTCCACACCATCATCACCCGCGAGCCCGGTGTAACTCGCTGCCAGCGCCAGCATTACAGCGAGACACAGGTTTGGTTAGACCAAGAGCGTGCCCGCCGTGCCCGCCAGCGCCCACCCAAGCCCACAGCAAAGGCCAAGACCAAGAGCAGCAAGCTGGTTGATCTGGTGGGGGTGTAATG
Source organism: Aquabacterium sp. (assembly GCF_034003525.1). Taxonomy (GTDB): domain Bacteria; phylum Pseudomonadota; class Gammaproteobacteria; order Burkholderiales; family Burkholderiaceae_C; genus Aquabacterium. Next base: position 111,651 of record NZ_JAVEYN010000010.1, read on the forward strand.
GGGCGACGCCAGAGGCGTTTTAGTGGTCGGATAGAAACGGTGAAAACCGTTGCAAATCAGATAGTTGAGACTGAATCGGCGCTTCGTAAGTTGTCGGTTTCTGACCATTCGGCGAAAAATAAAGCCGAAGGCGAAAGCCCGCCTAAGTTGTTGATTCAGCGGGCAAACGAGAAGGCCAGGGCAGACAGGGCGCGCGGCATATCGCCGAAGAGGCATGATCCCTTTCACCGCAAGAGCCCGCATCTGGATCATCGGCACCCTTTCCCTCAAGACTGAGGAAAAGCTGAGATCGGCTGACTTTCCAGCCGATCTACCCGCCGCCTGCGCCCCCCCCCCGTGCACGCACCGTGCAAGTCACTGCCTAGGCCATGACAAGCCCGTGCTCATGAGCGTTTTGCGTAACGAGCTCGTGAGATGGTGAGCTGCCTATGACAGGACAGGGGCGGCGCCCCCCCAAGCCCTCATATGCCATCCGTTGCCCCAGGGTTACCCATGGCACCAGTCTTGACAGCCCTCACCGCCCGCGCCGGGTGTCGTGGCAGGAGTGTCGGCAGACAAAGGCGCACTCACGCGGCCGGACGATTGCCACCGGTGACATTTCGTCAATCCAGGGTCAGGCAAGCGACTTTGCCGACACGAAAGCAAAAGCCACCGCGAGGGTGGCGGATTTGGGCAAGTTGCCTACAGATTGCCTACAGGGTGCGTAGAAACAACAAAGGCCACCCTTGCGAGGTGGCCTAAGTCGTTGATTTTATTGGTGCCGGAGAAAGGAATCGAACCCTCGACCTTCTCATTACGAATCGGCACGCGCGCATAGTGCCATGATTTGGAATCAGATGGCATAGGGCGCTTACAAGCAAGCAAAACCGCGACTTAATGGCTCTGTCGGCGGGCAATACGTCGTGCGAACACACAGCACCTTGTGGTGCTAAACCGTGTTCGCGCCGTGGCCCGCTTCACTCGGAGCCAACGCATGCAATCCAAGATAACACAGGCCCTCGTCGAGAGGGCGCCAGCACCCGACAGGGGCAAGTCCGTCCTCTACGCCGACAGCGAGATGCGCGGCTTCTACCTGATCGTCACGCCAACGAAGCGCAGCTTTTATGTGCAGTCCCTCGTCAATGGCAAGCAGGTCCGCACGAAGCTGGGCGACCACCCGTCAATGGACGCCAAGCAGGCGCGCGACGTCGCCCGCAGGACGCTCGTGGACATGCGGGCGGGCGCGAACCCGAACGAGGAGCGCCGCAAGGCCAAGGCGCGCGGCATCACCCTGCGCGACGCGCTCGACCTGCACCTCGCCGCCAAGCCGCTGTCCCCGCGCACCAAGGAGGACTACCGCTACAACTGCGAGCAGTACCTCGCCGAGTGGATGGACAAACCGCTGGCCGAGCTCGGCGCGGACCGCGCGGGCGTGCGCGAGCGCCACCGCAAGATCACCGAGAAGCACGGCGCGCCCTCGGCCGACAACGTCTTCCGCATCTTTCGCGCCGTCTACAACCGTGGGCTGCGGGAGCACCCCGAACTGCCCGCGAACCCGACCGCGAACGTGGACTACCACGGGCTGCGGCGGCGCAAGGTGGATTCCAACGCCGACAAGCTGAAGGCGTGGGGCAAGGCGGTGCTCGACCTGCACCCCGTGCGACGCGACCTGCACCTGTTCATGATCCTGACGGGGATGCGGCGCACGTCGGCCTGCGAGGCGCGCGTCTCGGAGCTCGACCTCGGCGGGAGGCGGCTGCACGTCCCGAAGCCAAAGGGCGGCGCGGCCCGCGCGTTCGACCTGCCGCTGTCGGGGCCACTCGCCGACCTGCTCGGCCAGCGGCTGCGCGAGTCGCCCCGCCTACAGCGCAAGGGTCAGTGGCTATTCCCCGCCGACTCGAAGTCGGGCCACGTCGCCGAGGTGGCGCAGCACGAGCTCGACGGCCTCACGGGGCACGCACTGCGGCACACCTACGCCACCCTCGCCTTGCAGTCGGGCGTGCCCATCGCCGAGCTGAAGTTCCTGCTGAACCACGCGGCGGGCAACGTGACGATGGGATACCTGAACCCGAGCCTTGACCACCTGCGCGGCTACCAAGAGCGGGCGAGCGCCTACGTGCTCGACGCGCTGGGCCTGCAATGGACGGAAGGCGAATGGCCCCCGCGTCTCAAGCAGAGCGCGCCGGCCGATACCAGCGCCGAGGATGCGCCGTCAATCAACGAATTGGCGCCCGCGTAGCGCGGATGCGCCGATGCAAATAATGGGTTACAGGCTATTGACGGGCATTCAGACTTCACTCCAGCGCGCTACTTAACGGGGCGTTCGGCGGGGTCGGCCACCTCGTTCGGGCGCTCCAAACCCTTAACTTTTGGAGCAAATGAAATGAACGCCAACATCAACACCACCCCGACATCGATCCGCCAGCACATCGTCATCTTCGGCAAGGAGCTGGAATTCGCAACGGGCATCCGCGCGATGGCCGCCGAGAAGATCATGCGCGAGCGGGGCATCATGGACCCTGACGATCTGTTCATCGCGTGCGAGGACATGATTGAGGGTGCAAACCTTTTCGAGTCCTACGACAGCCCTGCGAATAAATACCCGAGCGAGTTGGTTCTCGGTCAGGGCTGCCCGTTCCCCTCGATTGAGGCGTACATCGCCCTGCGTGAGCACTACGGTGACGAGTGGCCCTTGCTCGCGATGAAGCAGTACACCGCCCATCACGGCACCGTGAAGCTTGGGAACGACGCGGACGACAACGCCCGCAAGCTGCTCGATCGCGCGAGGGTCTGCTTTGAGTTCGACAAGACTTGGCACACTCCCTTCACGGCGTCGGATGGCTACGGCCGCTACGAGCGGACTCAGCGTCTTGCCAAGATGAACGCCTACTTGGCAGCAACCGCCTGATCCAATGTCAGCGGGCCATCGCGCCCAAGGGCATGAAACAAAAGGGCCACCGTCGAGGTGGCCCTTTTCCATGCACGGCGGGGGCACGCGTCATAGAGGGATGTCCACGGCCAGCGGGCCGCGACTCTTCCTCAGGTAGCGCAGGACGGCGCCGCCGAGCTGGCCGAGGGTGAGGTCTCGCTTGAGCAGCGTCGGGCGCATGAGGGTCGCGCACGCCTCGTCGTCCCAACCGACCTCCGGCGGCACAGGCACGGCGCACTCCTCAACGGCGAGGTCGAACGGACCCGGCTCGTCGAGCAGGTCGGGCAGGCACACCCATGTGTGGAACCACGCCTCGCGCCATGCCAGCGCGGCGTCGCCCGTCCTGTCGCCCTCGGGGAAGTCGGCCACGCGGATGACGAACACGTCCCCGCCCGCCGAGCGTCGGACCCTCACGCGTCGGGGTCTGATCTTGGGGCGCGACTTCAGCAAGGCTCATCCTCCCCGCGCTCGGCGCGCTGACGCTCGGGCACTGCGGCGCCCTTCTTGCGCATGTCGTGGGCGTACCACCTGACCGACTTGGCGGATGCTTGCGCGCCCTCGATCCGCGCGTTGACCATCTCCGCGATGACGGCGTGCGGATAGCCCGCGGG
>NZ_JAVEYN010000011.1:0-113484 GCF_034003525.1 Aquabacterium sp.
GTGGGGTTCCGATTCGGCCCGCGCGCTGACAGGGCGGCGGCGCCGAAAGTGGTGAAGCAAGAAGGGTGCGCGGAGCGCGGTGCTCAGTGTGCCAAATGCGTGTGAAAGCCGCTCGATCGATGCAGATCACCCCTGATGGGGCTGCAGGACTTCCACCGGCACGCGCGGCGACAGGGCGCACATCAACTCGTAGCCGATCGTGCCGCAGTGCTGCGCCACCTCGTCGATCGACAGCAGGCTGTCGTGCGGACCGCGGCCCCACAGCGTGACTTCGGTGCCCAGGTGGGCCTGGGGCACGGCGCTCAGGTCCACGGCCAGCATGTCCATCGACACGCGGCCGATCAGCGGCACGCGCACGCCATCGACCAGCACGGGTGTGCCGGTGGGGGCGTGGCGGGGGTAGCCGTCGGCGTAGCCGCAGGCCACCACGCCGACGCGCATCTCGCGCTCGGCGGTGAAGGTGCTGCCGTATCCGACTGTGTCGCCCGCCTTGAGGTGTTGAACGCCGATGAGCTTGCTGTGCAGTGTCATCGCGGGCTGGAGGTTCCAGTGATGGGCGTCGTGTTCGGGGTAGTCGGGCGAGGCGCCATAGAGCATCACGCCAGGGCGAATCCAGTCGCCGCGGATGGCCGGGTCGTGCGCATGGCGCAGCGTGGCGGCGCTGTTGCACAGGCTGCGCTCGCCGCTCAGGTCGGCCGTGTGGGTGAGGAAGACCTCGGCCTGCTGCGCGATGCCCTTGGGGCTGTCGGCATCCGAGAAGTGGGTGATGAAGGACACCTCGTCGACCTGGGGTAGGGCGCTCAGGCGCAGCCAGGCGTTGCGGAAGGCCTGCGGCGTGAAGCCCAGGCGGTTCATGCCGGTGTTCATCTTCAGGAACACGCGGTGCGGCCATTCGCTCTTGTGCTGGGCCAGCCAGTTGATCTGCTCTTCGCAGTGCACCACATGCCACAGGCCCAGGCGCGAGCACCATTCCAGGTCGCGGGCGTCGAACACGCCTTCGATCAGCAAGATGGGGCCGCGCCAGTCGAGGTCGCGCAGGCGCTGGGCCTCGGCGATGTCGAGCAGGGCAAAGCCATCGGCGCTGCGCAGTCCTTCGAACACGCGCTGCAGGCCGTGTCCATATGCATGGGCCTTGACGACTGCCCAGACGCGGGCATCGGGGGCGCATTCGCGGGCTCGCTGCAAGTTGTGGTGAAGGGCGTCGAGGTGGATCAGGGCTTGGAGCGGGCGCGGCATGGATGTGATTTTGCCACCCTGGTGGCGGCGCGCCAGCGCCTCCCTTGTTCATGCGTCAGCTTGTCGGGCTCCGGCGTGCAGAATGGGAGGCCGTGCTATAACCGGCGGCCGTAGATGTGACCGGGGCTTCGTGGTGCCAGGACATGTTCGTCGGTCTGGCATGCAACTCACGAAAAACGATCTCTCACGACGCTCGCGCATGAAAAAAGGCTTTTACACCATCATGGCGGCGCAGTTCTTCAGCTCGCTGGCCGACAACGCGCTCTTCGTCGCTGCGGTGGAACTGCTCAGAACCGACGGCTCGCCAGAATGGCAGCGAGCGGCCCTGGTGCCAATGTTTGCGCTCTTTTACGTGATTTTGGCGCCTTTTGTGGGGGCTTTTGCGGATGCGTGGCCCAAAGGCAAGGTCATGTTCATCTCCAACGCCATCAAGGTGGTGGGGTGCCTGATGATGCTTTTCGGCTCTCACCCCCTGCTGGCCTACGCGGTGGTGGGGCTGGGTGCTGCGGCTTACTCGCCGGCCAAATACGGCATCCTCACCGAGCTGCTGCCGCCATCCCAATTGGTCAAGGCCAATGGCTGGATCGAAGGTCTGACCATCACCTCCATCATCCTGGGCGTGGTGCTGGGTGGGCAGCTGATGGGTCACACCATCGCGCCGTGGTTGCTGTCCATCGATCTGCCTTGGGTCGACACCGGGATCCACACCCCCGCCGAGGCCGCCATTGCCACCCTGATCATCCTCTACGTCATCGCCTCGCTGTTCAACCTGCGCATCCCGCGCACCGACACGCCGCTGCAGCCCTACGCCGCCAACCCGCTCTTCCTGGTGCGTGACTTCGCTTCGTGCAACTCGCGGCTGTGGCGCGACAAGCTGGGCCAGATCTCGCTGGCGACGACCACGCTGTTCTGGGGGGTGTCGGGGAACCTGCGCTACATCGTGCTGGCCTGGGCCGCCGTGGCCTTGAGCTACGACACCACGAAGGCCTCGGCCCTGGTGGGGGTGGTGGCCATTGGCACGGCCGTGGGTGCCGTGTGGGCCTCGGTCAAGATGCGCCTGGACCGGGCCACGCTGGTGATCCCTCTGGGTGTGGCGATGGGTTTGCTGGTGCTGGGCATGAACTTCCTGCGTGACATCACGGTCACTGTGCCGTTCATGATCATCCTCGGCGCCCTGGGTGGCTTTTTGGTGGTGCCCATGAATGCGCTGCTGCAGCACCGGGGGCACAACCTCATGGGGGCCGGGCGCTCGATTGCAGTACAGAACTTCAACGAGCAAGCCTGCATCCTGTTGCTGGGCCTGATGTACGCTGGCCTGACCCATTCCGGCTTGTCAGCGTACGGTGCGATCACGGCGTTTGGCCTGGTCGTGGCCAGCACCATGCTGCTGATCGGCCTGTGGCATCGCCGCAATGTGCGCCAGTACCCTGATGAGGTGGCCCGCCTGCTGGAGATCGCGCGCAGCGATGGGCATCACCACCCTCATTGAGCGGCCGTGGCGGTCCGGAAACAAGCCCTTACATCGCTTTACACGCCGTGTGTCTGCGGGGCCTGAGGGCAGCGCGTTGAAGTCTCAAAGGAGAACTTTCATGCGTACCTCATCAATGAAAACATGGCTGTCGCGTCTGACGGTGATGGCGGGTCTGGGTTTGGCCGCGGTGGCCGCGCAGGCCGCAGACAAGGTTTACTGGGCGGTCAATGTCGACGCGCCGGTGCAGGGCGTGGGTCGCGTGAGCACCGCCGTCTCCAACACCCGCGGCGGTGTGTACACCCAACCGGGCGTCGTGGTGTACGCGCCGCCACCCGTGGTAGTGCATCACCCGCGTCCGCCGGTGGTGGTCATGCCGGGCCATGGATACCGCCCGCTCCCTGTGGTGTACGCGCCGCCCACCCGCATGTACCGTGAAGACCGGGCTCGCTGGGGCCACGATCACCGTCGGCACCACCACCACCACCATCACCATCACCATGACGATCGTCGCGGTGGTCGCCACAACGAGCGTGACAACGACCGCGGCGGCTGGCAGCGCCGCTGAGCGCGGCGGGAGCCGGCAGATCGACAGCCAGGGCGCGGGGAGCGCCGTGTCAGCGGCGGCGACTGCCGCCCAGCAGCGAGCCCAGCACGCCGCGGATGATCTCGCGGCCCACGGTCGAGCCGATGGTGCGCGCGGCCGATTTGGCCACCGTCTCCAGCACCGAGTCCTTGCGGCCGCTGCCTTGCAGCAGGTCACCCAGCCAGCCGCCTCCTGATTCCGCGGGCGCGCTGCGGCCGGTCCGTGAAGGGGCAGGGCGGGGTGTCCGCACGGCATCCTCAGCCTCGTCGCGCAGGCTGCGGTTCTCGGCATCCTGCGGGGCCGTCGGCGCAGCGGCACCCGCGGCGCGGCCCTTGAGCTTCTCGTGGGCCGACTCTCTGTCCACCACCTGTTCGTACACGCCCGCCACCAGCGACTGGCTGATGAGGGCCTGACGCTGCGCCGGGGTGATCGGGCCGATCTGGCTGCCGGGGGGCACCACGAACACACGCTGGGTCACGCCGGGGCGGCCCTTTTCGTCGAGCAGGCTGATCAGGGCCTCGCCCACGGCCAGCTCGGTGATGGCCGTGGCGATGTCCAGGCCTGGGTTGGCGCGCATCGTGTCGGCCGCCGATTTGACGGCCTTCTGGTCACGTGGGGTGAAGGCGCGCAGCGCATGCTGAACGCGGTTGCCCAGTTGGCCCAGCACGGTGTCAGGGATGTCCAGCGGGTTCTGGGTTACAAAGTACACGCCCACGCCCTTGGAGCGCACCAGGCGCACGACCAGCTCGATGCGCTCGACCAGGGCGGCGGGCGCATCCTTGAACAGCAGGTGAGCCTCGTCAAAGAAGAACACCAGCTTGGGCTTGTCGAGGTCGCCCACCTCGGGCAGGCTTTCGAACAGCTCCGACAGCATCCACAGCAGGAAGGTGGCGTACAGGCGGGGCGAGTGCATCAGCTTGTCGGCCGCCAGGATGTTGACCACGCCCTTGCCATCGACCGTCTGCATGAAGTCGCTGATGTTGAGCATGGGCTCGCCAAAGAAGCGGTCGCCGCCTTGCTCTTCGATTTGCAGCAGGCCGCGCTGGATGGCGCCGATGCTCGCCGGGCTGATGTTGCCGTAGCTCGTGGTGAACTGGCTGGCGTTGTCGCCCACGTGCTGCAGCATGGCGCGCAGGTCCTTGAGGTCAAGCAGCAGCAGGCCGTTGTCGTCGGCCACCTTGAACACCAGTTGCAGCACGCCGGCCTGGGTGTCGTTCAGGTTGAGCATGCGGCCCAGCAGCAGCGGGCCCATGTCCGAGATGGTGGCGCGCACGGGGTGGCCTTGCTCGCCGAACACGTCCCACAGTGTGGTGGGGCAGGACTGAGGCGCTGGCGGTTCGATGCCGCGCTCGGCCAGCACCCCGGCCAGCTTGGGCGAGACGCTGCCCACCTGCGAGATGCCGGTCAGGTCGCCCTTGATGTCGGCCAGGAAGACGGGCACGCCCAGATTGGACAGGCCTTCCGCCAGGCCCTGCAGCGTGATGGTCTTGCCCGTGCCTGTGGCGCCGGTGATCAGGCCGTGGCGGTTGGCCAGGGCAGGCAGCAGGTGGCATTCGGTCTCACCGTGCCGGGCAATCAGGATGGGGTTGGCCATGATGCGGGGGCTCCACAACAGTCAAAAAAATCGGACTTCGGTCGGTCTGACGGGGCGTGCGTGCCGCATGATCCGGGTCAAGTCCACCGACAGGTAAAATCACAGTATCGCCCAGCTTGCGCTGCGGCCCTTTTCATGCGCGCGCCGGTGTTTCGCCGGGGCGCCGTCTGTCGTTCACATCGCACATTCTCATCCGGAGCAACACGCCATGGCCGGTCATTCCAAGTGGGCCAACATCCAACACCGCAAAGGTCGCCAAGACGAGAAGCGCGGCCGGGTGTGGACCCGCATCACCCGTGAAATCATCGTGGCGGCCCGTGCCGGGGGCGCCGACATCAACATGAACCCGCGCCTGCGCCTGGCCATTGAAAAGGCCAAGGCGGCCAACATGCCGGCCGACAACATCAAGCGCAACGTGGACAAGGCCACGGGCAACCTCGACGGGGTTACCTACGAAGAAATCCGCTACGAAGGCTACGGCATTGGCGGCGCGGCCATCATCGTCGACTGCATGACCGACAACCGGGTGCGCACGGTGGCCGAGGTGCGCCACGCCTTCAGCAAATACGGTGGCAACATGGGCACCGAAGGCTCGGTGGCCTTCCAGTTCAAGCACGTGGGCCAGTTCCTGTTTGCCCCGGGTGTGAGCGAAGACAAGGTGATGGAAGTGGCCCTGGAGGCCGGCGCCGAAGACGTGCTCACCCACGAAGACGGCTCCATTGAGGTGCTGAGCACCCCGGCCGACTTCGAGGCCGTGAAGACGGCGCTGGAAGGCGCCGGTCTGAATGCCGAAATGGCCGAGGTGACGATGCGTGCCGAGAACACCATCGAGCTGACGGGCGACGATGCGGCCCGCATGCAGAAGTTGCTGGATGTGCTGGAAGACCTGGACGATGTCCAGGAGGTCTATCACAACGCCGAATTGAATTGAGTGAATTGAGAGAGCAGGTCACTGTATGAACATCCTCGTCATTGGCTCTGGTGGCCGTGAACACGCCCTGGCCTGGAAGCTGGCGCAGTCGCCCAAAGCCTCCAAGGTGTATGTGGCCCCCGGCAACGGCGGCACGGCGCGTGATGCGCGCCTGGTCAATGTGCCCATCACCGACGTGAAGGCCCTGGCCGATTTTGCCCAGGCCAACAAGATCGTGCTGACCGTGGTGGGCCCCGAGGCCCCGCTGGCGGCGGGTGTCGTGGATGAGTTCCGCGCCCGTGGCCTGCGCATCTTCGGTCCCACGCAGAAGGCCGCACAGCTGGAAAGCTCCAAGGCCTTCGCCAAGGACTTCATGAAGCGCCATGGCATCCCCACGGCCTTCTACGAGACCTTCACCGACACGGAAGCGGCCCATGCCTATGTGGACAAGCACGGCGCGCCCATCGTCATCAAGGCCGATGGCCTGGCGGCGGGCAAGGGCGTGGTCGTGGCCATGACGCTGGAAGAAGCCCACCAGGCCGTGGACTGGATGCTGCTGGACAACAAGCTGGGCGTGCAGCACAACGCGGGCGGCGCCCGTGTGGTGATCGAAGAATTCCTGGCCGGTGAAGAGGCCAGCTTCATCGTCATGTCCGACGGCAAGAACGTGTCGGTGCTGGCCACCAGCCAGGACCACAAGCGCCTGCTCGACGGCGACGAAGGCCCCAACACCGGCGGCATGGGTGCGTACTCGCCCGCTCCGGTGGTCACGCCCAATGTGTACGCCAAGGCCATGCAGGACATCATCCAGCCCACGCTGGCGGGCATGGCCAAGGACGGCATCCCCTTCACCGGCTTCCTGTATGCCGGCCTGATGATCGACGCGCAGGGCAACCCCAAGACGCTGGAGTTCAACTGCCGCATGGGCGACCCGGAAACCCAGCCCATCATGATGCGCCTCAAGAGCGATCTGATCGACGTGTTCCTGCACGCCACCGACGGCACGCTGGACCAGGTCGAGCTGGAGTGGGACCGCCGCGTGGCCCTGGGCGTGGTGCTGGCCGCCGCCGACTACCCGCTCAACCCACGCAAGGGCGATGTCATCACCGGCTTGCCGGCCGATGCCGACGACGCCATGGTGTTTCACGCCGGCACCACCATGGGCGAAGACGGCCAGATCCGCACCAGCGGTGGCCGCGTCCTGTGCGTGACCGCCTTGGGCGACTCCGCCAAACTGGCCCAGCAGCGCGCCTACGACTACATGCGTGGCATCCAGTTCGACGGCATGCAGTTCCGCACCGACATCGGCTGGCGCGCCATCAAGGCCCGCTGACCCGGTGCCGGCCCCCGTTGACCTGACGCCCACCCCGACGCCCATGAGCACGCCCATGAACACCGACGCCGTTCGCACCTACCTGCTCGGTCTGCAGGACCGCATCGTGGCGGCCTTTGAGGCCGAAGACGGCACGCCCTTCCTGCGCGATGCCTGGACGCGGGCGCCTGGTGAACGCCTGCAGGGCGACGGTTGCTCTCGCCTGGTCGAAGAGGGCCAGGTGCTCGAGCGCGGTGGCTGCAACTTCTCGCATGTGAAGGGGCCGCAACTGCCGCCCTCGGCGACGCAGCACCGGCCCGAGCTGGCCGGTTGTCCCTTCGAGGCCATGGGTGTGTCGCTGGTGTTCCACCCGCGCAACCCCTATGCGCCCACCGTGCACATGAACGTGCGCATGCTGGCGGCCCACAAGCCCGATGGCAGCGTGGTGGCCTGGTTCGGGGGCGGCATGGACCTCACGCCCAGCTACGGCTTTGCCGAAGACGCCGTGCACTTCCATCAGGTGTGCAAGGACGCGCTCGCTCCGTTTGGCGACGACAAGTACCCGCGCTTCAAGACCTGGTGTGACGAGTACTTTTTCCTCAAGCACCGCAACGAAGCCCGCGGCATCGGCGGCATCTTCTTTGACGACTTTTCCGAGCTGGGCTTCGACGGTGGCTTTGCCATGATCCGCTCGGTGGGCGATGCCTTCACCGAGGCCTATCTGCCCATCCTGCAGCGCCGTCGCGACACACCCTACGGCGAGCGCGAGCGCGATTTCCAGGCTTATCGCCGGGGCCGCTATGTCGAGTTCAACCTCGTCTGGGACCGGGGCACCCTGTTCGGCCTGCAATCGGGCGGTCGCACCGAAAGCATCCTGATGTCGATGCCGCCCATCGTGAAGTGGCGCTACGACTGGCACCCCGAGCCGGGCACGCCCGAGGCCGCGCTGTACACCGATTTCCTGCCTGCGCGGGACTGGGTCTGAGCCTTTGACGAACGCTGCGCGTGTGACCGAGCCGGATGCCCCTGCAGACGTCCGCACTGCGGTGCGTCGCGTCGGGCTGATGGGCGGGAGTTTCGACCCCGTTCACGTCGCGCACGTCGCGCTGGCCGAGACCGCCCTGGCGCACCTGCAACTCGACGAGGTGCGCTGGATCCCGGTGGGGCAGGCCTGGCAAAAGCAACGCAACTTGGCCGATGGCGCTCACCGCATCGCCATGGTGCAGGCAGCCACCGCCCACGAGCCCCGGTTCGTGGTCGACCCGATCGAGGTGCAGCGTGCCGGCCCGTCTTACACGTTGGACACGGTGCGGGCGCTGCAAGCGGCGCAGGGAGCCGAGCCAGACATCGCCTGGTTCCTCATCATGGGGCAGGACCAGTACGCCAACCTGAGCACCTGGCGCGACTGGCCCGAGCTGCTGGGCCGTGTCACCGTGGCGGTCGCCTGTCGGGGCGACGAGCCCCCTCGGCCCTCGGCAGAGCTGGCGGCCCATCCCCACCGGGTGGTGACCCTGCCTCTGCCCGCGCTGCACGTTTCATCTACCGAAATCCGGACCCGTCTGGGTCGCGGAGACGATCCTTTCTCTCTCGTGCCCGCTCTGGTGTCCCTGCCAGTGGCGCGCTATATTGCCAACCATCAACTCTATGCCTCCGGGCGCACCCCACTGAATGGACATCCGTAAACTGCAACGCGCCATCGTCGATGGCCTGGAAGATGTCAAAGCCCAAGACATCGCCGTGTTCAACACCGAACACCTGTCGCCGCTTTTCGAGCGCGTGATCATCGCGACGGGCTCTTCCAACCGTCAGACCAAGTCGCTGGCCACCAGCGTGCGCACGTCGGTCAAGGATGCCGGTTTCCCGGTGCCCCGCGTCGAAGGCGAAGAAAACGGCGAGTGGATCATCGTGGACTGCGGTGCGGCCGTGGTGCACATCATGCAGCCCGCCATCCGCCAGTACTACCAGCTCGAAGAGATCTGGGGTGAGAAGCCCGTGGCGATCAAGACCAAGGCCAAGGCCGGTCTGGTGAAGGCCTCCGAGCCGATGGACGATGAAGCGCCGGCCAAGCCCAAGAAGGCCGCCGGCAAGACCACGTCCGCCCGCAAGGCCGCCACCACGGCACCGGCCGCCAAGAAGCCTGCGGCGAAGAAGGCCGCTGTGAAGACGGCTGCCGCCAAGCCCGTGGCCGCGAAGAAGGTGGCTGCCAAGAAGGCCGCTACCAAGACCGCGAGCAAAGCGGCTGTGAGCAAGACCACGGCAGCCAAGCCGGTCGCCGCCAAGAAGGTCGCCAGCAAGACGGTTGCAGTGAAGAAGGTGGCCGCCAAGAAGGCCGCGACCAAGACGGCCGCCACGGTGAAGAAGCTGGTCATCAACGCGCCTGAGAAGAAGCCGGCCGCCAAGAAGGCCCCGGCCCGCAAGGTCGCGGTCAAGAAGGTGGCAGCCAAGAAAGTCGCCGCCAAGCCGGTGGCCGTGAAGAAGGTGGCCGCCAACAAGGCGCCTGCCAAGAAGACCACAGCCAAGAAGACGGCCCGCTGATGAAGCTGACGGTGGTCACCATTGGCCACCGCCTGCCTGACTGGGCGAACGAAGCGTGCGAGGACTACCTCAAGCGCTTCCCGCCCGACTGGAAGGTGGAGGTCAAGGCCCTCAAGGCTGAACCCCGCGAAGGCAAGCCCGTCGCTGCCATCATGCAGGCCGAAGCCGCCCGCATGGAAGCGGCGATCGACCGGGGCGTGCGCCGCGTCATCCTCGATGAACGCGGCTCGCGCCTGACCAGCGTGCAGCTGGCCGAGCGCACCGAAGCCTGGCTGCACGATGGCCGCGATGTCGCCCTCATCATCGGTGGGGCTGACGGCATCGACCCGGCGTTCAAGCAAACCGCCGATGAGGCCATTCGCCTGTCGGACATGACCTTGCCGCACGCCCTGGCGCGTGTGCTGCTGCTCGAGCAGCTCTACCGCGCCTGGTCCTTGCGCAACAACCATCCCTATCACCGTGCCTGAGATGCCCGATCACGCCGCCCCTCCCTGGCTGTATCTGGCCTCGCAAAGCCCGCGTCGCCGCCAGCTGCTCGATCAGCTGGGGGTGAGCCATCGCCTGCTGCTGCCTGATGCGCACGAAGACGCTGAGGCGCTCGAAGCCGAGTGCGCCGGCGAGTCGCCCGAAGACTATGTGCAGCGCGTGACCTTCGCCAAGTGGGAGGCCGCGCGCGAGCGCTTGGTGCGCCGCCGTGCCGAGGTGGGGTACGACTGGTTGGAGGCGCCCATCTTGTGTGCCGACACCACCGTGGCCCTGGGCGACCAGATTCTCGCCAAGCCGGTCGACGATGCCGATGCGGCCCGCATGTTGGGCTTGCTGTCCGGGCGTACCCATCGCGTGTTGACGGCGGTGGTGGTGCATGGGCAACTGCGCTTGAGCACCTCGCACGTGACCTGGCGTCCGCTGGACGCCGACGAGATCCGTCGTTATGTGGCCAGCGGTGAGCCCATGGGCAAGGCCGGGGCCTACGCCATCCAGGGCCGCTCCGGCGCCTGGACGCAGCACATCGATGGCAGCTACAGTGGCATCATGGGCCTGCCCCTGTTCGAGACGGCCGAGTTGCTCAAGCCGCTGGGCTGGGTCTTCTAGTTCCTGCCACAAGGGGCTGCGTCATCGCCATGTCCGCGTCCGCTCCGTCCTCGTCTGAACGCCGCCGCGTGCTGGTGGCTGGTGCCACCGGCCTGGTCGGGCGTGAGCTCTTGCACCAGTTGTTGGTCGACCCGACGGTGGGCGAGGTGAGGGCGCTCACCCGGCGTCCCATGTCGCGCCGTGAGCTGCTCGGCCGCGCGGGCCACCCGGCGGGTGACGAGCGTCTGCAGGTCTGCGAAGTGGACTTCGACCGGCTCGATCGCCATGTGGCGCTGTTCGAGGTCGACTGGGTGTGCTGCGCCATGGGCACCACCATCCGCAAGGCCGGCTCGCAGGCCGCGTTTCGCCAGGTCGATTTCGACTACCCCTTCAAGCTGGCCCAACTGGCGCGCGCGCAAGGGGCACGTCAGCTCTTGCTGGTCAGTGCGCTGGGGGCCGATGCCGACTCCCGCTTGTTCTACAACCGCATCAAGGGTGAGCTGGAAGACGCGTTGGCCGAGCTGGAATACCGCAGTGTGTGCGTGGCCCAGCCTTCGCTGTTGGCGGGTGAGCGCGGTGAATTCCGCCTGGCCGAGCGCCTGGGCCTGGCTCTGGGCTGGCTGATGCCCGATCGCTACAAACCCGTACAGGCCGCGCAGGTCGCGGCGGGCCTCCTGTCTGCGGCACGCGACGAGCGGCCCGGCTGGCATGTGCTGAGCAACGTTCATCTGCGTGGCATGCGGTAAATTGCCGCTCATGCCCCAATCACAAGACATCCTCATCAACTGGACGCCCCAGGAAACCCGCGTCGCCATCATCGAGAGCGGGGCCGTGCAGGAGTTGCACGTCGAGCGCACGCTGGAGCGCGGTCTGGTCGGCAACGTTTACACCGGCAAGGTGGTGCGCGTGCTGCCTGGCATGCAGTCGGCCTTCATCGACATTGGCCTGGAGCGTGCGGCCTTCCTGCACGTGGCCGACCTGCACCGCGAGGACGGCGCGGCCCGCTCGCACCCGCGCTCGGCCGAGGTGCAGGTGCCGATCGAAAAGCGCGTGCACGAGGGCCAGACCCTGATGGTGCAGGTGATCAAGGATCCGATTGGCAGCAAGGGCGCGCGCCTGTCCACCCAGATCAGCGTGGCCGGTCGCCTGCTGGTGTTCCTGCCGCAAGACGACCATCTGGGCATCTCGCAAAAGATCGGCTCGCCCGAGCTGCGTGATCAGTTGCGTGAACGCATGCTGCGCCTGTTGGGCGAGGCCGACAGCCGTGAAGGCCGCACCCGCTCGGGCGGTTTCATCCTGCGCACCAATGCCGAAGACGCCAGCGACGACGAACTGGCCGTGGACATCGCTTACTTGCGCAAGACCTGGGCGACGATCCGCGAACACGGCATGAAAGCGCCACCGGGCACCTTGCTCTACCAGGAGCTGAATCTGGCCCAGCGCGTGCTGCGTGATCTGGTCAACGAGCAGGTGCAGAGCATCCGCATCGATTCATTGATCCAGTTCGATGCGCTCAAGACCTTTGGCGAGGAGTTCACCCCCACCTCGGTCGAGAAGCTGCAGCACTACAAGGGCGAGCGCCCCATCTTCGATCTGTACAACATCGACACCGAGATCGAGCGGGCGCTGGCGCGGCGCGTGGAGCTCAAGTCGGGTGGCTACCTGATCATTGACCAGACCGAGGCCCTGACCACGGTCGACGTCAACACGGGCGGCTATGTGGGCGCCCGCAACTTTGACGAAACCATCTTCAAGACCAATCTGGAGGCGGCGCAGGCGATTGCGCGCCAACTGCGCCTGCGCAACCTGGGTGGCATCATCATCGTCGACTTCATCGACATGCTGCGCGAAGACCACCGTGAGAACGTGCTGGCCGAGTTTCGCAAGCAACTGGCCCGCGACCGCACCAAGCTGACCGTCAGCGGCTTCTCGCCGCTGGGCCTGGTGGAGATGACGCGCAAGCGCACCCGCGAGTCCCTGGCCCACATGCTGTGCGAGCCCTGCCCGACCTGCGAGGGGCGCGGTCAGGTGAAAACCGCGCGCACCGTCTGCTACAACATCCTGCGCGAGATCCTGCGCGAGGCGCGCCAGTTCAGCCCCAAGGAGTTCCGCGTGGTGGCGAGCGCGGCCGTGGTCGAGATGCTGCTTGACGAGGAAAGCCAGCACCTGGCCGGCCTGAGCGACTTCATCGGCAAGCCTGTGTCGCTGCAGACCGAGCCGTCCATGTCACCCGAACAGTACGACATTGTGTTGCTGTGAGGGAACTTGGTGCCGTCCCGCGGCACAATGTCGGTCTGTCCTCATTTTTGTCAGGTAACGGACCCATGACGCAATCCCCCTCCCGCCGCGCTGCCGCCCAGCGCATGTTGGGTGGTCTGGCGCTGCTCACAGGCGGTGCCGTGTGGCCTTGGCAGGCGGCCCAGGCCCAGTTCCGTGTCGAGATCTCCGGTGTCGGGGCCACTCAGATTCCCATCGCCATCGGCGCCTTCCGTGACGAAGGGCGGGTGCCGCAACCCCTCTCGCGCATCATCAAGGCTGACCTCGAGCGCAGCGGCCTGTTTCGCATCCTCGACGCCTCGGCCGACCG
The DNA here is from genome assembly GCF_034003525.1 of Aquabacterium sp. Lineage (GTDB taxonomy): Bacteria > Pseudomonadota > Gammaproteobacteria > Burkholderiales > Burkholderiaceae_C > Aquabacterium. The sequence goes on from NZ_JAVEYN010000011.1 coordinate 13,300, forward strand.
GCTCGACGACACCAGCCGCCCCCCGCTGCCCGACTGGCGTAGCAAGGGCGCCGATGCGCTGCTGACCGGTTCGGCCACACCGCTGGTTGATGGTCGTTTCGACATCCGCTACCAGCTTTGGGATGTGCTCAAGGGCCAAGGCAGCGGCATCATCAGTCTGGTCGTGACGGCCGGCGACCTGCGTCAGGCCGCTCACCGCATTGCCGATGACATCTACCAGCGCCTGACGGGCGACATGGGCGTGTTCTCGACCCGCATCGCCTACGTCAGCAAGGCCGGCGCACGCCACACCCTGGTCGTGGCTGATGCCGACGGCGAGGGCGCGCAGGCTCCCTTGACGATCTCGCAACCCATCATCTCGCCCGCTTGGTCACCCGATGGCCAGCGTCTGGCCTATGTCTCCTTTGAGGGCGGCAAGCCGGTGGTCGTGGTGCAGGAGGTGAGCACGGGGCGCCGCCGCGTGGTCGCGGGCTTCAAGGGCTCGAACAGCGCGCCGGCCTGGTCTCCCGATGGGCGTCAGCTGGCCGTCACCCTCAGTCGCGACGGGGGCTCGCAGCTGTACCTGATCGGCGCCGACGGTCAGGGCCTGCAGCGCGTCACGCAAAGCGCTTCCATCGACACCGAGGCGGCCTGGTCGCCCGATGGCCGCACGCTGTACTTCGTCAGCGATCGCGGCGGCGCCCCCCAGATTTACACGGTGCCTGCTTCGGGCGGTCAGCCGCGTCGCGTCACCTTCCAGGGCGGCTACAACATCAGCCCCGCCATCAGCCCCGATGGCCGCCACATGGCCTACATCAGCCAGGTGGACGCCGGCTACCGCCTGCACCTGATGGAGCTGGCCTCCGGCAAGGTCACGCCGCTGACCGACACCCGCGACGATGAAAGCCCGAGCTTTGCGCCCAACAGCAAGCTCATCATTTACGCCACCCGCGCCCAAGGGCGCGACGTGCTGATGACGACCTCGCTCGATGGTCGCATCAAGGCGCGTCTGGCCACCACCCAGGCCGACGTGCGTGAGCCGGTGTGGGGTCCCCATGTGCTGCCCCCACGTCGCTGAATTTGTTCGCCGTTTTCCCTGTTGTCCCGATCACTCTCACTGGAGATCCACCATGAACTTCTCTCGCACCCTGTTCGTTTCGGCCGTGAGCGCCGCTGTCCTGACCCTGGCTGGCTGCGGCTCGGCCGTCAAGCTCGATGACCAAGCCGGTTCGGGCGCTGCCCCGATCACCTCGGCCACGCCCGGCGCCGATGCCAATGCCGCTTCGTCCAGCAACGTCGCGTCGGTCGTGGTGCCGGACCAGAACGCCGGCGCCGATGCCAGCGGCCTGACCCGCGTCATCTACTTCGACTTCGACAGCTTCGTCGTCAAGTCCGAGTTCACCGGTGCCGTCGACGGCCACGCCAAGCGTCTGAACGCCAACAAGGCCAAGAAGGTCATCATCGAAGGTCACACCGACGAGCGCGGTGGTCGTGAGTACAACCTGGCCCTGGGTCAAAAGCGTGCCGAAGCCGTGCAGAAGTCGCTGACGCTGTTGGGTGTGTCGGGCGAGCAGATCGAGGCCGTGAGCTTCGGTGAAGAGCGCCCTGCAGCCCAAGGTGCGGGCGAAGCCGTCTGGGCCCAGAACCGCCGCGCCGAGATCAAGGACCGCTGATCGCCCCCGACGCTCGTTTTGCCCGTTTCTTGAGGACAGCTCATGCCTGATGTTCAGCCTTTCCTGGTGCGCCTGCGTCCCTGGGTGTTCGTGATGACCGCGGCCCTCGGGTCGGTCAGTGCCCACGCGGCCCTGTTCGGGGATGACGAAGCCCGTCGCGCCATCCTGGACCTGCGTCAACTGCGTGCGCAAGATCAGGCGGCCCACGCCGCCTTGTCAGCCCAGGTGGACCAGCTCAAGCGCAGCCTGCTGGAGATGAACGGGCAGGTGGAGCAGCTGCGTGCCGATCTGGCACGCCAGCGCGGGCAGGAGGAGTTGCTGCTGCGTGATGTGGCCGAGCTGCAGCGTCGCCTCAAGGACGCGCAGACTGCTCAGGAAGAGCGGCTGCGCCAGCTCGAGCCGCAGACCGTGGCCGTGGATGGCAAGTCCTTCAAGGTGATGCCGGATGAGAAACGGGTGTTCGAGGAGGCCCTGGCCCACCTGCGGGCGGCCGACTTCGCGGCGGGCGCCGCAGGCTTGAACAAGCTGCTGCAGACCTATCCGCAAACCGGCTACCGTGAGTCGGCCTGGTACTGGCTGGGCAACGCGCACTACGGCTTGCGGGCCTACAAGCCGGCCATCCAGTCGTTCAAGAAACTGGTTGATCAGGCGCCTGACCACGCTCGGGCTCCCGAGGCCCTGCTATCGATTGGCAATTGCCACCTGGAGCTCAAGGACAACGCCAGCGCCCGCAAGGTGCTGGAGCAGTTGGTCAAGCAGTACCCGCAGACCGAGGCGGCCCAGGCGGCCCGTGACCGTCTGCTGACCATGCCCAAGGGCAAGTGACCCAGGCGACGTGGCCGTGCTGATTCCGGATGCCGAGCTGCTGGCCAAGGCCAGCACCCCTGACCCTGAGCGCCGTTTTGGTGGCCTGCGCCGCCTGCACGGGGTGAGTGCCTACGATGCCCTGCGTGCGGCCCGGGTGGCCGTGGTGGGGGTGGGGGGCGTGGGCTCGTGGACGGCCGAGGCCTTGGCGCGCAGTGGCGTGGCCCGCCTGGTGCTGATCGACCTGGACAACATCGCCGAGTCCAACATCAACCGGCAGGTGCATGCCCTGGAGAGCACGCTGGGGCAGGCCAAGGTGGTGGCGCTCAAGGAGCGCATCGCCCAGATTCATCCTGAGTGCGTGGTCGAAGCCATCGAAGAGTTCGTCGACGAGGCCAATGTGGCCGACTTGCTGGACGCACAGAGCCTGGACGGGGTCATCGACTGCTGTGATCAGGTGCGTGCCAAGGCCGCGCTGGCCGCCTGGGGTGTGGCCCATGGCAAGCCGGTGGTGAGCGTGGGCGCGGCCGGTGGCAAGACCCGGCCCCAACTGGTGGAGGTGGCCGACCTGTCGGAGGTGACGCACGACCCGCTGCTGGCCTCCTTGCGCCAGCGCTGGCGTCAGCGCCATGGCGGCGCGCGCCGCGGCAAGATGGGCCTGCGCTGTGTGTTTTCACGCGAAGCCGTGCTGCCGCCGCAAGACAGCTGCGAGGTGGGGCAGGGCGGTGACGGCTCGCTCAACTGCGCGGGATACGGCTCCAGCGTCACGGTGACGGCGACCTTCGGCATGGTGGCTGCGGCGCAACTGATCGAACAGTTGTTGTCTCCCGCCCGCAAATGAGCTGCTGAAAACACGCTATACTTGCGGGCTCGGCGGGGGTCGGTAGCTCAGTCGGTAGAGCAGCGGACTTTTAATCCGTTGGTCGAGGGTTCGAGTCCCTCCCGACCCACCAATGAAATCAATGACTTAGCCTCGGATGCCCTCCGGGGCTTTGTTGTTTTTGCGAACGATGTAAGGGCGGATGTAAGTCAATTTCCGGAATGCATCGCCAGCACCAGCAATGAAAAAGCCCCACGGCGGGGGCTTTGGTTGGTTCGTGTGGCGTTCACTCCATGTCGGGCAGGTAGTGCAGCAGCACCACGGCAGCACGGACACGAGCCCGCAGCGGCGCATGGTTTGCGTTCATTAGTGCTAGCAGCCACACCAGCGGGTCAGCGGTCACGGGCAGGCCTCCTATCAGCGTCGGCCTGTTGCGGCTCCCTGGGGGCCTTCCTGCCCCCTTCCCGCGCCCACCCCAGCCCCGATGCTGCATAGTTGATTTGTTGATTCTTTTTCCCATGGGTGGTTTTTTCTGCGCGTGCGGGGAGGCGGGGTTTACAGGGTCGAAAGGTTGCCAAGTCTTGACCCGCCCCTCCCACTGTCAGCGCATCCAAAAAAGCAGCCAATTTCGCGGATGTGCAAAAGGACGGGGGTAAGCGGTTTCCTGTTGCGAAGCGCCAGACATTGAACTGCCCCCCCGGCTTGCTGGCGCTGTCGGTCGCTCACACTGGCAGGGCCATTTGCCCGCCTGGGTTGGGCTTGGCGTCAGGGGTGGGCACAAGGTCAGGCGCTTGCAGGTCTTCCAGGTCTTTGAGCACCTCGGACAGATTCAGGGCGATGCACTCGCTTGCTTGCGCCTCGGGCGTCACGTCGAGGTCTTGAACGTGCAGCGCATGGTCTAGCAGCCCGGCCAGCTCCTTTGCCCGCGTGCTCAATGCCTGAACCCGGCCATGTATGCGCTCAATGGCGCGTCGTGTCTTGTCGGGCATGTCGAACCCCACCATTGATGCCAGCACCTGAACTTGGGCGGGGTGCAGTTCGATGATGTGCGGGCCATCAATGCCGGTCGGGTCTTCCAGTCTGAAAAGGCCGGTCGGCAATGCTTCGATGGTCACGGCGGGGAAGGTTTGAATGGTCGTCATGGTCTGGTCTTTCTGGTCAGTAGCCATTGCTGGCGCTGTCGTACTCATTCACCCATTCGTCAGATACAGGCGTCTCGCTCAAGACCTGTATTGAACTAGGCTGTACTGAACTAAGCTGTACTAAGGACTCGCGTCTTACTCGCGGGTCACCCGTCGAGTCACCCGGCCCGTCATTCGTCAGCGGCTTGGTGTGCTTGCTGTTGGTCTTTGCCGCACCTTGTCGGCCTCCTTGTGACTGGCGCTCTCGGATGCCCTCTAGGTGGGCGCGGTATGCGTCAAGCTCGGGGCAAACGATGCAGCCACCAGCCAGGGCAAAGTAAGGCATCACGGCAGGCAATGCCGCGCTAACCTCGTTCACCTCGTACCCCAGCATTCGCGCCAGGGTGCAGGGATCGGCGGGCACCTGCTTGTTCACCCAGCACTCATGCCGGAGCGTCAGCAGCAATCCGCGTTCGGCCAGCGACATGACGCGGTATTGAATGCGCGCCATGAAGTTAGCCGGGTACTCTTGATAGGCGGGGGCGTCTCTGCTCTGTGCCATGTGTCAGGCCCCCTCAAACAATGCGCCCTGCTCGGCGTCGTGACTGCGCTTTGCTGCGGCCCGGTTCATCAGGTCGGCTTGGCGCTTGGCCTTGGCTGCATTGGCGCGCAGCTTCAGCCGGGCGGCTCTGACCTTGGCGCACCATTGGGCGGCACCTCTTGCGGCAGCGTGAGCAATCACGGTGGGCGGCAGGAAGTATTCGGCCACATAGGTGACGCGGCCATCCGTGCAGCCAGCGGCCTTCTCGGTGCGCTCGATGCGCCAGCCGTAGCCGTCTTCGAGGTAGAAGACATGCGCAGAAAGGCGTGTTGTGCTGGCCTCGCCCACGGCGTCAAGGCTTGTCAGGCGCTCACCAGATAGCAGACGGCGCAAGACCTCGGCGCAAACGGTGTCCAGCTTGGCAGGGAAGCCGAAAGGCGAGACAATCGGGGCACCTTCCACGGTGGCGCTCGATTCAGTTTTGATGCTGGGTCGGGCGTCTTTCATTAAGCGGCCTCCCGTGCATCAGCCTTGGGCATGTTCGCAATGCCCACCTCCAGCACGTTGACGATGGCAACGGCAAAGCCAGCGGCGGCGCTGTCAGCGTCTTGCAGCTTGGACAGTTCGCTCAGCTTTTCACGCACGGCGCGCAGTGCTTCGGCCTGGGGGCGGTCACGCAGCGCCAGCAGCTCATCCAGCAGAGCGGCACCCATTGCAGCCCCGGCGCGCTCGTAGAGCTGTTTGCGCTTGTCGCCAGTGGCGCACCCACGCAGGGCAGCACACATTGCGGAAACGTAATGGGCGTAGGTGGCGGCGCTCATGCTGGCACCCCCAGCACGCGGCGCAGTTCAGAAACGGGCCAGCCCAAGCGGCCATTGATGCGAATGGGGCGAAGGGGGCCGTTCTCTTTGCAGGCCCAGATGCGCAGGGTCTGCGGGCAGCGCAGTAGGTAGTGCGCTGCCTGCTCGGTCGGCACCGTGGGGCGGTTGACCTGTTCCAGCGGGGGAAAGGATTCAGAGCGGCGCAGGGTAGTGCCGTTTTGTGTTTCTGTTTGCATACATCACCTCTTTCGTGGCACCCCAAGCAATGCGCCTGGGTTGTGATGTATGCAGTTTTGTTTTTTCGCGTTTATCGGTCACGCGTTTGCACAAACTTGGCCAAATGTCTGCAAAGTCAGATTTTTGACCAGTTCATGCGCAAGGCTTTGCGGTATGGCTTCTGCTCTGCTTCCAGGTTGTTGAATAGGTCTGTTGCTTTGCGCTGCGAGACGTGCAGGCCCAGTTCATCGATGGCTCGCCGGATGCAGGCGTCTTTGCTCAGTTTCGGGTGACGCTTGTGAATCTGCCGCACACACACTAATAGTCGGATGGCTTGCTCACGGTTGCGACGATGGATGGCCCCAGCCTTCCCGCCTTTGTGGCTTTCCTCGGTGCCGAAAACCTGACCCAGCGTTGTAGGTGTGCGCTCCAGTTCGTGAATGGCTTGTAAGTAGCCTGTCGCGCACCAGTAAGGCAGCGGCAGATTTTGCCGGGCGCACTCACGGATGGCCCAGAGAATCGCGGATTTGTCCCCTGCCTCGTACTTCAGTCGGTACACGTCCAGATACTCGTGAACCTCAAGCAAAGGCTGTGTGTGCAGAGTGTCAACATCGGGCTTCAGTGAGAATCTAAGGCCGGTTCTTAGGCCGTGCGCACAGTCCCCCCATGCCTGCTCCATGCTCGCTAGTTCTCGCTCGGTTTCGTTGGGGCGCTCTGCCAAAGGCAGGCCCTCGGCAATTTGTTTGATTATGTTCATGCCGCCCCACCTGCCACCACGCGCAGCTTTCCGGGCTCGGCTTGGGCGTTGAATTGCACCCCGGCCTGCTCCAGAATCCATGCCTCGATACGCTCATGGTGAACGCGTAGCAGGTCAAGCGGGCGCACGGTGTAATGCTTCTCGGCGGTGGCGCTGGGCTTGTGTCCCATGATTTGCGCCACCACGCCAGCGGGGCACTCCAGCCACTCGGTCAGGCTTTTGAACGAACGGCGTAGCCCGTGCAAGGTCAGCCCCTCGATGCCTGCCACCTTGCAGGCTTTTTCGTGTGGCTTGTGCGGCTTGCTGATTGGCTGGGGTGCCTTTTCGAGTGTTGTCCTGATTGGCTTGGCGGCCTTGGCGGGTGTCGTGCTGGCGCTGGCAAATACCCATTCACTGCGGCGGGGCAGGGCGGCCAGCATTTGCGACACGTAAGGCGTCAGCGGAATGACGCGCTCCCCCTCTACCTTGTCGCGGATGGTCAGGCCCTTCCATTGGGTGTTCAAGTCTTCCCAGCGCATATCCAGCACTTCGCCAGGACGGGCACCCGTCAGCAGCAGCGTTTGCAGATAGGCGGCCACGGTCGGGTTGCCGATGCTGCGCACGGCGGCAAACCACACGGGCAACTGCTCACGCAGCAAGGCGTCTTGCTTAACGCCAGCTTTCCCCAGCACCTCCCGCGCTTTCTTGGTCTTTGCTGGGTTCGTGCTGGGCAGCATGGGCGCATATTCCGGTTGTTCAGCGCACCAGCCTAGAAACGCCTTCAGCAGTCGCCATGCCAGCCGGGCGGCGGTCGGTCGTGTCTGTGCCTCGCGTGCGGCCCATGCATCGATAACTGGCGCGGTCAGGTCACGCAGTGCCAGCCCCAGCAGCGGATGCAATGGCCCGGCAATGGTCACGCCACGGCCACGGGTGCCACGCTTGGCAGGTTCCCCCCCGGCTTGGGATAGCTTCACATGGTCGGCATAGTGGCGGTCGCCCCAAAACGGGCGGCGTGCCTCTAGGTATAGCTTCCAGACCTCCCCCACGGTCAGGGCTTGGGCGGCAGCGGCGGCTTGCTTCTCCGCATGTGCGGCCAGGGCTTCACGCTTGAGGTCGCGGGGGTCTTTGCCTTCGTCAATCAGGCGTTGCAGTTCGCGTGCCTTTGCTTGCGCGTCAGAGATGCTCCAGGCGGTCGGGCTTCCGATGGTCAGGCGTATGTCTTTGCCCTGGTACACGGACTGGAACACATAGGACGGCTTCCCGGCAGGCGTCGCTCTCAGTCCCAGCCCCGGCGCTGTCGCATCCCACATGAAAGCCTGCCTCTTGTCGGGCGGGCACTTGAACCCGGCAACTCGTCCAGCAGTGAATGCAACCTTTGCCATGTAGACTCCTCGCCAGTCTTACATCGGGTTGGATGTAAGGGCGGATGTAAGACCATTTACCCAAAACTGGCGAACACGAATCAACGGTTGGTATGTTCAAACATACAGTTGTTTTGCGCTAACCTGTTGATTTGTGTAGAGTCTATCAACGGTGTTCAATGTTGGCAAATCTTTGGTGGAACGGACTTTTAATCCGTTGGTCGAGGGTTCGAGTCCCTCCCGACCCACCAACGATATCTGAGGCAACTCACGCAAACTAGCCAACCCGTCCGGTTGGCTTTTTTGTTTTTGGCCGCCCAGAATGCCACCGCAAAGACCACAGGAGCACCCATCGGATGTTCGTCTTGTCGAAGCTGCTGTCGGCCATCACCCAGCCGATGTTCTGGTTGGCTCTGTGGTGGGGCATCCTGACAGCTACGCAGCCCATGGCCAGGTGCCACTGGGCGAATCGGCCGAGCGGATGACTGTGCCGGTGGGCTTGCTGCGCCAGCACCCGAAACTCCAACTCGTGTTTTCTGGTGGGGAGGGGCGCTTGCTGACCACCGGGGTCACGGAAGCGGCCTTGGCGCGTGCCTTCTACCTGGAGCAAGGTGTGGACATGAGCCGGGTTCGGCTCGAAAGCGGCTCCCGCACCACCCGAGAAAATGCCCGGCAGGTGGCCCAACTCCTGGGGGCACGCTGCCAGGCGCCCTGGCTCCTGGTGACCTCGGCCTGGCACATGCCACGCGCGATGAGCGAGTTCGAGGCCGTGGGCTGCAACGTGACGCCGTATCCCGTCGATTTCCGCACGGGAGAATCCACATCCTGGACCGAGTATTCGCTGGCCCACAGCCTGCTGCGCTGGCAGACCGCGCTGCACGAGTGGCTGGGTTGGACGATGTACAGGCTCACCCGCTGAACCCGACAGCCAGGCACATGGCGCAGCCGCTCAGAACGATGGTCATCGACCGGCGCGTGCATTCCCGTTGGACAATCCAGGCATGACGTCATCCCGGATCCGTCTCTGGTTGGGTTTTTCGCTGCTGAGCCTGAGCCTGGTCGCGGGTGTCCTGGCCTCGGGCATCTGGGCCGCGCGGCGCGAAGCCGACCTGCAAGCCCAGGCCATTCGGCGCGTTATCGAGGTGCACAAGCTGGCGCTGAGGGGCAGCGTCGACCGATACAGCTACTTGCCTTTCACGGTGGCGCAGCACCCGCAGGTCATCGACGTGCTGCGCGCATCCCGTGCGAACCTGGCGCTGGCACGTGCGAATGCCTACTTGCAGGACATCAACCGTCATGCCGGTTCGCTGTCGCTGTACGTCATGGATGCCCAGGGGCAAACATTGGCGTCAAGCAACTGGGACAGTCGAGACAGTTTCGTGGGTGAGAACTACGCGAACCGCCCCTATTTCATTGACGCGCTGGCAGGACGGCAAGGGCGTTTCTATGGGGTGGGCAAGACCACCGGAGAGCCGGGACTCTTCATCTCCGCCCCTGTCAGGGATGCCGGGCAGGTGATCGGCGTCGTGACCGTCAAGATCAGCCTGCAGCAGATTCAGGATACCTGGGCACAGTCTGCAGACCCCGTCATGCTGTCCGACGCCCGAGGCGTCTTGTTCCTGGGCTCGGAGCCGAGCTGGCGCTACCGTGCCATCCGAGCGGTGTCCGACAAGGACCGCCATTGGCTGCGTGAGCACGATGTCTACGGGCGGGTGCGGGACTTTCCAGTGCTACCGTGGCGCGTTCAGCCCGCGGAGGACCACGAAGGCTACTTGCTGACCAGCCAGATCAATGGTCGATCGCGGGTCTTTCTGGCGCTCGATGAGCCCTTGCCCGAGTTGGGCTGGACCCTGACGGTGACCAAGGACTACGCCTCGGTCATGGCGGCGCGCAACCGTACCTGGGCGCTGGCCAGTCTGGGTGCAGCCTTGGTGGTGGTCATCGGCCTGAACTGGCGGCTTCAGGCGCGTCGCTTCAGCGAGCAGCGACAGGCTCGTCGGGAGCTGGAGTTGCGTGTGCAGGAGCGCACCCATGAACTGGCCGAGGCCAATGCCTTCCGACAGGCGATGGAAGACTCGCTGCCCGTGGGCATGCGGGCGCGCGACTTGGACGGGCGCATCATCTACGTCAACCCGGCCTTGTGCGAGCTCACCGGCTACAGCGCCCAAGAGTTGATCGGGCAGCTGCCTCCCTATCCTTACTGGCACCCCGACGAGATGGAAAAGCACTGGGCCGCGACCGAGGCCACCTTGTCGGGCCGGACGATGGCCAACGAGGTGGAGTTGCGCATCCGCCACCGCGACGGTCACGACGTCTACACCATGGTCTACACCGCCCCGCTGATCGACGCGAGCGGCCGGCACAGTGGCTGGATGAGTTCGATGGTGGACATCACCGACCAGCGCCTGGCGGAGGCGCGGCAGCGAGCGTACGACGAGCAGTTGCAGCACACCCAGCGACTGGCCAGCGTGGGTGAAATGGCCTCCACCCTGGCACACGAACTGAACCAGCCTCTGATGGCCTTGAGCAGCTTCGCGAGTGCGGCCAAGGCCTTTGCCACGCAGAACGAACACGGACTTCTCATCGACAGTCTGGATGAAATCGCTACACAGGCCCGTCGGGCCGGTGACATCGTGCACCGCCTTCGCAGTTTCGTGCGTCAGCGCACCGCCGGGACCGAGCGCTGTGACCTGAACGCCTGCATCGACAACGTACTGGTGCTGCTCAAGGCCGAGGTGCGGCACCATCGTGCCCAGATCCGTCTGCATCTGGCGCCCGACCTGCCCGAGGTGCAGGGTGACCGTGTGCTGCTGGAGCAGGTGCTGCTCAACCTCATCCTCAACAGCCTGCAGGCCATGGAGGGCTTGCCTCGTGCCCGCCGCGTGATCGACATCACCACGCGTCATCAGGCCGAAGGTATTCGGGTGTCGATCCGTGATCACGGACCTGGGATGGAGGCTCAGGCGGCACAGCGGGTGTTCGAGCCCTTCTTCACCACCAAGGCCGAGGGGCTGGGCTTGGGGCTGAACATCTGCCGTACCATCATCGAAAGCCACGGCGGACGTCTGGCGTTCGAGCCGGCGCCCGACGAGGGCATCACCTTTTATTTCGACCTGCCATTGCGGCCATGACACCGTTTCAGATGAACCTGTATGTCGTCGATGACGACGAGGCTGTGCGTCGCGCCATCGCGCTGTTGCTGATCTCGCGGGGGTTCAAGGTGCAGGCCTTTGCATCGGGCGATGCCTTTCTGGAGGGGGCGGTGCTGGACGCGCCGGGCTGCGTGATCCTGGACTTGCGCATGGACGGCCTCAGTGGCCTGCAGGTTTTCGAGCACTTGCGCACCAGTGCCAGCCCGCTCATGGTGATCTTCCTGTCTGGTCACGGTGACATCACGCTGGCGACCGAGGCCATGCGCAACGGCGCCAGCATCTGGCTGCCCAAGCCTTGCAGTGACGAGCGTTTGCTCGATGAGGTGCAGCGTGCGTTGGCTGCGTCGGCCGAGGTGGCCACCCGGCAGGCGGAACGCCGTCAGGCCGTGCAGGCCTGGGAAACCTTGACGCCACGCGAAAAGGCCGTGGCTCAGTTGCTGTCGCTGGACCTGCCCAACAAGGAAATTTCGCGCCGGCTCGTGCCGCCCTGTGATCCTCGCACGGTGGAGTCACATCGGGCACGCATCTACGACAAGCTGGGCACCACCAGCGTGACCGAAATTGCGCGCATTGCGACGCATGCCACGGCGGCTGAGCGGACCTGACCGGTTCGGATCTCACTGCGCTGCGTAAAACTACGCAGGTCGCCTTGCGCGTCTTACGGACGACACCTGACAGGGCAATGCGGACACTCGGGCCATCGGTTGAAATATGTCACGGGGGTGACATGTGGCCAGTCTTCTGGAGTGCTCGCAATGCAAGCTGCCCAAACCACGCTCGACGGTGCAACGGCACCGGCTCAGCTGCCCTACACCCTGGAGGAGAAGCGCAAGCGCATCTTCGCCATCATGGCGGCGTCCTCGGGCAACCTGGTCGAGTGGTTCGACTTCTACATCTACGCTTTCTGCGCGATTTACTTCGCCCCGTCCTTCTTCCCGAAGGCCGACCCCACGGTGCAACTGCTCAACACCGCGGGCGTGTTTGCCGCCGGTTTCCTGATGCGCCCGGTCGGTGGCTGGTTGTTCGGTCGCATCGCTGACCGCAAGGGCCGCAAGACCTCCATGGTGACCTCGGTGATCATGATGTGCGCCGGCTCGCTGATGATCGCCTGTCTTCCCACCTACGAAACCATTGGTGTGGCGGCACCTGCCTTGCTCTTGCTGGCCCGTTTGCTCCAGGGCTTGTCGGTCGGGGGTGAGTACGGCACCACGGCCACCTACATGAGCGAAGTGGCCATGCGCGGTCAGCGCGGCTTCTTCTCTTCCTTCCAGTACGTCACCCTCATCGGTGGCCAACTGCTGGCGGTGCTGGTGCTCATCGTGCTGCAACAGTTCCTCACCGATGCCGAACTCAAGGCCTGGGGCTGGCGCATTCCCTTCGTGGTCGGTGCCGCCGCGGCCATCGTGGCCTTGCTCCTGCGTCGCTCGCTCAAGGAAACCTCCAGCGCGGAGACCCGTCAGCACAAGGGTGCCGGCAGCGTGGGTGAGCTGTTCCGCCACCACAAGGCCGCCTTCTTCACCGTGCTGGGCTACACCGCCGGCGGCTCGCTGATCTTCTACACCTTCACCACCTACATGCAGAAGTACCTGGTGAACTCGGCCGGCATGTCCATCAAGACCGCCAGCTCGGTGATGACCCTGTGCCTGTTCGTCTACATGTGCCTGCAGCCGGTCTTCGGCGCACTGTCCGATCGCATTGGCCGTCGTAACAACATGCTCTGGTTTGGTGCCCTCGGCGCGTTGATGACGGTGCCCATCCTCACCGCCCTGCAATCGGTCAGCAGCCCGGTCGCGGCCTTCTTTCTGATCACCCTGGCCCTGGCTGTCATCAGCTTCTACACCTCGATCAGCGGCATCGTGAAGGCCGAGATGTTCCCGCCGGAGGTGCGTGCGCTGGGCGTGGGCCTGTCCTATGCCGTGGCCAATGCCATGTTCGGGGGCTCGGCCGAGTACGTGGCGCTGGGCCTGAAGTCCCTGCAGATGGAGTCGGCCTTCTACTGGTACGTCACCGGCATGATGGCGCTGGCTTTCCTGGTCAGCCTGCGCCTGCCCCGTGAGGCGACCTACCTCCGCCACGACCACTGAGCCCGCGCTCTTTGCTCACGCTGCCCACAAAGCCACCGTCAGGTGGCTTTGTTCGTTTCTGGGGTTCGAAGGGCGCCCCGAGCACAGGTCTCGCAGATGCAGTGCAGCTTGCGTTGCCCCTCCGGGACGCGAGCCAACAAGGCCGGGCTGAACGTGAGTTCGCTGCACCAGCAAGAGGGGCCACCGGCTGGGCCGTCGGCAACCCTGCCGCAGGCGTTGGGCTGGCCGCACAAAGGGCACAGATGGGGAGAAGGGCGGACGTCGTTCATGCCATCAGCCTAATCGATCTGGGTCCTTCCTGGTCAGTGGCTGCCTGGCGGCGCCTGCGCCGGGTGAAACATCACAGGCTGGCCGAGCGTGCGGATGTGCGCAATCCCCCTGCCCGAAGCGTACGGGAGGCCCGGCAACAGCGCTTAAACTCTCATGCATCCGGGCTGGGCGATGCCCCTCGTTCGCGCTGCCGTCGCCCCTGTTTGAGTCGTGATGATTGACAACGAAGAAGCTCGCTCACTGATCAGTCGACCGTCTGCCGCGCTGGTCACCGCAGACGGCGCGGCGCGTGGCATCCTGATGCGCATGACATCGGGCGTGCTGGCGGTGGCGCGCGCGCAGCAGACCCTGAGCGAGCAGCCCACCCATCAGGTCGGTGAACACCGTTTGCGCGAGGCCGATCACCGGCAGGTGCTGATGTGGGCGCAGGCCTTGGCCTTGTCACCCGAAGAGGTCTTGCAACGCCTGGCGCAGGCCCGCATCGACAACGCCCACGGCGAGACCTTGGCCTTTGCCATCGACAACGGCGCGCTGACCAGCCTGGTGTGGGACTTCGAGGCCTTGCCCCTGACCCGCTTCGAGTGGGTGGACGGTTTGCAGATCCGGCGCCTGGGCTTCAAGCAGGCCGGCACCCTCACGCCGCGCTCGCTGGCCATTCGCCTGCCGAGGCTGGACTTTCTGTGGTGCAACCGGGTGGGCCTGACCGAGCTGCAGTTGCAGACCGCCCCTGCGCTCACCCGCCTGTTTTGCGCCTACAACGAGCTCACGGCCCTGGATGTGCGTGCGGCCCCGGCGCTGACGACGCTGGCCTGCGACAACAACCAGCTGCGCACCTTGACCTTGAACGGGGTGTCGGCCCTGACGACGCTGTGGTGCCAGGAAAACCAGTTGGCCGAGCTGGACCTGACCGAGGTGTCGCAACTGAACCTGCTGGTGTGCGACTACAACCGCTTGCAGGCCCTGCAGCTGCCGGAGGCCTCGGCGCTGACCGAGTTGTGGTGTCGCGGCAACCAGCTCACGCGGCTGCCACTGGCCGCCATGCCCGGGCTGCGCGTGCTCAACTGCAACCACAACCACCTGCGCGAGTTGGACCTGGCCGCCACCCCGCGCCTGACCGAGCTGTGGTGCCGTCACAACCTGTTGACCCAGCTGGACTTTGCGTCCGTGCCTGCGCTGGTCTCGCTGGCCTGCGACCACAACCAGCTGACCCGGCTGGATCTGGCCGCGGTGCCGCAACTGACCATGCTCAGCTGCAACCACAACGACCTGGCGCAGCTGGACTTGGCGGCCGTGCCGCAGCTGCGCGAGCTTTGGTGCCGCGAGAACCAGCTCACCGTGCTGGCGCTCTGGGCCGTGCCCCACCTGAGTTTGCTCGACTGCAGCAGCAACCGGCTGACCACGCTGGCGGCGGTCGCCGTGCCGGCGCTGACCAAGCTCTGGTGTGCCGACAACCAGATCTCCCGCCTGGATGTGTCGGCCTTGCCGGCCTTGAGCCTGCTGGTGTGCGACAACAACCAGCTCACCGAGCTGAAGCTGGGCGACCTGCCCGAGCTCAAGGAGCTGTGGTGCCGCCATAACCAGCTGACGCAGCTCGATCTGTCGCGGGTGCCGGCGCTCACGGCCCTGGCCTGCGACCACAACGCCTTGCCCGCGCTCGATCTGTCGGCCGTGCCGGAACTGAGCCTGCTGGGCTGCGCCCACAACCAGCTGCGCCAGCTGGCGCTGGCGGGGGTGCCGCGCCTGTCCAAACTGTGGTGCCGTGCGAACCAGTTGATGGCCTTGAACCTGCCCGCCGTGCCGCAGCTGAGTTTGCTGGACTGCGGCGGCAACCGCCTGACCCTGCTGGACATCCGCACGCTGTCGCAATTGAGCGTGTTCGCCGCCGACCCCACTGTGGGCTTGCTGGGCACACCGCCCAGCCGGCGTCGTTGAAGGCGCGGCATGGACGATCGCGACTGGGTGCTCATTGACGTCGAGACCGCGGGCTTGAGCTCGCCCGTGGTTGTGGAGCTGGCCGCGCAGCGCATGCGGGGCTGGGTGCCGCAAGGTCCGGCCTGGCGTCGCCTGCTCAACCACGGCCCGGACATGAACCAGGACCGCTCGCGCGTGCATGGGCTCAGCCGGGCGCTCATCGAGCGCGATGGCGAGGCGCCAGCCCAGGTCTACCGCGAGTGGGCCGATTACGTCGACGGGCTGCCTCTGGTCGCGTTTGACCTGCCGCAGGCCCTGCACCGCGCCCTGCAGCCCGAATGGGTACGGCTGGGCATCGCGCCCATCGGCACGGAAGGCTTCTGCGCCCTGCGCCTGGCGCAACGCCTGCTTGACCCGGTGCCCGTGGTCAGCGGCAAGTTGCAGACCTTGAGGCAGTACTACCGCTTGCCCGAGCGCACGCCCGCGTCGGCCCTGGGCGAAGTCGAAACCGGGGTGGACCTGCTGGGCACGGTGCTGCAACCGCTGGCGATGCGCCGCGGGCTGCACAGCTGGCAGGCGGTGTGCGAGCATGCGCAGGCCCCCTGGTACCCGTCGCGCCTGGCCTTTGGCGAGTTCAAAGGGCGCCATTTCCGAGAGGCCTTGAGTGATCCGGCCTTGCATGCGTGGCTGGCGTGGCTGGCGGGATCGTCCAGCCCCCGTTCGGCCAGCATGGGGCGCTGGTACCTGGCTCAACTGGCCGAGCCGGCCCCCGAGGCGGACGAGGCGCTGGCGCAGGTCGAAACCCCTGCTGTGCGAGGCGCACAAGGTGAGCCGGTCGCGGCCGAGCCGGCTCAGGCGGGCGTGCTGGTGTTCGTCAAACCCGAGGTTGATGAACTCAAGGCCCTGATCGCCTCGGCACGGGTGCGTCTGGCCGATCTGGAGGCGCGCTACACCCAGGAGCGTCACGATATCGATGTCACGCAGGCACGCCTGTTCGGTCTGCTGCGCCCGCACTACCAGCAGCGTGATCGTCTGCGCCTGCTGGTGAGCTATCGCCGCCAGTACCTGGACGCCCTGGTGTATGACGGCGAAGAGGCCGCCGAAGCCGTGGCCCAGCAGTGTGAAGAAGCCTGGCAACAGTCGGATGCCGAGTACGAGCAGGTGGCCTTCGAGGCGGCCGAGCAGAAGGCCTTGCCCGAGGACGAAGCCCGCGAGCTCAAGAGCCTGTGGCGAAAGCTGGTGCGGCTGTTCCATCCGGACCGCTTCGCGCACGACGCTGGCAAGCTCGCGATCTTTCAGCAACTGACCAGCGAGATCAACCGCGCCCGGGACAGCGGCGATGTGCAGCGCCTGCGCGAGATCGCGCAGGACCCGAATGCCTTCTTGCTCAAGCAGGGATGGGGGCATCTGGACTTCAGCGATTCGATCGAGGCCGCCAGCCTGCGCAAGCTGTTCGAGACCCTGCAGCTGCAGATCGTGCTGGTGCTGGACGCTCTCAATGAACTGCGGCGCGATGCCCGCTACGAACTGCACAAGCTCAGTCAGGAGCGTGTGGGCTACCTCGAAGAGGTGGCACGCACCCATGCACAGGCGCTGGACGAGGAGATCACGGCGCTGGCCGCCGAGTCGGGCGCGCTGAGCGACGAGATCGAGATGCTGACCGGGCGCCCCGCACCCGGCGCCTTGTTGTGAGCGCGCCATGCGCGCAGCCAGGGGCGATTTTGTGTGTATACTTGCGGTCTTCGTTGAGCAGACGTCGCAACGGATCTTCGAATCCAGTCAGACCAAGCCGATGAAAATTTTGAAAAAGACTTGAATCTTCGCAAAGTTTGTGTATATAATTCAAGTCTTCGCTAGATAACCAGTTCTAGCGATCTTCGCAAGAAGATACCAGGTGCGGGCTCTTAGCTCAGTTGGTAGAGCAGCGGACTCTTAATCCGTTGGTCGAGTGTTCGAGTCACTCAGGGCCCACCAAATTTTCAAAAGGTCTGAATCGCAAGGTTCAGACCTTTTTGTTTTGCGCGCTCGGGTTTGGCAGTGCGCTCAGCGTGTGAGCCAGGCTTGCGGTAGTGTTGATGTTTTGCACCTCCTGGCTTTCATGATGTCTGTTTCTTCTCTGTTGAGTGCCCGCTACGGTCAGCAGGCCCCCGCCGTGCCTGAGGCCTGGTCTCCCTTGCTGGATCAGTTGTTGACCCACCGCTCGGTGCGTCACCACCTGCCTGATCCGGTCAGCGATGCGCAACTGACCGCCATCGTGGCCGCGGCCCAGTCGGCGGCTTCCTCGTCCAACCTGCAACCCTGGAGCGTGATCGCGGTGCACGACCCGGCCACCCGCGCGCGCCTGGCCGAACTCGCAGGCGATCAGGCGCATGTGGCGCAGGCGCCACTGGTGCTGGTCTGGCTGGCTGATCTGGCCCGGCTGGAGGCGGTCGCGCAAACCGCGGGGCTCACCCACGATGCGCTCGACTATCTGGAAATGGGCCTGGTGGGCGTGATCGATGCCGCCCTGGCCGCCCAGAACGCGATGGCCGCGGCCGAGTCGCTGGGTTTGTCGGGTTGCTATATCGGTGGCATGCGCAACCATCCGGAAGCGGTGGCCGAATTGCTGGGTCTGCCGCCGCGGGTGTTTGCCGTGTTTGGCATGACGCTGGGCAAGGAAGACCCCGCGCAGCCTGCCTCGGTCAAGCCGCGCTTGCCGCAAGCGGCCGTGCTGCACCACGAGCGTTATCGCCCGGTGGCCGAGCAGCAAGCCGAGATCGCGTCGTACAACGAGGCCATGGCCGCGTTCTACGCGCAGCAGCAGATGAAGGTGCGAGGCACCTGGACGGTGCATTCCGGCAAGCGGGTGGCGACGCCGGAGGCCCTGACAGGCCGTGACCGCCTCAAGGCGGCGCTGCAGGCACTGGGATTTCCCTTGAAATAGGCGTGTTTGCGACGGATCCGCGTCAACACCAGTGTTCATCGGCCTTTCCTCAAGGCACAATCGTGTTGCCCGAGATTTGCGGGTGCTTTCAGAACATCATTCATGAACAAGACTGATCTCATCCAGCGCCTTGCTGACCAGCACCAACTGTCCAAGGCTGAGGCTGGCCGCATCCTCGACACGCTGCTCGACACCGTGGTGGCGGCCGTCAAGAAGGGCGATGCCGTGACCATCCCCGGTTTCGGTTCGTTCAAGCAACACGCCCGCGCAGCCCGCAATGGCGTGAACCCCAGCACCGGCGACAAGATCAAGATCCCCGCCGCCAAGCTGCCCAAGTTCACCCCGGGTGCCACCTTCAAGGCAGCGGTTGACCCGAAGGCTGCTGCACGCAAGGCTGCCAAGGCCCCTGCTGCACCCGCCAAGAAGGCTGCCAAGCCTGCAGCCAAGAAGGCTGCTGCCAAGAAGAAGTGATTGCTGTATGGGGCCCGCCTGGGCTCCGCAGCGTAAAAAACCGGTGTCGCCCGCCAGGGCTGCACCGGTTTTCTTTTGGGCGTTCGGTCTGCTCCGCCGTCAGAGGAAGCGTTCCAGCAGTTTGCGCGAGTGCTTGTCCAGACACGTGCGGTCGGCAATGCCGAAGTTCAGGCCCTGTGCACTGTGAATCAGCAGGCGGCCATCGCCGAGGCGGCGGATGTCGTCTTCGGACTTCAACACGAAGCTGGTGCGGCCACGGTCGGTGTCCACCGTCCAGGTGCTCGGCGTCGAGAAACTCGACACCTCGAGCAGGGCGGTGACCTGAGGGGTGAGTTCGCGCACCGCCAGTTCGGCCTCCAGCAGCTGGCGCCACGCCGTCGGCAGGGCGCTCAGGCGGTCAATCCAGAGCACCTCGTGGCCGTCTGTGTTCATCAGCGACAGGCCTTCGTCGGGGGCGCTCAAGGGGTAGGCTCGCACGGGCACGATGCCCACATGGGTGCTGCCGTCGTCCAGCGTCAGGGTCAACTGGCCCAGGTCGTTGCGGGTAAGGTCGCGCATCGTGTCAGTCCTTGTTGGCGGCATCGGCGGGGGCATCGTCGATCAGGGCGTCTTGTTCGGCCTTGCGGGCCTGGGCCTGGTACAGACGCCAGTACGCGCCTTCGCGGGCCATCAACTCGTCGTGCGGGCCCACCTCCACGATGCGGCCCTTGTCCATCACGACCAAGCGGTCGGCTTTGCGCAGGGTGGACAGGCGGTGCGCAATCGCGATGGTGGTGCGGCCCTTGACCAGGTTGTCCAGCGCCTTCTGGATTTCCTTTTCGGTTTCGGTGTCCACGGCCGAGGTGGCTTCGTCCATGATCAGGATGCGTGGGTTGATCAGCAGCGCGCGGGCGATGCTGATGCGCTGGCGCTCGCCGCCGGACAGGCCCTGGCCGCGTTCACCGACCAGGGAGTCGTAGCCCTGCGGCAGGCGCAGGATGAACTCGTGCGCGTGGGCGGCGCGGGCGGCGGCGATGATCTCCTCGCGGCTGGCGTCGGGTTTGCCGTAGGCGATGTTCTCGGCGATGGTGCCAAAGAACAGGAAAGGCTCTTGCAGCACCAGGCCGATGTGGCGTCGGAAGTCGGCCACGGCAATGCGGCGTACGTCCACGCCATCGACGCGGATGCCGCCATCGCTGACGTCGTAGAAGCGGCAGATCAGGTTGACCAGGGTGCTCTTGCCAGAGCCGCTGTGGCCGACCAGGCCGATCATCTCCCCGGGTTGAATGTCCAGGCTCACGTCGCGGATGACGGCGCGACTGCCGTAGCGGAAGCCGATACGGTCCAGCTCCAGCCGGCCTTGCAGCGCGGGCAGCTTGACCGGGTTGACCGGGTCGGGCACGTTGGAGACGTGGTCGAGGATGTCGAAGATGCGCTTGGCGCCGGCGGCGGCCTTTTGCGTGACCGAGACGATGCGGCTCATCGAGTCCAGGCGGCCGTAGAAGCGGCCGATGTAGGCGATGAAGGCGGTGAGCACGCCGACCGTGATGTCCTGCTCGTGCACCAGCCAGATGCCGAAGGCCCACACCACCAGCAGCCCGATTTCGGTCAGCAGTGAGACGGTGGGGGTGAACAGCGACCAGGTCTTGTTGAGCTTGTCATTGGCCTGCAGGTTGTACTGGTTGGCGGCGCGGAAACGGTCGGCTTCACGCTGCTCCTGGGCAAAGGCCTTGACCACGCGGATGCCGGGGATGGTGTCGGCCAGCACGTTGGTGACTTCGCCCCAGACGCGGTCGATTTTTTCAAAGCCGGTGCGCAGGCGGTCGCGCACCAGGTGGATCAGCCAGGCGATGAAGGGCAGGGGCACCAGGGTGACCAGGGCCAGCCAGGGGTTGATGGAGATGAGGATGGCCGCCGTCATGGCGATCATCAACACATCGGTGGCGAAATCGAGGGCATGGAGCGACAGAAAGACGTTGATGCGATCGGTTTCGGAGCCGATGCGGGCCATCAGGTCGCCGGTGCGCTTGCTGCCGAAGTAGTCCAGCGACAGGCGCAGCAGGTGCTCGAAGGTGGCGGTGCGCAGGTCGGCGCCGATGCGCTCGGACACCAGGGCGAGCACATAGGTGCGGGCCCAGCCCAGCAGCCAGGCGGCCAGTGCCGAGGCCAGCAGGCCGCCCAGCAGCAGCATCACATGGCCGGTGTCGATGGCCTGCCCGTTCTGGAACGGGATCAGGATCTCGTCCATCAGCGGCATGGTGAGGTAGGGCGGCACCAGGGTGGCGGCGGTGCCGGCCAGGGTCAGCAGAAAACCAGCGAGCAGCATGCCCTGGTAGGGGCGGGCAAAGCGCCACAGGCGCAGCAGCACCCAGGTGGAAGGCGGCGCCTGCTTGTCGCGGTGGCAGACCGCGCACTCGTCGCTGTCGGGGGGCAGGGGGGCGTGACAGACCGGGCATTCGGCACGGTCTTCGTCCTCCGGGCTGTGGCCGGTGGCGCGGATCTGTTGCTGCCGCTCGAACTGGTCCAGCAGGCTTTGCAGGGGGGCTTGCTGCGCCAGGGTGAGGTGCCAGGTGGCGAGTTGGCGCGTGGGGGTGTGCAGGCTCAGGGTCGCCACACCGGCGTGATCGTGTTGCAAAAGCGACAGGTCCGGGCTCAGGGGCCAGGTTTGCCAAGCGGCTTGCGCATCGGCTCGCGCATGCAGATGATGCTCGGTGAGGACGATCACCCCGTCGGCAAAATGAAGTTGTGCGTTCAGGTCAACCGTCAGCCGGGTGAGAACGTTGTCTCCGGATGCCAGCGGCGGGTGTACGCTGGCGAGGTCCTGATGGGGCGCATGCCCTGGGGTGGCAAGGGAATGACGAGATTGCATGGTGAGAGCCGGACCGGTAAGCGCTGCAGAGGCAAGTCTGCCTGCGGCGTGGCGGCAATTCTGACCGAAGCCGCGTCTCCCATGTTGACTTTCGTGACCCCGTGACGCACCGTGGATTGAACTGAACGCAGTCAGACAGGCTGGACATGAGCAAGAAGAACGACATCACGTTGCTGCGGGTCAACTACCTGCGCGGCCCGAATATCTGGACCTACCGCCAGGTGCTGGAGGTCTGGCTGGACCTGGGTGAGCTGGAAGACTGGCCCTCCCACAAGCTGCCGGGTTTCAACGCCCGCCTGACGGCCTTGCTGCCAGCCTTGGTCGAGCACCACTGCGGGGTGGGGGAGCGGGGCGGCTTCGTCCAGCGCCTGGAAGAGGGCACCTGGGCCGGGCACATCCTGGAACACGTGATCATCGAGTTGCTGAACCTGTCGGGCATGCCCACCGGTTTCGGTCAGACCCGCAGCACCTCTCAGCGGGGGGTGTACCGCATGGTGTTCCGCGCCCGCGACGAGCAGGTCGCCCGCCTGGCCCTGGCCGAGGGGCACGCCTTGCTGATGGCCGCGATCAACGACGAGCCCTTCGATGTGCCGGCGGCCGTCGAGCGCCTGCGCAACCAGATCGACGACTGCTACTTGGGCCCCAGCACGGCGGCCATCGTGGGCGCCGCCACCGACCGGGGTATTCCGCACATCCGCCTGAACGACGGTAACCTCGTCCAACTGGGCCATGGGCGTGCGCAGCGCCGCATCTGGACGGCCGAAACCGACCGCACCAGCGCGATCGCCGAGGCGATTGCCGGTGACAAGGATCTGACCAAGACCCTGCTGAAGTCCTGCGGGGTGCCGGTGCCCGAGGGCGAGGTGGTGGACAGCCCCGAGGCGGCCTGGGAGGCGGCGCAAGACATCGGCCTGCCGGTGGTGGTCAAGCCGCTCGACGGCAACCATGGCCGGGGCGTGTCGCTGGAGTTGACCGAGCGCGCCGACATCGAAGCAGCTTTCAAGATTGCCGAGGCCGAGGGCAGCGAGGTGATTGTCGAGCGTTATGTGCGTGGCGATGAACACCGTCTGCTCATTGTGGGCGGCAAGATGGTGGCCGCCGCCAAGGGTGAGAGCCTGTGGATCACCGGCAATGGCCGTGACACCGTGCTGCGCCTGATCGAAGACCAGCTCAACAGCGACCCGCGCCGCGGCGATGCCGAGGAGTTCCCGCTCGAGACCATCGTGCTGGAGCGCGAGCCGGCCATGCGCCTGCTGCTGGAGCGCCAGGGCCTGAACGCCGAGGCCGTGCCCAAGGCCGGTCAGAAGGTGCTGGTGCAGCGCAATGGCAATGTGGCCATCGACTGCACCGACGATGTGCACCCCGACATCGCCTACCTGGCCTCGCTGGCCGCGCGCGTGGTGGGCCTGGACATTGCCGGCATCGACCTGGTGGTCGAAGACATTGCCAAGCCGCTGGCGCTGCAGCGCGGTGCCGTGGTCGAGGTCAATGCCGGCCCTGGTTTGCTGATGCACCTCAAGCCCGCCGAGGGATTGCCGCGCCCGGTGGGGCAGGCGATTGTCGACAACCTGTTTGACGAAGACGAGACGGGGCGCGTGCCCATCATCGGGGTCGCGGGCTCGCAGGGGGTGGGCCACATCGCCCGCCTGACGGCGTGGTTCCTGCACCTGAGCGGCAAGGTCGTGGGCCTGGCCTGCAGCGAGGGGCTGTTCCTGGGCTCGCGCTGCGTCGAGTCTGGCAACCGTGCCAACTTTGCGGCGGCCGAGCGCCTCTTGATGAACCGCGAGGTCAATGCCATCGTGGTGGAAAACGGCCCCGTGTCCATCCTCGACGACGGCCTGGCTTATGACCGCTGCCAAGTGGGTCTGGTGACGGATCTGCGTGGCGCCGAGGCGCCGGTGGAGCCGGCGCTGGCCGCCCACGACATTCACGAGCCCGAGCAGATGTTCAAGGTGCTGCGCACGCAGGTGGACGTGGTGCTGCCCGAGGGCGTGGCCGTGTTGCATGCGGCCGATGCGCGCCTGGTCGAGATGGCCGAGTTGTGCGACGGCGAGGTCATCTTCTACGACGTGGACCAGCACAGCCCGGTGATGGTGGCGCACCGCGCCAAGGGCGGTCGCACCGTGTCGGTGGCCGACAACCATGTGCTGCTGACCCACAACGGGTATGCGCCGGTGCGCTGCATCGACCTGGACAGTGCCTCGGCGCGCCGGGTGATGGGCGGCTTGACCAAGCACCCGCTGCCCGGCGCCGGTGTGCAGGCCTTGCTGGCTGCCGTGGCGGTGGCCTGGGCCCTGGACATTTCGCCGGAGCTGATGGCAGCCGGCATGGAAACTTTCGACCCGACCGCGCAGGCCGTGCGCTGAGCCCGGCCCGATCTCACGACGCGAACATTCGACGCGAACACCAAGAGACAAAGAGATGGACGTTTCTCGCATCCGGGCCCTGCGTGGCCCCAATCTCTGGAGCCGCCAGACGGCCATCGAGGCCGTCGTGGCCTGTGCGCCGGACGAGCGCACGCTCGACACCATGCCCGGGTTCGAGGAGCGCCTGCGCAAGCTGTTCCCCAGCCTGGGGGCACTGCGCCCGGCGGGGCGGCCCGATCACATCTCCCTGGCCCATGTGCTGGAGGCGGCCACGCTGGCGCTGCAGGCGCAGGCCGGCTGCCTTGTCACTTTCAGCCGCACGGCGGCCACCCTGGAAGATGGCATCTACCAGGTGGTGGTCGAGTACAGCGAAGAGGCCGTGGGCAAGCTGGCGCTCAAGCACGCCCAGGCCCTGATCGTGGCCGCACAGCAGGACAGCGCTTTTGACCTGCCGGCCGCGCTCGCTGAACTGCGCGAACTGGATGAAGACGTCCGACTGGGGCCGAGCACCGGGGCCATCGTGGCCGCGGCTGCGGCGCGTGGCATTCCCTGGCGCCGTCTGACCCAGGGCAGCCTGGTGCAGTTTGGTTGGGGCGCTCAGCAGCGCCGCATCTGGGCCGCCGAGGTCGATTCGACCAGCGCGGTGTCGGAGTCCATCGCCCAGGACAAGGACCTGACCAAGCGCCTGCTGGCCGCCGCTGGGGTGCCGGTGCCCATCGGTCGCCCGGTGCGCGATGTGGACGACGCCTGGGCCGTGGCCCTGGAGATCGGCCTGCCGGTGGTGGTCAAGCCGCAGGATGGCAACCAGGGCAAGGGCGTGACGGTCAACATCGTCACCCGCGATCACCTCGAAATTGCCTACAAGGCGGCGGCCGAGATCGGCACCGTCATGGTCGAGAAGTACCTGCCGGGTCACGATTTCCGCCTGCTGGTGGTGGGCGACAAATTGGTCGCGGCTGCACGCCGCGAGCCGGCGCACGTGATCGGCGATGGCATCCACACGGTGCGCGAACTGGTCGACGAAGTCAACAAGGACCCGCGCCGTGGTGATGGCCACGCCACCGCGCTGACCAAGATGCGTTTGGACGACATCGCTGTGGCCCGCCTGGGCATCCAGGGCCTGACACCGGAGTCCATTCCGGAAGAAGGCCGGCGCGTCATCCTGCGCAACAACGCCAACCTGTCCACCGGGGGCACCGCCACCGACGTGACCGACACCGTGCACCCCGCTGTGGCGGCGCGCGCCATCGCGGCGGCGCAGACCATCGGCCTGGACATCTGCGGGGTGGACGTGCTGGCCGAAGGCATGCACCAGCCTCTGGAAGCCCAGAATGGCGGCATCGTCGAAGTCAACGCCGCGCCGGGCTTGCGCATGCACCTGTCGCCGTCGTTCGGCAAGGCTCGCAATGTGGGCGAGGCCATGGTGGCACACCTGTTCAAACCGGGCGAGGACGGCCGCATTCCCGTGGTGGCAGTGACCGGCACCAACGGCAAGACCACCACCGCGCGCCTGACCGCGCACCTGCTGGCCACCAGTGGCCTGCGCGTGGGCATGACCAACACCGATGGTGTCTATGTGAACGGCCGCCAGATCGACAGCGGTGACTGCTCCGGCCCCAAGAGCGCCCGCAACGTGCTCATGCACCCGGATGTGGACGCGGCGGTGTTCGAAACCGCACGCGGCGGCATCCTGCGTGAGGGCCTGGGCTACGACCGCTGCCAGACGGCGGTCGTGACCAACATCGGCGCGGGCGATCACCTGGGCCTGAACTACATCACCACGGTCGAAGACCTGGCGGTGCTCAAGCGCGTCATCGTCATGAACGTGGCCGAGGACGGCTATGCCGTGCTCAACGCGGGTGACCCCATGGTGGTGGCGATGGCGGCCAAGTGCCCGGGCGGCGTCATCTACTTCTCGGCCGAGCCGCACAACCCCGTGCTGACCGCGCACCGCGCCCAGGGCAAGCGCAGCATCTGCATCGACGGCGACGCCATCGTCGTGGCCGAAGGCAGCTGGCGCGAACTGCTGCCGCTGCGCGACATCCCCATCACCCGCAACGGCACCATCGGCTTCCAGATCGAGAACGTGATGGCGGCGGTGGGGGCGGCCTGGAGCAGCGGCCTGGATTGGGATTTGATCCGCCGCGGCCTGGCCAGCTTCGTCAACGACGCCGACAACGCGCCGGGCCGTTTCAATGTGATGGACTTCAAGGGCGCCACCGTGATCGCCGACTACGGCCACAACCCGGACGCCATGCGCGCTCTCGTGTCGGCCGTGAACGCCTTGCCGGCGCAGCGCCGCTCGGTGGTGATCAGCGGGGCTGGTGACCGGCGCGACGAGGACATCCGCGAGCAGACCACCATCCTGGGCCAGGCCTTTGACGAAGTCATCCTGTTTCAGGATGCCTGCCAGCGTGGCCGTGCCGATGGCGAGGTCTTGAAGCTGCTGCGTGAAGGCCTGGCGAACGCGCCGCGCGTGAAGCATGTGGACGAGATCCGTGGCGAGTTCCTGGCCATCGACACCGCCTTGAACCGCTTGCAGCCGGGCGATCTGTGCCTGGTGCTCGTGGACCAGGTAGAAGAAGCCTTGGCCCATTTGAGTGCGCGCTGCGCCGCTGCTGCTCAGCCCTGATCTGACAGGTCGCCGGCCAAGTCGGCTGCGGCGTTGTTGAATAACACCGCAATCGAAAGGGCCGTGCGCGACCGGCCTTCGTGCGCCGACGATACTTCGATGATCTGGTGCAGGGTGCCGGTGGGGCCTGGGTGCCCATCCACACACAGCAAGTCGGCGTTGTCGGAGATGGCCAGTGGCCACCAGCGTTCGTTCCACCAGTCCATGCGCACGTGGGCGTTGGGGGCGCCGCAGGATTCATGGGTGTGGCGCATCTCGGCCATGTCGGGCCTTGCCATGGTGTCTTGCCAGACCTGCCATTCTTGCAAGGCTTCTTGCACGCTCAGCCAGCGGTAATCGTCCTGAAACAAAGGTCTGCCCTTGGGGGTTTGGCCATTGTGGTGACGGTAGGCGTCCAGCAAGGCATCGGGCCAGACATGGCCGAAGGTGTTTTGAGCGGATTGCAGGGTGGCCTCCGCCACCGGGGAGCGCAGGGCCACCTGGGGTGCTTGTTGCAAAGTACGCCAAGCCAAGGGAGCGATGTAGTGTGGGGTGTTCATGCGCATGCCTACGTGGTCAATCCAGCAAGAAGTAATGCACCACCATACCTTCGGGGAAGTCACCTTCGCCCGAGTCGATCATGCAGATGGCCTGGGCCTGATTCAGTCGGGCTACTTCGAACTCTTCGGTGGGCAGCACGCGCAAGCCGGTACGCCCGTCGGGCAGTGGGTGCAGGGTGGCCAGTTGTAGCCAGTGGCGATCGGGGTCGCGGGGCGCCGGATGGATGAGCACGCCGGTGAACCACAGGGGCAGATGGCGGCGCCAATGGTCTTCCGAGGCGCCACGGGCAAAGTGTTTGACGGCCTCTGGGGGGGGCGGCAGATCAAGGTAGATGGCTTTGTTCTTTTCGACGATGTAGACACGCCCGTCTGGTTCAGCCGAATAACGGGGTGGCAAAGGGGCCTGTGGTGGGATGGCCTCAGAGCCACTGCAGATACCTTGAGTCTTGGGTTCATTGATGACCGGGAAAGCGCCGACGCCACACAAGGCTTTGAGCACGGGGCGTACATGCAGGTACATGCCGAGCAGGACAGCCAGTGGCGAGGCCGTTCCTGTGAAGTAGGTCAGCCAGTGAGGTGCGATGTCGGGGCCGGGCTCGTAGGGTGACAGGGGGACGCGAAGACGCGAACTCATGTTTTCAAGGGATCTTGTGCGGCCTGCATACAAGTAGTAGTAATTGCTTTCCACCGCGCCGTCTGCATCCACTTCATTGTCTGGCAGAGAGATGCAGTAGCCGCCCATTCCGCCTAAGTATCGTCCTTGGTAAGGCTTGCGGGGACTTCTTTCGCTCTCAATGTCACGTTCTCCGCCGCTGTAGATCAGCGTGTAGTCAAAGCGATTGGTGAATTCCGTGATGTGTTGTGCGTAGCTCTCATCCGCGCCCTGGGTGTCTTCCAGAGGCAGGATGCACACGTCTTCGGGTGCGTGACCCCATTGCGTGAGGAGGCCGACGATGAGCGGGGTCATGCAATCAGGCAACCAGCCGGTAGGGGCCTCGTGATCGGGGTGGCGCAAGGCCTGGTGCATGATCAGCACACCCACGCGAGGCTTATTGAACACCTTGACCTGACGGTAGCCTGCGGCGGCCAACATGGCCAACTCTTTGGCTCCCAGAGGTTGACCTCGCTTGAGCAAAGGCGCGCCAGCAGGCAGGTGGGCTCCACGCCCCAGTACGTCATGTCCAGCCGGTGGCGGGGCGATGACCCGCTCGGAGCGTTTTTCTTTGAATGTGGTTCCCCGAAAGAACGGAGACATGGCATGCAGCACCGCGTCGGTTTCGAAAGGCATAGGACGCAGCGCTTCCACCTTGAAGGCCATGCGCTTGGGGTTGCCTGGGATAGGTGAAAGCCACTGGGGCAGGCCAAAGCCGGTGTATGACCAGTGGTGGCCGGGCGAATGAATGGGCGTCTCAGCCAGCTTGAGGGCCTTGCCGTCGTTGGCCTGTTGCCACTGTGCTGAACAGATGGCGTAGCCTGTCACCTTGGCCAGGGGCCAGTTGGGCATGGGGAGGCGTGTGCAGACATCCTCGGCCAGGACATGACCGAGAGCCTGCCTCAACTCCAACACTGATTCGCCAGGCACCCGTCCTGCGTGTACTGGCCGATCAGTTAATTTAACTGGGCAGCAATCGGTGGTCGATTGTGCAAGCAATTCGGCATCTCCGGCGTACAACTGACGGCGATGGAAGGTGCTCACACCAAGTCCGCAAATGCCCAGTTGGTTGGGGTCCCAGAGGTTGATAGGTGTGTGATTCATGGACACAGAAGCTCAGTAGGCGATCCAGTAGCGATCCTCGAAGTCGGATGAATACAGACCATCAAGGTCGTTGACAATCGTTGCATTCAGTGTTTTTGCGTCGATTGACCACGCCTTGTCCGGTTCAAAAATGGGGTCTTTCTGCTGAGCTCTTGGCCGCATACGCTTGTGATCAAACGGATCAATCAACCGCTCCTTGCGAAGAAAAGCACCAAGTCTGGAGCCGGCACTGCGGTTGTCGCTGCGCGAGATGTAGCGCACGCTTGCGTCGCCATAGGTGCGAGGCATCGCGGCTCCTTCGCGGGTTGAGGCAAACGGGTATTCGTCGCAGTCGCAGGGAGTGAGTGCCTCGATGCTGTCCGGGTCAGAGAAATCTGGACAACTGCCGCTGGTCGCAGGCGGGGTGGGCAGGGCATCGCACAGTGCCTTGGACTTGGTCCGATTGGCCTTGATCAGGTTGGTGACACGCAAACGCTGAAGGCCTGTGGTGGGATCGTTATGGCGTAGCGCGATGGCGCGGGTTCCTTCGCGCAGCCCGGTGTACTGGCCAGGCAGCGATGCATTTCCCGCGATGGCTTCGCGGATGTGTGCAAGGCTTTGCGGATTGTCGGTCAGCGCCAGCACGGCGGAGGCCTGCGGAAAGACGCAGCCCGACTCCTGGCCCCATACCTGCCCGATGTCGCAGCGCAGGACGACGTACTCCAACTGATTCGAGATGACCTGCCCCTCGTAGGTGGGTGTTGTGCCATCGGCGCTGTAGTACAACTTCAGATCAAACGTGAACTCGGCGATTTTCTTGCTGCTCTCAGTCCAGTTGATCGGGATGTCGAATTCCTTGATCACGTCTTTGGCGCCATCGTTCAAAGTGAACTCCTGGGTGGTGCCACAGTTCACGCTGGCGGGGTTGTGTTCGTTGGAGGTGGGGCGGCAGCTCAGCACAGCGCGCACATTCAATGTGGGAACGGACACTTCGTCGAGAGAGGGGCTCAGGGCTTTGATATAGGCGTAGCTGAGCTTCAGGTGCATGCGCTTGCCCAGCCGGTTTGATGGACCGTGGATGGACCACTTGGCATTCAGGTCGACGTAGCCGTAGCGCTGGTTCTGGTTTTTATCCAGAACGATCGTCGGCTGCTGTGTCTCACCGAATTCCGAACATGCCACGTGCCGGCTATGCAACTGGGTTTCGTAGGACGGGGATACACTATGATCCAATGGGCGGTAGTCGGCATCGCTGCTGCATGCGTTGTCGCGCATGCCGGGCAGTCCACTCCACTTCGTACTCGTGCTGATGGGGGCGATCAGGCCAGTCAGTGCTTGGGCATCAATGGCCCCCAGCATCAGGGCACCAGTTTGACTCAGGGAGAGGTTGACTTTGCCGCCTTTGAGCGCCTCGGACGGTACGCTCATCAATCGGCTGCCCATGCTCGTGGTAGACACGAGCCATCATGGCAGGGCCAACTAATGTCATCGGAGTGCTTGTTTGGCTCGGGACCTCAAAAACGGCAAGAACTTTGCCTTCAGGCACCTCTGGAACTGCGGGCATGCTCACGTTGAACGAGCCGTTCAGGGGGGTGCCTCCGGTGCTGATGACGAGTGCTTCGCCCAGCGGCAGAAACCCCTCCGGAAGAGCGAACTCTCGAGGTGATTGGTGGGTAAGTTGCACCACTGTGTCCCCACTCAGTGCTCCAGCCGGAAATTCGACGATGGCGCCCGTGGGTGTTTGCACTTCACCCCCTTGTGTTGCGTTGATGGCAGCGCTGGTTTGAGCTGGGTGAATGGTGATGGTGGTCACCGTTTCATAGGCTTGATTCCATTGGCGGCTGAAGTCATCCGTGACTTTGAGCACCACCTTGTATTCGCCAGGCTCGGCATAGGTGTGGGTAGCTTGGGTGCCGGCAGCGGTGTGCCCATCACCAAAATCCCAGGTGTACTCAGGGTTCGTAAGTTGGTCCGGGGCGTATTCGGGCAGAAGGTCGGCTCGGAAGCTGACTTCGGCTCCTACTGTGGCATGGTCAGGCGCCACGATGTTGGCAGCAGGGTCGCAGGCGCTGAGCATGAACGCGAACAGCATCGCGCACAGCCAGGCCCAAAGTGGGCGGCGTGGTTTCAAAAGGGGGCTCCGTGAATGCTTTTATGAATAAGTTGCGCTGTGGGTGCGCAACTCTCGCCTGACCGGTTGTGCGGTCACGCAGGGCGCGAGTCTAGATTTACTTCGACTGCGCCAAGCCCCCTCGTAAGGGGGCGTCGATTTCGCGACAAGCGGGTTCAGTAATTCACGCTGAAGCGCTGTCCCTGGAAGCGGAATACAGCCGACTTCAGGCGGATTTCTTCCAACACCAAGCCGGCGACCGGTTGGTCTCCCTCGTGGAACACGCGGTTGTTGATCAACAGCATGCGGTTGGCGGGCTGGTCGGAATACATGGCGCCCGACACCGTCAGGGCGGGCAGGCTGCGTCGCACGTCATCCGGCAACTCGGCCAGGCTCGGCACCTGTGCGGGGGCGGCCCTCGTCGCGGCTGGATCCACATGGATCGGTGCACGTGCGGGCGGCTTGGCGGCGGCAACTGCCGGAACAGGGGCGTCTGTCCGGGGCGGCGTTACCACCGGTGGGCGAACCTCAGCCTGGAGGGCTGGCGCGACCACTTGTGCCCTGGCGGGCGGTGGTGTCATCGGGGAGGCGCTCACAGGTGGCGCGCTGAGACGTGTCGGCGTGGCCACCACCGATGGGGGCAGGGCCTGTGTCGGAACGGGCTCGGCGGGCGTGACCGATGGCGTTGCCGTGGGCGCGAGCGGGGGCTGCGCCGTCTGGAGGGCCTGGGCCTGCACGGGCTGCGGATCCGACTGAAGAGGCCCCAACGTGGGGGTGGCCGTCGCGACGGGCCGCGTCCACAACCAGGCCGAGCCCAGCGCAGCCAGCACCAACACGGCGCCCAAGCCCATCACCCAAGCCGGTGGGCGTCCTCTCAGCGGGGGCAGGTCAACCTCCAGATTCGCCGTGGGCGTGTGCAAGCCGGGCACCCGCCCTTGTTCGCGTTCGGCATCGGCCTTCTTCAGGGCATCAAGGATGTAGGACATGAGCGGGCTGGCTGGCAGATGGGGAAGACTGGAGCGAAGCGGGTGAGGCAGGCGGTGTGTGCAGGCTCGGTTCCGGCACCCCCGCCGCCCGGTTGAGTTGCATCAGCGTCGTGGCGCCCACGACCCCGTCGGGCGCCAGGCCCTGGGCCAGCTGGAAGGCCTGCACGCGGGCTTCCAGGGCGGCGTCGAAGGTCGTGACGGCATCGGCGGGCAGGGTGTGGCCATCGAGTCGAGCCAACTGGGCGGCCACCCAGCCGACGGTGGCGCTGCGCTGGCCCTGCAGCAACTTGGCGCGGTAGCCCGGCGGGGTGCGCCACAGCGTCACGAAGTCGCCGCGCCACAAGGTGGCGAGCGTGCCCAAAGGCATGGCCACGGTCTGATCGCCGTTTTGTAGATAGGCGTACCGGGTGTCCAGGCCGGTCAACAGCGCATGGCCACGTTGCCCGCTTGCCTGCAAGCGCAGCACCACCGGTCGTTCCAGTTGCCGAACCTGCGGCAGACCGCCGCTGTGCAGGTGGCACATCAAGCCCTGGCGCCAGGCGTTCGCACACACGTCACCGCCTACCCCTGGCACCTGCCACAGCGTCATCAGCTGTCGCAGCGCCGCGTTCTCGTCGGGCAGCGCTGCTTGCATCAACGCTTCTGCGCTGATCACGTCGGCGCGCATGGCAGGCGTTGTGTCTCGCACCGTATCTGCGCTGGCGCTGACCGCGGAGGCGGCCGTGGCGCCGGAAGCTGTGGCTGCCTGGGAGGTCATGGCCACCGGACGCTGCGCTCGTGCATCTCCCGCCTGATGCTGCAGCCACAGGGCGGCCCCCATGCCCGCCATCCCCACCAAGGCCAGGCTCGCCAGCACCACCTGGGTGCGTCGGCCGGGCGTGGCGCGTGTCGGCGGGGGGCTGGCTGCTGCCTTCGCCCGCTGGCGTGCCAGACGCGGAAACACTTCGCTGGCGGCCTTGTCCACAATCGCCACTGTCACCTGCGCCTGGTTTTCAGCATAGGCGCCCAACAGCGCCCGATCGCACAGCAGGTTGATGCGACGCGGCACCCCCCGCGTCCAGCGGTGGATGCGCAGCATGGCCTCCTTGTCGAACAGGCGTCCGCGTGCGAGGCCTGCCACCTTCAGTCGGTGCTGGATGTACTGGGCCGTTTCCGGGGCCGACAGCGCATCCAGGTGGTAGCGCGCAATCACCCGCTGCGCCAGTTGCTCCATGTCCGGGCGTTCGAGCATGTCGCGCAACTCCGGTTGCCCAATCAGGATGATCTGCAACAGCTTGCGCTCGTTCGTCTCCAGGTTCGTCAGCAGCCGCAACTGCTCGAGCACTTCCAGCGACAGGTTCTGCGCCTCGTCGATGATGAGCACATTGTTGTGTCCCTCGGCGTGGCTGCGCAGCAGGTGGGCGTTGAGCCGGTCGATGTTCTCTTTCACCCCACCGGCCTGCGCCGTGCTGGCGCTGTCGGGCAGATGGAATTCTTCGCAGATGGTCTGCAGCAACTCCGGCACCGTCAGCTTCGGGTTGAAGATGTAGGCCACATGGCAGCGGGGCGGCACCTGCTCGAGAAAACAGCGGCACACCGTCGTCTTGCCAGCCCCGATCTCGCCCGTCAACAGCACGAAGCCTCCGCCGCCTTCCACGCCATACAGCAGGTGCGCCAGGGCCTCGCGGTGCCGCTCGCTCATGAACAGATAGCGAGGGTCGGGCGCAATCGAAAAGGGCGGCTGAGTCAGTCCAAAAAATGACGCGTACATCCGCACAGGATAACGGTGTCCGTGCCGCGGGCATGCCCCGCCAAGGTGCACAATGACTGGATGATGCCGCCGCTGACCATTCCCTCCGCCAGCCTGACCCCCGCGACCTATGTGGTCGACACCAATGTCATTCTGGTGGCCAACGGCCAGCACCCGGATGTGAGCCCGGCCTGCGTGGCCACCTGCCAGGACTGGTTGCAGCGCCTGATGGCCGCAGGTCGCGTGGCGCTCGACGACGCCTACGCCATCGTGGGTGAGTACCAGCACAAGACCCACGCCAGCGATGGCCAGGGCGTGGGCGATGCCTTCGTGCGCTGGGTGCTGCAGCACCACGACGACGCTGCCCGCTGCGACCTGATCCACCTCGACGTCGATGCCCAGCGCGGCTTCCTCAGCTTTCCGGTCGATGCCGACCTGACCCACTTTGACGACTCTGACCGCAAGTTCGTCGCTGTGGCGCACGCCCATCCCGAGCGCCCGCCCATCTTGCAGGCGGCCGACTCCAAGTGGCTGGACTGGGCGCCCCACCTGAACGATCACGGCGTGCAGATCCGCTTCCTGTGCTGTGACGACGTGCAGGAGTTCCACGTCCACAAGTTCGGCCACTGAACCTCCGTCCAGCGATTGATCCCATGTCGCACACCCACGATTTCTTCCGCTTTCCGCATACTCCCCACATCGCCTGGCTGTCCAGCGGCACGCCGCGTGACGACAAGGTGCTGTCGCCCGAAGAGGCCCAGGCCTTGTTGCAACACCCCGTCGTCGTCGAAGAAAAGCTCGACGGCGCCAACATGGGCATCTCGTTTTCGAACGAAGCCGTGCTGCACGTGCAAAACCGTGGCCAATACCTCAACAAGCCCTACGGCGGTCAGTTCTCCCGGCTCGACGAGTGGCTGGCCATCCGCGAGGGCGACCTGTTCGATGCCCTGGGTGACCGCCTGATCCTGTTCGGAGAATGGTGCGCCGCCCAGCACTCGCTGGACTACGAAACCCTGCCCGACTGGTTCCTCGCCTTCGACGTGTACGACCGCGACGAGCAGCGTTTCTGGAGCACCCGCCGCCGCCATGAACTGGTGCGGAGATTGGGCCTGCGCGAGGTGCCGCGCGTCAGCGCGGGGGAAACCAGCCTGCCCGTGTTGACTGAGTGGGTGAACACCCACCGCAGCCACTACCGGCTCGGCTCGCTCGAAGGCGTCGTCATCCGTCAGGAAGACGAGGACTGGCTGCTGGGGCGCGCCAAGCTGGTTCGGCCCGACTTCGTGCAGAGCATCGAAGAGCACTGGCGCAGTCGCGCCATCCAGTGGAACCGCGTGGCCTGGACGGACGAGGGCTGAGCATGGCAGAGCAACACGGCATGCCTTTCTTGCGCGAGACCCTGGAGTTTCTCGTGCTGGCGGGGGTCCTCATTCCCTTGCTGCAGCGCTTCAAGGTCAACCAGGTGCTGGGTTTCCTGGCGGCTGGCTTGATCATGGGACCCTACGGGCTGGGACTGTGGATCGACACCTGGCCCTGGCTTGCGCAGTTCACCTTTCCGCAGCGGGCGGGCGTCACGGTGCTCGCCGAAATGGGCGTGTTGTTCCTGATGTTCATGATCGGCCTGGAGTTGTCCGCCGAGCGCCTGTGGGCCATGCGGCGCTGGGTCTTTGGCGCCGGCGCCTTGCAGGTACTCCTGTCTTCGGTCGCCATCGGGGCGCTGGCCATGGCTTTTGGCAACGCCTGGCAGTCCTCGCTGGTGCTGGGCATGGTCCTGTCGCTGTCGTCCACGGCCGTGATCGTGCAGCTGTTGTCCCAGCGTGAGGCCCTGGCCACCCCCATGGGCCAGTCCATCTTCGCCGTGCTGATGTTCCAGGATCTGGCTGTCGTGCCGATCCTCATCCTCATCGACCTGCTCGGCCGCGGCAGCAGCCCCGACATGTGGTCGGTCACCGGCCTGACCCTGCTCAAGTCCGTGGTCGCCGTCGTGCTCATCTTCGTGGTGGGGCGCAAGGTCATTCGCCCGCTGTTCCGCAATTTCGCGCGCCAGCGCCAGGCCGATGTCTTCATGGCCCTGACGCTGCTGGCCACCCTCAGCATCGCAGGCCTCACGGCGGCGGCCGGCTTGTCGATGGCGCTGGGTGCCTTGCTCGCAGGCCTCCTGCTGGCCGAGACCGAATACCGTCACGAGGTCGAGGTCACCATCGAGCCCTTCAAGGGCCTGCTGATGGGTTTGTTCTTCATGACCGTGGGCATGGGCATCGACGCCCGCGAGATCCTGGCCAACCCGCTGTGGGTGCCGCTGTCGGTCATCGGCCTCATCCTGATCAAGGCGACGGTCGTCACCGTCATCTTCCGCGTCGGGGGCCTCAGCTGGGGGCGCTCGGTGGAGTCCGGCTTGCTGCTGGGGCAGGGCGGTGAATTTGCCTTCATCGTGGTCGGGGTGGCAGCGGCCAGCCAGCTCCTGTCGCCCGAGATGGCGCAGTTCGTCCTGCTGGTGGTGGGCCTGACCCTGTTTGTCACGCCGATGGTGGCGCAGTGGGGCCAGTGGCTGGGCACGCGTCTGGATGCCAAACACCCGCCCGCCAGCCCGCTCAGCATGCTGGAAACCGTGCCGTCCCTGGGCGCCGGGCAGGTGGTGGTCGCCGGATACGGTCGCGTGGGGCAGTTGATCGGTGAGCTGCTGCTCGACCAGGGCGTCTCGTTCGTCGCCGTCGAGCAAGACGCCAACCTCGTCGCGCAGCTGCGCAACAAGGGCAAGCCGGTGTTTTACGGCAATGCCGCGCGGCCCGATTTCCTGCAACGTCTGCACGTTGGCCAGGCTGCAGCGGTGGTTGTGACCATGGACCAGCCGGCGGCCGCGCTGGCCACCGTGCGTGCCGTGCGGGGCGAGTACCCGCAACTGCAGATCTTTGCCCGCTCCCGCGACACCAAACACGCCCGCGACTTGCTGGCCGCTGGCGCCAACATGGTGATCCCGGAAACGGTCGAAGCCGGCCTGCAGCTGTCGGCCTTCGTGCTGGAGGCACTGGGCGTGCCCGAGACCACCGTGGGCCATGTGCTCGACCGCGAGCGCACGCGCCGCGTGGCCGACCTCAACAACGGTGCCGTGACCTGAGGCCGCGGCGCGGCCTGCTGCGACTCAAGGCTGGGCCAGCCAACGCTGCGCCAGCTTCACCCACAGGGTGCCGCCCAGCGGAATCAGCTCGTCATTGAAGTCGTAGCTGGGGTTGTGCAGCGTGCACGGACCCAGGCCATGGCCGCCTTCGCGGTGCGTGCCGTCGCCGTTGCCGATCACGAAATACGCGCCCGGCTTGTGCTGCAGGAAGAAGCTGAAGTCTTCGGCGCCCATCGTGGCCTCGAACTCCTGCACCCGCTCCGCCCCCACCGTCTCGGCCATGACCTGTCGCGCAAACGCGGTCTCAATGCTGTGGTTGATGGTGGGCGGGTAGTTGCGCTGGAACGCGAACTCGGCCGTGGCGCCAAAAGCCGCGCTCAACTGGTGGCTCAGCTCCCGCATCCGCTCTTCGATCAGGTCCAGCGTCTCGTCGGTGAAGGTGCGCACCGTGCCCTGCAAGGTCACCGAATCGGGCACGACGTTGGTGGCTTCGCCGGCCTGGATCATCGTCACCGAGATCACCCCGGCTTCCGAGGGGCGCATGTTGCGGCTGATGATGGTCTGGAAAGCGAGCACCAGTTGGCAGGCCACGGGCACAGGGTCAATGCCCAGATGCGGCTGGGCCCCATGGCAGCCCTTGCCACGGATCGTGATGTGAAATTCGTTGCTCGACGCAAAGCAGGGGCCATCCTTGATGGCGAAGGTGCCGGCCGGCATCCCGGGCCAGTTGTGCATCCCGAAAATCGCATCCATCGGAAAGCGCTCGAAAAGCCCATCCTTGATCATCTCGCGGGCGCCGCCGCCACCTTCTTCCGCGGGCTGGAACACCAGAATCACCCGGCCATCGAAGTCACGGGTGGCTGCCAGATGCTGCGCCGCCGACAACAACATCGCCGTGTGTCCATCGTGGCCACAGGCGTGCATCCGGCCGTGATGGCGGCTGGCGTGTGCAAACTGGTTGTGCTCGGTCATGGGCAGGGCGTCGATGTCGGCGCGCAAACCGATGGCGCGCGGCCCCGGGCGCCCCTGGATCACCCCCACTACGCCGGTCGTGCCCAGGCCGCGGTGCACCTCGATGCCCCAGGCGGCCAGCGTGTGGGCTATGACCTCGGAGGTGCGCTCCTCCTGAAAGCACAACTCCGGGTGGGCGTGCAGGTCGCGGCGCAGCACGCGCATGGCATCGCTTTGTGCCAGCAGTTCAGGCAAGACGAGCGAGGGCGGGACGACTGGGAGTTGGGACATCGGAATCTCACCGCAAAAATGGCGTCGAGCCCATCTTACCCGCCCGGAAAGCCCCCTCATCAAGGGGGAAGATTGTCTGCCAAAGGGTCAACTCTTGATGCCGGGGCTTGACGTGGGGAGCGAGCTATTTATAGTTCGCGCCTTTGATACCTTTTCCAACATTTGAGGACGCTCATGAGCGACGTGCAGTTTCAGCAAGCCCACAACCTCGGTCTGCCCAAGGCCCGCGAACTGGCCCAGCGTTGGGCCGACGGCGCCGCAGCCAAGATGGGTTTGACCTGCAAGCACCAGCAAGGTGCCGAGCAGGACGTCATCGCCTTTGAGCGCTCGGGGGTCAACGGCACCATGACTGTCACCGCCAACAGCTTCGAGGTGAACATCAAGCTCGGTCTGATGATGAAGGCCTTCAAGCCCATGATCGAAGCCGAACTGGCCAAAAACGTCAGCCGCATGGTGGAAAAGGGCTCGGCCTCCCAGGCCTGAGTCGGGGAATGGCCGGGGCGCCGAGCAAGCTGGGCCGTGCCGGCCTAGAATCGCCCCCTTCATGAGCGCCGTATCCTTTCAGCACGTCTCCAAGACCTTCGACTCCGGCGGGCGCACCGTGCGCGCCCTGCAAGATGTCAGCTTTGACATCGAAGAAGGCGAGTTTTTTGGTTTGCTGGGCCCCAATGGGGCCGGCAAGACCACCCTCATCAGCATCCTCGCAGGGCTGAGCCGCGCTTCGGCCGGCCGTGTCACCGTGCAAGGGCACGATGTGGTGAGCGATTTCGCTGCCTCGCGCCGCGCCCTGGGCGTGGTGCCCCAGGAACTGGTCTTTGACCCGTTCTTTTCAGTGCGTGAAACGCTGCGCAACCAGAGTGCTTACTTTGGCCTCAAGCGCAACGACGACTGGATCGACGAGTTGCTCGCCCACCTGGGCCTGAGCGACAAGGCCGAGGCCAATATGCGCCAGCTCTCGGGCGGCATGAAGCGCCGCGTTCTGGTGGCCCAGGCCCTGGTGCACCGCCCACCCGTCATCGTGCTCGACGAGCCCACCGCCGGGGTTGACGTGGAACTGCGTCAGACCCTGTGGCATTTCATCGCCCGCCTCAACAAGGAAGGGCACACCGTGCTGCTGACCACCCATTACCTGGAAGAGGCCGAGGCCCTGTGCCACCGCATCGGGATGCTCAAAAAGGGCGAGCTGGTCGCGCTCGATCGCACTTCGGCCCTGCTGGCCGGCACCGCCTCCACGATGCTGCGCTTCAAAACCGACGCTACCTTGCCGCCTGACTTGGCTGCGCAGGCCCGCATCACGGGTCGCATCGTGCAGTTGCCAGCACGTGACGCTGCCGAGGTTGAAACCCTGTTGACGCGTCTGCGCGAGGCCGGGTGCGGGATCGAAGACCTGGAATTGGGCCGTGCCGACCTGGAGGACGTCTTCCTGGCCATCATGCAAGGTCAGCAAGGAGGCCGGGCATGAATTGGCGCCAGTCTTTCGAGGGCGCTCGCCCTCTGTTCATCAAGGAAGTGATGCGGTTCTGGAAGGTGGCCTTCCAGACCGTGGGCGCGCCCGTGCTCACCGGCATGCTCTACCTGCTCATTTTCGGCCATGTGCTCGAAGAGCATGTCGAGATCTTCCCGGGCGTGCGTTACACCAGCTTCCTCATCCCCGGCCTGGTGATGATGAGCCTGTTGCAGAACGCCTTCGCCAACGCCTCCTCCTCGCTCATCCAGAGCAAGATCACGGGCAATCTGGTCTTCATCTTGCTGACGCCCTTGTCGCACCGGGCGTGGTTCCTTGCCTATGTGGGCGCGGCCTTGGTGCGTGGCCTGGTGGTGGGCCTGGGCGTGTTCGTCGTCGCGGCCTGGTTTGCCTGGCCGGGGCTGGCCGAGCCGTGGTGGATGCTGACGTTTGCCGTGCTCGGCGGCACCTTGCTGGGTTCGCTCGGCCTGATCGCCGGCCTGTGGGCCGAGAAGTTCGACCAACTGGCGGCCTTCCAGAACTTCGTCATCGTGCCCATGACCTTCCTGTCAGGCGTGTTCTACTCGGTGCACTCACTGCCGCCGTTCTGGCACAGCGTCTCCCACCTCAATCCCTTCTTTTACCTGATCGACGGCTTCCGTCGGGGCTTCTTTGGCGTCAGCGACGCCAACCCCTGGCTGAGCCTCGCAGTCGTGGGCACTGCCACGACGCTGGTCGCCTTGCTGGCCCTGCGCCTGCTCAAGACCGGCTACAAAATCCGTCACTGATTGCCTGAAAGACGCGCCATGGCCAACCCCACCCCCGACGAAGTCCAGCACTACATTGCCGCCGGCCTGCCTTGCACCCATCTGTCTGTCGATGGTGACGGTCAGCATTTCTTTGCCACCATCGTCTCCAGCGAGTTCGAAGGCAAGACCCGGATCGCGCGTCACCAGCGCGTTTACCAGGCCCTCGGCGATAGAATGCGGGAGCAGATCCATGCGCTGTCGATGAAGACCCTGACGCCCGCCGAGTGGGCCGCGCAGGCCTGAGTCGGCCGCACACGGTTTTTTCACGGTCACCCTTCATTCAGGCGCGACTCCCACCGTGGTGGGGGCATCGCGCCCTCTGTGTTTCATGGACAAACTCCTGATCCGTGGCGGTCGTCGCCTCCAAGGCGAAGTGACGATCTCCGGCGCCAAGAACGCCGCCTTGCCCGACCTGTGCGCCACGCTGTTGAGCGCCGAGCCGGTGACCCTGGCCAACGTGCCGCAGTTGCAGGACGTGTCCACCACGTTCAAGCTGCTGGCCAACATGGGCGTGGTCGCCCGTCGTCACGACGACAACCCCGACCTGGTCACGCTCGACGCCGGTGGGGTCGCCAATCCCGAAGCACCGTACGAGCTGGTCAAGACCATGCGCGCCTCCATCCTGGTGCTGGGTCCCCTGCTGGCGCGCTTCGGTCGTGCCCGCGTGTCGCTGCCCGGTGGTTGCGCCATCGGCTCTCGCCCGGTTGACCAGCACATCAAGGGTCTGCAGGCCATGGGCGCGCAGATCACGGTGGCACACGGCTACATCGAAGCCAGCACCCCGCTGGACGCGAACGGCCAGCCCACCCGTCTGAAGGGCGCCAGCATCACCACCGACATGGTGACGGTGACCGGCACCGAGAACTTCCTGATGGCTGCAGCCCTGGCCGAGGGCGAAACCATCCTTGAGAACGCCGCGCAAGAGCCCGAAATTTCCGACCTGGTCGACCTGTTGGTGGCCATGGGCGCCCAGATCGAAGGCCGGGGCACCAGCCGCATCCGCATCCAGGGTGTCGAGCGTTTGCACGGCCTCACGCCTGCGCAGGCCCATCAGATCATCCCCGACCGCATCGAGGCTGGCACCTTCCTGTGCGCCGTCGGTGCCGCTGGGGGGGACGTCACCCTGCGCCGTGCCAAGGCCGAACACCTGGGCGCGGTCATCGACAAGCTGCGTGAAGCCGGTGTCGGCATCGAAACCGGTGCCGACTGGATCCGTGTGACCGCCAACAGCCGCCCGAAGGCCGTGGGCTTCCGCACCCGTGAATACCCCGCCTTCCCGACCGACATGCAAGCCCAGTTCATGGCGCTCGACTGCGTGGCCGAAGGCAGCGCGGTGATCCACGAGACCATCTTTGAAAACCGTTTCATGCACGTCAACGAACTGATCCGCCTGGGCGCCAACATCACGGTGGACGGTCGCAGTGCGGTCGTCACCGGTGTGCCCAAGCTGTCGGGCGCCACCGTCATGGCCACCGACCTGCGCGCCTCGGCCAGCCTCGTGATCGCCGGCCTGGTGGCCGTGGGCGAAACCCTGGTCGACCGCATCTACCACCTTGACCGTGGCTACGACCGCATGGAAGCCAAGCTGCGCGGCATCGGTGCCGACATCGAACGTGTCAAGGGAGCCGCCTGATCATGATCACCCTCGCCCTGTCCAAAGGCCGCATCTTCGAAGAAACCTTGCCCCTGCTGGCCGCTGCCGGCATCGAGGTGACCGAAGACCCGGAAAAGACCCGCAAGCTCATCCTCAACACCAACCGCCCTGACGTGCGCGTGGTGCTGGTGCGCGCCACCGACGTGCCCACCTACGTGGCCTATGGTGGTGCCGACATCGGTGTGGCCGGCAAGGACATCCTCATCGAGCACGCCGGCAGCGCCGGTGGCAACGATGGCCTGTACCAGCCGCTCGACCTCAACATCGCCAAGTGCCACATGAGCGTGGCCGTGCGTGCCGACTTCGACTACGCCGCCGCCGTCAAACAGGGTTCGCGCATCCGCGTGGCCACCAAGTACACCACCATCGCCCGCGAGCACTTTGCCAACAAGGGCGTGCACGTGGACCTGATCAAGCTGTACGGCTCGATGGAGCTGGCCCCCTTGACCGGTCTGGCCGACGCCATCGTCGACCTGGTGTCCACCGGCAACACCCTCAAGGCCAACAAGCTGGTTGAGGTCGAGCACATCATGGACATCAGCTCGCGCCTCGTGGTCAACCAGGCCGCCCTCAAGCTCAAGCGCGATGCCATCCGTTCGCTGATCCAGGCGTTCGAATCGGCCATCCCGGCCTGATTTACCTGCCCAGCGCGTTGCCTGCGCTA
The DNA here is from genome assembly GCF_034003525.1 of Aquabacterium sp. Taxonomy (GTDB): domain Bacteria; phylum Pseudomonadota; class Gammaproteobacteria; order Burkholderiales; family Burkholderiaceae_C; genus Aquabacterium. The sequence continues at coordinate 56,053 of NZ_JAVEYN010000011.1, forward strand.
TGACGCTGATCGCGAGAACCCATCGCCTTGGCGTCGCTCTTGCCCCTGATTTCTGAGATCCTTGGCACCATGACAGTCCAGATTCGCCACCTCGCCACCTCCCAGTCCGACTTCGAAGCCGCCTTCCAGAAAGTGCTGCATTGGTCGGCCGAGACCGACACGGCCATCGAAGACCGCGTGGCTGCCATCCTGGCCGATGTGCGCGCCCGCGGCGATGCCGCCGTGCTGGAGTACACCGCCCGTTTCGACGCGCTCGACGTGGCGAGCATGGCCGACCTCGAACTGGGCCAGGCCGAACTGAAGGTCGCCTTCGACAGCCTGCCTGCTGAGCAGCGCACGGCGCTGGAAGCCGCCGCCGCCCGCGTGCGCAGCTACCACGAGCGCCAGAAGCAGGCCTGCGGCCTGAGCTGGTCCTACCGTGACGAAGACGGCACCCTGCTGGGCCAGAAGGTCACGGCGCTCGACCGCGTGGGCATCTACGTGCCCGGCGGCAAGGCCGCCTATCCCTCGTCCGTGCTGATGAATGCCATTCCCGCCCACGTGGCTGGCGTGGCCGAGATCATCATGGTCGTGCCCACACCCCGCGGAGAAAAGAACCCGCTGGTGCTGGCCGCCGCCTATGTGGCTGGCGTCAGCCGTGCCTTCACCATCGGTGGTGCGCAGGCCGTGGCCGCCCTGGCCTATGGCACTGCGACCGTGCCGAAGGTCGACAAGATCACCGGCCCCGGCAACGCCTACGTGGCCAGTGCCAAGAAGCACGTTTTCGGCCAGGTCGGCATCGACATGATCGCCGGTCCCAGCGAAATCCTCGTACTGGCCGACGGCACCACGCCGCCCGACTGGGTGGCCATGGACCTGTTCAGCCAAGCCGAGCACGACGAGCTGGCGCAAAGCATCCTGCTGTGCCCGGACGCTGGCTACATCGCCAAGGTTCAAGCTGAAATCGACCGCCTGCTGCCCACCATGCCGCGCGCCGACATCATCCGCGCCTCCCTGGAAGGGCGGGGCGCCTTGATCCTCACGCGCAGCATGGAAGAGGCCTGCGAGATCAGCAACCGCATCGCGCCGGAACACCTGGAAGTCAGCAGCAACGCCCCCCACACCTGGGAGCCACTGCTGCGTCACGCAGGCGCCATCTTCCTGGGGGCCTACACGTCCGAGTCGCTGGGCGACTACTGCGCCGGCCCCAACCATGTGCTGCCGACCTCCGGCACCGCGCGTTTCAGCTCGCCCCTGGGGGTCTATGACTTCCAAAAGCGCAGCAGCCTGATCGAGGTCAGCGAAGCCGGTGCCCAGGTGCTGGGTAAAACGGCGGCCGTGCTGGCCTATGGCGAAGGCCTGCAGGCCCATGCCCAGGCGGCCGAGTTCCGCCTGCGCGTCAAGACCCCGAGCTGATACCGCCCCCCGGTACCTGGGGACGGGGCTGTTCAGCGATCAGACTTGGCGTTAGCATCAGCGGGAAACGGCGATTGTTCTGATTTCTGATCAGATGTGGCAAGGCGTCGAACCGCTGGGAGTGCGTGTGCTGAGTGCCGTTGGGCTGATCGTCGTCAGTTTGTGTGCGGGTGGTTGTGCCGGTGCCTGGCATGACCGGTGAAGGTGTGTCTGTGCCCACCTGGGGCCTGCTGCTCCTCGTGCTGGCAATGGCCCTGGCCTTCCTGATGAGCCTGCGCACCCATCCTGACCCAAGGCGTGGCGCGCGCGCGGGCCTGGGCAATGCCCTGTTGTCATCTGACCCCTTGCAGCGGGCACGCATCTGGCGCTTCCTGTTCGGCGCCAGCAACCATGCATTTGGCCTGCTGGCCTTGAATTACGGCGCGCAGCGTGGGGTGCTCAATGCCCCATCAGCCCACCTGTTGACTGCCGTGGCGGCGCTGGCCATCGGTGGCATTTACCTCGTGCTGCGAACAGGCTGGAACCGGCGCTTCGCCGATCCGGCGCTGACCGAAGCCCAGATGTGGGTGGGCATTGTCTTGCTGGGCTGGGGCTACCTGATCGGTGGGCCGGGCCGGCCCGTGGCCCTGATCCTGCTCTTCGTCATCCTGATGTTCGCCTTGCTCACGGTCACGTTCCGGCAGATGACGCGCGCGAGCGCGCTGGCGGTGCTGGTGTTTGGCGCGGCTTCGCTGGGGGTGGTCGGGCGGGAGGGCGCGCTGCCGCTCACCGTCGACTTGCAGGTGCTGTACTTCTGCGTCCTGCTGATCATCCTGAGCTGCGCCTGTGTGCTGGTTCGACAGCTCGCACTCTTGCGCGAACGGGCCGCGCACGCCCGCCACGATTTGGCCGAGGCCATGGCCAAGCTCCACGGGCAGGTCATCCGGGACGAGTTGACCGGGCTGTTCAACCGTCGCCACATGCACAAGCTCCTGCGCATCGAACAGAGTCGGGCCGACCGCTCCGGTTTCCCCTGGTGTGTGGCCATGATCGACCTGGACCTGTTCAAGAAGGTGAATGACGAGCACGGTCACCCTGTCGGCGACGAGGTGCTGCGCTCGACCGCCCAGGTGCTCAGTGGTGGGCTGCGTGGGGCCGATCAGGTGGCCCGCTGGGGTGGGGAGGAATTCCTTGTCATGTTCCCGGACACCGACAGCGACGATGCTTGTCAGGTGCTCGAGCGCATCGGGCAGGCCCTGTCGCGCACCCAGGTGAGCCCGACCGTGCCGGATCTGAGGGTCACGTTCTCGGCCGGCGTCACGCGCCATTTGGCCGACGAGCCTTTGGCACGCACCATCGACCGCGCCGACCATGCCCTCTACCGCGCCAAAGCCGCGGGACGCAACCGCACGGAGTGCCTGTTCGGGCCGACGTGACGGCCTGGATGACACCCTCGTGAGATAATCGATCGGGCTAACCGCGCTGCTTCAGCCTTGGCCTCATGAGCACCTCCGATACCCTGTTGAACACCTTCCGCGCCGATGTGCGCGCCATGCACGCCTACCACGTGCAGGATGCCGCCGGCTACATCAAGCTCGACGCGATGGAGAACCCCTTCACCCTGCCGCCCGCGCTGCAGGATGAGCTGGGCCAGCGTCTGGGCCAGGTGGCCCTGAACCGCTACCCGGGCGCACGCCAGCAAGACCTGCACGCCGCCTTGCGCCGCCATGCGCACGTGCCTGCAGATTGCGGGCTGGTGCTGGGCAATGGCTCGGACGAACTGATCTCGCTGTTGTCGGTGGCCTGTGCACAACCTGGCGCCGTGGCCCTGGCACCGTTGCCGGGCTTTGTGATGTACGAGGCCTTCGCCAAGCAAAATGGCATGCTCTTTGTGGGCGTGCCGCTGACGGCCGATTTCGAGCTCGACACGCCCGCCATGCTGGCGGCGATCCGCGAACATCGCCCGGCCCTGACCTACATCGCCTACCCGAACAACCCGACCGCCAACCTGTGGAACGACGACGCCATCGAGCAGATCGTGCAGGCCGTGGGCGCCAATGGGGTCGGACTGGTCGTGATCGACGAGGCCTACCAGCCTTTCGCCAGCAAGAGCTACCTCGATCGCCTGGCGCGCCACCCCCATGTGCTGCTGATGCGCACGCTCTCCAAGTTTGGTCTGGCCGGCGTTCGCCTGGGTTACATGATGGGCCGCGCCGACCTGATCGAGCAGGTCGAGAAGGTGCGCCCGCCTTACAACATCAGCGTGCTCAACACCGAAGCTGCGCTGTTCGCGCTGGAGCACGCCGACGAGTTCGCCCGTCAGGCCGAGGTCATCAAGGCCGAGCGCGAGCGCCTGCTGGCCTTCCTGGCCACCTTGCCCGGTGCCCATGCCTATCCCAGCCAGGCCAACATGATCCTGGTGCGCGTCAACGACGCGGCGGCCACCTTTGCGGCCCTCAAGTCCCGAGGGATACTCATCAAGAATGTGTCCGGCCTGCACCAATTGCTGGCAAACTGTGTCCGATTGACCGTGGGCTTGCCCTCGGAAAATGATGCCTTGATGACGGCTTTGGCCGAGATCTTGCGTGAACCCCTGACAACTCCTTCTGCATGAACGCTCCTCAACAGGTGTCGGCCCCTGACTGCGCCGACCGCGTGGCCGAGGTCACCCGCCATACCGCCGAAACCCAGATCACCGCGCGCGTCAACCTCGACGGCACGGGGGCTGCCAAGCTGCACACCGGCATCGGGTTCTTCGACCACATGCTCGATCAGATTGCCCGTCACGGCCTGATCGACCTGGACATCCATGCGGTGGGCGACCTGCACATTGACGGCCACCACACGGTCGAAGACGTGGGCATCACCCTGGGTCAGGCCTTTGCCAAGGCCGTGGGCGACAAGAAGGGCATCCGCCGCTACGGCCATGCCTATGTGCCGTTGGACGAAGCGCTGTCGCGCGTCGTCATCGACTTCTCGGGCCGTCCGGGCCTGCACATCGACATCCCCTTCACCTCGGGCAGCATCGGTGGCTTCGACACGCAGCTGACCTACGAGTTCTTCCAGGGCTTCGTCAACCACGCGGGCGTCACGCTGCACATCGACAACCTCAAGGGTGTCAATGCGCACCACCAGTGCGAAACCGTGTTCAAGGCCTTTGCCCGCGCCCTGCGCGGCGCGCTGGAACGCGATCCCCGCATGGCCGGGGTGATCCCCTCGACCAAGGGCTCCCTGTGAGCCTCGCCCCTCTGTTGCCATCTTTGTGACTCTCATGAGCCAGACCTCGACAGTGGCCGTCATCGACTACGGCATGGGCAATCTGCGATCGGTATCGCAAGCGGTGGAACACGCGGCCAAGGACCTGAACCTGAACGTGGTGGTCACCAACGACCCCGCCGTGGTGCGCGCCGCCCAGCGCGTCGTGTTGCCGGGGCAGGGCGCCATGCGTGACTGCATGGCCGAATTGCGTGGCGCCCATGGCGGCGACCTGCTCGGTGCAGTGCTGGACGCGGCCGCGAACAAGCCCCTGATGGGCGTGTGCGTGGGCATGCAGATGCTGCTCGACCACTCCGAAGAGCAAGACACGCCCGGCCTGGGCCTGATCCCGGGCAAGGTGGTGCGTTTCCGTCTCGATGGCCTCACCCAGCCCGACGGCAGCCGCTACAAGGTGCCGCAGATGGGCTGGAACACCGTGCACCAGACTCGCCACGAAGGCGTCTGGGGCGGCCAGCCGCACCCGGTGTGGGCCGGCATCCCGGACAACAGCTACTTTTACTTCGTTCACAGCTACCATGCCGTCGTGGACGACCCCCGGCACAGCGCAGGCGAGACCGAATACGGTGTGCGCTTTACGTGCGCCGTTGCCAGGGATAATATTTTCGCGACGCAGTTCCACCCCGAAAAGAGTGCGGAGCATGGCTTGGCCCTGTATCGCAATTTCCTGCTCTGGCAGCCCTGATGTCGGGCCCGGGCTTTTCAACGACTTCCTCACTGACGCACCACAGCCATGCTGCTGATCCCTGCGATTGACCTGAAAGACGGCAAGTGTGTTCGCCTCAAGCAAGGCGACATGAACGATTCCACCACCTTTGGCGAAGACCCGGCCGCGATGGCCCGGCGCTGGCTGGATGCCGGCGCGCGTCGCCTGCACCTGGTGGACCTCAATGGCGCTTTTGCCGGCCAGCCTGTCAACCAGGCGGCCATCAAGGCCATCCTCAAAGAGGTCGGCGAAGAGATCCCCGTGCAACTGGGCGGCGGCATCCGTGACCTCGACACCATCGAGCGCTACCTCGACGGCGGCCTGAGCTACGTCATCATCGGCACCGCAGCGGTCAAGAACCCCGGTTTCCTGCGCGACGCCTGCACCGCCTTTGGCGGTCACATCATCGTCGGCCTCGACGCCAAGGACGGCAAGGTCGCCACCGATGGCTGGAGCAAGCTCTCCGGTCACGAAGTCGTGGACCTGGCCAAGAAGTTCGAAGACTATGGCGTCGAAGGCGTCATCTACACCGACATCGGCCGTGACGGCATGCTCTCGGGCGTGAACATCGAAGCGACCGTCAAGCTGGCCCAGGCGCTGAGCATCCCCGTGATCGCCTCGGGCGGCCTGTCCAACATCCAGGACATCGAACGCCTGTGCGCGGTCGAATCCGAGGGCGTCGAAGGCGTGATCTGTGGCCGCGCCATCTACACTGGTGACCTCGATTTCGCCGCCGGCCAAAAGCGCGCCGACGAACTCAACGGCGGCGTCTGACGTGCTGGCCAAACGCATCATTCCCTGCCTGGACGTGACCGGTGGTCGCGTCGTCAAGGGCGTCAACTTCGTCGAGTTGCGTGACGCCGGCGACCCGGTCGAGATCGCTGCGCGCTACAACGACCAGGGCGCCGACGAGCTGACCTTCCTGGACATCACCGCCACCAGCGATGGTCGCGACGTGATCTTGCACATCATCGAAGCCGTGGCCTCGCAGGTCTTCATTCCGCTGACGGTGGGTGGGGGCGTGCGCACGGTCGAAGACGTGCGCCGCCTGCTCAATGCCGGCGCCGACAAGGTCAGCTTCAACTCGGCTGCGCTGGCCAACCCGCCGGTCATCCGCGAAGCGTCCGAGCGTTACGGCTCGCAGTGCATTGTGGTGGCCATCGACGCGAAGAAGCGCCAGGGCGACGATCTGGTGGCACGCGGACCGGGCTGGGACGTGTACAGCCACGGGGGCCGCAAGAACGTGGGCCTCGATGCCGTGGCCTGGGCCAAGCAGATGGCCGAACACGGTGCCGGCGAGATCCTGCTGACCAGCATGGACCGTGACGGCACGAAGTCCGGTTTCGATCTGGAGCTGACCCGGGCCGTGAGCGACGCGGTTGGCGTGCCCGTGATCGCTTCGGGCGGCGTGGGCAACCTCGACCACCTGGCCGATGGCGTGCAGCAGGGCGGGGCCGATGCGGTGCTGGCCGCCAGCATCTTCCACTACGGTGAGTACACTGTGGCGCAGGCCAAGGCCTTGATGGCACAGCGCGGCATCCCGGTGCGGCTCTGATTGCGTGGCAGGGGCAGAGGATCCTGCCCAGGCCCCCTGCAAAAAGGCCGCGTTCATCGCGGCCTTTTCTTTGTGCATGGTGACGTGCGGCCGAGGCCGTTGGTGCCGCTCCGCCCGTCGCCGTGCGGTGTTCCGATCACGCCGGGTTGTCGATCTCGATGAAGGTGTGCTGCACGCCCATCTGCGCCGCCAGGTGTTGGCCCAGCGCCTGCACCCCATAGCGCTCGCTGGCGTGGTGACCGCAGGCCAGGAAGGCCACACCGGTTTCACGCGCATAGTGCGCTTGCGGTTCGGAGATCTCACCGGTGAGGAACACGTCGGCGCCGGCCGCAATGGCGCCTTCGAAGTAGCTCTGCGCGCCACCGCTGCACCAGGCCACGCGTCGCAGCGGGCGACCATCGCCGGCCAAGCCGATAGGCTCGCGCCCCATTACCTCGCGAACGCGCGCCTGCAGCGTGCTCCAATCCAAGCCCGCTGGCGCCGACCCGATGAAACCCAGGTCTTGCTCGCCAAAGCGCGCATCGGCCTGCAGCCCCAATTTCTCGCCCCACTGCGCGTTGTTGCCCAGGCTGGCATGGGCGTCCAGTGGCAGGTGATAGGCCAGCAGGTTGATGTCATGGGCGAGCAGGCGCTGCAGGCGCTGTTTCATCCAGCCGGTCACGCGGCCGTCCTGCCCCTTCCAGAACAGGCCGTGGTGCACCAGGATGGCATCGGCGCCGGCCTCGATGGCCGCTTCGATCAGCGCCAGGCTGGCCGTCACCCCGGTCACCACCTTGCGAATGACCTGCTTGCCCTCCACCTGCAGACCGTTCGGCCCATAATCCCGAAAGCGTTCGGCTTCCAGCAGTTGGTGGAGGTGGGAATGCAGGGTGTCTCTATCGATCACGGCGGGCCCTTTCTGGCTTGTGATGTTCATGCGCAAAACCTGGTTGATTTTCTCGCAGACGGTGACCGTTGCCGTCGGTGTGCTCTTTGTTGTGGCGACCTTCCGTCCGCAGTGGCTGTCGGCCTGGACGTCCCGACAGGGCCTGCCCGCGCCCACGGTGCTCGTGGCCCCGTCGCCGGCCGCCAGTGCCGCCAGCGCTGAGCGCCAAGCCCTCACCAGTTTCCGTGATGCTGCTCGCAAGGCCGCGCCCACGGTGGTCAGCGTGAGTGCCAGCAACACGGCGGCCCGCCAGAACCGCCGCAGCGATCCGTGGTTCCGTTATTTCTTCGGTGACCAGGAGTCGCAGCCACAGTCCGGCGTGGGCTCGGGGGTGATTGTCTCGCCGGAAGGCTATGTGCTCACCAACAACCATGTGGTCGACCGCATGGACGACATCCAGATCATGCTCACCGACGGCCGCAAAGCGTCGGCCAAGGTCATCGGCACCGATCCGGACACCGATCTGGCCGTGCTCAAGGTCGAACTCGATCGCCTACCCGCCATCACCTTTGGCAGCTCCGACGCCTTGCAGGTGGGTGACGCTGTGCTGGCCATCGGCAACCCCTTCGGCGTGGGCCAGACCGTCACCTCGGGCATCGTCAGTGCCCTGGGGCGCAACCAACTGGGCATCAACACCTTCGAGAATTTCATCCAGACCGACGCGGCCATCAACCCTGGTAACTCGGGCGGCGCGCTGGTGGACATCGAAGGCAACCTGGTGGGCATCAACAGCGCGATCTACTCCCGCTCGGGCGGCAGCATGGGCATCGGATTCGCGATTCCCGTGTCCACGGCCCGTCAGGTGATGGAGAGCCTGATCCGCGACGGTCAGGTCACCCGGGGCTGGATCGGCGTTGAGCCGCGCGACCTGACGCCCGAGATTGCCGAAACCTTCAACCTGCCGCTCAAGGAAGGCGTGCTGATCACCGGCGTGCTACACAACGGCCCGGCGGCCTTGGGTGGCGTGCGCCCAGGCGATGTGGTGGTGGAAGTGGCCTCGCAGAAGGTCGCGAACACGGCCCAGTTGCTCAATGCCGTGGCCGCGCTCAAACCCGGTGAGGCGGCTCAGTTGCGCCTGCTGCGCGGCGGCCAGAGCCTGACCGCCATGGTCACGGTGGCCAAGCGCCCGCGGATGGCCATGCCAGCGCAGCCCCAGCAGGACGACAGCGAAGAGTGAGCCCCAAGCCCGCCGATGCGGGCTTTGTTTTTGGATCGTGGAAGTGGGCTGCGACGAGGTGTTGGTTTTTTTGACACGCGCCTGCGGCCATGAACTTGGTGGTGCGTGAATGCCCTTTTTTTTCAAGAACTTAGCGCGCAGGTGGTGTTCTGGCACGGTCTATGCGTTGTGGTGAGTGCGGGGGCAGTTTTCAGCCCGTCAACAAGGCGCATCAACCAACGATGCGAGTTCATCATCATTCAGATGGGGTTCAAAATGAAACACTTGACGTCAACCATGATTGCCGCCGCAGCTTTGCTGGTGGGTACCCAGGCCAGTGCTGCGATGGTCGAAACTTGGAGCATCGACATTTCAGGCACCTGGACAGCTTATGCACCAGGCACCGTCATCCGGGATCAGGGGAACACTCGCTTGCGCTGGGGGGACGTCCCGGAGAACGAACAGAGCTCCCTGAGTGTCTCCAACCCGCTGGTCGATCCTACAGTGAACACCTATGTGGGGGGGGGTATCCCACCCGCGGCCAATGCGGCCCCGACCCTGACCCTGACGCACATCAACAACGTGATCCCGGCCGGGCAATCCCTCGGATCTGCGACGCTCACGGTGGCCTTGTCACTCACGCCGACGGTACCGGTGGGGCCGACACAAGCCTTGGTTCCGCTCAACTACCAGATCCAGTTTCTGGAAACGTCCAACGATGGCAGTTGCGAGGTGAACAGCCCCGTTCCTTGCAACGACATCTTCGTGTTGACCAGTGGTTTGTTGGATGAAGCATTCGTTTATGACGGGTTTACGTACTACGTGAATGCCTTCCCCATCGGCGGTACGGGCACCTTGGAGCCGCAGGGCGCAGGTGCTTGCGGTGCCGTCGGCCTGCCCGCTGGCTGCATTGGCTTCACGACGATTGAGAATCAGTCCAACAATGTGTTGTTCGGTCTGACCATCTCTACCCAGCCCATTCCTGAGCCTGCTGGCTTGGCCTTGGTGGGCTTGGCGCTGGCGGGTGCTGGCGTGGCGCGTCGCCGTGTGAACAAGGCTGCGTGATCTCCGAGCAGGGGCGCCGCTCTCTCAGTTGCCCCTGCCGGAAACACAAAGGCCCGCCATTGGCGGGCCTTTTCTTTTGCTTGGTGCAGGCGTTCAGCAAACGCTCAGCTCAGGTGGCTGCTGCATCGTCGCTGTCCGGCGCCTTGGTGTGCTTGACGAACAACTGCGCCGCCCAGATGCCCACCTCGTACAACAGGCACATCGGGATGGCCAGCGCCAGTTGCGAGACCACATCCGGCGGGGTGACCACGGCGGCAATCACGAAAGCGATCACGATGAAGTAGCTGCGGAAGTCCTTGAGCTTTTGCACCGACACCATGCCCATGCGCGCCAGGATCACCAGCACCACCGGCACTTCGAAGGCAGCCCCAAAGGCCAGGAACATGTTGAGCACGAAGCTCAGGTAGGCCTCGATGTCAGGGGCCGCCGTGATGCTCTTGGGTGCGAAGCTCTGGATGAAGGTAAAGACCTTGCCAAACACGAAGAAGTAGCAAAACGCCACGCCCGCGAAGAAGAGCAGGGTGCTGGAGACGATCAGCGGCAGCACCAGCTTCTTTTCATGGGTGTACAGGCCCGGCGCCACAAAGGCCCAGATCTGATAGAGCACCACCGGCAGGGCCAGCATGAAGGCCGCCAGCATGGTCACCTTCACCGGCACCATGAAAGGCGAGATCGGGTTGGTGGCGATCAGCGTGGCGCCCTTGGGAAGGTGTTCGACCAAGGGCAAGGCCAGGAAGTCATACAGCCCCGACGGTGAAGGGTAGATGGCCAGCACCGCAAACGCCACCGCGATGGCGATCACCGCGCGGATCAAGCGGTCGCGCAGTTCGACCAGATGCGACACAAAGGGCTGCTCGGAGCCATCCAGCTCGTCTGGATTCTTGTTGGGATCGCTCACAGGGATGTGGTTCAGGGTTGGCGTGGCTTCGCGGCCACGGGGGGGCGGAAACGGGCCACACGGGCCGCGCCGGACTGCGCATGGCGCCGGATGCCGTGCTGTTGCTTGTACCAAAGCGGCATCGCGCCCCGCTTGAGACGCCAGTTTTTGCGAACCGGCTTGCCGCTGCCGTAGTAGGGCAGGTCCTCGTAAAAGCTGGCCGCCGTCGCTTGATCCTGCTCGCTCAGCGCCGCGCCCGCTTCTTCCAGGCTGGCCGACACGCTCTGGCCGATGTCGCGGGCGGCTTCTTCCAGCCCTTCCTTGGCCTTCTTGAGCTCTTCCAGTTCGATCGAGCGGTTGACCTCGCTCTTGACATCGGACAGGTAGCGCTGCGCCTTGCCCAGCAGCAAGCCCACCGTACGGGCCACCTTCGGCAACTTTTCCGGGCCGATCACGATCAAGGCAACCGCCCCGATCAAGGCCAGTTTGTCGATACCAAAATCAATCATGGATCAGGCCACTCCCGGCCGGCGGCAGGCCGCACCCATCAGGACTTGGTCTTGGTTTCGACGTCGACGGTGTTGACGTCGTCGCGGGTGGCGTTGGCGACCTTCTGCGGGTCGCTCGGCTCGCTGGTCGTGCCGTCACGCATCCCGTCCTTGAAGCCCTTGACGGCCGACCCAAGGTCGCCGCCGATGTTCTTGAGTTTCTTGGTGCCAAACACCAGGACGACGATGGCCAGCACGATCAACCAGTGCCAGATGCTGAAAGAACCCATGATGTACTCCGATAAAGGGGTGTGTCCCCACAATGAAACGTAATTCAGGCGCCTTGCGGGCCTGCGGCTGGCTTGCTGCGAGCGGCGAACTCTTCCAGACCTGACAGGCCTTCACGGCGCGCCAGTTCCCCCACCACATCCCGAGGGTTCACCCCCAGGTGGGCCATGGCCACCATCGAATGAAACCACAGATCTGCAAACTCTCCCACCAGAGCCTGGCGATGGGCCTCGCTGGGCTCGGCCGCCATGTCCTTGCCGGCCATCACCGTCTCGGTGGCTTCCTCGCCGACCTTCTTGAGGACGGTGTCGGTGCCCTTGTAGAACAGTCGGGCCACATAGCTCTTGTCAGGGTCACCACCTTTGCGTGACTCAATGACGCTGGCCAAGCGGCTCAACACGTCCAGGGTGTCCAGGGAATCGCTCATTTGTAGATGTGTTCGGGGTCTTTGAGAACCGGGTCGGCAGCAACCCACTCGCCATTCTCATATTTTTGAAAGAAGCAACTGTGACGGCCGGTGTGACAGGCGATGCCCGGTTCGTGACCGAGTTGTGTAACGCGCAACAGCACCACATCGTTGTCACAATCGAGGCGTATGGCGTGCACTTTCTGGATGTGGCCAGACTCCTCGCCCTTGTGCCACAAGCGCTTGCGCGAGCGACTCCAGTACACCGCCTCGCCCTTGTCGGCCGTCAAGGCGAGCGCCTCCCGGTTCATCCAGGCAAACATCAGCACATCACCGGTGCTGTCCTCCTGGGCAATGACCGGTACCAGACCGTTGTCATCCCAGCGAATCTCATCAAGCCACGTCATGGTGGGAGTGTAGCAATCGGCAAGCCAACCTGACCTTGCCCCTATAGCTGAGGTCACAATATGTTCATGTCAAGACCGCATGAAGAAAATTCCGCCGAACTGCTGGCCGTCACGATGGGCGATGCCTGTGGCATTGGCCCGGAGATCATTGCCCAGTGGTGGCCGGGTGGGCGTGAGGCCGTGGTGGTTGGCTGCCCTCAGGTGATGGCGAGGGCCGTGGGCTGGCTGCCCGCTGGGCGGCGTCCACGGGTGCGCGCACTCGCGGCGCTGAGCGAGGTGGCGACCCTGGCGGCCGACGAGATGGGGGTCTGGGCGCCCCCGGGCCTGCCCGAGGATCTGCTCGATGCCCCCGTGGGGCAGGTCGATGTGCGCGCTGGCCGGGCAGCCGCCGCGTCCATCCGCGAGGCCGTGCGACTGGCGCAGGCGGGGGAGGTGGCTGGCATCGTGACCGCCCCCCTGCACAAGGAGGCGCTGGCGCTGGCTGGGGAACCTTATCCCGGGCACACTGAATTGCTGCAGGCCGAAGGCAGTCCGCCCGGACAGCCGCCGGCGCCCGTGCGCATGATGCTGGCCAACGACCAGCTCAAAACCGTGCTGGTAACCATCCACGTGTCCCTGCGCCAAGCCATCGAGCAGGTGACGTTTGACAGCGTGCTCGAAACCTTGCGCATCACCCACCGCAGCGCCGCGTTGTGGGGGCAAAGCCAGCCGCGCATTGCGGTGGCCGGCCTCAATCCGCACGCCGGGGAGGGGGGGCTGTTTGGCGATGAAGAGCTGCGCATCATCGGTCCGGCCATCGAGGCGGCCCGATCCGAGGGCATCCACGCCATCGGCCCCATCGCGCCCGATACCGTCTTCATGCGTGCTCGCCATGCGCAGCCCGCCCACCCCGGGGAGTTCGACGTGGTCGTGGCGATGTACCACGACCAGGGTCTGATCCCCGTCAAATACCTTGGCCTGGAGCAAGGGGTCAATGTGACCTTGGGCTTGCCGTTCGTGCGCACCAGCCCGGATCACGGCACGGCGTTTGACCTGGCGGGGACCGGGCGGGCCGATGCAGCCAGCCTGGCCGCGGCCGCACGGATGGCGCGTGCGCTGGTGGCGGGTCGGCGTCGCTGAGCGCTGCGAGCGGGAACAGGCCTCAGTGCTGGGTGCCGGCGCTCAAGGCGGCCAGTTGCTTGCGCGCACGCACGGTCGCGCGCTCGATCAGCTCGGCCTGCTCAAAGGCCTTGAAACGACCTGTTTCACACATGCGGGCCAGGGTACGACCGGTCAGTGAAATGGTCTGCTTGTGCAGGTGGCCGGCGTTGAAGATGAAGAAGGTCCGGCCCTCGCTGATCCAGGTCAGGCGCACCTTTTGCCACTTGCCCTGCATGACCATGTGGTAGGGCGTGCCCTTCTGGATGTGATGCACCAGTTGCAGCCCGGCCGCAGGCGGCGGCGGGGTGTCGAGGTTGATGTCGAGATCGCCCAGGGTGGGGTCGATGTCAATGTCTGCGGCCCCTAGGTCGAGGTTGATGTCCAGACTGCCGCTGTCGAGTGCCGCCTCGGGGATGAAGCCCGACTGCTTGATCTCCTCGGCGGTGAAGGCCGAGGTGCTCATCAGGCTGTGGTCGGTGTGCAGGCTGTCCAACGGCGTGGGCATCGAGTCACCGGCGGTCTCCTCCCGCGTCGGGATGGCGATGCTCTCGACCTGCTTGAGGCGCTGCTCCAGCAGTCTTTGCGTCAGGTCGTGCGTGGGCGGTGCTTTCAGGCAGGCTGCATGGGCGGGCAGCAGCTCGGCAAAAAATGCCTGCTTGGCCGCCTCCGGATGCTGGATCAGGGCCAGGCCTTCGTTGATGTCCTTCATCAAGGACGGCAACTTCAGCAGGAAGGCCTGACGCAGTTTGGGGTGCCCCTTGGGCTGAACGCTCAAGGCCAGCTCGCGGCCGGCGGTCTTCATGCGCTGGGCCAGGGCCGAGTCGGCCCCATCACGGGTGGCGGCCACCACCTGTACCCGACTCCAGACCTGGGCGAGGAAGTCGCGCAGGAAGTCGGGCAACTCGACATCGAGCAGCTCGCGCTGCAGTATCTGCATGTAGCGCTGCTGCACGCGCAGATCGGCTTCCTTGGTGCTGAGCAAGGCAGCGATGTCGGCGCTGTCGGCGGCGTCTTGCGCCGTTTCGGCTTCGATGAAGGCTTCGAGCTCGCGCAGCTTGGTCTCATAGAGATCCATGCGGTCGAAGTCACCGTCGACGATGTCATTGACCAGGCTGGTGATGCGCGCCAGGCAATCGGCGCCCGGTCCCTGGCCGTAGTCGTCAAAGGCTGCCGACAGCGAGGCGACGCGGTTCACGAAGCGCCGCACCGGGTGCTTGCGTGAATTGAAGAAGTTCATGTCGCCCAGGGCCACGCGCAGCACCGGCATCTGCAGGCGGGCGATCTGGCGGGCCATCTCGGGCGAGACTTTGGGGTCGGAGAGCACCTGGTCGAACAAGGCGGCCACGATGTCGATGACCATCTTGTCGAGCGCTGCCCCACCGCTGGCACGCACCAGTTCGTCGCGGTTGGCGCGAATCTGGTTGACGGCCATCAGCGGTCCGGCAAAACCGGGCATCTGGAGGCCGACGTCGAGGTGGCCACCCTGCGAACTCAGGCCGGCCGCCGCCATGGCCTCCTGGCCGATTTCGCCTGCTTGCCGGCTGATCTGCCGCAGCAGGTTCTGAAAGTCGGCACTCAAGGGGGCGCCTGAGGTCATGCTGCCGCCTGTGCCACCACTGCCGCCCGTGCCACCGGGGTAGCTGGGTTCCGGCATGGTGACGCCGAACATCTCACCCAGGGCATGCGCCGCCCGTGCGTGCAGGGCGGAGGGGCGCGTTGGGATGGCCGCCTCCGCAGCTTGGGGGGCGGGCTCGGTGCGCCGGGCATCGGCCCCCAAAGGCATGGCGCCAGAGCTGCGCGCCTTTTGCACGGCCATGCCCTGCGCCTGCAGGCCCGCGCCCCGCATGTCGTGGGCGACCTGCTCGTAGCACGTGGCCAAGGCCGGTCCCAGCAGGGGGGGCAATTGCGCAGCGATGGCCTGGGTCACATCCTCGGGGATGTCGACCTGGATCAGGCTGTCGAGCAGGGCCTTGGCGACCAGCTTGGGGCGCAAGGGGTTGCGCTCCGGGCTGGCGTCGTCCAGCAGGCCGGCGATGTAGCCGCTAACGGTCTCCAGTGGGCGTTCGCACGCGTGCGTGACCGTCAGCGCGAGTCGGTCGGCCTGGACATCGCGCTCGACCTGGGCGTTGTCCACCAGAGACAAGGAGGCCCAGTCCGTGTTGGCCAGGCTGTTGGGGCTGGTGTCCGGGTTACTTTGCAGGCACCCGTCCACCAGCGCGTTGAGTTCGCGCTCGAAACAAGGCTTGAGACGGCCAGCCTTGAGTCGCAACTCTCGGTCGGCGGTCATCAGCAATTGTCTTTGCTGATTGCTGGTGCTGGCGGCCGCCTGGGCGGCCAGTTGCACGATGGCCTGATCCAGCACGGCTGACACCGCGCCTCGGATGCGTCCGAGAGCGGGTTGCAGCACGGCGTCAAGGCGTGGGTCGGTCACGTAGCAATCCAATCAGAAGTCATGCGGTCCATCTGTGCAGCGTCAGATGCTCGATTCTGTCCCGAAACAGGGGGTGGCATGCTCATGAGGAGGGGCCGTGACCGTGCAGATCTGCATGAGCTCCTTACTTTTTCAAACTGTCACGAATTTCACGAAGCAAAACAATGTCTTCGGGCGTGACAGCCGGGGCTGACGGCGCGGCCGGTGCTTCCTTCTTCAGGCGGTTGATCTGCTTGATCATCAGGAAAATGATGAAAGCCAGGATGACGAAATTCAGCGCCACGGTCAGGAAGTTGCCGTATGCGAACACGGCGCCGATCTTCTTGGCTTCGAGCAAGGGCAGGGACGGGTCCTGTCCCGCCAGTGCGATGTAGTAGTTGCTGAAATCCAGTCCGCCGACGACCTTGCCGACCAGCGGCATGATGAGGTCATTGACGACGGAGTCGACGATCTTGCCGAATGCGGCGCCAATGATGACGCCGACGGCCAGATCCATCACATTGCCCTTGACGGCAAACTCTTTGAACTCACTGAAAAAACCCATGGCTGGCTCCTGTCTTTGGGGGAAGGTCGGCGGCGGCGTGCTGCCGTGATGTGGTGCACTGTATCAATGACGCGGGGGAGGCCCGCAAATGAACCGCACGGTGCCAGTGTCTCCTGGGGATGTTGCAAAAATGTAGCAGGATCGCGCGGCCAACGCTTGAGCAAGCTGCTGAGAATCGAGCGGGATGCGCCTTTGACCTCCGTTAGAATATGCGGTTGACCCCATATCTCTGTCATCGTCCTATCAGTCCCTAAGGATACCCATGAGCAATCAGCCAGTGGACCAAAGCCGTCGGACCTGGGTGACCATGGCCTGCGCCGCCGGTGGCGTGGGCGGCGTGGCCACCGCCATCCCCTTCGTTTCGACCTTCCAACCGTCCGAGCGCGCGAAAGCCGCCGGTGCCGCCGTCGAGGCGGACATCAGCGCCCTCAAGCCGGGCGAGATGATGACGGTCGAATGGCGCGGCAAGCCCGTGTGGATCCTCAAGCGCACGCCCGAGCAGGTCGCGGCCCTCAAGAGCATCGACCCGCAACTCGCTGACCCGAATTCCGAGCGCAAGCTCGAGATGACGCCGGAGTACGCTCGCAACACCCACCGCTCCATCAAGGAAGACGTGATGGTGGCTGTGGGCATCTGTACCCACCTGGGTTGCTCGCCTTCGTCGAAGTTCCAGGCTGGCCCGCAAGCTTCGCTGCCGGACGACTGGCCGGGCGGGTTCCTGTGCCCTTGCCATGGCTCCACCTTTGACCTGGCAGGTCGCGTGTTCAAGAACAAGCCGGCTCCGGACAACCTGGAGATTCCGCCCCACATGTACCTGTCTGACACCAAGCTGCTGATTGGTGAAGACAAGAAGGCCTGACAGGAGACACGCACATGGCTGAAATGAAGCAGGCGCCCGCGGGCGCTTCGGCTGGCGAGAAGTTCATGACCTGGGTGGACAACCGGTTTCCGGCCACCAAGCTCTGGAACGATCACGTCGGCGACTACTACGCACCGAAGAACTTCAACTTCTGGTATTTCTTCGGCTCGCTGGCAATGTTGGTGCTGGTGATCCAGATCGTGACCGGGATCTTCCTGGTCATGAACTACAAGCCCGACGCCAACCTGGCGTTTGCCTCGGTGGAATACATCATGCGTGATGTGCCCTGGGGCTGGCTGATTCGCTACATGCACTCCACGGGTGCCTCGGCGTTCTTCGTCGTGGTGTACCTGCACATGTACCGTGGCCTGATTTACGGTTCCTACCGCACGCCGCGTGAACTGGTCTGGATCTTCGGTTGCCTGATCTTCCTGGCGCTGATGGCTGAAGCCTTCATGGGCTACCTGCTGCCCTGGGGCCAGATGTCCTTCTGGGGCGCTCAGGTCATCATCAACCTGTTCGCTGCCGTGCCCTTCATCGGCCCGGACCTGGCCATCCTGATCCGCGGTGACTTCGTGGTCGGTGACGCCACGCTGAACCGCTTCTTCTCGCTGCACGTGATCGCCGTGCCCCTGGTCCTGCTGGGCCTGGTGGTCGCGCACATCATCGCGCTGCACGAAGTGGGCTCGAACAACCCGGACGGCGTCGAGATCAAGCAAGGCCCGAAGGACGCCCGAGGCAAGCCGCTCGATGGCATCCCCTTCCATCCTTACTACTCGGTGCACGACCTGCTGGGCGTGGTGGGCTTCCTGATCGTCTTCTCGGCCGTGATCTTCTTCGCGCCCGAGTTCGGCGGTTACTTCCTGGAGCGCCCGAACTTCATCCCGGCTGACCCCTTCCAGACGCCTGCGCACATCGCGCCGGTCTGGTACTTCACCCCGTTCTACTCGATGCTGCGTGCCACGACCGACCTGATGGTCAACGTGCTGGCCATCATCATCGCCCTGGGTGCCGTGCTGAACCTGATCAAGGGTCAGGGCAAGTCCAAGGTGGTGGGCTTGGTCGTCGCTGCGGTCGTGATCGCACTGCTCAAGACCTTCGAAGCCAAGTTCTGGGGCGTGGCCGTGATGGGCGGCGCCGTGGTGATCCTGGTGGGTCTGCCCTGGTTGGACAAGAGCCCGGTCAAGTCGATCCGCTACCGTCCGAGCTGGCACAAGCTGGTGTATGGCGTGTTCGTGATCAACTTCGTGATCCTGGGTTACCTGGGCGTGCAACCGCCGTCGCCCACGGGTGAACTGGTCTCGCAAGTCGGCACCCTGATTTACTTCGGCTTCTTCGTGCTGATGCCGTGGTGGAGCCAGCTGGGTACCTTCAAGCCCGTGCCCGATCGCGTCACCTTCAAGCCCCACTGATCGCTGCAGGAAAAACAGACATGAAAAAGATTCTTGCTTCCCTGTTGGCCGCCTTTGCCCTGGTGACGGGTGCACAGGCTGCCGGTGGCGCCCTGGTGCTGGACAAGTTCCCCAAGGAACGTGTCTCTGACCTGGCTGCTCTGCAGAACGGTGCCAAGCTGTTCGTCAACTACTGCCTGAACTGTCACTCCGCTGCCTTCATGCGCTTCAACCGCTTGAAGGACATCGGCTTGACCGAGCAGCAGATCAAGGACAACCTGCTGTTCCCCACCGACAAGGTCGGTGAGGTGATGAAGGTGTCGCTGGATCCGAAGGACGCCAAGGCATGGTTCGGCGCTCTGCCTCCCGACCTGACCTTGGTGGCCCGTTCGCGCGCCAGCCATTCGGGCACCGGTGCCGACTACCTGTACACCTATCTGCGCACGTTCTACCGTGACGACACCCGTCCGACTGGCTGGAACAACCTGACCTTCCCGAACGTCGGCATGCCGCACGCTTTGTGGGAGTTGCAGGGCCAACGCACGGCCAAGTTCGTCGAGGTGGATGATCCCAAGGATCCGACCAAGAAGACACACGAGTTTGAAGGCTTCGAGCAGTTGACCCCCGGCACGATGTCGCCGCAGGAGTACGACAGCGCGATCGCCGACCTGGTGGCCTACCTGCAATGGATGGGCGAGCCCGTCCAGCAGCAACGTCAACGCATCGGCGTGGGTGTCCTGATTTTCCTGGCGATCTTCTTTGTCATCGCCTGGCGTCTGAATGCCGCGTTCTGGAAAGACGTGAAGTGATCCTGATGCATTCACTGAGCGATCGGTGAGTGCTGTGGTGGCGCAGTGGTCTGCTCTCAGCGACCACTGCGCTTCGTTGTTTTGAGATATTTAGGAGACCCACCCCCATGATGGTGCTTTATTCCGGGACGACCTGCCCTTACTCGCATCGTTGCCGTTTTGTGCTGTTCGAAAAGGGCATGGATTTCGAGATCCGTGATGTGGACGTCTTTGCCAAGCCCGAAGACATCGCCCTGATGAACCCGTACAACGAGGTGCCCATCCTCGTTGAGCGCGACCTCATCCTGTACGAATCGCACATCATCAACGAGTACATCGACGAGCGTTTCCCGCATCCCCAGTTGATGCCAGGCGATCCGGTGGCCCGTGCCCGCGTGCGCCTGTTCCTGCTCAATTTTGAGAAGGAGCTGTTCTCGCACGTGAACCTGCTCGAAGGCCGTGGCGGCGTGAAGGGGACCGACAAGCAGCTGGAGAAGGCCCGTTCGCAGATCCGCGATCGCCTGACGCAGCTGGCACCGATCTTCCTGAAGAACAAGTACATGCTGGGCGACGACTTCTCGATGCTCGACGTGGCCATCGCGCCGCTGCTGTGGCGCCTGGATTACTACGGCATCGAGCTGTCGAAAAATGCCTTGCCGCTGTTGAAGTATGCTGAGCGCATCTTCTCGCGTCCGGCCTACATCGAAGCGCTGACGCCGTCTGAAAAGGTGATGCGCAAGTGATCGTGCTGCGTGATCGTCAACCGGCCCCATGAGCATGTCCACTGAACAAGAAGCACAAGGGACGTCCACACGTCCTTACCTGATCCGCGCCTTGCATGACTGGTGCACCGACAACGGGTTCACGCCCTATGTGGCGGTGTACGTGGACCGCTCGGTTCAGGTGCCGCAGGAGTACGTCAAGAACAACGAGATTGTTCTGAACGTGAGCTTTGAGGCGACCAGCCAGCTGGTGCTGGGCAACGAGTTCGTGGAGTTCAAGGCGCGATTCGGCGGGCGGGTGCGCGACATCCTCGTGCCGGTCGATCACGTGGTGGCGATTTACGCGCGTGAAAACGGACAGGGGATGGCCTTCCCGGTGCCGACTTCTTTGGGTGGCGAAGGGGTGGATGCCCCGACCTCGTCGTCCGAGGAAGACGCCGCGGCAGAGCCCGACGCCGGGGACAAGGCCCCGGCCGAGGCGCGTTCGGTGGGCTTGCACCTGGCGCGCGCCCCGAAGCCGGCCAAGGACAAGGCCAGCTTGAAGTCCGTGGAGTCCGAGGCGCGACCCGGCGTTGCCGGGGGCAGCAGCGATGACAAGCCTGAGCCCCCCCCGTCTGGTGGCGGCCGCCCGACACTGCGCCGAATCAAGTGAAGAAGCTGTGTAGAATGTGAGGCAGTGCCGGCTTAGCTCAGTTGGTAGAGCAACCGCCTTGTAAGCGGTAGGTCGTCAGTTCGAATCCGACAGCCGGCACCATTCAGATTCAAAAGAAAGCCGCCAGGTCATGCGCCTTGCGGCTTTTTTGCGTCTGGGGCTTCCTCCTTTGGGGGGCCTGCAGTTGACCCTGAGCCGGATACCGGGGGCGCCCTGTTAAAGTCGTCCGATACGCCTTCCCTTAACGTATCGAGCAGGCACATCATGGGCAGCAAGACCGAACGGTTCTACAAGATCGAGTTGATGATCCGCCACCGCGGCCAGGTGAGCTTCGAGGAGATGCTCACGGAGCTGGAGGTGTCACGTGCCACGCTCAAGCGCGATCTGCAGTTCCTGCGCGACCGCATGGGTGCGCCCATCGTGTACGACCGTGCGGAGAACGTCTATCGCTTTGCCGACGAAGGCCACATGGGCGACAAGCATGAGCTGCCTGGCTTGTGGTTCGACCAGAAGGAGCTGTACGCGCTCTTGATGGCGCACCACCTGCTGTCGGACCTGGACCCGGAAGGCACGCTGAGCCGTCACCTGGGGCCTTTGCTGGACCGGGTGCACCAGCTGCTCGGCAGCACCGAGGTGGATGCGGCCGAGTTGATGCGCCGGGTTCGCATCGTGGGCTCGGCGCGGCGTGCCGTGGGCAGTCAGTGCTTTGAGGTGATTTGCGCGGCGCTGTTGCAGCGCCGCCGGGTTCAGTTGCAGTACTTCACCCGCTCACGCAAGGCGCGTTCGGTGCGCGAGGTGTCGCCACAGCGCCTGATCCATTACCGCAACACCTGGTACCTTGACGCCTGGTGCCATGAGAGCGACGCGCTGCGCCGCTTTGCACTGGACGCCGTGGAAGCGGCCCAGCCTCTGGAGCGCAAGGCACGCAATCTGTCGCTCAAGCGCGTGGAAGAGGAGATGGATGGCGGCTACGGCATCTTTGCCGGCAACAAGGTGAGCTGGGCGCAGTTGCACTTCGCGGCCGAGGCGGCGCCCTGGGTGTCGCAGGAGGCTTGGCATCCCCAGCAGGAGACCGAGGTGGAGGACACCGGTGCCTTGTTGATGAAGCTGCCGTATGTCGAGCCCACCGAGTTGATCATGGACATCCTGCGCTGGGGTCCGGATGTCGAGGTGCTGCGCCCGGCTGCCTTGAAGCAGGCGGTGGCGACGCGGCTGGCGCAGGCATGTGCGCGCTACAAGTGATCGTCATCCCCTCCCGCGCAGCGTCTGTGCGCGGTGAGACATGTTCTTGTCTTGTCAGAATGTAAGAATGTGTAGCGCGCTGCCTTGCCTGAGTGTCGAGGCGCGTGTTCTGCGGTCCAAACAATTCCAATATGAATCGACGTACCTGGCTGACGAGGAGCGGTGGCGTGCTGTGCGGCGCGCCGGTGTGGCCTTGGGTGTTGAGCGGATGCACCGCACCGCGTGAGCCGGTGCAGGTGGCGCTCAATGCCTGGGTGGGTTATGCCTTGCTGCATCTGGCGGCCGAGCTGGACTATCTCGGTGAGCGCGAGGTGCGGCTGCAGGAGTTTCCGTCCAACACGGCCAGCATGATGGCGCTGGTCAATGGACAGGTGCCTGCCGCAGCCCTGACGCTCGACGAGCTCCTCCTGGTGCGCGAAGGCGGGGTCGATGCGCGCGCTGTGCTGGTGTTTGGCGAGTCGCATGGGGCCGACGTGGTGCTGACGCATCCGTCCGTGACCCGGCTCAGCCAGCTGCGGGGGCGGCGTATCGGCGTGGAGGCCACCGCCTTGGGGGCGGTGGTGCTGGCCAAGTTGCTGGAGATGGCGGGACTCAACGCGGCCGATGTGATCAAGGTGCCGTTGACGGCCGACCAGCATGTGGCGGCGTATGCGCGCCGTGAAGTGGATGTGGTCATCACGTTCGAGCCCATGGCGTCGCAGCTGCGGACGCTCGGGGCGCACTTGCTGCTCGACAGCAGCCGTCTGCCGGGCCTGATCCTGGACGTGCTGGCGGTGCGCGCCGACGCCTTGCCTGGGCAGCATGACGCCTGGCGCCACCTGCTGCAGGCGTATTTTCGGGCCTTTGAGCACCGGCAGGCACAGCCCGAGGTGGCCGCGCGGCTGATGGCGCCCCACCAGCAGGTGTCGCCAGAAGAGGTGATGCGGGCGTTCGGGGGCATCGCCCTGTCCGACCTGGCAGCCAATCAGGGCTGGCTGGGTGGCACGCAGCCGCGCTTGCAGGCATCGGCCCAGATGGTGGGGCGGCTCATGCACAAGGCGCGTTTGCTGGATCGGGCGCCCGACCTGACGTCCTTGTGTGAGCCGACCTTCCTGCCGGAGGTGGCATGAACGAACGGTCTTTGCGTCTGTTTTTGCCGCTGGTCATGCTGGCCGTCATGTTGGTGTTCGGGGCGGCCTCCCTCGCGTATGCCTTGCATCAGAAGCAGCGCGACCTGACCGCGTCGGAACGACTCAACCTCTTGCGCGACGTGGCGCATCTGGTGCGGCTGTCCGATGGCTTGCCGCCCGGCACCTCGGACTTGCTGGCCGAAGAGGTGGCCCAGGTGGCGAGCCGTCCCCAGGTGCAGGTGGTGTTGCTGGTGACCGAGGCCGGTGAGGTCTTGAACGCCAGCCGCGCCGCCTGGCGTGGGCGAACGGTGCGTGAAGTCTGGCCGACCCTGGATCTGGGGCGTTTGCGTCAGGCGGCTCGGGGCCGCTTGCCGGACTGGCAGATGCATGCCGATGGCCAGCGCATGGACGCGGTGCAGTCCTTCACCTTGCCCAGCCGGGACGACGAGGTTCGCAGTTTGCGGCGCGCGGTGGTGTACGTGGCCTATGACCTGAGCACGCTGCGGGCGCAGGCGCAACATGCCGAGGTGATGGGTCGGGTGCCGGACATGCTGGGCTGGCTCGCGATGATGGGGCTGATGGTCTGGCTGTTGGGTCGCTACGTCACGCGTCCGCTGGCGCAACTGGACAAGGTGTCGCGCGCTTTGCGCCGTGGAGAGTGGGGCACGCCGGTGCCGCGGGGGGGCTTCATGGAGATTGATCACCTGGCGGGAGGGTTTGACGCCCTGCGTCAGGAGCTGGCTGCCACCTGGCAGGCCCTGCCCGATCTCTTGTTTGAGCTTGATGGCGAGGGGCGTTACCTGCGCGTGCTGAGCCCCAAGACTGAGTGGCTGTTGTTAGCGCCTGAGCGCTTGATAGGCAAGACCGTGCGGGAGGTCATGCCCCCCGCCGCGGCCGAGGTGGTGCACCAGGCGCTGCGCGATGCAGACAAGCTCGGGGCGGTCTGGGGGCGCGAGTTGGCGCTGGACGTACCCGCTGGCGCCAAATGGTTCGAGATTTCGGTGGCGCGCAAGGAGACACCCGATGGGGTCCGTCCCAGCTACATCCTGATTTCGCGCAATGTGACCCCGCGCAAGGAGGCCGAGGAGCGCCTCAAGCTGCTCAACGAGGAGCTGGAGATGCGCGTGGCGGCACGCACACTCGAGCTGACCACGGCCAAGGACGAGGCCGAGCGCGCCAACCACAGCAAGAGCGATTTCCTGTCGCGGATGAGCCATGAACTGCGCACCCCGCTCAACGCCATTCTGGGCTTCGGACAGTTGCTGGAGTTTTCGGCGCGGGAGCCCTTGCAGATCGCCCATGTGCGGCAGATCCTGCATGGCGGCAAGCACCTGCTGGCCTTGATCAACGAGGTGCTCGACCTGGCGCGGGTCGAGTCGGGTCAGATGACGGTCAGCCTGGAGCAGGTGGCGCTGCGGCCCTTGCTGGAAGAGTGCCTGACGCTGGTGCGGCCCCAAGCCCAGGCGCGCGACATCCGCTTGCTGGACGTGGCCTGCGGAGATGCCTGGCAGGTTCGTGCGGACCGCACCCGCCTCAAGCAGGTGTTCCTCAACCTGCTGTCCAACGCCATCAAGTACAACCAGACGGCTGGGGTGGTCAGTGTCGGCTGCGTCCTGGAGGATGAGGGCATCTGCATTCGCTTCAGTGACACGGGCGCGGGCCTGACGCCCGATCAGCAGGCGCGCCTGTTCGTGCCGTTTGAGCGCCTGGATGCCGGTGAGCATCACCATGTGGAGGGAACCGGGATCGGTCTGGCCTTGAGCAAGCGCCTGATGACCCTGATGGGCGGACAGATCGGGGTGGAGAGCCAGGTGGGCGAGGGCAGCACCTTCTGGGTGCGACTGCCGCGTGCCCAGGACGGCACTGGGCCGGGCGATGCCGCCGGGACGGTGCGCCAGGCGGCGCTCGCCACGTCGGGCGGCGGCGTGGCGGTCCGCACGGTGCTGTGCATCGAAGACAACCCGAACAACCTGCAGCTGATCGAGAGTGTGGTGGGCATGTTGCCCGGGGTGCGGTTGCTCAGCGCCATGGCCCCCGGCCTGGGGCTGGAGATGGCGCGCACCCACAAGCCGCATCTCATTTTGCTGGACATCAACCTGCCCGACATGGACGGCTACGCCGTGATGCAGTGCTTGCGTGAACACCCGGCCACCCGGGGCATCCCGGTGATCGCCGTCAGCGCGAACGCCATGCCGCGGGACCTGGAACGCAGCCGTGCGGCAGGCTTTGCCGCCTATGTGACCAAGCCCATCGACGTGGGGCAGTTGCTGCGCAAGGTCGATGAGCTGGCCTTGTCGCCCGAGCCAGACTGAATCCGGTCAGGTCGACGGGCCGGAGGGTCAGGGGGCGACCAGCTTGTTGAGTTCGGCCAGGTCGTCGGCGGTGAGGGTGCCGGCAGCCTGGCGCAGCTTGATGGCACCGATGATCACGTCGTAGCGGGCCTTGTAGAGGTCCTTCTGGGTGTTGGTCAGCTGGGTCTGCGCGTCCAGCACATCCTTGTTGATGCGCACGCCGACGCGGTAGCCAAGTTGAGTGGCTTCCAGGGCCAGCTTGGCCGACGATTCAGCGGCCTCGTAGGCCTTGACCTGGGCCAAGCCGGACTGCACGCCTGAGTAGGCCTGGCGCGTGCCGAGGTCGACGCTGCGGCGGGCGTTCTCCAGGTCACGTTCGGCCTTGTCTTGCAGGCTCAGGGTTTCGCGCACGCGGTTCTGGATGGCGTTGCCAGCATACAGCGGCATGTTGAACTCAAGGCCGATGGAGCCTGAGGTGCCGGCGCCGCTTTGCGCTTTGATCAGGTCGTTGCTCGAGCTGTTATGGGTGCGGGCGAGCTGGGCGACGGCGTCCAGCGTGGGCATGTGGCCGGCGCGGGCGTTGTCCACCTCGAGCTGCGCCACTTTCAGGCCGACTTCGGCCTTGCGCACCATGGGGGAGGTGACGGTGTTCTGCACCCAGGGGTCGATCTGGCCTGGGTCCAGGGACTCCAGGTTGACCGGGGTGCGCAGGGGGTTGGGCTTGACGTCTGCGCGGCCCACCAACTGGTCGAGGGCGATGCGTTTGACGCGCAGGTCGTTGGTGGCGGCCAGTTCCTGGGCGGTGGCAAGGTCGAAGCGGGCCTGGGCTTCACGCGTGTCGGTGATGGTGGAGTTGCCGACTTCGAAGCTGCGCTTGGCCGAGGCCAGTTGCTCGGCCAGGGCTTTCTTGTTGGCCTGGGCGGTGGCCAGCACGTCCTGCGCGGAGAGCACGTCGAAATAGGCCTGGGCCAGGCGGGCCACCAGATCGTCCTCGGCCATTTTGAGGTCGGCCTGGGCGGCGTTCAGCGACACCTCGGCCTGGGAGACCTTGGCGGAGTTGCTCTGGTTGAAGAGGGGCTGGCGTGCGGCCACAGCCAGTTGGCTGTTGGTGCTGCTGCCGTCGTAGCTGACGGGGCCTTCCACGGACGACTCCAGGCGGTTGCGCTTGACCGTGGCCTGCAGGTTGACCGACGGACGTTGCAGCGAACGGGCCTGGTCGGCCTTGAACTGGGCGGCATCGAACTGCGATTTGGCGGCCAGGTAGGCTGCGTCGTAGCCGCGTGCCGCCTGGTACAGATCGACCAGGTTCTCGGCCTGCGCACTGAGGGAGCCCGCCATGCCCAGCACGGCCAGGGCACACGCCCGGGCCAGCGGCCGCCACGCGTTGGGGGTGGCGGAAGAGGTCAGGTGCGAGGGCGAAACGTGCTGGAACATCGGGGGTTTCCTCAGTTGGGTGCAGAGCCGAGCGGGGCTCAGAACTTGAATTGGCTGGGTTCGGTGAAGCCGGTCAGGCGCGGCAGCACCGTGTCAAACAGCTGTTGGCTGCTGAACTGGGCCTGGCCTTCACGGGTGTAGCGGGTGGCGTACATCATGGGCAGCTGGCCGACGACGGCGACCAGGCGGCCGTTGGGCTTGAGCTGGTCGAGCAGGGCCTGGGGCACTTCGGCCACGGAGCCGGCCAGCAAGATGGCGTCATAAGGGGCCTTGCCGGGGTAGCCTTGGGTGCCGTCTGCCTGAGCCACTTCGACGTTGCTGATACCAGCCTTCTTCAGGTTGGCGCGCGCAGCGCCCACGAGGCCGGCGTCGGCGTCGATGGCGACCACACGTTGGGCCAGGTGGGCCATCAGGGCGGCCATGTAGCCGGTGGCGGCGCCGATCAGCAGGACCGTTTCATCCTTTTGCAGGCTGATGTCTTGCACCAGGCGGGCTTCGACGCGCGGGGCCAGCAGGGCACGGCCGTTGTCCAGCGGGATCTCCAGGTCCATCAGGGCCTGGCCGCGGTGGGCTTCCGGCACGAAATCTTCACGGTGAACGGACGACAGCAGCTCCAGCACCGTGGGGTCCAGGACATCCCAGGGGCGGATCTGTTGCTCGATCATGTTGAAGCGGGCTTGTTCGACGTTCATGCTGGGCATCCTACGGGAGACGGTATGGAAAGGAATCCGGGTAAAACGGGCATTTTAAGAAGAGCCGCCTGACTTGGGGGGAATCTGCTGCAAGTTCGTCGGATGCATTCGTCTTTTGAGCCACGCGGACACGTCGTCGAGGAAGGCGTAGACCACCGGCACCACCACCAGCGTGAGCAGGGAGGAGGCCAGCACGCCGCCGATGACGGCCTGGCCCATGGGAGCGCGCTGTTCGGAGCCTTCGGTGAGCGAAAAAGCCAGAGGCACCATGCCGAAGACCATGGCCAGGGTGGTCATGAGGATGGGGCGCAGGCGCACGCGGGCGGCCAGCAGCAGGGCTTCGCGGCGGGGCAGGGGGGCGGTTTCGTGGCCTTCGCCTGCATCGCCGGCCCGGGCGCGGTTGGCAAAGTCCACCAGCAAGATGGCGTTCTTGGTGACCAGGCCCATCAGCATGATGACGCCGATGATGGAGAACATGTTGACGGTGGAGCCGAATACCAGCAGCGTGAGGACCACGCCGATGAGGGTGAGCGGCAGGGAGCTCATCAGCGCGATGGGCTGCAGGAAGCTGCGGAACTGCGAGGCCAGGATCATGTAGATGAAGACGATGGCCAGGCCCAGCGCAGACAGGGCGTAGGCGAAGGACTCCTGCATGTCCTTGGTGGAGCCGCCGAAGCGGTAGTGGTAGCCGCTGGGCCAGGGCATGTCGTCGAGCACCTTGCGGATGTCGGCAGAGACTTCGCCCATGGAGCGGCCGGTGAAGTTGGCGGTGATCTCGACTTCGCGGTTGAGGTCGCGGCGGTTGATCTGGGTGGGGCCGAGGCTTTCGACCACGTCGGCGACCTGGCTCAGGCGGACCTGCCGGGGGCGGCCTTGGGCGTCGGTGCCCATGACCAGGGTGAGATTGCGCAGGTCGTCGGCGGTGCGGCGGGCGTCGGGGTGCAGGGAGACGCGGATGTCGTAGTTTTGCTCGTCTTCGGCGCGCCAGCTGCCCACCACTTTGCCTTCGACCAGCACGCTCAGGGCCTGGCTGACGGCGTTGACGTTGAGGCCGAGGTCGGCGGCGGCATCGCGGCGCACGCGGATGTCTAGCGTGGGCTTGTCGGCCTTGAGGCTGGTGTCGAGGTCGACCAGGCCGGGAATGTGGCGCAGGCGGGCCAGGGCTTCGGTGTTGAGGCGCTGCAGCTCTTTCATGTTGCTGCCCTGGATGGACAGCATGATGGGTTTGAGGCCGGCGACCGCATCGAGCAGGCCCACGTGGGTGACGGTGATGCCGGGCAGGGCGGACAGGGCTTCGCGCAGCGGTGCCGAGAGCTGATCGACGTTGCGCTGGCGGAGGTGACGGTCGGTCAGGCGCACGTAGACGGAAACCTGGTTGCGGCCCAGGGCCTGGCCGGTGTTGATGGTGGACAGGGTGTAGGCTACTTCCGGCATCTGGCGGATGAGCTGTTCGACTTCGCGGGTGCGCGCTTCAGTGGCTTCGAGCGAGGTGCCCGAGGGGGTGTAGAAGTTGACGAAGGTTTCGGAGTAGTCGGCCTTGGGCACGAATTCGGTGCCGACCAGGGGCATCAAGGCCACGCTGCCGACCAGGGTGGCCGTGGCGACGACCATGGTCCACCATGGGTGGTCGAGGGCGCGGGCGAGCAGGCGTTGGTAGCCCTCGCTGAGGGATTCGGACCAGCGGTCGATGGCGCCGGTGAGGCGACCGAAGGTGCGGTCGTACCAGCTGCGGGGCGCGCCGGCTGCGCCTCGGCCGTGGGCGGCGATGGCCGGGTCGTGCCAGACGCTCGACAGCATGGGGTCGAGCGTGAAGCTGACGAACATGGAGATGAGCACGGCCGCCACGATGGTGATGCCGAACTCGTGGAAGAACTTGCCGATGACGCCGCCCATGAAGCCGATGGGCAGGAAGACGGCGACGATGGACAGCGTGGTGGCCAGCACGGCCAGGCCGATTTCCTGCGTGCCGTCGATGGAGGCTTGCAGGGCGGACTTGCCCATTTGCAGGTGGCGCACGATGTTCTCGCGCACGACGATGGCGTCGTCGATCAGCAGGCCCACGCACAGGCTCAGCGCCATCAGCGTGACCATGTTGATCGAGAAGCCGAAGGCGTGCATGAACAGGAAGGTGCCGATGATGGAGATCGGCAGGGTCAGCCCGGTGATGACGGTGGAGCGCCAGGAGTTCAGGAACAGGAAGACGATGGCGACCGTGAGCACGGCACCTTCGATCAGGGTGGCGCGCACGGTCTGCACGCTGACGCTGATGGGGCGACTGCTGTCACGCACGATGTCGAGCTTCATGCCCGGGGGCAGGTTGGGCGTGATTTCCGTGATGGCGGCGCGCAGGCCTGTCACCACGTCCAGGGTGTTGTCGCCCTGAGACTTGAGCACTTCGAGCGCGAGGGTGCGTTGGCCGTTGAGCAGGGCCAGGGTGTCGAGCTCTTGCGGGCCGTCGACCACGTCCGCGACCTGGCTGAGGCGGATGGGCTGGTCGTTGCGGGTGGCGACCACCAGGCGGCGGAAGTCTTCGACGGTGCGCAGACGGGCGTCGATCTGCACGACGCGTTCGCGGTCGAGGGTGCGCACGCTGCCGGCG
Organism: Aquabacterium sp.; assembly: GCF_034003525.1. Lineage (GTDB taxonomy): Bacteria > Pseudomonadota > Gammaproteobacteria > Burkholderiales > Burkholderiaceae_C > Aquabacterium. Next base: position 86,467 of record NZ_JAVEYN010000011.1, read on the forward strand.
GGCTGATCCTGGTTTTCGGTGCGCACGGTGGCGGCGATCTGTTCGGCGCGCAGGCCGAAGGCATCCAAGGCTTGCGGGCGCAGGTACACGTTGATCTGGCGCTTGAGGCCGCCCACCAGGTTGACGCTGCCCACGCCTTCGACGTTCTCCAGGCGCTTGCGCAGGATCTGGTCGGCATAGGTGGTGAGCGCCTGCGGGCTCTGGCTGCCATCGGGGGAGGTGAGGGCGAGTGAGAAGATGGGGCGGTTGGCCGGGTCGAAGCGCAGCACGCGCGGGTCTTCGACCTCGTCACGCATCAGGGGGCGGATGGCGGAGAGCTTCTCGCGCACATCTTCGGCGGCGCGGCGTCCGTCCACGCTCATGTTGAACTGGATGATGACGACGGAGTTGCCCTCGTAGGAGCGAGAGTAGAGCTGGCTGATGCCGGCGACGGTGTTGACGGCTTCTTCGACCTTGCGGGTGACCTCGGTTTCGATGATCTCGGGCGAGGCGCCGGGGTAGGCCATCTGCACGACCAGGGTGGGCAGTTCGATGTCTGGGAACTGGTCAACCTTGAGGCGTTGGTAGGAGAACAGGCCGAGCACCACCAGGGCCATCATCATCATGGTGGCCAGGACGGGGTTGCCAATGGACAGGCGCGTGAACCACATGCTGCGGGCCTGCTTCAGCGTGAGGCTGCGGAGGGCGCGGCCGTTGAGGGGGGGGCCGACGGGGTCGTGGCGGCGCGCAGCGTCACCCGGGCGCCTTCGCGCACGGTGCCGCTGGCATCGGGCAGGATGCGGTCACCGGCTTTCAGCCCTGAGGTGATTTCCACGAAGGGCTGGGCGGCGTCGCCCCCGCGCGCGGCGCGCAGGCCCACTTGCACGGGCACGCGCACGATGCGGTCGCCGTCGATGCGCAGCACCGCGTCGCGGCCGCTGTCGCGGGAGACGGCACTGGCCGGGATGGCCAGGCCTTCACGGGTGTCCACGGTGATCTGCCCTTGCGCAAACAGGCCCTGGCGCAGGGCCGGGTGGCGGGGCAGGCTCAGGTAGACCATCACCGAGCGGGTGTCGGCGGTGGCGCTGGGGTTGATGCGGGCGATGCGGGCGGTCAAGGTCTCGCTCAGGCCGTCGATGCGAAGGGTGGCGGGCGCGTCGATGCGCACCTGGGCGACGTCCTGGGGGCTCAGGGGCACCTGCCACTCCAGGCTGTCAAGGTCGACGATCTCGACGATGCGGGCATCGACATTGAGGCGCTCGCCGGGCTGCACGAAGCGCTGCGAGATTTGGCCGGCCAGGGGCGCGAGGATGCGGGTGTCCTGCCAGGCCTTGTCGGCGAGGCGGGCGGCGGCCTGCGCGGCCTCATAGGTGGCGCGGGTGGAGGCCGCATTGGCCAGCGAGGTGTCGAGGGCTTGGCGCGAGATGAAGCCCTGTTGCACCAGGGCCTGGTTGTTGCGCAGCGTTTGCTCGGCATTGGTCCAGATGGCCTTGGCCGAGGCGGCCTGCTGCTGGGCCTGCTGGCGGCGCAAGCCGACTTCCTGCGTGTCGAGTTGTCCCAGCGACTGGCCCTGGCGCACCGTGTCCCCTTCGCGCACGTGCAGGGCTAGCAATTCGGCTGCCACCTTGGCCTTGACCACGGCCGAGCGTTGCGCGATGAGGCTGCCGGAGATGGGGATGGTCCCGTTCAGGGTGAGCGCCTGGACGGTGTGCACGTCGTGCGGCGCCAGTTGGATGGCGCGCGCTTGCGCGCTTTCGGTGCTTTGGGCCAGCGCGGCTTGCTGCGCTTTGCGGGTCACGATGGCACGGGCAATGCTGCCGCCCAGCACGAGCAGGGCCACACACACCAGCAGCCATTTTTTCCACGAAGACGGTGTTGTCATGAGGTCTTTTCAGAGGACGGCTGAGGGATGGCGAGCCCGTGCAGCAGGATGTCGATCTGGGTGCCCAGGAAACGTTCAGGCTCCAGGGGGACGGGGTTGGCTGCACACACCGAGGTGCAGCGCTTATAGAGGATCAGGAACTGAACCGGTGCGATCATGCCGTGCACGACCGAGGTGATGTCAAGGGCGCGGAATTCACCGCGCGCCATGCCGCGCTCCAGCACGCGGCGCAGCAGGTCGTGCGTGGGGGCCAGCACCTCGTCCATGTAGAACTGAGCGAGCTCGGGGAAGGTGGCCGCCTCGTTCATCAGCAGCACGACCAGGCCGGCCGCTTCGGACGAGCCCACCCTCAGCCACCAGGTGCTGGCCAACTGGTGCAGCAGCTCGGCGCTGGGGCCGTCGTGCACGTCGGCGAGGTTGCCGGCTTCGACGATGACCTCGGTCAGGTAGTGGCGCACCACGGCCTTGAAGAGTTCGTCCTTGCTGGGGTAGTAGAGGTAGAGCGTTCCTTTGGACACGCCTGCCTCCCGCGCCACATCTTCGATGCGGGTGGCCGCCAGGCCTTTGCGAAGGAACAGGCGCAGCCCGGCTTCCAGCAGTTCCTGGGGGCGGGCGGCCTTGCGCCGTTGGCGAGGTTTGGTCGAAGAGGACGGATCGGGCTCGCTCAAACGGATGGACCTTCAGTAACTGACCGGTGGGTCATTAATGTAGCGGGCGGTTTGGCGCCAGGTCAATCGGGCCGTGGCGAGGGTGGGATGCAGGCGAGGGAATGAATCATGAATAATGTTTCCCATGAGCAGCAGACCCCAACCCCAGAGCCGGGCGGCCTACGCCCATTTCAGTCCCATCACGACGCGCTGGATGGACAACGACATCTACGGCCACGTCAACAACGTGACCTACTACAGCTACTTCGACACGGCGGTGAACCGTTATCTGATCGAGGCCGGGGTGCTGGACATCCATGAAGGGGCGGTCATCGGCCTGGTGATCGAGACGCACTGCAACTACTTCGCCCCGCTGGCCTTCCCGCGCAATGTCGAGGCGGGCATCCGCGTGGCCCACATCGGCAAGAGCAGCGTGCGCTACGAGATCGGCCTGTTCGAGGAAGGCGAGGCGCAGTCGGCCGCCAGCGGCCACTTCGTGCATGTGTACGTGGACCGGGTCACGCGTCGGCCTACCGAGTTGCCTGAAGCTTTTGTGCAGGCTTTGAAGGCCTTGCAAGTGCCCGCCGCAGCATGAATCCGTTCGCATCTGTTTGATTGTCTGTTTCCCTTTTTGTTGTCAGGACCCGTCATGAGCAACCCCGCCTCGGTGCCCCGCGCCCCCGATGTCATCACCCCCGAAAGCACGGCCGCCGTGGACGCCGCCATCACTTCGCGCCGCTCCATTCGCCGTTTTCTGCCCACCGAGGTGCCGCGCAGCGTGATCGAGGACATCTTGCGGGTGGCCGCACGGGCCCCCTCGGGCACCAACACCCAGCCCTGGCGCGTGCATGTGCTGACGGGCGCCAGCCTGAAGGCCCTGGTGGACCGCATCATGGCCGCATACAACGACCCGGCTCAGGCGGGGCAGCATCAGGAAGAGTACGACTACTACCCCAAGGAGTGGGTCTCGCCCTTCATCGACCGGCGCCGCAAGGTAGGCTGGGACCTGTACAGCCTGTTGGGCATCACCAAGGGTGACAAGGCCCGCATGCACGAACAGAACGGCCGCAACTTCCGTTTCTTCGACGCGCCGGTGGGCATGATCTTCACCATCGACCGGGTCATGGGCAAGGGCAGCTTGCTGGACTACGGCATGTTCCTGGAGAACATCATGGTGGCGGCGCGTGCGCGCGGTCTCGACACCTGTCCGCAGGCGGCGTTCAATGCCTACCACGCGCTGATCTCGGACCATCTGGGTCTGGATGCCGAGCGCGAGATGGTGGTGGTGGGGATGGCGCTGGGTCATGCCGACCCGGACGCGATCGAGAACACCCTGTTGGCCGAGCGTGAAACGGTGTCCGATTTCGCCACTTTCTGGCCTTGATCTGACGCAGATTCGCCCATCTTTCAAGGGTCTTCACGGGGGTCTGAGGGCGCGGAGTGTCGGACAAAGGCGTCTATGATTTTGTGGATGTGGAAGACGGCATTGTCAAAATGACGCGCCGTCGTCAACCACCAATCTGCGTGTCTTTCCGGAGGACGACCTATGAGCCTGATGGGCCAAATGATGCAAATGCCCCTGTTGATTTCGTCGCTGCTGACCCATGCAGCGCGACACAACGGGGATATCGAGGTGGTGTCCCAGCGTGTCGAGGGCGACATCCACCGTACCAACTGGGCCGAGGTGGAGCTGCGCTCGCGCAAGCTGGCGCAGGCGCTGGCCCGTCTGGGCTGCGAAGCGGGTGACCGCATCGGTACCCTGGCGTGGAACGGCTATCGCCACCTGGAGATCTACTACGGCGTGTCGGGTTCGGAGCTGGTGTGCCACACCATCAACCCGCGTCTGTTCCCGCAGCAGGTCGCATGGATCATCAACGACGCGCAGGACAAGGTCGTCTTCGTGGACCTGAACATCCTGCCGCTGGTGGAAAAGCTGGTGCCCTCGCTGCCTTCGGTCAAGCACGTGGTGCTGATGTGCGACCGCGACAACATGCCGCGCGAACACACGCTGCCCAGCCTGCTGTGCTACGAGGATCTGATCGACGCCGAAGACGGCAACTACACCTGGCCCTCGTTCGACGAGAACGCCGCCGCCAGCATCTGCTACACCTCGGGCACGACCGGCAACCCCAAGGGCGCCGTGTACTCGCACCGCTCTTCGGTGCTTCACGCCTACGCCGTTGCCTTGCCTGACGCCATGTGCATCAAGGGCACGGACGTGGTCTTGCCGGTGGTGCCGATGTTCCACGTCAACGCCTGGGGCACGCCCTACGCCACCGCCCTGGTGGGCTGCAAGCTGGTGCTGCCGGGCCATCACCTCGATGGCGAGTCGCTCTACAAGCTGTTCGAAGCCGAGGGCGTGACGATGAGCGCTGGTGTGCCGACCATCTGGATGGGCCTGCTGAACTACGTCAAGGCCAACAACCTGAAGTTCAGCACCTTCAAGACCACGGTGATCGGTGGCGCTGCCTGCCCGCCGTCGATGATCCGCACCTTCGAGAACGACTACAACGTCGAGGTGGTGCACGCCTGGGGCATGACCGAGCTGTCGCCGGTGGGCACGCTGGGCCGCCTGAAGTCCAAGCACGCCAACCTGCCGCCGGAGGCCAAGCAGAAGATCCTGGAGAAGCAGGGCAAGTCGGTGTTCGGCGTGGACATGCGCATCGTGGACGCCGAGGGCAATGTGCAGCCCTGGAACGGCGTGGCGACGGGCGATCTGGAGGTGCGCGGTCACTGGGTGATCAACAGCTATTTCAACGTCGACAAGTCGCCGTTGCACGATGGCTGGTTCCCTACGGGCGACGTGGCGACCATCGACGCCGATGGCTACATGCAGATCACCGACCGCTCCAAGGACGTGATCAAGTCGGGTGGCGAGTGGATCAGCTCGATCGAGCTGGAGAATGTGCTGATGGCCCACCCGGCCGTGCACGAGGCCGCGGCCATTGCGGCGCATCATCCCAAGTGGGACGAGCGCCCCTTGATGGTGGTGGTCAAGAAGCCCGATGCCGAGGTCACGAAGGAAGAACTGTTGGCCTTCTTCAAGGGCAAGATTCCGAACTGGCAGACCCCGGACGACATCGTGTTCGTGGATGAACTGCCCCACACCGCCACAGGCAAGCTGTACAAGCTCAAGCTGCGCGAACAGTTCCGTGATCACAAGCTGCCAACGGCCTGAGCCGTCGTGTGACATTCCCTCTTCAAGGGTAAACAAGGGCACCTGCGGGTGCCTTTTTTCTTGCGCCAACTGCAAGGTGGAATGTGTGCCCGCACTTTACGGGAAAGCTCTGACTGACCCCCGTGAACATGGGGGATAGATTGGGAGCGTAAGGACTTTTGACCCCCCTCAAAAAGGAGCAAGCGATGCGATTCCCTGTACGAGCTATGAGCGTGATGGTGGCAGCCTCTCTGAGCGCTGGTGCGGTGTTTGCCCAGAAGGGCGAAACCGTGAAGGTGGCCTGGATTGATCCACTCTCGGGCCTGATGGCCAGCGTGGGTCAGAACCAGTTGAAGAGCTACCAGTTCGTCGCGGAAAAGCTCAATGCCAGCAACCCGGCTGGCGTGAAGTTCGAGATCATCAGCATCGACAACAAGCTGAGCCCCGCTGAAACGCTGAACGCGCTGAAGTCGGCCGCTGACCAGGGCGTGCGCTATGTGGTGCAGGGCCTGGGCTCGGGCGCAGCCACGGCGCTGATCGACGGCATCAACAAGCACAATCAGCGCAACCCCGGCAAGGAGATCGTCTTCCTGAATTACGCTGCGGTGGACCCTGATCTGACCAACAGCAAGTGCAGCTTCTGGCACTTCCGTCTGGATGCGGATACCTCGATGAAGATGGAAGCCATGACCACCTTCATCAAGGACCAGAAGGACGTCCAGAAGGTCTACCTGATCAACCAGAACTACGCACACGGTCACCAGGTCTCCAAGTTCGCCAAGGAAAACCTCAAGCGCAAGCGTCCGGACATCCAGGTGGTCGGCGACGACCTGCACCCGCTGGCCCAGGTGCGTGACTTCGCGCCTTATGTCGCCAAGATCAAGGCCTCGGGCGCCGACACGGTGATCACTGGCAACTGGGGTTCGGACCTGGCCTTGCTGGTGAAGGCCGCCAACGATGCCGGCTTGACTGCCAAGTTCTACACCTACTACGCCAACTTCGGCGGCACCCCCACCGCATTGGGCAAGGCGGCCAACGGTCGCGTCTACCAGATCGGCTATGGCCACTACAACCTCGGTGGCTTGAACGGACAGTTGGTGTCCGAGTTCAAGAAGCGTTTCAACGACGATTACTACTCTGCGGCGACCTACTCGGGCCTGCAGATGCTGACGATCGCGATGGCCAATGCCAAGTCGACTGACCCGGTCAAGGTGGCCTACGCGATGGAAGGTCTGAAGTTCAAGACCTTCAATGGCGAGGTCGAGATGCGCAAGACCGACCACCAGTTGCAGCAAACCCTGTACTTGGCCAAGTGGGCGCCCATGGATGCGAAGAACCCGTACAACGTGGAAGGCACCGGCATGACCTTTGTGCCGGTCAAGCAGTTCGACGCGTACGTGGCCAGCACGCCCACCTCTTGCCAGATGAAGCGCCCGTCCTGATGTGAGGCGCCTGAGGGCATGCGAGGGCGCTACGGCGCGTCGCATGCCCTTTTTTTGACCTGATCGTGGTGCCGGCTTGGCCGGTGAACGAACTCTGCGGGCCAGTCATGGAAACGTTTTTTGTCTTTGCCCTCAACGGGCTCAGCTACGGGCTGCTGCTGTTCATGCTCAGCTCCGGGCTGACGCTCATTTTCAGCATGATGGGCGTGCTGAACTTTGCGCACACCAGCTTCTACATGCTGGGTGCTTACTTTGCCTATGCGCTCACGGGCAGCATCGGCTTTTTCCCCGCCTTGATCGTGGCGCCGCTGCTGGTGGGCGCGCTGGGCGCGGCGTTCGAGCGCTATTCGGTGCGCAAGGTGCATCCTTATGGTCATGTGCCCGAACTGCTGGTGACCTTCGGCCTGTCGTATGTGGTGCTGGAAGTGGTGCGCCTGATCTGGGGCCCGGCCAACGTGGACTACCGCGTGCCCGAGGCGCTGGACGGGGCCTTGTTCACCCTGGCCAACATCCAGGGACAGGGCCTGAGCTGGTTTGCGGGCGCCGGTGATGCGGCGATCTGCGCCGCCGCAGGCAACTCGTGCACGCAGTTCCCGATGTACCGCGGCTTCATGGCCCTGGTGGCTCTGGCGATGCTGGTGGCCTTGTGGCTGCTGCTGACCCGCACCCGCATCGGTCTGATCATCCAGGCCGCGCTGACGCACCCCGAGATGACGCAATCGCTGGGCCACAACGTGCCGCGCGTGATGATGGGTGTTTTCGGAGGCGGTTGTGCACTGGCGGGCCTGGCCGGTGTCATTGGGGGCAACGCCTTCGTGACCGAGCCGAACATGGCGGCCTCGGTGGGCGCCATCATCTTCGTGGTGGTGGTCGTTGGCGGCATGGGCTCGCTGGCGGGGGCTTTCTTGGCCTCCATCCTGATTGGCCTGATCCAGACCTTCGCCGTCGTCATCGACGTGTCGGTGGTATCGGTGATGGCGCAACTGGGCAGCCCGGTCTCCTTTGAGCACTGGGCTTATCCCATCTTGAAGATCTCGGTGTCGCAGATGGCGCCGATCCTGCCCTACCTCCTGTTGGTGCTGATCCTGATCTTCCGACCCTAGGGCCTGCTGGGCACCCGCGAGGAGTAATGAGACCATGTCTGACAAGATGTACACATTCCGTCCCGTCAACGTGGGACGGATCGTGCGGTGGTCCCTGGTCGCCTTGGTGCTGCTGGTGGCGCCCAAGGTGTTCACCAGCAGCCTGTCGATGACCATGCTCACGCAGATGGGCATCGCCATCATCGCCTGCCTGTCCTACAACATGCTGTTGGGGCAGGGGGGCATGCTCAGCTTTGGTCATGCGGTGTATTCGGGCTTGGGCTCGTTCGCCGCCATCCATGTGCTCAACAAGGTCTCGGAGGGCGCCTGGAACGTGCCGGTCAGCTTGCTGCCCCTTGTCGGGGGCTTCGCAGGCTTGCTGGTGGCGGCGGTGCTGGGCTCGATCACGACCAAGAAGTCGGGCACCATCTTCGCGATGATCACGCTGGGGATTGGTGAGTTGGTGTTCTCGATGTCGCTGATGCTGCCGGAGTTCTTCGGCGGCGAAGGCGGCATCTCCAGCAACCGCATGGTGGGCGAGCCGTTCATGGGCATCACCTTCGGGCCCGAGATTCAGGTGTACTACCTGATCGCGGTCTACACCTTCGTGTGCACGGTGCTGATGTTCGCTTTCACGCAGACGCCGCTGGGCCGCATGCTCAACGCCGTGCGCGACAACCCCGAGCGGGTCGAGTTCATCGGCTATGACACGCAGCGCGTGCGCTACATCGCCTTCATGATCGCCGGCTTCTTTGCAGGCATTGCGGGCGGCCTGTACACCATCAACTTCGAGATCGTGACGGCCGAGGTGGTGGGCGCGCATCGCTCCGGGGCCTACCTGCTGTTCACCTTCCTTGGGGGCGCCTTGTTCTTCTTCGGGCCGATCATCGGTGCGGTGTTGATGGTGCTGGCCACGGTGCTGCTGTCGGAGATGACCAAGGCCTGGTTGCTCTACCTGGGCATCTTCTTCCTGGTGATGGTGATGTACGCACCGGGGGGCATCTCGGGCCTGATCATGATGAACCTGCGCCTGGCGGCCTATGGCATGTTGCGCCGGCTGTGGACGTCTTACCTGGCGCTGGGTGGGGCGCTGTTGGTGGTCTTGACCGCCGTGGCCGTGGTGGTGGAGATGGTCTATCACATCAAGCTCAACGAGGCCCTGGGGCCGGAGATGAGCTTCATGGGCGCGACGATCAACACCCAAGGGACCGATGCCTGGGTAGGCGCTGTGTTCCTGCTGATCACGGGCGTGGGCCTGTTCGAGTTGGTGCGGCGTCAGTTCGTGCACCAGTGGGAACAGATCCAGGAAGACATCGAGGCGGAGAACCTCCGTCGTCAAATGCATTGAGAGGCCAACCATGAGCGAGCACAAAGCATCTGCACAAGGTCTGGCACTGGAGTTGCGCAGCGTGCGCAAGTCTTTTGGCAAGACCGAGATCATCCGAGGGGCCGAGCTGGCGGTGAAAGCCGGCGAGCGCGTGGCCCTGATCGGCCCCAACGGCGCGGGCAAGTCCACGCTGTTCAACCTGATCAGCGGGCGACTGCCGATCACCAGTGGCGAGATCCTGCTCAATGGCGAGGCCATTCACGGGATGAAGCCCTATGAGATCAACCGCCGCGGCCTGGCCCGCAGCTTCCAGGTGTCCAACCTGTTCCCGCGCTTGAGCGTGTTCGAGAACATCCGCTGCGCGGTGCTGTGGTCGATGGGGGAGCGTTACGCCTTCTGGCGTTTCCTTTCCAAGCTGGATGCGGTCAACCAGCGCGCGGAAGAGGTGCTGGACATGATCCGCCTGCGTCGCAAGCGCGATGTGCATGTCACCTCGCTGACCTACGCCGAGCAGCGTGCGCTGGAAGTGGGTGTGACCATTGCCGGCGGTGGTGACGTGATCCTGCTGGACGAGCCGACGGCCGGCATGAGCAAGTCGGAGACCGCGAACTTCGTGCGCATGATCCGTGAAGTCACGGAAGGCAAGACCCTGCTGACCGTGGAGCACGACATGGGTGTGGTGTTCGGCCTGGCCGACCGCATTGCGGTGCTGGTGTACGGCGAGGTGATCGCCTTCGACACGCCCGAGAACGTGCGGGCGAACGACCGGGTCAAAGAGGCGTATCTGGGTTCGGTGCTGGCGCAGAACCAGGCCGCCGAGGCAGGAGTCTGAGCATGCTGAACATTCAAAACCTGCACGCGTTTTACGGCAAGAGCCACATCCTCCATGGCGTCGACATGGAGGTCAAACCCGGCGAGATCGTCAGTCTGCTGGGCCGCAACGGCTCGGGGCGTTCCACCACCATCAAGGCCATCATGGGCCTGGTGGATGCACAAGGCTCGGTCAAGTGGAATGACCAGGAACTGTTGGGCCACAAGACCTATGACATCGCGCGCCACGGCCTGGGCTATGTGCCCGAAAGCCGCGATGTGTTCCCCAAGCTGACCGTGGAGCAGAACCTGCTGCTGGGCCAGAAGGGGGGCAAGAAGCCTGGACGCTGGAGCCTGGACGACATGTACCAGATGTTCCCGCGCCTGAAGGAGCGCCAGCACACCGAGGCGGGCGTGATGTCGGGCGGTGAGCAGCAGATGCTCACCCTGTGCCGCACGCTGATGGGCGACCCGGACCTGATCATGATCGACGAGCCGACCGAAGGGCTGGCGCCGAAGATCGTGGAATTGGTGGGGGAGTACCTCAAGGAACTGCAAAAGCGCGGCCTGGCTGTGCTGCTGGTGGAGCAAAAGCTCACGATTGCCCTGGACATCTCGCAGCGCTGCTATGTGATGGGCCACGGTGAGGTGGTGTTCCACGGCACGCCCGATGAGCTGCGGGCCGACCAGTACGTCCGCAAGGAGTGGCTGGAGGTCTGATTTTTGGTCCGCATGGCGGAATTCGCGGACTTTGTGGCCTGGGACTTTCCCTGTGTTTGTGCAACACGGGGAGCAAGCTCTGCCACAATCTTCGGATATTCTTACAAGAACTCTTGTCAGAATGAGTTGTCTGGTCGCCAGGCAGAGCGTGGTCGCCGCGTGAGGTGGTGACGCGCGGCCTGGCATCCGTCTATCAACGTCCCGAGATCGCCATGAGCACCACCTACCAAGTCAACGGCGGCGTCGCCGTCATCACCCTGAACAACCCGCCCGTCAACGGCTTTGGTCACAGCACCCGTACCGGGGTGTTTGAGGGTCTGAAGCAGGCTGAGGCTGATGCCTGCGTGCAGGCGGTGGTGATCATCGGTGGCGGCAAGGTGTTCTGCGGTGGCGCTGACATCCGCGAATTCGGCACCCCGGCGGCTTTTGCCGAGCCCGGTCTGCACGCCGTCATCGCGGCCATCGAAGCCAGCAGCAAGCCGGTCGTTGCCGCCATCCATGGCGTGGTGATGGGCGGTGGCCTGGAGCTGGCGCTGGGTTGTCACTATCGCGTGATGGCCCCTGGCGTGCAGGTGGCCCTGCCGGAGGTGAACATCGGCCTGATCCCTGGCGGCGGCGGCACGCAACGTCTGCCCCGCGTCCTGCCGGTCGAGATGGCCTTGCAGATGGTGACGTCCGGTGCCTCGGTGCCCAGCGACAAGCTGGCCAAGGTCCCCGGTCAGCAGTTGATTGCCAAGCTGATCGAGGGTGATTTGCTCGCTGGCGCGCAGGCCTTCGCGCTGGAAGTGGCTGCGGTGCGCCCGATGCCACGCGTGCGTGACCTGCCTGCGCCGGTGGTGGCCGATGCCGGCCTGTTCGACAAGGCTCGCGCCGACATGGCCAAGGCCCGCCGCGGTCTGGTGTCGCCCCAGCGCTGCATCGACGCCATCGAGATCGCCACGAAGGACGACATCGACACCGGCATCCAGAAGGAACTGGAGATTTTCAAGGCCATCATGGTCGGCCCGCAGGCCAAGGCCATGCAGCACGCCTTCTTCGGTGAGCGCGCCGCCAGCAAGATCCCCGATGTGCCCGACAACACGCCCACCCGCGAGGTGAAGCAGGTCGCCGTGATTGGCGCCGGCACCATGGGCGGCGGCATCACCATGTGCTTCCTCAACGCCGGCATCCCGGTGAAGTTGCTGGAGATGAAGCAAGAGGCCATCGACCGTGGTGTGGGCGTGATCCGCAAGAACTACGAAGCCCAGGTGGCCAAGGGCAAGCTGGCGCAGGACAAGTACGAGCAGCGCATGAGCCTGCTCACCACCACCCTGAGCTACGACGACATCGCCCAGGCCGACATGGTGATCGAAGCCGTGTTCGAGAACATGGAGGTGAAGGCCCAGGTGTTCACGAAGCTCGATGCCGTGATGAAGCCCGGTGCCATCCTCGCGTCGAACACTTCGACGCTGGACGTGGACAAGATTGCCGAAGTGACCAAGCGCCCGCAGGACGTCGTGGGCCTGCACTTCTTCAGCCCGGCCAACGTGATGCGTCTGCTGGAAGTGGTGCGCAGCAAGCACACCGCCAAGGACGTGATGGCGACCGTGATGCAGGTGGCCAAGAAGATCAAGAAGGTCGCTGTGGTATCGGGCGTGTGCGATGGCTTCATCGGCAACCGCATGTTCGAACAGTACGTGCGTCAGAGCTTCCAGTTGGTGGAAGAGGGCGCCACGGTGCCGCAGGTGGACAAGGCCGCCGAGGCCTTTGGTTTTGCCATGGGTCCCTTCCGCGTGGGTGACCTGGCCGGTAACGACATCGGCTTTGCCATCCGCAAGCGCCGCCGTGTCGAGCAGCCCGATGTGGTCTACAGCCCCGTGGGCGACGCCATTTGCGAGCTGGGCCGCTTTGGCCAGAAGGTGGGCAAGGGCTGGTACGACTACGAAGCCGGCAAGCGCGACCCGATCCCCTCGGCCGAGGTGCAGGCTTGCATCGACAAGGTCCGTGCAGACAAAGGCATCACGCCGCGCGCCATCAGCGACGAGGAAATCGTCAACCGCCTGGTGCTGGCCATGGTCAACGAGGGCGCCCAGATCCTGAAAGAGGGCATTGCCTCCAAGGCGTCTGACATCGACATGGTCTACCTGACTGGCTACGGCTTCCCACTCGCCTGGGGTGGCCCGATGCTGTATGCCGACCTGCTGGGCCTGCCCAAGGTGGTCGAGCTGATGAAGGGCTTCCAGGCCCTGCCCGGCGCGGACCAGGCCTTCTGGACCCCGGCACCGCTGCTGGCCCGTCTGGTGGCCGAAGGCAAGACCTTCACCGGCAAGGCCTGAGCGGCCCATGCCATCCACAGCTCAGCTTGAGCAGCACTGAGCCCCACCGTGAGGGTCTGCAAGGCGATGGCCTGGCAGACCCTTTTTTGACCGCCCTTGAACAGAGGTGCCCGACATGTCTCACATCGAAACCCATCAGAACGGCCACATCCTGGAAATCAAGGTCAACCGGCCCGAGAAGCACAACGCGCTCTCGCCCGAGATGTACCGTGATCTGGCTCGTGCCTATGGCCAGCTCAGCCGCAACCCCGAGTTGCGCGTGGGCCTGCTCTACGGTGAAGGCGCGCACTTCACCTCCGGGGTGGAACTGGACAAGTGGGCGCCGATTTTCGGCAATGGCAAGGGCTTCGAAGTGGGTGAGGGCGAGATCGACCCCTTCGGCCTGCAGGCCCAGCGTCACACCAAGCCGGTGGTGATGGCCGTGCAGGGCAACTGCTTCACCTGGGGCGTGGAGATCATGCTCAACACCGAGATCCGCGTGGCGGCCTCGGACACCCGCTTTGCCATGCTGGAAGTCAAGCGCGGCATCTTCCCCTGTGGCGGGGCCACCTTGCGCCTGCCACGCCAGATGGGCTGGGGTGCGGCGCACCGCTACCTGCTGACAGGCGAATACTGGTACGCCGAAGAGGCTCTGCGCACGGGTCTGGTTCAGGAAGTGGTGGCCCCCGGTGAGCAAGTCACCAAGGCCCGCGAAATCGCCACGCAAATTGCCAAGGCGGCGCCGCTGGGCGTGCAAGGCGTGCTCAAGTCCACCCGCATGGCGTGGAACGAGGGCGAGGCCGAAGCCGCCCGTCACCTGTTTGTGGACATGGTGCCCGTGATGCAGAGCGAGGATGCCGCCGAGGGCGTGGCGTCCTTCCTGCAGCGTCGCGAAGCCGTTTTCAAGGGGCGTTGAGGCGCAAGCTGTGAGCTCGTGTCCCCTTGTGTGATTTGCCTTCGGGCCATATCGCCTGAACCCTAGGCCCGAACCCAACCCCTGTTCATCATGACCCAACGCGCCACCCTCGACTTTCTGCTCTACGACTGGCTCAAAGCCGATGCCCTGTGCGAACGCCCCCGCCATGCCGAGCACAGCCGCGACACCTTCGATGCCGTGCTGGACCTGGGCGAGAAGATCGCCGCCGAGCAGTTCGCCCCCTTCAACCGCCTGACCGACCTGCAGGAGCCCGAGTTCGACGGCGAGCGCGTGCACCTGCCGGCCGAGACCCCCAAGGCCCTGCAGGCCTTCATTGACTCCGGTCTGATGGCCGGTGCGCAGGACGCTGAAGTGGGCGGGATGCAACTGCCCACCGTGGTCGAGATGGCCGCGATGAGCTTTTTCTTCAAGGCCAGCGTCTCCCTGGCGGGCTACCCCATGCTCACGCGGGGCAACGCCAACACCATCCTGGCGCATGGCACTCCTCAGCAAATCGAGGTGTTCGCCAAGCCCAGCTTTGAAGGTCGCACCTTCGGCACCATGTGCCTGAGCGAGCCGCAAGCCGGCTCCAGCCTGTCGGACATCGCCACCAAGGCCGTGCCTGACACCGCCAGTGAAGCCCACGGTGCCATGCCCTGGCAGCAAGACTCGCTGGGCCCACGCTTCCGCCTCAAGGGCAACAAGATGTGGATCTCGGGCGGTGAGCATGAAATGGGCGAGAACATCGTCCACCTGGTGCTGGCCAAGATTCCCGGCGAAGACGGCAAGACCATCCCCGGTGTGAAGGGCATCTCGCTCTTCATCGTGCCGCGCAAGCTGGTGCAGGCCGACGGCACCATCACCGAGCAGCGCAACGATGTCTCACTGGCCGGCCTCAACCACAAGTGCGGCTACCGCGGCACCGTCAACACGCTGCTGAACTTTGGCGAAGGCAAGTTTCCCGTGCATGGCCAAGCTGGCGCTGTGGGCTACCTGATCGGCAAGCCCGGTGAAGGCCTCAAGTGCATGTTCACGCTGATGAACGAGGCCCGCATTGGTGTGGGCCTGGGCGCGACCATGCTGGGCTACGCCGGCTTTGAAGCTTCGCTGGCCTATGCCAAGGACCGCCCGCAAGGCCGCGCCATGACCGCAGCCGGCAAGGACGCCAGCAGCCCGCAGATCCCCATCATCCAGCACACCGACGTCAAGCGCATGCTGATGATGCAAAAAGCCGTGGCCGAAGGTGGGCTGGCGCTGGCGCTGCTGTGCGCCCAGCTGGTGGACGACGAGCAGACCGGCAGCGAGGCCGAGGCCGAGAAGGCCCGCCTGCTGCTGGAACTGCTGACCCCAATCGCCAAGAGCTGGCCCAGCGAATGGGCGCTGGAGGCCAACAGCCAGGCCATCCAGGTGCTCGGTGGTGCCGGCTACACCCGCGACTTCCCTGTCGAGCAGTACTGGCGCGACAACCGCCTCAACATGATCCACGAGGGCACACACGGTATCCAGGGCATGGACCTGCTGGGCCGCAAGGTGGTGATGAACGGCGGCAAGGCCCTGGCTGTGCTGGCCGAGCGCATCAGCGAAACCATCCAGAAGGCAGGGCACATCGAGGGCCTGGCGCTGCATGCCAATGCCCTGGCCGGCGCACTGCAAAAGGTGGGTGCCGCCACCAAGGCCGCGTGGAGCACGGGCCAGCCCGAAGAGGCGCTGGCCAACGCCACGCTGTACCTGCAGGCCTTCGGCCACACCGTGCTGGCCTGGATCTGGCTGGAACTCGCCATCGCGGCCCAGGCCGCACAGGCCAAGGGCACATGGGAGCAAGGGCCTCTGGGTGCCGGTTTTCTGCAAGGCAAGCGCGCTGCGGCAGACTACTTCTTTGCCTACGAGTTGCCCAAGATCGACGCCTGGCTGGGCGTGGTCTCGCGCCGTGACCTGACTTGCGCCCAAGCCCAGGCCGACTGGTTCTGAGCGCAGGGCTGAGCACCCACTCGGGGCATTCTTCACCACCGAAAGCATCTCGCCATGATCAAACACATCGTTCTGTTCACCCTCAAAGACCCGGCCAACGCGCCCAAGGTCAAGGCCTTGCTCGACAGCTGCAAGGACATCGTTCCCGGCATCCGCGAGTTCGAGGTGGGGATCAAGACCGAGGGCCTGGAAGCCACGTCCGACGTCGTGCTGGTCTCCAGCTTTGACGATGCAGCGGCCCTCGCTGCCTACCAGCAACACCCCCACCACCAGGGCGTCATCGCCCCGCTCCGCGAAATGGCATCGGGACGCCATGTGCTCGATTACGTCTGCTGATCCTGACGATTGCCCCCTTTTTCATTGAAAGACCACCGCATGAGCGAAGCTCGCACCATCCAGAACCTGTTCGACCTCACGGGCAAGAAGGCCCTCATCACCGGTGGCTCTCGGGGCCTGGGCCTGCAGATGGCGCAGGCCCTCGGCGAAGCCGGCGCCAAGGTCGTCATCAGCTCGCGCAAGGCTGCCGACCTGGAGCAGGCCGTCATGGCACTGCAAGACCGCGGCATCGATGCCCGCTGGATCGCCGCCGACGCTGGCAAGCCCGAGGACATCGAGCGCTTGGCTCAGGAAACCCTGGAGCGCGTGGGCGATGTGGACATCCTCGTCAACAACGCCGGGGCCACCTGGGGTGCACCGGCTCAGGACTATCCGTTGGAGGCCTGGGACAAGGTGATGAACCTCAACGTCCGCGGCTACTTCCTGCTGTCACAGGCCATCGCCAAGGCCAGCATGATCCCGCGCAAGCAGGGGCGCATCATCAACGTGGCGTCCATCGCCGGCCTGGGCGGCAACCCCGCCTTCATGCAGACCATCGCCTACAACACCAGCAAGGGCGCCGTGGTCAACTTCACCCGTGCCCTGGCGGCCGAATGGGGCCACCTGGGCATCCGCGTCAACGCGATCGCACCGGGCTTTTTCCCCAGTAAGATGACGGCCGGCACCCTGGCTGCCGTGGGTGAAGAACAGCTGGCCGCGCACTCGCCGCTGCTGCGCCTGGGCGATGACGAAGACCTCAAGGGCGCCACGGTGCTGTTCGCATCCGAAGCCGGCAAACACATCACCGGCCAGATTCTGGCAGTGGATGGCGGCGTCAGCGCCGTCACTGGCGGTTGAGGCAGCACGATGGCGATTCCCTTTGCTTTCCGCATCCCCTTCGTCGAAGGTCTGGGCTGCGAGCTGCAACGCTTCGAAGGCGGGCAGGCCGAGGTCTCCCTGGCGCTCGAAGAGAATCACACCAACTCTTTCGGCGTGGCCCACGGTGGCCTGATGATGACCTTGCTGGACGTGGCCATGGCGCACGCCGCCCGCAGCCTGCGCCTCGATGCCCAAGGGCAGAGCCCCGGGGCGGTCACCATCGAGATGAAGACCAGCTTCACCCGGCCTGGCGTCGGTCGCATCCGGGCGGTGGGCAGTGTGCTGCACAGCACCGCGACCCTGGTCTTTTGCGAAGGCAAGATCTTCGACGAACAAGACCGGCTGTGTGCCCACGCCACCGGCACCTTCAAGTACCTGAGAGACATCCCCAAGGGGCGTCCCACGTCGGGCTCAGCTGCTGAGCCCCATCTGGCCGGCCCGGGTTCCGATTGATCCGTCCCACACCTGAAAGGTCCATGTCATGAGCCTCGTCAACGAACAGATCCTGCTGGTGTCGCGCCCGCAGGGAGAAGCCACGGTCGACAACTTCAAGCTGGTGAGCACACCGCTGCCCACCGCCGACCAGTTGGCGGACGGCCAGGTGCTGGTGCGCCATCACTACCTCTCGCTGGACCCCTATATGCGCGGCCGCATGAACGACAGCAAGAGCTACGCCGAACCCCAGCCGCTGAACACGGTGATGCTGGGTGGCACGGTGGGCGAGGTGCTGCTCAGCAAGCACCCCAAGTTCGCCGCGGGCGACAAGGTGCTGGGCATGGGCGGTTGGCAAACCCACAGCGTGATCGATGCCAACCAGCGTGGCGCGCTTACCAAAGTGGACACCACCCACATCCCCTTGTCGGCCTACCTGGGCTCGGTCGGCATGCCGGGTGTGACCGGATGGTACGGTCTGGTCAAGATCATCGCCCCCAAGGCTGGTGAAACCGTGGTGGTGAGCGCCGCCAGTGGCGCGGTGGGCAGCGTGGTCGGCCAGTTGGCCAAGGCCCGTGGCTGCCGCGTGGTGGGCGTGGCCGGTGGCGCCGACAAGTGCGACTACGTGGTCAATGAGCTGGGCTTTGACGCCTGCGTGGACTACAAGGCCAACCCCGACCCTAAGAGCTTCTACAAGGCCCTGAAAGATGCCACGCCCAACGGCATCGACGGCTACTTCGAAAACGTGGGCGGCATGATTTTGGACGCCGTGCTGCTGCGCATGAACGCCTTCGGCCGCATCGCCATGTGCGGGATGATCGCCGGCTACAACGGCGAGCCCACCCCGATGCAGAACCCGGCCCTGATCTTGGTCAATCGCCTCAAAGTCGAGGGCTTTATTGTGAGCGAACACCCCGAAGTGTGGCCCGATGCCGTCAAGGAATTGGGCACCATGGTGGCCACAGGCCAGATGAAGTTCCGCGAGTCGGTGGCGCAAGGCATTGCCAGTGCGCCCGATGCCTTCCTGGGTCTGCTCAAGGGCAAGAACTTCGGCAAGCAACTGGTCAAGCTGATCTGATCCCTAAAACAGGAAACAACACAACATGTCGCAACTGAAACTGCAAGCAGGCCAGACGGCCGTCATCACCGGTGCCGCCAGTGGCTTTGGGCTGGAACTGGCTCGCCTGGGCGCCCAGAAGGGCCTGAACCTCGTGCTGACCGACGTGCAACAAGAAGCCCTGGACAAGGTGGTGGCCGAGCTGACCGAAGCCGGTGCCAAGGTGGCGGCCCTGCGCGGTGACGTCTCACGTGGCGAAGACATCCAGGCCCTGGCCGACCTGTGCCTGGAGCGCTTTGGCGTGCCCCACATCGTCATCAACAATGCCGGTGTGGCCTATGGTGGCCTGATCTGGGAAGCCGGCCCGCGTGACTGGGAATGGGTGCTGGGCGTCAACCTGTGGGGCGTCATCCACGGTGTGCGCATCTTCACCCCGCTGATGCTGGCCGAGGCTCGCAAGAACCCCGCCTACCAGGGGCACATCGTCAACGTGGCCTCGATGGCCGGCATGCTGAACTCGCCCAACCTCGGCGTCTACAACGTCAGCAAGCACGCGGTGGTCAGCCTGTCCGAGACCCTGTATCAGGACCTGGCCCTGGTGACCGAGCAGGTGCACGCTTCGGTGCTGTGTCCGTACTTCGTGCCCACCGGCATCCACCAGTCGCACCGCAACCGCCCTGCCGAGTTGCGCACCGATGCCAAGCCCACGGCCAGCCAGCTGATCGGACAGGCCATGAGCGCCAAGGCCGTGACCTCGGGCAAGGTGACGGCCACCGACACCGCTGCGCTGGTGTACGACGCCATTGAAACGGGCAAGTTCTACATCTACACCCACCCCAAGGCCATTGGCATGGTGCAGGTGCGTCTGGAAGACGTGATGCAGGCCCGCAACCCGACCGACCCGTTCGCGGGCAAGCCGGAAATCGGCGATCAGCTCAAGACCGCCCTGCGCGAAGCTCTTGCCAAAGAGGACTGAGGCACGTGACGACCTTGTCGGCCGATGTGGTCGATCAGGTCAATCAGATCCATCAGGCGCTGCGGGCGTCCTGTTCCCGGTGACGTGACAGAACGACACCTTTGCCCGCGAAGCGCTTGACCAGCTGCTCCACGCAGTACACCGAGCGGTGTTGACCGCCGGTGCAGCCCATGGCCACGGTCACATAGCTGCGCTGATCGCTCTCCAGCGTGGGCAGCCAGCGCAGCAAGAAGGCCTCGATCTGCGCCAGTAGTTCGGCCGATTCGGGTTGTGCGTCCAGATAGTCGATCACGGGCTGATCGCGCCCGGTCAACGGCTTGAGCTCCTTCAGATAGAAAGGGTTGGGCAGCATGCGCACGTCAAAGACGAAGTCGGCGTCCATCGGCACGCCGTGCTTGTAGGCGAACGATTCGAACACCAAGGTCAGGCCCGCGGGCTCGGCGCCCACGATGTGACGCACCCAGGTGCGCAACTGTGCCGGTCGCAGCAGGCTGGTGTCGATCACCGTCGACACCTCGCGCAGCGGGCCCAGTAGCTCGCGCTCCATGCTGATCGTGTCGATCAGGGCATGGGTGGCGGCATCGGGGTTGGCGGCCTCATGGTCACTGGCGCGTCGGCGCGGAGCGTCGGCCGGCGGTTGAGGCCGCAACTTCAAGAGCGGGTGAGGGCGTCGCGTCTCGGAGAAGCGGCGCACCAGCGTATCGGTGCTGGCGTCCAGAAACACCGAGCGCACCTTCAGACCCTCTTGCCTCAGGGTGTCGAGCACGGGTTTGAGGTGAGGCAGCGAGTCCACGCTGCGTGCGTCCATGGCCACCGCGATGCGGCGCTTGAGTTCGTTGGGACGCTGCACTTCCAGGTCGACCAGGCCGCGCAGCAATTCGGGGGGCAGGTTGTCCACGCAGAAGTAGCCCGCATCTTCCAGCGCATTGAGCGCCACGGATTTGCCCGAGCCCGAGATCCCGGTCAACAACACGATGTCGAGCTGGCTCATGCGGCCTCCTTGCGCTTGCGGGTGGCTTTGCCGGCGGTCGGCGCGGCCTCGGCATCCTGCATGTCTTGGGCGTGTGCGGTGGCGAGCATGGCCTGCGCGTGCGCGCGGCTGGTGTCGGTGATCTGTCCACCCAGCATGCGGGCGACCTCGGTGGTGCGCTCGTCGTCGCGCACTTCACCGATGTCGCTGGTGGTCTGCCCGTCGTGCACCGCTTTGGCCACCACCAGATGCTGGTGCGCACAGGCGGCGACCTGGGCCAGGTGGGTCACGGCCAACACCTGACGGTCACGACCCAGGCGCTGCATCAGGCGGCCCACGGTGTCGGCCACGGCACCGCCCACCCCAGAGTCGATCTCGTCAAAGATCAGGGTGCCGACCTGGCTGCGCTCGTCGCTGCATTGCGAGGTGGTGACGGCAATCGCCAGCGCCAGACGTGACAGTTCGCCACCTGAGGCCACCTTGCCCAGCGGGCGAGGCGTGCTGCCCGCATGGCCGGCCACCAGGAATTCGATGTTCTCCAGCCCATAGGCCTGCGGCTCGGTTTGCGCGGTCAGGGCCACCTCGAAGCGGCCGCCCTTCATGCCCAGCTCCTGCATGGCCTCGGTCACAGCATGCGAGAGCGAGGGGGCTGCGGCACTGCGCTGGCGGCTCACGGTGTGCGCCACCTTCTGCCAGGCCTGGTGGGCGACCTCGGCATCGCGCTCCAGCTTCTCCAGATCGGTGGCGGCGTCCAGCTTGGCCAGCTCGTCGCGCCAGCTCTGCAGCAGCTCGGGCAGCTCGGGAGCCGGGCGGCGGTAGCGGCGCGCCAGGCTCATCCACATCGACATGTGGTTGTCGAGTTCGGCCAGGCGATCCGGGTCCAGTTCGGTGTGGTGCAGGGCACTGTTGAGGCTGCGTGCGGCATCCTGCAGTTGGGCCTGCGCCTCGCGCAGCACCTCCAGAGCGTTACCCAGATGGGGCTCCACCGAGGCCACGTCTTCCAGCGCGTCGATGGCGCGGGCGGTCAGACTCTCGGCGCTTTCATCGGCCTCCGACAAGGCATCCAGAGCCAGACGGGCGGCATCCAGGATGGCCTGGCCATGGCTCAGGCGGCCGTGCTCGGTGTTCAGCGTCTCCCACTCATCGGCCTGCGGGCTGAGCTTGTCGAGTTCGCCAATCTGCCATTGCAGGCGCTCGCGCTCCCGTTCGAGGTCGGCCTGCTGGCTGCGGGCTTCGTCCAGTCGGCGGGCCGCCTCGCGGCGCGCCACCCAGGCAGCTTGCAGTGCCTCGTTGTCCACGCCGGCTTGTGCATCGACCAGGGCACGCACGGCGTCGGCGCGGGTCAGGCTTTGCCAGGCGTGCTGGCCGTGGATGTCGACCAGGTGCTCGCCCAACTCGCGCAGTTGCGTGGCCGTGGCGGGGGAGCCATTGATCCACGCACGGCTCTTGCCCTGGGCGTCCACCACGCGGCGCAGCAACAGCGGCGCGCCAGGCTCCAGATTGTCGAAGCCCGCTTCTTCCAGCCAGGGCGTCAGCAGGGCGGTGAGTTGCGCCGAGGGCTCGAATTCGGCGGTGATGTCGGCACGTGCCGCGCCCTCGCGCACCACGCCAGCGTCACCCCGGCTGCCCAAGGCGAGTTGCAAGGCGTCGATCAGGATGGACTTGCCCGCACCGGTCTCGCCTGTCAGCGCGGTGAAGCCGCCGCTCAGGTCCACTTCCAGACTGGTCACGATGACGAAGTCACGCAGGGTCAGGCGACGCAGCATGGTGTCAACTCACTCCTTCATTCCAGCGCAGTTTGCGGCGCAAGGTTGCGTAGTAGCTCCAGCCCTTGGGGTGCAGGAAGCGCACGTGGTGGTCCGAGCGGCGCACGATCACGCGGTCGCCGTGCAGCAGGCTGGCCAGGCTTTGCATGTCGAAGTTCATGCCCGCGTCTTTGCCGGCCACGATCTCGATGGTGATGGTCACGTCGTCCGACACCACCAGCGGGCGGTTGGACAAGGTGTGCGAGGCAATCGGCACGATCACCCAGCCACCCACACCGGGGTGCATGATGGGCCCGCCCGCCGACATCGCATACGCGGTCGAACCCGTGGGCGAGGACACCAGCAGGCCGTCGGCGCGGTAGTTGGCGACGAACTGTCCGTCGATCTCGGCGCGCAGCTCGACCATGCTGGCGGTGGCGCCGCGGCTCACCAGCACTTCGTTGATGGCAAAGCCTTCGTAGATGGTCTCGAAGCCGTCGCCGCGGATGGGGCGCAGCACGGCCCCGGCCAGCATGGCGCGGCTTTCTTCTTCATACTCGCCGCGCAGCATCAGCGGCAGGGTGGTGCCCACGTCTTTCAGCGGCAGGTCGGTGATGAAGCCCAGGCGGCCGTGGTTGATGCCGATCAGCGGGATGTTGAAGGGCGCCAGCTCACGGGCGATGGCCAGCATCGTGCCGTCGCCGCCGAGCACCACGGCCACATCGCACTGCTGACCGATCTCCTTGATCGTCAGGGCCGGGTATTCCGTCATGCCGGTGTTGAAAGCGGTTTCGCTTTCCAGGGACACGTCCACCCCTGCGCGGGCCAACAAATGTGCGACATCCTCCAGGATCGGGCGGATGCCGCGGGCCTGGTATTTGCCCACCAGGGCAGCGTGACGGAAACGGCAGGAAGACGGACTCGACATGCGAGGAATTACACCACAGCGAATGTGTCAAATTAGGTCATTCCCCCGGCAGGTTGGCGGCAAAAACGCGGCCCAGAAACTAGAATGAAGGACCCATGCTGGATGACCGTGCCAAGATCCTGTTGAAAGCGCTGGTCGAGCGCTACATTGCCGATGGCCAACCTGTTGGCTCTCGCACGCTGTCGCGCGCGTCGGGGCTCGATTTGTCGGCCGCGACCATCCGCAACGTGATGGCCGACCTCGAAGACCTGGGCCTGATCGTCAGCCCCCACACTTCGGCCGGCCGGGTGCCCACGCCCAAGGGCTACCGCCTGTTCGTCGACACCATGCTGACCGCCCGCCCGCAGAGTCTGGCCGAACTGGCCAGCGAAGCCCGTGGGCAACTGCAGCCCGACCAGCCGCAGCGCGTCATTGCCAACGCGGCCAACATCCTGTCCAGCCTCTCGCAGTTTGTGGGCGTGGTCACGGCGCCGCGCAAGGCTTCGGTGTTCCGCCACATCGAGTTTTTGCGCCTGGGTGAAAAGCGCGTGCTGGTCATCCTGGTCTCGCCCGATGGGGATGTGCAGAACCGCGTCATCTTCACCGCCGAAGACTTCAGCCAGTCGCAACTGGTGGAGGCCAGCAACATCCTCACCAGCCATTATTCGGGCTTGACGATCGACGAAATGCGCGAGCGCTTGCGCAGCGAGGTCGATCAGTTGCGCGGCGACATTGCCACGCTGATGCAGGCGGCGGTGCAGGCCGGCGGCGAGGCCCTGGCCGAGAGCAGCGATCAGCTGGTGCTGTCCGGCGAGCGCAACCTGCTGACGGTCGAAGACTTCTCGCACGACCTGGGCTCGCTGCGCCGCATGTTCGACCTGTTCGAGCAGAAGACGCAACTGATGCGCCTGCTCGACGGCTCCAGCCGTGCCGATGGCGTGCGCATCTACATCGGCGGCGAGAGCCAGGTGGTGCCCTTCGAGGAGCTGTCGGTGGTGTCGGCACCGTACGAGATCAATGGCCAGGTGGTCGGCACGCTGGGCGTGATCGGCCCCACCCGCATGGCCTACGACCGCATGATCGAGATCGTGGACATCACCTCGCGCCTGGTCAGCAACGCGCTGAGCCAGAAGTGAGCGGGGCGCCGCTTCAGACCGCTCAAGGCGCCGGGTTGGGGTAGCGCTGGTGGATGGTCTCGATGCCGTCCAGCATTTCGGGTGGCAAGACCACGTTCAGGCTGTCGATGTTGGCCTGCAGTTGCGCCAGTGTGGTCGCCCCGATGATGTTGCTGGTGACAAACGCACGGCTGTTGACGAAGGCCAGCGCCCCCTGTGCCGGGTCGATGCCGTGGCGGCGGAACAGGCTCACGTACTCGTAGGTGGCACGCTCGGCGTTGTCGTTGCTGTAGCGGCTGAAGCGCTCGAACAGGCTGAGGCGGCCGCCCTCGGGGCGCTGACCGGCCAGGTACTTGCCACTCAAGACACCGAAGCCCAGCGGGGAGTAGGCCAGCAGCCCCACGTCCTCCCGCAGGGACATCTCGGCCAGACCGATTTCGAAGCTGCGGTTGAGCAGGCTGTAGGGGTTCTGGATGCTGGCCACGCGGGGCAGGGCGCGCGTTTCGGACAGGTGCAGGAAGCGGCTCAGGCCCCAGGGCGTTTCGTTGGAGACGGCCACATGCCGGATCTTGCCGGCCTGCACCAGCTCTTGCAGCGCGGCCAGCGTTTCCTCGATGGGCGTGGTGACCTCGTCCTTCACCTGCGTGAAGCCCAGTTGGCCGAAGGTGTTGGTCGAGCGGTCGGGCCAGTGCAGCTGGTACAGGTCGATGTGGTCGGTTTGCAGGCGCTGCAGGCTCAGGTTCACGGCCTCGAACAGGTTCTCGCGGGTGTGCAGCAGGCGGCCGCCGCGCACATGGCTGGGGCGCGCGGCCTGGCGGGCCGGGCCGGTGGCCTTGGTGGCCAGGATGATGTCGTGGCGTCGGCCCGTCTTGCGCAGCCAGGTGCCGATGTACTGCTCGGTGCGGCCCTGGGTCTCGGGGCGCGGCGGCACGGGGTACATCTCGGCGGTGTCGATCAGGTTGATGCCGGCGTCCAGGGCCAGGTCGAGCTGCGCATGCGCGTCGGTCTCGGTGTTCTGCTCACCCCAGGTCATGGTGCCCAAGGCGATGGCACTCACGTTGAGGCCGGTACGGCCAAGGGGGCGGTATTGCATGAGGACTCCTGGGGATGGGGCAATGGCAAGCTTTCATCCTAGGCCATGCGGCAAATCCGAGGCGAGGGCGCTGGTTTCGAGGGGATGTGGGGTCACGCGGGGCGCCTGGGCGCCGCTACAATCGCGGCTTCCTTGTTGTGCAAGGCAGGGGGCCGTTAGCTCAGTTGGTCAGAGCAGAGGACTCATAATCCTGTGGCTTTGTGAGACTCTGAAAAGCACGGATCCCAGTATTCATCGAGGTTGGCGAGCGATTGGTGTGTCATCATAAGCTGCCGAAAAGTACCCAAAGGTACAAATTCGGTACAGTGCCCAAAGACGACCCATCAGGAGTCTCGAATGCCGACCATCGTCAAGACACCATCAGGGACCTGGAAAGCCGTCATCCGCAAGACGGGCTTCCCCACCACCAGCAAGACTTTCCGCCTCAAGCGTGACGCCGAGGATTGGGCGCGCTCCACCGAGGACGAGATGGTGCGCGGGATGTACGTTAAGCGCAGCCAGGCCGAGAAGATGCTCTTCTCTGACGCCATGGACCGCTACTTGCGCGAGGTGACGATCCACAAGCGCCCGTACACCCAGCAAGGCGAGAAGCCCCGCGCCGCGACCCTCAAGGCCCACTTTGGCCCCTACGCCCTAGCGGGCATCACATCAGAGCTGGTGGCCAAGTACCGGGATGACCGCCTGGCAGGCGTTGACCGCAAGGACGCTAAAGGCAACCCTAAGCCACTCCAACCCAACACGGTGCGCCTTGAGCTGGCGTTGCTCGGACACCTGTTCACCGTGGCCATCAAGGAGTGGGGCGTGGGCCTGGTTTACAACCCAGTGCTCAACGTTCGTCGCCCATCGCCGGGTGCGGGCCGTAATCGCCGCCTGAACCCAAAGGAAGAGCAGCGCTTGATGCAACTGATCGACCAGTACTCGAACCCCATGCTGCGTTGGATTGTTCGAATTGCCATTGAAACCGGCATGCGCTCCTCCGAGATCACCTCCCTGAAGGTGGAGCAGGTCGATCTGGTCAAGCGCGTGGTGGCCCTCAAGCAAACCAAGAACACCATGCCACGCACGGTGCCGCTCAGCCTCAAAGCGTCAGCCTTGTTTCAGGAGGCTTTGGACAACCCGCTGCGCCCAAGGAAGGAAACCCACCTGGTGTTCTTTGGAGAGCCGGGCAAGGATGGCAAGCTGAAGCGCCCCGGGTTTCGCGGAGGCCAGTTGGTTTAAGTCAGACGGTCGCGGCCTGACCAGCGCGTTGTTGATGGTAGTTTGCCTCGAACTCAGCAGGCGGGACATTGCCCAGTGGCCCCATCA
>NZ_JAVEYN010000012.1:0-107685 GCF_034003525.1 Aquabacterium sp.
ACGCCGCCTACGAACAACTGCCCCTCGGACACTTCAAAGCCGCGCATCGTCTCTCCAGCGTTGACGGTCAAACTTGCCATTCGGGTTGCGAGGTAAGGGCGAGGCCACCCACAGCACCTCCCTCGGCACCATGTAAGCGGGCACCTGCTGCCTGAAATGACTCAGTAAAGCAGCAGTCTGTGCACCGTTGTCGTCTGCACCACATTCACCGTGTACCACCAGCCGGATCACACTGCCCAAGGCCTCATCGGCCACCGGCACAGCCACGGCCTCACGGATGCCTGCGTGCGCCATCGCCACCTCTTCCACCTCGGTCGGGCTGACCCGGTAGCCCGACGTCTTGATCATCTCGTCACGGCGGCCCACGAAGTACAGAAAGCCCTCGGCGTCACGGCGTACCGTGTCACCCGAGAACACGACCATCTCCTGCGCCACAG
This sequence comes from Aquabacterium sp., assembly GCF_034003525.1. Classification (GTDB taxonomy): domain Bacteria; phylum Pseudomonadota; class Gammaproteobacteria; order Burkholderiales; family Burkholderiaceae_C; genus Aquabacterium. The sequence goes on from NZ_JAVEYN010000012.1 coordinate 438, forward strand.
CCACCGGCCTCATCCCGCTCAAGCCAATTGGCAAGGGCTTGAAGCGCTCGGCCGTGGCCTCGGGTCGCTGCCAATAGCCCAGGGCCACCAAGGGGCCACGCTGCACCAACTCGCCCGGCTCATCCACGTCGCACAGGCTGCCATCGTCTCTGAGCACCAGCACCTCGGCGTTGGGAATGGCCTTGCCAATCGAATCGGGCCGACGCAACACCTCTTGTGGCGGCAAGAAGGTCGCGCGAAACGCCTCGGTCAAACCGAACATCAAATACGGCGATGCCGAGGGAGCGCGCGCCTGCATGGCCGACAAGACCGAGCGCGGTAAACGCCCCCCGGTGTTGGCCCAATAACGCAGTCGCTGCACAGCCTCTGGAGGCCAATCGACGGAGCTCAGTTGGGCATACAAAGGCGGCACCGCCGTCAAGCCAGTCACGCGGTAGCGCGCCATCGCGCGCACCACATCCATGGGCAGGAGGTAGTTCAAGAGCACGACCTGCGCCCCCACCAGGAAAGCCGTGGTGAGTTGACTGAAGCCCGCGTCGAAGGACAAAGGCAAAGCCGCCAGCAAGACGTCATCCGCATGGTTGCCCAGGTAAGCGGCCACGCTGCCGGCACCGGCCAGCAGATTGCGGTGCGACAGCATCACACCCTTGGGCAGACCGGTACTGCCCGAGGTGTAGAAGATCGCTGCCAGATCGGTTTCCAGGGCCCGGCCGGTCGCCTCGTCATCGGCGACCTGATGGGTGGTGCACGCGGTGTCGGCCGAGGTATGCGCCACATGCCGCAGAGCAGGACAGCATTCGCGCAAGGCCGCCCAGCTTGACTGACGATGGGCCGGGCCGATCAGAACTGCCACACCACAGTCGCTCAAAATATGCTGAACTTGGGCTAGCTTGAGCAAGGGATTGACGGGCACCAGCACCCCCTGAACCCGGCTCACCGCAAACATCGCCGCCACCGTTTCGGGGTGTTTGTCGGCCACCACGGCCACCCGTTCACCAGCTTTCAAACCCCAAGCGCGCAAGCCCTGCGCCCAGGACGCAATGCGGGCCTGCAGGGCAGCATATTCCCAGCGGGTATCTCCGGATGCCAGCGCCACCTGCGCAGGCCAGCATTGAGCGGCACGCGCCGGCAAATCATGCAGCAAAACCGGAGGAAGCCCCCCCCTGAAATCGGGCGCCAAAGTCATGAATTGATGTTACGGCAGAAACTCTAGAATGCAGGCATGGATCTCTTGAAACACGTACTCAGGGTGCTCGACGAAGCCTTGCATTTGCAGGGTCAGGCATTGGCCTTTGATGTCAATACCCCCTTATTGGGGAGTTTGCCGGAATTGGATTCCATGGCGGCCGTGGCCCTGATCACCGGTTTGGAAAATCATTTTGGTGTCACATTTGACGAGGCCGATCTGAATGCGGACACCTTTGCCACGGTCGGCAGTTTGTGCCGCCTGGTTCAGGCTTATGTGAGTCCACCCTGAACATGGCCGACCTGCCCGACGCCTTCTTCCTGCCCACGCGCAACGGATCGCTGTTTTGCCTGTACCACGCCCCTCAGGGGCCTGTGCGGCGCGGGCAGGTGCTGCACCTGCATCCGTTTGCAGAAGAGCTCAACACCTGCCGGCGCATCAGCGCGCAGTTCGCGCGGGCGCTGGCTTCGGCCGGCTTCGCCGTGTTGCAGTTCGATATGTTCGGATGCGGCGACAGCGAAGGCGATTTTGGCGACGCAACCTGGACCACCTGGCTGAGCAATGCCCACGAGGCCCTGGCTGAACTGCACCGACGCGCAGGCGAACCCACCGAAGCGGCCCCTTTGTGGCAGTGGGGCGTGCGCAGCGGTTGCTTGCTGTCAGCCGACCTGCTCAAAGGCATGGGGGCGCCTTGCCACATGCTGTGGTGGCAGCCGGTGGTGAGTGGGCAACAGGTGTTGCAGCAGTGGCTGCGCCTGGATGCGGCCAAAGAGTGGTTGAGCAAAGACAAGGAGCGCCCCGAAGCCACCCTGCCCCTGAGTGAACAACTCAAACGTGGACAAGATGTGCATGTGGGCGGCTATCGCATCTCGCCCGAACTGGCACACGAACTGAACGCGCTGCACTTGACGCCCCCCAGTCCGCAATCAGCCCAACACGGCAAGCTCGTGAGCATGGACATCTCTACATCGTCCTCCACGCCGCCCCCCGGCATCACGCGCCAGACGCAGCTCTGGCAAGGTCAAGGCTGGCAAGTACATCTGCAGAGTGTGACTTGCGGCACCTTCTGGCAACAGCTGAGCAACACCGACCCTTCGGACCTGATCGACGCCAGCATGGCGTGCGTTCAATGAATGCGATCCATGCCAGCAACCGAAATGCCCCCCCTCAACGAAACCCCGGTTCAGATCCTGACCGAGGACTCCGCGGCCTGGGGCATCGTGTCTGCGCCTCAGGGCTCAGCCTTTGAGGCAGGCGTCATCATCGTCACAGGGGGCCTGCAATACCGTGCCGGCGCCCACCGTCAGTCCGTGCTGCTCGCCCGTCAACTCGCCTCAGCGGGCTTCACCACCTTGAGGTTTGATCTGGCAGGCCTCGGCGACGCAATCGGCACTGCCCATGATTTTGAGAACCTGGGGGCACAACTCACCGCAGCGATCAATGCCCTGATCGCGCAGAATGCCGGCGTGAAACGCGTGGTGCTCTGGGGCTTGTGCGATGGAGCCTCTGCAGCCCTGCTGCACTGGCGCACCACCACCGACCTGCGCATCGTCGGGCTCTGCCTGGTCAACCCGTGGGCGCGCTCCGACACAGGACTCGCGCGCACGCACATCAAACACTACTACGGTCACCGACTGACCGAGTGGTCGTTCTGGCGCAAACTCCTGACCGGCGGCGTGGGGCCCAGCGCCATTGGGCAATTGATGAGCAACCTGAAGACCAGCCTCCGCCGGCAGGACACCTCGCAGAGCTTCCAACAAAAAATGGCGACGGCTTGGCACAACTTCGCCGCCCCCATCCTGCTGTTGATCAGTGAACGAGACCTGACGGGGCAGGAATTCATGGATCACGCCCGCACCGACAAGGCCTGGCAGGGCTGCTTGCAGATGCCCAACGTGCAGCAACACATCATGCCGGGTGCCGACCACACCTGCTCCACCCAAGGCGGACATGAGCTGCTGGGGCAGCTCACCCTGCAATGGCTGCTGAGCCGGTTCAGAAACTGAGACTCACAGAGTGGCCTCACGGGCCACACACCGTCGGTAGAGCTTGCCCGCATGATGGCGCGCCCAGGCCAGCACACCGCGTGGGCGGGATGTGTCGAAAGCGATCAGCCCCACACGCTCGCGTCGATGCGACATCCAGTCCTTCTTGTAGTTGTCATCGCCGGTAAGGTAGTCGACCTCCCGCACCCCGTCCACATCCATCACGTGCTGCATGAGCGCTGCCGTCAACACGGAACCCACCGAGAAGCGCTCGAACCCTGATTGGTAGGCCAACTTGAAAATGTGCGCCTTGCCTGCGGTGACGACCCAGACTTGGGCGGCGACGGCCTCACCATCCAGCCATAGCAGCCCAAGGCGCAAGCTTCCCTGATCAGCAGCCATACGAATCAAGCCGGGCATGAAGGCCGGATTGGGCTCTGGTTCCTTCCAGCTTTGTGCATACACACGCTGGTAGGCGGCGATGCCCTGCTCCAGCGCCGGCGACGGGGCCCTGACGATGTCGATGCGCCACATGTGCGACCGGTCGAGTCTGCGCCGGGCACGCTCGACCGTGTTGCGCAACTGTGCGGGGCGCTGCCGCCAATAGGCCTCAAAGCCTCCAGGTTCGGTAGGCAGGTACCAGTTGCCGAAGCAGAAAAACCGGTCAACGCTGTACCCACAGGCGTGCAGGCCCGCTTGCATGCCGCGCATGAACACGCCTTCGACATCCAGAGGTTGCAGACGGATCACACTGGCACCCGGCAAACGCCTGATGCGCCCCGCCAACTCGCACCAATCAGCTTGCTCCGTGACACCATCAATCCATGTCGGGCCAAAAAGACTACTGTAATAGTTGCTCACCCCCAGCAGAGGCCCTTTGGCGTCCCACCTCATCAAATGCAGCCGCCCGACCGGCTCGCCCCCCCCGGCACGATACATCTCCATGACATGAAGCGCCTCGGGCGGTCTGGAGAGGCCGCGAAGCTGCAAATTCTCAAACCAAGCTGGAGTGTCAAACACTTGTTGGGTTTACCGTGGATATGGACGGATTGTGCAGCAGAGTGTGCTTGCCTATTTCAGCGGGGCAAGCGGCCTTATCTGACCGCCCCCCACCAGAGGGGGGTGCCTCCCCCCTCGAAAACCCCCTACAGTGAGGGAGAATGGTGCTGATAGAGCTCATTGAGGATGGGCACGCAATTCAGGCATCCGCATGCAACCCACAAACGGTTTCAGACTTGACATCAACGGACTGCGCGCTTGGGCCGTTCTTGCCGTCATCCTGTACCACTTCGAAATACCGGGCTTCGACGGTGGATTTGTGGGTGTCGATGTGTTTTTCGTCATCTCTGGCTTCCTGATGACGAGCATTATTCAGAGAGGCCTGCAAAAAGGCTCATTCAATTTTATTGATTTTTTGACAGCAAGAGCGCGTCGCATCATTCCCGCCTTGCTGGTTTTATGCGCCGTTTTGCTGACACTCGGATGGTTCACCCTTCCACCGACCGACTACAAGTCCCTGGCCAGCCATGCGGTCTACAGCCTCATATTCTCATCCAATATAGAGTACTGGCTTAGCGCGGGATATTTCGACACAACCTCTCATGAAAAGTGGCTTCTGCACACATGGTCGCTTTCGGTGGAGTGGCAGTTTTACCTGATCCTGCCATGCATCATGTGGGCATCGTGGAAGATTCGCCCATCAATGCCATTTCAAGAATGGACACTGAGTATTTTCATACTCATTTCCTTCTTGGCCGCATTGATCCTGAGCCCTCGCGACCCGGCCGCATCATTTTACCTGCTGCACACACGTGCATGGGAGTTAATGGCCGGCGGGATTTTATCCTACGTCAGCCTGAATCATATATCTAACGCGCTCAAGAAAATCCTGACCCTCACGGGTCTGGCTTTGATCTCCGGATCCATTTTGTTTTTTTCACCAGAGACAACGTGGCCGCATTGGGAAACACTTGTGCCAGTGGTCGGCGCCATGCTGGTCATTGCCAGCGACCAGTCAACAGCGCTCACGCATCACCGCTTGGTCCAGTGGGTTGGTGAACGCTCATATTCTTTGTATCTTTGGCATTGGCCCGCCTATGTCGTCTTGGTCACGCTGGAATGGCGACACCATCCGTGGGCCATTCCCTCCGGTCTGATGGCATCCGCCATACTGGCCACGCTGTCCTATCGTTTCGTCGAGCTGCCTAGCAGGAAGTTCCTGACCGACCGCAGTGTCAGGTCCAATCTGCTTCACATTTCTACTGCGACGATGTGCGTCAGCCTGATGGGCGTCATGGTATGGAAAGCGCAAGGCGCTCCCGGGCGGCTGCCTGCCGCAGCGCTGGCGATCATGGCAGAGCAGCAAAAGGAAGCAATCCGCGCCGAAGAGTGCCAAGGCACGTCTGGTGTGGTATCACCGATGTGTGAATTCGGTCAGTCCCCAGCGAAAATCCTGGTCATAGGAGACTCCCACGTCCAACCCTTGATGTCTGCCGCAACCAAAGCACTGCCAGACTTGACTTGGGTTGCCATCAGTTATGTCGGCTGCCCCTTGATAAAGGGCCTCAAGTCAAACACGTACGCCGTTCTGAAGCGGCCCCCTGACTACAACTGTGAGGCCCATAACCAGTGGGTTCACAGCACAGTCTCCAAGCTGCCATCGCATTACCCTGTTCTGCTCGTGGGACGGTACGCCATCCAGGCACTGGGGTTGAATGAGTCAGGACGGCACAAAGACGCGCCTCTTGGCTATATCACTCAGCCGAGCCTACAGGCCACGCCAGAATCCATACATGAAATGGCGAACGCCCTGACCCACACAGCCTGCGAGTTGGCCCGCCACCGTAAAGTCTTCATGCTCCGACCCATCCCGGAAATGCACGCAGATGTCCCAGAGACGGCCATACGCCGCATGATGTTCGGTGCGCCATTTGACATACAGACATCCCTGACTGAGTACATGGCACGTAACGAGTGGGTCTGGCGCGCCCAGCAGGAAGCCCAAGAAAAATGTAATGTTGTGATTCTGGACGCAACCCCAGATTTTTGCCCGAATGGACAATGCCAAGGAATGGTCAAAGGCCTTCCCATTTATCGAGATACCAATCATCTCAGCGAACACGGGAATCAACTGCTCATTCCTACCCTGCAGCGCATTGCCAGCCACCTCCACCGACCGGGCATGCCCCACTGACCCCCAATGCCGAGCACACACACAAAACGCAGGCGCATGCCCAAAGCCTGGTTGACCTTGGCCATGTTGCTGGTTCTGCTGGGGATCAGCGCACTCATTCTGATGCGTGAGTCCAAGACCGGATATTCCGTATGGGAAGAGCTCAACTATCGCACCCCTGGCGAATTGATCCGGTACACGCTTGAGCGCCTGGAGGGGCATCCAACGCTGGAGAATGTGGCAAACCCCATCCTTCATGCAGCACAACGGCGGATCGAGCGACCGGAAGTGACCCCTCGCTCGCTCATTGACACCCTGGGCAAAGGGCAACAGGCTCAAGCTTTGCCTCGGCAGATGTACGACGGTAGCGGCCACCCTCTACCTCTTGATGCTGCCAGCCTCCGTCTTCACAAGCAGGCTCAGACAGTGACACCTGCGACTGGCGAAACGCATTGGGTGCGTGATGCAGCGGAATTGAAGGCTGCGGCGGCACGCGCACGCGCTGGTGATGTGATCCTTCTCACGCCGGGCCGCTACCTGTTGAGTGGCTGGTTGCAACCCAAGAACGACGGCACGGCAGAGCATCCAATCATTGCCCGAGCAGAGACACCGGGAACTGTCGTCATCGAAATCAACTCCGGCGCGATTCACCAAGACCGCGCTCACTGGATTTACGAGAACCTGGTCCTCGAAGGTCACTGCGGCGGAAGAGATGTGCCATGTGAGCATGCATTCCACGTCGTAGGTGGGGCACACGACGTGGTCATCCGCAACAACCTCATTCGCAACTTCGCGGCGCACATCAAGGTGAACGGCGAACACGGTCAGTTTCCAGACAGTGGCCTACTGCAGTTCAACACGCTGACCAACGACAACGTCTATGGGCATGGCTCTTTGACGCCATTTGACCTGGTCGGCGCCAGCCACTGGATCGTCTCCGACAATCATGTCAGCCACTTTGTCAAGGAATGGGGCAAGAATGCATCCTATGGCGTGTTCATGAAAGGTGGCGGCGAAGGTGGTCGCATCGAACGCAACGTTCTGATCTGCACCACCGATGGGGATATTTCGCACTTCGGCTCGCGCGTTGGCATCTCCCTTGGAGGCGGGCTGACCGAGAAACCCTTCTGCCCGGACAAGGAGTGCATTTATGAGCACAGGGGAGGTGTCGTCATCAACAACGTGGTCATGAACTGCAATGATTTCGGCATCGATAACAACCGCTCGATCAGGTCCCTGATTGCCCACAACACCGTGATCAACACCTACGGCATCGGTGTGCGCGGCATCCCATCTGATGCGGAGGTCTATGGCAATGCGGTCGACGGCGCCATCAATGCACGTCGCGGCGGCACGCTGGTCAGCAGCCGCAATCTTCGTCACGGTGTGCCAGAGCGTTTGCAAGACCCTTATCGCCTTGATTTCACCTGGCGTCACACGCCGGACCTGATACCCACACACCCGCTGGTCCATGATGACTTCTGCGGGGTGCCGCGCGCCGCCCAATCTTTGCCCGGCGCATTTGGCGGTCCCGACGCCTGTAGCGTCCCCGCGCCCGCGAGACATCAGTAAACATGAACCCGCTACTTCATCGACTTTTCATCACGGCATCCGTGCCGCAGCGCATTGCCCTCTTTCGCCTGATGCAGTCCAGGACCGGCTGGACTCCAGAGCAGATTCGCGCCTTTCAGGAGCAACACCTTCGGGAGATCATCGGATACTGCTGGCAGCACGTCCCGTTTTATAAAGATCACTGGCGCGGTGCGATTGACGACCCCAGAGAGATTCAAACCATCGAGGATCTACGGAAGCTTCCCATCCTCACCAAAGATCACGTGCGTGAGCACCTGAGCACCTTGGTCACAACCGATGCCCGGGTAAAGAGCACCGAAGCGCGCACAGGCGGCAGCACGGGACGTCCCATCATTTTCCGGATGACCTATCGCGATGAGCAGCTGGCATGGGCTCATATGTACATGGGCTGGTCTTGGGCGGGCTATCGCGTGGGAGACCCGTTCCTGATCGTGGGCGGCGAGTCCGTCGGCATTGGCTTGGGTGACAAGCGCACGCTGGCAGACAAGGTCATGAATCGTTGGGTGACCAGCGGCTCGAACCTGACGCTGGAGCGCACTCGCGCGCTGACTCAACAGCCCCACTTTCATCAGATCCGGCTCATCTACGGCTACCCGAACTCCATCAAGGAGTTGTGTGAATACCTGGTTCAGCTGAACATTCGGCCCCGGTCGCTCCGGGGCGTGGTCTGCACGGCCGAGGTCATGCTGCCCGAGGTAAGGCAACGCATCCAGGAGGTGCTGGGTGTCAAGGTGCTGGACCAGTATGGCCTCAACGATGGGGGACTGCACGCCTGCGAAGGGCCTGAGCAAGATGGACTGCATCTGTCCTTCCACCGTGGGATTCTCGAAATTCTGGATGACGCTGATCAGCAGATTCGCACTTTGAAAACCAGCGGTCGCGCGGTGGCAACCTTGTTCTCCAACCCGGCCATGCCCTTCATCCGCTATGAAACGGGTGACCGGGTGCATTGGCACAGCTTCGAGCCATCACCGTCGGGCGTGCACTGGCCACGCATTGGCCCGGTGGATGGCCGCACGGGTGACGTGCTGCATTTCCCCAGCGGGCGCAAGGTGCCAATGCCCGGGCTGACCCTGGTGATGCGCTGGCTGGACGGCGTCAGCAGCTATCAGTTCATCCAGTCCGCGGCCGATGTGATCGTCGTGAGGCTGGAGCGCGGCCCGTCCTTCACCCTGAGCGAAGACGATGTGCGCCACTTTCTCAACGAGAAAATCGGCGCCGAAGTCACCTGGCAGATTGAATGGGGCAAGCCCGAACTCACCCAGAACGGCAAGCTGCTGATCATTCGCAATGACTGGCTGAAGCGTCAATCCCAACCAAACGAAGCCCTTTGAGATGTACCGCCCCTTCGTTGTTCTCAAGCGCCCTGCCGCATCCGTGAGCATGCCGTGCCTGCCTCCCCTGTCACGCTCGAATAGGTTGATGGCCGACAGAAGGCGAACGCCATGAGCGCTCCGCCCCCCGCTGTCGTCAAGGACGCCAAGGCATCCCTGATCAAGGGTGCCCTGTGGTCACTGGGCATGCGCTGGTCCATCAAGATGATCGGACTGCTCAGCACATTCATCATGGCGCGCTTTCTGGCGCCTCAAGACTATGGGGTCGTGGCGCTGGCTTTTCTGGTCGTGGGTCTGGTCGAGGCCTTCCTCAACGCGGGCTGCAACGAGGCATTGGTGCGCATTGGCAACCCCAACCACGCTCAGATCAACTCGGCCTGGACCTTGCGTGCGCTCCAGGGTCTGCTGATGGCCATCGCGCTATCGGCACTCGCACCCTTTGCCGCGCAGTACTTCCACGAACCCAGGGTGCAAAACGTTCTGTGGATCGTCGCGGCAGGGATGGCCTTCATGGGATTCTCCAATATCGGCATGGCCCTCGCCTACCGCGACTTGCAGTTCGGGGTCGAATACCGCTCGGCCGTCACGACCAAGCTAGTATCGGCACTGGTGACGCTGGCCTCGGCCTTGTTTTTTGGTGACTATCGCGCCTTGGTCGCCGGCATCATGGCTGGATATGTGTGTGAGTTCATCTTGAGCTACCGACTCCACCCCTATCGACCACGCTGGCGCACCTCTCACATTCCTGAAATATGGGCAATCTCAAAGTGGCTGCTGACCGCCGGGATTGGCAACTTTGTGCTCCGGCGCACCGACCAGATTGTTGCGGGACGCGTCGGCACCACCCGGGAGTACGGGCTTTACACCGTGGGGGCCGACATTGGTCAGCTCCCGACAGGGGAACTCGGTCCGACCCTGACGCGTCCACTCTTCCCGATCCTGACGTCCATGAAGGATGATCTGGAGCGCGCAAAGAGTGCCACCTTGCGTACGCTATCCACGGTGAACGCCGTCACCATTCCGCTGGGTTTTGGTCTGGCAGCCGTAAGCCATGAGGCCACACTCGTCCTTTTGGGTCAGCAATGGCGGGAGGCTGCACCGTTTGTGGCCGGCTTCGCCATGATTGGCGTCGTGCAGTATCTGACTGGGCCGCTCAGCACCCTGATGAATGTCGTGGGCCACGTGAAGGTGCACAGCAAGGTGATCTGGTTGGAGTTCGTCGCCTTTGCGCTGCTCGCTGCGGCATTGACACCTGAGTACAAGCTGATGGGCCTGGTCGCCGCTCGACTGCTCAGCGGTCTCCTCCATGCACTCATGGTGATCGTGACCACAAAAAAATACCTTGCCCTGCCTATGCGTGCAGCGCTATCGACCTACGTGCGCCCTGTCATTGGCAGCGTCGCCATGTACTTCATGCTGATGTCATTCAGCGTAAGCAGCATCGCGGCCATTGACCTGATGGTCAAGGTTGTCATCGGCGGCATCTTTTATGTGGGCTGGATGCTGTCCACCTGGACGTTGACTGGCAAACCGGATGGCCTCGAAACCATGGCCACCGCCCTGCTCTCCCACGTCTTGGGCAAGTGGAGGACACAATGAACACCTACGGTTTCATGCTGGTCAAGAACGAGGCGGACATCATCGGCCAAACCCTGGAGTCGTTGTGTCGCTTCGGAGGATTCACACACATCTTTGTCTTCGATAACGGCTCAAGCGACGACACCTTGGCCATTGCCCGCGGCTTCATCGGCCCAGACCTGAGCGTTGAATCCCTGCCCACGCCGTTCAGCGACAACCTGAAGTTTGAAACGGTGTACCGGCATCGCCACCTGATGCAAGACGGCGACTGGTTTGCCATCCTGGATGCCGACGAGGTTTATGCCGAGGCGCTTCAGCCTGTTCTGGACGCCGCCGTCCGCGAAGGCGCCAACTACGTCGAGTGCAAGTCAGCGCAGTTCTACTTTACCGACGCCGAGGAAAGCTACGGCTTCGACCCCGCCAAACCAGCCATCGCACAGCGCCGGCATTACCTGGTCAACTACGGCGAGCCTCGCGTGTTCCGCTATGCATCGAACACGACACTCACGGCTGACGCCATCAAACAGCGCGCCCCCGGTCTGATCAAAGCATCGCGCCAGTTCTTGATTCACCATTTCCAGTTTCGGTCTGATCAGCAGACCCAAAAGCGCATCGACATCCGCAGGCAGAACAACGCGCACTCAAACAACTGGGGACACATCAACTCCGACCAATGGCGAGATTACCTGGTGCCGCATCAGCACCTGCACCGCTACGACGGAGAGATTCGCCATGGTCTGCCAGCCGGCGCGGACCTCTACAAGATCAAGGACAACGCTGCGTACACCATGGCCAACCTGAAATGGTTGCAGCGACATGCCTATCTGACTCCCGCTCAGCAAGGCTTCATGTCTGCCGGCCTGTTCAAAAGGATCATTCACAAGATATGGTGAACACACAGCGCAAACGGGTCTGCATCAGCATCCTGAACTGGAACAATGCGCCGGAAACGATGGAATGCATCCAGTCTCTTGGCACGTTCGCTGACATCGACGCCGAGGTCATCGTGCTGGACAACGGCTCAAGCGATGACTCGGTCGAGGTTCTGTCACGCACCGCCGGCATCACCTTGATGACGTCAGATGTGAACCTGGGCTTTGCCGGGGGGCACAACCTCGTGATGCGCCACGCCCTTCAGCACGATTTTGACTACGTCTGGCTGTTGAACAATGACGCGTGTGTCGATCCCGGCTGCCTGCCTCGCCTGCTGGCGGCCATGGAGTCGGACCCCAGCATCGGTGCAGCCAGCCCCGTGATCCGGGACAAGGCCGCACCTCATCAGGTGCAGCACGCCCTGAGCCTGCTCAATGACACCGGCACCGGGGTGCTCGAGTACCCCGATCTCGACCGGGCAGCCGTCATGCAACAGAACCATCCGGACAGGATCATTCTGTGGGGCACTGCGCTGCTGCTCAAACGCAGCACCATCGCGCAGGTGGGTCTTCTGGACGACAAGCTCTTCGCCTATTCTGAAGACACCGATTACTCCTTGCGCTGCATCCGCCACAAGCTGAAGAATCATGTCGTGCTGGAGGCGAGCATTCGGCACGACGCGCCGCCGCATCCCCGCAAGCCTCATTACTACTACTACACGCAGCGCAATGCCATCCTGATGTGGCGAAAGTACGTTGGCCTGGCTCAACTGGCTCGCGTGATTCGCTGGAACGCCAAGCTCGCGCATGACCAACTGCAAGGTCTGCAAGGCAACCCTGCCGCGCAGACAGCCATCAAGCTGGGCATCTGGGATGGGCTGACAGGCCAAGGCGGCGCTTTCCGACCCCAGCGGGCGCTGCGCCCTCACCAGCATTTGGTGATTCAAACCTTGTTGACGCTCGCATGACCAAAGTACTGATCAGCATCCTGAACTGGAAAGCCGCCGACAAGACGCTGGACTGCGTGCAATCGGTACGACGCTCCATCCTGCCGGACACGCTGCAATGTGACATCCGCGTGGTCGACAACGGCTCCGGGTCTGCGCAGGTCGACATCTTGAAAGCGGGCCTCCCGCCTGACGTGGCCTTGATCGTGAATCCGGAAAACACCGGCTTCACCGGTGGGCAGAACCTCAACATTGGCCATGCCCTGAACCACGGCTACGACTACGTTTTTCTGCTCAACAACGACACCGTGGTGGACCCCAGGGCCATTGCCAAAGTCATACATGAGATGAGTAGCGATCCCCGCTGCGGTGCTGCATCACCCGTGATTGCCCGCCTGGGCAACCGCGACATCGTCGACTTCTGCGGCGCCATTCATGAGTGGCGCAACATCGACACACTGCGACCGGCCTCCTTGGCCGAGGCGCCCCGTTTCCTGACAGATCACGCCGATCAGGTCTGGGCTGTGGGCACCGCCTTGATGCTCAAGGTCACCGCGCTGCGTGAGGTGGGCGTACTGGATGAGCGCATGTTCGCCTACTACGAAGACGACGACATGGGCGCGCGGCTCATCGCGGGCGGATGGCACACGCGCATCGTCTTGAGTGCGGTCGTGGAACACGCCTGTTTCGACGGGGACATGTACCAGCGTCAACCGTACTTCTTCTACCTGATGACGCGAAATGCGATCTTCTTTGCCCTCAAACATGTGCCGCGTGGCTACCGGAAGGGGCTACGACTTCGCTACATCGACCGCTCTCTGGTGATGGCGGAGAAGCTCTTTGCCCAAGGACAAGCAGACAAGGCTCGTGCATGCATGCTGGGCCTGGCCGATGGCCTGGCCGGACGTGGCGGCGCCCCGGTGCTGGACCGGCCCGTTCCGCTGTGGGTGCGTGCGCTGAGGCCGCTCAGTCGCGCGTGGAACGCACGTCGCTGAGGGAACACCATGCTCGTATCTGTGGTTGTCGCCACCCGTAACCGGCCGGAGCTGCTCCGTTCAACGCTGCTCGCCCTGAAGGCGCAAACGCATCAGGCGCTGGAGGTGGTCGTGCTGGATGACGGCTCCTCATCGGCCACGCGTGCGCAGTACGCCCAGTTGTGGCGGGAGCTCGATGATCGCTTCCTCCTGGTGGTCCAAGGGCAGGATGGGCAACGTGGCCAGGGGCCTTCGGCCTCGCGCAACCAGGCCATTCAGGCGACGCACGGCGAGCTCGTGGCATTTTGCGATGACGACGACCTCTGGATTGACGCCGAGCATCTGAGTCGCGCCGTGGGCGCCTTTGGGGCACACGCCGACTTGGATCTGTATATCAGCAACCAGCGCGCCGTCTATCCCGACGGCTCCGTGTGTGAAGACTGGCTACCCCCGTTGACCAAGCAGTGGGCCGCCATGCCCGCGCTCACCACAGACTGCCACCGCGTCAGCCTTGCACAGCTGAGCCAATGCGGGGGCTTTGCACACCTCAACATGCTGGTGTTGCGCCGCAAGCTCCTGCTGGACGCGGGCGGATTCTGGGAAGGCGTCAACTACGAAGAAGACCGGGACCTGTTCTGGCGATGCGTGGACCGCGCCCGTGGGTTGGCTTACACCCCGAAGGTGACCGCGCAGCACCATGTTCCCGACCGTGCCAAACAGAACAACGTGTCCATGACCGTGCCCCCCACCGATCGGTGGTTGATGGCAGCCATGGTCTGCCGTCACATTGCCATGTCGGTGTCCAGCCCTTACATTGTCAAACTGTGCCTGCGGCATGAGGGCGACCTGCTGCGTCACCTCTCTGAGCACAGCAGTCAGCAGGGGCGTTATCCCACCGCGAGACGTCTGGCGTGGCAGGCTCTGGGAGCGAAGTTCACCTGGAAATGGGCGCTTTATTGTGTCTGGTTGCAAGCAAGGTCCCTGATGTCCCTCTCCCTCCCGTCCCGGTAAACGCATGGCGCAAGCAGCAAAGAAAGTATTGGTCATCGGCGATGACACGCGAAGTTTCCTGGCCTGTGTGCGCTCACTGGGGCGCCAAGGCCTGGAGGTTCACGTCGCCCCCAATACGCTGACGTCACCGGCCCTGGCCTCGCGCTACATCAAGCAGGTTCACATCCTGCCCTACTACCTGGGCGACGGCCAGGAGTGGCTGGCGGCCACGCGCACGCTATTCGAGCGGGAGCAGTTCGCCCTTGTCCTGCCCTGCGAAGAGCGCAGCCTGCTGCCCCTGATTCGGCATCAGCACGAGTTCCCGCCTGAAACGCGTCTCGCCGTGCCGGACGAACGGGCCCTGGATGCCTTTTTCGACAAGGTTCAAACGCGTGAGTTGGCGACGCGGTGCGACGTGCCGGTGGCGCAATCGCATCTGTACCAGGCCCAGGGACCGCTGCCACAGCACTTCCCCCTCGTGGCGAAATACCGCAAGTCGTACAGTTGGCCAGACCTGTATGTGCGCACGCAGGTCAAGGTCGTGAAGTCGCCGAACGAGTTGACGCAGTGGCTGCACGTCCACCAGCCAGCCGACCAGGAGGTGTTCTTCGAGCACCTCGTTCCCGGCGTTGGGGTTGGGGTGTCGGTGCTCTGTGACCGCGGCGAGGTGCTACAGGCCTTTGAGCATCAGCGCGCGCACGAGGTGTCGGGCAGCAGCTTCTATCGCAAAAGCATGCCTTTGCACCCCGAGCGCCTGGCGGCCGTGCAACGCATGGTGGCTGCCATTGAGTACACAGGCCTCGCCATGTTCGAGTTCAAGGTCGATCAGCCTACTGGGCAATGGCATCTGCTGGAGGTCAACGCGCGCCCCTGGGGCTCCCTGCCTTTGCCCGTGGCCTGGGGCGTCGACTTCCCCCATCGCCTTTACCAGTTGCTGGTCCTGGGTCAACGCACACCCTCCGTGACCTACCCGGCACCGCGCTATGCCCGCAACTTCATGTCAGATCTCTGGCAGTTCAGGATGACGAGCAGCGCACTGCGCTCTCAGCCCTTGACGTTGATCCGGCACACCGCGGGGTGGATGGGCGGCTTGCTGCGCATTCTGATCAATCGGGAACGCCAGGACACCTGGGTGTGGGACGACACGGGTCCCGCTCGACTTGAATTTCAGCAACTGCTGGCAACGGTCAAGCAAAAGCTGCAAGGCACCCAGGCACACGCGCCATCTGAACGGCCCTCCCTCCCCAAGGAGCGCCGACCTCGCCTGCTCTTCCTGTGCCAAGGCAATATTTGCCGCAGCTCCTATGCCGAGAGAAAGGCGCGCCAACTGATTGAGCACGCCAAGTTGAAGGTGGACATTGACTCCGCTGGCATGCTGCCGCGCAACCCTCGGCCAGCGCCTGTGGTCGCGCAAGATGCCGCACACCAGATGGGTGTTGATCTCAGCACCCACACGTCGAAGCATGCCTTTGAACCCTTGCTGCGCCACAGTGACTGGATCGTGATTTTTGACGACATCAATCGGCAAGCCGTGATCGAGCGCTACCCGGATCTGGAAAGCCGACTGGTGTATCTGGGCGACTGTGCGTCCGCCCCAGACAGGCTGATTCCAGATCCCGACGGCAAGAGTCTGGACACCTTCCTGCAGACCTATCGCCGCATTGATGCCTGTCTGCCCCCTCTGTTGCAACAGGCACATCAGGCCTCCTCTGAACGCGACTCAGCATGCTGAACCTCCAGTCCCGCCAAGCCATCTCGCCGCCGCCCTCCACTCGCCCGGTGCTGACCGTGGTGGTGGACACGGAGGAAGAGTTCGATTGGTCCCAGCCCTTTGATCGTCGCAACGTGGGCGTGAACTCGATCGCAGCCCAGCCTTTGGCACACGAACGGGTTTTCGACAAACATGGGGTCGTGCCCACCTATGTCATCGACTGGCCTGTGGCAACCACCCCATCGTCAATTGCGGTGCTGAAGAAGTTGATGGATGAAGGGCGTTGCGAGATTGGCACCCACTTGCACCCCTGGGTATCACCTCCCTACACCGAGGAGGTGAACAACTTCAACTCCTATGCTGGCAATCTGCCCAGAGAGTTGGAGTTCGAGAAGCTGCGCCTGCTGACCGAGGCGATCACAGCCAACTTTGGCCGCGCTCCCAAGGTTTTCAAGGCCGGCCGCTACGGGGTCGGCCCCCATACAGCCGAGATCATTGCGGAGTTAGGCTACACGGTGGACGCGAGTGTGGTGCCGCACACAGACATGTCAGCAGACGATGGCCCCGACTTTTCGGCGCATGGTCGTGACCCGTACTGGTTTGAGGTCAGCGGCCAGCGCCTGATGGAGCAACCTGCCACGGCGACCTATGCGGGACTGCTGCACAAGCAAGGCCCCTGGCTGCACCCGATGCTGCTCACCGCACCGGCAAAGGCGATGCGACTGCCGGGCATCGCCTCCAGACTGGGCATGCTGGAGCGCGTCAAGATCACGCCGGAAGGCTACAGCCTCGAAGAATTGAAGCGTGCGACCCGATGCCTTGTAAGCAGTGGGGGGCGATTCGTTGGCTTGACATACCACAGCCCATCCTTACAGCCCGGCAACACGCCGTATGTGCACCATCCAAATCACTTGGACCAATTTCTTCAAACACTCGACAAATACATTCATTTCTTCAAAAACGAAATGAATGGGGTGGTGATGTCATCAACAACCTACATTTCACACATCAAGACGCTCTCGCTTGAAGCAAACATGCGTTGATATCTTCAATCGAAACCAAATCAGCCTCACCCCCGCAAATGATCGCAAATGCATAGCGACGGTTGTCACCCATAGATCAGACCCATCAAACAAATCACTCAGGAAGTCAATCCATGAAGAAAATTTCTGTCATCACGAGAACCAAGGATCGAGCAGTTTTTCTGCGTCGCTGCGCAGACGACCTCATCAATCAAAGGTTCCCCGACATGCAATGGGTGATCGTTAACGATGGGGGCAATCCAAAACCGGTAGATGAAATATCGGCCTACGCACGCGGCCAAGGCTTGGACTGCTTGGTGGTGCACTTGAAAGATAACGTTGGCCTGCCCGAAGGGTCCAATACAGGCATCAGAGAGTCCGCATCCCAATACATCCACCTTCATGACGATGACGACAGCCTCGAACCGGGCTTCTATGAAAACATGTGCGGATTCCTTGACAAAGACGTCAAAGGCCATTTCGGTGGGGTTGTCTGCTCGACCAACAGGATTGACGAAAGAGTAACAGAATCCCGAATTGAGCAGCTATCAAAACGCCCCATACATCACAGCAAGAATGCGACACATATTGCTGACATCCTCACAAAGAATCAGTTCAGCCCTATTTCATTCGTTTACCGACGCTCCTGCCTGGCGTCAGTCGGCCACTATGACACCAATCTCCCCGTGCTAGATGACTGGGATTTCAACATTCGATTTCTGATGCAATTCGACATTGCATCCGTATACGACTACCTTGCCAACTATCACTTCAGAAGCATCAAAACTGGCCCCCTGGCACAAACCGTCCAGAGCTCCCTTCAACACGAGCTATTTGCAGCCGTTTTGAGAAACAAATACTTCAGGGAGGGCACTGCCTCCATTGGCAATGCAATGCCCGGACTGCTCATGAATGTGGGTCGAAACTTCCAGATCCAACATGGCCGCACACTTGAAATCCAAGATCATCAGCGATCCGAATGGACCCTCAAGCGGGCGCTGAAAGCAATTGCCAGCAAGCTAAACATGACTTGAAAATGCGAATGCAATATTAACGCCCCTGACTCAAGGTCAAACAAAACGGCGGACCAGATCGCATTCATCAACGCCTGCACCGTCATGCTCTGAAGCAAGGCCGGCATACAAGACATGGATTCGTCTGCCGCCTTTAAAGGTCATGTCCTTGACATTCAGCGATCGCATTAATAGCATGAAGCACCAACATCATAAAATCAGGCAAGCATGAAAATCGTTGAATCCCTGCACACAGTCGGTCGCGAACTTCTGTGGAAGTACCCCAGCATTGAGCGGGGGCTTAGACGACTCCCAACCCCCTGGGGTTCGAAGATGTCGTCATTGACACTGTCATCGGGTCAAAACATCACACTCGCCCATCGGGAAGTGCACATTTCTGACATCGGATCGAGAACCTTCCACTACCGCCCAAACAGTGTCGGCGATGTGGGCGTGATGAAACAGATTTTTGAGCAGAAAGACTACGCTCTACACCACTGGCCACAAGGCAAAGACATCATTGATTTGCTAGGCTTGCTGAACAAAAAACAGCGTTTAAGTCTGATCATGGACATGGGCGCCAACATCGGCGCATCGTCCGTTTTCTTTTGCGAGAGCTTCCCTGGGGCAAAGGTGATCTGCGTTGAACCAGACCCCAGTAATGCAGACATTCTCACCAAGAACATGGTCGGCCTGAAATACTCACTCTTTCGAGGCGCGATATCAAACCGCCGAGGACAGCTGTCGCTTTTAGACCCAGGCCATGGTGACTGGGGATTTCGAACCGCCCCCCTTGGACTGCAAGACGGTGCATCCAAGTGCATTGAAGCTGAGACGGTTCAAAATCTGCTGGCTCGTTTCGGAGAAGATGGCATCCCAGTGATCGCCAAAATTGACATCGAAGGCGGAGAATCCGACCTTTTTTCCGATGACTGCGAATGGATGGACATGTTCCCCTGCGTCATCATCGAATTGCACGACTGGATGCTGCCAAGCAAGGGCACCTCTCGAAACTTCCTCAAACAAGTCGCTGCCCGAGAATTGGATTTCGTCCATCGCGGCGAAAACATATTCATCTTCAACACAATGCTGACAAGAAAGCTCATTAAAGAGTACGCCCTCCTCTCCTGAGATCGCTCTTGCCAAAGCTTTCTAGAAGAGATGCCTCATTCTTTCTCAGTTGTGCATACCACCCACGATTGCAGTCACATTTGAGAGGCGCACCGCAAGTTGGCGAGCGCCTTCAACGGTAAGATGCCCTCCATCGTAGGACAACAGGCGCCCGTCCACCCCGAAAATGCGACAATAACCTGAATCGCCACACATAAGAGCCGACAAATCAACAAAGCGACCAGAATCTACCTTTTCGGCAATTTGACGATTGATACCCAGACTGACTTCAGAAACTTTATTTTCTGTCTCAACCCGCCTCTGAGGGGAAATATTGATCAGCTTCTTGATGCTGATCGAGCCAAAATTCTTGGTACCAAAAACTAAAAATTTATCCCCAAAATCACGACGCAAATTACCCAGACTTTCTGGAAGCAAGGCGGCGTCCCAAGTCTGCCAAGCGGATGCAATCCACACCCGATCGCTCTGTCGGATCAACTCCTTGACCCTGGGCGAGTTGTACCAGTCATCTTGACGACACAGTACCGGCTGAGGGTTGGTCACTTCTGACTCAATGCTGCGCGACAAGTACAAGTTCCCACACCCCACAGAAATCTGATGTGTCGAGACTTGAATACGCTCAGCGAGGGGACCTTCGTGAATGGCATTGACCAAGTCTTTGGCAAAGCTATCCCCGATGACCAATACCTTGAGTCGCGGATCTTGATCTGAGAACGAAGTGTGATGTAGCGCATCAAATCTCTTGCGCACGTATTCGCCCTGTACCCCAGGAGATATGGATGCCAAATACCGGTCCTCCGGTTTAAGCCGGTCCACGAACCCGTTCATGACATGCCCCGACACGCCTGAAAGCAGCATCAACAGTGACCCGACGCCAGCTGCGAGAAAAATGAACTTTCGGGAAAGCGTACGGTTGTGACGTATGGGCGTTTCCACATACCGCCAACTGAGGTACCCCAACACCACAGACAAGATGGCCAGTGCGATCAAGGGCAGTGCATCGGCCTGCTCCAAGCCCAGGTGTCGCGCAAAGGCAAAAATTGGCTGATGCCACAGGTAAGTGCTGTAGCTGATCAAGCCAATCGATACCATGGCTGGGTGGCCGAGTAGGCGCCCGACCAGGGTTTCAGGCCTCGCTCCCATGATCATCAAGGCGGCCCCCAGCGTGGGGACTAGCGCATGGAAGCCTGGGAAGGTGGTCTGCGCGTCAAAGCTGTAGATGGCGTAAGCCACAGCCAATAACCCGATCATTGCCGCCAGATTGCTCCACCCCAGAGGCACCTGTCGATGTGTCGCCCGGCCGAGGCAAAGTGCAACCAAAGCGCCTAGCAATAGCTCCCATGCCCGAGTGGGCAAAAGAAAAAAAGCTGCAATGGGCTTGTTCAGCGCGCCCCACT
Source organism: Aquabacterium sp. (assembly GCF_034003525.1). Classification (GTDB taxonomy): domain Bacteria; phylum Pseudomonadota; class Gammaproteobacteria; order Burkholderiales; family Burkholderiaceae_C; genus Aquabacterium. The sequence goes on from NZ_JAVEYN010000012.1 coordinate 21,343, forward strand.
CAGCCAAAACCAAACTGGCCAACCCGGCTGTCGCCACAAGCGTAACAACCCACCTCTTTCCCCATGTTCTTGTCGCGACCAGAATGAGTGGAAAGAACAAGTAAAACTGCTCTTCTACCGACAAACTCCATGTGTGCAACAGCGGTTTCAACTCTGCTGCCCCCTCAAAGTAGCCGCTCTGGGACCAAAACAACACGTTTGAGGAGAAGGTGGCCACGGCGATCAGGCTCTGACTGAACTCCTTCATTTCCGAGGGAAGCAAGAACAGGTAAGCCAGGGGCGTACAGACCGCCACGACAAGAAACAATGCCGGCAGGATTCGTCGGATGCGTCTCTCGTAGAAGTCGGAGAGTGAGAAGGTGCCTCGATCAACATCGGCCATCACGATCCCCGTGATCAAGTAACCACTGATCACGAAGAACACGTCCACACCCACATAGCCGCCAGCAAACAGGCCAAAGCCGGCATGAAAAAGAATCACCGGGATGACAGCCAGCGCCCTCAGGCCGTCGATCTCTCGTCTGTAGTTCATCATGCGCCCACTTATGAACGTTCAAGCTGCATGGACCGGGTCTCAGCCGACTCGGCCGCCAAAACGGAAGGCAAGACCGACAACATCACAATCAGAAAGTAGACCAGTTCAAAATAAGCAAGACTGACGCCACCACCGGCGGCCATGAAGGCGACCAACGCCAGACATCCTGCATTGCTGAGATCTAACGCCCACCACCCGCGTCCAGCCTTCACGACGATGGACTTGACACGAGCGCGCGCATAAAAGGCTGAGGCCAACAATGCCAGAAAGATGGACAACCCGACGTAACCAAGGTCCCCCAACACCTGAAAATAGATGCTGTGAGCCGCTTTGGGCGTGTATCTGCTCATGTCGATGGTAAAAGGGCTGGGACGCTCCTTGTACTCATCCCAGATCCAGAAGTTTTGCACCGCATTGAACCCTCCGCCCAAGACTGGGTGATCATTGGCGATCGACATGCTGACGCGCCAAGCTGCGACGCGGTTCATGAAAGAGTCATCTTCGCTTGCAGTCTGGATGGACTCAATGCGATCAAACCAACGGTCTGGCGCGACCTGCATGGCCCCAAACGCCAAGGCAGCCACCAGCAGCAGCGAAACCAGCTTCCGAGGACTGATCATCCAATACCAGAAGCCCACCACCGCCAAGGCCAGAAAGCCACCCCGGGAGTTCGTCCCGATGATGGTCAAGATCGTCAGGACAACCCCCGCGGCGGCAGCCCACTTGGCATACTTGACGGAGCTATACCGATACAGGTACATCAGGAGTGGCAACAGCATGGCCATGCCTAAGGCGTAGAGATTGTTATCGGTCAAGCTCGAGTTCGGGACGCCGATCACGTTGTGAGCACCGCCTGAGGCCAGCACTTTCAGTCCATCCACCACGGCATGCAAACCCAACCCTAAGGCCAACACCACCAGCGTCAGGTGAATTCGCCAACGTGAACTGAGGAAAAACGGGGCCATCAACGCCAGCGCCATGCCCTTCCAGAACGTCTCCACGCGGATCTCGAGCAGTGGATTGGGCTGCAATGCAAATGCGGCAGACAGCATCCCGTGCATGACAAACAAGAAAAGCAATACGGTGCTGGCGTTCCATTGAAACTTGCCACGGTCCTTCACGCGCCCCAGCATCAGCAGCAGTACGGCGATCCCGGCAAAAACAAACACATACCGGAAGCTCAGCATGAAGCCGTACAGGTAGTTGCCCGGCGACATCACCGTCGTGAAGATCCACAGCAAAAAGGCGACGAAGCCGTCCATGAACGCCATGGGCACCAGCCCCAGCGTGATGACGAACATGAAAAGGTCTCTCACTTCTTGCCCTTGTCGTTTTCTTCTTCGTAGGCAAACAGCCCCAGGTCGGCCGGGGTTCTGCCTGGCTTCTTGTTGAAGCGCACGATCACCCAGCAGCAATACGTCAGCAAGAGCACGTCCAGCGCGAACAGCAAAGACTCCATCGTCAGTTCACCCCTTGTTTGTCTGTGGCCATGCTGCGGAACACCTCCACCAGCACCTGCACCCGATGCGGCCAGGCATTCTCCTGAGCGTATTGCCGAATACGTTCGGCGTGCCACGGCGCCGTCAAGGCCGCCTGCAGGGCCTGTACCAATGCCTGCGCATCACCAAAGGGCACCACCTCGCCCAATTCTGGCTGGCACACCACCTCGCGGTTCCCCCCCACATCCGTGGTCACCACGGGCAGCCCGCAGGCCATCGCCTCCAGAAAGACATTTGCCCAGCCTTCGGCACGGGTCGCCAGCACGAAGACATCGGCCGCGCTCAAAACTTCGGCCAACGCCTCATGGGGCTTCGGGCCCATAAACCTCACATGGGACCCCAAGCCCAGATCGGCCACCATCTTCTCCAACTCGGCCCGGTTGTTGCCCTCGGCACTGGCGCCTCCCACGATGAGGTAGACCAGATCGGGGTAGGTCTTCAACAACTCCGGCAGCAACGGAAGCACGCGATGAAAGCCCTTGCGTTCGACAAGCCCCCCCACCGAAATCAGCACCCGTGCATGAGGTGCAATGCCCAGCTTGGCGCGAGCCTGGTCTTTGGGGTGCGGCTGAAACTTGCTGATGTCCACACCATTGCCCACCACCATCGCACGCGCCGGGTCAGCGCCCAGTTGCAAGGCCAAGCTCTTCAATTCGGACGACACTGCGATGAGGCGCGTGGCACCTCGCAGCGCCTTTCTCAAGAGCCCAGCCAAGGCCGGGGTACGTGCATGCCGTGCCTCGGTGCCCCGCAGGGTGATCGTCACAGGCAACTTCAGCCACCGGCCCAGCAAGGTCGCGGCATAGCCGTCCGGGTACGCGAAATGCGCATCGATGATGTCGGCCCGGCCAGCCTGCTTCAGGCGCCTGACCATCGCATACGTGCTCAGCGCCATGAACAGGCCGTCCCACTGCTTGAAAACACCCGGGATGGAAAAGTAACGCGGGTAGCAGACGTCCACGCCGTCTTGTTGCTGATGCGCAGGGGGCATCGGTCGGAAGTGCGGTTTGAACAGCCGCAGGAGCGACTGGAACGGGAACCAGGGCGTGGGCGCGACCACCACGATGGGCAGGTGTGCTCCCACCCTGAACATCCGCTCGCGCACAAAGACACCCGCATTCGGTTGCACAGGGCTGGGGAACAGGCTCGAGTACACCAGCAAGGCTGGCTTCTGGCCCTGGCTGGACATCAACGCCACACGCCCTTCGTGTCGATCACCACCTTGTCCTTGATCAGCTCACGATCCAGGTCCATGAATTCCTCATGGTCGACCAGCAACAAGAGAATGTCGGCCTTCTGGAGCGCCGACTTCAGGTCGGTCAGGGGGAAAGGCGCCTTCGCCGGATCCACATTGGGATCACAAGCGAGGATCTCGCCAATCTGCGCTTCACGCAGGTGCTGCACGATCTCCAAGGAGGGCGACTCTCGCATGTCGTCGATGTTGGCCTTGAAGGTCAGGCCCAGGCAGGCGATGACAGGCTCCTTGAAGCGCGCAGCCTTGGCGCGCACCCGGTCGATCACCCAATGCGGTTTGTCGTCATTGACTTCGCGCGCGGTGCGAATGAGGCGCGCCTCTTGCGGGGCGCTGGACACGATGAACCAGGGGTCCACCGCAATGCAGTGCCCACCCACGCCAGGGCCGGGCTGCAAGATGTTGACACGCGGGTGGCGGTTGGCCAGCGAGATGGTTTCCCACACATTGATGCCCAGCTTGTCGCAGATCACGGACAGCTCGTTGGCGAAGGCAATGTTGACGTCGCGGAAGGAGTTCTCCACCAGCTTTGACAGTTCTGCCGTCTTGCTGTCGGTCTCCAGGATCGCGCCGTTGCAGAAGGTCTTGTACAGCGCCTTGGCCTTGGCGACTGCGGCCTTGGTGGTGCCGCCAATGATGCGGTCGTTGTCCACCAACTCGCGCAAGATGTGACCAGGCAGCACCCGCTCGGGACAATGGGCCGCATGCACCTTGCCCGCCAACTCGGGGCGCGACTCGCGCACGATGCGCTCGATCAGCTCGGTGGTGCCCACGGGCGAGGTGGACTCCAGGATGATCAGATTGTCTTCACGCAGATACGGCACGATCGCGCGCGTCGCCGCCTCCACATATGACAGATCGGGCGCCTTGGGATTACCGTCCTCGACTTTGAAGGGCGTCGGCACCGCGATGATGAAGGTGTCGCCCTCTTCCGGCACCAGCGAGGCGCGCAGGTTGCCGCTGTTGACCGCCGAACGCACGAGGATGTCCAAGTCCGGCTCGATGATGTGGATGCGGCCTGAATTGATGGTGTTGACCGCCGCCTCGTTGACGTCCACTCCCACCACGGTGTGCCCCTTGGTGGCCAGCATCGAGGCCGTGGGCAGGCCGATGTAGCCCAGGCCCATGACGATGATCTTTTGCAGTTCGCGTGCCATTCAAACTCTCCCTTGCATGCTCTGTAATGTGTTCACGATGCGTGCCACGGCCTGCCCGTCCCCATAGGGGTTGTGTGCACGTGACATGCTCTGATAAGCCTCTGTGTCGGTCAGCAGGCGCTCGCATTCGTGCACGATGGCTTCGCGCGACGTACCCACCAGCTTCACGGTGCCGGCGGCCACCGCCTCCGGTCGTTCGGTGGTGTCTCGCATCACCAGCACCGGCTTGCCCAGCGAGGGCGCCTCTTCCTGCACCCCGCCCGAGTCCGTGATGATCAGGTGGCTGCGGTTCATCAGATAAACGAAGGGCAGATAGTCGACCGGCTCGATGAGATGAACGTTCGACAAGCCCCGTGCCGCCAGGATGTCGTTGACGGGTTGGCGCACATTCGGATTCAGGTGCACCGGGTAGAGGATCTCGACGTCGGCATGGCGCTCCGCCACGTCAGCCAGGGCATGACAGATGTTCTGAAAGCCATCGCCAAAGTTCTCGCGCCGATGCCCGGTGACAAGAATCAGCTTCTTGGCAGCATCCAGAAACCGGAAGCGGTCGGCCAGCTCCGACTGGAGCTGCGCACTGTTGTTCAACTTGTCGACCACGGCCAGCAGCGCGTCGATGACGGTGTTGCCTGTCACGTGGATACTCGCCGCAGGCACCCCTTCTGCCAACAGGTTGGCTTGGGAGGCAGAAGTGGGCGCAAAGTGCAGGTCCGCCACCGCGCCGGTGATCTTGCGGTTGATTTCTTCCGGAAAGGGCGCGTACTTGTCGCCCGTGCGCAGACCGGCCTCAATGTGCGCGACGGGGATGCGCGCGTAGTAGGCGGCCAGTGTGGTGGCCAGCGTGGTGGTCGTGTCGCCGTGCACCAGCACCCAGTCCGGCCGCTCTGCGGCCAACACCGGGCGCAGTCCCAGCAAGATGTTGCTGGTGATGTCATAAAGGTCCTGACCGGGCTTCATCACATCCAGGTCATGCTCGGGCGTGATCTCGAAGAGGCGCAAGACCTGGTCCAGCATCTGGCGATGCTGCGCGGTCACGCACACCACAGTCTGCAGACCAGCTGCAACTTGCAAGGCTTTGACCAGCGGCGCCATCTTGATCGCCTCAGGTCGCGTGCCAAATACCACCATCACCTTCATGCGTGGCCCCCGTTCAGAACGTGCTCATACGCGGAGCGGTAGTTGGCAACGCTGTTGCGCCAGTTGCGCACCGACTCGACGAACTCACGACCGTTGGCCTTCATGAGCGGCCAACGCTCAGGGTGGGCGAGCATCTCCACGATCGCCTGCGACAACGCAGCCCGGTCATCTGCTTTGAACAGCCAACCGGTCTTGCCGTGTTCGATGAGCTCCTTGTGACCGCCCACGTCGGACGCCACAAAAAGGTGCCCCTGGGCCATGGCCTCCAGTGGCTTGAGCGGGGTGACCAGCTCGGTCAGCCTCATGGAGTGGCGTGGATAGGCCAATACGTCGATCAGGTCGTAATAGCGGTTGACCTCGGCATGCGGCACCCTCCCGGTGAAGATCACGTGCTGCGACAGGCCCAGGGACTGCACCTGCGCCTTCAGCGCCGCCTCTTGAGGACCGCCACCGACCAGCAACAGGCAGGCGTTGGGGTGCGCTTTGATCACCTCGGGCAAGGCGGCCACCAACAGGTCCAACCCTTCGTAGGCATAGAACGAGCCGATGAATCCGATCACCGTTCGGCCTTTCACGCCCCACTTCTCCTGCAATGCCGGATCAGCAGGCTGCGCCAGCTGAAAGGTCTCCACGTCCACCGCGTTGGGAATCACCGTCACCTTATCTGCCGCCACGCCTCGCGCCACGATGTCCGCCCGCAGGCCTTCGCAAATGGTGAACACATGGTTGGCCCGGCGGATGGCCGAGGTCTCCAATCCGCGTGTCAGGCGGTAGCGCAGGCTGCCCTCGCGTGTGGTGCCATGGTCAACTGCTGCGTCTTCCCAGAAGGCCCGGATCTCATACACCACTGGAATTTCCAGCTTGCCGCCCACGCTCAAGGCGGGCATGGCGTTCAGCACGGGCGAATGCGCGTGGATGATGTCGGGTTTGATCTGTTCTGCCACCTCTTCGATGCGCGCCTCCAGCGCCCGCATCAGTTGCCACTCACCCATCACGGGCCAGTTTGAGCCTCGCCCGTGAGCGGGTTGCGTGCGGTAAAAGGTCAGGCCATCGATCGTTTCCTCGGCCACCGTGGCCGCGCCCTGCTTGGGCGAGGTGACGTGGAAGGTCTCCCACCCCAGGGCACGCTGCTCGCGCAGCAAGGCGGCCGTCCGGAAGGTATAGCCGCTGTGCAAGGGAATGGAATGATCGAGGACGTGAAGGATGCGCATGGTCAACTGCTTTTGAACAATCTGTCGTAATGGCCGACCATGGCATCCATGCCAAAGTCGCGCTGCGCCTGAGCGCGTGCCGCCAGCCCATGCTGTCGAGCTTGGGGCGGGTTCAGCATATAGTGCATCAAGGCCTGCGCCATCGCCTCGACGTCACCCGACGGCACCAAACGACCGGTCAGGCCTTCGGTCAACAGGTCAGGTGTGCCACCCACCGCGGTGGCCACCGAAGGCAAGCCGCAGGACATGGCTTCCTGCAAGGTGCATGAGGTGCCTTCCGTTTCGGAGGGCAGGACAAAGCAATCCAGCGACTGCAGCAACGTGGCCACATCGGCACGCGCGCCCGGCAGCCAGGCCAGATGGCTGACACCCGCCTCCGACAGGATGCGCTCGACCTCGGTACGCAAGGGCCCTTCACCGACGATGACCAGGCGCGCCTGCTCGCGTGCGGCCGGGTAGAGCGCCAACAAGCGCACAAAGGCACGCGCCAGCAGCGGCTGATTCTTCACCGTCTGCAAACGACCCACCGTACCGATCAGCCAGTGTTGCCCCGGCTCGAAGGGACAGCCATCCGGCCTCACCTTGCCGTCGGCAGGCAGTGAAAACTGCGCGGTGTCCACCCCGTTGGCAATGAGCGTGCGACGCGCTGCGGGCACCCCGATGCGCTGATCCAGATACTGATCCAGATCCTGTGACACCGACACATAGTGGCTCACGAACGGCCGGTACAGCTTGCGCAGGCGCTGGAGCTTGACGTTCAGTCCCTTGGGGTCACAGGCATCCCAGCCATGCTCGGCATGGATGCGCACCGGCACACGCGCCAACCACGCCAGCGGCACCACCTCCAGAGCGGCCAGGTTGCAGGTGTGCAGCACATCGGGCCGGTAACGGCGAAACAGGCGGTACAGGACCGGATACAGCGGAATCGCGTGTCCAGGCGGCTTGTGCAGAGACACGCGCTCGACGCCCGGCGTCTGGATGCGGTCCACGAAGTCGCCCATGTCGGTCAGCGACACGAGGCAATGCTGGTACCGATCAGCGGGTAGCCGGTTGATCAACTGGATGACGACGTTTTCCAGCCCACCCATGTGGAAGCTGTAGACGAAGTGCATCAGACGGATGGGGGAAGACGTGGGTTGCGCGCGCATGATTCAACCCACCGTGCGCGCTTGACGACCGGGCCGCACAAAGGTCAACAGCCAATACGCCCAAAGCTTCGGGTGCCAGAACGAATGAGACAAAGCCTGTGCGAAGGCGCGCCGAGCATGAACCGCCTGTCCATGCCAGAAGTGCAGGTAGCCATGCCCGAACGCAATCCCGTAAAGGCGACGCTGGATTTCGAGCTCGGACACCGAACGCCCATCGGCCCCGCGCGCGCCGTACTGTGCCAGCGTGCGCAGCAAAATCGTGTACTCGGCGTTGTGTGGCCAAGGTTGACGGGTGATGCTCTGCGCATGGATGCGATACCAAGCTACACAGTCATCGAGTTGGTCAATGCGATGCGCGCGAGACAGGCGCAACCAGAAATCGTAGTCTTCGCCTGTGTTCAGTCGGGCATCGAAGCCATGGACCTCGTCCACGGCCGAACGCCGCACCAAAGCCGTGATGATATGCACCACGCTATCGAGCAGCAGGTCGGCATACAGATTGCCTTGCAAGGCGGTGGTCCGGAACGGCTCTGGCTGCTCTCGCCAGCGGGCCGCTGCCTGCGCATAAGCGGTCTGATCGGGCGGCACGGAAAATCGGCGCTCGCCTGGCAGGGTCTCCCAACGTCTGAAGCGGCCAAACACGGCCGATACATCTGGATGGGCTTGCAGGTAAGCGACCTGCCTCAGCAGCTTGCCAGGCAACCACACGTCATCGGCGTCCACAAAGGCGATGTACTCTCCTCGGGCGTGTTGCAGGGCAAGGTTGCGCGCGGCAGCCGGACCTTGCTTGCTTTGATGGAGCACGCGCACAGCGTCACCATAGGTCGCCAGTTTCTGGCGTGAGTCATCGGTGGAGCCATCGTCCACCGCGATGATCTCGATGGCCCCATAGCCCTGCCAGAGCACGCTGTTGAGCGCCTGCGCCAAAGTGGCCGAGGCGTTGAACACCGGCATGATGACCGTGACCAGGGGTGACGCCGACATGTGCTGCCTCACGCGCTCTGGTGGCTGACGCGCAGGAACGCATCAAACATGATCAAGGCCCACAGCGCGTCCGAATGGTCGGCCTGACCCTTGAGATGCCCCTGCACCATGCGCTCCAGGGCGTCACGCTGGAAATAGCCGCTGTCGAGCATGCGATCGCTCAGTACCGACTCGCGCATGCGCTGCGCCAGAGGACCGCGAAGCCAGCGCGCCAAGGGCACCGAGAACCCCATCTTCGGACGGTACAGCACGTCGTGGGGCAGCAAGGGCTCAAACGCCTTCTTGAACACGTACTTGCCCTCCCCGCCCTGGATCTTGAGCGAACTGGGCAAGGTCGCCAGCCATTCGATCAGCTTGTGGTCCATCAAGGGCTCACGCACCTCCAGCGAATGCGCCATGCCGGCCCGGTCCACCTTGGTGTTGATGTCGCCCACCAACCAGGTCTTGTAGTCCAGGTACTGGATCAGGGCCAGCGGGTCATCCGTGTTCGCTTGGGTCGCATGCTGGCGGAACAGGTCAACCGTCTGGTAGCCGCCCAGACTCTGCTGAAATGACTCGCTGAACAACACGCTGCGCTGCTCCGTGCGCAGGCGCGACATGCTGTGCTGATACGCCTCAGCCGAGTCCATCGCCAAGGCCTGGAAGGTGGTCTTGGCGCGCAAAGGACGCGGAGCCCAGTCAGCCTTCGGATACCAGCGCCCCAGGGGGCCGAACACCGATTGACGCACCCCCAGTGGCAAAGACTGGCGTGCCCGCTCTTCGCCCAGGTGCATGCGGTAGCGGCGATAGCCGCCCATACTCTCGTCACCCCCGTCACCAGACAGCGCCACCGTCACGTGCTTGCGCGCCATCTGGCACACGCGGTAGGTGGGCAAGGCCGAGCTGTCAGCGAAGGGCTCGTCGTACAGGCGCGCCAGGGTGTCGATCAGATCGAAGTCGTCGCTCTGCACAATCTCCAGCCGGTGGTCGGTGTGATAGCGGTCGGCCACCATCTGCGCGAAGGCTGACTCGTTGAACTGCGGATCGTCAAAGCCGATGGCGCAGGTGCGCACCGGCAGCTTCGACAAGCCCGCCATGGTCGCCACCACCGCGCTGGAATCGACCCCGCCCGACAGGAATGCCCCCAGCGGCACATCCGCGATCATCCGCAGACGCACCGATTCGCGCACCCGTTCTCGCAGCTCGGCTTGGGCATCGGCCAGCGAGATGGGGTTGTCCAGCGTGAAGTGCACGTCCCAATAAGGCTGCGGCGTGGGCAGACCAGTCTGGCCGCGGCGCCACGTGAGCGTGTGGGCCGACGGCAGCTTGTGGGCTTGGCGGTAGATACAACGCGGATCGGGGACATAGCCCAAGGCGAAATAGTCTTCGACGGCCCGGGGATCTATCTGGCGCTCAAAGCCCGGATGTGCCGTGATGACCTTCAATTCCGAGCCGAACACCAAGGTGTCGTCGGGCAGCAGCGCGTAATGCAGGGGCTTGACGCCCATGCGATCACGCGCCATGAACAGCGTCTGCTGCTTCTGGTCCCAGATGGCGAAGGCGAACATGCCGCGCAGGCGGTCCACGCAGGCGGGCCCCCAGGCCATCCAGGCCTGTACGATGACCTCGGTGTCGCTGCGGGTGCGGAACACATGCCCCAGGGCTTCGAGCTCGGTGCGCAAGGACTGGAAGTTGTAGATCTCGCCGTTGAAGACGATGCCCACCGTGCCATCGGCGTTGAACAAGGGCTGCTGGCCAGTGGCCAGGTCGATCACCGACAGGCGGCGATGTCCCAACATCAACCCCGGCTCGAAATACAGATCGGCCTCGTCCGGACCGCGATGGGCCTGCACATCGTTGATGCGCTGTGCCAGCGCAGGGTCGAACGACCGTCGCCCCTGAGTGTCAAACAGGCCTGAAATACCGCACATGGTTCACTGTCGAGATTGGGTGGCGCGCAAACTGCTCAGCAAAGCGGCGCCTTGGTCGCGAACGAAAGACTGGAGCACCGCATCGGCAACATCGGCACGCTGACTCGCCGGGGTGTAGAGCACCACGATGGCACCATCATCCCCCAGCCCTCTGATTTTCTGCCAGGCGCCCCACAGCTTGGCCTTGGTGGGGCTGGCTGTCACACGGCCGTCAACCCAGAAAAACTGCCAGGCCGCAAGACGCTGCAAATCGGCGTCCAAGACCGAGCCCTGCGCACGCAACTCCGCGCGCTGTACGGTGAGCGGCTCCGATCCCAGTTGGGTGCTCGCTGCCCCACCCGACACCTGCACCCAGGTTTCATCCGTGCTTCGCACCAGTACGTTGGTGGAACTGACCAGCTTGCGCTCGTAGTTCTGAGCACGGTAGTACGCCACGTGCATCCCGACGCGCTCGCCCGACGGGCCCACCCAGCCCGCATGCGACATCGCATTGGCGGCTTCGTAAGCTGGCACCCAGTTGGCCGGCGGCGGCGTGGACTGCCAGCCGGCTTGCGCTGCCACTGGCTGCAACTGCACCACGCCTTGGTGGACCTGCCCTTGCAACTGCCAGTTCAGCGCATGAGGCACCCCCAGCACGACGAGGGCCAGCACGACGCTCACAGCCCAGCGCGCACCGGCAGTACCGATAGCGGGGGGCTGCATCCAGGGTGTCGCGGGCGCACGATCGGCCCAGCGGGCGCCAATCATGAACATGATCGTGATGACCAAGCCAAAAAACACCCAGCCGTAGACCAGGTGATCCACACCCGTGGCCAGCGTGTTGCCCGACAGGTGGCCGAGCATGACGATCATGTAAGCGCGCAGCCAGTTGGCCACCAAGGGCACGAGAATGGCCACACCCACGAACAGCAGCCGCTTGCGCAGGCTCTGGTAGTTGATGTACGCAAACAGGCACCCCACCGTGAAGGACGCCACCAGGTAGCGGATACCGCTGCAGGCCTCGACAACCGACCAACTCCCGCTGGGGATGATGAACTGCAAGCCTTCCCGGTAAACGGGGATGCCGCTCAGGCGCAGTGCCGCCACCGTGAAGTCGGCCGTCCATTCCATCAAATGGGGCAGCATGAAGTCGCCCACCGGCACGGCCAGGAACAGATAGAGCAGCGGAAACAGCAGCAACCGCGTGACCTGCCAGCCCAGCAAAGCGGGCACCGCGCACACGATGAGAGCCATGAAGGCAAACTGCGTGACCGCATTGACCGCCACCAGATCACCGGCCAACCACAGCAAGGCCGCACCCAGCATGCCCAACAGGCCCAACACCGTCGGGCTGGGCGTCACGGTTGCCAACTGCGCGCGTTTGCGCCACATCAGCCACAAGGCGGCGGGTGGCACCACCAGACCATGCGCATACGTGTCCGAGCGCCACCAGATGGCTGCCATGGCCGACGCCGTGGGCCAGTAGAGCACCAGCACGAGCCCCCACACTACCAGCAGCGTCAGCAAGGGCACTCGCCACACCGGGTTCTTCATCATGCGCTCACCCTCCTGTCGGAGCCTTGCGGAGACAACCAGGCATCCAGGGCCGACAGATGTGCCTCCCAGCTGAAGTGCTTGAGCACAAACTGCCGGGCAGCGCGCCCCATCTCGGCGGACTGCTCGGGAGACTGCAAAAGCAAGTCGAGTGCCTGCACGAACTCGGGCGCGGACGCGGCCCGCACCACACCGAATTCAAATCCGGCGCCAATGGCATCCGCACACGACGGCACGGTGACCACAGGCTTTTCCATGGCCATGGCCTCCAGGATCTTGTTCTGGATGCCGCGCGCCACACGCAGCGGCGCCACGACGGCGGCAGCGTGCTGCAGGTATCCGCGCACATCCGGAACCGTGCCCGTGACCACCACGTGCGCCCCGGCCAAAGCCTTGACCTGCGCCGTAGGATTGCGCCCTACGATGTGGAAACGCAGTCGCGGCCAGCGCTGCACCAACTCGGGCAACATCTGCTCGACAAACCAGCACACGCCGTCGATGTTGGGCCAGTAGTCCATCGCCCCGGTGAACACCACCGGCACCTCGTCAGGCTCGAACGGCGACACACTGCCTGCCTGCGGGCTGAAGTAATCGGCGTTGACACCGTTGCCGATGGCTTGAACGCGATCGGCCACCTCGGGTGCCAGCGACTGGAACAAGGCCGTCTCGTTCGGGGTCACGAAAAACGACTGGCGGGCCTGACAGGCCACCTCGCGCTCATAGGCCAGCAAGCGGGCGCCTTCGCGGCGGTAGAGCCAGGACAAGGGCCAGCGGTGATTAGGGGCGTACTGTGCCCACTTGGACGAGTCGACATCGACGAAGTCCACCAACATGGGCACCTGGGGCAACAAGGGGGTGGCGAACTGCGCCATGACCCCCGAGAACACCACGGTGGCATCGAGCTTGTGCTCGGCCTGCACCTGGCGCACCCAGCGATGCAGCCCCGCATGGCGGTAATAGGTTTCTGACAAGGATCGGCCCGTCAACAGCCCCCGAGCGCTGAGCACCTTCGTGCTGCGGGGATTCAACTCGTCGATGTACAGATCGGGGCACAAGGCCTGCAGTGCCGGCACGTGCGCAACATCGTCCGGATCGTCGATGAACGTGCCCAGGAACACCCGGTGATCGCGCTGCAAGTGGCGCAGCAAATGGTAGGACCGCACCTTGTCGCCCTTGTTGGGCGGGTACGGCATCCGGTGCACCAGGTACAGAATGTTCGCCATGTCAGCCCAGGTTGCGCACGATGAACGGGCCCAGCCAGTTGGCCAAGCCCAGGGGCATGCGCCGCCAGGTCTCGATCAGGAGCTTATACTTGGCGTTGGACGGGTTGTTCTGCGGAATGCTGTGACGCTTGTAGAGCTTGTACTCATAGCACAGCGGCGTGGGCTCGAAACCCCAGTTCTTCTTGAACGCATAGGGCCCGGTGCCCTGTTTGCTGCGCCCGTAGTCGAACACCTTCAGGCCCCGCTCACAGGCCCGGCGCATCAACTCCCAGTACTTGAAGTCATTGGCTGCCAGATCGCGGGCCGCCAGGTCGTCGCCCGCATAGTAAGGCAGCGCCTCGTCACGAAAGTAGAAGGTCAGCACGCTGCTGAGGGGCTTGCCCTCGGCACTGGACACCGTCAGCACCTCGCAATCTGGCCCGAACACGTCCATCAAACGCTGAAAGTAGCGTTTGGACAGCGCGGGCGTGCCGTGACGGTGCACGTTGTCGGCATATAGGTCAAAGAACCGGTCGACATGCGGGTCGACCTGGGCCGTCAGCCCATTCTTGATACCCTTGCGCACCATGGCGCGCTGCTTGCGCGGGATGGCCAGCATGTTCTCCTCTTCTGTGGGGAGAATCTCCTTGCGGAAAGTGACGTACAGGTCTTGCGCCGGCCAGTCGGGGTGACGCCCGGACTGCAGGTAGCGCATCTCCAGGTGGTCCACGTCGAGGCTTTGCGCCAGTCGCATGGCCTCGGCTTCCAGCGCCTCGGCGGCTGCATCGGACTGGGCCACAACGCCGCCATACACCGCAAAGGGCAGACTGGTCAGCGCATTGCCGAACAAGCGACTTTTGACCTGTGCCAGCGGCAACACACCTTCGATGACATCGCCCCGGTGGGCGTACAGGAAATGGGTCGGGTGGCGAAACACCTCGGCCATGATCTGCTGCCAGCCAGCCCGGTGAAAGAACGTGGCCTTCGGGTGCGCAAACACGAACGCATCCCAACGCTTCACCCAGTCGGCCTGTCGCGCATCCAGGCGCGACACCTGCAAGCTTTTCAACTCAGACACGCTGAACCCCGCCGTGACCCTGCTTCAGGAAAATGTGGTCCATGCGCCCCCATTGAAAATCTTGCAAGAGGCGCTGCAGACGCTGCTCCATGCGCGGGATATTCACGTAATGGCGGAAACGGGTGCGCGCATCGATGCCTGCCACACGCGGCTGCGCGGCGTCGATCTCCCACGGATGAAAATAGAAGATGGCTGACTGCTGGTCATTCTGGTTGACCTGGCGCAGCATCCAGCGCGACAGCGCATACGGAAACAGGCGGAAGTAACCGCCCCCGCTGGAGGGCAAGTTCCGGTTGAACATGCGCAAGGTGGTCGGGGGCACCTCGATCAGGTCCGGGCGAATGCGGTGCGCGAAGCGGGGCGCATCGGGCATGCCGTAGTGGTCATGTTGAATCGGGTAGATGCTGGAGCTGTAGCGATAACCTTCTTGTTGCAACACATCGAGCGCCCACAAGTTACCCTGCCCGATCGAAAAACTGGGCGCCCGGTAACCCATGACGGCCACCCCGGCGATGTCCTCCAGCAGGTGCTTGGCCGTGCGGATGTCGCGAGCGAAGGCCTCAGGCGTCAGGTCGCTGACCCGCTCGTGGCCATAGCCATGGCTGGCCACCTCATGGCCACTGTCGGCGATGCGGCGCACCAGATGGGGATAGCGCTGCGCGATCCAACCCAGCGTGAAAAACGTGGCCGAGGTGTTCTGCGCGGCCAGCATGTCCAGGATGCGGCCGACATTGCGCTCGACCCGGCATTCCCGCGCATCCCAATCAGAGCGCCGTATGTAGGGCGCAAAGGCGGACACCTGGAAGTAGTCTTCCACGTCGATGGTCAAGGCATTGACCAGAGAAGCGGCCGGCATGCTCACGATTGCCCCTTGCCTGTGGCGATTCTTTGCAACGCCGCCAGCATCTCGATGCTCAGGCGCTCCTGACGCAGCACACTGCGCTCGATGCGCAAAAGATGGGCACTGAGCTGACTGGCCGTCAAACGAGCAAGCTGCTCTTCCAGTGCCTGCAGATCGCTGCTGTCGAGGTCCAGGTCCACATCGACAGATTCCTTGTGCAGCGCCGGCACCGCCTGCAGCACTGCGGCCGCCGACACCTGCTCCAGCGGCGGGGCAGTCAACTCCTCCTGGATCTCGGCCAACACCTCGTTGAGCACCGGCACGGTGAAATGCGTGACCTCGGACAGGAAGCCGTGCAGCATCAGGCGGTCACACAGGGCATTGATGCGACGCGGGATGCCGCCCGTTTGCTCGTAAATCGACTCGAACACCTCTGCATCGAAGGTGGGCCGGTCGGTCGCCCCAGCACAACGCAGGCGGTGTTCGATGTAGCCACGTGTCTCTTCGCCGTTCATCGGCCCCAGGTGGCAACTGGCCGTCACACGCTGGCGCAACTGCAGCATGTCGGGGCTTTGCAGGATGTTGCGAAACTCGGGCTGACCGATCAGGAAAGTCTGCAGCAAGGCCTGCTTGCCATGCTGAAAATTGGACAGCATGCGCAGCTCTTCGACAGCCTGCTGGCGCAGGTTCTGCGCCTCATCGACGATGAGCAGGCAGCGCCTGCCCTGGGTGAGCTGAGTGATGAAGAAGGCCTCAAGGGCCATCAGCAACTCGGCCTTGGAAGCATCGCGCACCTGCACGCCAAAGGCCGCGCCCACCAGACGCAAGGTGTCTTCGGCGCCCAGTTGGGTGCTGACCAGTTGCGCGGCCACCATGGTTTGAGGGTCGATGCTGTCGAGCAGCCCACGCACGATGGTGGTCTTGCCCGCGCCGACTTCGCCGGTGATGACAATGAACCCCTCTGCGCGCATCACCCCGTATTCGAGATAGGCGCGCGCGCGGCGGTGGGGTTTGCTGCCGAAGTAAAAACTGGGATCGGGGTTGAGCTGAAAAGGCTTGCTGTTCAACCCGTAAAAAGCTTCGTACATGGTCAGAAGCGGTGAAGGATGTTGCCGACCAGCGCGTTCTCGGTGTACGGGTTCAGTCCACTGGTGGAGTGCAGGCGGCGCAACTGGACACTGCCGGAGGTACGACGCCCCAGTTGGGTGCTCATACCCAGGGTGAGGGTGTACTGGGAGTTGCGTTGGGTGTCGAGGTCACCCTCGCTGCGTTGCAGTGCCAAGGCAGCATTGGCCGAGGTCACTGGGGTCAGGCGATGGGCGTACAGGAAGCTCAGGGTGTCTGTCTTGATCCGCGAGGTCGAGTCGAAGTCGTCGCCCAGGGTGAGGTTGTTCAGCAGACGATTGCTTTGGCCGCGGGCGTAACTCACGGTGAAGGTGCCACGACGCGCCGTCATCAGCACCGACAATTGTTGTTGGCGCTGCAAGGTAGCTTGTGACACAAGGAACGACTGACTAACCAACAGGTTCCCCGGCAAGCCACGACTGATCAACTCGGCCTGCACCAATTGTGCCCGCTTGACCGGATCCGGCTCCAGCGTGACATAGAGAGCATCCAGCAGGTCGTACAACGTGCCGAGCGTGGCGTTGACATTCGAGTTCGGCGAGGTCGACACATCGCGAACATCGGACACCCGCACCACCACACGCGCCGCACGGTGCTCAAACGCCAGGTTGTGTCCCCGACCGAAGTAGCGGTCATTCACGCCCGCCGACAAGGTGGTGCGGTCAGAGGGTCGCCAAGTCAGGTCCACACCGTAATTGGAATAGCTCTTCTTGTCGGGCGTGAGGACATCGTTGGTTTCCTGCCCGACGGTCAGACCGGTGATCCACTGTGGCGACCAGGCATAAGAGAACCGCCCCGTCACAGCGTTGGACTCAATCGAACGGCCCTGGTCGTAATCGACCTCCTGCTGGTCAGCTGACAGCGACCAACCGGCCGCCCCCACCTGACGCGCGAGGCGCCCTGACCACCCTTGTGTGTCAGAGTCACTGCGCGCATTGGACTTGCTCTTGGTTCCCTGCACGCTGTAACGTGCTTCGTAGTTCACGCTACCCGGGAACTGCCCTCGCACATACGGCGAGACGCTGTAGGTGGCGGTCTGGGTCTGGTTGGCGTTCGTCGTCGATGAACCGGCCACCGGGCCGAAGGCCGAGATGAGTTGCTGCGACACCGTCCCGGTCACATCCACAAACGCCCAGTTGTCGATGGCGTTGATCTGCGCATTGGTGTTGAGCCGATGCTGCAGGTCGTCCCCCCCTGTGTTCTGCAGACGGTACAGGCCACTGAGTGCGTAATCTAAAAAACCTCTGACCCGCGCGTGGTTGGTGACCACGCGGATCCCGGGGCTGACCTCCAGGGTCTGCTCACTTTGCGACTGCCCAGCCTGCAAACGCGCATTGTCCGTGGCCGTGAGGCGCATGTCGACACGCGGCTCAACCCAGATAGAAGCTTGCTGTGGCGCGTCAGACTGAGCCCACGCAGGGCTCAGTGCGGCGACCGCGGCACCGCAACACCAGCGGTGCCAGCGCTTCATGATGACACCTCGGCTTCAGTTGCGGGCTCGCGCTGACCTTGTCCATAGCCATAACCGTAGCCATAACCGTAACCGTAGGCCTCCTGGTCCGAACTGCGAGCCTGGTTGAGCACCATCAGTTTGACTGGGCAAGACTCGATGGTGGAGAGCGCGTGTTTGACCTGGGACTGCAGGGTCTTCTCTGCCTGCACGACCATGACAATCTGCCCCATGTGGGTGGCCAGCACACGAGATTCGGTGGTCAGCAACAGGGGGGGAGAATCAAAAATGATGATGCGATCGCTGTAGCGCTTGCCCATGTCGTCGACCAGGTCGGTCATGGCTGCGCTGGCCAGCAATTCGGTGGCCTGTGCATGAGGCGAGCCACTGGGCAACAGGGTCAGGTTCTCGATGTTGGTACGCAGCAGGACCTGCGACATCTCCAGCTTGTCATCGACCAGCAAGTCCAACAGACCTGGGCCCGGTGGCAAGCCCAACACTTTCATGATCGAGGGGCGCGCAACGTCGGCGTCCACCAACATCACCGTGTAGTCCATTTCCATGGCCATGCTCAAGGCCAGGTTGACCGCCGTGAAGCTCTTGCCTTCCCCCGGCATGGAGCTGGTGATCATGATCAGGTTGCCATTCTGGACCACCGATGCACCCTTGCCCGTGGCGTTGTCGATCAGCGGGCGCTTGATGACGCGGAACTGGTCGGCCACCATCGATCGAGGGGCGCTGGGGGTGACGAAACCCGCTGCGGTGAGTCGGTCAAAGTCAAGCTTGACCACCTTGCTGCCCGCTGTCGTTGCAGTGTGCGGCCGGTCGGGTGCCACAGCCTCGGCTTCCGCTTGAACACGGACAGGTTCGGGGGGCGGTGCCGGCTCGGGGTGGAACGCCCGGGCTGGCGTGGTCACAGGAGCCGAGGGCATCTGGGCGCCGGCTTGTCGGAGTTGTTCGAGCCGCTGGGCTGCTTTTTCAATGGAATTGGACATGGTCAATCAACTGAAGGAGCCCGTTTGGTAAGCCAAGGTGGCCATGCCCACGGCAAACAATGCGACCAACGCCAGCAAGGCGCCCGCAAAGCGCTTGATGCTGCGTCGTTCAGCTTGGCGGTATTCGTGGCCTGCGACCAGGGAGACCACACCCAACAAGGGTAGCTCCGTGGCAGACCGCAAGGCCGAGGCTTCAAAGAAGACCGGACGCAACTGACTGAGCAGGAACGTGAGGCCCAAGCCCGCAGCCAAGCCAGCCAACAGCGCCAGCGGCAACAGCAGCAGGCGATTGGGCGCCACCGGCTTGCTCGCCGCGCGGGGGGGGTCGATCACGCGGAAGTCAGCAAAATTGGAAGCGTTTTCCAACTGCCCGGAGAGGTTGGCCGACTCGCGGCGCGCCACCAGGTCGTTGTAGTTCTTGCGGTGGATTTCGTAGTCGCGATTGAGCTGAGACAGTTCGGCCTCGACCTGCGGCGCCACCTTCATCTGCTCCTTGGCGCGGTCAGCACGGGCGGCGTACTCGCTCACGCGAGCCCGCAAGGAAGCCACTTGCAGTTCGGCGGCAGCCAGGATGCTTTTGTACTCCATCACCGCAGGTGATGTGTCCATGTACACGGCCCTGGGCGACGAAGCGGCGGCCTGACGCAAGGCGGCAATCTCGCGGCGCTTTTGCTCTTCCAGATCGCGGATCAGTCGGCGGGTGTTGGCCACATCCGGGTGCTGGTCGGTGAAGCGCTGCAGCAGGTCATCCAGGTTGCGTTTCTGGGCCTCGATCCGGGCATCAAGCTCGGGCGTGGCGACGGGCGTGGTTGGATCGGACAGCTTAGGACGAACCATCTCCAGTTGTCGCCGTGCAGCGTCGCGGGCACTCTCTGCTTCACGCAACTCCAGGCGCGCCGCATTGAGTGAACTGGCGATGTCGGACACCCTCCCGGCAGCATCCATCTCCCCCTGCGTCTGCATGGCGATGTACTTCAACTTGAACTCTTTGAGGCGGGTTTCGGCCTCGATCAGCTTGCCCTCGTAGGCCTTGATCTGCTCGTCCAGAAAGCGCCGCGCTGTGTCGGAGTCGGTGCGCGACGCACCCATGCTGGACTCGACGAAGATGGTCATCAACGCCTGCACCACCCGCTGAGCACGCTCAGGGGTGTCATCGCGATAGGCCAGCGTGTAGAGGTTGTCGCGACCCGCCATGCGAATCTGGATGCTCTTTATCACCTCGTCAACAAGCGCTTCCTGCTCGGCCTTGCTACGCGTACCCAGATCGAGATCGGCAGTGCGGATCAGCTTTTCCACCGTCGGGCGGCTGATCAACGTGCGGCTGAGCATGGCCACCTGCTGCTCGACGTCGGGTTGCACGGCCAGCCCCGACATCAACGGGCGCAAGATGGTCTGCGTGTCGACATACACCCGAGCGGAGGCTTCGTAGCGGTCCTGCATCATGAAGACCAGAACGGCCCCGACCAGCGCCACCACCCAGCAAGCGGCAACCCCAAGGCGCCGATACTTCCACATCCCTCTGAGAATGGTGGAGAGTTGTTTTATGAGTTCATCCATGCAGACAACGCAGACGGTAAAGGATCAGGACACTGCTTGAGTCAACATGCACTCAGAACCAACTCTGCGGGATGATGAGAATGTCTCCGGGCAACATCTCGACATTGGCGGAAATGTCGCCACGTTTGAGCAAATCGTTCAAGCGCACGGTGTAGCGCTTATTGCCTTCTGCTGCGCGCACGATGGTGGCCTTATTGCCGTCAGCAAAGTCCGTGAGACCGCCGGCGGCAATCATCACATCCAGTGCCGTCATCTTTTGCTTGAAGGGCAGGAACTGCGGTTTGGCTGCCTCACCCACCACGCGAATCTGCTCGCTGTAGGGGCCCACGAAACCGGTGACGATGACGGTCACGACCGGATCGCGCACAAACTTGCTCAGCGCCTGCTCGACATCGCGTGCGATCTGGGTCGAGGTCTTGCCCTGGGCGACCAGTTCATCAACCAGGGGCGTGGTCACCTTGCCGTCCGGGCGCACGGGAACGGAGCCCGACAACTCAGGGTTGCGCCAAACGTTGATGGTCAGCGTGTCACCCGGGCCGACGATGTAGTTGTAGTCGGGCGACGCGGCAGCAGCTGGCGCGGCAGCTTGCTCGCCAAGGCTGGCACAACCGGCCAGAACGGCCGAACCCAAGACCATGGACACAGAGCCCAACAAGGCCCAGCTTCTGGATGTCAACAGCTTCAAGGCAAGCTCCCGCAATTTGTAGATACCGATAACCGATTTACCGGAATGTAGCGCAGACCGGGGCTGACATAAAGAAACTTGGCCACCCATCCTGGTATTTGCCCTGAGACATCCCTCATAAGGGGGAGGCGAATGAGCCGATGAATCGCATGTGACAAAAGTATTACAGGCATCACACCAAGATGAGTCACGCGGAAATACAGCACAAAGCGCGTCGAATAAATAAATAGCCAATCAAATCAACCCCTCGTATCGGGGGTTTAACCGTGCTGAGAGATCACTGCAGGAGCCCTTCACTCAGCCGTCCAAGAGGGTCGATAGAATCGATGGCCTATGTACCGCATCCTTCTGGTCTGTCTGGGCAATATCTGTCGCTCCCCCATGGCCGAAGCCGTGTTCCACGACGTGCTGGTGCGCCGCGGCCTGGCGTCGATGTTGCAGGTGGACTCGGCCGCCATCGGGCGCAGCCACCTGAAGGAGAAACCGGATCGGCGCGCCATTGCCTGCGCCTTGCGCCATGGCTACCGGCACATTGAGCAAATCCGCTCGCGCCAGGTCAGGGCACAGGATTTTTTGGAGTGCGACCTGATCCTGGCAATGGATGAGAGTGTGCTGCGGGCCCTGCAGCGGCAGTGCCCGCAGGACGCTCAGCACAAACTGGACCTGTTTTTGCGCTTCGCCGGACACGACGGTTCACTGGATGTACCGGATCCGTATTACGGCAGCCCGGAAGGCTTCGTCAAGGTAATGGGCCTGTGCGAGGCCGGCGTGACCGCCATCGTGAAGCGGCTCGAGTTGGAGCGACCCGTGCGCGCAGGGGACTGAGGTGCCTCGCCCATGCATATCTGATTTTCGCATGAAGAAATGCGCAATCATTACTTTCATTGCATATGCCCTGCAGCTACAGTGGGCGCATGAATCCATCCTCGCCCTCCTCCTTGCTGCCGCTCGCACAAAGACATCAGGTGCGTGTGCTCATCATTCCCGGCTTGCGCGACAGCGGTCCCACACATTGGCAGAGCTGGCTGCAGAGCCAGTACCGTGGTGCGGTGCGGGTGCAGCAACGGGACTGGTTTGCCCCTGAGCTGGATGAATGGGCGCAAAGGATCACGGACACCCTCGCTCGGTTCGGGCCGCACACGCAATGGATTGCCGTGGCACACAGTTTCGGCTGCCTGGCGCTGGCGCGGCATCTGGCCTTGCGCGTCGAGCCACAGTACGGCCTGGGTGGCATCCGCGCCGCGCTGATGGTGGCACCCGCCGACCCGGTCAAGTTTGATGTCGCGCACCGTCTGCCCACCGATGGTCTGCACATCCCGGCCACCGTGATCGGCAGTGAGGACGACCCGTGGATGCCGCTGGAGCGAGCGCGGACTTGGGCGCAGACCTGGGGGGCACGCTTTCAGAATATGGGCGCTGTCGGCCACATCAACACGGAGTCCGGCTTCGGGCCCTGGCCGCTCGCACGCTACAAGGTGGATCAGATGATCCGTGACCAGCAACGGGCGCGACGGCTGGATCGGGTGCACCCGATGGAGTTGAGTTACGCGGTGTGAGCGATGGCCTCAGTGGCCAGTGGCGCGCAGGCCCAGCAGCAGCAACACCAGGCCCGCCAAGATCACGGACAGGGTCTGCCAGAAAACGACGGGGTTGCGCTCGATCAGGGCCGACCCTCGGTCGCTCTGGTAGCGGGCGCTGGGTGCGCACAGATCCTGGACAAACTCCGAGAGGGCTTCCTGTCGCCGATGGGGCTGAGGGTGCAAGGCACGCTGCAGGACGGCGTCCAGCCAGGCGGGCAAGTCAGGACGGCGGCTGCGCAAAGGCACGTAGCGCAAACGCGCCAGATCGGCCGAGGTGCGCAACTGCGTGACCTGTAGCCCGTAGGGCAGATGGCCACTCAGCATCTGGTAGGTCAGCACCGCCAAGGCAAACAGCTCAGAGGCCGGACTGCCCTGCCCGCCCACGAAATACTCGGGCGCGGTGTACTGCAGCGAGCCGAGAATGGCACGGGGGCGGGCCTCGGCCGTGACCTCGGTCAAGCCGGCGACATGGGTGGCGCCAAAATCAATGATCTTGACGGTGCCGGCGCGGTCGATCATCAGGTTCTCGGGGCGCAGGTCCTGGTGCAGCATCTCCTTGCGGTGGAAGGCCTGAAGCCCTTTGGCGACCTGGGCAATGAGCTCTCGCACCGTGTTCAGGTCGGGCTCGGGATGGTCGATCATCCACTGCGCCAGGGTCTGGCCTTCGATGTATTCGAATGCGACGAACAGATGTTGCCGTGGACGATCGGCCGTGATGGCCTTGACCACATGGACGCTGTCGAGGCGGCGAGCGATCCACTCCTCAAGCAGCAACCGGTCCAGGTAGCTGGCTTGTTCACGCAGGTCGACCGAGGGGGTTTTCAGCACCACAGGCTGTCCACTGCCGTGGTCCAGGGCGAGGTGCACGTGGCTGCGTGAACTGGCATGCAGCTCACGTACGATGGTGTAGCCCTCGAAGAGGTCCCGAGCCTGGAGTGCGGGGGGCAGCCTCAGGCCTTCACGTGGGAGGTGCTGCGGCGTGACGGCCCCGTCCGGCAGGGCATCGATGCGCACCAACTGGACGGTCAGATTGTCCTGGCTGCCGCGCTGCAGGGCCAGATCGGTCAATGCCTCGGCCGCCTGATCCAGCTCAACCGGATGTCGTGCCAATGCGGCATGCACCGCGCTGGCATCGAGGTGTTCGTACGCTCCGTCGGTGGCCAGCAAGTAGACCTCGCCCACCTCCAGACGCCAGTGGCGGTAATCGATCTCGACGGCGGGGCCCGCCCCCAGTGCCCGACCGAGATAGGCTTCGGTGGCGGACACCCGCACGCGGTGGTCGTCGGTGAGTTGCTCCAGCGCGTGCGGGTGCAGACGGTAGACGCGCGTGTCCCCGACATGGAACAGGTGGGCGCAGCAGCCTTTCATGACCAAGGCACTGAAGGTGCAGACATAGCCCCGGTCCTTGTCGAAACGGGCATCGCTGCGCTGGGTCTGGGCGTGCAGCCACGAGTTGCAAGCGTTGAGCACCCGCTGCGCGGACCTCCTCACAGACCAGGCTTCGGACGTGCCGTAGTAGTCGTCGAGAAAGCCTCTCACGGCCGCGGCGCTGGCCACGTGGCTGACGGCGCTGCTGCTGATGCCGTCAGCCACGGCGATGGCCAGTCCTTTGGTGTGGAGATGCGTGGCCGTGGGGGTGGCCGCCCCATGGAAATCCTGGTTGATGGCCTTGCGCCCGGCCTGCGAGTGCTGGCCCAGCGTGACGCGCAGCGTAGAACTCATGTTGCAGTCAGGCGCCGCATCTGGATCAGGCAGCCACGCGCTTGGGCTGTGTCTTGTAGTGGGTGGCGTACAAGGTCGCGCCCACAAAGGTCAGACCACCGACCAGGTTGCCGATCACAGTCGGGATCTCGTTCCAGATCAGGTAGTCCATGATGGTGAAGTTGCCACCCAGCATGAGGCCTGAGGGGAAAAGGAACATGTTGACGATGGAGTGCTCGAAGCCCATGTAGAAGAAGACGAGGATGGGCATCCACATGCCGATGACCTTGCCGGACACGGAGGTGGACATCATGGCGGCCACGACCCCCGTGGAGACCATCCAGTTGCACATCACGCCGCGGATGAACAGGGTGAGCATGCCGGCGGCGCCATGTTCGGCGTAGCCCAGGGTGCGGCCCTCGCCGATGTGACCGATCTTCTGCCCGATGGCGTTGGGGGCTTCGCTGAAGCCGAAAGTGAAGATGATGGCCATGAAGAAGGCCACGGTGAGCGCGCCGGCAAAGTTGCCAGCGAACACCAGGCCCCAGTTGCGCATCACGCCGCCCCAGGTGGCGCCTGGTCGCTTGTCGAACACGGCAAGCGGGGCCAGGGTGAAGACCCCGGTCAGCAGGTCAAAGCCCATGAGGTAGAGCATGCAAAAGCCCACCGGGAACAGCAAGGCGCCGAGCAGCGGGTTGCCGGTGTTGACGCTCACCGACACGGCAAAGGCCGCCGCGAGCGAGAGGATGGCCCCCGCCATGAAAGCGCGGATCAGGGTGTCACGAGTGGACATGAGCAGTTTGGATTCGCCAGCGTCGACCATCTTGGTCACGAACTCGGCAGGGGCAAGGTAGGCCATGGTGCGTCCTTGAAACGGAAAAGACAAAAAAGAAGACGGCGTCCGACACCGCACCGGCCGCAGGCAGGTACAGGGTCAGGACGCCGTCATCCAGACAGGCAAGCCATCTTCAGCTTGATGCCTTTGAGAACGCAGGTTCTGTGCCAGCCCGCGTGCGGGGGCCGGGCCCCGCGACACCGCCAAACTGGTGCGTAGCCGATCAGTTTTGGTGCGTATCGGGGCGAGGCCCGAAGACCAGATCGGGCAGGGCCAGTGCAGCCTCGGCCACATCCACGAGTTTGCGGTTGTGGTCCATGGAGGTTTTCTGCAAGGCGCGGAAGGCTGCGTCCTCGGTCAGGCCCATGCGCGCCATCAGCGCCCCTTTGGCGCGCTCGATGAGCTTGCGCTCGTGCAGCGCGCGCCGTGCCGTCTCCAGCTCGGCCTCCATGCTGGCGAGGCGAGCTGTTTGCGCTTGCAGCAGGTCCTCCAAGGAGGAGACCTTGGCGGCATCGGGACCGGCGCTGGGTGTGGGTTCGCCTGCGCTGTCAGGACCGGATCCCAACACCGGCACCGCATCGGGATACTCGGCGGTGTTGAAGAAGCGGCTGACGGCGTGGGTGTGCGGCGGCGGGTTGTCGCGCAGCTGCCTGAGCAGCCCCTCGGAGTCCCGCAGATCCTGCTGGGTGGCCTCAAGCTGGGCGGCACAGGCTTGCCGCAGGCTTTCGACGAGCTCAACCTCGCACTGCCACAGCGCGGCAATGCGCACGCTCGCAGCCTCGAACCAGCTGTCGCTCAGGCGAGCGTCGAGCACGGTGCCGTGGCGGGCGGTGCACAAGGAGCGACGCAGGCGCTCCAGCATGGCCACGTTGGGCGTCAGCTGATGCTGGTGCCACAGGGCTTGGAGGGCAGGCTGCGCAAAATCTTCGAACACCTTGAGGCTGTGTTCCTGGGCCTCGATGAGCTTGACGATGCGCAGTTGCTGCGCCTCGCTACAGGCACCCGAGGCGAAGAGTGCGGCGCCCACGGCACGCTCCTGCCCGGCCGCCTCCTTGCCCTGGATCAGGTGAACCAAGGCCACCAACTGGCGTGAGATGCCCGGATGGGGCGCCGCGTCGGCCAGTTGGTAGACCAGCTCAACGAGGCCGGCGATCACGCGGCTGTACGCCGCCACGGCTTCGTGTGCAGTCGGGATGCGCTGATCAATTTGCAGGCGCAGCGCGGCCAGGGCCCGCAGGTCCAGCAGCACCCAGGCCATCAGGGACAGCGCTCGTGCGGTGGCGCCTTGTGTGAGCAGACCTTGCTCGTGGAACAGGGTGAGCAAGCTGGCTTCAATGGGGCGAACTGCCGCGAGTGCCGCCTGCCGTTCAGCCTGAAACCGCTGCCCGCCTGACGCGAGGTAAATGCTGGTGGCGCCACGTTCGCGCTGCAAGGCATCGATCAGCTGCCCAACCACCCCGGCGAGCTCGACCCGCTCGGCCAGATGCCGCACGGTATCGAGCTCCAGTTGTTTGGCACGCAGAACGAGGTGAGAAGCGGAAAGGGTCATGAGCGAGCAAAAGGTTCTGGAAAACGAGCGCGGCAGGAAGACTCGGCGCTCAGGCCAAGGCCACCCTCACCTGCCCTTCCTGGATGCTGACACGGTGAGCCTGCACCGAGTATGCGGGGGACTCCAGGCATTCGCCGCTGCTCAGCTCGATATGCTGTTTGTACAACGGTGAGGCGACGACGATGCGCCCGCCCAGGCTGCCGATCAGACCCCGTGACAGCACGCTGGCACCGGTTTTGGGGTCGACATTGTCAATGGCATAAAACTGGTCTTCCCCCACACGGAAGACCGCGACGTGGCGCCCTGCCACCAAGGCGCACACGCCGGTGTTGGGCACAATGTCATCCACCGCGCACACGGGGATCCACGACTCCGATCGGGTCGAGGCGTCCGTGGCGGGGGTGAAACTCAAGATGGCTGCGTTCATGTTCTGCTCCTTCCGATGACGGGGCTCAGGCGGTGATCTCGTCGGTCTGCATGGCGTGCTCTTCGGGTCGGGCCGGACGGATCTGGCCGCGCTCCTTGACGAAGACAATGCGTTCGTCCTTGGCATCGCTGTTGACGAAGGAGCGGAAGCGCTTGCGCACTTCGGGATTGGTGACCGCCGTCTTCCATTCGCATTGGTAGGTGTCGACCACGTTCTGCATCTGGGCTTCCAGCTCGGCCCCCAGGCCCAGGCTGTCGTTCAGGATCACGTCCTTGAGGTAGTCCAGGCCGCCTTCCAGGTTGTCACGCCAGGTGCTGGTGCGCTGCAGGCGGTCGGCGGTGCGCACATAGAACATCAACACGCGGTCGATCATGCGCACCAGATCGGCCTTGCTCAGATCGGACGCCAGCAGCTCGGCGTGGCGCGGCTTCATGCCACCGTTGCCACACACGTAGAGGTTCCAGCCCTTTTCGGTGGCAATCACACCGATGTCCTTACCCTGCGCTTCGGCGCACTCACGCGTGCAGCCCGAGACGCCGAACTTGATCTTGTGCGGAGCGCGCAAGCCCTTGTAACGGTTCTCCAGCTCGACGGCCAGACCCACGCTGTCACCCACACCGTAGCGGCACCAGGTCGATCCCACGCAGCTCTTGACCGTGCGCAGGGACTTGCCAT
The DNA here is from genome assembly GCF_034003525.1 of Aquabacterium sp. GTDB lineage: Bacteria > Pseudomonadota > Gammaproteobacteria > Burkholderiales > Burkholderiaceae_C > Aquabacterium. The sequence continues at coordinate 49,409 of NZ_JAVEYN010000012.1, forward strand.
AGGCGTGGCCCGACTCGAAGCCGGCGGCGATCAACTCCTCCCAGATCAGGGGCAGTTGCTCCACGCGCGCGCCAAACATGTCCACCCGTGCCCCCCCGGTGACCTTGGTGTACAGGCCGTACTTCTTGGCGATCTGGCCCACCGCGATGAGGCCGTCAGGCGTGACCTCGCCACCGGGCATGCGTGGAACGACCGAATAGCTGCCGTCTTTCTGGATGTTGCCCAGGTAATAGTCGTTGCTGTCCTGCAGGCTGGCCAGGTCCTTCTTCAGGACGAAGTCGTTCCAGACCGAGGCGAGGATGTTGGCCGCCGTGGGCTTGCAGATGTCGCAGCCCAGGCCTTGGCCGTGCTTGGCCAACAGGTCGTCAAAGGTGCGGATGCTGCCCACGCGGATCAGGTGGTAGAGCTCCTGGCGTGAGTAGGCGAAGTGCTCGCAGACGTGGTTGTTGACCGCCATGCCCCGCTTGCTCATCTCGGCCTTCATCACCTGCGTGACGAGGGGCACGCAGCCGCCACAGGTGGCCCCCGCCTTGGTGCAGGCCTTCAGGTCGGCGATGGTGGTCACGCCCTCCCCCACGGCTGCACAGATCTGTCCCTTGCTGACGCTGTTGCATGAGCAGATCTGGGCCGTGTCGGGCAAGGCATCTACGCCCAGGCCCGGCTTGGCCTGCCCATCGCTGGACGGCAGGATCAGGAACTCGGGCTTGTCAGGCAGCGCGATGCCGTTGAGGGCCATCTGCAGCAAGGTGCCGTATTCATCGGCATTGCCGACCAGCACGGCACCCAGCAGCTTCTTGCCATCGGCGCTGACGACGATCTTCTTGTAGACCTGATGGATGTCGTCGTTGTAGTGAAAGCTGCGGCTGTACGGCGTCTTGCCATGCGCGTCGCCAATGCTGGCCACGTCCACGCCCATCAGCTTGAGCTTGGTGCTCATGTCGGCACCGGTGAATGCAGCCTGTTCGTCGCCCGCGATGTGTTTGGCCGCCACGCGGGCCATGTCATATCCGGGTGCCACCAGGCCGAAGGTTTGTTCGCTCCACGAGGCACACTCGCCAATGGCGTAGACGTTGTGATCGCTGGTGCGGCAATGGTCGTCGATGACCACGCCGCCGCGCGGACCGATGGCCAGCACACATTGGCGGGCCAGCTCGTCGCGCGGGCGAATGCCAGCCGAAAACACGATCATGTCGGTCTCATGGTAGCTGCCGTCTTCAAAGACCATGCGATGGCGGTGCTCGGCCCCATCCACGATTTTCACCGTGCTGCGGCTGGTGAGCACGTTCACGCCCAGGGCCTCGATCTTGTGGCGCAGGATACGGCCCCCTCCCTCGTCCACCTGCACGGCCATCAGGCGCGGCGCGAACTCGACCACATGGGTTTGCAGGCCCATGTCACGCAGAGCTTTGGCGCATTCCAGGCCCAACAGGCCCCCGCCCACCACCACACCGGTGCGGGACTTGGCGCCCGCCACCTGCATGGCTTTCAGGTCTTCGATGGTGCGGTAGACGAAGCACTTGTCGCGGTCGCGCCCAGGGATGGGCGGCACGAACGGCGTGGAGCCGGTGGCCAGCACCAGCTTGTCGTAAGGCAGCACCTCGCCGTCAGCGGTGGTGACGGTGCGGTCGCGGCGTTCGATGGCCACGGCGCGAGCAGCCAGACGCAGCGTGAAGCCAGTGCGCTCGAAAAAGCCGGGCTCGACCACGGACAGGTCTTCGGCCGACTTGCCGGCGAAGAATTCAGAGAGGTGCACCCGGTCATAGGCCGGGCGAGGCTCTTCGCACAACACGGTGACTTCGGCGTTCTGCAGGCCCGCCTCAGACAGGCTTTCCAGAAACTTGTGTCCCACCATGCCGTGGCCAACGACGACGATTTTCATATGCACTCCTGCGACGCTTGAAAGACAGTGGATAGACAGCTCGGCTGCCAACTTGGGTTCCTTGCATCCAGGGGATGCCCGCCGCCGTCAGCGGAAACCACGTCTGTGCATCAAGCCTCATCACCTGCGCGCACGGGCAAGAATGAGCAAAACGCATGCCATCGGATTCGCCCGGTGGTGCACGGTATCGGTGCAAGTGGGTGCGATTACCATGTGGCATGGTCTACGGCATCACTGATCTCACCACTTTCGTCATCGGCACCATCGTCATCGTGCTCTTGCCCGGACCGAACTCCCTGTATGTCATGACGGTCGCGTCGCAACAGGGCCTGGGGGCAGGCTACCGAGGGGCGCTGGGCATTTTCACGGGGGACCTGATCCTGATGACCCTGGCCGCCACGGGCGTGGCCTCGCTGTTTCAGGCTCATCCGGCCCTGTTTGTGGGCCTGAAGTACGCGGGGGCGGCCTACCTGGGGTTTCTGGGCTGGGGGTTGTTGCGCGCCGGACTCGCTCGGTGGCGCGCCCCGGTCACCAGCAACGTGGCGTCGACACCGGCCTCATCGGCACCAGGGCAGCCCTTCCGGGTGGCATTGTTCATCAGCCTCATGAACCCGAAGGCCATCTTGTTCTTCGTGTCCTTCTTCATCCAGTTCGTCTCGCCCACCTACCCTCATCCCTGGCTGTCTTTCCTGGTGTTGGGTGTGATCGTTCAGGCGTGCAGCATGGTGTACCTGTCGGCCCTGATCCTGGGAGGCAGTTATCTGGCCGAGGTCTTCCGTCGCCGCAGCAAGCTGGCCGCGCTGTGCACTGGCAGCGTCGGGGGGCTGTTCATCGGGTTTGGCGTCAGATTGGCGGGCGCCGGGCTCGGGTAAGAAGCCGCAGCGCCAAATAAAAACCCCAAGTGACGGGATCACTTGGGGTCATGTTTTGGCGGAGAGGGCGGGATTCGAACCCGCGGTGGGGATTAACCCACACACGCTTTCCAGGCGTGCGACTTAAACCGCTCATCCACCTCTCCGAAGCCCTCAACTATAGCAAGTTTTTGGCTCACGGATTCAGTTCACCGCGACTTTCTTGCCATCTTTGTAGACGTACAGCGTCAAGGCCGGGTTCTTCAGGTCGCCTTGCGGCTCAAACACCACCTTGGCGGTCACACCCTGGTACTGGGTGGCGGCCAGCTTGGGCCCATACACCTTCGGGTCGACCGAGTTGGCGCGCTTCATGGCGTCGACCAGCACCATCGTCGCGTCATAGGTGTAGGGCGAATACACCTGGAACTGCATGGGGAACTTGGCTTCGTAGCGCGCACGCCAGTCCTTGCCATTGGGCATCTTGTCAATGGCCGCCCCACCGACCGCGCACACCACGTTGTTCAAGGTGCGCGCGCCGCTGGCCAGGTCCTTCAACTTGTCCGTGCAGATGCCGTCGCCCCCGAACAGGTAGGCCTTGCTCAAGCCCAACTGCTGCATCTGCCGCAGCATGGGGCCGGCTTGCGGGTCCATGCCACCGAAGAAGATGCCATCGGGCTTGCGACTCTTGATGGACGTCAGGATGGCCATGAAGTCCACGGCCTTGTCATTGGTGTATTGCTGGCTGACGACCTCGATGCCCAGGCTCTTGGCCGTCTTGGCAAACACGTCGGCAACGCCCTTGCCGTAGGCGGTGCGGTCGTCAATGACCGCGACTTTCTTGACCTTCAGCACCTGGGCCGCGTACTGTGCCAGGCCCGCGCCAAGGGCATTGTCATTGGCCAGCAGGCGGTACACGTTCTTGTAGCCCAGCTGGGTCAGCTCGGGGTTCGTGGCCGAAGGCGTCACCATCGGCAAGCCGCACTGGCTGTACACCTTGGCCGCCGGAATGGTGGTGCCCGAGTTCAGGTGGCCGACCACGCCGTTGACCTTGGCATCGCACAGCTTTTGTGCCGCGGCGGTGCCCTGCTTCGGGTCGGCGGCATCGTCTTCGGCAACCAGCTCGAAGCGCACCTTCTTGCCGGCAATCGTGACGCCTTGCGCATTGAGCTCTTCCACCGCCATGCGGGCGCCGTTTTCGTTGTCACGCCCGTAGTGCGCCTGGGGGCCTGACACCGGCCCTACGTGACCGATGCGCACCACCGTTTGCGCCTGTGCCGCATGCGACACCACTGCTGCCATCACGGCAGACACTGCCAGAACCGAACAACCCACCTTGGGGAAACACGCCATGGAGAACTCCTGAAAAAGGAAACAACCGTCAGACGAACACGACTCCGAACACTTCAGCGCGGGCGCAACTTGGCGAGCTCCTGCGCCACCGAACGCGTCACGACATCGCGCATCGTGAGGCTCAGCTCATCGCGCATGTCGCGGATCAGGGCCTCGGTGTGACGCGCCAGAATGGGGGTCAGGGCCTCCCGCAGCCGGAACTCCAGCATGCTGTCAACGCGACGCTGCACATCCACCATCACGCGCTGGACGATCTGCTCGTGGGACAACTCGGGCGTCTTCACCGGCATGGAAGCCACGACCTCAGACGTCAGCACGGGCTCACTGAGCAAAGGCACATCGCTCAGGTCCAGCGGTGCCTGGCCAAACTCCGATGTGGGCACCTCCCCCTCCTGGTGGGGCGGCAAGACCAGGGTCTTGAGGGGCACCCAGTCCTGAGTGCCCGCCTTCTCCGGCAGATTGCGGGTCACGATCATGTGCGGCGCTTCATCTGCCACAGCTGGTGGGGACACGGGGGCCGCCTCGGTGTCCAGATGAATGGGCTCGATGACCTCGGTCAAGGTCGGCACATGCGGCAGATGGGGGCGATCAGTCTCGTTCATTCTTTGACCTCGTGAGGGTTCACCTGCCAGCCCTTGGCAGCATAAGATTTCCAGCGCAGGCGGCCTTGCTGGCGGTCGTTGGCCTCGTTGGAGACGATCTCAAACAGGCGCGCAAAACGCTCACAGCCAGGTGGCAGCGTCTGCCCGATGTTGACCAGCACGCCCCGCTCACCGGGCGCCGTGACCGGATCGGCCGTCAGCCAGATGGGCGTGCTGTGCTGACGCACCGGCACCGATCCTTCGGACTGGGCCAGCACATGCGGCACGAACTCGCGGTCGTCAAACACCCAGAGCTGGCGATCGAGCGCCTTCAGCGCCGCCGCATCGCCGGTCACCACCACCTGGGCGCCCGCGCGGTAGGCCTTGCGCAACAGACGGCAGGCATAAGCCAGCTTGTCGGAGACGCCGTGGTGAAACTCGACGATGCTCATGTCCGCCCGACCCCGATGCTCAAGCGCGACCCGCCGCAGGACGGCGCGCCGACTTGACCGCGACCTTCTTGACCGCTGGCCGGGTCACCGCCTTGGTGGCTGCCTGCTTCGAGGCCACTTTCTTGGCGGGCTTGGCCGGCAAAGGCTGAATGGCCGCCGGGCCTGCGCTGGCCTGATTCAGGATGAATTGCGTCAACAGCCCGACCGGACGACCCGTGCCGCCCTTGGCCGCGCCCGACTTCCAGGCCGAGCCGGCGATGTCCAGGTGGGCCCAGCGGTAGGCCTGGGTGAACTTGCTCAGGAAGACGGCGGCCGTGATCGCCCCGCCCTCACGCCCGCCCACATTACCCAGATCGGCAAAGTTGCTCTTGAGCGACTCGCCATACTCTTCGTCCAGCGGCATGCGCCAGGCGGTGTCCAAGGCTTCCTGGCCTGCACCCAACAGGGCTTGGGCCAGTTCGTCGTCGGCCGAGAACAGACCACTGTGCTGATGGCCCAGGGCGATCACGCAAGCGCCTGTCAGGGTGGCGATGTCCACCACGGCGGCCGGCTTGAAGCGCTCGGCATAGGTCAGCGCATCGCACAGGATCAGACGGCCCTCGGCATCGGTGTTGAGCACCTCGATGGTCTGGCCCGACATGCTGGTAACCACGTCACCGGGCTTGGTGGCGGTGCCGCTGGGCATGTTCTCGCAGGTGGGAATCAGGCCCACCAGGTTGACCTTGGGCTGCAGTGCGGCAATTGTACGGAAGGTGCCCAGCACGCTGGCCGCGCCGCCCATGTCGTACTTCATCTCGTCCATGCCAGCGCCCGGCTTGAGCGAGATGCCACCCGTGTCAAACGTGATGCCCTTGCCCACCAGCACCAGCGGGGCCTGCGAAGCGGCCGCCCCCTGGTAGCGCAACACGATGAACTTGGGCGGCTGGGCCGAGCCGTTGGTCACCGAGAGGAAAGAGCCCATCTTGAGCTTTTCCAGCGCGGGGCGCTCCAGCACCTCGACCTTGAGGTGCTTGTGGGCCTTGGCCAGCTGACGCGCCTCGTGCGCCAAGTGCGACGGCGTGCAGTAGTTGGCCGGCAGATTACCCAACTCGCGCGCCAGGGTCACGCCCTGGGCCAGCGCTTCGCCGCGTGTCAGGCCTTGCTTGACGGCGGCCAGTTCGGCGTCGGCACACAGCAGGGACGCTTTCTTGAGCGCACCCGCCTTGGGCGCGCTGGGCTTGGTGTGGCGGAACACATAGGTGGCGTCGGCCGCGGCCAGCGCCAGTGCCTGGGCGTGCGGCGCGGTCAGGACAAAGCCTTGTGCCACAGTCACGGCGGTGTGGGCTGCACCCAGGTCCTTGAGCGCCGCCAGCCCCTTGGCCACGGCAGCCTTGAAGGCCTTGGGCTCGGCGTTGGCGGCGGCGCTCAACACCAGGCGCGACGCTTTCACGCCCGCAGGCCGGTGCACGTACAGCGTTTTGCCGGCTTTGAGGGCGAAGTCTTGCGCCTTCACGGCGTCGTCAACCAAGCGGTCGAGGGCGGCGTCGCCCGTGCGGGCCAAATCGGGGGTGAGCACCACCACCAGAGCGTCGGCATTCACCTGAGACAAAGCGGGCCCTTGGGCCGAGATAGCGCGGAAGTCCATGCTGTGCAAGTCCATAATGGACAGTTGAAAACAGATCCGAACAATGTTATTCGATTCCTCCGTACGCCGAGAACTCTGGCGCAGCTTTATCGGCACCCTGGTCGTGCTGCTCACCGTGGTGCTGACCATGTTGCTCATCCGCATCCTGAGTCAGGCCACGAAGGGCGCTTTTGCGCCTGCCGACCTGAGCCTGGTGCTGAGCTACACCCTCATCGGCCAGTTGCCCGTCATGGTGGCCCTGGCCTTGTTCGTGGCCGTGGTCACCGTGCTCAGCCGGCTGTGGCGCGACAGCGAGATGGTCGTCTGGCAGGTCAGTGGGGCCAGCCAGTTTGCCTTCATCAAGCCGCTGCTGAAAATGGCCTGGCCGGCCATCGTGCTGGTGGCCCTGTGCACCCTGGTGGCCCGCCCCTGGGCCCAGAACCAGACCGAGGTGCTCAAACAGCGCTACGAACAGCGCTCCGACATGGCGCGGGTGGCGCCCGGCCAGTTCCAGACCTCGGCCGACGGCAAGCGCGTTTTCTTCATTGACAGCCACAGCGACGGCCAGGAAACCGCCCGCAACGTCTTCATGGTGATGACGGACAAAGGCCAGGAGTCGGTGGTCACGGCGCGCGAGGGCCTGCTGCAGCTCGACCAGGGCCTGCGCTATCTGGTGCTGAGCCAGGGTGAGCGCACCCAGACCGACCTCACCACGGGTGAGAAGACGCTCTCCCACTTCGGCACCGCCCGCATTGCGGTCGGTGACGCGCCCAATGTGGCGCTCAAGGTGCCCGAGCCCCGCAGCATGTCCACGCTGGACCTGCTGTCGATCCCCACACGCCAGGCGCAGGCTGAACTCATCTGGCGGCTGGGCCTGGTCTGGGCCACCTTCAACATGGTGCTGGCCGGGCTAAGCCTGGCGGCGGGCAATGCCCGGCGTAACAGCAGCTGGAATCTGGTGTATGCCCTGCTGGTGTTCGTGGTGTATTTCAACCTGCTGAGCCTGAGCCAGTCCTGGGTAAGCAAGGGCAAGCTGGACTGGATCGCGGGCTTGCTGCTCATCCATGGTGGCTTGACCCTGGGCGCCTTGTTCATGATCTGGTGGCGTGACGGGGCCGTGCTGCCTGGGCGCCATGTGTCCCGGCGCGCCTTGCCCGCCACCCACGCGGAGGGCGTGTGATGCACACCGTTCGCAAGCTCATTTACAACTCGGTCATCAAGCACGTGTTCGGCGTGACGCTGGCCTTTTCGGCGCTGTTCTTCTTCATCGATTTCGTCGATGAGATCCGCAAGTACAGCGCGACCGACTCGCTGATCACCTGCCTGTACATGCAGGGGCAGCATTTTTATGACATCTTCCCGATCGGCCTGCTGATTGGCGCGATTCTGGCGCTGGCCGGCATGGCCCGCACCAGCGAGTTCACCATCTTGCGCACGGGGGGCCTCGGCCCAGGACGCGCACTGAGCCTGCTGGGCGTGCTGGGGCTGTCGGCCGCCGTGCTGATGGTGGTGGTGGGCAACTCGGTCGTGCCCTGGGCTGAGCAGCAGTTGACCCTGCACAAGGCCCAGATCGGGCAGCGCGGCCTGCTGAAAGCCGGCGGCACGGGCACCTGGTTGCGCGAGCGTCGGGAAGCGCCGGGCGATGCGTCTCGCACCATCACGGTCAACGTGGGCTCGGCTGTCAGCGACGTGGAGTTTGGCGCGGTGCGCATTTTCGAGTTCGATGGGCAAGGCCGACTGCAGCGCCGCCTGTTCGCCCAGGAAGCGCGCATTCAGCCGCTGGGCAGTGAGGCCGCGGCACAAGGCTCCATCTGGCAGCTCAAGGGCGTGCAGGAAACCGTCTGGCTGTCGCATGAGCGGCAGATTGACGAGCAGGCCGTGCGCACCGGGGCGCGTTTGGTGCGGGAGTCGCAACTGGCCTCGCTCGACTGGCAGAGCAGCCTGACGCCCCTGGTGGTGTCGGCCTCGGTGCTGCCACCCGAAACCATGTCCACCTTCGCCCTGTGGCGCTACACCGAGCACCTGGCCAGCAATGCCCAGGCGGCCCAGCGCTACGAGATCGAATTCTGGAAGAAGAGCTTCTACCCCCTGGTGTGCCTGGTGATGGTGGCGCTGGCCCTGCCCTACGCCTACCTGCACGCGCGCAGCGGCGGCATGAGCCTGAAAATCTTCGGCGGGGTGATGGTGGGCATCAGCTTTGTGCTGGCCAACCACATTTCCAACCATCTGGGCCTGCTGAACAACTGGGAGCCCTGGCTGGCGGCTGCGGCCCCGAGCGTGCTCTACCTCCTGCTGTCCATGAGCGCCTTTGCGTGGCTCGTTCGCTACCGTTGATCTCTTATGAACAAAGACGGCATCTTGTTGTTTGCCCATGGCGCCCGTGACCCGGCCTGGGCCCTGCCCTTCGAGGCGACCGAGCGCGCCTTGCATGCCCGTGCACAGGCGCAAGGCACCGAAGTGACCCTGGCCTTTCTGGAGTTCATGAGCCCCACCCTGCCGGAGGCCGGCGCGCAACTGGCTGCGCGGGGCTGCACGCACGTGACCGTGGTGCCGCTCTTCCTGGGGGCCGGCGGACATGTGCGCAAAGACCTGCCGCGGCTGATGGCCGAGCTGGCCGAACACCACCCTCAGGTCCAATGGCGCCTGAGTGCCGCCGTGGGCGAAACCGACATCCTGATCCAGGCCCTGTCGGAAGCCGCCTGGTCATTGGCCCATTCCGCCTGAAGCACCATGAACCTGCACCAGTTCAAGTTCGTCCACGAGGCGGCCCGCCGCAACCTCAACCTGACGGAAACCGCCAAGGCCCTGCACACCTCGCAGCCCGGCATCTCCAAGGCCATTCTGGAACTGGAGGAAGAGCTGGGGGTGGACATCTTCGTGCGACACGGCAAGCGCCTCAAGCGGGTGACCGAGCCGGGCCAGCAGGTGCTCAAATCGATCGACGTGATCCTGCGCGAACTGGGCAACCTCAAGCGCATTGGCGAGGAGTACGCCATGCAGGATGCGGGCACCTTGTCGATTGCCACCACGCACACGCAGGCGCGCTATGTGCTGCCAGAACCCGTGGCCGCGCTGCGCAAGAAGTACCCCAAGGTGTCGGTGAGCCTGCACCAGGGCACGCCCGAGCAGGTGGCGCAGATGGTGCTCGACGAGGTGGCTGACATTGGCCTGGCCACCGAGTCTCTCAATGACTTTGCCGAGCTGGTCACCCTGCCCTGCTACGAGTGGCAGCACGTGGCGGTGATGCCGGCCAGCCACCCGCTGGCCTCGGTGCCCCGCCTGACGCTGGAGCACCTGGCGGCCGAGCCGCTGATTTCGTATCACCCGTCCTTCACCGGACGCCGTCGCATCGACCTGGCCTTTGCGCAACGCGGGCTCAAGCCCAATGTGGTGCTGGACGCCATCGACGCGGACGTGATCAAGACCTACACCCGTCTGGGCCTGGGCATTGGCCTGGTGGCCGAGATGGCGGTGAAAGACGACCCGGCCATGAATGCGCCGGGCAGTGAGCTGGTATCTCGCCCGGTGGGCCACCTGTTCGGGCCCAACGTGGCGCGCCTGGCGTTCAAACGCGGCGCCTACATGCGGCAGTTCGTGTTGGCGTTTGCCGAGCTGATCTCGGACCGACTGACCCGCGCCTTGATCATGCAGGCGATCTCGCCGCAAGCCGGCCAGACACCCAGCATCGATTACGGTTTGTGAGCGCCGCTGCCGCTGCGCAGGTCGACGTCCAGCGCTGAGAGGTCGGGCAGGTCGATGTGCTCGACGTCCTGCTCATTGGCCGCCACGCCCTTGTCCGACACCATCACGTCACCGTAAGACGAGCGCGGCTTGTCGGCAGGGGGCAGGTCGTCAAGGTGCAGATCCAGGCTGAGCGTGGGCTGCACGGCAGGGACGGCCTTGATCGGCCGTGTGGCCATCAAGGGCTCCACCGCCTCCTCATGTGCCGCCAGATCGAAGGGAGCAGGTTCCTTGTGGGTACGCAACCCGCTGGCCAGCAGGTCAACGCTGGGCCGCTCACCGACCTCGCGCTCGGACAGGTCACGGGCCACGGCATAGAGGAACAGCAGTTCACGGTAGGCCGGCAACTCGAAGGTGTCGGCTTCGTTCTCCGGATGGGTCAGGGACTTCTCCAGAACCTCCATCGCCTTGGCCGGCACCGGCCACAGCGTCTGCAGACGCTCGACCACCCCAGGGTAGTCGACCAGCTCATGCCCATGCTGCAGGTCGGCATCCCAGGCGGGGGCGTGGGCGTTGAAGCGCTGGTTGAAGGCAGCCTGGATGCGTTCGTAATCCGCCCGTTTGCCCAGGCGCTGGTAAATCTCGAGCAGTTTCAGGAAGGGCAGGGGACTGGCCGACACCGCATGAACGTGCGACTCCAGCAGGTCCAGCGCCGCGTCGTCCTGACCGAGCACCACGAAGAAATCGGCCTGCTGCTCCAGGTCAATCAACTCTTCCACCGAAACTTCACGCGTCGCCTCCAACGCGGTTTGGCGCGCCGGTGTCGCTGGCGGCGCCGGCGGTGTCACAGCCTTCGTGGCCAGACGTGGAGACGCGGCTGCGGCGGGGGCGCCAGCCGCAGCGTGCACCGAGGCGCGTTCGATGTCGGACTTCGGCGGCTCGGCCTTCACCGGTTGGGGTGGAACCGCGACAACGGGCGCGGGAGAGGGCGTTGCCGGTGGTGACACCGCTGCGGGCGCCTCGCCTTGAGGCTCCTGCATCTGCGACTGCCACCAGGCCGCTTCTTCCTGTTGGCGGCGGCGCAGCTTCATGAACAGCGCCACGCACAGGCCGAGACCCACCAGGGCCAAGGCCCCCACGAGGTACAGCAGCCACGAGCCCTCACGTTGCACAGCCGCCTGGGCACGCTGCGCGGGCGAGTTAGATGCGTCGGTGCGGGGCTGGGACGCCTGCAACTGCAGTTGCGCCAGCATTTGCTCTTGCGCGATCAGCTTTTGGCGGTCACGCGCGATGTCCTCGGGCGAGAGGTTCATGGCCTGCCACAGCGCCGCGGCCGCCGCGCGACGCGCTTGCACCTCGGGCGAGGCCGGCTCGTCGGTGCCGCCCACACTCGACACGGTGCCCAGCGAGCCAGACATGCGCAAATCGGGGCGTGTGGCTGCGTCGGCCTCGACCGGGTCGAGCACCAGGCGCTCGGCTGCCGCCGCCTTTGGCGTCAGGGACAGGCTGGTGCGAGGCGATGCCACCGCATCGGCCTCGGTGACAGGGCGAACCGCGGGCGCCTGCACAACGCCCCGAGACTTCTTCTGGGTGGAGCCGGTCGTGCTGGCCTTGCGCTTGGCCGTCTCGCGGCTGGGGGGCGTCGAGGCCGCATCACCAGCGCGCGAGCCACTCCCCTCCAGGGAGGCGGGTGAGTGACCAACCAGGGGGATGATGACGGGCGGGGTGACCGGACTGACCGGCTGTGTCATGCCCGGCGGATCGGCCAGCGCCACAAACTGGCGGTTGATCTTGGCCTGGCAACCTGCCGTCAGCTCGTAGGTGACGATGGGCTCGGTGATGGGGGTTGTGGTGCGCACCTGCACCGTGGCCTCGCGGCTGCTGCCACCGACCAGAGAGACCTGAACCTGAGAGGGCGAGAGCCTGCTTTCGCCGTAGTGCACCTCGACCTGGACACAGTCGGCCTCGAGCGTTTCGCCAGCTTCGAGGCGAAGCGGCACGCTGACCCGCAATGGTTCGCCAAGGATCGCGCGACTGACTGGACGCCCGAAGCCCATGCCGTGGGAGTTCCCAGACGCCAAGACGAGCGTCGCACCAGCAAGTGCTGCGGCCGATACCCGCTTAATGTTGTTCATCTCGGTGCATCATGAGGCCTAAGAATTCACTCTAGCATGAACATCCTGTGACACTCATCACGGGAAGCCCTTTAGTGGGGCGCCCCCCACACCCGAAACCTGCGGGGTATTTACCCCGATGACCGCCCTTCTCAAAGAATCCCATGAGCACTGAACTGCAAACCGAGCGCCACAGCGACACCCTGGTGATGACCTTGTCGGGGCCGGCCACGCGCAATGCCCTGTCGCCCCAGGTATATGCCGCGGGGGTGGAGATCCTCAGCATGGCCGAGTCCAGCCCGGATGTGCGCGCGGTGGTGATCACCGGCGCGGGCGGTCACTTCTGCGGTGGCGGGGATCTGCAGCGCCTGGCGCACAACCGGGCGCACGATCTGGCGGCACAGGCCGGCAACATGGACGCGTTTCACCAGTGGATCGAGGCGCTGCGTGCCTTCCCCAAGCCGGTGATCGCTGCCGTGGAGGGCGTGGCCGCTGGCGGCGGGGTGTCGGTGGCGCTGGCCTGTGACCTGATTGTGGCGGGCGAGAACAGCCGCTTTCTGACGGCGTACAGCAAGGTTGCGCTGTCACCGGACGGCGGCGCAAGCTGGCACCTGGCGCGCGCCCTGGGCCGCAGCCGCGCCTTGGCCCTGCTGTGGCTGGGTGACACACAGACGGCCCAACAGTGGGCTCAGTACGGTCTGGTACACCAGGTCGTGCCGGCAGGCACGGTGCTGGACGAGGCGCTGAAGCTGGCCGACCGGCTGGGCGAATTGGCGCCCGATGTGCTGGCCAGCATCAAGGAATTGGTGAACGATGCGTCACAGCCTTTGCGTCCGCACCTCGACCAGGAAAAGCACCATTTCCTGATCAACCTCAGCAAACCGGCGGCCGGTCAGGCCATGGAGGCGTTTCTGAGCGGCCGTCAGCGCAAGGGCTGAGTGGCCACTCAGGCCACCAGGCGCGCCACCACCTTCAGGCGCGCCGCCAGCTTGGCGAACAGGGCACTGACCAGGGCCAACTGGGCTTTCTCAATGGGTTGCCCGCCCATGCGCGCCGTCAAGATGCCGCGATTGAGGGTGAGCACCAGCACGAGGGCGTCCGACCACCAGGAGGTGGCGGCCTCTTCCAGCGCCTGCACGGTCTCCGCATCCAACCAGTGGGTCATCACCGTTTCGGCGTTGGCAAACAGGGCAAAACGCCGCGACAAGACCGAGTCATCGGGCAGGCGCACATGCGGGTGCATGGCCAGCCAGCGCATTTCGTCGGGCAGCGTGTTGTCAATCTGCGTCTGCATGGCGTTGGTGAAACGGCTGAAGACGTCCGACTCCAGCGTCTGGGCCAGCACCTTGGTGACCAGGATCATCTGCACGTCACCGGGGATGCCGGTGTCGGCGCGAAAGCGCAGTTCCTTGCCGATGATGTAGGGGCGTTGCGAGTTGCCCCACTCGGCCCGCCAGCCCGCAGCCGCCTCGACGACATGCCCGCCACCGGTCTTGCCCTTGACGTGCTTGAAGGCGTGCCCTTCGGCCTTGGCCCATGCGAGGAGCACACGGGCATCTTCCGATTCGACGTGATCGGGATCGATCAAACGCTTGAGGGCATCAAACATGGAGTCAGATCCTGATGTGGGGTGAAGGGATCTGGCCTGCCAGGAGGGAGTCGAACCCCCGACCGCCCGCTTAGAAGGCGGGTGCTCTATCCAACTGAGCTACTGGCAGCCTGAACCCGCGAGTTTACGTCATGCACGCCAGCGCGACAGCAGCAAGGCGTTGCTCACGACACTGACGCTGCTCAAGGCCATGGCGGCCCCGGCCAGCATGGGGTTGAGGCCACCGAACGCCGCCAGCGGAATGCCGATGATGTTGTAGCCAAAGGCCCACGCCAGGTTTTGCCAGATCTTGGCGGAGGTCCGGCGCGAGATGTCGAGGGCGGCGGGCACCAGGGTCGGGTCGCCGCGCATCAAGGTGATGCCTGCGGCGTTCAAGGCCACGTCGGCGCCGCCCTGCGGGTTGGCCATGGCCATGCCGACATCGGCCGCGGCCAGCGCAGGTGCATCGTTGATGCCATCGCCCACCATGGCCACCACCTGACGTTCACCGCCCTGCCCGGCTTGCAGGCGCGCGATGTGATCGGCCTTGTCGCCAGGCAAGACTTCGGCAATGACCTGCTGGATGCCCAACTGACGGCCGATGTGCTCCGCAGCGCTGCGGTTGTCGCCCGAGATCATCACGGTGCGCACGCCGAGTTCGTGCAGCCGCTGGACCGCCACGGCGGCTTCGGGCTTGAGTTCGTCACCAAAGGCCATGAGGGCCACGACCTGCCAGGACGCGTCGGCGCTGGCAGCGGTTTGGGCGCGCCCTTCAGATGCCTGGCCTTGCCGCAGCAACCACGACACGGTGTGACCCTGTCCGTGCCAGGCGTCCAGCTTGTCCGACCACGGGCTCAGGCTCGCGTTGGGGCACAACTCGCTCATCCAGCGGGTGCTGCCCAGGGCCCAGGCGTGGGTAGTGCCTTCACTGGGAGCGATCACACCCTGGATGCCGCGCCCCGCGACGGTCTGCAGTGCGCTCACCGCCGGCAAGCCCAGGCTCAGACGCTGCGCCTCATCCAGCACGGCTCGGGCCAGAGGGTGTTCGCTGCCGGTCTGCAGGGCCGCTGCCACTTGCAGGGCCCGCGTGCGGTCCAGACCGATGGCTTCGGCCACCTGCCAATCGACCAGCCTCGGGCGCCCTTGCGTGAGCGTGCCGGTTTTGTCGAACGCGACCACCTGCACGCGGTGCGCCACTTCCAGCGCCTCGGGGTCTTTGATGAGGATGCCATGACGGGCTGCCGCGCCGGTGCCCGCCATGATGGCCGCGGGCGTGGCCAGGCCAAGTGCACAGGGGCAGGCGATGACCAGCACGGCCACCGCGCGGATCAGTGCCACTTCGCCACCCAGGCCTGCCCACCACCAACCCAGGCCGGTCAGCAAGGCGATGAGCAGCACGGTGGGCACGAACACCGCCGATACGCGATCGACCACGCGCTGGATGGGTGCCTTGACGGCCTGCGCCTCGACCACACGGCGGATGATGTGTGCCAGCATGGTCTGACCACCGACGGCGGTGACACGCATCAGCAGGCGCGACTCGGTATTGATGGCGCCACCGGTGAGCGGTGAGCCCGGGGCCTTGCTCACCGGCAGGGGCTCCCCCGTCAGCAGGGATTCGTCCACGTGACCGCTGCCCTCGATCACCACGCCATCGGTGGGGATGCGCTCGCCGGGGCGCACGATCAGGATGTCGCCGACCAGCACCTGTTTGAGCGGGACCTCGACCTCGCCCTGGGGCCCCTGGCGGTGCACGGTGTCGGGTCGCAGGGACTGGAGGGCGCGGATCGCGGCGGTGGTCTGGCGCTTGGCGCGTGCCTCCAGGGCCTTGCCCAGCAGCACCAGGGTGATCACGACAGCGGCCGACTCGAAATACAGATCGGGTGCGGTGTGCGCGGCATGTGGGTCGGTGCTGTGGCTGTGGCGCCACCACAACCACATCGACAGGCCCCAGGCGGCCGAGGTGCCGAGCGCGACCAACTGGTCCATGTTGCCGCTGCCCGCCTTGAGGGCCGCCCAGCCGGCCTTGTAGAAACGCGCGCCCAGCAGGAACTGAACCGGGGTGGCCAGGGCGAACTGCACCCAGGCCGGCCAGAAGTGATGGGCGCCCCACAGCATGGGCAGCACCAGCGGCAAGCTGGCCACAGAACCCAGCAGCACCGCCCCCCAGACGCCCCACCAAGGCACGACCTCTTCCACCACTGCGTCGTCGGCGTGCTGGACCTGGGCGTGATACCCCGCGCGCTCGATGGCGGCGAGCAGGGTGTCGGTCTGGGCCGCCGCTTGGGCTTGGTCCAGCGGCTCCACCCACTGAACGGTGGCCATCTCGGTGGCGAAGTTGACCTGGGCTTGGGCCACGCCCGGCACTTTATTGAGTGCACGCTCGACCCGTGCCACGCAGGCGGCGCAGGTCATGCCGCGCACGGCCAGCTGCACCGCGTGGTCAGGAGAGGTCGCCGCCCCCTCTGGCGGCACGGGCGGAGAAACTTCGGAGGCAGGCATGGCGCAGAGATCGGCTTCACTTCACAATGGCATCAGTATCACCTCTTGAAAGGATCACGGCCATGACAACCCCTGCCACCTATCAACTGCATGTCACCGGCATGAGCTGTCAGCACTGTGTCAAGGCCATCACGCAAGCGGTGCAAGACCAGGATGGCGAAGCCCAGGTGACGGTGGACTTGCCACAGGGGCTGGTGACCGTGCAGACCGTGCTCGGCGAGGAGGCGGTGCGCGAGATCATCCGCGAAGAAGGCTACGGCGTTGCCTGATGGACGCGCCGCTGCACGCCTCTGAGCTGAACGCCTGCGGCATCCGCACCCGCGTGTTGCAAGGTGGCGGGAACCTGCGCGCCACCGAGGCGGTGGTATTCGTCCATGGCAACCCCGGCTCTGGCGAAGACTGGTCTGAGCTGATGCGCCGCGTGGCGCCGCATGGGCGGGTGGTGGCGGTGGACATGCCCGGCTTTGGCAAGGCCGACAAGCCGGCGAACTACCCCTATTCGGTCGAGGGCGGCGCCACCTTTCTGGGCGAGGCCTTGAAGCAGCTCGGCGTCAGTCGGGCCCATCTGGTGCTGCACGATTTCGGGGGGCCTTGGGGGCTGATGTGGGCGGCCATGTCGCCGCTGTCGGTGGGCAGCCTCACGCTGATCAACACGGGTGTGCTGCTGGGCTACCGCTGGCACACGATGGCCCGCATCTGGCGCACCCCCATTCTGGGCGAGTTGCAGCAGTGGCTGACGAACCGCGCCGGCTTCAAATGGGCCTTGCGCAGGGGCTCACCGCGTGGTTTGCCTGATGCGTTTTTGGACCGGATGTACGACGATCTTGACGCGGGCACGCGCCGCGCAATCCTCAAGCTGTATCGCGCGACGTCCGAGCCGGGCCAACGCGCCGAGTTGCTGGCGCGGTTGCTGCGGCCGCATGGCTGGCCCACGCTGGTGGTCTGGGGCGCGGCCGACCCGTATCTGCCCGTGACACTGGCCGAGCAGCAAAAGGACGTGTTTGCTCAAGCCGAAGTGGCGCTGTTGCCAGACAGTGGTCACTTCCCGTTTGCCGACAACCCGGAAGGGGTGGCGCAGGCGGTGGTGCCCTTTCTGGCGCGACAGCTCCAAGGCGCGCAGACCGCCTTCTCCCCCTCAAGGAACGAACACGCATGAGCAAGGACCGAGACAGTCAGTGGCAGCAGCAGAAAACCGATGAGGTCTCGACCTTCGAGGCGTCTGGCTTCACGCACTCGAGCACCTTGGACTCGCGCTCGCATGAGAGCCCGCGGCGTCAGCGACGGTCTTCGCGTCGCGCTCAGCCCCGAGCGTCGTGGGTGCTGGTGTTGATCCTGATGGTGCTGTTGGCGGGCGTGGCGGTGTTGAAAGTCATCACCTACCTGACCTGAGGCAGGCTGCGTTTTAACCCCATCCAGGGATCACTTTTTCGCTCGTACAGCGCGCTTGGGCTTGCTGTCTTTCAGCGCCGTTTGCTGGTTGATCTGATCCAGCCAGAGCAAGGTGTCCATCTGCGCGAGAAAATGGCCCAGGTAATCGGGTGAGAGGCTGCGC
Organism: Aquabacterium sp.; assembly: GCF_034003525.1. Classification (GTDB taxonomy): domain Bacteria; phylum Pseudomonadota; class Gammaproteobacteria; order Burkholderiales; family Burkholderiaceae_C; genus Aquabacterium. The sequence goes on from NZ_JAVEYN010000012.1 coordinate 67,562, forward strand.
ATGAGGGCGAGCGAGCGCAGCATGAGCCGGTGGGAATTGAGCGGGCCGGCGTTGTCCGGGCCGCGGTCGATGGCCTGCGCCACCTGCTGGTCTGCTGCGATCTTGGTCCAGACGTTGCTGAAGCCACGCACGCTTTTCAGGTCGTTGGCGTTGCCGCCGTCTTCCGGGTCGACATCGGGCGCCTGCGTGCGATCGTGGATGTAGCGGTTCAGCCGGGTCAGCGGTGCGGCGTGTGCCGAGGGCATCCTGGGTGTGGCTGCGGGTCCGCCTGAAACCGCCCCACCGGATGACGTGACCTGGGCCACACGCTGAGCGTAATCGTGCAGCGCGGCTTGCAAACGCTCGCTCAACAACTGGCGCACGGCCTCGGGCTGGGTGGCCAAGCGGCGTTCCAGCACTTCCAGGTAATGGAAGCGGGCCGGGTCGTGGTGATCGGCTCCTGCTTCGCGCAGCGCGGCCAGGGTGGGATCGCTCATGGCTTGGCAGACGAGGTGGTGACTGCTTGGGATGCCGTTGGGGGCGTGGCTTGGGGCGCCGTTTGCGGCACCGGTGCCATTTCGACGCGCCGGTTGAGTGCCCTGCCCTTTTCATCGGTGTTGGGCGCCACGGGCTGTTCGGCGCCGAAGGCGGCCGCAAAGACCTGGGACGAGGGCATACCGGCGTCGATCAGGGCGCGGGTCACCGTCAAGGCGCGCTGGGCCGACAGCTCCAGGTTGTCGGCAAAGCGGCGGTTGCCGTCGCGCAGCAGGGTGTCGTCGGTGAAGCCGCTGACCATCAGCATTTCCTGGCGTTCGCCCAGGTAGACGCGCAGGGGCTGCACGAGGCTTTGGAGCAACTGGCGACCGTCGGCACGCAACTGGTCCGAGCCGGTGTCAAACAGGACGCTGCCGCTGATGCCGATGCGGCCGTCGTTGAGGGTGACGCGGCCGCTGGCCAGCGGGCCGGCCAGGGCGTGCTCCAGGGCGATGCGACGCTGCTCTTCCTGCTGGCGCTTTTCGACCTCCTGCTTGAGGCTGCTCACCAGGTCCATCTGCACCACGAGCATGCCCACCAGGATCAGGACGAAGGCGCCCAGCAGGCCAGACATGAGGTCACCGAACACGGCCCAGACTGGGGCCGTCTGCTCGATGGCGTCGTCCCGGTCTTCCGGGTCCATCATCGGGCGCCCCCTTCAGCGGATGCCAGGGCCTTGCCGTGCAGGCGGCGCAGGTCTTCGACGATGCCCTGCTGCGAGCTGATGCTGAGATCGATCACCTCACGGGCCTGCGCCACGTAGTAGGCAAGCTGCTCGTCGCTGCGAGTGAGGGACTGGCCGATGGCGCTTTCGATGCCCTGCAGGCTGCTCACCAGCTTGTCGCTGGTCTCGCTGAACAGGTTGACGCCATGCGCGAAAGACTCGCCCAGGCTGGACAGCTCGACGGCGCTGGCGGCCACGCGGGCGGCTACCTCGTCGACCTGACCGGCTTGCTGGCTGAGGGCGTTCGTGAACTGGGCCCCGGCCTCGTGCAGCACGGTGGTGGCCGATTGGACCATGGACTCGATGGCCGCGCGCTGCTGACCGGTGGCGTCGTTGACGGACTGCAGCAAGGTGCCGAGCTGGGCCATCATGGCGGTGCGTTCGGACAGGGCGAGGTTGTCGCGCTCGCTGATCTGCGCCATGTCGCGACGCAGTTGCACGATGACCTCGGCGGCGGCCTGCGGCACTTCGGAGGCGGTTTGCAGCAGGCGGTTGAGCGGCGCTTCCAGCGCGGTGCCCAGGGTGGCGAGGTGCTGGCCCACGGCGGCTTGGAGGGTGTCCAGGCGCTCGACGGCGGCGCGGCCGCGTTGCGCTTCTTCGTCGCGCAAGGCCTGCAGCTCGGTGCGCCAGAGGGTGCTCAGCTGGTCCATGCGCTCGCCTTGCGAGGCGATCCACGCTTGCTCGGAGGCCAGGCGGGCGCGCACCAGCTCTTCCGACTGGCTCAGCAGCTGGGTCACGCTGGCCAGGGTCTGGCTGACGTGCTGGCTGGCGCGCTCGGTGATCTGGCCGGCGGCGCTCTCCAGCGTCTGGCAGACAGTCTGCTGTTGGACCAGCGTCTGGCTGCCGACGCGTTGCCATTCGGCGGCCAGCGTGGCGGCGGTGCTGTCCATGGTCTGCTGCCATGCGGCCAGGCGTTGCTGGTCGGCCGTGGTTTGCGCCGCTTGTGCTTGCGCAGCACTGTCCTGCAGCGAGGTCAACACTTCGCGGGCACGCTGTGCAAAGGTGTCGGTGAAGCCCTGCAGGGCGCGGTCGAGGCCACCCACCAGGTTCTCGTTGGCCTGGGTCTGGCTGTGCTGAGCGGTCGTCCAGCTGGCGGCCACCTGCGCGGCCTGTTCGCGGATCTGCGCTGAAGCCGCTTCCAGCGCCTGGCACACGGCCTGTTGCTGGCGCACCGTCTGAGCGCCCGCCTGCTGCCATTCGGCGGCGAGCGTTGTCGCCAGGGTGGCCATCGTGCCTTGCCATTCGCTCAGGCGCTGCTGGTCGGCGGCCGCCTGGGTGGCCTGAGCCTGCGTAGTGGCGTCTTGCTGCGCCAGCAGCACAGCGGCGGCGCGCTGCTCGAAGGCATGGGCGAAGGCTTGCAGGGCGCCATCGAGCCCGGTCAGCAGTTGCTGCTGGGTGTGGTTCTGGGTCTGCAGGGACGAGGTCCAGGTGTCGGCCACCTGGCGGGCGGTGCCCTCCCACTGCGCGCTCAGGCCGTTGAGCTGAGCCTGGGTGGCGTCGATCAGGCGCAGGTGCGTCCGCTGCGATTCCTGCGCGATCTCGCTCATGGCGGTCTCGACCACGGGCTTGAGCGTTTCCCCGGCGACGCGGGCGCTGGCGGTGAGACTGTCTTGCAAGGCGGTGCCCACGCGCTGGGCCAGGTCGGTGTAGGCGGTGGCGGCTTCGCGATGGAAGGCCTGCTGCTGGGCCAGCAGTTGAGCGTCGAGCTGTTCGCTGCGGCGCTCCAGGCTCGTCATCAGCGCCTGCAAGCGGTCGACGAGCACCGGCATGGCGTCGGCCTGGGCCTGCAGGGCTTTGAAGGTCGCGTCACGCTGGTGTGCGCCAGACAGCGGGCGCAGGGTGGTGGCAATGTGGGCGTCGAGCTGGCGCACGACCTCAATGCGCTCACGGCGGGTCATGGCCGACAGGAGGCCCAGCAAGGCGGACGCGGCCACGCCGGCCACCGAGGTGCCGAAGGCCAGGCCCAGGCCCTTGATCGGCGCGGCCAGGGCGGCACGGATGGCTTCGAGGTTGGCGGAGCCTTCGAGCGCGAACACCGCCCCCTTGAAGGTAACGACCATGCCCAGGAAGGTGCCCAGCATGCCGAGCATGACCAGCAGGCCAACCAGATACGGTGTGAGCGCCGGGCCGGGCATGGCCACGCGCTGGCCTTCGATGCGCAGGCGCACGGGGTGCTGCAGGCTGGGGTGCAGGCGGCCGAGCCAGGCGCTCAGGTCGGTCAGCTCAGACGGGATCTGGGACAGCGCCTCGCGCAAGCTGGTGGTGGCCGCACGGAAACGTCGCAACTCCAGGGCCCCCAGGATGTAAACGCCGCCGATCACGGCGGTCATGGTCAGGGCCATCCAGCTCGCCCCGACAAAGCCCCAGCCCACCCAGCCGACGGCCACGAGTCCGATGATGAAGATGACGGTCATCATGAATTTGTTCATTGTGATTCGCTGTTCTCGCTGTGTTCTGCTTGTTCTGGGGGGGCGGCTTGCGGGCTTGGCGCATCGGTGGCGTTCTGGGCGGCCTCCATCAGGCCCACCACGGGCTGCAGGCGTTGCTGTAACTCGGCCAGCATCATGTCGCGCATGTCGTGCTCGAAGGCGGCGATCCAGCCGCCGGCCTGACGCCAGCGGATGGGGTCGTCGTCAACCCCCTGCCCCGCGATGGCCTGCTGATGGTGCTGGCGCCAGTGCTCCAGGCGCCGCTCCAGGTACACCGGCACGCTGGCCCACAGCTTTTGCTCGCGGGGGCCCAGCATCTGCTCCATGACGGCATCCAGGGCCACCAGTTGGCGCAAGGCCGGCGAGCCTTTGGACAGCATCTGGCGCACCTGGGCACGCAGGGCCCCCACGGCGGTTTCCATCTGCTTTTGCAGGCCCAGGTAGCGCTGGTAATGCGGCGCGTACTTGGACTCGGTGCGGGCGTCGTCTTCTTCCAGCGTGTGCAGCAGGGTGCGGGGTGCGGCGGGCAGCGCGGGGCGCGCCGGTGTCACCTTGGCGGTGATCAGGGCGGTCAGATCGGCCTTGACCTGATTGACCTGCCGGGCCACCACGCTGGCGTCCACTGCCTGGCCGCGCAACTTGGTCTGAGCGGGATAGGACGCGATGGTCTGCAGCGCGCCATCGAGCTTGACGGCATCGAAGGCGCTCAGCCAATGGCCGAGCCGCTCTGCCACGTCATAGCGCGCCGACTCACCATCCACCTGCGCCCATTCCTGGAGCAAGCGGACCAGCCGTGAACTGCCGAGACGGTGCTGCAAATCCTGTCCTTCCATGCCACGCGCAGGGGTGGCGGCCTTGGTGTGAATCCATTTCCGTACGAGGCACCTGACAACAGGCCCCGCCGGCGGGCGAAACCGCGTATTTTCGTTCAGGACGGAGGCCGTGCCGCCCCATGAGTGTGCGGAGGCGCTGTGACAGCGCATTCGGGGCGGCATCTTCCATTAATTCAACAATCATTGTATAGTTGATGTATGGAACAACGCACTGCCATCACTGTCTTCGAATCCCTGTCCTCCGGGGTCCGCCTGGATGTGTTCCGCCTGCTGGTTCGCATGGGCCAGGAAGGCATGGTCGCAGGGGACATCGCCACCACGCTGGAGGTGCCCCCCACCAACCTGTCGTTTCATTTGAAGGCGCTGACCCACGCTGGGCTGGTCACGGCCACCCAGGAGGGGCGCTTTCAGCGCTACCGCGCCAACCTCACCCTCATGTCGGAGCTGATCGCCTACCTGACGGAAGAGTGCTGCGCAGGGCAAACCGAGTTGTGCCTACCGGTCGATCCGCAGGCGATCTGCAAGTCGTGCTGACAGATTCCCTCCTCAGAGAAGTTCGTCATTTTGCCCATCATTTTGATAATTCAAGGAGTTTGAAAATGAAGTCGATTCAAGTGTTTGACCCGGCCCTGTGCTGCAGCTCCGGTGTGTGCGGGGTCGAGGTCGATCAGGCGCTCGTGAGCTTCGCGGCCGACTTCGATTGGGCCCGTCAGAACGGCGCCCAGATCGAACGCTTCAATCTGGCCCAGCAGCCACTGACCTTTGCCGAGACGCAAGCCGTCAAGCAGTTTCTGGAACTGTCTGGCCAAGAAGGCCTGCCGCTGACCCTGGTCGATGGCCAGATCGCGCTGGCCGGCCGCTACCCCTCGCGCGACGACCTGGCCCGCTGGGCCGGCATCACGACCAACGCCGCGCCGGCGGCAGGCGGGTGCTGCGCAGGCAGCCGTTGCTGCTGAGTGAGACCGGAGCACGCCATGCAGTTTCTGGATCAGCCACCGCGCTTCCTCTTCTTCACGGGCAAGGGGGGCGTGGGCAAGACCTCGCTGGCCTGCGCCACGGCCGTGCGCCTGGCCGAGGCCGGGCACCGTGTGCTGCTGGTGAGCACCGACCCGGCGTCCAACATCGGCCAGGTGTTTGGTGTCCAGATTGGCAATCACATCACCGCCCTCCCCGCCGTGGCGCGGCTGTCGGCGTTGGAGATCGACCCGCAGGCCGCAGCGCAGCTTTACCGCGACCGCATCGTGGGACCGGTGCGCGGCGTGCTGCCAGATCCCGTGGTGAAAAGCATCGAAGAGCAACTCTCGGGCGCCTGCACCACCGAGATCGCTGCGTTTGACGAGTTCACCGGCCTGCTGGTGGCGTCGCCCCTGACCCAGGACTTCGATCACATCGTGTTTGACACGGCGCCGACCGGACACACGATCCGCCTGCTGCAACTGCCGGGGGCATGGAGCGGTTTTCTGGAAGCAGGCAAAGGGGACGCCTCGTGCCTGGGCCCGCTGGCCGGATTGGAGAAACAGCGCACGCTGTACAAGGCGGCGGTCGAGGCCCTGGCTGACCCCAGCCGGACGCGACTGGTGCTGGTGGCCCGCGCCCAAGGCGGCGCCTTGCGCGAAGCGGCCCGCACGCACGACGAACTGGCCGCCATCGGCCTGACACGGCAGCATCTGGTCATCAACGGCCTGATGCCCGCCGGCGAAGGTGAGTACGATGCGCTGGCCGCCGCGATCCAGGCGCGCGAGGCCGCAGCACTGGCGGAGCTGCCCCCATCGTTGCGCGACTTGCCGCGCGATGACATCGCGCTCCAGCCCTTCAATCTGGTCGGTCTGGACGCCCTGAAACGCCTGCTGTCCGACGCAGCCCCTGCCCCCGTCGACACCGCGTCCGTGGTCTTGCCAGAAGTTGACCAGGCTGCGCGCCTGTCATCCCTGGTGGACGACATCGCCCAGGACGGACACGGCCTGATCATGCTGATGGGCAAAGGCGGTGTGGGCAAGACCACGCTGGCGGCTACCGTGGCGGTCGAACTGGCCCACCGGGGATTGCCCGTACACCTGACCACCTCCGACCCGGCTGCGCACCTGACCGAAACCCTGCAAGGCAGCTTGGACAACCTGACCGTGAGCCGGATCGACCCGCACGAGGTCACCGAGCGCTATCGCCAGCAGGTGCTGGCCACCAAGGGCGTCAAGCTGGACGCGCAAGGCCGCGCCATGCTGGAGGAAGACCTGCGCTCGCCCTGCACCGAGGAGATCGCCGTCTTCCAGGCCTTCTCGCGCATCATCCGCGAGGCGGGCAAGAAGTTCGTGGTGATGGACACCGCGCCCACCGGGCACACCTTGTTGCTGCTGGACGCCACCGGCTCCTACCACCGCGACATCGTGCGCCAGATGGGCGACACGAACGTGCACTTCACCACGCCGATGATGCAGTTGCAGGACCCAAAGCAGACCAAGGTGCTGATCGTGACCCTGGCGGAAACCACCCCGGTGCGGGAAGCCGCCAACCTGCAGGCCGACCTGCGCCGCGCCGGCATCGTGCCCTGGGCCTGGGTCGTCAACAACTGCGTGGCCGCCACCCAGCCGCAATCGGCCCTACTCCAGCAGCGCGCCCACAACGAGCTGCGCGAGATCGACTTGATTCGCACCCAACACGCGCAGCGCCACGCCATCGTGCCCCTGCAACAGCAAGAGCCGGTGGGCGTACAGCGCCTGCTGGCCTTGTCTGAACTTTCTCCCCTTCCCGAACCCACCCCTTCCGGAGCCTGACATGGCTGACAAGATCTACAACGTGCTCTTCGTGTGCACGGGCAACTCCGCCCGCTCCATCATGGCCGAGAGCCTGCTCAACGGCCTGGCGCCCCACCGCTTCACCGCCTGGTCGGCCGGCAGCCAGCCCAAGGGCGAGGTGCACCCCCTGGCCCTGCAGGTGTTGACCCACCTGAACCTGCCGCACGAAGGTCTGCGCAGCAAGAGCTGGAACGAGTTCGCCGGCCCCGATGCCCCGCCGCTCGACTTCGTGTTCACCGTCTGCGACAACGCCGCCGGCGAAGTCTGCCCTGTGTGGCCCGGCCAGCCCATCACGGCCCACTGGGGCGTGTACGACCCCGCAGCGGTCACCGGCACCCCGGCACAGCAACAGCACGCGTTCGAAGAGGTCGCCCAGATCCTCAAACGCCGCATCGACTTGATGCTGTCACTGCCCGCTGAAAAGCTGGCCTCCCTGTCCATCCAGGCCGACCTCCAGGCCATCGGCAAACTCTGACGCGCACACGCCCCACCATGACCACCCACGTCCTGATCCTCTGCACCCACAACTCGGCCCGCAGCGTGCTGTCCGAAGGCATGCTCAACCACCTCGCCGCCCAGCTGGGCAAGGATGTGAAGGCGCACAGCGCTGGCAGCGCGCCCAGCGGTCGCCTCAACCCCTTCGCCATCGAAGCCCTGAACCGCGCCGGCATCGACACCTCGGCCTACCGCAGCAAGAGCTGGGACGAGTTCACCACGCCCGACGCGCCCCCGCTGTCCATCGTCATCACGGTGTGCGACAGCGCCGCGGCCGAAACCTGCCCGGTGTTTTTCGGCGGCCACGGCCACCCGGTCAAGGTGCACTGGGGCTACCCCGACCCGTCCAACGCCGAAGGTGGCGACGAAGGCAAGCGCCGCGCCTTCGAGCTGACCCGCCAGGCCATTGGCTACAAGATGCTGCAACTGCTGGCCCTGCCGCTGGATGCGATGCCCCGCGACGCCCTGCAAGCCGCGCTCGACGACATCGCACGCAGCTGAACCGCACACAACACGGAGTTTTCCAAAATGGGATTGTTTGAACGTTATCTGACCGTGTGGGTGGCCCTGGGCATCCTCGCGGGTGTGGGCCTGGGCCTCTTGAGCCCCGATGCCTTCCAGGCGATTGCGGCACTGGAATATGCCCAGGTCAACCTGGTCGTGGCCGTGTTCATCTGGGTGATGATCTACCCGATGATGATCCAGATCGACTGGGGTGCCGTCAAAGACGTGGGCAAGAAGCCGCAAGGTCTGATCCTGACACTGGTCGTCAACTGGCTGATCAAGCCCTTCACGATGGCCGCCCTGGGCGTGCTGTTCTTCCAGTACGTCTTTGCGCCCTGGGTCGATCCGCAATCGGCCAGCGAGTACATCGCCGGCATGATCCTGCTGGGCGTGGCCCCCTGCACCGCCATGGTGTTCGTGTGGAGCCAGCTGGTCAAGGGCGATGCCAACTACACGCTGGTGCAGGTGTCGGTGAACGACCTGATCATGGTGGTGGCCTTTGCGCCGATTGCCGCCTTCCTGCTGGGCGTCACCAACGTGACCGTGCCTTGGGAAACGCTGGTGCTGTCCACCGTGCTGTATGTGGTGCTGCCCCTGATCGCCGGCATGGCCACCCGCCATGCGCTGGCCCGCCGCTCCAGCCACGCCGTGGCCGATTTCACAGCCAAGCTCAAGCCCTGGTCCATCGTGGGCCTGATCGCCACCGTGGTCCTGCTGTTCGGCTTTCAGGCAGGCACCATCGTGGCCAAGCCGGGCGTGATCCTGCTGATCGCCATTCCGCTCACCCTGCAGACCTACGGCATCTTCGCCATCAGCTACCTGGCCGCACGCTGGATGAAGCTGCCGCACAACGTGGGTGGCCCGGCCTGCCTGATCGGCACCTCCAACTTCTTCGAGCTGGCCGTGGCCGTGGCCATCTCGCTGTTCGGCCTGAACTCGGGCGCCGCGCTGGCCACGGTGGTGGGCGTCCTGGTGGAAGTGCCGGTGATGTTGTCACTGGTGGCCATGGTCAACCGCAGCAGGGGCTGGTACGAACAAGGACAATGCGCAGCATGAGCGACACCATCATCTATCACAACCCCAAGTGCGGCACCTCCCGCAACACCCTGGCCCTGATCCGCAATGCAGGCATCGAGCCGCAGGTGATCTTGTATCTGGAGACCCCGCCCAGCCGCGATCAACTGGTGAAGCTGATCGCCGACTGCGGCCTGAGCGTGCGCGAAGTGCTGCGCGCCAAGGGCGACCTGTATGAGGAACTCGGCCTGGCCGATCCGAAATGGACGGACGACGAGTTGCTGGACTTCATGGTGGCCCACCCCATCCTGATCAACCGCCCCATCGTGGTCACGCCCAAGGGCACCGCCCTGTGCCGCCCGTCCGAGAAGGTGCTCGACATCTTGCACCAGCCTCAGCAAGGCGCCTTCAGCAAGGAAGACGGCGAGGTGGTGATCGATGCACAGGGACAACGCCGTGTCTGAGCCGTCTGCCGCTCTGCCCGACCTGCCCCAGGTCGCAGCGGAACACTTCCGTGTGCCCGACCCGGCGCTGCTGCGCCCTGCCCAGCCGTCCACGCACGCGCCACGCATCCTGATGCTCTACGGCTCGCTGCGTGAGCGCGCCTTCAGCCGCCTGCTGACCGAAGAAGCGGCGCGCCTTCTGCGGGCGATGGGGGCCGAGGTCAAGATCTTCAACCCCAGCGGCCTGCCACTGCCCGATGACGCGCCCGAGTCCCACCCCAAAGTGGCCGAGTTGCGCGAGCTGAGCCAGTGGTGCGAAGGCATGGTCTGGTGCTCCCCCGAGCGCCACGGCGCCATGACCGGCATCATGAAGGCGCAGATCGACTGGATCCCGCTGAGCGTGGGCGCAGTGCGGCCCACCCAAGGCAAGACGCTTGCCGTGATGCAGGTTTGCGGCGGCTCGCAGTCCTTCAACGCCGTCAACCAGATGCGGGTGCTGGGCCGCTGGATGCGGATGATCACGATCCCCAACCAGTCCTCGGTGGCCAAGGCCTTCATGGAGTTCGATGACAACGATCGCATGAAGCCCTCCAGCTACCACGACCGGGTGGTGGATGTGATGGAGGAACTGGTCAAGTTCACCCTGCTCACGCGCGACATCAGCCCTTACCTGGTGGACCGCTACAGCGAGCGCAAGGAGAGTGCCGAAGCCCTGATGAAACGGGTGAACCTGCGCTCGATCTGAACGCCACCCCAGGGGGCACCGAGGACTAGAATGAAAGCTTCGGAGTTCCCTGTTCAGGGTGACACATGGAACTGTTGCTGACACTGCTCCACGGCGGCGCCGGAAGCCTGGCGTCCTACCTGGCGGCGCATGTGTTGCTGTGTCTGCTGCCGGCCTTCTTCATCGCCGGCGCCATGGCGGCGCTCATCCCGAAAGCCAGCATCACGCGCTGGCTGGGTCGGCATGCCCCCGCTTATGTTTCCTACCCCGCCGCGGCACTGGCGGGCTCTCTGATTGCAGTCTGTTCCTGCACCATCGTGCCGCTGTTCGCTGGCATCTACCGCAAGGGGGCTGGCATCGGTCCGGCGGTCACCTTCCTGTTCTTCGCGCCGGCGGGCAACATCATGGCGCTGGCCTACACCGGCAGCATCCTGGGCGTGGAGTTCGCGCTCGCCCGCTTGGTGCTGTGCCTGCTGTTCGGCATCGGCATCGGCCTGCTGATGGCGCAGATCTTCTGGCAAGACGATGCCCAGCACGACAGTGAAACAGACACGCTGTTCGCCGACCAGGCCACCATTGCCCCGGCGGCACTGGGTGTGCTGCTGTCCTTGGTGGCGCTGCTGATTGCGGGCACCCTCAAGCTGTGGCCGCTCACAGCCACGTTCGCCAGCATCGAACTGCCCGTGTCTGGGGCCCAAGCCTGGCAAGCCACGCTGTTCAACTGGCTGCCGTTTGATGCCAGCAAGGGCGAAGAAGGGGTGAGCCTGCAAGGCTCGATTCTGATCGGCTTGCTGATACTGATCAGCGCGACGTCCTGGCAGGGCCTGGAAGACATCATCGAAGGCGCCAACCGCTGGACGTGGACGGCACTGGGTTTGGCGGCCCTCACCTTGCTGGTGGCCTCGCTTCAATTGACCCCCACTGCGGGCGGCCTGCAGGTGGGCCTCACCGGGCGGGTCATCGGTGTGGCGCTGGCGATGGGCGCCACCTGGCACTTCGCACGGCAGTTGCCGGCCGACGACTGGCGGGGCTGGCTGTGGGAGGCCTGGCGCTTCGTCAAACAGATCTTCCTGTTGCTGGTCGTGGGGGTGTTCATCGTCGGCATGGTGCGCGAAATCATCCGCCCCGAGTGGATCGAGGCCCTGGCTGGCAGCAACACTGTGCTCGCCAATGCCGTCGCCGTCGGATTCGGCGTGTTCATGTACTTCCCCACGCTGGTGGAGGTGCCGGTGGCCCGGATGTTCCTGGACCTGGGCATGCACCCGGGCCCCCTGCTCGCCTACCTGATGGCCGACCCGGAACTCAGTCTGCAAAGCATGTTGATGGTGGCGGCCGTGATCGGACGCCGCAAGACCGCGGGCTACGTGAGTCTGGTGGCCCTGTTCAGCGTGTGCGCCGGCTTGACTTTTGGCACCTGGGTCGATGGCGCGCGCTGGACCGCCGCGGCCCTGGCCGCCGGCATCTTCCTCACCGTGCTGCTGATTTCGATGGCCTGGTTGCGTTGGCGTCCGCCCACGCCCAGCGAAAGCTGACCCCCTTCACGTTCAACCACAAGGAGCATCCATGCTGACCGTCAAAATTCTGGGATCGGGTTGCGCAAACTGCAAGAAACTCGAAGCCGTTGCGCGTGAAGCCGCAGCGCAGGCAGGCGTGAAGGCCGAGTTCCTCAAGGTGACCGACATGAACGACATCCTCTCCTTCAATGTCATGTCGACCCCAGCGCTGGTCATCAACGACAAAGTGGTCAGCAGCGGCCGCATCCCCAGTCTGGCCGACATCCAGAAGTGGCTGACGGCCTGACGCCTTCCGCGTAGCCATCCACAGCGATCGGCACTCGACCACGAGTGTGACGGACTGCGCACGTCAGCCGTCTGCCATCGACCCCGTGCATGTTAGGCTGAGGAGCGTTGCCCCCACCGACATCCCCACGCAGGAGACGAACATGCACAGCCCCCTCGTCCACCCCTCACAGCGCCAACGCGTCACCCTCCGCGGACTCTGTCTGGCGATCCCTGTGCTCCTCGCGGCCTGTGCTGCCCCGGACCCGGCCGACTACCAACCGCCGGTCCAACCCACCATCACCATCAACACCATCCCTGGCGGGGCGGACGTGTCGATCCAGGGCAATTACGTTGGGGTAAGCCCTCTGGCCGTGCCAGCGCCCAGTGACTACCGGAGCAACGAGCCCTGGCGCATTGAGGTGCGCCTGCCGGGCTACGAGCCCAAGACCGTGGCGCTGGGCAACTACCACCCGCCGGTCGATGAGGTGCTGACGCGGATGGTCGAATCTGCCACCATGATTTACCGCGCCCCGGTGGGCACCAAGACCATCCCGGCCTACTACACCCTGCCCGATCGCATCGACATCAAGCTCTACCCATTGCCTGGCACCAAGGTCCCGGCGGCCACACAGGCGCCGACGAGCACGGCCCCCCTGCCCGCAGGTGTGAGTGCGCAGCCCGGCGCAGCAGCCCCGGCCGCGGTCGCCCGACCGACCTCCACCTATCAGGCCAAACGCTCTTACAGCAATGGCGACACCTACGTTGGCGAGTTCCGCGGCGGGATGCTCAACGGCAAGGGCGTGTACCAGTTCGCCAATGGCAACCGCTACGAGGGTGAGTTCCGCGACAACCACATCCAGGGGAATGGCACGTTCAAGTGCGCCAATGGCAAGGTCATTCCCGGCCCCTTCGACAAGCTGCAGCCCCTGGGTCTGGTCATGAAGTGCGATTGACGGTTTGCCATGGCCCACCCTCATGCTCCTCATCCGTTGCCACAGACAGCAGCCGACCGTGAACCCACGCAGCCTGCGCGGCGCAGGTGTCTGAAGCAGGGCATCGGCACCGCTGCGTTGATCGGGCTGTCGTGGGCGACACCCGCCTGTGCCGACTGGGCGGATGACGTCACGACGATCACCAAGTACGCCACCCGTGGCAACTTCCTGGCAGCTGAAGAGTTCGCCACGCAGAGCCTGAACCGAGGGCCCGGCGGGTTGCTGTTTGCAGGCACCGGCACCCTGATCATTCACCATTGGCGAGGCCGACTGCGTCTGCTGGGTGGCGACACCCAAGGGGCCATCGCCGACGCCGACAAGATCATCCAGGCCGACTCCTCGTTTCTGTCGCCCGACGCCGGTTACGCCCTCCGAGCCATGGCCAAAGCCGTGGCACGCGATGCCAGCGGCTGCGAAGCAGACTTCCAGCAGGCGATGGACTTGGCCAGCAAGGCGTCATATGCGCGTTTCCGCGTCTTCGGTGCCAAGGGTGAGCGTGCCACTGCACGCCTGCTGCTCAACGACTTCGCTGGGGCCTTGCAAGACCTCGACGAGGCCATCGACGGTGACCACGACACCCGGATGATGGCCACGCAGGTGCAAATCAAGAAAACCGCCTGGACGCATCTGCGCCAAGCCATTCCTTCTCTGGAGACCGGCGATCTGGCGCAGGCCTCGATCCCGATTCGCGCCGCGGTGGACGTTTTGCAGCAAGCATCCGCACAGCATCTGGGCAGTGACTTCCTGACCCCACAATTGCTGCTGATGCAAATCGAACTGTGGGAGGCCGAGCGTCAAGCCACCCAGGCTGCGCCGGCCACGGCCCCCTGATGGCCTCGGCCTTCTTCCCACTCCGGAGTGAAAGACACCACCATGCCTTACCTGCTGCAAGTTGACTTCCCGTACCAAGGCCCCTGGGGCGAAGAGATGGCCACAGCCATGTCCGGCCTGGCCCAATCCATCGCCCAGGAACCCGGACTGATATGGAAAATCTGGACCGAGAATCAGGCGGCCCAGGAAGCCGGTGGCATCTACCTCTTTCAAGACCAGCCCAGTGCCGAAGGCTACCTGGCCATGCACACCCAGCGCCTGAAGAGCTTTGGGGTGCCCCAGGTCAACGGCAAGATCTTCGCCGTCAACGACACCCTTTCACGCATCGACCGTGCCCCCTTGTGAGCATGCCCGCTTCCTGGGCATCGCGTCTGCAATACGCTTGACACCCCTTCACGCCCCGGACAGCCTCACTTGAACATGTCGGCAGCCCTACGCATCAGCCTGATCTACCTGCTGTTGGCCAGCGCCTGGATCTGGCTGTCGGACTCGTTCGCCCACCTGCTGCCCATCCCCGCCGGCTGGTCGGCTGACGTTCAAACCCTCAAGGGGGAGCTGTTCGTGGTGCTCACGGCGGCGCTGCTGTTCTGGCTGATCCGCAAAGAAGAGCGCCGCCAGCACGAGCTGCAGATGGAGCTGCGCCAGACACGCGCCCGTCTGGAACACTTCGTGGACGTCAGCCCCGCGGTGATCTATGTGTTTGAAGCCCAGGACGCCGGCCCCAGGCTGAAACTGTCCTACCTCAGTGCGAACATCGAACGCCTGACCGGCTTCACCACCGCCGAGTTCTACCAGCAACCCGCGCTCGCACTCGACCGTCTGCACCCCGAGGACCAGGCCCCTTTGCGAGCGCAGCTGCGACGCGCCGTCAACGACGGCACCGAACTCTGTCTCCAGTACCGCTGGCGGCACCGCGACGGCCAGTACCGCTGGATCGAAGACCGCGCCACACTCAACCGCAACCCCGTGACCGGCAAGGCCGAGCTCGTGGGCAACTGGCGCGACATCAGCCAGGCCAAGCAAGACGAGCTGTTGCTGCAAGCCGCCGAAGAACGCTGGCGCTTCGCCATCGATGGCAGCGAGATCGGGCTGTGGGACTGGAACGTGCCCGACAAGACCGTGTTCTTCTCCACCCGCTGGAAAACCATGCTCGGCCATGAAGACAGCGAGGTCGGCAACGCACTGTCGGAATGGTCGTCACGCGTCCACCCGGACGACCTGCCCGCCGTTCAGGCCGATGTCCAGCGCTTGCTGACCACCCCAGACGCCCCATACAGCAACGAGCACCGCGTCCGTTGCAAGGACGGCAGCTACATCTGGATTCTGGACCGCGGCAAGGTGGTCGAGCGCAATGAACGCGGTGAAGCCGTGCGCGTGATCGGCACCCACACCGACCTGAGCGCCCTCAAGCAGCGCGAGGCCGCCCTCGACCTGCACGCCGGCATGTTCATGAACAGCCTGGAGGGCATCGTGATCTGCGGCCCGGATCAGCGCATCGAGTCCGTCAACCGCACCTTCAGCGACATCACCGGCTACACCGCCGAGGAAGCCGTCGGGCATCCGCCCTCCTTCCTCAGCTCAGGCCGCCATGACGCCGACTTCTACCGGCAGATGTGGCAGCAGATTGAACAAACCGGGCGCTGGCAAGGCGAAATCTGGAACCGCCGCAAGAGCGGCGAGCTCTACATCGAGTGGCTCACCATCAACGTCGACCACGCACCGGATGGCAGCGTGCGCCACTACTACGCCATCTTCAGCGACATCAGCGAGCGCAAGGCCACGGAAGAAAAGATCCGGCACATCAGCCAGCACGACACGCTGACCAACCTGCCCAACCAGTCGGTGCTGCGAGACCGGCTGGGCCTCGCGCTCGCGCATGCGCAGCGCAGCCAGGAGCCCCTCGCCGTCCTGTTCATGGACCTGGACCGCTTCAAGATCATCAACGACTCGCTCGGTCCCACCGCAGCCGACGCGCTGCTGGTCGAGGTGGCGCACCGCCTGACCCAGACCGTGCGGCACCAGGACACGGTGTCACGCCAGGGCGGCGACGAGTTCACCTTGCTGCTGCCCGAAGTGGATGCCGCCGATGCCGCCCACGTGGCCCAGAAGCTGCTCACGTGCTTTGCCGAGCCCTTCCATGTGTCTGGCCAGCAACTGGTGGTGACCCCGTCCATCGGCATTGCGGTCTACCCCACCGACGGCCACGAGGTCGACACCCTGCTGCAAGCCAGCGACATGGCGATGTACCGCGCCAAGAGCGACGGCGGCAACACCTTCCGCTTCCATACGGCCGACATGCACCAGCGCGTGAGCAAGACGCTGCGCCTGGAAAACGATCTGCGCAAGGCCTTGCGGCAGGGTGAGTTGCTGCTGCACTTCCAGCCCCAGGTGTCGTTCACCACAGGACGGGTGGTGGGCTGTGAGGCCCTGGTGCGCTGGCAGCATCCGGAAACCGGCCTGATGCCCCCGGCCGAGTTCATCCCGGTGGCCGAAGACAGCGGCCTCATCGTGCCCATTGGGGACTGGGTGCTGTACGCGGCCACCCGACAGTGCCGCGCCTGGCAGCTCGCGGGGCTGCAGGACCTGGTGGTGGCCATCAACGTCTCAACCGTGCAGTTCCGTCAGGAGGACTTTGCCCAGTCGGTGCAACACGCGCTCACGGCGGCCAACCTGGAGCCGCGCTTCCTGGAAGTCGAAATCACCGAAAGCGTGATGGCCGACAACCCGGAGCGTGCCATTCGCACGATCCGCCAGTTGCATGACCTCGGGGTTCAGCTGTCGATCGACGACTTTGGCACGGGCTACTCCTCGTTCTCCTACCTCAAGCGCTTCAAGATCCACAAGCTCAAGATCGACCAGAGCTTTGTGCGCGACCTGAACACCGACGGCAACAGCGCCTCCATCGCCCAGGCCATCATCTCCATGGCCCACAGCCTGGGCCTGTCCGTGATCGCCGAAGGCGTGGAAACACCCGACCAAGCGCAATGGCTGGCCACCCACCACTGCGACGAGGCCCAGGGCTACCTGTACGCCCGCCCCATGCCGGTCGATCAGTTCGAGACCTGGCTGGGGCAGTTCAAGGCGCGCTGAGGCCTGCGCCTCACACCCCGAACCGGGCGCCGGCACCCAGCAAGGTGGCCATACCCAGCACCGCAAAGATGCCTGCGGCAATGCTGTGCACCAGCTTCATCGGGATCTTGTTGGCCAGCTTGTCGCCCGCGAACACGGCGGGTAAGTCGGCAATCAGCATGCCCAGCGTCGTGCCGATCACGACCATCACCGGTGAAGCGTAATGCGCTGCCATGGCCACGGTCGCAATCTGGGTCTTGTCGCCCATTTCTGCGAGAAAGAAGGTCACCAAGGTGGCACCGAACACGCCCAGGCGCTGGGCGATCTGCGTTTCTTCCTCCTCGATCTTGTCGGGGATCATCGTCCAGATGGCCATGCCGATGAAGGAGGCGCCCAGCACCCAGCGCAGCACCTCGGGCGTGAGCGTGGCCGTGATCCAGGCACCCAGCGCCCCAGCAAGACCATGGTTGACGATGGTGGCGGCCAGGATGCCGGCAATGATGGGAAGGGGTTTCTTGAACCGCGCCGCGAGGATGAACGCGAGCAACTGCGTTTTGTCGCCGATTTCAGCCAGGGCGACCACGCCGGTCGAGACGAGAAGAGAGTCCACACATGCTCCAAGACCGGATCAGAGACGATTGACCACAACGCATCTCCGGCCTGAAGGGAGGCGTGGTGGTCAAAGGTCTTGCCAAGCTTGCAAACCGCTTGCGCCATGTCCTGCGGGACAAGTGTGTTGACGCAAGCCTCTTCGGGATCCGAAGAGAGGCTACTCCCCAATGACAGGCGGATCATATCAGCCCGCGCGACCATCACTGAGGCCGATGAGGCCATCCGGTAACATCGCGCCCTTGCGGCCGCTGCGCCGCCCGCGAACGATACCCACGGCCACCGATGAAACTCTCCTCCCTGCGCGCCGATGTCCTGGCAGGCGTCACCACGGCCTTTGCCCTGGCGCCTGAATGCATTGCCTTTGCGCTGGTCGCGCACATGCACCCTTTGATGGGGCTGTATGGCGCCTTCATCATCTGCACCATCACGGCCCTGTTTGGCGGCCGGCCCGGCATGATCTCCGGTGCAGCGGGCTCCATGGCGGTCGTCATCGTGGCGTTGGTGGTGCAGCACGGCGTGCAGTACCTGCTGGCCACGGTGCTGCTGTCGGGCCTGATCATGGCCTTGTTCGGCCTGTTCAAGCTGGGCAAGCTGGTGCGCATGGTGCCCCACCCCGTGATGCTGGGCTTCGTCAACGGCCTGGCCATCGTCATCGCATTGGCCCAGCTGGAGCATTTCAAGCACGACGGTGCCTGGCTCAGCGGCGCCCCGCTGCTGTGGATGATCGGCCTGGTGGCCCTGACCATGGCCATCGTCTACCTGCTGCCACGCCTCACCCGCGCCGTGCCCCCTGCCCTGGTGGCCATCGTCGGCGTGGGCGTGCTCGTGTCGGCACTGCAGCTGCCCACCCACACCCTGGGTGACATGGCCCACATCGCCGGCAGCCTGCCCGTGTTCCACTGGCCCGAGGTGCCCTGGAACCAGGAGACGCTGCACATCATCGCGCCCTATGCCGTGCTGATGGCCCTGGTCGGCCTGCTGGAAACCTTGCTGACGCTGAACCTGACCGACGAGATCACCGAAAGCCGGGGCTACCCCGACCGCGAGTGCGTAGCCCTGGGTGCCGCCAACATCGCCTCGGGACTGTTTGGGGGCATGGGCGGCTGCGCCATGATCGGGCAGACCGTGATCAACCTGAGCTCCGGCGGGCGTGGTCGCCTGTCTGGTGCGGTCGCGGGCGTGATGATCTTGCTGTTCGTGCTGCTGCTCTCGCCGCTGATCGAGCAGATTCCCCTGGCTGCGCTGGTGGGCGTGATGTTCGTGGTCGCCCAGCAAACCTTTGCCTGGGCCTCGCTGCGGGTGATCAACAAGGTGCCGGTGAACGACGTGCTGATGATCGTGTCGGTGACCGTCATCACGGTGCTGACGGACCTGGCCACCGCCGTGCTGTGCGGCATCGTGCTGGCCGCGCTGAACTTTGCCTGGGTGCAGGCCCGCGCCCTGTACGCCGACAGCCACATCGAGCCCGATGGCAGCAAGCTGTACCGCGTGCACGGCACCCTGTTCTTCGCCTCGGTCACGTCCTTCCTGCAGCAGTTTGACGCCGTCAAGGACCCGCAGCGCGTGACGCTGGACTGCGCCCACCTGAGCTTTGTGGATTACTCCGCCATCGCCGCCCTCAAGACCTTGCGTGAGCGCTATGCCAAAGCCGGTAAGCAATTGAAGGTGGTGCACCTGTCAGCGCGGTGCCGGCAATTGCTGAGGCGGGCGGGGGTGCCGGCCGTGACGCGGGGATGACAAGTCGTGGCGATTGTCGACAATTCTTACACATTGATGCAGATAGATGTCAAATCTTTCCGTAAGCCATTGATTTAAAAGGGATCAATCATCCTGGCATCAGTATTGCTTTTTGAAACAAACAGATCCTTTGTTGTTCAACCTTTTGTGAGCAGTACCCATGCGCAGTACCCACCTTCTCGCCCTGGCCACAGCCTCTTTGCTGTCCCTGTCGGCCCAAGCCGCCCCAGTTTTCTACACCACGGAGGGTGATTTTCTGGCGGCTACCTCTGGTTTGGCACTGTCGCTCGAAACGTTCGATGCGCACAGGCCTCCCACCAGAAAGGTGATCGACAACTTGACGTCGGGGTTGAACATCACGTCGAACACCAACCTCTTCGACGTCAACAACAGCAACTATTGTGCGGGCACCGGCAATTGCATCTCCTTCACGACGCCGTCAGGCGGTAGCCTGCAAACTTTCACGTTCGACTCAGGCTCGGTGAACGCATTTGGTGTCTTCCTGGGTGACCTCGCCGACACAGGTGGCACCGTCCTCACGCTGACGACCGACACCGGCGCAACTCAGTCCTACTCCTTGAATTTGTCGAACAACACCGAGCGTTACTTCGGCATCCTTGACCTGACGAGCCCATTCACATCGGTGTCGCTGCGCAACTCCGATTCTGGGGACGAGGTTTTCATTGACAACGTCCGCTGGGGCAAGAGTCCTGTGGTTCAGCAAAGCACCGCAGTGCCAGAGCCCGGCATGCTGGCCTTGCTGGGCGTGAGCTTGGCCGGGGTTGCCCTGGCACGTCGTCGCCAAGCCTGATACCGGTACACGGCGTCCTCCAACCCCGCCACGGCGGGGTTTTTCATGGGTACAAGATGTGCGTCGGCGGTGCTGGCCCCGCACATCCCCCCCACCGTTCAGGCTGGGCTCAAGCCTGCGTTAGGGCATGACTGCCGGGTTTGGCCGATCAGCGCATCAGGCAAGCCAGAGGGCGCCCACCAGCACCGACAAGGCCACAACCACCACCGGGGACACCCGCCCGAACACCAGCAGGCCATACGCTGCCAAGGCCAGGGCCACATCGGCCGTGGAATGGACGGCGCTGGTCCACACCGGGTCATACAGCGCCGCTCCCAGAATCCCCACCACTGCGGCGTTGACGCCGGCCATCACCCGCTGGATGCCATCGCGCTGGCGCAAGCTTTCCCAGAATGGCAAGGCACCGGCCACCAACAGGAAGGACGGCACAAAGATCGCAGCCAGCAAGATCAGCCCGCCAAACAAGCCGCCGAGTGGCGCAGGCATGACAGCCCCCAGGAAAGCCGCAAAGCTGAACAAAGGACCCGGCACCGCCTGCGCCGCCCCGTAACCCGCCAGGAAGGCATCGTTGCCCACCCAGCCCGCCGGCACGACACTGGCCTGCAGCATGGGCAAAACCACATGACCGCCGCCAAACACCAGCGCGCCCGCCTGGTAGAAACTCGCCAACGCTGACCAAAGGTAGGCGCCTGACCACGCTGCCATGGCTGGCAAGGCCAGCAAGAGCAGACCACACAGCGTCAACAAGACTGCCCCGATGGTGCGGCTCACACCGCAGTCCTGATGCTGCGCCGCCGGCAGGTGTGGCAGAGACAGCGCTCGCCAACCGATCAAACCGCCCAGCACCAGCACGATGACCTGGATGAACGGCGATGGCAGCAGCCACACCATCAAAGCTGCGCCAATGGCCACGCCGCCGCGCAAGCGGTCAGGACACAGGGACTTGGACATGCCCCACACCGCCTGGGCCACCACCGCCACCGCCATGACCTTCAGGCCGTGCACGACGCCGGAGGCCTCCCACCCTGCCCCGCTGAGCACGCCAAACGCGAACAGAATCAATGCAACGGCTGAGGGCGCCGTGAATCCGATCCAGGCGGCCAACGCGCCCAGCCAACCCGCGCGCCGCAAGCCCAGCGCCATGCCCACCTGGCTGCTGGCCGGCCCGGGCAAGAACTGGCACAGGGCCACCAGGTCGGTGTAGCCCTGCTCATCGAGCCAATGACGGCGCACCACGAACTCGTCACGGAAGTAGCCCAGGTGAGCCACCGGACCGCCGAACGAGGTCAGCCCCAGCTTGAAAAAAGCGAGCAAAACTTCGAGCACAGAGCCCTGAGGGCGCGTCAAGGCGTCCGGCCGGGAATCAAGTGGATGGGACATGGTGCCTCACAGATCGGGGCATGGTAGCGCCCTCGCGTGACAGTTCCTCAGCCGCCTGAGTGGGGCTGCAGCGCGATCACGGCCATGCCCATCAGCGCCAGCCCTGCACCCAATGCATCCCAACGGGTCAGCGCAACACCATCAACCCAGTGCAGCCACAGCAGCGCTACCGCGATGTACATGCCGCCATATGCCGCATAGGTTCGCCCTGCCGCGCTGGGATGCAGGGTCAACAGCCAGGCGAACAACCCGAGCGAGATGGCAGCCGGAGCCAACAGCCACAGGCTTCGCCCTTCTTTGACCACCAACCAGGGCAGGTAGCAGCCGACGATCTCGGCCAGCGCTGTCAAGGCGAACAACAAGGTCAGACGCAGGAGTTCCATGGCTCTTCAACAGATGAGAGAACGCCAAACAAAACGGGCCAGCACCTCACGATGCTGACCCGTTGGATTCAATGGTCGGGGCGGTGGGATTCGAACTCACGACCCTCTGCTCCCAAAGCTGCAAAACTATCCAGATCTCATCGGCTCTGCCGCTCGATTCTTCTAACAATTTCGCGGCCACCACGCCCAATGTGCATTGGGTGTCTGACTCGGTCGTTAGAAGATTTACACCATGCGACTACCCCGCAAAATGCGGCGCTGATGACTGCGCTATCGGCTCCAGCCATGGTCTGGGCCGCCCAGGCAGAAGACCTGCCCCGATCACGCCCGGGGCCCCCGCTTGGCCTTCGCGGGCGTGGCGGTTGTGCATCACTTACCGGCAGAACCCCTAGCCAGCAGGTGCGTTTTGTTCTCGCTCTGGCGTGTGGTGCCCACCCAGAAGGCGAGGCAAGCAGCAAAGGCGGCTGCCAGCTGGCCGCACATGTACACGATGGTGTCGCCGTTATCCTTTGGGATCGGGAGCCAGAACAGCGCCGCCAGCGTGGCCAGGAAGCCCAGGCCCACACCAGCAGTCAAGATGGCCGGCATGCGTGAAGGCTGCTCTGTCTGCATCAGCCGAGCGCTGGCCCGGTCTGCTGCTTCGGCCTGGATCTCGACCTTGGCCTGATCCGTCAGCAGCTCCTGAAGCCGCGTTGCCCGGTCGGACTCGATCTGCCGGAGCTTGATCAGCGCGTCCGGGTTGCTGGCGATAGCCGCCTCCACCGCGTCGGGTGTTGATGGCGTGCCAAGGGCTGACGCGATGATGCTGCCAACAGCTGCACCAGCTGGGCCACCGATCAAGGTCCCCAGCATGGGGGCCACTTTGCCGACTGTGCCGGCCACGTCTTTCCATTCCATGGTCATGCCTCCTTGAGGTTGCTGGCGACCCGCTTGGCCCAGCCCTTGCCGAACACAGACCAGGTCTTGAGGTCGGTCATGAAGTCCAGGCGGTGGCCATTGAAGCGCGCCACCAGGCGGGGGGCTGGTGCGCCACTCAACGCTCGCAGGGTGATGGGCCCGAGCAGCCCGTCAGGCGTCACGCCGGCAGAGCGTTGCAGCGTCTTGATGGCCGTCACAGGCCCCGAGTTCACAGCCATGTCGAACAGATCGAACCTCATGGCATCTGGCACGGCATCACAGCCAGCCGCGCCCCAGAAGTCGCGCCTGTAGATCGCCTTGGCCCGCTCGAGCGTCAGCCCCTTGATGTCCTCGGCTGGGTAGCTGCGCTTGCTGATCCCGAACTTGGTCTCTCCACCAGGGTCACGCGGGTCGTTGACATACCCGCCTTCGTGGCCGATGAGTCGCTCGAATGCCTTGTCGAAGTTCATTTGATGAGCCCCTTTCCCTGCGCCCATAAATAGCCGCCAGCGCACAAGACGCCGACGATCCAGAAGAGCTTTTCAACGACCGACTTGCCAACTGCTCGGTAGGCATGGTCGGTCAACTTCTCGACTGCCCGAGCCGCCGCACGCTCTGCGATCTCCTCGATCAGCTCATCAGTGAGATGAGGCGATCGACGGCGCTCAGGGCCCTTGTACTCATGTTCGGATGTTTCGTTCATGCGTGTCAGGCATCAATCGTGGCGGTACTGACGAAAAGCGCGTCAACGTCAGCATCACCCAGGCCCAGCGCTTGAGCCATCGAGGCGATGGTCGGGCTGCTGCGCTTGAACTCTTGAGCGTCAGACCACGCAAGCCGAGCCAGGGTGGGCGTGGATGGATCAACCATCAACACCTCTACCTGATCAAGCAATCCGGCCAGGTGCAGCGCAGCTCGGGCCTGGAATCGGCTCACGGACTGAGGGACTGGAGTCGGCTGCTCCGTCGAGTCCACCACCGACCAGTTTCCGCCCAAGAAGAAGGCGCTTTGATGTTCTGCGTCATACATCGGCGGCTCCTGAGTCGTGCGGCCCATCCATTCGGCAGGCGTATTCGTTTCGATGTGCTCAAAGGTGTGGGGGCTGTAGAAGTATTCGCTCATGTTGTTCGCCTCATACATGTTTCAGGTGGTCACCAGAAGCCCGCAACGCAACGGACCAGTCAGAGCTCCACGCAACGAAGTTCGAGCCGGACGCCCGAGAGCCGGAGTTCGCGGCACCGTCGCGTGCGCCACCCAGCAGCGTCACGGATAAATTGCCGTAGCCGTAGCCTCGGTTTGGGCCTGCGATGAACGCCGAGCCGGCATTCGAACTATTGCCTCTTGCAAAAACAGACTCATGCCCGGTTGCCTGCTCGATGCCGAGGCGGCTGGTGTATCCGGGTTGCCGAGTGGTGAGCGGGATGGTGGACGCTGCCCCGCCCAGTGACTGACCCTCCGTCACGCCGAACATCGCGCTGCGGAACTCATCCGGCGCCGGCAGACGCAGGCCGAAGCTGGCGGCAATTTCTTCACACTCGTACTGGCTCAGGCGACCGTAGTTGGTCGAACCATTGCCCCCGTATGCCAGAGGGATGCGCGGCAGCACAGTGCCGCTCGCCACGTCGGTGTTGTAGCGGCTGATGCCGTTGGTGATGTGATGCACGGAACAGAAGTAGATGGCGTGCCACGTCTCTGTCTGAGGGTCCAGCGTCATGCCGCGCTGCTGTCCCTTGCAGCGCCATGCCAAGTCCCACAGACTGAACTCGTTGATGCCGGCAATGCGATCGACAGCGGCCTGCGTCCAGATCATCGAGCCACCCTGGTTGGTGAAGCCAGATGTGGCGAACCCGCCTGATGCCGGCGTGGTGCCTGGGGCAACCAGGCCGTAGTGAAACCCGCCGATCTTGCGGGAGCCGGCCACGGGCGCGCTGGCTGGCGAGCTGAACGGGTCTGCGTTGCAAACCAGGGCACCAGCCGGTGTGCACCAGATGGCGTAATCCTCGCCAGCAGTCAGCGTAGGCATCGTGACGGGAGCGCTGCTGCTGAACTCAATCCAGGCGCCGCCCACGTTGATCTTGGTGCCACCTTTGATGCTGATCGCCCCCGGCCCGGTCTTCAAGAATGCGCACGTGCTTCGGTCTGCTTTGTAGAAGCCCCCAAATCCGCCCGGCATGGCCGGAGTCGTGGCGAACACCCTGACACCCGGGGTTGCTTCATCGGCAGTCCACCCAATCAGGTGCCCATCAGCCTGTGGAGTCGCCAGCCCGATCAGCCAAGAGCTGAACGTACCGGCGCCATCGAAACCACTGACCAGGACAGACATCGCGCCAGTTTCCGCGTCATACGACACCACCTGGCCGACCATGTAGTTCTGGATGTCGGGCGAGGCGACGATGTACAGCCACGCTCCAACGAACCAGGCCTTGCCGGGCTCGGCGATCAGGGATACGGAGCCAAGCCCAACCGTCAGCTCTGACGTGCTGCTGCCAGTGGTTGCCGCACGTTGCAGGGACTGCTCCAGGCTATTGGCCTCGGTGACGAACTGCGGCAGCGCGCCCAGCAGTGCATCGGCCCGCTCGGAAAAATTGGCCGGGTCATTGCGAGACGGTACCGGCGGAAGTGGTGTCATAGGCATATCAGGTCAACCCTTCGATAGTCAGACTGCAGTAGCTTTTCGACGCATACGCCACGTCGATAGACCAGTCCTTGAAAAATCCATAGATGACCGACTGGTCAATGCGATCGCCGCCGATCCAAACGGCCGGCGTCGCTCGGGTGGCTGCCAGCTGGCGGTGGACCTCGTCAACCCGCGTGGTGTCGAGTACGACCTGGGCAGTCATGCGCTTGGCCCATGCGCGCTCCACCACCGCCGTCACACCGAACGAGTCGGTAGACTTGACGGAGTAGTCGATGATCCCAAGGCTCATTCCATGAACGGTCACCCCGAGATTGAAAATCGACCCAACCGCAACCGTGCCGATGGACACCGGCCCGGTGCCATTCAGGGTGATCGTCACTTGGCCATTGAGGTATGGCGGCAGGTCCGTCAGCGTCATCACCGTCTTGCGCACCAGGAAGTCGCCGAAGAAGTAGGACTCCCAGTCGATGACGTTGCTCTCGTCTCGCATGTCAACGGTGCGCGAGTACACCGTCTCGGCGCCATCCGTCATGGTGACGATGGCCTCAGCTGCCGCCACATCGACCAGCGCCAAGGCGCGGACGATGCCGGGCTCCAGCGTCACGGTCATGGTGTCGGTGGCCGAGCTCAGCGAGCCAACCGCGCGATCGAACATTGCCCAGCGATTGGTGGGGCCAACGCGCTGCCAGTTCTCTGGATCAACGTCTGGTGATGCTGCCGTGGTGCCGGCCACCAGCCGTTGGTAGATGCTGTGGGTGGACACCAGAATGACTCGGTCTCCCTTCGCGTAGGCTGTGGCGGCGCTCCAGACTGGGTGGTCGTTCTCAGGGATGCTGGACGAGACCAGCTTGGCGTCGGTGATGACGGTGGGCTTGATGATTTTCATGATGTCAGGCCCCAGCAGTCACGGCCAGCGAGTTACCGTCCGGCGTCACGCGCTCCAGGATGGCGGCCGCCTTGGTGGTGCCGCGCGCCACAGTGGCCAGGCCAGCTCGCTGGTCTTCGCGCAGGCCGCGCAGCTCGGCAACCACCTCGCGCAGATGCTTCAGCTCGGCAGCCATCTCGGTGTAGGCCCTGCCGCCGCTCACATTGCTCAGCATGCGGGCGGTCTGGTCAGCATTGAAGATGCGCGATGCACCGGTCAGCTCGAGCTCGGGGCCGCGCTCACCAACAATGCGCAGACCGCCAGCGAAGTCGCCACCGGTGGCAAAGCCGGGGATCTTGCCCAGGCGCTTGGTCGGGTCGCTGATCAGGTCCAGCGTGGCCTGCAGGCTGGCTGCTGTGGTGGCGCGGGCAATGGCCACATCCAGCGCGGTGCCGGCCATGGTCTCCGAAGCCTTGAGCAGCGCCTGACTGATCTGCGGCAGCGCATCGATGGCGGCCTGATCGCCGGAGCGGGCCTGTGCCGTCTTGATCGCGAAGTTGGCCTGCAACTCAGCCAGGCTGGCCTGCGTGCCTGTGGTGGTCAGGCCGCGGATGCGGGCGATCTCGTCGGCAATGCCACTGCCAACGTCCTTGATGGACTGCAGCAGCTCACCAAAGCCGTCGCTCAGCGACAGCACGCTGCCCAACAGCAGTTGGCCTGCGTCGGTGCTGGTGTCAATTCCGCTGACCAGCGAGATGAACGCGTCAGCAGAGGATGGCAGCGACAGCCCCAGGCGGTCAAACGACGTTGCCAGGCGCTCGGCCTGCATGTTGATCTGCGTGTTGCTGGAGACGAAGTTCTCCTCGAACGAAGCCACCGCGTCCTGCAGCTCCTGCAGCCCTCCGGCTCCGTCGATCAGACCGTACCCCACAGCCGAGCCTTCCAGGCCCAGCAGGCGCAGGCTCATGCGCACGTCAGTCAAGGCGCGGTAGGTGGAGCCAATTTCTGCGCCGGTTCCGTCCAGGTTCTTCAGGATCTCGGCCACGCCGCCAATCCCCTCGACCGCCAGGGCACTCTGGCGCACCAGCTCGGCGCTCACGTCGCCCTGCTTGTTCGTGATGTCGGCAAGGCTCACCATGGTGATGCCCAGGCGGCGCAGGGTCGTGCGGGCCTCCTCGGTGCCGCTGGCCACACGCACAATGGTCTCGAAGTAGCCCTCTCCGATGTTCTGGAACTTCTCGAACCCGCCCAAGGCGGCCTGGGCAAGCCTGTCGCCCTGGGCAGAGAACACGGCGGTCAGGCGCTCCTGCAGCTGCTCACCGCTCAGGCCCTGCGTGGCGATGCGGCCGATGTCGACCACAAACGATCCCAGGCGCTGGCGCACCAGGTCAAGGTTTGCGCCCAAAGGGACAGCGGCCTGCTGGATGGCGCTGTAGAAGCCCGCAAAGATCGTGCCGATCTGCTGCTCGAACTCGGCATCCGCTGCGGTGTACTGCGTCCGGTTCTTCTTGCTGGTGGTGATCCCGAACGCCTTCTTCTTTGTCTGAACGTCGGTGTAGTACTGCGCGTCGAAGCCGCCGGCCAGAATGCCGCCGAGAGACTGAGCGCCGCCGTAGATGCCCTGGCCCGTGATCTTGGTGGAGCTGCCGAACAGGTTGCCCACGAAGTTGCCAATTGCGCCCGTGATGCCGCTCAAGATTCCGCCAACCAAAGGCACACTGTCCAGGATCTTGGTGTATGCCCCAAAACCGGTGATCATGCCGTTGGCCAGGTTACCCAGGCCGTCGCGCTTAAACCCTGTCTGGATGCCTGCAGCCGATCCCTCGATGGCGCCGCTGCGGACCAGCAGCGTAGCCAACCCGCCAATGTTCGCCTCGATGTTGCGCAGGCTGCCCAGCATGCCGGCGCTGTAGCGCATGGTCAGCGTGTCCACCTCGCGCAGCGCATCGATGGCGCGGGTGATGGACTCGCTTTGCGCCGAGGCGTCGCCCAGCACAGTGCCGGTGCCGGTATTGGTCGGGGCGAAGCCGCCGGAGCCGCCGCCACCAAAGCCGCCCACTACGAAGCCCAGCGCAGCCATGATGCCGGCCATGGCGGCCATGCGAGGCACGGCGCTGTAAGGGTCTCCGCTGGCTTGATTGGCCACGCCAACTGCAGCCACAGCGGTACCCTCGGCCATCTTGGCAGCGATGCGCTGCACAGACGATGCCAGCTCGATGGCACGTAGGGTCTGCTCAGCCAGCATCAGGGCCTTGTAGCCCGCCGTCTTCTCCGAGAAGAAGCCCTTGGCCGCGCCGGCCATGCTGGCGTAGCTGCTGATCTGGGCTCGGGCGTATTTCTGGTCCAGCTCGGCCAGTTGTTGGGCGCTCTTGCTCGTGTCCGATCGCGCCAGGTTGTACTTCTCCTGGGCGTCGATCAACTTGGTGAAGGTTTGCACGAAGGTGCCCAGCGACTTGCTGGCGTCATCGAAGCCCGCGGCGAAGTCGGTGCCGAAGTCGGCCTTCATGAAGTCCTTGAAGGCGTCAGCGGCCTCGTCTCGCTTGGACTTACGTTGGTTCAGCTCGCCCAGCTCACGGCGGGCGTCGATTTCGCGCTGCAGGGCGTCGACCATCTCCTGGTTGCCTGCGGCCTTGGCAGTGGCTTGCGCCTCTTCCAGGCGGGCCACCCGCACGCTCTCGATGGCCTCGAACAGGCTCAGGTTTTGCTCACGGGCCACGATCACGGCGGCCTCTTCGTCCTTCAATGCAGTGACGCGGTCGAGCACGCTGGCGGCACTGCGATCAGCGGCTTTCACCTCGTCTTCATACTGCTTTTGAACGTCCTGGTAGCGCTTCTCGCGCTCCTTGAGCCACTCGCGCTCAGCCTTGACCTGCTCCACCAGCGCATCGCGCTGCTTGAGGATGCCGGACAGGGCCTGCGCCGTGGCGAGCTGCTGCTCCTTGAGCGAGCGGGTGCGGGCATCCATGGTGCCCTTCAGCTCTTGCTGGATCTCCAGCGCCTTCTTGTCGCCCTCGTTGAGCTGGGATGTGGAGACGCCACGCTCGCGCATGAGCTGGAGGTCCAACTCAGCGGCCTGGCGCTTGACCTGCAGGGCTTCCAGTTCTGACTGGGCTGCTTTGATGGCCGAGTCGGCCGGGTTGCGGGTCTTGCGCTCTTTGTACTTCTCGCGGATGTTGGCCTCATCAGCGTCGATTTGCTTCTGATC
This sequence comes from Aquabacterium sp., assembly GCF_034003525.1. Lineage (GTDB taxonomy): Bacteria > Pseudomonadota > Gammaproteobacteria > Burkholderiales > Burkholderiaceae_C > Aquabacterium. The sequence goes on from NZ_JAVEYN010000012.1 coordinate 97,231, forward strand.
CAGCAGCTCACTTTTGGGGTTTGATGCGCGAATTGCATTGATGTTGTCGCGGTACTTTTGAAGCTCCGCCTGCATCCTGTCTGCATTGGACGCGAAAGCCAGGCGCTGCCGCTTCAGTGCATCGATAGCAGCGGCACCTTCGTTTTCAACGGTCTGCTGGGCAGACTGACGGCGCGCCGCAGCGTCCATCTGCAACATCTTGGTGCGCTGGTTGATGATTGCCTGTTCAAGATCCCGCTCTCGGACACTCTTTGGCGCCTCCTCCCCCGTGAGGGTAGAAATTGGGTTCGCCCACTTCTTGAAGCCTCTGATGCTCGCGAGCTCATCCTCCAAACCCTTGAGCTTCTCATCCTCCGTAGATGGTCGGCCAACATCGGCCATCCAATCCCACGCTGACTTTGCCGCATCCCCAACTGCATTCCATGAGCGCTCCAGAATGCCCAGGGTGTCCTGCACGGACTTGGCCCTGTCTGACAGCATGTTGGTGTAGGTCTGCTGGGCAAGGGCCGCTGCCTCTTCGGACCTCCCTTGCTGTTCAAGAGCCACCACCTGCTCGTAGGTGGCGGCAGTTAAGAAGTTGTACTTCTCGTTCAGCTTGGCAAGGTTCTCGGCCGGCTCTTTGCCCAGCGATGCGAAGTCAGCCACCATAGACTCGACAGAAGCCCCGGTGGCCTTGCTCATTGCCACAACAGCCTGAGCAGAGCCCTTGAGCTGATCGCCGGCCACGCGACCAGTGCCAACCAGTTTGGCAAGCACATCAGCGGCCTGGCCTTGCGTTCCCACGTTTTGCGAGATGCCAGCCGCCATCTGCGACAACTGGTCAGCCGTGGTGCCGGCCGCGTTGCCCGTCAGGATGAGCTGCTTGTTGAACTCGGTGGCCTCGGCGGCGCCCTTGAAGTACGCGATGGCCAGTGCGCCACCCGCAGCGGCAGCCAGAGTGAACGGGTTCACCAGGCCAGCAACGTACCCCCCCAAGGCGCGGGTCGCATTGCCCACGCCACCAAACATGTCTTTGAGCTGTCCGCCCTGCTGCAGCAACACTGTCAGCGGGGCCTGCCCAGAGGCCAAGCCCGTCACAATGTCGGTCATCTGCGCCGGCAGCATGCGCAAGTTGTTGGCCATCTGGGCAGATGACATGCCCATCTGGTTGACGCTACCCGTCACCCGGCGAATGTCGGCCTCAGCCTGCTGAGCGCCGTCCAGCGAGATCTTGATTCCGATGTTGGCAGCAGTGCTCATGTGGTCACCAGTTCAGGGCGCCGGTGGGCGCGCTGCGTTGTTGCGTGCTTGATCTCGCTCGCGCTGTTCGGCCCACACATCCAGGGTCGCGCGCTCGCAAGCCTGAATGCCGGAAAACACCTCGAGGCGCTCGTCGCCAAGGTCCTGCTCGTCCAGAAAAGCGCGCACGCCCGCGTAGTCCAGGCCCGTGGCTCCGGCCATGCCAACGCGCCACTGGGTTTGCACGCCCATCCAGCACTCCCAGGCACGCACGCAGTCCGGCCAGAGGTAGGCAACCACCTCTGCAGGCTCATGCTCGTGCACGCCAAGCTGCGCAAGGGCCGCAGCCCAAGCGTTGTTGGCGTCAGGGAGTTGCTGCTGTGGAACATGGCCAGACTCGGCTACCTCGCGGGCCAGCGCACTCAGTTTTTTTCCTTGGCCCCGCTCTCACGCATGTAGGTGAGCCAGGCCAGCTGGGCAACGCCCTGCACCTTCGCCAGAGCGCGCCAGTTATCGGCGGTGTAGGGCAGGTTCTCGTCGTTGCCGTCCTTCACGCCAGACCAGTCCTGAATGACCGCTTCCATGAAGTCCACATAGACGATGTTGCCGTTCTCGTCCTTCAGCGCGGCCTGCTGATCGGCATCGAGCCGCTTGCAGGTGAGCGAGAAGTCGAACGGCTGGTCGATGCCATTGCCGTCCTTGATGGTGCCTTTGACCTTGAACTTGACCGTGTCCGAAACGATGATCTTGATTGCCATGGTGTGCCCGATGTGTGCGCCCGAAAGAGAAGAAGCACGGCGTGGCAGATTCGGGGCCGATCTGCCCGGCAGGCCTGCGCCCACCGTGCCGTGCTAAACCGTTGATCAGGAGCCGTAGCTGATGAAGCGGCCCAGGAAGGTGATGGCGGCATTGACCTGGTTGGCCTGGCCCTTGCTCATCTGCGGCACCTCCGACACCGACATGTAGCCGTAGCCGTAGGCGGTGGCGCCGCCGCTCAGCACCAGCTTGAAAGCCACCTTGGACAGCGTGCGCGAGATGTCCACCATGGTCTGGTAGTTCGCGTTGTCGGGGTCATGGCCCATCGTGATGGTCAGGCTCATGGCGTTAAAGCCAGTGGGCACGTTGATGTCGTTGCGCTTCGCCAGGGGGCTAATGGTGGTGAAGCGGGCGTCTCCGCCGCTGGGGGAGATACCCAAAACCTGGGGCATTTCCGTCCAGTTGGACACCTTGGCGAGCGTGCCGGTGCCGGTTCCGGCCGGGAAGAACGACTGGTTCAGCGTGTTCAGGCCAAGCAGGCCCAGCGTGTCAGCCGTCAGCTGGTCGGCCTTGAAGACGCTGTCGGTGGCGTCTTCCCAGCCGGATGTGAACAGCAGCTCATCGCCGTCGGCGAAGCCGTGAGCCACAGAGGTGGCCACAGCGGGGTGGGCGTTCGAGACGCCGGTCACCGTCTTGGGGGATGCGAAGGTGTTCGAGAAGAACAGCTTCGAGCCTTCGGGGAAGTAGTAAGACATGAGGAACTCCTACAGAGTTGGCCCAACCTGGCGTTGGCGGGCAATGAAGGTGAAGGTTGCGCAGACGGTTTGCTCGCCGTCCGCATCAAAGTCATAGGTCAGGCCCTGCGGCACCAGCACGATCACGCTGCCGCCCAGGGTTGGGTCGCTCATCAGGCGGCTATAGACATCGGCCAGCAGCGCATCCACCGAGGCATCGGGCGCCTGGGTGGAGGTGGAGCGCGCGTAGCACTCCACGGCGATCAGGGTGTTCCAGGCGTAGGGGTAGCCGGCCAGGTCGGGCGCATCGAACACATCCGACGAAACCGGCCGCACCACCACTGCGGTCAACGTGGTTGAAGAGAGCGGCCGCAGTCGCACACGACTCACCACCGGTGCAGCGCCTTGCAGCGCGGCCATGGCGGCAGTGATCGCCGTGTTGACGATGGTCATGCCAGCTCCAGGATCAACCGAACCATCCCCGCCCCGTCCGGCTCAGCTGCAGCGATGACGTAGGACACGCCACCGCAAGCCAGGCTGAGGCCCTCCGGTTCAGGCGGGACAAACTGCGCGGCCGTGGTAAAGCAGGGCTGGGAACCGGCCATGCCAACACCGACGGACCCGACCGCATACGGGCTGTCGAAGATGCCCGCCACAGGATCACCGCCGCCTACGGATGCCGTCGCGTTCGACAGCGTCCGCATCACGGCCGCATTGGCGCGTGCTTCAAGGGCGGCGAATAGTGCAGTCATGGCCTTCCTACGCTCAGCGGATGCAGTTGATGAGCGCGGTGGTTACCGTGGCACCGGCAACCTTGGCCACGGTGGCCACGCCGGCCTTGATGTTCGTGCTGGCGGTGGTGGTCAGCTGCTTGGCGGTGTTGTCCCAGTACAGGATGGCGCCCTGAGCGGGCGTGTCTGTGCTCAGCGTCTTGATGTCATAGACGCCTTCCAGGCTCAGCTCCAGCGGCGCGCCGCTGACAGCATCGTGGCAAGCAACGCCAAAGATGGCGGCGCCGACCTGCACACCGTCACCAGCAGTGACGTTGTAGGGGGCGACAACGGTGATCACGTCGCCTTCTTGAACTTTGTTCTTCATGAGAATCTCCGATGAAAGGTGCGGTCACCAGGGGTGCGCCCCTGGCTCAACGATCAAGACGATCAGGCGGCGCCGGTGGCCTTGTACAGACCACGGAAGTCGATGGCCTTGGCGGCGAAGTCCTCGCGGCACTTGTACGAAATGCCGTCCACTTCGAAGCCGACTTCGGTCTCGATGACCGGGCCCTCTGCGCCGTCCAGGAAGGCGTACTCGACGGTGTCAACCTGGCCGTTGTTCGCGGCCAAGTACCAGGCCGATGCGCTGGAGTCGTCCAGCAGGGGCTCCACCACGGGCTCAACGCTGGTACGGCCGCCTTGGCGGAACTCGTTCACGTCGCTCGTCGCGGCCGGCACGTAGTTGGAGCTGGTCAGCTGGTAAGCGGTCTGCTCCAGAGCGGCCGGCACGATCAGGTACGACGGCGAGATGTTCAGCAACTCGCCGGCCAAGCCCTTTTGCTTGCGCATGGCGGTGCGGCCGGCGCCCAGCGTGGCAAGAGCCAGCGCGGTACCGGAGGTGCCCAGGTTGCCGTGGTCGGCGTGGAACAGAGCCTTGCCGTCCGACAGGGCTGCGTTGGCGGTCAGCTGGGCGTACACCAGGCGGTTTTCCAGGCGGCGGGCGCTGGCACCGAAGGCGCTGACCAGGCGGTCAAAGGCGCGCAGGTCATCGTTGATGATGGCCTGACGTGTCAGCGACACGATCCGGCCGTAGGTGACCACAGCGTAGGTTTCCTTGCCGTCCGACAGGGTGCCGTACTTGAACTCGCCGTGCTCGTTGGTCTGCAGCAGCTCAGGCGCACCAGACAAGCTGGTGACCTGGATGTTCTTGAAGTCGGGCGCGTTGGGCGCACGGCGAGCCCACAGAGCGTAGGTGCCGGGGTTCTCGTCGTAGGCGCCGCGCAGGCGCTTGTTGGCCACGTTGGCGAACAGGCTGGGGAAGTCGCTGGTGCCGTGGGCGCCGCCAGAGCGGAAGTGCAGCATGCGCGTGGCCAGGGTGAGGCGGTCCATGCCGCGGGTGCTCACGCCGTGGGCTTCCAGGAAGTCGCGGCCCATTTCCAGCAGGCTCATGCCACGGTACTGCTGGCCGTTTTCGTCCAACTTGGCGCGGGCCGACACGCGGTGCATGATGGCCTGCTCGATGCCGGCCATGCGAGTCTGCATCTCGTCGCGAACGGTCTCGACGCGCACATTGCGCTGACCGCCTGCTGCGGCGTCGCGCGTTGCCAGCGTTTCCAGAATGGCGGCGCGAACTTCGTCAACGGTCTTGCCCTGGCGGATCATGTCCGATGCGGCGACTGGGTTGCCGTGGCGGGCGCACAGGTCGATGATTTCAGCAGCGCGCGTGGCGGCATCAGCGGCAGCGCGAGCCGCCACATCGTTCACATCAGGGGTCGAAGGGGCGGCGGCCACAGTGGTGCCGCCGGTGGTAGCTTGGGCCTGAGGCATTTCTCGGTTTCCTTGGCTGGTTGATGGATCGGCGGTGACGCCCACCGTGGGCGATGCGTTGACAGCAGCGGCAGGAGCCGCGCTGCGGTATTCGACGAATTCGCAGGGGAAGGTGCGCAGTTGGTGCTGCTGCTCGCCACCTGCCGGGTCTGCCGGGCTGGCGGAGCGGATCTGGCTGTCCATGTCGGCCGGGATCGGCACAAGGGAGACCTCATACGGCTCCCAGTCGGTGACGCGGTAGCGCCACAGCCCACCTTCTTCGGCAGGCGGCACCATCTCGACACGGTGGCGGACATAGCCCACCGACACATTGCGGATGATCTTGTCGGCCACGTCCTGGACGTAGCCGGCCACCGACTCACGACGGCTGAACGTGGCGCGGCAAGTGCCTTGGCCATTGCTGATGGCCGGAGCCTCTACCACGCCGAGCTGATCCTCCAGATCCCACGAGCTGTGCGTGTTAAGCAGAGGCGCGCCACGCTGCAGGCGATCAAGGCGGATTGCACCCTCTTCCACCACCAGCTCTTCCAGGTACGGGCGCTCCCGGTACCAGTCGTAGCGGCGCACAGAAGCGCCCGTGGTGAAGACGATCTCGGCAGTGGCCAGCGGTGCCAGCTCACTGTCATCCGTTGCGCGGATGAAGTTGCGCAGCTCCATGGAGCGCCCGGCAATTGGCAGCTCGTCGCGACGCGTTTGGATGGTGTTGGCTTGAGGCATGCACTGATCGTGGTGCCTCAACTGTCTCAATTCCAGGAAAACTGAGACAGTTTTTGCAGCGTCACTTCTTGGCCGCCGCAGCCGCAGGTGAAAGCTGGGCCTGCGCCATCTCCATGGTCCGGCCGCGCATCATCATCATCATCACGTCCAATGTGCCGTCCTTCTGCAGGCGGTCATAGTCGGACTTCATCTCCTGAAAGACCAGCTCCGGGTTGTACCCACGGCGCCGCAGCTTCTCGCTGATGGTGCCCAGGCCGCCGGCGATCTCGTCCAAATCGGCGGCTACATCCTGCACCGGGTTGACGTAGTCCCACTTGGGAGTAGACCAGTCCACGGCGGCATCGCGGGCGGCGCTGATGTCCCCGACCAGCTCGGCGGCGCGGATGAACGCATCCCAGATGGGCTGGCACAGCTTGGGCACCAGCAGCAGCCACTGGATCTGCTCGGCGTTGCGACGGAACTCCATCGCACCAAGGCGGCCAGAGCTGAAGTTCACCTCGCTCACGTCGCCAGTCAGCATCTCGTAGGTGATGCCCATGCCGGCCGCGATCAGGTGCAGCTGGTACTTGACGTACTCCACGTACCCCGGGGCGACCTTTGGTTCCACCACGGTCAGGTTCAATCCTGCCGGAAGCATGTTGATACCCCCGCCCGAGAGGCTACCCAGGCTCCCGTCCTTGCGGGCCTGGCCTGGCGCCGCTCCGGGTTCGTCGTTCCCGAATTGGCTCATGGCTTGCGGGTCGCCAGTGGCGAGCACGCTCAGGCGGGTCTCCAGGTTCTTGCGCTGCAGCTCGGCGTCTTCGTACACCGTCAGGTCACGCACGCGGGCAATGACCGGCGCCAGGCGGGTGAAGCCCCGGCCCTGGCCAGGGCGCTCCGGGTTGTAAAGGTGGATGATGCTGGATGCCGACACAGGGCTGCTTCCGCTGCGACGGCGGCGCAGGCTGACCATCTCACCCGGGTGCTCATCGAACAGCCAGTAGTTGACGACGCGGCCGATGGAGTCGTACTCGATGCCGTTGATGATGGTGTTGCCGCCTACCGTGCCGCTCTTGCCACTGTCGAGCCAGTCAATCTCCAGCAGCTGCAGCTGCAACGGCACCGCCAGGCCATCTTGGGGGCGGCGATTGCGCAGGCGGATCAACACTTCTCCGTCTTGCTCCATGGCACGATAGGCTGCGGCCTGGATCCCGTACAGGTCAAGCCGGCCATCAGCGTCGGCCTGCCGCACGAACTGCGCCCAGAGGCCGTCAACCACAGCGCCATTCTTCGCCAAGCTGCGCGGAGTGATGCCGGTGCCCACCACGTTGGCAACCAGGCTGCCCATCCCGCGGGCGATGTACGGGCTGTTCTGCACCAACGCACGGGCGCGCACACGCAGCGTCGCCGCATCGGCGGCATGGTCTGCGTTGGCACTTGCGCCGGGGCGGCGTGGGCGCCAGCCGTCGCGCTTGCTTGCGCCCTCGTAGGCGCGCTGCAGCATCTCGCGCGCAGCAAAGCGACGCAAGCCGGCCATTGGGTTGATGGCACCGATGAATTTGTCGATGAAGTTGGCCGCCATGTCAGTCCCGGATGGTGGTGAAGTTGAAGTGGAAGCTGCTGCGGCGAGGCTGACCGCCTCCCGCATTGGCCTGGATCACACTCGCCACGTGCTCACGTGCCGACTTCAGCTCGGCAATGCTGCGGTACTTGACACGGCGCCCGTTGAATTCGACCTCCAGCTCTCCCGTGGCAATGGCGGCGTCGATGTTGTCAAGGTCGGTCTGGGTCAGAGCCATGGCGGTATCTCATGTGTTCGCGGTGTTGCTCGCGACACTACACATGTGCCAGTCTCAATTCCAGGAAAACTGAGACTGGTTTCATCGCCTACCGCCCGCCTGACTGCTTGAGCAGGCGGTACACCGTGGCGCGACTGATGCCCAGGCGGCGCCCAACCTCAGACGCATTGCGGCCATTGAACAAGGCCAGCACCTGCTGCACCTCCTTCTGGCGCTCGGTCAGCGGGCGGCGCGAGATGTAGCACTCCTGACCGGCGAACTCGGCCCGGGTCTTCTCCTTCAACTTCAGAGCCAGGGCGTCGATGCCAGGAATCTCAGACGCAAGGTAGTCAAAGATGCGATCGACCAAGTCCGGCTCTGCGCCGATGGCGGCCCCGAAGATCTCTTTCTGTGTCTTTGGCTCATTCTGCTTTGCCATGTGCATCCTTGTCTCGTTACCAGTCGCGCTTGAATCGTGTTGCCTCGGGTGCCTGGGGTGTTTCAGCCCGTGCCCACCGCCTCAGTGAAGGCGGCACCCGCTGCGGGTCTCGCTTGCGGCGCACTCTTGGCTGCTGGGCCTCACCAGTCTCGGCAGAAGGCGATCCTGGAGCCGCCGGTGTCCTCTGGTTCGTAGTCGTCATGGTCATCGTCCTGGTGGCTATGCTGCAGGTGGTTGGCCTGGGCTGGGTGCTGCGTGGGCTCTGGGGTTGGTGCGCTGAACAGGTCTGGCGGCGGCTGCACCGAGGCCTCCAGCTGCTGCCACTTGCGGTCAGTGAAGGTATGCAGCCCCAGGCTCATGGCCGCGTGCAGGGCGTAGTTGCGGCAGTCAAGCACCTCGTTGCGAGGTCGGCGCTTGACCCAGCGGTAGGCATCGCGCCCGGCCACCTTGGTCAAGATACGCTGCTCGGCGGTGAGCTGCTCGAACCACTCGCGCGGGAGGCTTTGGCTGAAGTGCACGCAGCCGGGGCCGGCCTCGGTGATGGCCAGCTGGCCCAGCAGCAAGTCCTTGGCCGTGTCCACGCCTACCGTCCACAGCTTCACGCCGTTGGGGTACTTCACGCCCCGCCAGTTCACCTCCTGGCTGGAGCTGGGGCCCAGCACCGGCTTGTGCTCTTCGCTGGAGCCCTTGACGGCGCGCAGCACGGGCAGGCGGTGCTGGGTATTGCGCACCCAGTTGTAGACGGCCTGCGTCTGGTCCGATGAGTCAATGCTGATGGCCGACAGGCCCAGCGATCCGCCGTGCCAGGTCTGCACGTAGCGGCGCTGCAGGTAGGCGGTGACCTGCTCCCAGTCTTCCTCGCTGGCCGGGTTGCCCTCGATGACGTGGTGCTCCACAGCCCAGCTCTCCAGACCACGCCCCCAGGCCCACACGGCAATCTCCCAGCGGTTGCGCTGCAGGTCGATGCCAGCCGTCAGCACCAGGCCGCCCACTGGCACCACGCCAAGGGCATAGGGCTCGGCGCGGAGCTGCAGGGCATGCTCGTCGGTGCGCTCGCCGGCCAGCTCCCAGGTCTGGCCCAGGGTCTCGTTGACGAAGCCCTGCATGGGCCCCACGTCGCCGGCCTTGAGCGAAGCGTGCGCGGCCTCGAACTCGCGAACGATGTCTGACCAGGTACGCTGCGGGCTGTACGCCGTCCAGACCTGGAAGGCCACGTGGCGGGGAGGGCGGGTCGGCTGGCCCGAGGTGTCGCGCCACACCTGGTCGGAACCGTAGCGGATGCCTGTCTTGGTGCACACCCAGGCGCCCACCCAGTTGCGTAGGTAGTCTCCCTGCTGGATGCCTTCGCCGCAGTGCGGGCAGTAGTGACGCACCGTGTCCGGCTGGCCCTTGGTCCATTTGAAGCCGTAGGCCTTGTCTTTGCCTCCCCAATCCAGTGGGTGCTCCTGGTCGCAGCTGGGGCAGCGGATGTTGTAGCGCATGTCAGCATCGGCATTGAGGCGGCTGCGCTCGACGTGGCACAGGCCCTTGACGCGCGGTGTCGAGCCGCCCACGAACTTGGGGAACGGTGCCCCCTCCAGCCGCCCCTTGGCCAGGGTGCCTGGGTCGGAGGACTTCTCGATGATCCAGTCGAAGCCAGACCACTCGTCCAGCATGGCCACGGCCACCGTGATCCGGCGGTAAGCCCGTGCCGCCTTGCCGCCCAGGAAGTGGGCCACGCTGTCACGGAAGCTCTTGAGCTTGATGGTGTCCTCGACACCCTTGGCCTTGCGGCGGGCTGCCTTGACGGACGGCACGGTGTCGATGACCGGATCCACCTCAGACTTGACGAAGCTGTCTCGGTCATCGTCTGTGGGCTGCCACACGGCCTGCTTGCGGCGTCGGTGGGCGATGTTGTAGGCGATGAAGGCGGTGACCGTCTTGGTGTAGCCAACCCGCTTGGACTTCTGCACGTCCACGTGCTCGATGTCGTCGTTGCTGAACGCGTCCATCCAGCCGATCTGGAAGGGCCACGCCTCCCAGTCGCCCTTCTGGTGGCTCGACTCACCGGCCAGCTTGAAGTGGTCGCGCGCCCAGTCGCTCAGGCGCTGGGGCGGCTCGGCCTTGAGGCTGTCCAGGCCCAGGCGCACCGCTGCCTTGATCCCGGCGCGGGTTTCGGTTGGCAAGGACACCAGGACGGCAGTCACGCGAAGGCTTCCTCCAACTCGCTGCCGTCCTCGTCGTCGGGCATCTCGTCAATGGCCTCATCGATGAGGCTGGCCGTGGAGCGCACCCACTGGTTGCGTGCCGAGGTG
>NZ_JAVEYN010000013.1:0-97522 GCF_034003525.1 Aquabacterium sp.
GCTGCAACGCCTGCCCACGCACAAGGCCAGTCAGATTAGCGAGTTGCTGCCGCATCGCTGGGTGCCCGCGAGAAGCTGAATCCGGCGTGTTGACTGCGCGTCAACATGTGTTCGCCGGACGCATACTGAGAGCCTGTGCGCGCACGGCGAGATCTGCGCGGGGGCGGGCTATGGCGTCTACGCGGGCCTGAGCGTGCAGGTGGACAGTTGGGCGGCCAGTGCCCAGGTCATGGCTGCGGCCAAGCCCGAGGGCTTGATGAGCGGTTGCTGGGCGGGGCCGTCGCCGCTGGCGTGAGTGGCGGCGAGCGCGCCCGTGTGGGTGCTCAGCGCGCCTGCAGGAAGGGGTTGTAGCGCCGCTCTTCGCCGAAGGTGCTTTCCGGGCCGTGGCCGGGAGTGAAGGTCACGTCATCGCCCAGCGGCAGCAGCTTGGTCTTGATCGCGTTGATCAGGTCGGCATGGTTGCCTTGCGGGAAGTCGGTGCGGCCGATGCTGCCGGCAAACAGCACATCGCCCACGAAGGCGTGGCGTGTGCCCTCGTGGAAGAACACGACGTGGCCGGGGGTGTGGCCGGGGCAATGCAGCACCTTGAGGGTGTGCTCACCGATGCTCACCTCGTCGCCATCTTTCAGCCAGCGGGTGGGCGTGAACAGCTCGGCCTGCGGGAAGCCGAACATCTGGCTCTGCTTGGGCAGGCCATCGATCCAGAACTGGTCGCCGGGGTGCGGGCCGATGATGGGCAGGTCGAGCTCGCGCGCCAGCGTGCCGGTGCCGCCTGCGTGGTCGATGTGCGCGTGCGTGAGCCACAGGGCCTTGAGGACCAGGCCACGCTCTTCCACCGCTTCGAGCAGCTTGCCCAGGTCACCGCCCGGGTCGATCAGGGCCGCCTCGTGCGTGGCGTCGCACCAGACGAGGGAGCAATTCTGTTCGAACGGGGTGACGGGGATGGTGAGGCGTTGGAACATGGGGGCAGGCGAAGGATTTGGCTGACAAAGTCTCAAAACGCGTTGATCTGAAACGACTTTGGGGAGCGTAGCACCTTCGGACCTTGTGTTCACGTTTGCGTTGAGCGATCAGGGCTGGCTCGGCGCACGGCTTTGAACATTGTTCGCTTTGATGAGGATCTGCAGCGTGTTCATGAAGTCGTTGCGTTGCTCGGCGGTCAGGGGCGCCAACAAGCGCGATTGCGCCTTGTGCACGTGCGGAACCATTTCACGCAGCAGCGCCACACCTGCTGGTGTGATCTTGAGCAGACGGACCCGACGGTCGGAGGGGCGGTTGCTACGTACCACCAGCCCTCGCGCCTCGAGTCGGTCAATCACGCACCCCAACGTGGAGGTATCCAAGCCGATACGCTTGGCCAAGGTGCGTTGATCCAGGCCAGGTTCGCGTTGAATGGCGCTCAGGGTGGAGAACTGCACGGGGGTGATGCCGAACCCCTGTGTCTCTTCCAGGACGATGGCCACTGAAATCAACTGCAAGCGTCGAATGCAAAAGCCGGGCATTTCCTCCAGGCTCAAAGCGTCGAGGGATTCCGTGAGCAATGACATAAAGGGCTGAGCGGTGAGAGGTGGTGCTCCAATGCGTATGGCTGCGGCGGACACCCGCAGACGAGGCTGGGCGGCAGTCAGAATGCCTGGACCTTTAAGCCTCTTGGGCAAGCGTGACCAGACGGTCTGATCCGATCAATGATCTGCTGGTCTGGCGGGCACTGCGCCCCTGCGGAGCACCAAGGGGTGTGCATTCCATTGCTGTTTTGCCAGCCATTGCGCGAGTGACGAATCCAGATGCTGGACGTGGCCGGGGAACCAGTTCGTCAGGGCTTCGATGAGGTGGGGCAGGGCGCGATGGTCACCGTTGACAAGGCGACTGTGCACGTCCTCAAGCGAAGCGAGCACCTCGCCGTGTTCCTTGATGTGGCAGTCTCTGCCGTTGTATTGCGTCTCGCGCATCCAGCGGTCTTCTTGGCCAAAATGATCTTTGCAATGGACGATCAGGGCCATCAGGGCGGCTGCGGCGTCAGCTTGTGTTGACCGGCTCAGTTGCGTGAGCAGTTCATAGAACTCTTCATGGATCAGATCCATTTTCTGATGGCCAATGAGAAATTCATCCCGGGCCATGAATGTGTCTAAATCGGATTTCATGCAGTTTCCTGTTGGCTGCGCTTCATCTGGAAAGATGGCTTGATATATCAAGGCGCCTTTGTTTGAGACTGACATGGTTCCGCTTCTCGGAGCCAGGTGCGCAATAAATTCTACTCACGCGGCACGCTCATGTCGCCAGTGCTGGCGAGAATTGCATTTTCCTGATTGCAGTCTTGCGTGAAGTGGGGTTGCTGGCGTGGTTGGGTTTGATATAGCCGGATGCTTCAATTCAATACATCAGCAATAAATATGCAAAAGATACTCTTCGGCGACAAGGGAGGGCTTGTTGAAGAGGGGGGGGGCTGGGGGCGGCAAACCCCAGTTCATGGTGGGAGAGCGTTGAGCACCGTGGTGGTGGCCTTGCCGTCTCGGCGCGCCACATGGCATCACCATGCCATGCCCGTTTCAGCATCGCACTTTTGGTGTGGTCGGGGTGTCTGAAATGCATGCTGCGTATAGCAGCGTTGTCCGTTTGGCGGTTGCTTGGTGTGGTGGCAGCCATGATCATGGGGTGTTCCGACGCCTTTTCCGATAGGCAGTCTTGGCGACGTTGGAGTGCAAACCCGCTGTGCCGAGCCTCACCTGCGGCGGAGGTGGTTGTGCCGCGTGCGGAACGGCTGAACGGGCCGAGCTGCTTTCCCCGTACTGAGCAACAGATACCAGAAGACATATATGACCACCGACTCCCGAGTTCTCGCCTGGGCTGAGCGCCTTCGAGGCGCAGAAGAAACCCGTCAACCGATTCCACCGCTGCGCGATGAAATGCCTGCCGATGACGAGTCAGTGGCCTATGCCGTCCAGCTCGCCAACGTGCAGCATGCGCAGAGCCAGGGCCGTCGCATTGTCGGGCGCAAGATTGGCCTGACCTCGCCGGTGGTGCAGAAGCAGCTGGGGGTGAACCAGCCAGACTTCGGTACCTTGTTTGCCGACATGGTCTATGGCGACGACGAGACGGTGCCGTTGGCGCGCACCTTGCAGCCCAAGGTGGAAGCCGAGGTGGCACTGGTGCTCAAGCGTGACCTGAACGGTGCGGACACAACCTTGGTCGAGTTGATCAACGCCATCGACTATGTGTTGCCGGCCATCGAAATCGTCGGCAGCCGCATCGCCGACTGGAACATCCGCTTCGTCGACACGGTGGCGGACAACGCATCGAGCGGCCTGGTGGTGCTCGGTGCCGTCCCGGTACGCCTGGACGGTTTGGACCTGAAGCTGGTCGACATGAAGATGACGCGCAACGGCGAGCAGGTGTCCGCAGGCAGCGGTGCCGCGTGTCTGGGGCACCCGCTGAATGCGGCCGTGTGGCTGGCGCGCAAGCTGGCTGCGCTGGGGCAGCCTCTGCGCGCGGGTGATCTGGTGCTCACGGGTGCGTTGGGGCCCATGGTGTCGGTCAACGCGGGAGACCAATTCGAGGCCCACATCAGCGGCATTGGGTGCGTGCGCGCACGCTTCGAGGCGGCTTGATTTGGCCCAATCAAAGGAAGACTCATGACAAGAAAACTCAAAGCCGCCATCATCGGCAGCGGCAACATCGGCACGGACTTGATGATCAAGATCCTGCGCCACGGTCAGCACATTGAGATGGCCGCCATGGTCGGCATCGACCCGGCCTCGGATGGTCTGGCACGTGCGGCACGCATGGGCGTGGCCACCACACACGAAGGCGTCGAAGGCCTGCTGCGCATGCCCGAGTTTGCCGACATCGACTTCGTCTTTGATGCGACTTCGGCCGGCGCGCATGTGAAGAACGATGCCCTGCTGCGCGCTGCCAAGCCCGGCATCCGCATGATCGACCTGACGCCCGCAGCCATTGGTCCGTACTGCATTCCCGTGGTGAACGGTGATGCGCATCTGGACGCGCTGAACCTGAACATGGTGACCTGCGGGGGGCAGGCCACGATCCCGATGGTGGCGGCGGTGTCGCGAGTCGCCAAGGTGCATTACGGTGAGATCATCGCGTCCATCGCGAGCAAGAGTGCGGGTCCGGGTACGCGTGCCAACATCGACGAGTTCACCGAGACCACCTCCAAGGCGATCGAAGCCGTCGGCGGCGCCACCAAGGGCAAGGCCATCATCATCATGAACCCGGCCGAGCCGCCGCTGATCATGCGCGACACGGTCTACACGCTGAGCGACTTCGCCGACGAAGCCGCGATTGCCGAATCGGTCGAGCGCATGGCGGCCGCGGTGCAGTCGTATGTGCCCGGCTACCGGCTCAAGCAAAAGGTGCAGTTCGATCGCATCGAGCAGCCGATCCGCATTCCCGGTGTGGGCAATGCACTCACCGGGCTGAAGACTTCGGTGTTCCTGGAGGTCGAGGGGGCGGCGCATTACCTGCCGGCTTATGCGGGCAACCTGGACATCATGACCAGCGCTGGCCTGCGCACGGCCGAGCAGATCGCCGCTCGCATGATTGCGGCCCAATCCGTTGTCACGGCCTGAGGAAAAGCACATGACCGCCAAGAAAATCTATATCTCTGACGTGACGCTGCGCGATGGCAGCCACGCCATCCGCCACCAGTACAGTGTCGAGCAGGCGCGCCAGATCGCACGGGCGCTCGATGAGGCCAAGGTGGATTCGATCGAAGTTGCGCACGGCGACGGTCTGCAAGGCTCGAGTTTCAACTACGGCTTTGGCGCGCACACCGATCTCGAATGGATCGAGGCCGTGGCCAGCGTGGTCAAGCACGCCAAGATCACCACGCTGTTGCTGCCGGGCATCGGCACCGTGCACGACCTCAAGGCCGCCTACGACGCCGGCGTGCGCGTGGTGCGCGTGGCCACACACTGTACCGAGGCCGACGTGTCGCGTCAGCACATCGAGTATGCGCGGCACCTGGGCATGGAGGCTGTGGGCTTCTTGATGATGAGCCACATGCAGACCCCTCAGGGCCTGGCACAGCAGGCCAAGCTGATGGAAAGCTACGGCGCCACCTGCTGCTACGTGGTCGACTCGGGCGGCGCCCTGAGCATGCAGGACGTGCGGGATCGCTTCCGCGCGTTCAAGGACGTGCTCAAGCCTGAAACGCAGACCGGCATGCATGCCCACCACAACCTGAGCCTGGGTGTGGCCAATTCGATCGTGGCTGTGGAAGAGGGCTGCGACCGCGTGGACGCGAGTTTGGCAGGCATGGGCGCGGGCGCCGGCAATGCGCCGTTGGAAGTGTTCATCGCTGCGGCCGAGCGCATGGGCTGGAACCACGGCACAGATCTGTACAAGCTGATGGACGCGGCCGACGACATCGTGCGTCCGCTGCAAGACCGTCCCGTGCGCGTGGACCGCGAGACCCTGGCGCTGGGCTATGCCGGCGTGTACAGCTCGTTCCTGCGCCATTCCGAAGTCGCCGCTGCCAAGTACGGTCTCAAGGCCGTGGACATCTTGGTCGAACTCGGCAAGCGCCGGATGGTGGGGGGGCAGGAGGACATGATCGTCGACGTTGCGCTCGACCTTCTCAAGAAAGTTGAACATGAGCGCATTCATGCCCAGCCCGTGATGAGCGAAGCGGGATGAGGCCACGATGGCCTGGTGCGGATGACGCACCGGGTCTCGAGCGCCCTCGACGGCTCTGCACGCAAAGCAAAAAACGCCCGGGTGGCGTTTTTTGCGTTTTGGGGGCTTGTTCTCCACCTCCGATATGGCCCCAGGACTGGCCCTGTCCGCCCCTTTGGCGACAGGGCCAGTCCTGGGGCGTTGCGTGCCCTGCAGTTCGCCGCAAAGCCATTCTGTTTTGGCATAGCAGCATTGAAGAACACCGGCTTGTTGCATTCCGGGATGTTGTCGAGAATGAATCCAACACTCAAAGCGACGCCGCTTTCCAAGCAATACAACGCAACACCACATCCATGGACAGACTCAAAGACAAAGTAGCCATCGTGTTTGGCGCGGGCCCCAACATCGGCGGCACGATTGCCCACTTTCTGGCCCGTGAAGGCGCCAAGGTGTGCGTCACGGACATCAAGCTGAGCGCAGCCGAAGAGACGGTGCAGTTCCTGCGCGATCGTGGCTTGGAGGCGTTTGCACTGCAGGCAAATGCGCGCGATCGCGAAGAGGTGGAGCAGGCCGTGGCGGAAACGGTGGCGCGATACGGACGCCTGGATGTTGCCGTCAACATGGCGGGTCGGGTGCACTGGAGCCATGTGCTGGACATGAAGATGGACGACTGGAGCGACTCGGTGTCGAGCTTCGCCACGGCCGGCCTGCTGACCACGCAATATGCGTCGCGCGCCATGATGGCCCACGGTCAGGGCGGCAGCATCGTGCACATCATGTCCACCGCCGCCCACTTCGGCGAAGCCGACGGCGCCGCCTACTGCGCGGCCAAGGCTGCGCTGCTGAACTTCGCGCGCTCTGCGGCGCTGGACCTGGCCCACCTCGGCATCCGCGTGAACACGGTCACACCGTGTTCGATGGAGCACCAACTTTGGACCACCATGCGCGATGAGATGTTTGATCCCAAGTGGCAAAAGCCGGCGCGGGCTGGCTTCTACTCGCGCCAGGAATATCTCGATCAGTTGCCACTGCGTCGTTTCCCGCGCGCTGCCGATCTGGCCTGGGCGACGGTGTTCCTTGCCTCCGATGAGTCGGCCTGCATGACGGGCGCCGACCTGGCTGTGGACGCCGGTTTGCGCCACAAGTACCCCACCTGGACGCCGGGTCGACACCACCCGAAGGACATCAACGATTTCGCACGAGAAGTGCAGTGGACCAAATACGGCGAGCCACAAGGTCCTTTGACCGAGCTTCTCGGTGAACCCATCAATCGCAACCCCCAATAACCCAGCAGGAGACACACATGAGCAATGTTGACGAACGCCGCCAGGAACGTGCGCGCCAGTTTGCGCGCCTGACAGAAACCGGTAAAGACACCGATATGGGCAAGCTCTTGCGCCAGTTCTGGCACCCCATCGAGTTGTCTGCCAACATCGACGTCAATGCCGCCATCCCCGTGAAGGTTTTGGGTGAAGAGCTCACCCTGTACCGCGGTGCGAGTGGTGCACTGCACCTGGTGGGTGGACGCTGTGCGCACCGCCGCACCTTGCTGCACACGGGTTGGGTGGTCGGTGAGGAAATCCGCTGCATCTACCACGGCTGGCAGTTCGATGCCGATGGCGCCTGTGTGAAGCGTCCCGCCGAGAACGACACCGGCATGCCGCGCACCAAGATTGCCGGCTATCCGGTCAAGGAGTACCAGGGTCTGGTCTTTGCCTACTTGGGCGAAGGCGAAGCCCCCGAGTTCGAGCTGCCCAGAAAGCTGCTCACCGAGCGCGAGGGTGCGCTGGTGGCCAATGGCATGGAGCGTTGGGACAACAACTGGTTCCAGCAGGTCGAGAACTCTCTGGATGCGGTGCACGTGAGCTTTGTGCACATGGCGCTGACGGTGGGGCCGTTCGGGCAGGCTGTGACCGCCGCCATTCCCGAGCTGAGCTACGAGGAGACCGACGCCGGCATTCGCCAGACGGCCAAGCGTGCGGAGAACAACATTCGCCAAAGCGATTGGACCTTCCCGAACAACAACCACATCACGGTGCCTGGCCTCACGCCGGAAGATCCCTGGATCGACACCTTCGTGTGGATGACGCCGAACGATGACCTCAACACCACGCGCTTCATGATCTATTGCATGCCGCCGGGTGCCAGCGAAGCGTCCAAGCTCCGCTTCCAGAGCTACTTCGCCAAGTACGGAAAGTACGACCCTGCCGAGCACCACGATGAGCTGTTCTCCTCGCGCACCTGGAAGAACCCGGAAGACACCTATGTGGGTCTGACCGCAGCTCAGGACTACCTGTCCATCCGTGGTCAGGAGCGACTCACCAAGCGCGAAGACGAAATCCTGGGCAAGTCCGACCTGGGCATCGTCACGCTGCGCAAGCTCTTCTGGCGCGAACTCGATCTGGTCAGGGATGGCCAGGCCACGAAGGGCTGGAAGAAGCTGCCGACGCCGCTGGAGTTGCCCCGTCAGCCCGGTGCACAGGCCGCCGCTTGAGCGCAGCGCGCTTTCCCGAACCTACCAGATGAAGGAACCGGTGAGCCGGCTGCTTGAGGCAGCCGTGCCCTCCGGCTCACACACAGACCGATTGTTGATTGGCCGTTCATGCTTGACCTGATCCCCCACGAGGCACTCTCCGAAGAGTTGCTGATGTTCCGCTCATCCATCCGGCGATTTGTCGAGAATGAGCTCATTCCACTGGAGCACGACCTGGGCCCGGACGGGATGCTGCCAGAGCAAAAGGCCGAAAAGCTGCGGGAACGTTCCCGGGAGGCGGGCCTGTGGTTGATGGATGTGCCGGAGGAGCTGGGAGGCATGGGCTTGTCGCTGTTGCCGCTCACCGTGTTCTGGGAAGAAGTGGGGCGCAGCACGACGGCATCGCCGGTGCGCGACCACGGGCTGTTTGGACCCTCCGTCGGCCCCATCCTCTTGGGTCTGAACGAAGCGCAGCGCCAGGAGTATCTCTATCCGGTCGTCGAAGGCAAGAAGCGATTCTGCTTCGCTCAGACCGAACCTGATGCCGGCTCTGACCCCTCGGCCATGCGCACACGCGCTGTCAAGAACGGGAACAGCTACCGGATCAACGGCGTCAAGCGTTACATCACCCGGGCTGCGAAGGCGGACTTTGCCCTCGTCATGGCCGTGACCGATCCGGCCAAGGGCGCGCGCGGTGGCATCTCCTGCTTCCTCGTCGACATGAAGAGCCCGGGCGTCAAGCTGGCCAGCGCGGAGAAGACCATGATGGGGGATTCGCCCTACGAGATCCTCTTCGAAAACGTGGACGTCCCGGCGGAAAACCTCGTGGGAGAGGAAGGCCAGGGCTTCAGCCTGGGCCAGGGCTACATCAACCATGGCCGCGTGCGTCAGGGCGCGCATTCCATCGGCGCCGCCGAGCGCTGCCTGAACCTCACGGCCGCATACGCCCAGCAGCGCAAGACGTTCGGGGAATTCATGTCCGAGCGGCAAGGCGTGCAATGGATGCTGGCCGATGGCTATCGGGACATCTTTGCCAACCGCTTGATGGTCTATGACGCGGCACGCAAGGTCGATGCAGGGGTCGACGCGCGTCTGGAAACCTTCATGATCAAGACGACGACCACGGAAATGGGCTTCCGCGTCATCGACACCTGCATGCAGTTGCATGGCGGTATGGGCCTGACCCAGGACCTGCCCATCGAGCGCTTCTGGCGCGACATCCGCAGCTACCGCATCACCGAAGGTCCAACGGAGGTGCTGCGCACCACGCTGGCACGCAACATCCTCAAACGGCTCTCCTGAGGAGCTTGCAACATGAAGAATGCATTGCAAGGAATCACCGTCATCGAGCTCGGTACGGTGCTGACGGCCCCCCTGACCGGGATGATGCTCGCCGACCTCGGTGCCAGGGTGATCAAGGTCGAACACCCTGAGGGCGGGGACCCGTTCCGTCGTCACGATGGCCGGTATTACAGCCCGCACTTCGCAGCCTACAACCGCAACAAGGAAAGCATCCAGCTGGACCTGCAGTCCGAGGCAGGCAAGGCAGACCTGGCGACGCTGATCAGCCGTGCCGATGTGCTGCTCGACAACTTCCGCGCGGGGGTGCTGCCCCGTCTGGGCTTCACGCAGGATCGGCTCAAGACCCTCAATCCGCAACTGATTCATTGCTCGATCACGGGTTTTGGTGCGGATGGTCCTTATCACGACCGCCCCTGTTACGACGCGGTTGCGGTGGCCATCAGTGGTCTGGGCAGCCAGATGATCGACCCTGAACACCCGCGTGTCAGTGGTCCCTCTTTGTCGGACAACATCACCGGCATGTACGCCGCGTATGGGATCTTGGGCGCTTTGAATGCGCGCAACCGCAGCGGTGAGGGTTCACGTGTCGAGGTGAACATGCTGGAAGCGTCGATTGCCTTCTCGCCAGAAGGCTTCGCGCAGTACACCAGCAAGGGCATCATCCCCACGCCTCAATCGCGCGTGGCGATCTCGCAGTCTTACGCGTTCCGCTGTGCCGATGGCCGTTTGATCGCCATGCACTTGTCCTCGGTCGACAAGTTCTGGAAGGCCTTCATCAAGGCCATTGAGCGCGAGGATCTGCTGGAAGACGAGCGCTTTGCCACGGCACCGATGCGCACCCGCAACTACAGCGTCCTGACCGATGTGCTGGCGCAGACCATGTTGACGCGCCCCCGTGAAGAGTGGTGCCAGCGCCTCGCCACAAGCGACGTGCCGTTTGCCGCCGTCAACAACGTGCCAGAGGTCATGGAAGACCCACAGGTCGCCCATCTTGGCGTGTTCTACGAGGTCGACCATCACATCCAAGGTCGCCAGACGGCCATTCACCGCCCTGTCCGCATCAACGGAGACCGGGGTCCTTCGGACCGCGCTGCGCCCGCACTGGGTGAGCATTCCGACGCCATCCGTCGTGAGTTCGGCCTGAGCTGACACGTCTCCGTCACCCCTGAGGCCCTTCCGCAGAGACACATTCGAGCGAGAGCATGAACAAACTCAATCTTTCCATGGCCATTGGCAACTACGATCGTTGTCGGCCCCTCATCGATGGTGCCGTCCAGATCGACGGTGTCAATCCGGTCATCATGACCTTGTCTCCCGAGGAGATCTTCTTTCGCGCCTTCCGGGGGCAAGAGTTCGACATTTGTGAGCTCTCGCTGTCCAGCTCCACCTTGCAGGCAGCGAACGGTACCTTCCCTTATGTCGGCATCCCCGTGTTCCTCTCACGGGCCTTCCGTCACACGGCCATCTATTGCCGCACCGACCGCATCCAGAAACCTGAAGACCTGCGGGGCCGCAAGATCGGTCTGCCCGAGTATCAACTGACGGCCAATGTGTGGGTCCGCTCCATCCTGCAGGATGACTACGGCGTCGCCCCCTCTGATGTCACGTGGGTGCGTGGCGGCATCTCGCATGCCGGCCGGCCCGAGAAGCTGAAGATCAAGCTGCCGGACAACGTCAAGGTGGAAGATGCGCCGGAAGGTGAAACCATCTCCAGCCTGCTGGCCAAGGGCGAGATCGATGGTTACGTGGCACCGCGCCCCCCTGACGTCCCCAAGGGCACGCCCAACATCGGCTGGCTCTTCCGCGACCCCACGGAAGCCGCCAAGGATTACTACCGCCGCACCCGCATCTTCCCGATCATGCACATCCTGGGCGTGCGGCGCGAGCTGGCCGAGCAGCATCCATGGTTGCCAGGCGCCATCTACAAGGCCTTTGTGGAATCCAAGCAAAAGGCGCTCGACCACCTGGCCGACACCTCCGCTACCAAGATCACGCTGCCCTTCGTGGAAGAGCGCCTGAAGGAAGCCCGCGACCTGATGGGCGATGACCACTGGTCCTATGGCATCGCTCAGAACCGACACGTGCTGGAGCATTTCTTCCGCCATCACCATGAACAGGGTCTGTCGCCCCGCTTGGTGACGCCTGAAGACCTCTTCCATCCCGGCACCTTCGAGAGCTACAGCCTGTAAAGGGGACGAGCATGTCACTCAGCAGTGAAGAGATCCGTCGCCAGTGGCATGGTGCCCAACTGGCACCGCTGTGGGAAAGTCCCAACGCTCACAAGGCGTTGGAAGACCGGGTACCCAGCCACATCTGGCGTTGGAGCGAGATGCGCCCCCTCATCGAGCTGGCGTTCCAGGAGACCTCTCCGGCAGCGGTCCAGCGTCGGGTGCTGCAGATGCTCAGCCCGAAGGCCACGTCCATCGCGGATGAACATACCTGTGGCAGCGTGCTGGCGGCTTTCCAGTGCCTGTTGCCCGGTGAAACCGCGCGCCCGCACCGCCACACCATGAATGCCTTGCGCTTCATGCTGGAGGGCTCGGGCGTGGTCACCCTCGTGGATGGCAAGGAATGCCCCATGGCCTACGGCGATCTGGTCCTGACGCCGGGCATGACGTGGCATGAGCACCGCCATGACGGCGACGTGCCCGTGGTGTGGCTGGACGTGCTGGACGTGCCCTTGCACATGCACCTGGGTTCGGCCATCTTCCAGCCCGGTCCGATCGATCCGCCGCCCGTGACGATGCCCGATGCGGCATTCGCCTCGCCCAACATCGTGCCCTGTGTGACCTTCGGCAGAAACGACCATTCGCCGGTGTTCCGCTATCCCTATGCCGATGCCGTTCGCGCGCTGGCGAGCGCACCGGTATCGCCTGACGGCTTGCGTCGCGTGCGCTACGCCAACCCTCTGACCGGCCGCAATGCCCTGCCGTTGCTGGACTGCGGCATGGTGCAGATCGACGCCAACGTGCAGTCCCTGCCACAACGAACCAATGCGAACTTGCTGGTGGCCGTGGTGGAAGGCGAGGGCGCAAGTGTGGTCGGTGACCAGGTCATCCGCTGGTCCGCCCGTGATGTCTTCACGGTGCCCCAGCACCACTGGGCCCAGCATCAAGCCGTTGGCGGTGATGCCCGCCTGTTTGTGGTGTCCGACGCAGACATCTATCGCCGCCTCAACTTGCTCACCGAAGACGTCCAAGCCGCCAGCGCATCAGGAAAGAAACAGTCATGAAAATTTGTTGGTTCAACGAAGACCGTCTGGGTGTGATCGTCGACGGTGCCCTGCGCGATGTCAGCGCCGCCCTGACCGTGTTGCCCGCCCGCTCATACCCCGCCTATGTGGGCGATCTGCTCATTGCGCACCTCGACGCCGTCCGCAGTGAGATCGAGCGTGTCTTGCCACAAGCCCCCGTGGTCGATCTTCAGTCCGTGCGACTGGGCAGCCCCGTCGCCCAAACCGGCAAGATCATTGGTGTGCCCGTCAACTACCAGAAGCATGTGGAAGAGGCGAACGCTGACGTTGCCACGTTCACAGGCCGCTACACGGGCGGCATCCTGGAGCAAGGTCTGTTCATCAAGGCCAGCAGCTCGCTCATCGGCTGCAGCGAGGCGGTTCGTCTGACCATGCCGGATCGTTTGACGCACCACGAGCTCGAGTTGGGCGTGATCATCGGCAAGAAGACCCGAAACGTGTCTGCCAGCGAGGCCCTGGGCTGCATTGCCGGCTACGCCATCGCATTGGACATGACGGTGCGCGGCCCTGAAGATCGTTCGCTGCGCAAGTCCTTGGACACCTACTCGGTACTGGGTCCCTGGCTGGTCACGGCCGATGAGATCGCGGACCCGCAGGCGCTGAACATGAAGCTGACGGTCAACGGCGAAACCCGCCAGGAGACCAACACGTCGCAGATGATCCTGTACATCGCGGAGCAGATCGAATGG
Source organism: Aquabacterium sp. (assembly GCF_034003525.1). Lineage (GTDB taxonomy): Bacteria > Pseudomonadota > Gammaproteobacteria > Burkholderiales > Burkholderiaceae_C > Aquabacterium. Next base: position 13,349 of record NZ_JAVEYN010000013.1, read on the forward strand.
GCATCGCGCTTTTACACGCTCTACCCGGGTGACATCATCATGACCGGTACCTGCGAAGGCGTCGGCCCCGTGGTCGCAGGCGATCTCATGCACGCCGAGATCGAAGGTGTGGGCGCCATGGACGTGCGCGTGCTGTCCGCGGAGGCTTGAGGCGATGACCGCTCATACCCAGCCTGCTGCCAATGAGTTGTTGACACTGCGTGTGCAGTCCATCGCGTTCGCTGCCCGAGATATCCATTTGGTTGAGCTCGTCCGCCCCGAGGGCGGCACACTGCCCGCCGTGACACCCGGCAGCCATGTCGACCTGCACCTGGGCAATGGCATCACACGTTCCTATTCGCTGGTGCATGCCGGCGAGCAACTCGACTCCTACGTGGTGGGTGTCAAGCTCGACCCCAAGAGCCGTGGCGGCTCGCGGTATGTGCACGAGCAACTGCGTGTCGGCACGACGCTGCAGGTGTCCGCACCACGCAACCACTTCCCCTTGCTGGAATCGGCAGCTCACACCGTCCTCATCGCTGGCGGCATCGGCATCACGCCGATCTGGTGCATGGCCCAGCGCCTGGAAGCCATGGGTGCTTCCTGGGAGCTGTGGTACAGCGCCCGTTCGCACGAGGACATGGCCTTTGTGCGTGAGCTCGGCGCGCTGGGTGACAAGGTGCATCTGCATTTTGATGACCAGGCCGGCAGCGTCCTGAATCTGGCCGCCATCATTGAAGCGGCCCCCGAGGGGGCGCATTTCTATTGCTGCGGCCCCGCCCCGATGCTGGATGCCTATGAGGCAGCCGCAGCGGCAGCGGGTCGATCTCCCGAGTGCGTCCATCTGGAGCGCTTTGCTGCGCAGCAGGCCGCCGCAGTCGACGGGGGATTTGTGATTTCGCTGGCCCGTACCGGTGTCGACCTCACGGTGCCCCAGGGCGCCTCGGTCCTCAAGGTCTTGCTTGACCACGGGATTTCTGTGGACTCCTCTTGTCAGGAAGGCATCTGTGGATGCTGCGAAGTCAACGTCCTGGAAGGTGAAGTGGACCACCGGGACGCCGTTCTGACCGACAAGGAAAAGGCCGCCAACAAATCCATGATGGTGTGCTGCTCCGGTGCCAAAAGCTCACGCCTGGTGCTGGACCTCTGATCTGCTCTGCCAACCAATCAGGCCTGTGAACACGCGCTGACGTGTCACTGCCATCCTAGGAGACCCCATGAAACTATTGCGATACGGAGCCCCCGGATCCGAGCGCCCCGCCATGCTCGACGATCAGGGCCGGATCCGCGATCTGAGCGCGCATCTGCCCGATATCGACGGCAGCGCTTTGACGCCCGCCTCTTTGGCGCGCCTGCGTGACATTCCCGTGGACACACTGCCCTTGGTCGAGGGGCAGCCTCGCATTGGTGCCTGTGTGGGCCGTGTGGGCAAGTTGGTCTGCTCGGGTCTCAATTATGCGGACCATGCCGCGGAGTCCAACATGGAGGTGCCCAGCGAACCCTTGCTCTTCATGAAGGCCACCTCAGCCCTGTGTGGTGCCTACGACGACATCCTTCGCCCCCCAGGTGCCGAGAAGCTCGATTGGGAAATTGAGCTCGCCATCGTGATCGGTTCACGTGCCAAGCGCGTCACGGAATCCGAAGCGCTCTCCCACGTCGCGGGGTATTGCGTCATCAACGACGTCTCCGAACGCAGCTATCAGCTGGAGCGTGGCGGTCAGTGGATGAAGGGCAAGAGCAGCGACACGTTTGCCCCGCTCGGCCCGTGGCTGGTCACGGCTGACGAGGTCGGCTCGCCCAATGCCTTGGACCTGTGGCTCGATGTGGACGACGTTCGTCGCCAAACCGGCAACACGCGCACCATGGTGTTTCCGGTGGCCACGCTCGTCTCCTATGTGAGTCATTTCATGACGCTGGAGCCGGGCGATGTGATTGCCACGGGGACGCCACCGGGCGTGGGCATGGGCATCAAGCCGGAGCCTGTGTACCTGAAAGACGGGCAATGGATCCGAGCAGGCATTCGCGGACTGGGCGAGCAGCACCAGCGAGTGGTGAGCGCTTAAGAAGAAGCCGTAATCACTTAATGAGAGTGAGGAGACAAACATGATGAACGACGCAACCAACTTCGCGCCGCCGAAGGTCACTTTGCACGGCATTCACCGGAGCTTCGATCTTGGGCGCAAAAGCGTTGTCGCTGTGGCACCCATCGATCTGGAGATTCGCCAGGGCGAGTTCCTCTGCATCGTCGGTCCTTCCGGCTGTGGCAAAACGACTTTGCTGCGCATTCTGGCCGGGCTTGAAATGGAGTCGGGTGGCCAGATAGATTTTGTGCACGATGGCCGTCTCAGCACCACAGGGAGACCGCGCCGTGAGAACTCAATGGTTTTCCAGGAGCACGGCATTTTCCCCTGGATGTCTGTTCGCGATAACGTGGCCTTCGGCCTCAAGTCCCAGGGCGTGGACAAGAAAACGCGTTATGCGGTCGCGGAGCAGTACATCAACAAAGTGGGTCTGGGCAACTTCATGGATGCATACCCGAATCAACTCTCGGGTGGCATGAAGCAGCGTGTCAGCATTGCCCGCGCCTTTGCCAACGACCCGGAAATTCTGTTGATGGACGAACCGTTTGCGGCGCTGGACGAGCAGACCAAGATCCTCCTCCAGGAGGAATTGCTGCGCATCTGGGAAGAAACGCAGAAGACGGTCGTCTATGTGACGCACTCCATTGACGAGGCCATTGTGCTGTCGGACCGCGTGATGATCATGACCGCACGACCAGGTCGGATCAAGGAGATCATCGACATCTCCCAGTACTTCCCGCGTCCTCGCAATGTGGAGGAGATCAAGGGCTCGGCCACCTACGGCGAGGTTTACGGCCGCATCTGGAGTGCGTTGAAGGAAGAAGTGTTTGCGCATGAGGGCGAAGTCGGAGGTGCCACGAAATGAACCAAGACAAGAAGGAAAAATTAGTCTCGATTGCATCGCCGATTGCGCTGTTGCTGATCTGGGAAGCCGCCGCACGTCTTGGCTGGATTGACACACGTTTCTTCCCGTCGCCTTCGGCCATCTCCGAGTCACTGATTCGCATGCTGGTCGATGGCGAGCTGTGGGCTCATGTGTCGGTGAGCCTGCAGCGCATCATCATCGGTTTCCTGCTGGGCGCGGTGCCGGGCGTGGCCATCGGTTTGTTGATGGGGACACAGCCCATGGTTCGCGCCGCACTGGAGCCGCTGGTTCATGCGACGTTTCCCATCCCGAAGATCGCCGTGTTGCCGTTGCTGATGCTGATCTTCGGCTTGGGCGAAGGCTCCAAATACGCCGTGATTGCGGTGACCGTGATCTACATGGCGCTCATCAATGCCTATGAAGGTGTGCGCGACATTCCACCGATCTACATGGACGTGGGGCACAACTACGGTGCCAATCGCTGGTTGATGTTCAAGGATGTGGCCCTGCCAGGCGCCATGCCGCAGATCATTGCCGGTCTTCGCATCAGCATGGGCGTTTCGCTCCTTGTCATCGTGGCTGCAGAGTTCGTGGGGGCCAGAACGGGGATAGGTTTCCTGATCTGGAACAGTTGGCAGTTGTTCGAGGTGGAGCGGATGTATGTCGGGCTGGCTGTCTCTGCCATCCTCGGTATCCTCAGTGCGTCCATGTTCAACTGGATCGAGAAGGCCGCCGTGCCCTGGCGCAAGCCTACAGGCCGTCGCCGTGCAGCTCGCCTGAAGAGGGCAAGTTGAGGGCGTACATCAGCTGACATGCACTGATGTCATCGTGCTCAAAGGCCGCTTTCACAAGCGGCCTTTTTCTTGTTTGAAGCTCCCCGGTGGCTCGGCGCAACCTGGCACGCCACCAAGGGGGGAATCGATCGAACCGCTTCCCTCACGCACGGGCGCAGCGCCATGCAGCAGAAGGCGCATGCCAGTGCGACATGTGATCAAAGGGCAGGGGGAAATGCTGGGGACAAGAATCGGCCAGAAGCCGTTGTCGCGCCAGTCTCAAGCGCGCGTGATGACGCGAGAGAAGTTGGTGCTGCTGAGCACAGAGGTCAAACGTGCCCGAGGACGCGGGGCCCCCAGGACATGCCAAAGCGCCAGTTGCTGGCGCACCGTGGCATCACATCCTTGCGCCGCACGAACCGCAGGCGCAAGAGGTTGCTTACGCCTCACGGCCCATCAGGATCTTTGCTGGCCAAGACTTCGATCAGCGTGTCTTTGACGATCGCCGAGGCATCTTCAGACAGTCTGCTGCGCGGCTGGCGAGACGGGGTGATGAGGCTGATCGTCGCCTCCAGGTGAGGGCGCACGATCTTTTGCCAAGAAAGATCGGGCAGCCGCCTCAACCTGCGCATGCTGCCAGGCATGATGGAGTAGCCCATACCTTGGGACACGAGCTCAATCGTCGAAAACGTCGCATCCACCTCGGCCACGATGTTGGGCCTGAGGCCCAGCCGGGCGGCCGCAGACTCCAGCGCGGGGCGGGTCCATTGGTTGCTGTGCGGCAGGATCAGGGGCAGCGTGGCCAGGTCCTGCAGGGTGATGGCTGAGCCACCATCGCCCGCAGGCTCACGACCAACGAGGTACAACTGCTCCGTTGCGAGTGGCTCAATGTCCAAACTGGGGGAGCTGGCGGGACTGAGCAAGAGTGCGAAATCAAGCTGGCCCAGGAGGACCCGCTCGTACAGCAAGCCAGACAGACCTTCCGCAATGCTGATGGTCGCCTTCGGAAACTGCTCCTTGAGACGCGGTATCAAGGTCGGGATCACGATGCGCCCGATGCTGGGGGTCATCCCGATCAGCAGGTGTCCGGTGTATTCCGCCTCTGTGTCACGCACCGACAGAATCGCGGTGTCGATCGTGTGCAGCACTGAGCGCGCGTACTCGATGAACTTTTTGCCTCGATCGGTCAGCAGCACGCCTCGTCCGTGACGGTGGAACAGGCTGGCGCGCAGCTCCACCTCCAGTGCACGGACCTGGCGACTCAGCGTCGGCTGTGAAATGAGCAGCAGGTCGGACGCTTTGATATAGCTGCCCGCCTCTGCGACGGCAACAAAGCTGCGAAGTTGAGAAATGTCCACGGAGAGGCTGCCTTGGCAAGAACGTTCGTCAATTTAGCAGAGGCCGCATTGTCCTGTGGACAGAGGGCTGAATGCCCGTTTCACGCGGGCGTGCGTTCAGCCTGTGCGGCGATCAGCTTTTCAATGCGTGAGGCGCAAGCCTCTAGGCGCTGCAGGTAGGCATGCAAGGTGCTGCCCGACAGTTTCGGCGGCAGTGCGCCCATGCGAAGCGTGAGAACGACTTTGCCGCAAGCCTGGCGCACCGGCACGGACAATTGCAGCACATCGTATTCCTCATCCGGACTCAACTGTTCGGGCTCGTGCATGTCGAACATCGCCGAGACACAGGACAGGAAGCTGCGCTCCTGCTCAGGTGTACGTTGGGGGTTGGAGTAAACAATGAGCGCCTGCTCCAACTCCGCGGGTGTCAGATTGCCCACCAGGGCGGCTGACCAGCCTCGGGCACGCACGCGTGCGAGTTTGGCCCTCGCCTGCTCATAGGTCTCGGGACTGGCCTTGCCCAGGCGCGAAAGCCAGGCCTCTTCAGACAGCCCATTGGGCTCGCCTACGAACAGCGTGCCCAAAGGCGGTGTCACCGGCACGCGGGCGCCCAATCGGCTGTTCGCGCGGCGTTGAGGCGAATGATCTGCCACGGCCACATAGACCGCATCATGGCCGACAGGGGCAACCAGACTGCACTCAAGTTGAGAGTCGCTCGCCAGCCTTTCAATCTCTTCGCGGGCGATTTCAGCCAGGCGCGCATAGTGCAGCGTTTCACGTTCGCTGCCGATGACCATCGGGCCGGTGGAAAAGCGGCCATAGCCGCGCTGGAAGAACAGCAGCGGCGTCGTGTCGCGCGACCGGTCCATGGCCTGTACGCTGCCGAGCACGATGTGATGGTCGCCGCCATCGACGACGCTGGCGTACTTGCAGTCGATCCATGCCACGACGCCGTCGATGATGGGATTGCCGCCAGGGCTCTTGTGCCAAGGGACCGTGGCAAATTTCTTGTCGCCTGGTGCGGCCAGCGTGCGGCAAATGTGCTCTTGATCGGCCGCCAGGATGTTGACGCAGAAGGTGTCGGAGTCCTCCCGCAGGGTCTGGAAGGTCCGTGAGGTCTTCATCGGCAAGAACGCCACCAGCGGAGGGTCGATTGACACGGAGGTGAAGGTGCCAACCACCATGCCGATCGGCTCACCTTGCTTGTCAATCCCCGTGACGACCGCCACACCGGTGGGGTAGCTGCCCAGCACGGAGCGGAATCGGTCGTTGTCGATGGGGGGGGGCGTTTGTGCCATGTTCAGGTCTCTAGGTGGGCAGTAAGGGTCGAGTGGGCGCTGATGGGACGCTTGGGCTGGGGGATGTGAAACGCACACCCCGAGGCCCAAGCGAATGAACCATCAGATGATCACGCCCTTGGGGGCAGGGATGCCAAACTGCAACCCTGCATAGGCGGCGTAGACCGGGTCCTCGACGTTGCACGCATGGCCCAGGGCGACCGACAGATCGCGCCATTGACGCTGGATCGGGTTGCTCAGACGGCTGGAGTTGCCCCCGGCGTGCTTGAACAACTGAGAAGCGGCAGCGGTCACGCGGTGAACGGAACGCACCTGGTGGACGCGGGCCTTGGCCTGCATCTCCGGCGTGATGTAGCCACCGCGCTTGACGAATTCGTAGGCCTCGGTGACGTCGTTCAGCACCTGCTGCTTGCAGGCATCGATGTCGGCCAGGGCTGCGCCCAGGTCTGCCATCACCCAGGGGTTCTGCGTGGACTTGACGCCCATGCGCGACACACGGTCACGGGTGTAGTCGGCAATGCATCGGACCACGCCTTCGGCAATACCGATGGACGTGGCGGCAATGGCGCCCGGGAAAATCAGTTCAAAGGGCAGCTGATACAGCGGATTGCCAGGACGATGCTTGGTGGCGTACTCGCGTGAAGTCAGGCGGCTGTATTCCAGGACGCGGTAATCCGGCACGAACGCGTTCGTGACACGCACGTCCTTGCTGCCGGTGCCCAGCAGCCCCATCACCTTCCAGGAGTCTTGCAGGATCTCGTAGTCGGCGCGCGGCAAGATGAAGTGGGTCATCTTCGTGAACGAGTCAGCGGGACCGCCTTCTTCTTCTGCCAGACCGGCGAGCACGACCCACTTGCAGTGGTCTGTGCCCGAAGAGAAGGGCCACTGACCATTGAGGATGTAGCCGCCATCCACACGCTTGGCGCGACCGATGAAGGCGTAGGGCGATGCGATCAGGGTGTCTGGATCGTCACCCCAGACTTCCTCCTGGACACGGCGTTCGCACTGGGCAAACTCGAAGGGGTGCACGCCGACCACGCCTGCCACCCAGGCAACGGACGGGGCGCGGCTGGCCAGGCCCATCAGGACTTCGAGGAACTCGCGCGGGTCTGCTTCCTCACCGCCAAAGTCCTTGGGTTGGAGCATGCGCATGACGCCTGCATCAACCAGCAGACGAATGCCTTCGTCGGAGACGCGGCCCAGTTGCTCGGATGGCTCAACTTCTTTGGCAGCCTGTTCAGTGAGGGTTGCAATGTTTTCGAGAGCGGAATGCATGGTTTTTCCTTGGGGAAAAAAGGGGGTTGTTCAAGTCAAGGAGGAGTGATCAGGCCTTGCTGCCTGCGTCACCCAGTTCCAGGAAGTGCGACAGATGCTTGTTCAGGTGGTGGTGACCCCAGGCGCTGGTGCGGTCGTAGTAGCGAGGCACCCAGAGGTCATCCACTTCCAGCCCGCCCCAGCCGTACTCGATGCGGAATTCGGCAGGCGAATGCAGGTAGAACGACGTCATGCGGTCATTGGTGTGTACGCCGAGCGAGCGGGTCATCGGAACCCCGTGTTGTTCACACAGGTCCATCGCGGTGCCGACATCGTCCAGAGAGTTGGCCTCGAACATGATGTGCAGGAACGAGGACTTGCCGCTGGGCGGACGGGCAATCGCCAGTGAATGGTGACGACCGTTGACGTGGTAGAAGTGAGCGTGGATCGGACCGTCCACCACCGTGTCGGACAGATGGAAGCCCAACACATCGCGGTAGAAGCGATCTGACTCGGCGACGTCCGGCACACCCAGCACCACATGGCCGAGCCCTTGGTCGCCGGTGCGGAAGCCGCTCATGGCGCGGCCGGGACGGAATGGGGTGCGTGGACGCAACTGACCCCAGATCAGCTCTTGCCTGAAGCCGGCCGGATCCAGGAACCAGAAGTAGCCGATGACCGCGCGCGAGGCAGCCTGTTCGGTGGTGGCGCGGTGTACCGCAATGCCTTGTGCCTTGACGCGTTCTGCCAGGGCCTCGGCATCTTTCTCACCCGTGGTGGTCCAACCGATGTAGGCCACGTCATTGCGTTCGCCCGGATGTATCGTAAGGCGGCATTCCATTTCGTCAAAGCGAAGGCGGACGGCGCCATCGGCGCCAGGCTGCACCAACTCGCACCCCAGGATCTCGGGGCCAAAGGTCTCCCAGTCCTTGTGGTTCGGAGAGGTCACGCCAAAGTAGGCAAGAGAGGTGATCACGGTGGTTACCTTATAAAAGTGTCAACGTCATTGACGAACATCAATACTAGAATGGTCGTTCATCAATGAGCGCGGGTCAAGCTAGGGTTCGCCCTAGCAAGGGGCCTTGTTGGGTCTGTAAAGGATCGCGCGATGGGGACGCACCTCGTGCTGAGGCGATGGCCCGCGGTGACTTCAGGAACAGGTGGCGAGCGCTCGCTGTGGCGCTGATCGGTCACATGCTGGGACGCCAGGGGGTGGCGTCGGGTCGGCTGACATCACGTCTGTCGCGGGAGGCGTGGTGTCGTGATGGCAGCTTGCAACACCGCTTCAAGCGCGGCGTCGCAAGCTGCGATGGGCCGATCAGTTGCCCTTGATGAACGAGGTCACCGAGCGGTTGAACTCGTCGGAGTGCTCGAGCTGCACCCAGTGACCGCAACGGTTCACGATCAGCACGCGCGAATTCGGAATCTGGCGTGACAGGTGCAATGCGGCCGTGAAGTTCACGGTGCGGTCATCGCGGCCATGGACATGCAAGGTCGGGATCTTGATCTCGGGCAGCTTGGTCTGATCGATGCGAACCATGGGCTTGCCGTGGCCGCTGATCCAGCCTTTGACATGGTCCATGCGGTCGGTGGTGGCCTTCACGCGCTCGGCGACGAACTCGTCGGTGACGTGGCGCGTGTCGAAAGCCATGGTCGCAATGAAGTTGCGCATGGATTCAGGGCCAGGATTGAAGTAAGCCGCTTCCAGTGCCTTGACACCTTCGGTCAGGCCGGCTGCATCGAACAGGCCTGGTGTGCCCGACGAAGAGCCCAGGGTGATCAGATGGCTGACCAGTTCCGGCCGTTCGTAGGCGAGTCGGATGCAGGACGAGCCGCCCATCGAGTTGCCGATGATCGCCACCTTGCCCAGACCCAGGGTCTCGATGAACTCGGCCAGCACGCCGCTGTTGTCGCGTTGGTCGTACATGACCGATTGCGACTGGCCCCAGCCTGGCAGGTCGATGGCAAACACATGGAAGTGTTCAGACAGGTAGGGAATGTTGGGGTGAAAGTTGCTCCAGCCGCAAGCGCCGGGGCCACCACCGTGAACGAGTACCAAGGGCTGACCTTGGCCGGACTCGTGATAGTGGATATCCCAATTCTTGGTCTTGATGCGCTTGCTGGTGTTTTCTTCGGTCAAAACGGCCATGTGAGTTCTCGTGAAGTGTGCGCCAGGGTAAGCAGGGCGCGGATGGAAAAAAGCAGGCAACGATCTGGCCGAACCCGCGCTGATGCACCAGGTCAGGCCAATCGGCGAAGCGATATTAGGCGAACACAGGTTCTAGAGTTAATGATCGTTAACCCTTGAGTGGCGGGCCGCTTGGCCGCTGTGTGGGCCGGGCCATGTGTCAGTGCGCGCGGCGCAATTCCCTCGATTGCCGCCCTGTTGTGTGTCGGCGCCGGGGTGAAATCACCCCGTTCGACTGTGGCGAACACAGGAAAACGATGCCCTCGGAACCTAGGACTTACGCTTAGAGCGAGGAAACTCGGGGGCGTCTGTCAGCGCCCTTCTCGCTGGGAGAAACGAATTTCGGACGCGAGGTATGCCTCTGCGCCATAGCTGACATGACATGTTCCGTGTTGCTGCGGTGTTGCGCCAACGCAAGAATTCAACAACACACCCGGACTCAAGCATCCAAAAATGGGGTGCCGATGCAGGTCATTTCACCGCCGACTTCACAACATGCCGTGTGGCCATGGTGATGGTGGTCAAGGCGAAATGCGTGCACAGTTGGTGATTCACACGCGACTGCGCGGATGTTCAGGTGTCAAGGTTTAACGCAATGACATCATTGCCTGCGCATGACAACAGTACACATTACAGCGAAGGCCGGCTCAGTTGAGGCAAAGTATGAAGCAAGCAGTAGAGAACATTGATCAGGCGACAAAGCGGCGCAGAGCGGTCTTGGCCAGCTACGTAGGGACCACGCTCGAGTATTACGACTTCCTGCTGTACGGCGTAGCCGCTGCGCTGGTCTTTCCTCACCTGTTTTTTGTCAGCATGGATCCGCTGGCTGCGACGCTTTCCGCGTTCGGGACGTTTGCGGTGGGCTACTTCGCACGCCCCTTGGGTGCTGTGGTGTTTGGGCATTACGGCGACAAGATCGGCCGCAAGAACATCCTGGTCACGACCTTGGTTCTCATGGGCACGGCCAGTGTGCTGATTGGTCTGCTGCCCACATACGCCCAGATCGGCATGATGGCCCCCGTCTTGCTCGTCGTGCTGCGCATCTTGCAGGGCTTCGCCATCGGCGGTGAATGGGGTGGGGCCACCCTGATGTCCATGGAGCATGCCAAACCCAAGGGGCGTGGCTTGGCCGTCAGCATCGTGGCCTCCGGTGGACCGACAGGCGCTGTGTTGGGCACCTTGGTGATGACGCCCTTCTCGATGCTGCCGAGTGAGGAGTTCCTGAGCTGGGGCTGGCGTGTGCCGTTCTTGATCAGTGCCTTGTTGATGGTGGTAGGGCTGATGATTCGCGCCAAGGTGAGCGAGTCCCCTGAGTACGAAGCGGCGCGTCAGGCGCGTGTGCAGCAGGCCAAAAAGGCAGGTATGCCCTTGATGACCATCATCCGGCACTGCAAGAAGCAGGTGTTTTCGGGTGTGGTGGGCGGTATTGCGCCCCTGGCATTCTCAACCTTTGCCGCAGCCTTCCTGCTGAGCTATGCCGTGACGGAGGGCCATACGCGCACCACAGCGTTGGTGGCGATGACGATTGCCAACGTGCTGCACATCTTCACCACGGCCCTGTTTGGCGGACTCTCCGATAAGACCGGTCGCCGTCCCATGATGATGGCGGGCGCCGTGGCTGGCATGGTCTTCATCTGGCCGGTGTTCCTGCTTGTCCAGCAAGGCAGCTTCTCTGCACTCCTGCTTGCCTTTGTTCTGGCGCTGCCGATCGTGCAGGGTCTGATGGGAGGCGCCATGGCAACCTGGATCAGCGAGAAGTTCGAAGCGGAAGTGCGTTACAGCGGTGTTGCCGTCACCTTCCAAATTGCCTCGACCTTGGGCGCCGGATTGTCCCCATTGATCGCATCCAGCTTGCTGGCGGCTTCCGGTGGCACCAGGCCTGAATGGGTCGCCCTCTTCTTTGGCGCTGTGTGCGCGGTGAGTCTGGCAGCGTATGTTTTCAGTCGAGAGCAATCCGGCAACGCCGTCGATGTCAGCGCGGACAAGGATGAGCTGAAAAGGGAACCTCACCGTGCCAATGGCCGAGACAAGCATGCTGGCGGTGGCATCACCGAACCCTTGCGGCCACATCGCAAGTCGCAGGCAGTGATTTGACTCTCACCAAAGGTCTTCCACCCTGATAACGCCGGCGAGCTCCAGCGGCTCCAGCGTTCATGCGTGTTCTGGGTTGACCGACGGTATCGATATCAGACCGCGGCATGTCTTGGTGCCGCACTTCAACCTGGCTCTCCACCCCTGAGGCCTGGTGAGTTGCGGCCATCTGAATGACTTTCGAGGCGAAACCAGCCTCGTGGAGCTTGGCGCAATCCGTGATGTGCGCTGGTGTGCCGATTTGTATCGCGATTGACAGTCAATCGTGACCTGATTCATCAGTAAAGGATATCAAGATGATCAAGGCGGATGATTCTCCGTGGAAATATCTGGTGTTGTGGCTGAGGCTGTACTTTGCCTTCCACTATCTGAAGTCGGGTCTTTACTACGTCATATTCGATTTCGTCCCTGATTTTAGTCGCGCGGGTGCCGTGGGTCCTTATTTGAGCGAGATGACGAATATTGGATTTTATCCGCTCGTGAAGTATCTTGAGGTGATTCTGGGAGCCATGCTTCTTTTCAACTTCATGGTGCCCCTGGCGCTGATCGTGATGGCGGGCATCACCTTTCAGATCGCCTATTTGAATTTGGTGGTATCGCCACATCCCCGGCAGAAGTTCACTGGCACGCAGGAGTTGATGCTGAACGGTAGTCTGCTGCTCGCCTACGGTGGGTATTACGTGGATTTCTTGCGTGCCAAGGTGAAACCCTATTCCTTGTGGGAAGGCTTTCACAAGCGCTCGCCATTGACGAAGACCTGAGAAGGTACTAACCGCTCCTGAGAGGTACTCAATGAAAGAAGCTATTGCCGGCAAGCACTATGTGCTGATTGCCGCGGTTGCGATCGTCTGGACATTGGTCGTGGTTGGGTTTTCCACATCCATGGGTGAGAGGCCATTGCGCATGTATGACTGGGGTCCGCCGGCCTTCGCTGGGCTGATCACGCTGATCGTGATGTTCGTAAGTAACAGGCGTCAGAAATAAGGTTCAGGCGCTGAGGTTGATAGGGACAAATTTCGCTTCACAACAGAGGATGACATAAATGACTGGAGACATGGCAAAAATGAAAAAGCACATGGCATTCGCGATCATGGCGTTGACCGGCAGTGCAATGGCGCAGTCGACCAACGGTGTGCAAATTTATGGGATTGCCGACGTGGCGCTGACCCACATCAGCAACACCGGCGGCAATTCGCGGACCGGTTTGGACTCAGGCGGCGCGTCATCATCACGCATCGGCTTGCGTGGGCGCGAGGACCTGGGGGGCGGGCTTCAGGTTGGCTTCACGCTCGAATCCACGGTGGACCTGACCAACGGCTCGGCCGGCAGATCGACCTCCTTCTTCAACCGTGAATCGACGGTCAGCCTGATCAGCAAAGACTGGGGGACCCTCAAGGTGGGCCGTCAGCTGGACTTCCTGAACGTGGACATCGGCGTCCCTGACGCGGCGCCGATCATTCAAGGTGGCCAGGCAGCCGGGTATGCGGGCATCGCTGGCGCACCCGTCGACGTGCACATCGGGGGCTACCAATTCGACAACACGGTCAAGTGGATGAAGACATTTGGTCGCGTGACGACAGGTCTGCTGTATGGCTTCGGAGCAGGGACAGAAACTAAAGGTAAATATGTCCACGGCGCGATGATCAATTACATCGACGGAGGCCTCTCGCTGGGGGCCGGGTACACCAAGGACAACTTCAGTCCCAGCAATGGCCCGTTTGCCCGTGAGGCGTTCGCTGTCAAGGGCATGTACGTCACAGGTCCGTGGATGTTCCTGGCGAACTACTACGTGGGGAAAGATCCAGAGTCGAAAGCGCAGATCAAGCCGATTGAACTGACGGTGGCCTACAACTTCAGCGAGAAGGTTCGTGTCGGTGGCGGTATCGGCGTCGCCCGTGCGACCAACAAAACAGGTGAAAAGGCCACTCTGACCCAGCCCTTCATCGGTGCGAAGTACAACCTCAGCAAGCGTACCCACCTTTACACGATGGCGTCGTTGAACACGACCAGCGACAAGGATGCCGCCCCATCGACTGTGGGCAAACCAGGCGGTGCGCTGTTCGGCACCTCCACCACAGACCAGCAGACCGTCATTCGCGTGGGTATCCACCACCGCTTCTGATTCCGGTGCAGTTTGCACACCTTTCAAGGCTGGGGCGGCGGGTGCCGCCTCGGCTGTGAAGACCTGTAAAGCCGAAGGAGACAATCATGCACAAGAAAACGAGCCAGTTCTTTTCCAAGACCAAGCGCACGCTGCTGATGGTGGGCGCACTGGCACTGGCCAATGTGGCTGGCGCGCAAGTTCAGAACGCACCGATCACGCTGCGGGTCAACACCGTCGGCCTGACCACGGAGGGCGGGCTCTACTTCGCGATCGAGAAGGGCTACTTTGCCGCAGAGGGTATCAAGATTCAGTTGGTGCCGGGTACGACCTCCAATTCCGACACCATCTCCCAACTCGCCTCGGGTGACATGGACATTGGGGTGATGAACCTGGGCGCAGCGTACATCAATGCCCGCTCGCGCAATGTGCCCATCAAGGCGATTGCGCCGATCTATGTGGTCAACGCCGGTGAGAAGACCACCGGCATCGTGATCCGCAAGGACCTGGTCGACAGCGGCCGTTACAAGAGCACGGCGGATCTGAAAGGCTTAAAGCTTGCTGTCTCGGCGCTGGGCAACACCAGCCATTACAGCCTCATGCGCGCAGCCGAGCGCGCCGGCCTCAAGCAATCGGATGTCGAGGTCATCAACATGCCGCTGCCGGACACCTTGGTGGCCATGGGCAACAAGGCCATCGATGGCTCCTTCCTGGTCGAGCCCTTCATCACCGTGGCGAAGCAACGAAAGATTGCAGACCTGAAGATTCCCGAAGTGGAGACCTCTCAGGGCCTGCCCTCCCTGATGTATGCGGCCAGCGGGAATGCCTGGAAGAACAAGGATGCCATGGTGCGCTTCCTGTCGGCCTTGTTGCGCGGTCAGCGGGACTTCCATGATTCGGTGGCCAATGGCACCAATGCGCAGGCCATGTACGAGATTCTGGCCAAGCATGGGCAAATCAAGGACGTGAACCGACTCAAGGAGATCAGCCTGCCGCTGGTATCCGTCAACGGCACGTTCAGCCCCAAGGTCGTGGAGGATCTGCAGGCCTTCCTCGTGAGCCAGAAGATCATCGCCCGTCCGGTGAAAACCAGCGATCTGATCGACCAGGAGTTTCTGAACGCCGCGCTGGCCAAGGTTGGCCGCGCCAAGGAATGAGCGTGTCACAACACGCTGACCTGAAACTCAAGCAAGGACACATTCAATGAAGATGGCATCTCAATCGCCGTGGTACTACGTCATCCACTGGCTCCGGCTCTATTTCGGCGCGCACCTGTTATTTTCCGGTCTCCGTTTTGCCTTCACCGGCTACGTGCCGGAGATTCCTGGGGTGGGTGGCGAATGGGTGCAGGCGAACGCCAACATCTATCTGTACCAGGCCATCAAGTATCTGGAAATTCTCACGGGCGCCATGCTGTTTTTCAACCGCTGGCCACTGTTGGGTCTGATTATTGAAATGCCGGCCACGGTGAATATTTTCTGGCTCAACACGTTCATCGTTGCCACGCCCCGCCAGTTGTTCACTGGTCCGCAGGAGCTGTTCCTGAACGGGGTGCTGCTGTTGGCCTACAGCGGTTGGATGTATGCCGCGCTCAAGCCCAAGCTGGAGCCCCTCTGGACCTGGGACGGCCAGGAAGCCTACAAGCCCAACATCGGTCGCCGCATTGAAGAGCGAACTGGGCCGCAATGACGGTTGTCATGACTGGAGATTGATCAATATGAACAGAAACAAATGGATCGCAGTGGTCATCTGTCTTTTCTTGACGGCAGCGGCTTACATCGGGTCAACCGGACTTTTCTATACGACCTTCAGGCCCATCCGAAATTACGATTTGGTGGCGTTCGCCGGTTCGTGGATTGGTCTGATTTACATGTTGATCCGCGACAAGAGTCGGAAAGACTGACCTGGCTGTAAAACCTTTTCCCTGACAGCCTGTGCCGGCTGGATGTTGTCTCGCATGGATCCTCGGATACCCATGTACTGGATGGCATCCAGCCGACTGCGCTTTTCGGGGCTCACTTTCTTCTCTTGCCCTGTCGCCCACGCGCTCAGGCACACCAAGTTATGGCTTCAAGCGACGCGATTTATCAACTTGCCGACTTTTGTGTTCGCACCCGTTTCGAACAACTCCCCGAGCAGGTCGTGCAGGTCACGAAGATCCAGATACTGGATACGTTGGGCGGCGCCTTGCCGGCGGCGCACCTGGATGGCATTGTCCAATTGCGCCAATGGACGCATGAAAACGGGGGCGCCGAGCATAGTCTGGTCTGGGGATCGAATCTGCGTGCTCCCGTGGAAAATGCGGCGCGCCTGAATGCCGCCATGGCGCATGCGCTGGAATTCGATGACACGTATGAGCGTTCCTTGCTGCATGCGTCGGTTGTGACTGTGGCCACGGCGCTGTCGGTCGCAGATTGGGTGGGGGGCATCAGCGGGCCGCAGCTCATCACGGCCGTGACCATCGGCACGGATATCGCCTGTCGCATGGCGCGGGCGGGCTCCCCGGGCGTGTCACCATTCGTGGTCGGTTGGGACCCTACGCCCATGTATGGCTATCTGTCGGCATCGTTTGTCGCAGGCAAGCTGCTGGGCTTGTCGCGTGAGCAATTGGTGTCTGCTGCCGGGCTGGCCTATCAGCAGATTGCAGGCAACGCGCAGGCGAGCATCCAGGGCACACATGCCAAGAGAATGGGGCCGGGCTATGCAGCGTCTGCGGGCATCATGGCCACCCGCATGGCACAGCATGGTGCGAAAGGCGAGTGTGACGTCCTGGGAGGCGTCAAGGGCCTGTATCAGCAATACCATAGCGGCCGCTATGAGGCAGAAGAACTCCTGGGTGGCCTGGGGGTTTCGTTTGCAGGCCCGGACATCGCCCCCAAACCCTACCCTTCATGCCGCGGCGGGCATTGCGGTATCGATGCCGCCTTGGCACTGCGCCAGATGGTTGGCATGCAGGTGGACGCCATCGACAAGGTCATCGTGCACTGCGCACCAGCAGAGCGGATGTTGTTGGGGATGCCGCTCGATAAGAAGCAGGCACCACGCAACGTCGTGGAGGCGCAATTCAGCTTGCCATGGGTGGTCGCGTCCGCGCTGCTCGATGGCGAGGTGACTTTGGCGCACTTTTCGACGGCGGCCCTGGAAAGGGCTGACCTGCAGGCGCTGGCAAAGCGCATCGAGACGGCGGAGGACAAATCCTTGGTGCGCAACGATGGCGGCCCCGGAGCGGTGCGCGTGGAGGTGTGGATGCGGGGCGAAGACCGGTGCCATGTGAAGCAAGTCAACCTTGCCAAGGGAGACCCGGCGCAGCCCATGACGCCTGCAGAATATCAGGCAAAGTTCCTCGCTTGCGCAGACGCGGCAGGCATGCCCAGAGTGAAGTCGGAAGTCGTCCTGCAACGTATCCTGAAGCTGGAGTCTGAGGCGGATGTGGCGTCTCTGAGTGCGTACCTTGCTGCGGATGCTTGCACCACCGCCATGGCCTCATCGGCCCGTTGAGGCCGCTGGCAGCGCAGCAAGTCGATGTGGCGTCTGCAACACCATGGGCGCGACCTTTTTGACGCAAGTCTGAAAAGTTGCCGTGCCCCCTCAATGCGTGATGCCCATCATCTTGATTTCGTATATGGTTGCGGCCGTACCATTCGCTGGCAGCCAGTTGGGCGTAAACCATGACTAAGACTATTGGCGCCGCAGCGCGCAAGCCTGGAGAGCACAGATCCAGCGCTGCGGTGAGAAAGCGGATTCTGGATGCCGCTTTCAAAATCATCTCGCAATATGGCTACAGTGGCACGACGATGGCCAAGGTGGCGGCGGAGTCCGGACTACCCGTCGGGAGTGCCTATTGGCATTTTGAGAGCAAAGACATGTTGCTCGCGGCAGTGATCGACGCCAGCTTCGAGAAGTGGCAAGTCGAAGCGGCCGAGCGCAACAAGCCCTTGCCCGGCGAGAGCTTCGAAGCGCATGTTGAGCGCATCTTCGGTGGTGCCAGCGTTCGGAAGTTCATCGCTGCGGATTTCTGGCGTCTGGGTGTGATCCTCAGTGTGGAGAAATCTGTCCCTGAACAGCTTGCGCGGCAGCGGTTCATGAAGGTGCGTGAGCGGCAGCGAGACGTGTTGACGCAGTGGGGGGAGCAGACCCTGTCCAAGGAGCTGCTCGAAAAGGATCCCTCCCTTCCGGCTCGGCTCAGCGCCTTCACCCTGGCCTTCCAGGACGGCAATGCCATTGCAGGGGCTTCAGGTGACATCGCTGAGGATTTTCACACCATGCTCGCATCCAGCCTGATCCACCTGGTGCGCCAGGCAGAGGCCCAGCTGCAGAAGAAATCACCTTCCTCCCGCACACGGGCCCGCCAGCGGGTGACAGACGCGCACCCTTGACGGCATCAGCCGTCGATGTTGCCCAGAACGCGCAGCGAGAAGTCGACCGCCTTGATGTCTTTGGTCAGTTTGCCGATGGCGATGCGGTCGATGCCTGTCGCGGCAATGTCCCGCAACTGTGCCATGGTGACCCCGCCCGACACTTCGAGCAGTGCCACACCTTGGGTCATCTCCTGATTGATGCGCACAGCCTCGCGCATCATCTCGACGTTGAAGTTGTCGAGTAGCACGCTGACCGCCCCAGCGTCCAAAGCCTCACGCAACTGCTCGAGCGTTTCCACTTCGACCTGAATCGTGATCTGCTCGCGCAGCGGTGAGGCTTGGGCGGCCACCAGGGCTTGAGCGTTCTTCAGCGCCACGGTCACGCTGCCTGCGGCGGCGATGTGGTTTTCCTTGATGAGGATGCCGTCGTAGAGCGCCAGACGCTGGTTGGCGCCGCCGCCCACGCACACCGCATATTTTTGCGCCAGACGCAGGCCGGGCAGGGTTTTACGGGTGTCGAGCACCTTGCAGCCGCGCGGGTTGGGCGAGGCGCCCTCGATGGCCTGCATGTGGCGGTGGGTGAGGGTGGCCACGGCCGACAAGGTTTGCAGGAAGTTGATGCCGGGGCGCTCGGCCGTCAGCATGGCGCGCGCATCGGCCTCGATCAGGCAGACCTCGGTGTTGGCCGCCATCAAGGCGCCTTCTTCGTAGGCCCACTGGACGCGGGCGCTGGGGTCGAGCTGGAACAGGCAGGCCTCGAACCAATCACGGCCGCACAGCACGGCCTCTTCGCGCACCAGCAAACGGGCTTTCACGCGCTGGTTGGCGGGCACCAGCTGCGCCGTCCAGTCGCACACGCCCACGTCCTCGAACAGGGCGTCGCGCACATTGCGCTCACGGGCTTCTTGCAGGGTTTCGTTGTGGTCAAACATGGGGAGGAATCGTTTCGTGTCGTGACGGGGGGAGTGTGCCTGACGATCTTAAGGTGCTCCCCGGCCATGGGGCGGCTGGACGATGGCGTCGCGGCACCCTCATCCCATTTCACCGTGGTGTTCGCGCCAACACAAACAAAAAGGGGAGTGCCGCACTGCAGCCCTCCCTCTTTCGTTGTGAAGCCATGTTTCGTCACCGGCGCGCGTGTGCGCGCGAGGCAAGTGTTACGGCTTGTCGCTTTCGAAGATGGATTTCGCCTTCTTCAAGTCACTCAGCTCACCCATGTCGGTCTTGTACTTCAGCAACGGCAGGAAGTTCTTGAGGTAGGCGAAGCACAGGATGATGTTCATGTACAGGCACCAGACCGACATGTAGGTGCTGAACAGGCGCTCATAACGAAGGTTGAGCACAATCGAGTTGTGAAAGACGATGTAGGACACCGGCAGTGATGCGGCGACGGCCAGTGGCACGAACCGGTTGAACACCAGGCAGATGCCAGCGAACACCTCAAGGATCTTCACAAGATCAAACAGGCCGACCTCAATGAGGGACACCATCATCACGTTGGACAGATGGAGGTTGCCCAAGGGCTGAGGGAAGACAAAGGGGAAGCCCAGCAGCGGCCCCACATGGTTCCACCCGCTGACAATCATCCACGCGCCCAGGAACAGGCGGAAGAACGTGATGATCAGTCGACCAATAAAGCGTAGATTGACTTCAATTTCACTCACATTTTCAGATGTGGAGGTAATACCGGACATTATTTGAACTCCTTCGAGATACCTTGAATTTGCATGTGGATTGCCTGGCGTGGGCAAGCCATTTCAGATTTACATGACCGACGACTCAAGAGGATTCTTGCGTGGCTTCGTCGGTTCGCAGCGCTCCACTGGTTGCGCAGCGGCCTGAATCCGCTCTGCCACTCGACCATTCCACGTGCGGAAAATGTCAACGATCTCCGCGGCCTGACCGGTTCGTTCGCCGCCCACGCAGTGGTAGACCATGACGACCATGCCTTCACCCAGAACTTTCCGGATGTGGTGGGTGACCGCCGGGCCATCCTGGCGATCCACGGCGGCCGGGCTCAGGTCTTTGGTCTTGGGCGTGAAATACAGTTTCTCTGCCTCCGCTGCACCGCCGGCTTGATAAGCCGTATCCAGGTAGCCAGCGACGATCTGCTTGGGCAATTTGCCAACGCCAGGACCGTTGTCACCGGCCCATCGCGGATTCGTGGCGAGGTCGTGTGCCAAATTGGCGGCGAGTGCCAAGCCCACCAGCACCGACGCTATTTCGAAGTGTTTTGTTTTGATCCGCATCTCTTTGTCACCTTTCGTTTTTGATCTGAAGACGGCTTAACGTTGCTTGGTTGTCAATGAGTCAGTCTTTGACGTGTTTCAACAATTCGGGATTCATCGAATTCTTGAATTTGGCTCGCATGAACTCGGTTTGGTTCTTCCATTTCGACAATTCTTCAGGCGGCATGGTGCTGATCAAAACCCCTTTGGATTGAAGCAGCTCCAGCACTTGTTGGTCGTGGTCTCGGGAGACTTTTCTCTGAAAATGGCTGGCGTCCCAAGCAGCCAGCTTGATGGCGTCCTTTTGCTTCGCCGACAAGCCATTCCAAAACGCCTCATTGGCAGCCATCACCAGCACGCCATAGCTGTGGTGCGTCAAGCTGAGATAGGGCTGCACCTCGTGCAGGCCGCCCACCCAGATTTGGGCGAGGAAGTTGTCCTGAGCTTCCAGCGATTTGTCTTCCAAGGCGCGGCGAAGGCGGGAAAACGGTAGCTGCGCCGTCTGGGCGCCGACGGCCTTGAACGTGTCTTCAAACACGGCATCTGGCGCCACCCGAAACTTCATGCCCGACAGGTCTTGGAGGGCCAGCAAGGGGGCGGTGGAGTTGGTCACATGGCGGAAGCCGTTTTCCCACAAGGCCAATCCGACCAGGCCCTTGCCTTTGAGTTGTGCCAGCAAGGCCTGCCCAAACGGGCCGGACAACTGCGCATCCGCATGTTGCGCGTCCCGCAAGACAAATGGCAAATCCAGGTATCCGATGTCTGGATGCAGGGAGGTGAGGCCCGTGCCGGCAAACAACATGAGTTGGGGCATGCCAACGTGCCCCTGCTGGAACTGCTCCAGTTGCTTCGATGGGGGGCCCTGAATGGCATCGGTGCGCACACGAACCTTCAGGGTGCCGCCGCTTCGTGTCTCGACGCTCTCTGCAAACTGTCGCAGTCCTTGCCGGACGGGATGGTCTTCCGCGAGATAGGCCCGATAGTCGGCGACGTCGATCTGCACGGGCGCCTTGTCCTGGAGGAGCGCACATCCCGATGTGAGCAGGGCCAAGGGCAATGCCAGGAACCTCAAGGATTGAAAACGCAGGCGCTTGAGCATTCAGGGCTTTCCAAGATGAGTGTGTTCAAAGGACGCTTTGACAGCACTATCGCGAGGTGGACGGGCTCCAGCAAGCGCTGTTTCGCCATTTCTTCTATGAGAGAGATGCATAGCTGTACTTGTGAATTTTCAAACCCCGTGCATCATCGCCTGCCATGCACTGCAACCTCGGCTGCCCGCCGTGCCCCAAGCGGTCTTTGCCCATGGCTTGCGCCGCGAACCGAGGTCGCCGCATACTCTCGCGCATGGGCACGCACATGCATCCGTTGAACCTCAATCAGGCGTTCACGCTGATCGAGTCAGGACCTGTGGTGCTGGTCACCACCCGTGACGGGGACCGGGCCAATGTCATGACCATTTCCTGGACCATGGTGGTGGACTTCACGCCGGTGTTTGCGATCACCACGGGGGAGTGGAATCACTCCTTCGCCGCCTTGCGCAAGCATCGGGAGTGCGTCATTGCCATTCCCACGGTGGACCTGCTGGACAAGGTGGTGGGCATCGGGACGTGCACGGGGGCCGACACCGACAAGTTTGCCCAGTTCGCGCTCACCCCGGTGCCGGCCCAGCTCGTGGGTGCGCCCTTGATCAAGGAGTGCCTGGCCAACATCGAGTGCAAGGTCATCGACATCATCGAAAAGCACCACATCGTGGTGTTGAGCGGGGTGGCCGCCCATGTCGATGCTGCACGCCAGGAGCGACGCATGGTGCACGCGGTGGGCGATGGCACCTTCATCGTCGATGGGCGCAAGCTGGACCGCCGGGCGATGATGGCGGCCAAGCTCCCGCCAGGTGTCTAGGAAGGGCCTACGCGACGCCAGCTCAGGGCACAAGCCGGTGAGCGTGGCCTGTCAGTCCTGTCGCGTGAGTTCGAGCTTGTTCAGATCGAATCCCTTTTGGGCGAGTCTGGTCAGCAGGGCCTTGTAGGCGGTCGGGTCAACCTGCGGGGTTCTCGCCAGGATCCACAGGTATGCCTGACTCGGTTCGCTCACCGCCACCAGTTGATACGCCTCATCCAGGTCGATCACCCAGTAGTCGCCCCAGACGAAAGGCAGAAACGAGAGCCACGCGGGTGCGAAGCGCACCTTCAGTTTGGGGGACGTGGCCGAGCCCACCTGCCTGGCCGTGGCCATGGCCTCGTTCATGACCCCGTTCTCGAGCCGGCAGCGGTTGATGACCTGCACGGTGCCATCCGCTTGCTGACGGTATTCGGCTGTCGTGCCCCCGCCGGTACATTTTTTCTGAAACCAGGTCGGGTACTTGGCAATCTCGAACCAGGTGCCCATGTAGCGGGGCACATCCAGGGATGCAATCGTGCTCAGCTCGCCATGGCGGGGCTGTTCAGGGGCCGCGGGTGTGGCCTCGGCGGCCACGGCGGTCAGCGCACACAGGCCGAGCAAGGCGCCCATCAATGGCGCTTTCAAAGCGGACAAAGCGTTCATGGGGTGCTCCTTCAAGCGTGTCGACGTGATCGGGCGGTGCGGAGGCCTCAAATGGCTCCTGTGGCTGTTCGCGGTCGCGCGGCGGCTCAGGGCTGCTCTGACGTGGCTGCGTCTTGGCGCGCCTGCCACGCCCGCAAGGCTTGGCGATACTCGTCCATGGCCAGATCATGCAGGTCAAAAATGCAGGGATCGCAGCCGTTGCCGCAGCAGGCGTCGAGGTCAGGCGGCTCGGGGGCTTGGGGCTTCGGGTCCGGGTTGGCTGCAGGCGTGGACGAGGTGCTCATGCTCTCATTTTCGCGCAGAGGCCAAATCAGTACGCGACGTAGGGGCCACTCCCCAAGGGTGTGTTCGCACCGCTGATGGCTGTGTACACCTGGCGCCCGTAGAAGAAGGGCAGGCCGAAGTCGAAGGAGTCATCGTCGCCGATGGGGCCGCCCAGGTTGCTCATGGCGTAGTTGCTGGCATCGCTGAACAGCGCAATCGCGTTGGCAATCGAGAAGTTGACCGTGCTGGTCTGGCCATTGACACTGCTGTTGACGGCCTGCAGGGTCAGTGTGCTGGTGGGGCAATACCAATCCGTGGCGATCCCCACGCACGTGGGAAAGGCCGGATCGTTGTCCAAGCCAAAGAACCAGCCATTGGAGCCGGAGTCGACAAAGCCCTGGATCAGCGTGCTGCCGTCGAACGTGGTGGTGAAGTAGCCGCTGGCGTTCGGGGCCATCTTGCTGACCGTGCCTGGGACGTTGTTCGCCTGGGTGCCGATGCCGAAGATCATGACGCCCGTGGCACTGGCCGCCCCCGTAGATGGAATGGCGGGCAAGCTGATGAGGGTGCCATTGTTGTTCACGGCAAACTGGCTGACAGGTTGCAGCAGTTGCTCGGCTCGGCTGATCGCGATGCCTGTGAGGGCTCCGCCACCCTGGTCGAGGTGGTAGTAACCATTGTTCGTGATGAATTCGCACCCAATCCCGCAGTCTTCGCGGTCGGGCCCGATCCCCAGGATGCCATTGGCGCCCAGGTCGCTGACCGCGGTGATGGGTGTGAAGCCGGTCGAGGCACACACCGACGGTGCAGCGGCGGCGCCTGCCGTGCCTGCCAGCTGGATCCGCAAGCTGGCGGCTTTTTCACCGTCCAGCGCAGTGCCGCCCAGGTACACGTCGGCAGTGGCGACGGGGCCCCACATATAGTTTTGGTCAATGAACTGCGCGCAGTTGTACAGCTGCTTGTCGCTCACCTTCACCAGAGGCAAGGGCAGGCTGACGGCGGCGCTCAACAGTCGCAGGCCTGTGGAGCCCGTGTCCACCAGAACGTTGTCGATCGTCTGGCAGCTGGTGGTGGAGCCTGGCAAGCACAGGCGCACGCTGGTGTAGAGCAGATTGACCACCCGTCCCGAACCGGCTGGCCCGGGCCCGACGCGCAGCGCCTGGACATTGGCCCCGGGTGGGACGGTCACGGCAGGCGAGAGCGGTGTTTTGGATGAGCCGCCGCCCCCGCAGCTGGCGAGCAGCCACACCAGGCTCGCCATCAGGGCGCGTCTGAGCTGTTGGAAGGTCGGCGAATGTGTCATGGCCGCAGTGTGTGAATGTCGACGCCGTGCGGCACCAGGGCTGGGAGGTAGGCATAGCCTTCGAAGTGCCCCATGCGGCCACGCGACACCATCACCAGGTCGGCTTTGCGAGCGTGCACGACTCCCCCACGCTGACCCGCCGCACGCTTTTGCTGAACGGCTTGCTGGTAGGCGGTGAAATGATCCCCAAAGAACGCCGCCAGATCAGGCAGCACCGGCCCTTGCCAGACGACCGCAAACACCACCTGTTGGGCGTTGACGAACTCCCTCACCACCGTGCCGGTGGGCGCCACGGTGGTGGACACCGTGTACGCCTCGCTCGGCGGCACAGCACGCATTTGCCGGGCGACAGGCGCGCTTTCGGTGGCCAGGGTGGCCGCTTCGGCGGGCTGGGCTTGCGGCGCCCGTCCCAGGGCCGCCTGCGCCTGGGGGCACAGCAGCAAGGAGGCGAGCAGGGCCCCTGAGGCCATTCGCCATGTCGTGACGAGCGAGGATTTCATGGAGAGTGTGACGTCGTGGTGAACTGCGCTGGCCACGCGATGGTTCCAAATGGAAGCACGCGGTGTCGGAAGCACGCAGTGTCCTAATTTATCAGCCTATCGCATCTCACGCGTCCATGTACTCACCGCCGTTGGATGACCCTGGAGTGACGCGGTTTGCGCTCGCCAGGACACGTCGCGGCGAGCCTCACTCCATCAAGGCCACCGACTTCATCTGCACCCAGATCTCCTGCTCCGGCGCCACGCCCAGGTCGGCGGCGGCGCGCCGGGTGAGTTGAGCCAGCACGCTCGCCTCACCGATGTGCAGCCGCACCAGCATCAGACCCGGGTGGGTGTCGTCGCCGATGGCGTCCACGCGACCGCGCATCACGTTCTGGATGCTGGTGTGGCCAGGCTGCACGGCCAGGCTCACATCGCGAGCCAGCACGCGCACGCGCACGCGCTGGCCCACTTGCAGGGCATGGTCGCGGATCCACAGCTGGCCGCCGCCAAAGTCCACTCGGGCCAGGTGCCAGGCAGCATCCAGCTCGCTCACCGTGGCGGCCAGGATGACGCCAGCGTCCTCGCCCAGGCGGATGGGGGCGTCCACCCGGGTCAGAATCTCTGTCAGGGCACCGCTGGCGGTCACGCGGCCCTGGTCCAGCATCACGAGGTGATCGGCCAGGCGCGTCACCTCGTCGGGCGCGTGGCTGACGTAGAGCATGGGGATGTCGAGCTCGTCGCGCAGGCGCTCCAGGTAGGGCAGGATCTCCTGCTTGCGGCGCAGGTCGAGTGCGGCCAGCGGCTCGTCCATCAGCAGCACGCGTGGGGCAACGGCCAGGGCGCGGGCCATGCCGACGCGCTGACGCTCGCCCCCCGACAGGCGATCGGGTTTCCGATCGAGCAGGGGCCGGATGCCCAGCAGGTCGATGACGTGGTCCAGCTGCACGGTGGCCGCCTCGGTGCTGCGGTGCAGGCCATAGTGCAGGTTGCCCAGCACGCTGAGGTGCGGAAAGAGGCTGGCCTCCTGGAACACATAGCCGATGGGGCGGCGATGGGGAGGCAGCCATGCGCGACCGTCCTGCCAGGTCTGGCCTTGCACGCGCAGTCGTCCTTGCGGCGCGCGCTCCAGCCCGGCGATGCAGCGCAGCAGCGTCGTCTTGCCCGACCCCGAGGGGCCGAACAGGGCGGTGACGCCACGACCCGGAAGGCGCAGGTCCACGTCGAGCGTGAACCCGGGCCAGTCGAGCTGAAACCGTGCCTCGATGTCGCTCATCTCAGCGCCTCCGGCCGGGTTGGGCGCGCCAGGCATACAGGCTCAGCAACACCATGAAGGAGAACACCAGCATCACAGCGGCGAGGCGGTGGGCCTGGCCGTAGTCCAGCGATTCGACATGATCGTAGATCTGCACCGAGGCGACGCGGCTGATGCCCGGCAGGTTGCCCCCGATCATCAGCACCACGCCGAACTCGCCCACCGTGTGCGCGAAGGTCAGGATGGACGCCGTCAGGAAGCCGGGCGCGGCCAGCGGCACGGCCACGGTGAAGAAGGCGTCCAGCGGCGAGGCGCGCAGGGTGGCGGCCACCTCCATGGGGCGCTCGCCCATGGCCTCGAAGGCGCTTTGCAGGGGCTGCACCATGAAGGGCAGGGAGTAGAACACCGAGGCCACCACCAGCCCGGTGAAGGTGAAGGGCAGGGGGGGCAGGCCGATCGCCTGGGTCAGTTGCCCGAGGGGGCCGTCCGGCCCCATGGCCAGCAGCAGGTAAAAGCCCAGCACAGACGGAGGCAGCACCAGGGGCAGGGCCACCACGGCACCGATGGGGGCCTTCCAGCGAGAGCGGCTGCGCGCCAGCCACCAGGCGACGGGCGTGCCCAGCACCAGCAAGATGAGCGTGACCACGCCGGCCAGGCGGGCGGTCAGCCACAGGGCCTGCCAGTCACTGTCAGAGAGCATGGGGCGTCTTCCTGGGCTCGGGCATCATTTCTCTGCCGCCTCACCGGGCAGGACGAAACCGTAGCGGCTCATCACGGCGCGGGCCTGGGGGCTGCGCATGTGGTCCGCGAAGCGCCGGGCGAGCGCGCTGCCTTGTGCCCGTTTCGTGATGATGAAGCCCTGCTCCAGCGGGGAGTGAAGCTGCTCGGGAATCAGACCGTAGCCGCCTTGGCGCGACAGCGTCGGGTTCACGGCCAGGGCCAGCGCGATGATGCCGACCTGGGCGTTGCCGGTCTGCACGAACTGGGCGGTTTGCGCGATGTTGTCGCCGTAGACGAGCTTGGGCTCGACCTGCGACCAGACGCCGGCGGCCCGCAAGGCCTCCACGGCGCGCTGGCCATAGGGCGCGTGCTTGGGATTGGCGATGGCGATGCGGGTGATCTTCGGATCGGCGAGCTGGCTCAGGCGCAGCTGGCGGGCATCGAGCGAGGCGCTCCACAGCACGAGGCGGCCCACGGCATAAGGCTGGACCGGCGAGGCCGCGAAACCTGCCTGGGCCAGCGCACGCGGGTAGGCGATGTCGGCCGAGAAGTACAGATCGTAGGGCGCACCCTGCTGGATCTGGGTGTGGAACTTGCCCGAGGAGCCGTAGACGACGTGGACCTCATGACCGGGCTCGCGTGCCTGAAAGGCCGTCACGATCTCGTCGAGGGCGAACTTCAGGTCTGAGGCCGCGGCCATCATGATCTTGTCGGCATGGGCACTGGGGCCGGCGAGCAGCAGACCGAGGCAGAGCAGGTGGGCGAGCAGGCGTGTCATGGCTGGGGCTGGGCGGCGTCGCAAGCGACTCAGCGGGAGCATACCCCAGCCCGCTCAGCCCCTGGGCGCAGTGGGTCGACACGCGTGGCCCACGCGCCCCGGCTGATCAACCGAACAGCTTGTTGGCGGTCTCGGCCACGGTCTTGCCCTGGAAGCGCGCGCCGTCCAGCTCGATTGCGCTGGGCTGGCGCTCACCCTTGCCGCCGGCAATCGTGGTGGCACCATAGGGACTGCCGCCAACGATCTCGTCCAGCGTCATCTGGCCTGCAAAGCTGTAGGGCAGGCCCACGATGACCATGCCAAAGTGCATCAGGTTGGTGAGGATGGAGAACAGCGTCACCTCCTGGCCGCCGTGCTGCGTGGCGGTGGACGAGAAGGCCGCGCCCACCTTGCCGTTGAGGGCCCCGCGCGCCCACAGCCCGCCCGCCTGGTCGAGAAAGGCGGCCATCTGCGACGGCATGCGACCGAAGCGGGTGGGCGCGCCCACGATGATCGCGTCGTAATTGACCAGCTCGGCCACGGTGGCGACGGGGGCGGCCTGGTCGAGCTTGAAGTGCGCCGACTGGGCGATCTCCTGCGGCACGGTTTCCGGGACACGCTTCACATCGACGGTGGCGCCAGTGCTGCGCGCGCCTTCCGCCACGGCCTGGGCCATGGCTTCAATGTGGCCATAGGTGGAATAGTACAGAACGAGGACTTTGGACATGGGAGCTCCTGGTGGGTGACGAGGATGTGGCGAGGGCGCACTGCTCAGCCCGGAAGGCTCATTCTGCGCGGGTGTCGGGGCGTTGGCAATGAGGCGCGGCTCGGCACACTTTGTGAACAAAGTGTTCACGTTTGGCTGTGTTCATGGGAGGGGAGTCGTGCGGGTCTGTCCGCGCAATCTGTGGGCAGAGCTTTAAAAAATACTTCTGAATCAATGGCTTGAGAGGAGTTTGAGGGGGCTGCGCACATCTGGCACACCCCTTGCAATGTAGACATTGCCAAGCAGACATTCTTTCTTTCCCTTGTTCAGGAGCTTCCATGTCCACCGTCATCGCCCCAGCCGCTGCCCCTTCGACTGCCGCCGCCCCCACCACGGTGAAGGCCTATCTGCGTCCCATCGACCGCGATGGCCTGATGGCCTTTGCCGAGAAGGGCCGCAACAACCCCGCCTCCCGCGGCACCAACAAAGTGCACACCGTGATGGAGGGGCAGTACCGCTCGCTGAGCTACGTGGGCAACCACACCCCGGTGTTGGTGGACGAGCCGCTGCACCTGTTCGGGCAGGACACGGCGCCTGCCCCCGGTGAGATCGTGCTGTCGGGGCTGGGCGGCTGCCTGGCGGTGGGCATCACGGCCGTGGCCACCTGGAAGCAGGTCAAGCTGACCCGCCTGGAGGTCTTCATGGAGGGCGACATCGGCAACCCCGCAGCCTGGGGCGCCGGTGGTGCCCTGGAGAAGACCCCGCCGGAGATGGGCTTTCAGGCCATCCGCGTGAAGGTGCTCGTCGAGGGCGATGCCCCCCGTGAGGTGCTCGACGAGATCGTGCAGCACGCCAACTTCTATTCGCCGGTGGCCAACACGATGCGCAACCCTATCCCCTTCACCATCAGTCTGGTTGACTGAGGTTCGACCGCTTGCTGCAGGAAGGAGTCCTTCATGAACCCCGCTGACATTCCCCCGGCGATGACGTGTGACCCGGCGAGCTCGGCTGAGACACTGATGGTCGCCGTTCAGGCCATCGCCCGAGGCCCTTTGAGGCAGCAAGTCGAGGCCATCGACCGCGGGCTGTACCCGGCGTCGATCTTGCGAGGCCTGGCCCAGGTGGGCGCCATGAGTGCCCACCTGGGCGCCGCCGGGCAGCCCGGTGACTACGGTCTGGCCATCCGGGCGATGGCCGAGGTGTCCCGCGTGTGCGGCGCCACCGGCTTCATGATGTGGTGCCAGGCAGTGTGCGGTTTGTACCTGCAGCACAGCGGCAATCCGGCGCTCACAGGCGAGGTGCTGCAGGCACACCTGCGTGGCGAGGGCCTGGGCGGGACGGCACTGTCCAACCCGATGAAGAGCTATGCGCAGATCGAGCACATGCTGCTGCGCGCCCGCGCGGTAGACGGTGGCTATCTGGTCAGCGGCACCTTGCCCTGGGTGAGCAACCTCGGCCCCCATCAGTACTGCGGCGCGATCGCTTCGGTCGATGAGGGCTCATCCAATGAGCCTCATGAGCTCATGTTCCTGCTGCGCTGTGACGCACCGGGCGTGGAAATGCGCGAGTGCCCCAGCTTCTCCGGCATGGAGGGCACCGGGACCTACGCCTTGCGCCTGAGCGATCACTTCGTGGGAGCCGATCAGATCATCGCCGACCCCACGCGACCGTTCATTGCCAGCATCCGCGCGGCGTTTGTGATGCTGCAGTGCGGGATGGCGGTGGGCGTCACGCAAGGGGCCATCGATTCCATGTGGGCGGTGGAAGGACAGTTGGGCCATGTGAACCAGTTCCTGGAAGACCGCCCCGATGCCTTGCAGGCCGAGCTGGACGAACTCACGGCGCGGGTCATGAAGCTGGCCGAAACGCCCTTCGACACGCGCAAGGAGTTTTTCATCGATGTGCTGGACGCACGTGCCCACGGCGCGGAGTTGTGCCTGCGGGCGGCGCAGTCAGCCTTGATGCACCAGGGCGCACGCGGCTATCTCTTGAGCTCCGATGTCCAGAGGCGGGTACGTGAGTCGCATTTCGTCGCCATCGTGACCCCTGCGATCAAGCACCTGCGCAAGGAGATCGCACGCCTGAGCGAAGAGGAGATGCCAGCATGAGCATCGACCTGCCCTTTGCGCAGTACATCTGCGAAGCCTGCGGCTACGTTTACGACGAAGCCCTGGGGGATCCCGACGGGGGCTTGCCGCCCGGCACCCGTCTGGCCGACATTCCGGATGACTGGGCCTGTCCGCTGTGCGGCGTGAGCAAGCACGACTTCGTGCCTTACGTGGCGCCGGACATGGGGCGGTTGCGCGCCCTGGCCTGCAGTGCGGCGCTGCCCCGTCGGCGTGCGGCATCCGCGGCGGGTGTGGTCATCGTGGGGGCGGGGCGTGCCGGGTGGCAAATGGCTGAGGCCTTGCGTGCGCGGGACGCCAAGATCCCCATCACCCTGGTGAGCGCCTGCGCCGGCGATGTGTACGACAAGCCACTGCTGTCGGTGGCGATGGCACGCGGCTTGAGCGCTACGCAGTTGGTCAAAGAGTCGGGGGCGCAGGCCGCGCTTCGCCTGGGCGTGACGCTGATGGCGCACACCCATGCGGTGCGTGTGTGCGAGGCCGCGCGCCAGCTGCGCACCACACGTGGGACGCTGCCTTATCGACACCTCATCCTGGCACATGGCGCACAAGCCGGTCTGCCAGCAGCGCTCCCGGAACGGCTGTGCTGGCGGGTGAATCACCTGTCGGCGTATCAGAAACTGCGCGAAGTCATTGCAGGCTCATCACATGAGCTGGTGATCGTCGGGGCTGGGCTCATTGGCTCCGAGCTGGCGAACGACCTGGCCTTGGGTGGGCACCGCATCACCTTGCTGGACACGCAGCAAGAGCCCTTGTCGCGTTGGCAGGCCGAGCAGGCGGGGTCGAAGGTGCTGCAAGCCTGGCGCGATCTGCCCATCCAGTTTGTGGGCGGCGTCGAGGTCGCGGCGGTGGAGAAAGTGGGCGATCGCATCCGCGTGACCACCCGATGCGATCAGGTGTTCGAGGCCGATCAGCTGATCGCGGCCACGGGCTTGCGCACCCCTTCTCGCCTGGCGCAGTCCGCCGGTCTGAACTGGTGCGATGGCATTGCCGTGGAGGCACGAACCTTGCGTACCAA
Organism: Aquabacterium sp.; assembly: GCF_034003525.1. GTDB lineage: Bacteria > Pseudomonadota > Gammaproteobacteria > Burkholderiales > Burkholderiaceae_C > Aquabacterium. The sequence goes on from NZ_JAVEYN010000013.1 coordinate 45,071, forward strand.
TCGAGCAGGCATCTATGCATTGGGTGACTGCATCACCGTCGATGGACAGGCCAGCCGCTACATCGAACCGATTGCCCGGCAGGCACGCACCATCGCTTCGCAGATCTGTGGAAACGAGCCGGAGCTTTATCAGGTCCGCCCCATGGTGGTGCGAGTCAAGACGACGTCGATGCCTCTCACCCTGCATTGAGGCGGACACCGCAGCGCCCTTTCTTTCATCTTTGACCGAGGCCACGCCATGACGAAATCTGATGACAACATCTATCGCCCGTATTCGCCGGTATCCCGACTGGGCGGCTGCCCATGCGGGCAACATGCCAGCGGGGCCGAGCATGACGCCGCCACGCTGGCCGCGACCGAGGCCCGTGCCACCGATGTGGAGGCCCTGTCGCGTGATTTCATTGAAGCGGCTGCGGTGAAAGCGCTCTTCCCGGTCGAAGCGACCCGCCGCGCCTTCCTCAATGCCGTCGGTCAGCGCACGGCCATGGCGGCCATCGCGAGCGTGCTGCCCCTGGCCAGCCTGCAGGCCATGGCTCAGGACAAGGGCGCGCTGGAGAAGAAGGACCTGAAGATCGGCTTCATCCCCATCACTTGTGCCACCCCTTTGATCATGGCGCACCCCCTGGGCTTCTACAAGCAGCAAGGGCTGAATGTGGAACTCAGCAAGACCGCAGGATGGGCCCTGGTGCGCGACAAGATGCTCAACAACGAGTACGACGCCTCGCACTTCCTCAGCCCGATGCCCCTGGCGATCTCCTTGGGCCTGGGTTCGAGCGCCAAGCCCATGCAGGTGGCCACGATCCAGAACGTCAATGGCCAGGCCATCACGCTCGCGCTCAAGCACAAGAACAACCGCGATCCGAAGAACTGGAAGGGCTTCAAGTTCGCCATTCCCTTCGAGTTCAGCATGCACAACTTCCTGTTGCGCTACTACCTGGCCGAGGCGGGCCTGAACCCCGACACCGATGTGCAGTTGCGCGTGGTGCCGCCTGCCGAGATGGTGGCCAACCTGCGCGCGGGCAACATCGACGGCTTCCTCGGCCCGGATCCCTTCAACCAGCGTGCGGTCTACGAGGAAGTGGGCTTCATCCACCTGCTCACCAAGGACATCTGGGACGGCCACCCTTGCTGCGCCTTCGGCACCAGTGCCGAGTTCGTGCAGAAGAACCCCAACACCTTTGCCGCGCTCTACCGTGCCGTACTGACGGCCGCCGCGATGGCCCGGGGTCCCAAGAACCGGGAGTTGATCGCGGGCGTCATCTCCAAGCCGCAGTACCTGAACCAGCCTGAGGTGGTGGTCAAGCAGGTGCTGACCGGGCGCTTCGCCGATGGCCTGGGCAATGTGAAGAACGTGCCCTCGCGCGCGGACTTCGACCCGATGCCCTGGGACAGCATGGCGGTCTGGATGCTCACGCAGATGCAGCGCTGGGGCTACCTCAAGGGCGATGTGAACTATCGCCAGATCGCCGAGAAGGTGTTCCTGATGACCGATGCCCGCAAGCGCATGAAGGAGCTGGGACAACCGGCCCCGCTTGCCGCCGCCCCCAAGTTCAAGGTGATGGGCAAGGAGTTCGATGCCGCCAAGGCCGATGCCTACCTGAAGAGCTTTGCCATCCGAAAGGCGGTGTGAGATGAGTGTCGCCAAGAGCCTCAAAGTGCGCGCCGGTTTGCTGTCAGGCTTGATCCTGGTGGCCATCCTCGGCATCTGGTATGTCGCCACCGCGAGCGCGGGTGGCACCTCTGCCGGGGCCAATCTGACGCCCGAGCAGATCGAGTACGCGCAGATGATGGGACAGGACCCCTCAGCCAAGAAAGCCGATGGCTTCCCCACGCTGGGCCAGATGGGCGAGACGGTGTGGTCGCATCTCTCGCAGCCGTTCTATGACAACGGCCCCAATGACAAGGGCGTGGGCATCCAGTTGGCGCACTCGTTGGGGCGCGTGGCGCTGGGCTTCGGGCTGGCCTGCCTGGTGGCGATCCCGCTGGGCTTCGTGATCGGGATGTCGCCCCTGTTGAACCGGGCGCTGGACCCCTTCATCCAGGTTCTCAAGCCCATCAGCCCCCTGGCCTGGATGCCGCTGGCGCTCTACACCATCAAGGACTCGACGCTCAGCGGGATCTTCGTGATCTTCATCTGCTCGATCTGGCCGATGCTGGTGAACACCGCCTTCGGTGTGGCGGCGGTGAAGAAGGAATGGCTCAACGTCGCCGCCACGCTGGAGGTCAGCCCCTTGCGCAAGGCCTTGCAGGTGATCCTGCCGGCTGCGGCCCCCACCATCCTCACCGGCATGCGCATCAGCATGGGCATTGCCTGGCTGGTGATCGTGGCGGCCGAGATGCTGGTGGGTGGCACGGGCATCGGCTACTTCGTCTGGAACGAGTGGAACAACCTCTCCCTGAGCAATGTGATCTTTGCCGTGCTGGTCATCGGTGTGGTGGGCATGTTGCTGGACCTGGCCTTTGGCCGACTGCAAAAGGCGGTGACCTATGTGGATTGACACCTCGGCCCTCGATGGCCTCAAGACCGCGCCGCCGGCGGCTGCGCCCGACCGCACAGGATGCGCAGGAAAGGCTGCCGTGAAGACCCCTCTGCTTCAGATCGAACGTCTCGGCAAGGCCTATGTGGTTGACAAGCCCGTGTTTGCCGATGTCTCCTTCACGCTGGATCGTGGCGAGTTCGTCTGTGTCATCGGCCGCTCGGGATGCGGCAAGACCACCATCTTGAACGTGCTGGCCGGGCTGGACACCGCCACCGCAGGCCATGTGTTCATGGAGTCGCGGGAGATGGTCGGGCCCAGTCTGGAACGCGGCGTGGTGTTCCAGGGGCACGCCCTGATGCCATGGCTGACGGTGCGCCAGAACATCGCATTCGCCGTCAAGTCTCGCTGGCCGGATTGGTCGGTGGCGCAGACCAACGCGCATGTCGAGAAGTTCGTGCAACAGGTGGGCCTGACCCCTGCGATCGACAAGAAGCCCAGCCAGCTGTCGGGCGGCATGAAGCAGCGGGTGGGCATCGCCCGGGCCTTCTCCATCCAGCCCAAGATGCTCTTGCTGGACGAGCCGTTCGGCGCCCTGGATGCGTTGACGCGGGGCACCATCCAGGACGAGTTGATGGGCATCGTGCGCGAGACCCATCAGACGGTGTTCATGATCACCCACGATGTTGACGAGGCCATCTTGCTGGCCGATCGCATTCTGCTGATGAGCAATGGCGCCGAGACCGACCAGGGCTACAAGCCGGGCGGCATCGCCGAGGTGGTGGTCAACCCGCTGCCGCGAGAGCGCACGCGCGCCACCTTGCATCACCTCGATGGCTATTACGACCTGCGCAATCACATCGTTGACTTTCTGGTGTCGCGCGCCAAGGCTCACTGAGTGAGCCAGACATTGTTTCCACCCCTTTCCTTCCTCACATCAAGAATGGAGTTCTCATGAACCGCATGGACGTCACCGAAAAAATCATCAGCACCAAGGTGTCCAAGGGCATCAAGTGGGAAGAGGTCGCCCAAAAGCTCGGCCTCTCCAAGGAGTGGACGACGGCTGGCTGCCTGGGGCAAATGACCTTTGATGCCGCACAGGCGGCCATCGTGGGCGACATCTTTGACCTCAGCGACGAGGAGCGCAAGTGGCTGCAGGTGGTGCCTTACAAGGGCTCTCTGCCCACGCCGGTGCCCACCGATCCGCTGATCTACCGTTGGTATGAAGTGGTGAGTGTCTACGGCAGCACGATCAAGGAGCTGATCCACGAAGAGTTCGGTGATGGCATCATGAGCGCCATCGACTTCAGCATGGACATTCAGCGTCAGGCCGACCCCAAGGGCGATCGCGTCAACGTGGTGCTGTCGGGCAAGTTCCTGCCCTACAAGCAGTACTGAAAGACTGCGACGCACATGGCCCGTTCTCCCGCGCCCGCTGATCCGTCGGGGACGCCCAGTGCCGACGCCGCCTTAGGCGCCGGCAACTGGCACGCGCAGGAGATGCTCCTGATGCGGGAGGTGATGAAGCACATCGGCAAAAGCCTGGCGCCGGACGTGGTGCTGCACGAGATGCTGCACCTGTGCTCCGAACTGCTGGGCCTGAACCGGGGGCGGATCGTGCTGGCCGACAACCTCGAAGCCCTCATGGACCTGCCGCCCGGCAGCAGCCTGAAGGTGGCATCGGCCAGCATCCGCTATGCCTACGGGCTGACGCGGGACGAGCGCGAGCGGGGGCACTTCCGGCGTGGCGAGGGCATCACGGGCCGTGTGCTGGCCACAGGGCAGCTCATCCTCGTTCAGGACATCGACCGCGAGCCGACTTTCCTGTGCCGCACGGTGCAGCGGGATGACCTGCCGCCGGGGCCGGTGTCTTTCATCGCCATGCCGGTGCGGGTCGGGCTGTCCACCGTGGGGGTGCTGGCCTGCCATCGCATCCGCCATCGCTTTCGCTCACTGGCCGATGACCTGACCATTCTGGGCATCCTGGCCACGCTGATCGGTCAGTTGCTGGAGCTGCGCTTCACGGTGGAGCAACGCACCCGAACGCTGGAAGCGCACAACATGGCGCTGACGCAGGCGCTGGAGGCCTCGCCCGCGCGTTATGGCATCGTGGGGACCTCACCGGTGTTGCTGCGATCGATTGCCGAGCTGGAGCAGGTGGCTGCCACCAAGGCGAGTGTGCTGCTGCTGGGCGAGTCGGGCACCGGCAAGGAGATGTTCGCCCGTGCGCTGCATCTGGCCAGCCCGCGTCGGGACCACCCTTTCATCAAGGTCAACTGCGCGGCCATCCCCGAAACCCTGTTCGAGTCGGAGTTATTCGGCTACGAGAAGGGCGCCTTCACAGGGGCGGTGGGGGCGCGCGCCGGCTTGTTCGAGCAGGCGCATGGCGGCACGATCTTTCTGGACGAAATCGGCGAGCTGCCCCTGTCCATGCAGACCAAGCTCCTGCGCACCCTGCAGGAGGGCACCATCGTGCGCCTCGGCGGCAAGCGCGAGGTGCACATCGATGCCCGGCTGGTGGCCGCCACCAACCGCGATCTGGCTCATGAAGTGACCCTGGGCGCCTTCCGCGAAGACCTGTTCTACCGGCTCAACGTCATTCCCATTCGGCTACCGGCCTTGCGCGAGCGCAGCGCCGACGTGCATGAGCTCGCGATCCATTTCCTCAACCGATTCAACCAGGCCAACCAGCGCAACGTCAACCTCAGTGCGCGTGCGCTGCAGCGCCTGGAAGCACACCCCTGGCCCGGCAACATCCGCGAGCTGGCCAACCTGATCGAGCGCATGGTGTTGCTGGGGGACAAGAGCGTGCTGGACGTGGGGGACATTGAGCGCTTTTTGCCCCGCACGTCTGCGCCAGACACACCGCGGCCGCGTTGGTTGGCCGACGAGCGCCCCATGCGGGCGCCCGCCATGGAGATGTCCGCGGTGCGACCTTATCTGCCCGCAGGCTCCCATGCGCTGGCGGACCTCACCGAGGCCTTGCGCCAGCATGGTGGCAACCGCTCCCGTGCCGCCCAGGCTTTGGGGCTGACCTTGCGGCAGTTCAACTACCGGATGCTCAAGCTGGGCGGTGCGCCGCGTGATGCGGTGCCGTGACGGTCAATCCAGGTCTGGCGCTCGGTACACCAGCACCTTCAACGCCCGCTCTTCAGACACATCCGCAAACGCCGCCGGGTTGGCCACGCGCTCCACAAAGCGTAGGTCCGGCGCCTCCACCGCCATCAGGTCCTGCAAGAAGCCCGGCCCCAGCTTGGGCGAGTTCAGGCACAGCAGCGCGTGCCCACCGGGCATCAGCAGGTCGGGCAAGCGGCGCATCAGGCGCGCGTAGTCCTTCTCGGCCACGAAGCTGCCCTTCTGGTAGGTGGGCGGGTCGAGGATGATGAGATCGTAGGGGCCACTGCGGTTGATCTTGCCCCAGGAGCTGAAGATGTCGTGCGGCAGGAAGCTCACGTCCGACGTGATGCCGTTGAGGTGGTGGTTCTGCTTGCCAATCGACAAGGCGCCGGCGGCCATGTCCACATTGATGACCTGGCGGGCGCCGGCCTGCATGGCCACGACCGAGAAGGCACAGGTGTAGGCAAACAGGTTGAGGACCTTGAAGCGCGGGTTGCTGGCGCTGGCCTGGGCCACGTGTTCGCGCACCCAGCGTCGTCCCTCGGCCATGTCCAGAAACAGGCCGTGGTTGAAGCCGCGCATCAGGTGCACCTTGAACTGCGCGCCCTGTTCGCTGACCACATGCGGGTCCGGCACGGCACCGCACAGCAGGCGGGTGTCGGCACGCACCTCGTCGCGGTGCTGGAAGACCAGGTTCAAGGGCTGGCCCGGCATCTGTTCCGCCCAGCGGGCCGTCAGCGCAGCCTGAATGGGCGCCAGCTCATCCTCGCTCACCGCTTGGTAGCAGGTCAGCAGCAGGACCGGGGGATACCAGTCCAGCGCCCAGGGCTCGCTGCCGGGGTACACGCCACCGCGACCGTGGAACAGGCGTTGGGCATCGGAGGGCAGCGTCATCGTGGCGATGGCGTCGAGCAGGGCTTGTGGGGTCACGGCGGGGCAGGGAGGCAAAAATTGGGGGAGACAAGGCAGGTGTGCATTGTCGGCCATGGCGGTTGGCGGCAGGGTGGGCCGATGACCTTGTGCCTCACCCGGCGTCTGCAGCTTTGCTAACCTGCCAGCTTGCGCACCTCGTGCGCCGCCTGACACCGATTCTCTGGAGCGCCTGACATGAGCGACACACGCGACGATGCCCCCGGCTACACCCCTCCCGCCATCTGGACCTGGACCCCAGGCCACGGCGGCCGTTTCGCCAACATCAACCGCCCCATCGCCGGCCCCACCCACGAGCAGGCCCTGCCCGTGGGCCAGCACCCGCTGCAGCTCTACTCGCTGGGCACGCCCAATGGCGTGAAGGTCACGGTGATGCTCGAAGAGCTGCTGGAAGCGGGCCACACCGGGGCCGAGTACGACGCCTGGCTGATCCGCATCAACGAGGGCGCGCAGTTCAGCTCCGGCTTCTTTGAGGTCAACCCCAACTCCAAGATCCCGGCGCTGATGGACCGCAGTGGCCCCGAACCGATCCGCGTGTTCGAGTCCGGCGCCATCCTGATGTACCTGGCCGAGAAGTTCGGCGCCTTCCTGCCCACCGAGCCCGCCCAGCGGGCCGAGTGCCTGTCGTGGCTGTTCTGGCAGGTGGGCAGCGCGCCCTTCCTGGGCGGCGGCTTCGGCCATTTCTACGCCTACGCGCCGGTCAAGCTCGAGTACCCCATCGACCGCTACGCCATGGAGGTCAAGCGCCAGATGGACGTGCTCAACCGCCACCTGGCCATGCACCGCTACATGGTGGGCGACACTTACACCATCGCCGACATGGCCATCTGGCCCTGGTACGGCGCCTTGTCCAAGGGGCAGCTGTACGAAGCTGGGGAATTCCTGCAGGTTCACGAGTACAACCATGTCGTACGCTGGGCAGACGAGATCGCACAACGCCCGGCTGTGCGGCGCGGCCGCATGGTCAACCGCGTGATGGGTGACCCGGCCAGCCAGCTGCACGAGCGGCACAACGCCCGCGATTTCGAGACGAACACGCAGGACAAGTTGGCATGCCCCTGATCCTCTACGACTGCGCGACGGCGCCCAGCCCGCGCCGCGCCCGCATCCTGCTGGCCGAGAAGGGCATTCCCCACGAGACGGTGCAGGTGGACCTGCGCACCGGCGAGCAGCTGAGCGAGGCCTTCCGCGCGGTGAACCCGCTGTGCACGGTGCCCGTCTTGCGCACCGAGTGCGGCCTGCTGTTGACCGACAACGCCGCGATCGCGGCCTACGTCGAGGCGCAGTATCCCCAACATCGCCTGCTGGGCGTGAGCCCGGCCGAGAAGGCCGAGGTGGCGAGCTGGAACTGGCGCATGGAGTTCGAGGGCCTGATGGCCGTGGCCGAGGCCTTTCGCAACGGCAGCCCGGCCATGGCCAACCGTGCCTTGCCGGGGCCGCAAGACTTCCCGCAGATCCCGGCGCTGGCCGAGCGGGGCCTGCTGCGCACGCAGCAGTTTTTCGACATGCTCGATGCGCGCCTGGCCGACCGGGCCTTCATCGCCACCGAGCGTTTCAGCATCGCCGACATCACGGCGGTGGTGGCGGTGGACTTTGCGCGGGTCGTCAAGGTGCGCGTCACCGAGGCGCATCCGCACCTGATGCGCTGGCGGGCCGAGATGGCCGAGCGACCGTCCATGTCACTGTGAGGGCACAATGGGCGCGGCGTAGGTTTCCGTGCCGCAAGGCCTTGTTTGAGACGTGAGTGTTGCCAGTCCCCTTCCTTTGTTGATCGTGGTGGTCTTGGCCGGGCTGTGGGTGGTCTGGCTGTGGCGCCAGCCCCGTCGCCAGGCGCACCGTCGCCAGCGCTTGCAGGCGGCGCCTTTCCCCGAAGCCTGGGAGCGCATCCTGCGCCGGCGGGTGCCGATGACCCGCAGCATGCCGCCCGACTTGCTGGCGCAGCTCAAGCGGCACATCCAGGTCTTCGTCGCAGAAAAAGCCTTCATCGGCTGCGAAGGCCAGCCCATCACCGACGAGGTGCGCATCACGGTGGCGGCCCAGGCCTGCATGCTGCTGCTCAACCGGCCCACTGACTACTACCCGCGTCTGCGCCAGATCCTGGTTTATCCCCGCGCCTTCTGGGTGTCCCACACCCAGCCCGATGAGCACGGCCTCGTGCACGCCGACGACGAGTTGCGCGCCGGCGAGTCGTGGGACGAGGGGCAGGTGATCCTGGCCTGGGACGAGGCGCGTGACGGGGCCCGCGTCCCCGACGACGCCTTCAACGTGGTGCTGCATGAGTTTGCCCACCAGCTGGATGCCGAGAATGGCCTGAGCAACGGCGCGCCCGAGCTGGGCAGCGTGCAGCGCCATGAGCGCTGGGCCGAGGTGATGCGGGCGGCGTTCGCCGAGTTGCAGGCCCAGGTGGCGCGTGGCGAGGAAACCGTGCTCGACCCCTATGGGGCCAGCGAGCCGGTGGAGTTCTTCGCGGTGGCCACCGAGGCCTTCTTCGAGCGCGGCCAGGACCTCAAGCTGGCGCAGCCGGCGCTGTACGCCGAGCTGGCGGGCTTCTACCGGGTGGACCCAGCCGCCTGGTGAGCCGGTTCGGCGCCACGCGGCTCGCCCATGAAAAACGGCCTCTTGCGAGGCCGTTGGGCGTGACGCGCGGGGCGCGCGTCAGGTCAGCGGGTCAGGCGCCGATCAGGCCGCCAGCACGCTTGCCAGGGCGGCGTTCAGCGTGGCGCTGGGGCGCATCACGGCGTCCAGCTTGGTGGCATCGGGCATGTAGTAGCCGCCGATGTCGGCCGGCTTGCCTTGCACCGCCGCCAGTTCGGCCACGATGGTGGCTTCCTGCGCGCTCAGGGCCTGGGCCAGCGGGGCGAACTTGGCAGCCAGGGCCGCGTCGTCCGTCTGTGCAGCCAGCTCCTGCGCCCAGTACATGGCCAGGTAGAACTGGCTGCCGCGGTTGTCCAGCTGGCCGGTCTTGGGCGACGGGTTCTTGTTGTTCTCCAGCAGCTTGCCGGTGGCCGCGTCCAGCGTCTTGGCCAGGATCTTGGCCTGGTTGTTGCCGGTCTTGATGCCCAGGTCTTCCAGCGACACAGCCAGGGCCAGGAACTCACCCAGCGAGTCCCAGCGCAGGTGGTTTTCTTCCACCAGTTGCTTGACGTGCTTCGGAGCCGAGCCGCCCGCGCCGGTTTCGTACATGCCGCCACCGGCCATCAGCGGGACGATGGACAGCATCTTGGCGCTGGTGCCCAGTTCCATGATGGGGAACAGGTCGGTCAGGTAGTCGCGCAGGATGTTGCCGGTCACCGAGATGGTGTCCTTGCCGCGGATCACGCGCTCCAGGGTGTAACGCATCGCGCGCACCTGCGACATGATCTGGATGTCCAGACCGGTCGTGTCGTGGTCCTTGAGGTACTTGACGACCTTCTTGCGCAACTCGGCTTCGTGCGGACGGAACTCGTCCAGCCAGAACACGGCGGTCATGCCGGAGTTGCGGGCGCGGTTGACGGCCAGCTTGACCCAGTCGCGGATTGGCGCGTCCTTGACCTGGCACATGCGCCAGATGTCGCCTTCTTCCACGTTCTGCGACAGCAGGATCTCGCCGGTGGCGATGTCGACGATGTTGGCAACGCCGGCTTCCGGGATCTCGAAGGTCTTGTCATGCGAGCCGTACTCTTCGGCCTGCTGGGCCATCAGGCCGACGTTGGGCACGGTGCCCATGGTGCGCGGGTCGAAGTTGCCGTTGGTCTTGCAGAAGTTGATCATCTCCTGGTAGATGCGGGCGAAGGTCGACTCGGGGATCACGGCCTTGGTGTCCTTCGGACGGCCGTCGGCGCCCCACATCTTGCCGCCGATGCGGATCATGGCGGGCATCGAGGCGTCCACGATCACGTCGTTGGGGGCGTGCAGGTTGGAGATGCCCTTGGCCGAGTCCACCATGGCCAGCTCGGGGCGGTGCTCGTGGCAGGCGTGCATGTCCTGAATGATTTCATCGCGCTGCGAGCTGGGCAGGGTGGCCAGCTTGTCGTACAGGTTGACCAGACCGTTGTTGACGTTGACGCCCAGTTCCTCGAACAGCTTGCCGTGCTTCTCGAACGCTTCCTTGTAGAAGATGCGTACGGCGTGACCGAACACGATGGGGTGCGAGACCTTCATCATCGTGGCCTTGACGTGCAGCGACAGCATCACGCCGGTCTTGCGGGCGTCTTCGAACTGCTCTTCGTAGAAGGCGCACAGGGCCTTCTTGCTCATGAACATGCTGTCGATGATCTCGCCTTCGAGCAGCGACACCTTCGGTTTCAGCACGATGGTCTTGCCGCTGGCGGTCACCAGCTCCATCTTCACGTCACGGGCCTTGTCCAGGGTCATGGACTTTTCACCGTGGTAGAAGTCGCCGTGCTTCATGGTGGCCACGTGGGTGCGCGAAGCCTGGCTCCACTCGCCCATGCTGTGCGGGTTCTTGCGGGCGTAGTTCTTGACGGCCGCGGGGGCGCGGCGGTCGGAGTTGCCTTCACGCAGCACGGGGTTCACGGCGCTGCCCAGGCACTTGGCGTAGCGGGCGCGGATGGCCTTTTCCTCGTCAGTCTTGGGGTCTTCGGGGAAGTCGGGGACGGCGTAGCCCTTGCCCTGCAGTTCCTTGATGGCGCTGACCAGCTGGTGCACCGAGGCGCTGATGTTGGGCAGCTTGATGATGTTGGTCTCGGGCTGCAGGGTCAGGCGGCCGAGCTCGGCCAGGTTGTCGGGCACGCGCTGGGCTTCGGTCAGGAAGTCGGGGAACTCGCCCAGGATGCGGGCAGCCACCGAGATGTCGCTGGTGGTGACGTTGATGCCGGCCGGGGCGGCAAAGGTGCGGACGATCGGCAAGAAGGAACTCGTCGCCAGCAGCGGCGCCTCGTCGGTCAGGGTGTAGATGATGGTGGGCTGCTGGGTACTCATATCTTGCTTTCCGGATAGGGACAAAGGAAATGCCGCCGGCTGGATCGCAGCAACGGCGGGCATCACAGGGCCATGGTTTTGGCAAAGGCGTAACGATATCGCTACTTGAGGCAGATTGCCCGTTTCAGATCAATAAGTCGACTGATGGCCTCGGCCGTTGCAGGGGCAAGCACGGGGCGTGCCTGCCCGGTGGCGGGCCGGACGGCGGCTGTGGGGAGCGCCGTCAGACCCGGGTCAGCAGGGCTTGGCAGGTCTCGGCCGGCACGGGACGGCCGATCAGGTAGCCCTGGGCCTCGTCGCAGCCGATCTTGGTCAGGGCCAGGCGTTGCGCCTCGGTTTCCACGCCCTCCGCGATCACGGTCAGCTGCAGGGTGTGCCCCAACTGGACGATGGCCTGGACGATGGAGGCGCCGTCGGCGTCGGTCAGCATGTCGTGCACGAAGGACTGGTCGATCTTGAGCTTGTCCACCGCCAGGCGCTTCAGGTAGGACAGGCTGGAGTAGCCCGTACCGAAATCGTCGATCGAGAGCTTGACCCCCAGGGCTTTGAGCCCCTGCAGGGTGGCGATGGTGCTGTCCACGTCCTGCAGCAGGATGGATTCGGTCAGCTCCAGCTCCAGTAGGTGGGCGGGCAGGCCGGAGGACTGCAGGGCGTCGCGCACCAGGGCCAGCACGTCGCCGCGCTTGAACTGCAGGGCCGAGAGGTTGACGGCCACCACCGGGGGCTGGGCCAGGGCATCGGCCCACAGGCGGCCCTGGCGGCAGGCCTCGCGCAGCACCCACTCGCCCATCGGGATGATGTGGCCGCTGCGCTCGGCCAGTGCGATGAACTGCCCCGGCGGCAGCAGGCCGGCTTCGGGGTGTTGCCAGCGCACCAGGGCTTCGACGCCGACGATGCGGCCGGTGCGCAGGTCGAGCTGGGGTTGGTAGTGCAGGCGGAACTCCTGACGGCGCACGGCCTGCGCCAGCGCCCCGGTCAGGCGGATCTGGTCGACCAGGCCCGCGTTCATCTCGTGCGAGAAGAAGCGGTAGGCGTTGCGTCCGGCCTCCTTGGCGCTGTTGACGGCGGTGTGGGCGTGGCGGAACAGGGTGTCGAAGTCGCCCCCGTCGGCGGGGAAGAGGGCGATGCCGATGGAGCAGGACGCGTTGAGCGCGTGCTCGCCCACCTGGAAAGGCTCGGCGAAGGCCTTGCTGACGGTGTCGGCCAGGCCGGCGATGCGGGCGAGGTCGTCCGGGCCGGTGAGCAGCACGACGAACTCGTCGCCGCTCATGCGGCTGATGGTGGCGCTGGGCGGCAGGCACTGGCGCAGGCGTTCGACACACAGCACCAGCACCTGGTCGCCCACCGCGTAGCCCAGGCTGTCGTTGATGTGCTTGAAATGGTCCAGGTCGAGGTAGAGCAGGGTCAGCGTGCGGTGCTCGCTGCGGGCCACGTTGGCGGCGTGCGCAAAGCGGTCGCCCAGCAGCAGGCGGTTGGGCAGGTGGGTCAGCGGGTCGTAGTGCGAGAGGAAGTCCACCCGGGCCTTGGCCTCGGCGTGTTCGGCGCGGGCGCGCAGCGCGCTGATGCCGTAGGCCAGATCGTTGGCCAGCTCCATCAGCAGGTTCAGCTCGTCGGTGTCGAAGGCATCGGGCTCGCGGGCGTACAGCGTCAGGGCACCCAGCACACGGGCATCGCAGATCAGGGGCAAGGCCACGCACGATTGCAGCGCCAACTCGGCCGCCTTGGCCGCCCAGGGCTGCATGCGTGGGTCGTGCGGGATGTCGGTCACCAGGCTGGGCTGGCCGGTGCGGATGGCCGTGCCCACCACGCCGCGCCCTCGGGCCGTGTCGGCCCAGCTGATGTTGACCTGCGCCAGGTAGCCGCTGCGGTCGCCACATTCGGCCGCCACGCGCACGCTGCGTTCCTCGTCCTGCTGGGCAAAGCCGACCCAGGCCAGGCTGTAGCCGCCGCGCTCCACGCTGAGGCGGCAGATCTCGTTGAGCAAAGTGGGCTCGTCCTGGGCGTGCACCAGGGCCATGTTGCAGTCGCTCAGCAGGCGCAGGTCGCGGTTGAGGCGCTGCAGCGCGCGCTCGGTCTGCTTGCTGTGGCTGACGTCCTGCATCGTGCCGATGATCTGGGGGGCCTGTCCCTGCTCGTCGAACAGGGGCTCACAGCGTTGGTGGATGAACTTCACGCGCCCGTCGCGGTGCTGCAGGCGGTAGGCGATCTCGCAGGGCGTGCGGCTGCGCAGGGCGGCCTGGAAGTCGCGGTCCACGCGCTCGCGGTCGTCGGGGTGGATGAGGGTGAGGATGGTCTCGCAACTGGGCACGAAGCGCGCCGGGTCCTGCTCGAAGATGCGGTAGACCTCGTGAGACCACTGCATGGCGTGAGTGCGCAGATCCAGCTCCCAGTGGCCCAACTGGGCCAGGCGCTGGGCTTCGAGCAGGCGGGTCTCGCTGCGGTGCAGTTCGGTCTGGGTGTGTTCGCGCTCGGCGCTCAGGTCCTGCAGCTTGCGCTGGGTGTCGATCAGGCGGGCCAGCAGCGAGCCTTCCGGGGCGTCCTGGGCTGAGCGCGTGGGCGTGAAGTGGCCCTGACCGATGCGGGCGATCTGGGCGTGCACATCGTCCACCGAGCCGCCCAGCACGCGGCGTAGCATCTGGGCCGCGCGAAACAGCATGGCCATCAGGATGAGGCCGCAGGCGATCAGGGCGCCGCGGGCGTACAGCGCACGGCGCTCGGCCTGGGCCACGGCCTGGTGGGTGCGCGCGCGCATCAGGGTGTTGACCCGGTCGATGGGCGCCAGGATGGCGGCTTTGGCGGCCAGGTAGCGCGCATCGTGCAGCATCTGCAGGGCCTGCGCACGGCGCGCCTCCGCGCCGGGGCCTTCGATGTCACACAGGGTCATGGCTTTGCGCTCGATCTGGGAGAGGCGGTCGGAGTGCGCCTTGGCATGGATCAGGATGTCGAGCTCTTCAGACGGGAAGCCGGCCTGGCGCATCAGCTCCATCAGGGGGATGCGCTCGGTGCTGTCGGGGCGAGGCGCCTGGCCATCGACCAGCACCAGGTCCCAGTAGATGCCGCTGTAGCCCTGCGGACGAGGGTGGAGCCCGTCGCGGATGTCGAGGATGCGCTGGTAATGCTGGCGCGCCTGGGGGTGCTGGCTGGCCACGTAGAGGCGGGCCATGCGGGTGAGGTCGTCCGAGGACTGGTGCAGTTCGTCGGCCAGCAGGAAGGCGCGCAGGCGGGCCTCGTTGGCGCCATCGATGGCCTTTTCTGCGTTCGTGTAGACCGCGAAGGCCACGATCATCGCGCTGAGCGTGGCCAGGGTGTAGCCGATCTGGCGTGCGAAGGAGCGGGGGGCGCGTGCGTGGGTCATCTCAGTTCAGCAGGTCGCGGATGAGGGGCAGCACGGCCTCGGCGGCCCGCTCGCCTTCGGCGATGGCGGACTCGGCGCGGTGAAAGTCCATGGCGGCGATGTGCGACAGGCGCGGCCGGATCATGGCGTCGGCGGGCTCGCCTGCCAGGCGGCTGTGGGTGATGCGCACCTGCATGATGTTCAGGCTGGTGGTGAGCACGTCCAGCATGGACGGGTGGTCGGCCTGGGAGGCGGGCACCTCGTCGCTGCGAAAGCGCGCCAGGATGGCGTCGAGCAGGCCGTTGTCGGCGCTCTCGGGCTCGGCCGGTGCATCGCCCTCGGGGACCTGGGCGCGGGTGCGCCGACCGATCAGGTCCCAGTTGAGATCCACCGCGATGACGATGTCAGCCCCCAGGGCCCGGCACAGCGAGACGGGCACCGGGTTGACCAGGCCGCCGTCCACCAGCAACTGGCCCTCGCGCACGGCCGGCGTGAAGAGGCCGGGCAGGGCGATGGAGGCGCGCACGGCGTCGATCACCGGGCCCTCGCGCAGCCAGAGCTCGCGGCCGCTGCGCAAGGCGGTGGCCACGCAGCCATAGGTCTTGGGCAGGTGCTGGATCTCGGGGCCGCTGTAGTGGCGGCGAAAGAAGTCCACCAGCTCCCCGCCTTCGATCAGGCCGCCGCCCATTTTCAGATCGAGCAGGCCGAGCACGGCCGGCCAGGTCAGGCCGCGCACCCAGGGCTCGAGGCGATCGAGCTCGCCAGCGGCATAGGCCGCGCCCACCAGCGCCCCGATCGAGGTGCCGCAGACGATGTCGGGCGAGATGCCTGCCCGCTCGAGCACCCGGATCACCCCGATGTGCGACCACCCGCGCGCCGAGCCACTGCCCAGTGCCAGGCCGATGCGGGGGCGCGAGGTGTTCATGGGGTGATCTGGGGTGGAAAGTTCACAATCTGACAAGCATGACACAAGACCCGCCGGCGTGGGGCTCAGTCGTGCGTCTGTTTGGACGCGCCGTCTGCCCCTGTGGGCGGCGGCAGGATGTGGCTGAGGGCCGGCGGGATATCGGGGCTGGGGGCGCCATGCGTGCGGCGGCGGAACAGCTCGGTGCGCGACAGCAAGATGGTGGTCACCGGCACCGTGATGGACAGCAAGATGATGATCAGCCAGGCGTGCAGGGCCAGCTGTTCACGGCGCGCCGAGAAGTACAGGATGGTGGCCAGGGTGACGCACCACGACGAGAAGCTGAAGGCCAGCGCGGGTGGGTGCATGCGCTGGAAGAAGTTCTGAAAACGCACGATGCCCACGGCCGCCGCGAGCGTGAAGAGGCCGCTGAGCATCAGCAGCAGCGCCACGATGACCTCGACCCAGCCAAACAGCTCGGGGTTCATTCGATCACCTCCCCGCGCAGCAGGAACTTGGCCATCGCCATCGAGCTGACGAAGCCGAACAGTGCGATCAGCAGCGCGGCTTCGAAGTACACCGAGCTGCGGTAGCGGATGGCCAGCACCATCAGCACCAGCATGCCGATGGTGTAGATCAGGTCCATGGCCAGCACGCGGTCTTGCGCCGAGGGGCCGCGGTACAGGCGCAGCAGGGCCAGCGCCATGGCCAGCACATAGCAGCCCAGGGTGAACACGATGGCGCCAAAGAGGAAGGGGCTCATTCGAAAATCTCCATCAGGGGGCGCTCGTAGCGGGCCTTGATCAGGCGGATCTCCTCGTCCGGATCGTCCAGGTCGAAGATGTGGACCAGCAGAGCGCTGCGGTCCAGGGCCATCTCCGACCAGATGGTGCCGGGGATCACGCACATGATGGCGGCGAGCACCGCCAGGCCGTTGGGGTCACGCAGGTCGAGCGGCACCGTGATGAAGCCGCCTTGCGGCTGCTTCGCGGGGGCGGCCAGGGTGCCGCGCAGCACTTTCCAGTTCCACACGATCACGTCCCAGCCCACCATCATGAACAGGCGAAAGGCCAGGCCCAGATGGCGGATGCGCACGGGGGTGGGGCGCAGCGAATGGGTCATCACCGGCACGATGGTGGCCACGACAGCCCCCAGGATCCATTGGCCCAGGCTGTAGTCGCGATTGAGTACCAGCCACATCGCCAGCAGGGCCAGGGACAGCAGCGGGGCGGGAAACAGGCGTCGCATCATGGCTGGACCGGGGCAGTCGGTGCCCGCAGGCGCTCGACGTTGGTGGGGGTGGCTTTGGGCTGAGCCGACAGCACGGCGTGGATGTAGCCCTGCGGCTGGTACAGCGCCTGGGCCGTGTCATGCGCGTAGCGCATCAGGGGCTCGGCGCGCACCGTGAAGAACACGCACAGGCCCATCAGCACGACCACCGGCAGGTACTCGACGCTGCTGAGCATGGGGGCGGCGCGCCCCACCGGCGCCCAGAAGAAGCGGATGCCGGTGCGCGACAGCGCAATCATCGCAAACAGGCCCGAGAGCACGACCAGGGTCAACAGCGTCCAAGTGATGTGGGCCAGTTCGCCGCCGGTGTCGGGCGTGCTCAACAGGGCCGAGAGCATCGCGAACTTGCCGATGAAGCCCGACAGCGGCGGCAGGCCGGCCACCAGCAGGGTGCAGCCGATGAAGGCCAGGCCCAGCAGGGCGATGGAGGCCGGCATGGGCCGCCCCACCAGCAGCTCTTCGTCGTCGTCGAGGTTGGCGCCTTGCTGCAATTCCAGATCGGCCAGGGCGAAGGGCAGGTGGTCTTCCTCGTCCTCCGGGCGTCGGTGGGCGCCGGGGTCGGCGCTGCGCGAGCGGTCCATCAGCTCGGTCAGCAGAAAGAAGGCGGCAATCGCGAAGGTGGACGTGGGCAGGTAGTACAGCGCACCGGCGGTCACCTCGGGGCGACCCAGGCCGATCATCGCCATCAGCGTGCCCGAGGACACGATGACGGCATAGCCGGCCAGGCGTGCCGGCCGCTGCGAGGCGAGCATGCCCAGGGCGCCAAAGGCCAGCGTGGCCATGCCGCCCCACACCAGCCAGGCGCTGCCAAAGCCGGCCGATTCGCCCGCCTGCGGCGAGAACCACAGCGTGGACAGGCGCAGCAGCACATAGATGCCCACCTTGGTGAGCAGCGCAAAGATGGCCCCCGAGGGCGCGCTGGCGCTGGAGTAGGCCGGCACCAGCCAGAAGTTGAGCGGCCACATCGCCGCCTTGGCCAGGAAGGCCACGCCCAGGATGGCGCAGCCCGCGTGCAGCAGCGGCCGGTCGATGGCGGACACCTGCGGGATCTTGGCGGCCAGGTCGGCCATGTTGAGCGTGCCGACCACGCCGTAAATCATGGCCGCACCGATCAGGAACAGCGAGGACGCCACCAGGTTGATGCTCAGGTAGTGCAGGCCGGCCTTCACCCGCGCCGGGCCCGAGCCGTGCAGCAGCAGGCCGTAGGACGCGGCCAGCATCACCTCGAAGAACACGAAGAGGTTGAACAGGTCGCCCGTGAGGAAGGCGCCGTTGAGCCCCATCAACTGGATCTGGAACAGCGGGTGAAAGTGCGCCCCCGCCTTGTGCCAGCGCGCCACCGCGAACAGCAGCGCCATCAGCCCGACCAGGCCGACGAGCAGCAGCATCAGGGCCGAGAGCCGGTCGAGCACCAGCACGATGCCGAAGGGCACGTCCCAGTTCGACGGCAGGTAGACGCTGTAGGTGCCTTGCACGTCGCCGCGCGCCGTCCACTGGAACAGCAGCACCGCCAAGATCAGGTTGAGCAACGTCGCCAGTAGGCTGACGCCGGTCTTGGCGCGCTGGCGACGCTCGCCCAGGAACAGCATCAGGCAGGCGGCCAGCAGCGGCAGCAGGATGGGGGCGATGCTCAGGTGCGGCATCAGCGCCTCGGTGAGCGGGTAGGGGGACCACCTCATTCGGCATCCCCCTGGCCGTCCACATGGTCATTGCCCCAGAAGCCCCGCTGCGCCAGCAGCACCACCAGGAACAGTGCCGTCATGGCAAAGCCGATGACGATGGCCGTCAGCACCAGGGCCTGCGGCATGGGGTCGGTGTAGTTCTGCAGGGTTTCGGGCACGCCGGGGATGAGCACGGGCTCGCTGTCCACGGCCAGGCGGCCGGTGCTGAAGATGAAGAGGTTGACCCCATAGCTCAGCAGGCACAGACCCATGATGACCTGGTAGGTCCGCGGGCGCAGCAGCAGCCACACGCCGCTGGCGGTCAGCACCCCGATGGCGATGGCCAGGACGATTTCCATCAGTGTTCTCCTTGGGCGCCGTCGGCGGCGATGGGGGGCGCCACAGGGATGCCGCTTGGCGCCGGCATGCTGCGTGGCCGCCGGTGACCGCGCACGGCCTGGTGGCCCAAGGCGGTGAGGATCAGCAGCGTGGCCCCCACCACCAGCGCGAAGACGCCGATGTCATAAAACAGCGCACTGGCCACATGGAAGTCGCCCACCAGCGGCAGGTGCACGTGGGCTGTGTGCGTGGTCAGGAAGGGGTAGCCCAGCGCGAAGGCGCCCAGGCCCGTGGCCGTGGCGATCAGCAGGCCGGTGGCGATCCAGCGCTGCGGGCGCAGGTGCATGTGCGCCTCCACCCACTGCGTGCCCGAGACGATGTACTGCAAGATGAAGGCGGTGGACAGCACCAGGCCGGCCACGAAACCGCCGCCCGGCGCATTGTGGCCACGCATGAACAGGTACACCGCCACGACGGCGGCCAGCGGCAGCACCAGGCGCACCAGCACGGCGGGCACCATCAGGTAGCCCTGGGCGGGGTCGGCCACCATGTGGGGGTTGATCAGGTCGGTGGCCAGGTCGGCGGGCAAGGCCTGCTGCTGCGGCGGCAGCACGGTGCTCTCTGGGGCTGGGCGGAAGCGGCGCAGCAGCGCGTACACCGTCAGCGCCACCACACCCAGCACGGTGATCTCGCCCAAGGTGTCAAAGCCGCGGAAGTCCACCAGCATCACGTTGACGACGTTGCGGCCACCGCCTTCGGGCAAGGCCCGCTCCAGGAAGAAGGGCGAGATGGTCTGCTCGAAGGGCCGCGTCATCAGGGCGTAGGACAGGGCGGCCATGCCCAGGCCGGACACCCCGGCCAGCGTCAGGTCGCGGGCGCGGCGGGTGCGCACCTTCAGGCGGCCCCACCAGTTGCGACGCGGCACCTGCTCTTCCAGCCGCTTGGGCAGCCAGCGCAGGCCCAGCAGGATCAGCACCGTGGTGACGGCCTCGACCGAGAGCTGCGTCAGCGCCAGGTCAGGCGCCGAAAACCAGGCGAAGGTCACCACCGTGACCAGGCCCGAGACGCTCATCAGCGCCAAGGCGGTGAGCCGGTGGTACTTGGCCTGCCAGACGGCGCCCAGCGACGCACCAATGCCCACTGCCCACAGCAGCGCGAACATGGGCGAGAAGGTCAGCGGCGCGCGCGTGCCCGTGCTCACCACCGGGCCCAAGCCATGCAGCCACAGCGTGGCGGTGGCGCTGGCCACAGTCACGCCCACCAACAGCAGCAGTTGCGGCTGCAGTCGGCGCGTGCCGAACAGGCGCAGCGCGCGTCGGCTCAGGGCCGTGAGCCAGGCCAGCACATCCTGGAAGATCTGCTTGCTGCGGATCTGGCTGAGCAGAGGGGTGCGTTGCAGGTGCCCGCCGTGCATGGGGCCGCGCAGCAGCCAGTAGAGCACGATGCCACCCGCCAGGGCCACGAAGCTCATCATCAGCGGCAGGTTGAAGCCGTGCCACACCGCCAGGTCGAAGGCTGGCAGGTGCCCGCCCACCACCGGGGCGGCGGCCGCGTTGAGGATGTCCTGCACCGCCCATTGCGGCGCCATGCCCACCAGCAGGCAGGCCAGCACCAGCACCTCGATGGGCACGCGCATCCAGTGCGGCGGCTCATGCGGGCGTTTGGGCAGGGTGGCGCAGGTGTCGGGGCCGAAGAACACATCGGCCGTGAAGCGCAACGAATAGACCACGCTGAACATGCCCGCCACCGTGGCCACGATGGGCAGCAGGCGCTCGAACAGCGGGGTGGCGGTGACGAACACCGCCTCGGTGAAGAACATCTCCTTGGAGATGAAGCCGTTGAGCAGCGGCACGCCCGCCATGGCCGCGCTGGCCACGCACGCCAGCGTGGCTGTGATGGGCATGGCCCGTCGCAGGCCGCTCAGGCGTCGGATGTCGCGCGTGCCGGTTTCGTGGTCGATGATGCCCACCGCCATGAACAGCGAGGCCTTGAAGGTGGCGTGGTTGAGGATGTGGAACACCGCCGCCACCGCGGCCAGCGGGCTGTTGAGCCCCAGCAGCGTGGTGATCAGGCCCAGGTGCGACAGGGTGGAATAGGCCAACAGGCCTTTGAGGTCGTGCTGGAAGATGGCCGCAAAGCCGCCGATCAGCAGCGTGGCCAGTCCGGCACTGGTCACCAGCCAGAACCACTCGTCGGTGCCGGCCAGCACCGGCCACAGGCGTGCCATCAGGAAGACGCCGGCCTTGACCATGGTGGCCGAGTGCAGGTAGGCCGACACCGGGGTGGGCGCCGCCATCGCGTGCGGCAGCCAGAAGTGGAAGGGGAACTGCGCGCTCTTGGTCAGCGCCCCCAGCAGCACCAGCACCAGCGTCACCGTGTAGAGCGGGTGGGTGCGCACCTGCACGCCGGAGGCCAGCACCACGTCAAGGTCATAGCTGCCCACGATGTGGCCCAGCACCAGCATGCCCGCCAGCAGGCACAGGCCGCCGGCTCCGGTCACCGTCAGCGCCATGCGGGCGCCGCGCCGGGCGTCACGGCGGTGGTGCCAGTAGCCGATCAGCAGGAAGGAGAACAGGCTGGTCAGCTCCCAGAACAGCACGATCTGGATCAGGTTGCCCGACAGCACCACCCCGCTCATCGCACCCATGAAGGCGAGCAGGAAGGAGAAGAAGCGCGGCACCGGGTCAGCGGGCGACATGTAGTAGCGCGCGTACAGCATCACCAGCGCGCCAATGCCCAGCACCAGCATCGAGAACATCCACGCATAGCCGTCCATGCGCAGCACGAAGTTCAGGCCCAGGCTGGGCAGCCAGTTGAACTCCTGACGGATCACGCCACCGGCGGCCACCTCGGGGAAGTAGAGCGCGGCCTGGACCGCACAGAAGAGCGCAATCACCCCCGCGAGGGTCGATTCGGCATTGCGCGCGTTCGCAGGCAGGAACGCCGCCAGGAGGCTGCCCACGAAGGGCAGGGCGACCAAGAGGAGCAGGGGCAGGGTCGTCATACCCGTTCGAGTTTAATCGGTATCAAATTTGTACCAATGTGATCGCGGGCGGGGGCATCTAGCCGGCCCCCACTGGCAAGGCGGTGCGGTCCACCACGCGGCGCAGCACGAAGCTGGTGTGCACCCCGGTCACGCCCGGGATGCTGGTGATCTTGTTGAGCAGCAGGTCCTGGTAGGCGTCCATGTCGGCCACCACCACCTTGAGCTGGTAGTCGGACTGCTGGCCGGTGATCAGCAGGCATTCGAGCACCTCGGGCAGGGCGGTGATGGCCTGCTCCAGGCTGGCGAAGCGCTCGGGCGTGTGCTGGTCCATCGAGATGCCGATCAGGGCCATCAGCGACAGGCCCAGCTTCTTGGCATCGAGCAGTGCCCGGTAGGCGCGGATCAGGCCGGCGTCCTCCAGCGCGCGCACGCGGCGCAGGCAAGGCGAGGGCGACAGGCCGATGCGGTCGGCCAGGTCCTGGTTGCTGATGCGGCCGTCTTCCTGCAAGACGGCCAGAATTTGCCGGTCGTAGCGGTCCAACTCAATGAGATTGCCAGTCGGATTCATGTTTGCGCAACTTTCTGCCAAATGGGTGCCAAATCATGGCACACAACGCAAGCACCTGCCAGCGCTTCTTTCCTAAAATTTGGGCATTGAGATTCACCACGAGATGCCCGCCATGTCTGCCTCCTCCAACGTCAAGTACCGCGCTTTTGCCCCGATCGCCCTCACCGATCGCCAGTGGCCCAACCGCGTGATCGACCGCGCGCCGATCTGGATGAGCACCGACCTGCGTGACGGCAACCAGGCCTTGTTCGAGCCCATGAACGTCGACAAGAAGATGCGCATGTTCCAGATGCTCTGCGACATCGGTTTCAAGGAGATCGAAGTGGGCTTCCCCTCGGCCTCGCAGACCGAGTTCGACTTCGTGCGCAGCCTCATCGAAGAAGACCGCATTCCTGAAGGCGTGAGCATCGAGGTGCTCACCCAGGCCCGCGAGCCCCACATCCGCCGCACCATCGAGTCGATCAAGGGCGCCAAGCAGGCCATCGTGCACTTCTACGCCGCCACCGTCGACAGCTTCCGCGAAACCGTGTTCAACATGGACCGCGCCGAGGTTTTGAAGATGACCGTGGCCGCTGTCGAGTTGATCAAGTCGCTCGCCGCCGAGATGCCCGAGACCCGCGTGATGCTCGAATTCAGCCCCGAGCACTTCTCGTCCACCGACCTCGACTTTGCCCGCGAGGTGTGCGATGCCGTGACCGCCACCTGGGGCGCCACGCCCGAGCGCAAGGTCATCCTCAACTTGCCCGCCACCGTCGAAGTGGCCTCGCCCAACATCTACGCCGACCAGATCGAGTGGATGCACCGCCACGTGGCCCGCCGCGACAGCGTGATCATCAGCTTGCACCCGCACAACGACCGCGGCACCGCCGTGGCCGCCGCCGAGTTGGGCTTGATGGCCGGCGCCGACCGCGTCGAAGGCTGCTTGTTTGGCAACGGCGAGCGCACCGGCAACGTCGACCTCGTCACCTTGGCGCTCAACATGCACACCCAGGGCGTCGAGCCCGGCTTGGACTTCGGCGACATCAACGCCGTTGCCCGCACCTACGAGTACTGCACCCAGCTCCCGATCCACCCACGCCAACCCTATGTGGGCGATCTCGTGTTCACGGCCTTCTCCGGCTCCCACCAGGATGCCATCAAGAAGGGGTTTGCTGCCCACAAGGCAGAAGAGCGTTGGGCGGTGCCCTATCTCCCCATCGACCCGGCCGATGTGGGCCGCGCCTACGACTCGGTCATCCGCGTCAACAGCCAGTCGGGCAAGGGCGGCATTGCCTACTTGATGGAGACCGAGCACGGCGTGGTCATGCCGCGTCGCATGCAGGTCGAATTCTCGGGCGTGGTGCAGCAGCACACCGACACGCACGGGGGCGAGGTGACGGCCGACGACATCTGGGGCTTGTTCGCCCAGACCTACGTCGAGCCGGTGACGCCCGTGCGCTACCGCGAACACCACCTCTATGAGAACGGCGAGGCCCAGGGCATCCGCCTCACGGTGGACATCGACGGCCAGACCCGCATCCTCAATGGTGAGGGCAACGGCCCGATCCAGGCGGCGGTGCACGCCTTCGCCAGTGCCGGCATCGCGGTCGAGGTGCGCAGCTACGAAGAGCGCTCGATGAAGAGCAGCAGCGTGGACGGTGGTGCCCAAGCCTGTGCCATCATCGAAGTGGCCGTCAATGGCAAGGAGCACTTCGGCGTGGGCATCGATGGCCACATCGTGACCGCCTCGCTCAAGGCCTTGGTCAGCAGCCTCAACCGCGCTGGCGTGGTGCCGATGCGCAACGCGGCCTGAGGGGAGCACCGCATGGCAGGCCCCACCGCCGATTTCTGGCAAGAGAAGTTTGACAAGAACGAGATCGCCTGGGACCGTGGGGCGACCAGTCCACAGTTGCTGGCCTGGCTGGACAGCAGCGCGCTGCAACCTTGCCGCATCCTGGTGCCGGGTTGCGGCAGTGGCTGGGAAGTGGCCGAACTGGCCCGTCGCGGCTTCGAGGTCGTGGGCCTGGACTACACCCAGGCCGCCGTGGACCTGACCCAGGCCCTGTGCGCCCAGCAAGGCGTGAAGGCCGAAGTGGTGCGCGCCGACGCGCTGACGTTTGAGCCCAGCGCCCCGTTTGACGCCATCTACGAGCAAACCTGCCTGTGCGCCATCCACCCGGACCATTGGCAGACCTACACCGCCCAACTGCACCGCTGGCTCAAGCCCGGCGGCCAGCTGTGGGTGCTGTTCATGCAGATGCTGCACCCGGCGGCCAGCCAGGAAGGTCGGGTCTATGGCCCGCCCTACCACTGCGACATCAATGCGATGCGCGCGCTGCTGCCCGCGTCACAGTGGGACTGGCCCAAGCCCCCTTACGTGATGGTGCCGCACCCCACGCTGCAGCACGAGCTGGCGCTGACCCTGACGCGTCGCTGACCTCGGCTTGAACGGGGGCTGAGTCGGCTCCCATGCGCTCGGCGGACTGGCGGCACACGCGGCGGTGGTCGCAGGGGTGGGTTTCCGTGTGATGCCCAGGCGGGGGCTCAGAGTAGGATAGCGAGGCCATCCTGCCAGATTTCCTGACAACGAGCTTGGGCCGCACCCATGTCGACGCCATCCCCCGATCCGCACCCTGTGCCGGCGCCCGACGAGGTGACGCCGGGTGACTGGCTTTTCGAGCATGCCCCGCTGCCACAGACCTGTGCGCGCGTCGCCCCGGATGGGTCGCTGTCCGCATGGCGCGGCAATGTGGCCTGGCACCATCTGTTTGCCAGTGCGTCCCCTGGCTCGAGCCCTGGGTGCATGCCGGCTTTGTCCAGAACCTGATCAGCCAGGGCCCCTCGGAGGGGGCGATGGCCGAGCCTCAGGTGCTGGAAATGGCCCTGACCGACCGAGCAGGCCGGGTGCGCCAGATGCTGGTGGCCGGGCGCGTGCTGCGCATCGCGGGCCAGATGCAACTGCTGGCCAGCTACCAGGATGTCACGGCTCAGCGCGCTGCTGCGCAGGCCTCGATCGGTGAATACCGTGAGATGGTCGAAAGTGCGAACGACACCATCTTGCTGGTCGAGCACAACCGCATCATCGAGTGCAATCCGGCCGCGACCTTGCTGTTCGGCCGCTCGCGAGCCGACCTCATCGGCCAGCACCCCGGCGACCTGTCTCCGGCCTGCCAGGAAGGAGGGATCCCTTCCATGGAGCTGGCCCAGCGGCGCATTGCCGATGCGCTGTCAGGCGTGCGACGCCGCTTTCTGTGGCGCCACCTGCGTCCCGATGGCAGCGAGTTCACAGCCGAGGTCGTGCTCAATCCCGCCCACAATCTGACGGATGACCGCGGGCAGCCACACCAGGGTCGCTTCGTGTCTATCATGCGCGATGTGACCGAGCGGCTGCAGGCCGAGCAGGCGCTCAAGGACAGTGCCGAGCGCTTTCAGCGTTTGTTCGAGCTCGCCCCGGTGCCGCTGGCGCTGCTGGAGCCGCGCGGGCGGGTGCTGGCCGTCAACCGCCAGTGGACCCAGTTGCTGGGCTACACGCTCGACGAGGTGCCCGACATCCCGAGCTGGGTCGCGCTGGCCTACCCGGACGAGGCCTACCGTGCCATGGCCTTGTCCCTGTGGGAGCAGGCCTTGGGGGCGGTGATGGACGATGGGCGCGAAATGCAGCCCACCGAGGTGCAGGTGCGCTGCAAGGACGGGCAGATGCGCAACGTGCTGGTGGGTGGGGCCATGGTGGGCAAGGAGCTGATGACCAGCTTCGTGGACGTGACGCCGCAGCGCCGCGCCCAGGCGGAGCTGGAGGCGCTCAACGCCTCGCTGGAAACCCGTGTGCAGGAGCGCACCCAGGCCCTGCAGTCGGCGATCGATGACCTGCGGCGCACGCAGGAAGAGCTGGTGCGCTCCGAAAAACTGGCCGGCCTCGGGGCCCTGGTGGCCGGGGTGGCCCACGAGCTCAACACCCCCATCGGCAACGCCGTGATGGTCTCCAGCACCTTGCGCGACCTGCAGCAGGAGTTTGACAACAGCGTGGCCCAAGGCCTCAGGCGCAGCGCGCTGCAGCAGTTCCAGAGCCACTGGCGCGAGGCCACCGAGGTCATCGAGCGCAACCTGCTGCGCGCGGCCGAGCTCATTGCCAGCTTCAAGCAGGTGGCGGTGGACCAGTCCAGCTATCAGCGCCGGCCGTTCGAGCTGGGCGAGGTCTTGCACGAGTTGCACCTCACCCTCAGCCCCACGCTGCGCCGCAGCCAGGTCGAGCTCCTCGATGAGGCGCCGCCTGGCTTGCGCATGGACAGCTACCCCGGCCCGCTCACGCAGGTGCTGATGAACCTGGTCAACAACGCCGTGGTGCACGCCTTCGAGGGCTGGCCCCATCCGCACCAGGTGCGCATCCGCGCCGAGGCCCTGACCGCGCAGCGGGTGCGCCTGACCGTGACCGACAACGGCTGCGGGATTGAGCCTGCCCACCTGTCGCGCCTCTTCGATCCTTTTTTCACCACCAAGCTGGGGCGCGGCGGCTCCGGCCTGGGGCTGCACATCGTCTACACCCTGGTGACCGGCCTGCTGGGCGGCACGGTGCAGGTGAGCAGCCAGTCCGGTCAGGGGTGCACCGTCACCCTGGACCTGCCTTGCGAGGCCCCCCACGCCGCCTCTCCTTCCAACATGGTGCAACATGGTTGACGACGACGACCTGATCCTCATTGACGAGGACGACGCTCCCGCGAGCCCCGATGCCGGCGATGCGATGCAAGCCTGGCGCGTGCTGGTGGTCGACGACGACCACGATGTGCACCGCGCCACCGAGCTGGCCTTGCGTGGCCTGTCGGTGGAAGGCCGCCCCCTGAGCCTGGTGCATGCCTATTCGGCGGCCGAAGCGCGTGCCGCGGTCGAGGCCGTGCCCGACCTGGCTGTCATCCTGCTCGACGTGGTCATGGAAACCGAGGACGCCGGCCTGCAACTGGTGCGCCATGTGCGCCAGGACCTGCAGCGCGAGGCGGTACGCATCATCTTGCGCACCGGCCAGCCGGGCTACGCCCCCGAGCTCGACACCATCCGCGACTACGACATCAACGACTACAAGACCAAGTCGGAGCTGACGCGGGTGCGCCTGTTCACCAGCCTGACCACGGCGGTGCGCTCGTACCGGCAGATGCGGGCGCACGAAGAGATCCGTCGCGGCTTCGAGATGGTCATCCAGGCCAGCACCGCGCTGACCAAGATGCACGGCATGCAGATGTTCGCGCAAGGCGTCGTCAGCCAGCTGTGTGCCTTGTTGAACGTCGAGCCCACCGGTCTCATCTGCGCGCAAGATGGTCTGCATGGTGAGGACGAGCCGGCGCGCGTCATCGCGGCGGCGGGACGTTTCAGTCACCTCATCCACCGTCCCCTGGCGGAGCTGGAGTTGCCCACGGTGCAGGAGGCGCTGGCGAACTGCCTGGCCCAGCGTCGCAGCAGCTTCGAGCCCCACATGTTGCTGTACTTCTCCATGGAGAACGGGCGCGGGCTCGCCGCCTATGTGGACGTCCGGCGCGCGCTCAACGACATCGACCGCCAACTGCTGCAGGTCTTTTGCGCGAGCATGGCGGTGGGCTTCGAGAACGTGCTGCTCTACGACCGCCTGGTGGACCAGGCCTATGTGGACCCGCTGCTGCGCATTCCCAACCTGAACCGCCTGCTGGAGATGCTCGACGCGCGCCTGTTCGAGCGCGCCGACAGCACGCTGGCCTTGATCGACATCGACGACTTCTCGGCGCTCAACGACACGCTGGGCCATGAGTTCGGGGACGCCGTGTTGCAGGCGGTGGCGCACCGGCTGGGCCAGGGCCTGCCGCGCAGCCACCTGGCCCGGCTGGGGCCGGACATTTTCGGCGTGCTGGGGCCTACTGAAGAGGTGGCCGCCGGGCATCTGCAGCTGCTGCACGACGCGATACAGGTCCACGGCCAGCACGTGCGCGTGTCGGCCACCATGGGGCTGGTGCCGCTGGCCGATCGCATCGATGCCGGTGTGGCGGTGCTCAAGGATGCGCATGTGGCGCTGAAGCAGGCCAAAGTGCGCCAGCGCGGCAGTGCGGTTTACTTCTCGGCGACCATGGGCCAGGATGCGCGCGAGCGCATGCGCTTGCTGTCCGGCTTGCGCCAGGCCTTCGATGCCCAGCACATGTTCCTGGTCTACCAACCCAAGGTGTCGCTGCACGATGGTCGGCCCCAGGGGGTCGAGGCGCTGTTGCGCTGGCGCATGAGCGACGGCCAGCTGGTGCCGCCCGATCGTTTCATCCCGCTGGCCGAGCAGTCGGGCCTCATGGGCGCGCTGGGCACTTTCGTGCTGCGCAGCGCCTGTCAGCAGCTGGCGCGCTTGCGCGCGGCGGGTGAGCGTGAGCTGGTCATGGCCATCAATGTGTCGCAGGCGCAGTTGCGCGAGCCCGATTTCGTGGCCACGGTGCAGCACGCGATCGACGATGCCGGCGTGCCCGCCTCACATGTGGAGCTGGAGATCACCGAGTCCATGGCCGCAGACGACCTGGCGGTGATCCGGCCGCTGCTCGATGCCGTGCGCGCCATGGGGGTGAGCGTGGCGGTCGACGATTTCGGGACGGGCTTCTCGTCGCTGAGCGTGTTGCGCCACCTGCCGGCGCAGCGCCTCAAGATCGATCGCTGCTTCATCAACGAGCTCGACTACGACGACAGCATTGCCCGCATGGTGATCAGCCTGGGGCACAGCCTGGGGCACAGCCTGGGCATGCACATCACGGCCGAGGGCGTCGAGACCGAGTCGCAGCGCCAGGCCTTGTGTGAACTGGGCTGCGAAGAGGGGCAGGGCTGGCTGTTCGCCCGCCCGCTCGACGAGGCCGCTTTGCTGGCCTGGTTGACCGAGCGTCGCCTGGGGGCCTGACGGGGCCAGGCCCTGGCGGGGGGGGGGGGCTCAGTGGCCCTTGGCCTCGCGGCGCAGGGCCACGGCGTCCAGATCGGTCAGGGTGTGTTCGCCGCGCTGCAGGCGGAACAGGCGCATCGAGTGGCTCACGCCTTGCGCCTGCCCAGTCAGCGAGCGCGCCGTCGAGGCCAGCTCTTCCACCATGGCCGCGTTCTGCTGGGTGATCGAGTCCATGTGGGCCACGGCCTCGTTGATCTGGCCGATGCCCAGTTGCTGCTCGCGCGAGGCGCCGCTGATGGCATCGAGCACGCCGCTGACCTTTTGCACCGCGGCGATGGCCTCCTGCATGCGTGCGCGGGCCTCATCGGTGCGCTCACCGCCTTCGCGCACGCGGTCGGCCGACTCCTGGATGAGCTGCTTGATCTCGCGGGCGGCCTCGCTGGTGCGGTGGGCCAGCGAGCGCACTTCGGAGGCGACCACGGCAAAGCCACGTCCGGCCTCGCCAGCTCGGGCGGCTTCCACCGCCGCGTTGAGCGCGAGGATGTTGGTCTGGAAGGCCACGCCTTCGATCAGGTGAATGATCTCGCCAATGCGCGACGACGACTCGGCGATGCCGCCCATGGTCTCCGTCACGGCCAGCACTGCCTCGTTGCTGCGCTGCGTGATGTGCGAGGTTTCCTGCGCCAGCTGGGCGCCTTGCAGGGCCGCGTCGGCACTGTGTTGCACGGTGCCGTTGATCTCTTCCATCGAGGCGGCGGTCTGCTCTAGGCTGCTGGCCTGCGACTCGGTGCGCGAGGCCAGGTCCTGGTTGCCCGCGGCGATCTGGGTCACGGCGGCGCTGAGGTGCTCGACTTCCTGTCGCACGTCGGCCACCACGGTGCGCAGGTTCAGCGACATCTGCTGCAGCGCCTGCTGTAACTCGCCGACCGCCCCGCCGGCCCCGGTGCTGACCGTGTGCGACAGATCGCCGGAAGCCAGCCGGTTGGCGTCGACCACCAGGCGGCGCACGGGCAAGATCGTCAGAGTGCGGGTGGCCCAAAAGCCGCAGGCGCCTGCCAGCACGGCCAGCACGGCGGTGAGCGGTGCCGGGGCGCCCCACAAGGCTGCGCCGGCGGTGACCGCCGCGCCCAGGCCCTGCACCGCCAGCAGGCGCGTTCGCGTGCTGGCCTGAGTCAGGTGCCGCACACCGCCCAGCCAGCCGGTGCGGATCACCTGGCCCGCCTTCAGCACATGCTGCAGTCGGCCTTGCGCGGCCTCCTCGCGCATGAGGGCGTAGAGGGCATCCGCTCCCTGAATGGCTTCACGGCTGGGCTCGTGGCGCACCGACAGGTAACCGGTGATGCGATCGCCGTCCATCATCGGGGTGGCGCTCGCCAGCACCCAGTAGTGGTCGCCGTTCTTGCGGCGGTTCTTGACCACGCCTGACCAGGGACGGCCCGATTCGATCGTGGCCCACATGTCCCGGAACGCCTCGGCGGGCATGTCGGGGTGGCGCAGGATGTTGTGCGGCTGGCCCAGCAACTCCTCACGGCTGAAGCCGCTCACCTCGATGAAGGCCGGGTTGCAGTACGTGATGCGGCCTTTCAGGTCGGTCACGGACACCAGGGTGCGGCCGGGCGGGAACGGGTACTCGCGTTGGGTGATGGGCAGGTTCTGTCGCATGTCAAAGGAGGCGGAGTCAGGGGGTGTGCCGACATCCATCATTGAAATTGATTTGTATCAATTTTGATTGGGCCACACAAGACGGGCGAGCTTGTCACAAGGGGCGCTTTTGTGTTGACAAGTGCCGCATTGCCCCCCTTTCCCGCTCGGATAGGATGGCGATTGCCCCACTTTGCAGCTTGGCTTCATGGCGCCGATGTCCACTTTTGACGATGCAGGCTTGAGCGAGCAGGTCGCGGGCGAGCTTCTGCGCACGCACGGCCCCAACGAATTGCCTCAGGCCCGCCCCCGCTCGGTGTGGCGCATCGCAGCCGAGGTGGTGCGCGAGCCCATGCTGCAGCTGCTGATCGCCGCCGGGCTGATCTACCTGGTGCTGGGCGACGTCGCCGAGGCGCTGGCGCTGCTGGCCTTCGTGGTGCTGTCGCTGTCGATCAGCCTGGTGCAGGAGACGCGCACCGAGCGGGTGATGGAGGCCCTGCGTGACCTCAGCAGCCCGCGCGCGCTGGTGATCCGCGATGGGCGTCGCCGCCGCGTGGCCGGGCGCGAGGTGGTGCCGGGCGACCTGATCGTGCTGGCCGAGGGCGACCGCGTGCCCGCCGACGCCGTGCTGTGTGAGGCGCAGGAGCTGCACACCGACGAGTCGCTGTTGACCGGCGAGTCGGTGCCGGTGCGCAAGCAGGCCTGCCCTCCGGAAACCTGGCTCCAGGTGGGCGAATGCGCCCCCGGGGGCGACGACCTGCCCTGGGTGTACTCCGGGGCCCTGGTGGTGCGTGGGCAGGGGCTGGCGCAGGTGCGCCACACCGGCGCGCAGACCCAGATCGGGCGCATCGGACAGGCGCTCCGCCAGCTGGAAGCCACCCCGTCGGCGTTGCAACGCCAGACCCGTCAGTGGGTGCGGGCGTTTGCCGTGGTCGGCGTGGCCCTCAGCCTGGGCGTGGGCTTGCTGTACGCCTACGTGCGCGGAGACGTGCTGGCGGCGGTGCTGGCGGGCATCACCCTGGCCATGTCCATGCTGCCGCAGGAGTTCCCGCTGATCCTGACGGTGTTCATGGCGATGGGCGCCTGGCGGATCGCCCACCAACGTGTGCTGGTGCGCCGCGCCAGCGCCATCGAAACCCTGGGCTCAGCGACCGTGCTGTGCACCGACAAGACCGGCACCCTCACGCAAAACCGCATGACGGTGGCGGCGCTGCAGGTGGGGGATCAGGCCTGGACGGCGGGCCATCCGGTGCTGCCCGAGACCTTCCATGCGGTGCTGGAGTACGCCATTTTGGCCAGCCAGCGCGACCCGTTCGATCCGATGGAAAAGGCCTTCTGGGACCTGGCCGAGAGCCACCTGACCGAGCAGGATCGCGAGCACCTGCACCCGGACTGGACCTTGGCGCACGCCTACGCGCTGAGTCCCGACCTGCTGGCGATGTCGCACGTGTGGCAGCGACCCAGTCACCGCAGCCATGTGGTCGCCGCCAAGGGCGCCCCCGAGGCCGTGGCCGACCTGTGCCACCTGCCCGAGGCGCAGATCGCCGAGATCCGCCGTCAGGTGGAGACGCTGGCCGCGCGCGGCTTGCGCGTGCTGGGCGTGGCGCGGGGCGTGCTGCGCGGGCATGAGTCGGGGGCCGACTGGCCGCCCATCCAGCACGATCTGGACTTCGAGTTCCTGGGCCTGGTCGGCCTGATGGACCCGCTGCGGCCCTCGGTGGTGGACGCGGTGCAGATGTGCCGGCAAGCCGGCATCCGCGTCGCGATGATCACCGGCGACTACCCGGCCACCGCGCTGGCGATTGCCGCGCAGGCCGGTCTGGACACGGCCGGCGGGGCCTTGCGCGGTGAAGAGATCGCCGCCTTGTCCGACGAGGCCTTGCGCGAGCGCGTGCGCCACACCGCCGTGTTCGCGCGGGTCACGCCCGAGCAGAAGTGGCGCATCGTGCGCGCCTGCCAGGCCAATGGCGAGGTGGTGGCGATGACCGGCGACGGCGTCAACGACGCCCCCTCGCTGAAAGCGGCCGACATCGGCGTGGCCATGGGCGCGCGCGGCACCGACGTGGCCCGCGAGGCGGCCTCTCTGGTGCTGCTGGACGATGACTTTGGCGCCATCGCGCAGGCCGTGCGCCTGGGCCGGCGCATCAACGACAACCTGCGCAAGGGCATGGCCTTCGTGCTGGCCGTGCATGTGCCGATCGCAGGCCTGTCGCTGCTGCCGCTGCTGTTTGGCCTGCCGCTGCTGTTCGTGCCGGTGCACATCGCCTTCCTGGAGCTGATCATCGACCCGGTGTGCTCGGTGGTGTTCGAGGCCGAGCCGGAAGAGGGCGATGTGATGCAGCGCCCACCACGCCCGCCCGGCGCCCCCTTGTTAAGTGCCGACCTGCTGTGGGGCAGCATGCTGCAAGGCGGTTTGGTGATGGGGGTGATCGGCGGCTTTTACATGTGGCTGCTTTCGACTGCCACACCTGAAGCGGCCGCACGCGCGACGGCCTTTGTGGCGTTGGTGGGGGCGAACGTGGCCCTGATCGTGAGCAACCGCTCGGTGGGCAACCACCTGCTGGAAAGCCTGCGGCGGCCCAACCGCGCGCTGTGGACCATGCTGGGCGTGACCGCGGCCTTGCTGACCCTGGTGCTGGGTCTGCCGGCGCTGCGAGAACTGTTCCAGTTCCAGCCCTTGACGGCGGACCTGGCGGCCCAGGCGGCCGGTGTGGCCGTCGTCACGCTGGCGCTGCTGGAGGTGCTGAAGGCTGTGCGGCGATCTGTTCAGCGCAACTCGAAGGCCTCCTGGTGAATACGGCGCGGGCGCTGTCCCGTCGCCTGGAGGTCGGACACGATCGCGTCGCGCAGGCCGGCGGGGCCGCAATAGAACAGCTCCGCGTCGCGCAGCGGGAAGGGCGTCAGTTGGGCCAGCCGTGCCGCCGTCAGGCGACCGTCTTCGGCGCTGGCCACGATGTGCAC
This sequence comes from Aquabacterium sp., assembly GCF_034003525.1. Classification (GTDB taxonomy): domain Bacteria; phylum Pseudomonadota; class Gammaproteobacteria; order Burkholderiales; family Burkholderiaceae_C; genus Aquabacterium. The sequence continues at coordinate 79,037 of NZ_JAVEYN010000013.1, forward strand.
CGTCAAGCCGGGGTGGCGTGCGGCGATGGCGGTCAGGCGCTCGGCGGCGAAGGCCTCGGCCCGCGTCGTCACCGCCCAGACCAGGGTGATCTCCTGCTGGTCGGCCTCGGTCAGGGCCTCGGCCCAGGCCAGGAAGGGCGTGATGCCGATGCCACCGGCCAGCCAGACCTGGCGACGCACCCGCTTGCGGAACACGAAGCGACCGTAAGGTCCTTCCACCCGCAGGTGCTGCCCCGGAGCCAGCCGCGTGGGCAGACGCCACGTCCAGCCGCCCAAGGCCTTGATGCCGAAGCGCAGTGTGCCGTCCGCACGCGGGGCACTGGCGATGGTGAAGGGGTGGGCCTCGCCCATGCCCGCATCCGGGGCCGACACGAAGGCGAACTGACCTGGGCGCCAGCGCAGGGGGCGACCGGCCGGGCGCACAGTCAGCTCAGTCACCGTGCCGTGCGGCTCGACGTGGGCGACCACAAAGTTGCGGGGACGCAGGAAGGGCACCACCAGCTGGGTGAACAGCCAGGCCGCGATCCCGGCCAGGCTCAAGGCGTTGAGGTAGAGAGCCAGCGTGCCATCGAGGCCCTCGGGCTGGTCAATGGCGAACTGGTGAAACGCGGCCACGGCGAACAGCAGGCCCGTGAAGCGGTGCGTGAAGCGCCACAGTGGCCAAGGCAGCTCCAGCCGCGTGAAGGGCACCCGCTTGAACCAGCTCAGCAGGATCAGGCCGATGAAGCCGTTGAGAGCGAACTCCCCCACGTCCGCGGCGATGTCCCCCAGCCGGGTTTCACGCACCACGTTGCCCAGCTCGGGCTCGAGCGTGTTGTGCCCGATCATCAGCGCCAGGGCGGCGATGCCCAGCCACTTGTGCACCCCGTACATCCGGTCGAGTCCGCCAAACAAGGGTTCGATCCAGGCGGGGCGGGTTGACAGCACCAAGGTCAGGCTCATCGCGGCGATGGAGGCCGACCCCAGGGCGATGCCCAGGGCCGTTTCCGTGCCGTAGGGGGCATAGGTCTGTGCGCCGAGCAGGCCCGCGTACAGCACGGCCAGCGTGGCCAGAAGGGGACCGGTCCAGCGCATCATGCCGCCCTTGACTTAATGCGAGCTGGCGGGGGCAGCGGCCGGCACGTTCAACGGCTTGCCAGCCTGGGGCTTGCCCATCTTCCCTGCGTGACCGCGGGCGGTGGGCAGGTAGCGCGCGGTGTCGGCGTCGGGGCGGAAGCGCACTTCCAGCTCCAGGATCGCGAGCGAGGCCGGGTCGATCTTGAGTTCGACCTGGTTGCCGTCGACATCGCGGCCACGGACTTCGTAGCAGCCATCGTCGATGCGCAGGCGCTCGGTCGTGATGCCGCGGTTGGTGACATGGGCGGTGACGCTCTCGCGAGATTGCCATTCGGCCATCGGGCGATGGCAATCGTCGCTGGCCAGTGCGGCACCCGAGGCGGTCATGGCGATCACGAAGGCGATGGGGAAGAGTGATTTCATGGTGTGGCTCCTATATCCTTGTTGATGAACGATGACGCAAGGATGCGCCGCCAAGCTGACCGCAACCTGAACGAGGCGTCACAGGCGTGTCAGCTTCCCGGCAGGTTCGTGGTGGCGTGAGTGCGCCGGGAAGGCGTGGGAAGGTGTGAATGCGGATCTTGCTGATTGAAGACGACGCCGTGCTGGGCGCCGCGGTGCGCGACCAGATCGCGGGCGATGGCCATTCGGTCGACTGGGTGCAGCGCCTGGACGCTGCCGATTCGGCAGTCGCGGGCGTGCCTTATGACCTGGTCCTGCTCGACCTGATGCTGCCCGACGGCCGGGGCCTGCCCTTCCTGAAGCGCCTGCGTGCGCGCGGCGAGGCCACGCCGGTCATCATCCTGACGGCGCTCGACCAGGTGTCCGACCGCATCGAAGGGCTCAATGCCGGCGCCGACGACTACCTGGTCAAGCCCTTTGACCTGGCCGAGCTGTCGGCCCGTATCGGCTCGGTCGCGCGCCGCTATGGCGGCAACCCCAATCCCCTCATCACCCATGGAGCCCTGCAGATCGACCTGGCCGCGCGCAGCATCCATCGTGATGGCGTGCCCGTGCAGCTGACGGCCCGCGAATGGGCGCTGCTGGAAGCCTTCCTGGCCCGGCCGGGGCAGCTGCTGTCCAAAGCGCAGCTGGAGGACAAGCTCTACACCTTCGATGCCGAGGTGGAGAGCAACACCATCGAGGTGCACATCAGCCGTCTGCGCAAGAAACTGGGCGCGGCCGTGATCGAGACCGAACGGGGGCTGGGCTATCGCCTGGGCTCGGCATGAGGATGCCGCGCAGCCTCCAGCAGCGCCTGGCCTTGTCGCTGGGAGTCTTGCTGACGGCGCTCTGGCTGGGGGCTGCGGTGGTGACTGCGGTGCTGACGCGCCAGGCCATGGAGGAGGTGTTTGACGCCGCGCTGCAGGAGACGGCGCAGCGCATCCTGCCGCTGGCCGTGGCCGACGTGCTGGCGCGCGAGGACGCCGATCCGACCCAGCGCCTGGCCCAGACCCGCGAGCACGACGAGATCCTCAGCTACGCCGTGCGCGATGCGCAAGGGCGGGTGCTGCTGCTCTCCCATGACGCCGACTTGGCCATCTTTCCGCCGTGGCGCGGTGCTGGTTTCAGCCAGTCCCCCACCCACCGCTTTTACAGCGAAGAGACGCTGCAAGGCTCGGTCCGGCTCACAGTGGCCGAGCCTCTCGCACATCGCTCAGGCGTGGGACGTGACATCCTGATGGGGCTGGCCTTGCCCCTGCTGGTGGTCCTGCCCGTGGCACTGCTGGCCATCGTGTTGGGCGTGCGTGCCAGCCTGGTGCCGCTGCGGCGCTTCCGTGATCGGCTGGCCGCGCGGGGCGCGCGTGACCTGTCACCCGTCCCGGTGGACGAGCTGCCGACCGAGGTGGCCCCCGTGGCCGACACCCTGAACGAGCTGCTCGCGCGGCTGGCGGCGGCCTTCGAGGCCGAGCGCAGCTTTGCCGCCAATGCCGCCCACGAACTGCGCACCCCGTTGGCCGGCGCCATCGCGCAGGCGCAGCGCCTGCAAGCCGAAACGCGCGACGCGGCGGCCCAGGCCCGCGCTGCCGACATCGAGGCGACGCTCAAGCGCCTGACACGGTTGTCGGAGCGCCTGATGCAGCTGGCCCGCGCCGAAGGCGGGAGGCTGCGCCTGGCGTTCGCTTCGGACCTGCGCATGGTGGCACGCATCCTGACCGACGAGCTGGCCCGCCTGGCTGGCGCGGGACGGCTGACGCTGGCGCTGCCGCCCGAGCCGGTGATGTCCGACCTGGACCCGGACGTGTTCGCGATCCTTTTGCGCAATCTGGTCGAGAACGCGCTGCGACACGGGGCGGAGGGCGCGCCCATCCAGATCACGCTGACCCACGAGGGCGTGCTGACAGTCGCCAATGAAGGGCCGGTAGTGCCGGGCGACGTGCTGTCGCGCCTGGTGGACCGCTTCGAGCGTGCGGGCACGCAAGCCGAGGGCAGTGGCCTGGGGCTGGCCATCGTGCATGCGATTGCCCAGCGCATCGGTCGTGCACTGGTGCTCCACTCGCCCAGGCCGGGGCTGGCCACGGGCTTCGAGGCCTCGCTGGCGCTGCCCCTCACGGCATCGGGCCGGGCCGCTCAAGAGGGCGAGGCAGGCCGATGAGAGCGAACACATGGGCGGGCAAGGTCCAAGGCTATCTCGCTTCGAGGCTGCCCTGGATGTGGGCGGCCGCCGCGACGGGGCTGGCTCTGCCCTCCCTGGGGCACCTCGCATGGAGCGATGCGCTGATTTGGCTGGTCGATCTCGGCATCCACTGGCAATGGCAGTTTGCCTTGCTTGGGATGTCATTGGCCGCCCTTTACCTGGTGATGACGCGCACGCGGCTGGCTGGGGCCATGCTCCTTGTCACGGCGGTGGCGACGGCCCTCAACTTTGGCCCCCTCTCTCTGGGCAGGCTGGACCATGGGGGTGCCGGGCCCGGTCTGCTGGTGGCCAGCTTCAACGTGCACTTCGACAACCCGGCCTCACCTGGCTTGGAGGCCTGGGTGCAGGCCGAGCAGCCCGACCTGCTGGCGCTGTTCGAGGTCACCTCACGGCACGCACCGCTGCTGGCACGCTTGAAGGCCCTTTACCCCTACGAGATCACTCAATTGCAAGACGACCCGTTTGGCGTGGCGCTGTTCTCGCGGCGGCCCCTTAGCGATGCCACCGTCACCCGTCACCAGGGCTCGACGCCCTACGTGGCGGCCACGTTCGGGACGGGCCGTGAACAGACCCTGGTTCGCGCGATTCACCCCATGCCGCCGATCTCCAGCGCTGACCGCGCCATGCGAGACGCGCTCATCCACGCCGTGTCGAGAACGCAAGGTGTGCCCACCATCATCGCCGGGGACTTCAATGCCAGCCCATGGACGCTGGCCATGCGCCAGCTCGCGGATCAAGGTGTCAAGCGTGCCACCACCCTGATGCCCACACATACGCTGTACGGTGGCTTGCCCATTGACCACATTCTGGCCACGGAGGCCCATTGGCATGTGGCCGATGCAGGGGTTGCCGGAGCATTCGGCTCAGATCATCGCCTGGTGTGGGCCAAGCTCTTCAGGCGTTGAGCTGCCCGCATCGAGCGCAACCGATCCTGGCGCGTGCCAGAGCTGCAAAGACCGTATCAGAGCCAATAGCGTGGGTAGCGGTTCTGCCGTCCCAGGTTGTTCACGCACCAGGCTACCAGAACGATGATCAAGGAGCCGGCCAGCACTGGCGAGATCAAGTAGCTGATGGGCGCGTGCGCCGCCATCACGATGAGCGGGTCCGCGCCCGCAGGGGCGTGGACGGTGCGCGTCAGCTGCATCGCGGCCAGGGCCAACCCGACGGCCAACGCACCAGCCACCCAGCCACTGCCTAACCAGGCACCGACACACAGCCCGACCGCGGTGGAGATCAGGTGTCCACCAATGATGGAGCGGGGCTGGGCCAGGGGTGAGTCCGGCACACCAAAGGCCAGCACGCAACTGGCGCCAAATGGCGCCATCAACCACGGGATGCCTGACAGCACACTGAGTCCGCCCGTCAGGCCGATGGCCACGACCGCGCCCACGAAGGACCAGAGGATGAACACCATGGATGGGGCAGGTGGCGCGCCAGAACTTGGCAAATAGCGATGGAGCATGTCGGGCAATCGGTGGTTGAGAGACACCGAAGTATACCGATCGGTGTACATAGGTCAACCGATCTGTATACTCGTGTGCATGACAACCGCTGCTCACATCGCGCGCACTGCGCTGGATCTGTTTTATCGCCAGGGCTTCCATGCCGCGGGCGTGGATTTGTTGAGTCAGGCGGCTGGCGTGACGAAGCGAACGCTGTATCGTCATTTCCCGACCAAAGATGCCTTGATTGCGGCCGCGCTGGACTTGCGGCACGAGCAGTTCATGGGCGGCATGCAGGCCTTCGTGGAGGCGGCATCGGTGCCGCAGCGACCATTGGCTTACATCGAGTTCATCCAGCGGTGGGCAGCGAGTCATGACTTCCATGGCTGCGCCTTCATCAATGCCTCAGCCGAGTTCTCGCAAGTCACCTCTGCGCCACATGCGCAGGCCGCTCAGCACAAGAGCGACGTGCAGGGCTATGTGATGCAACTCTGCCAGGCGGCGGACGTGAAGCATCCTGAGTTGGTGGCCATGCAGCTCTTTCTGCTGGGCGAAGGCCTGATCGTCTCCAGTCAGGTCAATGGATACGATGCCTCGATCGGCGAGGCTGCCTTGGAGACTGCGAAGGCATGGCTTGCGAAGTCAATGGGGCGCAGCAAGCGGACGTGAATCAAGGTAGGGCGCTCGTGGTGTTGCCCTGCGTCCCTGCTCCGTCATGAGCGCACCCTGGCTCTGATTGCTGACGTGGCGTGTGCTCGTTGGGGCCGCGCCTCATCGAAGGCCTGCCGAGGCGGCAGGCTGTGGATCAGAAGCGGCGGCGCGGTGCGGCCGAAGGCGCTCCGCCGGAGCGTGGCTCCAGATGGCGGAACGTGATGCGGCCCTTGGTCAGGTCATAGGGTGACAGCTCCAGCGACACCTTATCGCCCGCCAGGATGCGGATGCGGTGCTTGCGCATCTTGCCGCCGGTATAGGCAATGAGGCTGTGGCCGTTGTCCAAGGTGATGCGAAAGCGCGAGTCAGGCAAAACTTCGTTGACCTGTCCACGCATTTCGATGAGTTCTTCTTTGGCCATATTGGTCTCCGTGTTCGGGATGAAAAAATAGACAAGCCCCACCTTGGCCCTCAAGCGGGCAATGAGGCGTGGCGGAGGTAGCTCAGACCTTGATCCAGCGCGTAGCGCGCGGCGGCCTGATCGTCTGAGAAAAGGGGAATGAAGCGGAAGACCCGATCATGAGACGCGGAGCCTTGGCCGCTGCGGATGGACAGCGAGGCGGCGTACTCGCCGGAATCCGTTTGTCGCGTGATTGGTGAGAGCACAAAGCGCCCCACCTGCTGGGTATCGTGTGAAGATTGAATCAATGAAAGATGGGCCCGCAGATCAAGGCGAAGCCAATGGGCATCAAGCAGAAGAGGCCGCACAAAGCCATGTGCTGTGCCGTGCTCGACAAGGGAGGAAGATTCTTGTCCCGAAGGCGGCTCCCATGAGGGGCGGATCAGGAGCGAGGAACCAGACGAAGCCTGCCTGGAATGCCACACCCGGGGCCAGATTGGGCGGGGGGCTAGGACGTTGCGATGCGTGGTGCGTGCAGAGCGTCAGGTGCTGCGGAGGAAAGCGAAACGGCAGCAATGTCGATCACTCTAACAGCGAACTGATTTTTGTGCTGGGTTTTTTCTGTGCTCGTCCCGGGTCACAGCTGGATGATGCGAGCGCATGAGCCCCCATCGCCAGAAATATAGGTGCACGTGCCCGGCGTTTAGGGGTAGGATGTGATGGCTGATTTGCACAAGACCGTCCGCTCTTAGGTCTTTCCGCTCGTGCCGGTGTTCTACCGGCCCCAGAGTCGAACCCCCCTTGAAGATTTTCTTGGCGTTTCTTCGCTAGGCGCAATCTCGCGCTCGGCAAACCGAAAGGAAAACTCGACATGACGACTCAAACCGGTACCGTGAAGTGGTTCAACGAAGGCAAGGGCTTCGGCTTCATCGCCCCTGATGACGGCGGCAAGGATCTCTTTGCCCACTTCAAGGAAATCCAAGGCGGCGGCTTCAAGACACTCAACGAAAACCAGCGCGTCGAGTTCGAAGTGACCCAAGGCCAAAAAGGCCCGCAGGCATCGAACATCCGCAGCCTGGGTTGATCCCTGCGGAACCATGGGTCTCAGGCAAGCCCTGACACCCAACGATGAAAGCGCGGCCAGTCCGCGCTTTTTTCTTGGCGGCACACGGGAGTCCCCACTTGAAGAACCTGCAAGAAGCCACGGAACGCATCTGCGAACTGAAGGGCAGCCTGGTCGCGCTCGATGCCCTGTTGCCGGCGGTCATCGACACACTGTCCGCCGCCGCGCTCGCCAAACTGACGGCGTCGTTCGACGCCCACGCCGAGGCCGCGCGCACGGTGATGCTGCATTCGGACATGTCCGAGGTGGTGCTGATGACGTTCGAGCGTGAGGTGGCGCGCAACCGGGCACTCCTGCAGCGCAGCCAGAGCCCTGGCCCTCACGCCCCGTGGACGGGCGCCGCCGATGCGCTGCTGCTGACCACCACGCAGATCACCACGTTCGTGGGGCCGGTGGTTCAGAGCTGCGCGAGCGGCTTCTTCTTTCGCCGCGGAGACCAGTTGTTCCTGGTGAGCAACCGGCACGTCTTTGCCGATGCCGACAGTTCGCACTTTCCGGATCGCATCGAGATCGGACTGCACACCCACGCGCAGGATCTGACCCGCCATGCCGTGGTCTCGCTGCCCTTGTACCAAGATGGCCTCAGCCAATGGCGCGAGGCGGTGGACAGTGGCGGCGCGGTCGACGTGGCCGTGATGGCGATCCCCGCCACCAGCCTGCCCGCAGGGTCCGTGCTGCTGGCGTTCGACGAATCCCACCTGGATGCCCGTGGGGAAGAGATCGTGATCGGCGACGCGTTGACGATCGCGGGCTTCCCCCTCGGCTTTCACGACACGGTGCACCACCTGGCCGTGGCGCGAAGTGCCTCCCTGGCCTCGGCTTATGGTGTGCGCTTTCAGCGCCAGGGCTGTTTCCTGACCGATGCGCGCACGCACCGCGGCAGCAGTGGCTCACCGGTCGTGCGGCGGCGCACCGGTGGCCATCAGGCAGCCTCTCCCAGTTGCTGGCAACTGCTGGGTGTGCATTCGACCCGCATGGACATGCGCGACCGCGACCACATCCAGGACGAATCGCTGGGGCTGAACTGCGCCTGGTATGCCGACGTTCTGCTCACGCTGACCGCGGGCGGCTGAGGGCGTGGCGGCGGGGCGAGCGCATCGCCGTGTCTGGGGCAGGGTCGATTGCATCAGGCCCGCGTGAGGGATAAAGTCGGTGCGGTTTGCTGTCCGTGAGGCATCGCCATGCGCCCCTTCCTTCACACCACCGTTCTTGCGGCCTCTTGTCTGCTGGCATCGGTCGCCGAGGCCGCCACGGTCTACCGCTGGGTGGACGACCGTGGGCAGGTTCATTACTCGGACGCGGTGCCAGAGCGATACCGAAGCCGGGCCCAGCCGGTACAGCCTCCCGCCGCTGAGCCCACGCCCGCGCAACGGAACGAGGCACTGGAGCGCGCTCAGGACGAGAAAGCCAAGGCTTTGGCACGCCCCATCAGCCCCGTGGGGGCGCCTGCGAGCGCGCCCCCCGCTTCGGCGGCGTCGGCGCCTGCCACGAAGCGCCCAGCCCAGGTGCCCAATGAACAAACGGACTGCGAGACTTGGCAGCGCCTGTACATGGAAAGCCTCGCCTGTTTCGGCCCCTACAGAACGGTGCGTGGTGGCGTCAAGCCGGAGGCGTTTGAGGTCTGCAATGTCGTGCCGGAGCCGCCCCCACCCGCTGTCGCATGCGCATTCCCTGAGCAGACACGGTGGGGACCATCCGACCCCCTGTGCCCGGTTCTGGCCTGGGTCTGTGAACCTACAGGTGGAAATGCCCCGCCGCCTCGGGCTGGTACAGCACCTTGTCGATCCGGATCTGGCGGGTGCGATGGCGCATCCGCCAGTTGAAGGCATCGCCCTCCTTGTAGCCCAGGATCGCCGTGCCCATGTCCGAGCACACCGAAAGTTTGCCGGCATGCTCGTCGGCATCTTCCGGGTACACCAGTGCCACTTCCACCGCCTCGTTGTCCACCTGCAGCAAGGCCTTGGAGTTCATCGTGATCACATCCTCCGCCACCTGCCGTGGATCGACAACGATGGCGCGCTCGAGTTCGTGCGCCAGCTCATAGATCTCGGAGTCCTGTTCGAGCTCAATCAGACTCCTGAGCCGGGCCTGGTCGATCTCGGTGATGAAGATGTTGGCGCTGTGTGCGGCCGGGCTGTCGCGCAAGAGCCGGAGGTAGCGCTCCGAGCTCATGACAAAGGACTTCATCGCCGGCGTCTCGCTGTCCAGCACGAAGCCGCTGCGCAGGAAGGCCTTGAGCGAGCGCTCGTTGTCTGCGTGGATTTTGGCGATGAGCTTGTCGGCCCGCATCTCAAAGAAGGCGAGCTTCATGCCTTCACGGATGGCGCTGGCGCCGAGCTTGCGGCCCCAGTTGTCGCGCTTGCCAATGACCAGGACCATCTCACAGTCCCGGCCCGTCTTGACGAGGCGCACGAACCCCACAGGCACATCGTGGCGGTCGCAGGCCATGAAGAAGCGGCCGCCCTGGTTGAACAGATGGGTCAGGATCGGCAACTGGACCCGATCGACCACCTGCTCAATGAAGCGGGAGACGTGGCGTGAGTCGCTCAGGTAGCAGGTCACGTCCTCGTCGGCCAACCAGTCCATGAGGGTCAGCGCGTCTGCCCGAGTGATCTCTGGGCACAGGGAAATGAAAGGCTTGTTCATCTTCACCACACTTGGTTGCAAGAATGAAAGCCCTTCATGGCCGTGGCCATGACGGTTCTTTCGGGGGAGCCGAAATTGTAGGAGGCTGGCGAGCCGTGGGCACGCAATGTCGCACTGAATCCGTGCGATGTGCGCCGAAGGGCGGCACGGCCAAGAACGGTTGACTGCTGGCGTGCTGTGATGGGCAAGCTGACCTGAACGACGAAGTGCAGGCCAGCTTGATGGAGCGGGCGCTCAGGCTGCCTGGCGCAGGGTCTTGGCTGCGGCAACCATGTGGGCCAGCGCGGGAATCACCTCAGACCACTGGCGCGTCTTGAGCCCACAGTCCGGATTCACCCACAGGCGTTCCGCCGGCACACGCTCCGCCGCCTTCTGCATCAGTTGCACGATGTGCGCCTGCGTTGGGATGTTGGGCGAGTGGATGTCGTACACGCCGGGCCCGATCTCGTTGGGATACTGGAAGTTCTCGAATGCGTCCAGCAACTCCATGTCCGAACGCGAGGTCTCGATGGTGATCACATCGGCATCCATGGCGGCAATGGCCTGGATGATGTCGTTGAACTCGGAGTAGCACATGTGTGTGTGGATCTGCGTTTCGTCGTCCACGCCATTGGCCGTGATGCGGAACGATTCCACCGCCCAGTCCAGATAGGTCTGCCACTGGGCCTTGCGCAGCGGCAGACCTTCGCGCAGGGCGGCCTCGTCGATCTGGATGATGCGCACGCCGGCCTTTTCCAGGTCCAGCACTTCTTCGCGGATGGCCAAGGCCAGCTGGTAGCAGGATGCCGAACGGGGCTGGTCGTCCCGCACGAAGGACCAGTTCAGGATGGTGACCGGGCCGGTCAACATGCCCTTCATCGGACGCTGGGTCAGCGACTGGGCGTAGCGGATCCATTCGACCGTCATGGCCTTGGGACGGCTGATGTCGCCAAAGAGGATGGGCGGCTTCACGCAGCGTGAACCGTAAGACTGCACCCAGCCGAACTGGCTGAAAGCGTAGCCTTCGAGCTGCTCGCCAAAGTACTCGACCATGTCGTTGCGCTCGGCTTCGCCGTGCACCAGCACATCCAGATCCAGCGCTTCCTGCTCCCGCACGGCACGCTCGATCTCCTTGCGCATTGCGGCCTGGTAGCCGGCTTCGTCCAGGCGCCCCGCCTTGTACTCACTGCGCGCGTGGCGGATGTCGGCGGTCTGCGGGAAAGAGCCGATGGTGGTGGTCGGGTAGGCAGGCAGCTTCAAGCGCGCTGCCTGCTTGGGCGCACGCACGGCATACGGGCTCTTGCGCTCACCCATCTCCGGCGTGATGCTGAGCAGCGCAGCCTTGACCGCCGGGTTGTTCACGCGCGGTGAGGCGCGGCGGGCATTGATGGCCGCCTGGTTGACCGCCAGCACGGCCTTGACCGAGGCGCGACCGTTGTTCAGGGCGTTGGCCAACACGCGCAACTCGTCGAGTTTCTGCAGGGCGAAGGCCAGCCACGCCTTCACCTCGGCATCGAGTTGTTGCTCGCTGTCCAGGTCCACCGGCACATGCAGCAGGGAACACGATGGTGCGATCCACAGGCGATCACCCAGGCGCAGGGCAATCGGTTCGAGCCAGTCCAGCACGGCCGCAAGGTCCGTCTTCCAGATATTGCGGCCGTTGACGACCCCCAGCGACAGCACCTTGTGAGACGGCAGCAGGTTCAGCAGGGGCTGGACATCCTCACGCCCGTTGATGGCATCGATGTGCAGACCGGCCACAGGGAGGTTCACCGCCAGGTGCAGGTTTTCGGCCAAGGGGCCGAAATAGGTCGCCAGCAGGAGCTTGACCTTGGTGGCTTTGAGCTGGTGGTAGGCGGTGTTGAAGGCGTGCTTCCAGTCGGCATCGAGCTCGGTCACCAGGATGGGCTCGTCGATCTGCACCCATTCCACGCCTTGCGCGGCCAGCGTGTCCAGCAGCTCGGCGTACACCGGCAGGATGCGCTCCAGCAAGGCCAGCTTGTCGGAGGCGTCCTTGGCCTTGCCCAACGCCAGATACGTCACAGGGCCTACGATCACGGGCTTGGCCTGGAGCCCCAGTTGACGCGCTTCAGCCAGTTGCGTCAGCAGGCGCGAAGCGTCGAGCTGGAAGGTGGTGGCCGAGGTGAACTCCGGGACGATGTAGTGGTAGTTGGTGTCAAACCACTTGGTCATTTCGCCCGCGGCCACACCGCCACCGCAACAGCCGGCGTGCTCGGCGCTGTGTGCCGAGCGCCCACGGGCCACGCGGAAGTAGTTGTCCAGCGCATCTCCCTGGAAGCCTTGCACGCGCTCGGGCAGGTTGCCCAGGGTGAAGCTCAGGTCCAGCATCTGGTCGTAGAAAGAGAAGTCGCCCACGGGCACGAAGTCCAGCGCGGACTGGTGGCCCCAGTGGCGGCGACGCAGTTGCGCCCCCAACTCCTGGAGGGCGTCACGCGACGATTCGCCCTTCCAGTAGGACTCGAGTGCGAACTTCAGCTCGCGCTTGGCGCCGATGCGGGGAAAGCCCAGGTTGTGTGTGATGGCCATGATCAATTCGGGGGGTGGGTTCAACAATGGCCGCAAGGTTAAGGATGCAGGAGCATGAAGTAAAATGGTATTAATTCAACAAACCATGAGATTTACTCATTCATCATGTTGGAACGCATGCACCTGGCCATCGTCCAGGAGGTTGAAAAGCAAGGCTCGCTGACAGCCGCTGCCGAGGTGCTGTGCGTCACACAGTCGGCCCTCAGCCACTCGATGAAGAAACTGGAGCAGCAACTCGGCACCGACATCTGGTTGCGCGAAGGCCGCAGCCTGCGACTGACGCAGGCGGGGCAGTACGTGCTGGCCGTGGCCAATCGGGTGCTGCCGCAGCTGACCTTGGCCGAAGAGCGTCTGCGTCAGTTCGCGCAGGGAGAGCGCGGCACCTTGCGCATCGGCATGGAGTGCCACCCGTGCTACCAATGGCTGCTCAAGATCGTCTCGCCCTATCTGGCCGCCTGGCCCGATGTTGATGTGGACGTGAAGCAGAAGTTCCAGTTTGGCGGCATCGGCGCGCTGTTTGGCTACGAGATCGACATGCTGGTGACCCCGGACCCGCTGTACAAGCCCGGTCTGCACTTCGAGCCGGTGTTCGACTACGAACAGGTGCTGGTGGTCAGCACCAACCACGCCTTGGCGGGGGCCAACCAGGTCAATCCCAGACACTTGGCGAACGAGGTGCTGATCACCTACCCGGTACCCACCGATCGGCTGGATATCTACACCCAGTTCCTGATGCCGGCCGGCATCGCGCCCAAGCGCCACAAGGCCATCGAAACCACGGACATCATGCTGCAGATGGTGGCCAGCCAGCGAGGCGTGGCCGCCTTGCCGCGCTGGCTGGTGCAGGAGTACGCGCAGAGGATGAACGTGGTGCCGGTGCGACTGGGTGCCAAGGGCATCGCCAAGCAGATTCACCTCGGCATCCGCGAGGCCGACACCGAGATCGATTACGTCAAGGCCTTCGTCGAGTTGGCCCGTCGCTCGGCCCACCTGGCTTGAGCCGCAGGCCATCCCCCACCCTTGTTCAGGCGACACACATGGAACGCTTCACCATCTCCATCGATGACCATCTGGCCCAGGAGTTCGATTCCTGGATCGCCCAGCGAGGCTACGCCAACCGCTCCGAGGCTTTCCGCGACATGGTTCGGGCCGAGATGGATCGCCATCGCGTGCGAACGATGCCCGAGGGGCCCTGCGTCGCGTGCCTGTCCTATGTGTACAACCACCATGAGCGCGACCTGGGTGAGCGCATCACCCGTTTGCAACACGCTCACCATGATCTGACCTTGTCCACCATGCACGCTCACCTGGACCATGAGCATTGCATCGAGACGGTGCTGCTGAAAGGGCCGACCTCGGCTGTGCAACGGTTTGCCGACGCTTTGTGCGCGGAGAAAGGCGTGCTGCACGGCAAGTTGAACCTCATCGGCGTCGACGTGCATGAGCACCACCGCCACGAGGCCGGCGGCCAGCGGCACACCCACGTCAAGCCGATCGCCTGAATCGGCTGCCGGTCGATTCGGCCGGACACCGCCCCCGCAGATACGCCAAGTGGCGTATGGGGGTCTTGAGTCCACGCGAGTATGATGACTTTCAAATTCCTCATACACCAGGGCCACCCATGCCGTACTCCGTTCGTCGCCTGAACTGCCTGATCGCTCTCACGCTGGCGCTCCTGGCCCTCCAGCCTTGTCATGCCGAAGGCGCCTCCGAGGCAGAGCCCGATGCGGTGCTCCCGCTCGTCGCGGTCACCGGCAACTACAGCAATGCCGTCGGCAGCAGCGAGGCTGCCAGCGCTGGCGTGGTCAACCGCAAGCTCATGGAGAACCGCCCCACCTTGCGCCCGGCCGAGGTGCTGGAGTTCGTGCCTGGGCTGATCGTCTCGCAGCACAGCGGCGATGGCAAGGCCAACCAGTACTATCTGCGCGGCTTCAACCTCGATCACGGCACCGACTTTGCCACCTTCGTGGATGGCATGCCCGCCAACATGCCCACCCATGCGCACGGACAGGGCTACACCGACCTGAACTGGCTGATCCCTGAGTTGGTGGAGCGCATCCACTACCGCAAGGGGCCGTACTACGCTGACGAGGGGGACTTCGCCTCGGCCGGCTCGGCGCGCATCCGCCTGGCCGACACGCTGGGCCAGGGGCAGGCCTCTCTCACCCTGGGCGCCAATGCGTATCAGCGCGCCTTGGTCGCCCACTCGACGGCCTTGTCAGCCGGTCACCTGCTGTATGCCGTCGAAGCGGCCCACAACAACGGCCCCTGGGACCACCCTCAACACTTCAAGCGCCTCAATGGCGTGCTGCGCTACAGCCTGAACGAGGGCGGTGTGCGCCAGTCGCTCACGGCCATGGCCTACACCGCCCAGTGGGACGCAACGGACCAGGTGCCGCAGCGCGCTGTCGATGCGGGCCTGATTGGGCGCTTTGGCGCCATCGACCCCTCCGACCACGGCCGCACGCAACGCAGCAGCCTGTCCTACCAACGTACTCAGGCGCTCCCGGATGGCGACTGGCAGTTCAACGCCTACGCGATTGCGTCGCGTCTGAACCTGTTCTCCAACTTCACCTACTACCTGGACGATCCGGTCCAGGGTGACCAGTTCGAGCAGGCCGAGCGCCGGCAGACCTACGGTGCCCACACGGCGCGCAGCTGGAATGTCGACTGGGGTGGCCTGGAGATGACGAACAAGGTCGGCGCGCAGGTCCGGCACGACCGCCTCGCCCCGGTGGGGCTGTACCGCGCAGAGGGTGGGGGGCGCACCGATGTGACCCAGGAAAGCCGGGTGCGCGAGACGGGTTGGGGCGTCTTCGCGGAAAACGACACCCGTTGGCTGCCGTGGCTGCGCTCGGTCGCGGGCCTGCGCAGCGATCGCTTCGACTTCGATGTGACGTCCTCTATCGCCGACAACAGCGGCCAGCGCCACGCGATGATCAACAGCCCCAAGCTCTCGCTGATCCTGGGGCCTTGGCACAAGACCGAATACTTCATCAACACCGGCTGGGGTTTTCACAGCAACGACGCACGCGGGGTGACGGCCCGCGTCACCGCTCGCATCAACCCGGACACCGGCGTGCGCGACGACACCTCGGCCGCCGTGCCGTTGGTGCGCACGCGTGGCAGTGAAATCGGTGTGCGCACCGAAATCATCCCGGGCCTGCAAAGTTCGCTGGCTTTGTGGCAACTCCAGCTTGGCTCGGAGTTGGTGTTCGTGGGGGATGCGGGCGAGACCGAAGCCAGCGGCGGCAGCCACCGCTACGGCATCGAGTTCAACAACCACTACGTGGCCTCGGACTGGCTCATGCTCGATGGCGACATTGCCTTCTCGCAAGCTCGCTTTGATCGGCCTCAGGGCGATGCCCCCAACGCGGGCCGCGACGTGCCGGGCTCGGTGCGCACCGTGGTGTCCCTGGGGGCGACGGTCACCCAGTGGGGGCCCTGGTTCGGTCAGTTCCAGATGCGCTACTTTGGCCCCCGCCCATTGATCGAAGACAATAGCCAGCACTCCAAGGGCACCACCCTGGCCTATTTGCGTGCTGGCTATCGACTCAATGCCCACACCAAGCTGTCGCTGGACATCTTCAACCTGTTCAACCGCAAAGCCAGCGACATCGACTATTACTATGTCTCGCGCCTGCCGGGCGAGCCGGCCGACGGTGTGGGCGGCATCCACAGCCACCCGGCTGAACCGCGCACCGCCCGTCTCACGCTGACGGTCAACTTCTGACGGGCGCTATGTGGGGCGCGACAGTCTCTCTGCGCACTGGCCTGAGGTGGTGCGATGACCCACAGGTGGTGCCGCGAGCACGAAGTCGGTGTGCATGGCGCATGCTCTGGCGCCAGCCCACGATGCGACGGCTGAACACGTCAATGACGAAGGCCACATAGACCCAACCCTGCCAGGTCTCGACGTAGGTGAAGTCCGAGACCCACAGCTGATTGGGTCGATCAGCACGGAACTGCCCGTTGACGCGATCAGGCGGGCATGGCGCCAATGCGCTGATGGGGCGATTCGCAAGACACGGCAGATCGACTCGACCCCAAGCTGCGCCCGGTGTTGATCGACGAAGGCCTTCAGGACTTGATGCGCTGGGCTTCTGCCGTCGAAATCCCATCACGAACACCTGCATCGACCTCATGCTGCTTGACCCAGGTATGCCGCGTCTGCGGCATGCAGCCGATCATGCCGGCAATGGACTCAATGGCTGCGCACTGCACCTGATTCTGACCGAGCTGGAAGTGCTGGGCGAGCGCGGGCACCGCCACATTGAAGGCCGAGGGGCACAAGACACCGGCCACCGTGCCGAGTCCCAGGATGATGAGCACCATCCATTTGTAGCGATCCCTGTAGCGTTGGGGCAGGGTGTCGTAGGTCGCGGCCGGACGGAGACGGGGCATCAGGGGGCAGGGTGCGAGCGGCTGGAAGCCGGGGGCGTCGAAATGTTCGCCATAGGCGTGCAAGGCGCCGATTACCTTGACGGCACCGTCCACGCGTCTGGCCTGCTTGACCTTGCCGCATCGCCACCAACCTTGCCGGCCGTTCCGGCCGGGGCCGTCAGACCGGCCTGTCTTGCTCGTACAGGGCTGCCTGCGCTTGCAGCCAGTCTTTCAGCTGCATCAGGGCACGTGGCGATCCTTTCTGCTCGGGCCACATCAGGTAGTAGTTCCGATCGCTGTGCTGCAGGTGGGGCGAAGCCAGGCGGAGCTGGCCGCTGTGCAGTTCGCGCTCCACCAAGGTCGTGGGCACCAGGGCCACGCCCAGGTCATGGGTGGCCGCCTCGATCAGCATCGACGTCAGCTCCATCCGCGGGCCGCTCATGTCGGCCTCGACCTGCACCCCGCGAGACTGGAACCAGTGACGCCACGCGTAGGGGCGCGTGCTTTGTTGCAGCAGCGGGCAGGTTTGCCAGTCCACTTCCTGGCTGCGTCGGGCGTCAGATCGGGCACGGTGTTGCGCATACAGGCCCGGTCCGATCACCGGCACCAGTTGCTCACGCATGAGCAAAATTCCCTCCGTGCCGGGCCACAGGCGCTCGGACACCCCGATCGCGGCGTCGAACGGGGCGTCATCGAGCAGGAAGGGGCGAGGGCGTGCCGTGAGGTTCAGCGTGATGCCGGGGTGGCGTGCCATGAAGTCCGACAGGCGGGGCAGCAACCACTTGGTTGCGAACGTGGGCACGACGCCCAGCTCCAGTGCCCCCCCGTCACCTCCGCCGGCCATCGCGTCCAGCGTGTCCCGTTCGATTTCATCGAGCCTCTGTGCGATCTTGCGGCTCTAGGCCTCGCCCGCGTCGGTCAGGGCAATGCCGCGACGCACGCGCTTGAACAGCTGGGTGCCCAGATAGTCTTCCAGCGCCGTGATCTGCTTGCACACGGCACTTTGCGTCACCGACAGCTCTTGCGCCGCCTTCGTATAGCTCTGATGTCGGGCGGCCGCTTCAAAAGCGGCAAGGGCCGTGGTCGAGGGGAGGCTGCGGCGCATGGTCAAAGGAGTGAGGGATTGGCACAAGTGGGTGCCAAATTATCGTTTGCCACGCAGCTTGCTGGTTCGTACATTGGCACCACGATCCCTACTTTTCAACGAAGACACCGATGCGCGCCTCCACCTCCCGCCCTGCTTTCCAATGGGATGACCCTCTGCTGCTGGACCAGCAACTGACCGAAGACGAACGCGCCGTGCGCGACGCAGCCCGCGCCTACTGCCAGGACAAGCTGGCCCCGCGCGTGCTGGAAGCCTTCCGCCACGAGAAGACCGACCCGTCCATCTTCCGTGAGATGGGCGAGCTGGGCCTGCTGGGCGTGACCATCCCGACCGAATACGGTGGCTCGGGCCTGAACTACGTGTCCTACGGCCTGGTGGCCCGTGAGGTTGAGCGCGTGGACTCGGGCTACCGCTCGATGATGAGCGTGCAGCACTCGCTGGTGATGGTGCCCATCAACGAATTCGGCACCGAAGCGACCAAGCGCAAGTACCTGCCCAAGCTGTGCACCGGCGAGT
>NZ_JAVEYN010000014.1:0-92322 GCF_034003525.1 Aquabacterium sp.
GCCCGACAAGCGCACGCCGGGGGCGATCCAGCCGAGGCCGGTGGTGCTGTGGTAGGCGCCGTCGCCCTTGCCGCGTTCGACCACCTTGGTGTCGCCGGTGACGATGGCCACACCGGCTTCGCAGGCCGCATCGGCCATGGAGCGGGCGATGCGCACGAGGTCGGTCAGCGGCAGGCCTTCTTCGAGGATGAAGCTGGCGGTGAGGTGCAGGGGCGTGGCGCCCATCATGGCCAGGTCGTTGACGGTGCCGTGCACGGCGAGTTGGCCGATGTTGCCGCCGGGAAAGAACAGCGGGGAGACCACGTGTGCATCGGTGGCGAGGACCAGGCGGTGTCCGTCCGGCAGGTTGGTGGGCATGGGCAGCACGGCGCCGTCGTCACTGCCGGGTTGCCAGGCCTGGCCTTGTGGGTCCTGAAGATGGGTCCAAGTGCGGGCGAACGCGGGCTGGAACACATCTTGGACTAGCTGGTGGCTGGCGCGGCCGCCGGCACCGTGGGTGAGGTCGATGCGGCCGCGTTGGAGGTCAAGCGGGCGCACGTAGCCGGGTTTGGCGAGGCTCATGAGAGGCGGGACGCTGTGGGGGAGGCGGGTGTCGGTGCGCCTGCTGTGGAGACAAGGGCTGCTGTCGGCGCGCGGTGCCGGCCGTAGGCGTAGTGGGCTGCGCAGGCGCCTTCGGAGCTGACCATGCACGCACCCATGGGGTTGTCTGGCGTGCAGACGGAGCCGAAGAGCTTGCAGTCCACCGGCTGGCGCTGGCCGCGCAGGATGGGGCCGCACAGGCATTGCGGGTGGTCGGGCACACTGCGGTCGTGCAGGCCGAAGCGCTGCTCGGCGTCGAAGCGGGCGTAGGCAGGGCGCAGGCGCAGGGCGCTGTGGGGGATGCGGTCCAGGCCGCGCCAGGCAAAGTCGTCGCGCAGCTCGAAGACCTCGTGCACCAGGGCTTGCGCGCGGGTGTTGCCTTGACGGCTCACGGCGCGGGTGAACTCGTTTTCGACCTCGGCGCGGCCTTCGTTGACCTGCTGCACCAGCATCAGGATGGCCTGCATCATGTCCAGTGGCTCGAAACCGGCGATGACCACGGGCAGGTCGTAGCGCGATGCGAACACTTCGTAGGGCTGCGAGCCGATGATGGTGGAGACGTGGGCGGGACCGACCAGGCCGTCGAGCGGGACGTGCTCGGGCTGGCCGAGGATGGCGTGCATCGCCGCAGGCGTGAGCACGTGGTTGCACAGCACGCTGAAGTTGTGCAGGCCTTCGCGCTGGGCCGTTTGCAGGGCCACGGCGGTGGGGGGCGTGGTGGTCTCGAAGCCGATGGCCAAGAACACGACTTCGCGGTCGGGGTGGGCGCGGGCCAGGGCGAGGGCGTCGTCCACGGCATAGACGATGCGCACGTCGGCGCCTTGGGCGCGGGCGCGGATCAGGCTGAGCTGCTCGGAGGCGGGCACGCGCAGGGTGTCGCCATAGCTGGCCAGGATCACGCCGGGGCGCTGCGCCAGCTCGATGGCCATGTCGATGCGGCCGATGGGTAGCACGCAAACCGGGCAGCCGGGGCCGTGGATCATCTGGATCTGTGGGGGCAGCAGATCGAGCACGCCATAGCGGGCCAGGGCATGGGTGTGGCCGCCGCAGAACTCCATGAAGCGGTAGGTGCGGCCGGGCTGGACCGCATCGGTCAGCTTCTGCGTCAGGTGGCGGGCCAGCGTGGGGTCGCGGAACTCGCTGACGTATTTCATGCACTGCCCTCCGATGACGTTTGGGCGTGGTGGGCGTTCAGCTCAGCGAACAGGGCCAGGGTCTGGGCGGCTTCGTCGGGGGCGAGGCGGCTCAGCGCGTAGCCCACGTGGACGATCACGTGGTCCCCCACGGCGACCTCGTCCAGCAGGGCGAAGGACACGGTTTTGCGTACACCGCCCAGGTCCACCTGGCCTGACAGACCGGTGGCGTCCAGCGAGATCACACGAGCGGGCAGGGCGAGGCACATGGTGGTGTGGGTGTCAGGCAGTGGGGGTGACGGGCACGGCGAGGCGGTGGTGGGCGACCCAGGCCTGACCCAGGCTCAAACCGCCATCGCCACAAGGATAGTGCTTGGCGCGCCAGACGCGCAGCCCGGCATCTTGCAAATGCTGGGTCAAGGCGTCGTCCAGCAGTCGGTTGGCCAGACAGCCGCCGTTGAGCACCATGGTGTGGATGTTGTGCTGCGTGCAGGCTTGGGCGGCCCAGGCGGCCAGATCGCGGGCCAGCGTGAGGTGGAAGACGGCAGCGGCGCGGGTAGCGGCTGGCGCGGGGTGAGGGGCTTGGTCGCACAGCCATTGCATCAGCGGGCGCCAGTCGAGGATGGACGGAGGCGGTGTGCTCAATGCCGCGGTGGCAGCTCCGATGGTGGGCAGGGCGGTGAAGGTAGGGGCCGTCGGCAACGGCGGCGACGTGTCGGCCTGGGCAGCGAGGCTTTCCAGGCGCATGGCCGCATCGCCCTCGTGGCCGGAGCGGTCCAGCAGGCGCAGCACGCCGGCGGCGGCATCGAACAGGCGGCCCAGGCTGGTGGTCTGCGGGATCTGGCCGCGTGCCAGCCAGGCTTGCAAGGCGGCCACACCAGCCTGGTCGGCCAAGCGGGTGGCGATTTCGTCATCACGGCCCAGCAGATGCAGCAGGGCTACGCCCAGGCGCCAGGGCTCGCGGGCGGCGCGCTCTCCGCCCGGCAGGGGCAGTGGGTGCAGGTGCCCCAGGCGCTGGCATTGGTCGCGGTGCACCCACAGCAACTCGCCGCCCCAGGCCTGCCCGTCGGCGCCCAGGCCGTGACCGTCCAGGGCCAGTCCGATCACCGGTTGCTCGCTGGCCGGATCGTGCGCGTGCTCGGCCAGCACCGCGGCGATGTGGGCGTGGTGGTGCTGGACGGGGATCAGCGGCACGTCGGCCTGCGCGGCCCACTCGGCGGCGAGTCGGCTGCTGTAGAAGTCCGGATGCAGGTCGCAGGCGAGGGCACTGGGTTGCACCTGACGCCAGGCGGGCCATTGGCGGGCCAAGGCGTCGAAGGCCAGTCGGGTGCCGGCGTTGTCGAGGTTGCCGACATGGGGGGAGACAAAGACCTGTGTGCCGCCCGAGGCGTGGGGCGTGCTAAGGCAGAGCGTGGCTTTGAGCTCCCCACCGAGTGCCATCACGGTAGGTATTGGGGCATCTTGTCGTGCAGGCCATTGCATGGGCAGGGGCGCATACCCTCGCCCCCGGCGCAGCCAGCAGGCGCTGCCATCCGGCCGCACTCGCAGCACCGAGTCGTCGTTGCGGGCGGTGATGGCCCGGTCGTGCAGCAGCAGGGCATCGGCCATTGGGGCCAGCTCGCGCCACGCATGGTCGTGGTCGATCACCAGGGGTTCGCCCGGCGCATTGCCGCTGGTCATCACCAGCCAGGTGGGCTGTGCGGCGTGCAGCCAGTCGGTGCCGGTCGGTCGCCCGGCGACCTCGTGAAACAGCAGGTGGTGCACCGGCGTGTAGGGCAGCATCACGCCCAGGGTGTGCAGATGCGGGGCCAGGCCAGGGCAGGCCGCTGCCAGGTGGGGCCGTTGGTTCAGCAGCACGATGGGCCGCTCGGGCGAGGTCAACCAGTGCGCTTCGTCGGGTGACACCTGCACCCAGTCCTGCAAGGACGCGACGTTCGCCGCCATCACCGCCAAAGGCTTGGTGGGGCGCCGTTTGAGCTGACGCAGTCGCGCCACCGCCTCAGGCTGGCGCGCATCGCAACACAGGTGAAAACCGCCCACGCCCTGCAGCGCCACGATGCCACCACCGGCCAGCACGGCCCAAGTCTGTGCGATGGCATCGCCAGCCACCGCTTCCCCACTGGAGCGGAACAGCGTCAGGCGCGGCCCACAGTCCGGGCAAGCCTGGGTCTGGTCATGGAAGCGCCGGTCGCGCGGGTCGTGCACCTCGGCCTCGCACGCAGGGCACAGCGGAAACTCGGCCAGCGAGGTGTTCGCTCGGTCAAACGGCAGGCGCCGCGTGACGGTGTAGCGCGGGCCGCACTGCGGGCAGTGGACGAAGGGATGGCGCCAGCGGCGGTTCGTGGGGTCGAACAGCTCGGCCAGGCAGGTGTCGCACACCGCCAGGTCCGCGCCGAGCAAGGCATGCACGGGAGCCGAGCTGTGCGAGGTCGGACTGGGCAGGATGGCGAACTCGCCTACGGGGGCGTGGGGCACACCGGGAGCGTACGCGTCGACGTCCAGCCATTCGTCCACCCGGCCTGGGGCAGGCAGTCGGGGCAAGCGTGCGACCAAACGGGCGACGTCCGCCTCGCTGCCTTCCGCCAGCAACTCCACACCCTCTGCGGTGTTGCGCACCCAGCCTCGCACGCCCAGCGCGCGGGCCTGCTGGCAGACCCAGGGCCGGCAGCCCACGCCTTGCACCTGTCCGCGCAGGATCAGGCGGCGGCGCACTGTGCGTCGATCCAGGCCATCCATGCGTCAAACCCTTCGCCGGTGGTGCTCGACAGCTGGATCACCGGGGCGTCCGGGTTCGCCTGGCGGACGAAGTCCAGCGCGCGCGCCACGTCGAACCGCACGTGCGGCAACAGGTCGCACTTGTGCAGCAGGATCAGGCCAGCCGCCTGGAACATGTCCGGGTACTTCAGCGGCTTGTCTTCACCCTCGGTCACTGAAAACACCAGCACCTTGGCGCGCTCGCCCAGGTCAAAACCGGCCGGGCAGACCAGATTGCCCACGTTCTCGATCATCAGCACGCCATGCGGCAGCGTGGGCAGCTCGTGCAGGGCATCGTGCACCATGCGCGCGTCCAGATGGCAGCCCTTGCCGGTGTTGATCTGTACGGCCTGCACGCCGGTGGCGCGGATGCGTTCGGCATCGAAGCTGGTCTGCTGATCCCCTTCGATCACGGCCACCGGGCGTTGCTGCGCCTTCAGGCGCGCCACGGTCTCGACCAGCAGCGTGGTCTTGCCCGAGCCGGGGCTGGACACCAGGTTCAAGGCCAGGGTGTGCTGGCTGGCCAGGTGGGCACGCACATGATCGGCCATGTGCTGGTTGCCAGCCAGGATGTCTTGCTCCAGTTGCAGCACGCGGGTGTGCATGTCGCCATGCGAGTGACCGACAGCCGCCGCATCGTGGTGCGCATGAGGGTGTTCATGCCCATATTCGTGCCCATGCTCATGGGTGTGAGCATGGCCGTGGGCATGGGGCGCGTGGGCCTGCGCCGATTCACAACCGCAGATGGTGCACATGGTTCCGTCCGAATATCGCAAAGCAATGGACGGCAGTATCGCAGCTACCTCAGCCGTTGCGGCATCAGCCGGCGCATCTGCTGCCCCAGCACCGCCCGAAAGCGCGGGCTGTGCAAACACACCCCACCCACCAGACCCACGGTGCAGCCCAGCACCGTGTCGTAAAAGCGCGCTTCGATCAGGTGGGCGGGTACGCCATTGCCCAGCGTACCCGCCTCGGCCAGCAAGATGGTCAAGGGCGTGATGAAAATGGCCGCAAAGCCATAGTGGCGCACCACCGCGGTTTCGACGATGAAGGTGAGCACCATCAGTAGCGCGGCCAGCCCCCAGGGGTTGAGTGGCATCAGCAACAGGCCCCAGGCCACCAACAAGCCGATGCCCGTGCCCAAAATGCGTTGAACCTGCTTGTTCCACACCGCTTGCAGCGATGCGCCCTGGATCACGGCCAGACAGCTGACGGGCACCCAGTAGGCCTTCTCCAATTGGAACAACTGCGCCAAGGCCAGTGAGACCCCCACGAACACACCAATCACCACCGAGTCAAAGATGACGAAATCGAAGGTGGGGGTAGGCAGCGGGACGACGGGCTGCGGCGCCCGCACCCGTAAGCGGTGCAAGCTGTAGAGGAACGCGATCAAGGTGGCCAGCAAGCTGCCCAGCGTGATCAGGCCCACCATCAAGGGCAACTGCTCGACCTCGATGGGCGTGTAGGCCCCAATGGCCGCCGCCATGATGAAGAACAGGCTGCCCGGCATGCCCACCGCATAGAAGCGACAGACCATGTTCACAATGATGGCCGTGAAGATCAGGGCCGGCATCATCAGCGCCGGCACGAAGTGGCTCATCAGGCCGATCGTGTAGCAGGCACTCATCGCGAACGAGCACGCCATCAGCGTGACCATGCGGTGGTACAGCGGCGTTGTGGGCAGATACAAAAAGACCAGTCCGCCCAAGGACGACACCAGGCCATAGTCCATGTGGCCGAACCAGGCCCCCACGCACAAAGGCAGACCCGATGCCAACGCGGCCGCGAGCGGCATTTCCCAGGGACGGTCGCTGCGATTCAGCGTGGTCAGGAGTTGCCACTGCGCCCGCAGCAGATTCATGACTTTCATACGGTGAGAGTCAGGCCTCCGATGAGGCGCTCAGACGGATGGTCAACAACATGCGCCGAGTGTAGATGACCCGTTCCTGCCCAGCCATTCAACGCATCAGCTTCGGCCAGATCACGGTGCCGTCGATCTGCTTCGTGCCGCCGATGGCTTCCGTGTTGGAAAGCCACGCCACCAGGGCACCCGATCCGACGGACGCCAGCGTCGGATACAGGTAGCGGGTGTTTGCAGGAGGCGGTCCGGACACCACCAGGCCGGGCATGCCTGGCGAGGCGAGACCGGCGGTGCTGATGCGCATCGCGTAGATGCCGGTCGGACCGCCGGGACTGTTCACATATGCCCCGCGAGACCACGCGAGCACGTACTCCGAGCCGTTGAAGGTCAGCCCGGGATGGCCAGCATTGGCGGTGATCCCGGTCGCGAACGCCAGCCCATTCGTCTGCAGAGGGAGGCCTGTCGGGCCGATCAGCGTGCCATACAGGTCGCCCGGGCCGGGCGAGAGGCTGTAGCTTTGTCCCGCATGATTGCGTCGGTCCACCCATGCGATGAGACATTGGTTCGCTCCGCAAGCGATTTGTGGCATCCATTGCGCCTCGGCCGCGTCACTCACGGTGAAGGGGACATCCAGCACGCCCAGCAAGGGCGAGACGCGTCGGGCCAGGATGTTCGTGTCAGCCGGCAGCGATGAGCCAGGTCCTGATTCCCAGACCACCAGGAAGTTACTGCCGTCGAAGGCCACCGCAGGTTGCGCGAAATCGGCCACGCCCGCCGAGGCGATTGTGAACGCCACCCCGGGCATGCCGTTGGCATCCACCAGTCTGCCAAACAAAGCGCCTGGGATGCTGTTGCGCTGGTACACCGCCAACCATTTGCCGCCGCCCGCGGCCAAGGCGCGATTGCGGCCATCGGACGCCAGTTCGGTGCCGGGATAAGTGTCGAGCACCACGCCCGTGGCATTGATTCGCTGGAAGCGCATGCCGTAGCCGGTGCCACTGCCGGAGACGACAGCGTACGTGCTGGAGGCGCCATTCCACGCCAGGGCGGGGTTCCCCCACAAATCACTGATCTCGGGAGAGAGCAACACGGTGCTTTGCAACTGACCGTCTGCTGCGATGAACTGGCCGATCCACTGCCAGGTGGTCGGCGTGATCTCGCGGTTGCTGATCAGCAGATAGCGTTGTCCGTCGCTGGTCAAAGCGGGCCGCCCAGGGCGGGTTTCGTCGGAGCTGGCGATGACCAGATTGGCCAAGAGGGTTGAGGGGGGCAGGATGCCGCCCAGGATGCCGTTGACCGACAGCCCTTTGAGCTCCAGCGTCGAGGTGCTGGTGTCGCCGCCCACGGTGGTCCGGATGGATTGCCGGATGGCACCCACACCCGGTGCGCGCCACTCGCGCACCGTTTGGGTGATGGGGATGCTGGCGCCGGTGGTGAGCGTCACGGTGCCCGAGGCGGTGTAGCGGATCCGGGCGGTGTTCGAGAACGACCCGACATCGGTGACCAAGGTTTCAAAGCCCTCGACGATGCCGTTGACCTGCCCGGACATCGTGTCATTCCGGCCGTCGCTGTCCAGATCGACACCGATGTTGGCGTTGCTGAGACTGACCAGCGGCGAGGTGCTGAAAGTGCCATCGAAGCGCATCAGGTCCATCGGCGTGAGCGCGGCGGTCAACCAGTCGGCTGGGGTGTTGTCACCCAAGAAGGTGAAGGCCCGTGCGTCCTTGCGGTAGTAGCTTTCGACGGGCATACCGTCTCCGGCCGGGTTGCCGTCCAGAAAGACCCATTGACCTGTCCCGGCGTTGAAGCCCGTGATGCTCAGGTTGTCAATGTAGGGCGAGGGTGCGTCACTGGATGTGACGTCGTACGACCAGCGCGCGCCCACGTTGACGGGGTAGTAGCTCTCGGAGACGCCTGTCGGGCTAGGGGACGGTCTGGAGCCGCCACCGCCCCCACCGCATCCAGCCAGGCACACCAAGACGACGCACGCATACCGACGCATGTGGCACCTCCCGCTTTTGCTTTTCAAGCAATGTAGGAGTCGGCCTCAGGGAAAACAAGCGTCAGATTTCAGGCAACAAAAAAGCCGCCCGATTGGGGCGGCTTCATGTCACATCGCGAGGATCAGCCCTTCTGGGGCGTCACAGCCATGTGGGCAACCTGTTGGTCCAGGATGAGTTCGGGCTCGTCTGCTTCGGCGGGCGAGGGGTTGTTCAAGCCGTGGTTGAGCTTCTTCATGTCCAGGTCCCCCGTCCACTTTGCGACCACCAGCGTGGCCACACCGTTGCCCACCAGATTGGTCAGGGCCCGGGCCTCCGACATGAAACGGTCAATGCCCAGGATCAAGGCGAGACCTGCCACTGGCACATGGCCCACCGCCGACAAGGTGGCAGCCAGCACGATGAAACCGCTGCCTGTGATGCCCGCCGCGCCCTTCGAGGTCAGCAGCAGCACCGCCAGCAAAGTCAGCTGCTGCGTCAACGTCATCGGCGTGTCGGTCGCTTGCGAGATGAACACGGCCGCCATCGTCAGGTAGATCGAGGTGCCATCGAGGTTGAACGAATAACCCGTGGGGATCACCAGGCCGACCACC
Source organism: Aquabacterium sp. (assembly GCF_034003525.1). Lineage (GTDB taxonomy): Bacteria > Pseudomonadota > Gammaproteobacteria > Burkholderiales > Burkholderiaceae_C > Aquabacterium. The sequence continues at coordinate 8,921 of NZ_JAVEYN010000014.1, forward strand.
GATTTGCGGGCGCCCAGGTTCTCCATCTTCTCCATCATGCGCGGCAGCACCGATTCCGACGACGAGGTGCCCAGCACCACCAGCAGCTCTTCCTTGATGTAGCGAACGAACTTGACGATGCTGAAGCCATGCAGACGGCTGATGAGGCCCAGCACGATGAAGATGAACAGCAGGCAGGTCAGGTAGAACGCACCCATCAGCTTGCCCAGCGAGAACAGCGAGCTGACGCCGTACTTGCCGATCGTGAAGGCCATCGCACCGAAGGCACCCACCGGAGCCACCTTCATGATGATGCCGACGATGTCGAACAGCACGTGCGAGAACTTCTCGATGAAGTCGAACACCATCGTGCCGCGGCCGCCGAACTTGTGCAGCGCAAAACCGAACAGCACCGAGAACAGCAGCACCTGCAGGATCTCACCCTTGGCAAAGGCGTCCACCACCGACGTCGGGATCACATGCAGCAGAAAGTCCACCGTGCCCTGCATTTTGCCGGGCTCCGTGTAGGCCGCAATGCCTTTGGTGTCCAGCGTGTTGGGGTCCACATGCATGCCCGAGCCGGGTTGCAGCACATTGACCACGACCAGGCCGATGATCAAGGCGATGGTCGAGACGACCTCGAAGTACAACAAGGCCAGGCCGCCGGTCTTGCCGACCTTCTTCATGTCCTCCATGCCGGCGATGCCCACCACCACGGTACAAAAGATGATGGGGGCGATGATCATCTTGATCAGCTTGATGAAGCCGTCGCCCAGGGGTTTCATCTTCGCGCCCACTTCAGGCGCGAAGTGGCCCAGCAACACGCCGACGATGACGGCGAAGAGCACTTGAACGTAGAGGGATTGGTAAAGCGGCTTGCGTGCAGGTGTCTGGGACATGGCGCGGGCCTTTGCGGTGTGAAGGAGGGGGAACCCAGCGCAGACCTTCGCGTGTGTCACGCCCGATCTGCCCAGGGGGCGATGTGGCGCGAACGATACCCAGCCCGGTGTAGGCCGCCAACTGTGGCGTTCAACAGTCGGGTTAACCCTGGTCGACGCCAAGGCAAAGATTTTTCACATCTCGCAAAAGTGGCGTACCCACTCGCCGTGCAAAGTCGGCATGCACGGGCTGCACGGCACGGCGCAGGGCCGTGCGCTGCGCCGGGCTCAGGCTGCGCACCTGCAGTCCCGGTGTCTGCTTCAAGGTGGTCAGCGCCTGGGCATTGAGGGCGGCGGCCCGCGCATTGCCTTCGGCCAGCGCCTGGTTCAAGGCACGCAGCAGCAGGTTGCGATCACCGTCGTCCAGGCTGGCCCAAAAGCGCGGGTTGGCCACCACCGCATAACCCAGGTAGCCATGCTCCGTCAGGGTGATCGTGCGCTGCACCGGGGCCAGGCCCTGGGTCAGAAAATTGGACAAGGGGTTCTCTGCCCCATCGACCACGCCCTCGGCCAGTGCACGCCGGGTGTCGCCAAACGGCAGCACCACCGGATACGCCCCCAGTGCCCGCATCTGCGCGGCCAGCACACGGGAGGCCTGAATGCGCAGCCGCAGCCCCTGGAAGTCGGCCGCTTGCAGCAAGGGGCGGGGGGCGCTCATTTGTTTGAAGCCGTTGTCGAGAAAGCCCAGGCCGACCATCTGCTGGCGGGCCAGCCCCTGCAACAGTTCTTGACCGATGCGGCCTTGCGTCACGCAGCGCACCTGCGCCAGGGTGTCAAACAAAAAAGGCAGGTCGAACACTTCGAACTCCGGCGCGCCGGCCACGCCAAACTTCGACAGGGACGGCGCCAGGATCTCGACGGCGCCCAACTGCAGCGCCTCCATCTCGTCATCGTCGCCATACAACTGCGAGTCCGGATAGACGTCCACGCGGATGCGTCCCCCCGAAGCCTGCGCGACCAGTTGCTGAAAACGCGTGGCCATCAACCCCTTTGGGGTGTCCGGCGCCACCACATGCGACAGGCGCACCACCAACTCGGCGGCCTGGGCCATCGGCGACCACAGGATGCACAGGACGCACAGCCACGTGCTAACCCACAGCAGGCGATGCTTCGACCCGGCGTGGAAAGGAGGAGGGCACATGTCAGCTATCCTAACCAAAACCCCTCCGCGCCATGTCCGAGCCCGTCGTCGATTTCACCTTGCTGGAGCTGGAGCCGCCCTCGGCCTCGGCCGGGAACCGTCGCGCCCTGATGTGGCTGGGCGGCATGTTGCTGCTGGTGGCCGTGTCCATCGGGGTGCTGGCGCTGTTCCTGCGCTCGGTCGAGGCCGAGGAGGCCAACCGCCGCCGTGTGGCCGACGCCCAGTGGCTGGACCAGACCCTGCGCTTTCACTTCCAGCGCCTGGAGGCCGACCTCACCGCGCTGGCGCTGCAGGCACAGCGCCGCGATACCTCGGCAGGGGCGGGGGGGGCGGACGAGGGCACATCGCCCGCCTTGCCCGTGAAGGCCGGCCAGCTGTGGCGCACCCCCGGCGTCATCCTGTTTCACCGCTGGTTGCCCGCTGAGCAGCAGCGGCGCGTCCGTGACTGGCCCGACTTCATGCAAGCCGCTGCCCGCCAGCCCGACGGCGAGCCCGCCTTGCAGACCATGCTGGCCACCACCGGTGCACTGCAACGCGCCGCCTATGCTGGCCCCCTGCCGCAAAGTGACCCTGAAGCAGGCCACATCCTGTGGCTGGCCGTGCCTCAGTTCGAGCAGGGCCAGTTCATCGGCGATCACGTCGCGGCGGTGCACTTTGAGCAGGCCTTGCGCGGCATCATCCCGCCTTGGTTTGCCCGGGACCATGCCATCGACCTCAAACCGCACGGGGACACGTCCAGCCCCGTCCCCATCCACCTTCCCGGCATTCAGCTCAGCCTGGATGTGCGGGCGCTGAACCCACAGCACGCCCTGGCGCCACGGCTCTTTTTCGGTGTGGCCCTGGTGTGCCTGCTGGCCATGATGGCGGCCCTGTATGCCCTGTGGCGCGACACCGTGCGGCGGCAACGCGTCGAGGCCCAGTTGCAGACTCAGCGCGTGCTACGTCAGGCCATGGAGCGGGCGGTGCAGCTGGGCCTGCGCGCCTGGGACACCCAAGGACGCCCGCTCTACGTCAATCAGGCTTTCTGTCGCCTGGTCGGCTGGCCCGCCGAGGCGCTGGTGGACCCCACCCGGCCCATGCCTTATTGGCCCGGCGCATCGCGCGACGAGCTCGACACCCTGCGCGCGCACATGGCCGACCCCAGCGCCCCGCTGATCGGCGTCGAGATGCAGTGGCGACACCACGACGGCCACCTGCTCGAGGTGTTGGTCCACGGCGCCCCTCTGAGCCTGTCCGATGGCACCGTGGTCGGCTGGATGGGCTCGGCGCTGGACATCACCGAGCGCAAGCGCATCGAGCGCCGCGCTGCCCGCCAGCAGGACATGCTGGAGGCCTCGGGCCGCCTGATTGCCGTCGGCGAGGTGGCCTCCACCCTGGCCCACGAGCTCAACCAGCCCTTGGGAGCGCTCAGCAGCTATGCCAATGGTCTGCTCAACCGGCTGCAACAGCAACGCATCACGCTCGATGAAGTCGGTCCGGTGGTCGAGCGCATGGCCCGCATCGCAGAGAAGGCCGGGCGCGTCATCCAGCGCGTCAACGCCTTTGCCCGACGCCAGGAGATGAACCGGCAGCCGCTGGACCTTCTGCCCTTCGTGAGCCGCGTGGTGGGGCAGGTGCCCTTGCCCGAGGGGCTGCGCCTGCACCTGCAAATGCCCGAGGCCGATCCTTCACTGACCGTGCCAGCCGATGCCTTGCTGCTGGAGCATGCCCTGCACAACATTGTGCTCAACGCCACCGAGTGGGCGGTCAAAACCACCGGCGCCACGCCGCGCGTACAGGTGCGGCTGGTGCGCAGCGAAGGCCAGGTCGGCATCCGGGTGGCTGACAACGGCCCCGGTGTGCCTCCCGATCAAGTCGGCAACATCTTCGATGCGTTCGCGACCCAGAAAGAAGGCGGCATGGGCATGGGCCTGTCCATCTGCCGCTCCATCATCGAAGCCCACCACGGGCGCATCGATGTGGCGCGCAGCGACGAGCTGCACGGGGCACAATTCACCCTGTGGCTGCCTCTGAACCCCTGACCCCTCTCGTGCACATCGTCGACGACGACGCGGACTTCCGCGACGGCTTGGCGTGGCTGCTCGACTCCCGCGGGCTGCGCACCCGCTGCTGGGCAGGGGGCGACCAGTTCCTGGCGGACTTGCGCCCGGACAGTGACACCTGGGCGTGCAGCATCATGCTGCTCGACATCCGCATGGAGCCCCTCTCGGGCCTGGCCACCTTCGAGCAGCTCAAGGCGCAGGGCTGGCCCTGGCCCATCCTGTTCCTGACCGGCCATGGCGACCTCAGCATGGCCGTGGCCGCCGTCAAGAACGGTGCCTGGGACTTTCTGGAAAAGCCCTTTCAGGACAACCAGTTGGTCGACAAGGTGGAGGCCGCCTGCCGCGAAGCGATCGTCCTGCAGACCGAATCGCAGGCGAAATGGCGCTTTCAGCAGGCCCTGGCGGCCCTGAGCCAGCGCGAGCGCGAGGTGCTCGATGAGCTGCTGCAGGGCCACTACAACAAGAACATCGCCGACCACCTGGGCATCACGCCCCGCACGGTGGAGTTTCACCGCGCCAACATTTTCGAGAAACTGCAGGTGCAGTCCGCCGTCGAGCTGGCCCACCTCATGGGCCGCTACGCGCCTGGCTCCGCGGCTTAGCGGGTGCCGCCCTGGCGGCGCTGCAGCTCCTTGAACAGCCCAGACTGATCCAGATCGCCAAAGCCATGGTCGGCCGCCTGGGCATACAAATCAGTCAGATGCTGGGTGATGGGCGCGTCGAACCCCAGTCCGACCGAGGTGTGCAGCGCATTGCGCAGGTCCTTGAGCTGGATCGCCAGCGAGCCGCGCTTGGCAAAGTCACCGTTGACCATGCGCTGACCGTGCACCTCCAAAATGCGGCTCTCGGCAAAACCACCCCGCAGCGCCTCGCGCACCTTGGCCGGGTTGGCGCCACCTTTTTCTGCCAGCAGCAGGGCCTCGGCCACCGCGCCGATCGTGATGCCCACGATCATCTGGTTGGCCAGCTTGGTCAACTGGCCTGAGCCCGCCGGCCCCACATGCACGGGGCGACCCAGCACCGACAGCACCTCGCGGGCGCGCTCGAAATCCGCCGCCTCACCGCCGGCCATGATCGCCAGCGTGCCCGCTTCGGCGCCCAGCGTGCCGCCCGACACCGGCGCATCCAGCGCGGACGCGCCCAAGGCGGCCAGACGGCGCGCATGGTCTTGCGCCTGCTCCGGCAGGATCGAGCTCATGTCCACCACCAGCGTGCCGGGCCGCAGCCCTTGCGCGGCACCAGGCAAATCCGGGCTGAACAGCACCTCGCCGACCACTCCGCCATGCTCCAGCATGGTGATGACGAGGTCGGCCTGCGCCACGGCGGCCGCCGGCGTGTCGGCCACGGTGGCACCGGCCTCGGCCAGTGCCTCGGCCTTCGTGCGCGTGCGGTTCCACACCGTTAAGGGGTAGCCAGCCGCCAGCAGGCGGCGAGACATCGGGGTGCCCATCAGGCCGCAGCCCAGCAATGCAATCTTGATCATCGTGGTCAAACTTGGTCGAGAGAGTTGGCTTGAATTGTCCGATACAGGGACAATCCCACCTCCTTAAGAGGGGGCGTCGCGTTGCTGTGACGGTTTTGGTGCGCGGCGCTGTGAATTAGGGCACATTTGTCGTGTAAAAAATCCTCTATCCCTTGTTTGAAGGACAGCCACGGCGCGTCATTTGACGGACGATCTGTGCGCTTCCCTTGTGCCATTCCCTTCATCCACACAGGTTTTCATGTCCGACTCTCTTGCCTCCGTCGTCCTGAACAGCGGTGCCGTGCACCAGGCGGTTCTGAACGCACTGGACCAACTCGGGCTGGCCGTGCTGGTCAAAGACCTGAGCTCGGGACGCTACGTCTATGCCAGCGAGGCCGCCTCGCGCCTCCTGCAGGCAGGCGATGACTCGCTCGAAGGGGCGCTGGACGCCGACATATTTGATGCGACTCAGGCCGTGGCCCTGCGCGCTGCCGATGTGCAGGCCGCTGCCATGCCCAACGGCCTGCGCTCAGAACACCGCATGGAGGTGCGCAGTGCGCGCCGCGACTTCCGGGTCTGGCGCCAGCAGGTGGCCTTGGAGGGGCAGAGCGAGCCGCACATGCTCTCCCTCTGGCAAGACATCACCGAGACGCACCAGCGCGAGGCCCAGATTGCCCAGGCGTTGGCGCAGCTGGAGCAGCAGCAAAAGGCCAATGACGCGCTGCGCCGCGACATGGAAGACAACCAGGTGCGCGACACCTCGTCGGGTCTGTACCACCGCGTCCACTTCGACGAGCAACTGCGCCGTGAGGCCGACCTGTCGAGCCGCGAGCAGCGCGAGTTTGCCCTGGTGGCCATTGCCATTGACAACATGGACGAGATCCGTCGCCTGCACGGTGTCGAGGCCTGTGAGCGCGTGGTCGAGTCGCTGGGGCGCCTGCTGCGCGCCAACACCCGCGCGATGGATTCGCCCTGCCGTCTGGGCGGCGACCGCTTCGTCGTGCTGCTGTCGGGCATCGGCCTGGCCACGGCGCACGCACGCATGGAGCAGTTGCGCCGCCAGTGTGCCGAGCACATCGTGCCCTTTAATGGTCAGCAGATCCCGTTCACGGTCTCAATGGGCGTGTCCAGCTTCCCGCACACGGCCGGCATCGTCGACGAGTTGCTGCGCAGCGCCGACCGCGCCCTGTCCAGTGCCCGTGACAAGGGCGGCAACCGCATTGCGCTGGCCAGCATCCAGTTTGTGCCGGCGGCCTGAGCGGTTCCGCGTGCCCGCACGGGCCTCGCATCCACCATGAAAAAACGGCCAGGTCCTGGTGCAGGGTCTGGCCGTTGTCGTAGAAGGTGTTCGCCGCGCACTGGTTGCCGCATTCCTGAACCCAGGTGGGATTCAGGTGGGCGAGGTCAGCAGCACTTCGGGTTCATCTGACGCGAGACGATCACGCCCGCGCCGCAATGTTCCAAGCCCTGGCTCCAAGAGCATCGGTTCAAGGAAATCAAAGCAACCACGAACGCGACGAACGGTTTCATTCTACGGCGAATCGCGCGGTGTGGTCGTGCAAAACACACACAAGCCACACACGCTGGGTGCCGCCAGCGGGCACGGCGCCGGCTCAGATCAGGTGGCCGTCGCTGTCGAGGGCCTGGTCCAGGCGCTGGATGAGTTGATCCAGGTATTCGGGGGCGGGCAGGCCTGCATCGGCATTGCCGGATGCCGTGGCGTTTGCGGGGGCAGACACTGCTGCCGATGCGGCAGGGCGGTCGGCCAGGATGTAGGCCAGGTTCAGCGCGGCCAGCACGGCGATGCGCTCGCGCGCCTTGAGCTTGCCGCTGTCACGGATGGCGCACATCTCGCGGTCGACCTGAGAGACTGCCTCGCGCAGACGCTCTTCACCGCCCTCGGGGCAACCCAGCAGATAGCTCTGCCCCATGATGGAAACTTCGATTTGCTTCATGGCAGTCAGGCTTTGGGCTGGTCGTCGTCAGGCTCGGCCAGCATCGATCCGGCAACCTGGGGCAGCTTGTCGATCAGCGCGTCGATGCGCGACCGGGCGGCCGACAGGCGCGCACGCAGGGAGTCACGCTCCTGCGTGGTCACGGTCAGTTGCTGCTGCAACAATGCGTTGGTGCGTCGCAATTCTTCGTGGCGCAGCAGCAGGCGCTCGATGCGGTCCGTGAGTTCGTCGATTCTGGACATTGAGGGGCGTCAACCTGAGGTGGGGTGCGAGCGGCCAGGACAAGCCAAACATTGTAGGCGCCTTACAATGCTGCCTGTTGGTGCTCGCGCCGGGGTTCACTTGGCGCGGTTAAACGGGAAGCAGTAGGGTGTGTCGTGTTACACGGTGCCCGCTCGAACTGCGCTGCCCCCGCAACGGTCGGCGATCGAGTCGCCGGGTTCATCCCGGCTCCTCCGCTTGTGCTCTCTGCCACTGGGTCTGAAACAGACCTGGGAAGGTCTCACAGGTTGCAATCGCCTAGCCCGGATACCGGCCAGCAAGGGACAGGTCCACCTGAGGTGGGCCTTGTCGTTTCGCCCATCGCTTGCGGGGACGCAGGCCGGGCACTTGTCTCTTGATTTCCATCATGTTTTGTGTGAACTCGGTGCGTGTGGCACCTGGGGTGCGTTCGGCTTCGGCCGTGGCGTGTGGCGTGGTTTTGTCTCTGTTGCCGTCCATAGTGTGGGCGCAGGACGTGGTAAGCGACGTGGTGGTGACCGCCAACCGTGAACCCCAACCCATCCACAAGGTGATGGCCGATGTGTCGGTCATCACGCGGGACGACATTGAGCGTCACGCAGGGGCGGGGGTGGCCGATGTGCTCAAGACCCTCCCGGGTTTTCAGATCGTGCGTAACGGAGATGTCTACGGCACGTCCAGCGTCTACTTGCGCGGCGCGGAGTCCCGGCACTTGCTGGTGTTGGTCGACGGGGTTCGCCTGGACACCCAGTCGGGTGCGGGTGGTGCCACATGGGAGTCGCTGCCTTTGTCGGAGATCGAGCGCATTGAGGTGGTGCGTGGGCCTGCCAGTGCCATCTACGGCTCGGACGCCATTGCCGGCGTGGTCCAGATCTTCACCCGCAAGGGTCAGGGGCCGATGCGGATGACGTTGGGCCTGGGAGTCGGCAATCGAGGGCTGACACAGGGCGATGTGAGTTTGTCAGGGGGCGCTGGCCCGTGGTCCTACAGCCTCGGCGGGACGCTGTCGCGGGCCTCAGGCTTCAACACGCGCAACAACACCAAGGCTGGCACCCGCGCGTCGGACGATGACGATTACCGCGCGAGCAGCGCCCACGCGCGTCTTGGGTATCAGTTGTCGGCTCGCCAGCAGTTTCATGTGAACCTGCTGTCGCAACACAGCAATGCGGGCTACGACGCCTCGGTCAACAGCAAGTTCGACGATCGCAGCATCCAGGATCTGGACACCGTGTCGGCTGCCTGGGTGGCGCAATGGCTGGATGCCTGGCGCAGCACGGTGACGGTGGGGCAGTCCACCAGTCGCTATGAGACAAGGCCTTCTGTCTACATCACACGCACCGAGGTGCGCAACGGTTCGTGGTCCAACCAGTTCAGCTGGGGGGGGCATACCGTGCGAGCCACGTTGGAGGGCCGTGAAGATCGCCTGAAGAACACCTCTGTGCCGGCCGACCGGGATGTGCAGCGGGCGGGTGCACTGGGGCTGGGTTACGACTGGCAGGGGCAGGATCTGAGCGTTCAGACGTCGATCCGTGAAGACCATCACAGCGCATTTGGCCAGCATGTGACCGGCTCCGTCGGGGCTGCCTATGACCTGAGCGCGCAGTGGCGTGTGCGGGGTTCGTGGGGCACCTCGTTCCGTGCGCCCACGCTTTACCAGCGCTTCAGCGACTATGGCCAACCCAATCTGCGTCCTGAGCAGGGTCGCACCAGTGAGTTGGGGTTGCAGTACCACGCGGGCAGCGCGCAATGGGGCGTGACGGTGTTCAACAGCCACGTGAATGACCTCATCAACTACAGCGATGCCGGCGTGTGTGCCAGCACATATGGCTGCTATCGCAATGTGGGCCGCGCGACCCTGCGAGGGGTCGAGTTGAGCGGGGCCGTTACTTTGGCCTCGGTGCGCTGGACGGGGTCGTTCAATCTGGACGACCCTCGCAACGCGGAGACGGACAAGCTGCTGGCGCGCCGCTCGCGGCAGCACGGCAGCGTTCGCGCCGAGACCAGCTGGGCTCAGTGGATGTGGGGCGCGCAGATGCAGTGGGCCGGAGCGCGCTTTGACGACGCCAGCAACAAGAATCGCTTGGGTGCCTATGTCTTGTGGGGTGTCGACGCGCAGAAGGAGCTGACCCAGAACTGGAAGCTCATCTTGCGTGTGGACAATCTGGCGGACAAGCGTTACGAGACCGCCCGCACCTACAGCTCGCCGGGGCGCACGGTCTTTGCGGGTCTGCGCTGGACGCCGGATCTGTGAGCCTGAGCACCGCAAGGAAACCAGCATGAGTCATCATCTGATCGTGGGCGGGCAGCGCAGCGGCAAGTCGCGTCATGCCGAGCGGCTGGCGCTGCAATGGCTGGCCGCCTCGCCCGAGCATCGCGTGACGGTGGTGGCCACGGCCGTGGCCTGGGACGACGAGATGCGCGCGCGCATCGCCCGTCACCAGGCCGAACGGCCGGCCGGCATGACCACGGTGGAAGAGCCGCTGGCGCTCAGCCGTGTGCTGCGTGAGCAGGCGGCGCCGGGGCGACTCCTGCTGGTCGATTGCCTGACCCTGTGGCTGACCAACTGGTTGATGCCCGCAGAAGGTCAAGCGGATCAGGCTGCCTGGCGGGCTGAACGCGAGGCCTTGCTGACCACCTTGGTGGCGCTGCCGTCTCCGGTGGTGTTCGTGTCCAACGAGGTGGGCTGGGGGATCATCCCCTTGTCGCGCGAGGTGCGTGCCTTCGTCGATGAGTTGGGTTGGCTCAATCAGGCCGTCGCGCAGCGTTGCACCGATTTGACCTTGATGGTGGCCGGGCAGCCCTGGACCCGGCCCGTCATCGCTTCGCAAGGATGAGCACCACATGAATCCGATCTTGGCTGGGCTGAAACGGCGCCTGCTGGCGGCTGCCCTGGCGCTGGGTGCGGTGTGCAGTCATGCCGCCCCCGTGACGGTGACCGATGACCGTGGTGTGACGGTGAACTTGCCGGCGCCGCCGCAGCGCATCGTGTCCTTGTTGCCATCGTTGACCGAGACGGTGTGCGAGTTGGGTTCGTGTGCCCGCGTGGTGGCCACCGACCGCTATTCCAACCATCCGGCATCGGTGCGGGCGCTGCCCAAGACCGGCGGGCTGGACGATGCCAACATCGAAATGATCGTGGCGCTGAGGCCCGATGTGGTGCTGTTGGCGATCTCATCGCGCGTGACAGACCGGCTGGAAGCACTGGGCCTGAAGGTGGTGGCGCTGGAGCCCAAGACCTACGAAGACGTGCACCGCGTGGCCTCCAAGGTCGCGCGACTGCTGGGCGCGGGGGCTGCCGGTGAGCGTCTGTGGCAGCGCATGGAGGCGCAGGTGAACAACGCAGCCCGTCAGGTGCCGGCGCAGGCGCGCGGCCTGCGCGTGTACTACGAGGTGGACAGCGCACCCTACGCGGCAGGCGAGTCTTCCTTCATCGGTCACACCTTGGCCCGCCTGGGGCTGGTCAACATCGTGCCGGCCAAGTTGGGGCCGTTTCCCAAGCTCAACCCGGAATACATCGTGCGTGCCGATCCGCAGGTGATCATGGTGTCGGCGCGTCATGGCGGTACTTTGCCGGGGCGTCCGGGCTGGTCCGGCATCCGTGCGGTCAAAGACAAGCGCATCTGCGCGTTCTCGGCCGAGGAGGGCAATGTGTTGTCTCGACCCGGTCCGCGCATGGGTGAGGCCGCTCAGATCATGGCGCGTTGCCTGAAGGGTGTCGTACCGTCAGGGGGCGCACGATGAGGTGGTTGGCCTGGGCCGGCGGGCTGGTGGTGCTGTCCTTGCTGTTGTGCGGTGTCGGGCTGTCCGTGGGCAGCACGGGCTGGTCTCCGCCGTGGCAGGCCCACGATGACCCGCTGGCGTGGCAGATTGCCTGGGACATCCGTGCGCCGCGTTGCGTGGGCGCTTGGTTGGCAGGGGCGTTGCTGGCCCTCAGTGGGGCCATTGCCCAGGGTCTGTTTCGCAACCCGTTGGCCGATCCTTATTTGTTGGGCAGTTCGTCGGGGGCAGCCTTGGGCGTGGCCTTGTTCCTGGGCCTGGTTGGCGTCAGTCCGGTAGCGACGGGCATCCTGGTGCGCATGGGGCTGACCGGCGCCGCCTTCGTGGGGGCTGTGCTGGCGGTGTTGCTGACCCTGGTCTTGTCCAAAGGCGTGCAGCACACGCTGCGTCTGTTGCTGGCTGGTGTCGTGGTGGGTGTGGTGCTGGGCGCCTTGACGGCGCTGATCATGCTGCTGGAGCCGGACATCATGCGTGCCATGCAGGCCTTCATGCTGGGCACGACGGGTTTTCTGGGCTGGGACAGCGTCATGATCCTGTGGCCCATGTTGCTGGTGTCGCTGCTGGTGGCCTGGGGCTGCAGCCGGGCGCTGGACGCGCTCAGCCTGGGGGATGCCGCCGCCATCAGTTTGGGTGTGCGACTGGGTCTGGTGCGGGTGCTGCTGGTGGGGGCGCTGGCGCTGTCGACCGGCACTGCCGTGGCCCAGGCCGGTTTGATTTCGTTCGTGGGCCTGGTGGCGCCGCATCTTGTGCGCAGCCGGGTGCAATCCACGCAGGGGCCACGCCTGGTTCTGTCGGCGCTGGCCGGTGGCATCTTGCTGCTGGCGGCTGACATCCTGGCGCGCTGGGTGTGGGCGCCGCTGGAGCTGCCCGTAGGCTTGCTGACAGCGGTTCTGGGCGGCGGCTACCTGCTGTGGCGCATGCACCGCATGGGGGTCACGTCATGACGACCGCATCTGCCGCTGTGTTGAACGTGGCCTTGAGCGCGCGCATCCAGTCGGTGCGCTTGCAGGGCCATGCCATCCTGCATGACATCCGCCTGGACGTGCCGGTGGGCCGCTGGGTGGCCATGGTCGGCCCCAACGGCGCGGGCAAGTCCACCTTGCTGCGCACCTTGGCCGGCCTGCAGCCATGTCAGGGCGAGGTGCAGTTGTTGTCGCGTCCACTCGCGCAGTGGGCGGCCAAGGCCAAAGCCCAGCGGCTGGCTTGGCTGGGGCAGGCTGAAAGTGGTGCCGATGACCTGCTGGCCATCGACGTCGTGATGTTGGGGCGCCTGCCGCATCAGGCCTGGCTGGCGCCGCCCTCGGCGCAGGACGAGGCCGCCGTGCAGGCCGCGATGCGGCAAACCCAATGCTGGGACTGGCGCGATCGCCCGATGGGGCAGCTGTCGGGTGGCGAGCGCCAGCGTGTCCTGCTGGCGCGGGTGCTGGCCGTGCAGGCTCCCATCGTGCTGATGGACGAGCCCCTGGCCCACCTCGACCCGCCGCATCAGGCCGACTGGCTCGACATCGTGCGCGAGCTGCGCGATGCGGGTGTCACCGTGGTGAGTGTGCTGCACGAGCTGAACATGGCCCTGCAAGCCGATGAGCTCATCGTGATGCGACACGGGCGTGTCGTGCACCACGGCGACACGCACGCAGCGGCCGCGCACGAGGCGCTGTGCAAGGTGTTTGACGATCGCATCGACCTGCACGCCGTGGGCGGACATTGGGTGGCGCTGCCGCGATCGGCGCAGCGCCCCGCTTCTGATTTCTCTGACAAGGTGACAACGTGACGTCCTCCCAGATTTCCTGCCCGGCGCTGCTGGTCAGCGCGCCGGCTTCCGGACAAGGCAAGACCACGGCCACCGCGGCGCTGGCACGCTGGCATCGGCAGCAAGGGCGGCGCGTGCGGGTGTTCAAGACGGGGCCCGATTTTCTGGATCCGATGATCCTGGAGCGGGCCAGCGGCCACCCGGTTTACCAGTTGGACCTGTGGATGGGCGGCGAGGCGCATTGCCGTGAACTGCTGTGGCAAGCGGCCCAGGAGGCCGACCTGATCCTCGTCGAAGGGGTGATGGGCCTGTATGACGGCATGAGCTCCAGCGCCGATCTGGCCATGCGCCTGGGGCTGCCGGTGATGGCGGTCATCGACGGGTCCTCCATGGCGCAGACCTTTGGCGCCATCGCCTACGGCTTGGCGCATTACCGGCCCGGGCTGCAGTTTGCGGGCGTGCTGGCCAACCGCATTGGCAGCGAGACCCACGCTCAGATGCTGCGCGAGAGCTTGACGGAGGGGCTGCGCTGGTTCGGTGGCTTGCCGCGAGACGATGCCATGGGCATGCCCTCGCGCCATCTGGGCCTGGTGCAGGCCGACGAGGTGGCGGACATCGACGCGCGGCTGGACCGGGCTGCCGAGGCCTTGGGGCGCCTGAACCCGGAGATGCCGGAGCCCGTGGTGTTCACCCGGCCCGCTTTGCCCGAGTCGCAGACCGTGCGCGCTCGCAGCCTGGAAGGGGTGACGGTGGCAGTGAGCCGCGACGAGGCCTTTGCCTTTTTGTACCGCGCCAATGTCGACACGCTGCAGGCGCTGGGCGCGAGGGTCGTTTATTTCTCGCCCCTGCACGACCAGGCTTTGCCCACCGCCGACGCCTTGTACCTGACGGGCGGCTACCCCGAACTGCATTTGTCCACGTTGTCAGGCAACACCGCCATGCGTGGGGCCATTGCGGCGCACCAAGCACAGGGCAAGCCCATCGTGGCAGAGTGCGGCGGGATGCTGGCCTTGCTCGATGGCCTGACCGATCACAGTGGCCAACGCGCAGCGATGTGGGGTCTGGTGCCGGGCGAGGCGAGCATGCAAAAGCGCCTGGTGAATCTGGGGATGCACAGCCTGACGCTGCCCGAAGGGGAGGTGCGTGGGCACACCTTCCACCACGCGCGCATGGAGAGCCCACTCACGCCCGCGGATCGCACCCAGTCCCAGCGTTTCAACGGGCAGCCCGAAGCGGTCTACCGCATCGGCCGCCTGCACGCGTCTTTCCTGCATCTGTACTTTCCGTCGAACCCGAGCGCCACAGCGGCGTTGTTCGCGCCTTCTCATTGAATTCCGCATCAGGAGCCCTTTATGGAAATCGAAAAGCCTCCCGTTGACCGTCAGGTCGAGAAACCCGATGGTGACCGCCGTGGCCTGATCCTCATCAACACCGGCGACGGCAAGGGCAAGAGCACCGCCGCTTTCGGTTTGGCGCTGCGTGCCCATGGCCGTGGCAAGGCCGTCAAGATCTACCAGTTCATGAAGGTGCCCAGCGCCCGTTTTGGAGAGCACCGCGTCTTCGAGCAGCTCGGCGTGCCCATCGAAGGCCTGGGTGACGGCTTCAGCTGGAAGAGCAAGGACTTGGAGCATTCCGCCCAACTGGCCCGTGATGGCTGGGAGCGTGCGGCCGCCACCATCCTGGCGGGCGAGCACTTCCTCGTCGTGCTCGACGAGATCACGTATCCGATCCGTTACGGCTGGCTGGACCTGAACCGCGTGCTCGAGGTGCTGCGCACCCGTCCCAGCCACGTCAACGTCGTGTTGACCGGCCGCGGTGCACCGCAAGAGCTGGTGGACTTGGCCGACACCGTCACCGAGATGACGTTGATCAAGCACCACTACAACGCTGGTGTGCCGGCGCAACGCGGCATCGAGGACTGAGTCCGGATGAGCTGGTTCTGGGTCAGCCTGTGTGCCATCCCGCTGGCGCTGGTCATCGACCGGCGCTGGGGGGAGCCGCCGGTGTGGCTGCACCCGGTGGTCTGGATGGGGCGCTTTCTGGGTGCACTGGGGCCACGCTTGTGCGCCTTGTCGCCCGCCAGCGCGTTGGTCGGCGGTATGCTGGCATGGTCCCTGGGCGCGTGCCTGGTGGCCGCGTTCGGCTTGGCTGTGGCGCTGTTGCTGCAGATGGGCGGCCTGCTGGCTGGCGTTGATGCACTGTGGGTCGCGGTGGTACAGGCCGTGTTGCTCGCCTTGATGCTCAAGCCCATGCTGGCCTGGCGCATGCTGCGCGACGAGGTCGCAGCCGTGGAGCTGGCTCTGGCCGAGTCCCTGTCCGCAGGACGCTCGCAATTGCAGCGTCTGGTCAGCCGCGACGTGACCCACCTGGACGCCACCACCGTGCGCGAAAGCGCCATCGAGACCCTGGCCGAGAACCTCAATGACTCGGTGATTGCCCCCTTGTTCTGGTTTGCCGTGGGCGGCCTTCCTGCGGCGGCGCTGTACCGCTTCGCCAACACGGCCGACGCGATGTGGGGTTACCGCGGGCGCTACGAATGGGCGGGCAAATGGGCCGCACGTGCCGATGACGTGCTCTCGTGGCTGCCCGCGCGCCTCACGGCTGGCTTGCTCGTGATCGCGTCCAAGCGTCGCCTGTCGTGGTCGACCCTGCGTCGGCAGGCCGCGCAGACGCCATCGCCCAATGGCGGATGGCCCATGGGGGCCATGGCCTTGCTGCTGGGCATTCAGCTGCGCAAGCCGGGCGTGTACGTGCTCCATGCCGACGGGGTGCTGGCCCAGCCCCACCATACGCAACAAGCCCTGGCATGTGCTGGGCGCGTGGTGTGGGCCGGGGGCGCCTGCAGTGCACTGCTGTTGTGGGGCACGGCCCTGCTGAAGGGAATGTGAAATGAATGAGGCTGTGATGCATGGCGGCCCCGACAGCGGCCCGGTGGTGCAATGGGATTTTTCCAGCAACGCCAATGTGCGCCTGCAGCCGGCTGCCCTGATGCAGGCCTTGGTCGAGACGGATCGTTGCGCCTATCCCGATCCGAGTTACACATCCTTGCGGGCCACCCTGGCCGCTGCGTCGGGCTGCACGCCCGAGCAGATCGTGCCCACCTCGGGCAGCAGCGAGGGCATCCGGCGTCTGACCCTGGCTGCGATGCTGCACGGCGTGCGCGAGGTGTGGGTGCCGCATCCTGGCTATGGCGATTACGCGGCCGCCGCCAACGCCTTGGGCCTGACCTTGCGGCCCTGGACCGATGCTGCGCAGGCGCTGGCAGAGGTCGCCGAGCGGGCGCGCAGCACGCCAGTCCTGTGGTGGTTGTGCGAGCCCTGCAACCCGACTGGGGCCAGTTTGCCAACGGCTTTCTGGGAAGCCCTGCAGGCCGTGCAGGCGCAGGGCCTGCAACTGATCGTGGCGCTCGACCGGGCTTATGAGCCCCTGCGCCTGATCGGCGCCGATCCGGTGCCCGACGAGGTGGCAAGCGCCTGTTGGCAACTGTGGTCGCCGAACAAGAGTTGCGGCCTGACTGGCGTGCGTGCCGGGTGGATGCAGGCTCCGGAAGCCTCTCACACGCTTTGTGGCCCCACTGCGGCTCAGCTCGACCGCTTGGCCCCCAGCTGGGTGCTGTCGGCCGAAGGGGTGAGCTTGCTTTCACAGTGGCACCTTCCCGTGCTGCAGACCTGGCTGGCCGAGTCGCGTCAGCAACTGGCGCAGTGGCAAGCGGTGCAAGCTCAGGCCTTGAGCGAGCTGGGCTGGACCCACCGCCCAGGCGGCGTTACGCCTTTCATGCTGAGTCGCCCACCTTTGGGTTCGTCTTCGCAACTGCCCGAATTGTTGGCGGCTTTGCGCGTACGGGGCATCAAGCTGCGCGATGCCAGCAGCTTCGGTTTGCCCGGCTGGGTGCGCTGGCGTGCCCATGAGCCTGCGGCCGGTCGGGCGCTGTGCCTGGCCTTGCGTGACCTCGAGGTGGCCGCGTGAGCGCGCGTGCCGTCATGGTGCTGGGCACCACCAGCGGGGCGGGTAAAAGCTGGCTGGCCACCGCCTTGTGCCGCTGGTATGCCCGTCAAGGCCTGAAGGTGGCGCCCTTCAAGGCTCAGAACATGAGCAACAACGCCCGCGTCGTGCCCGGGCTCGATGGCCGTCTCGGCGAGATCGGCAGCGCACAGTACTTCCAAGCCTTGGCAGCGGGTGTCACGCCCGATGTGCGCATGAACCCCGTGCTGCTCAAGCCGGAGCAGGACACCGCCAGCCAGGTCGTCGTCATGGGCGAGGTGCGGGATGACCTGCGTCGTGTCCCCTGGCGTGAACGCAGCGAGCACCTGTGGCCCCATGCCCGCGCGGGCTTGCAGTCCCTGATGGCCGATCACGACGTGGTGGTGATCGAGGGCGCGGGCTCGCCCGCCGAGATCAACCTGCACAGCAGCGATTACGTGAACATGCGCACGGCCCTGGCCGCGCAGGCTGCCTGCCTGCTGGTCACCGACATTGACCGCGGCGGCGCCTTCGCCCACCTGTACGGCACACACCAGTTGCTGAACGCGCAAGAGCGTGCCCTCATCCGCGGCTTTGTGCTCAATCGCTTCCGGGGCGATGCCACCTTGCTGGCGCCCGGTCCACAGCAGCTGCAAGCACTGACCGGCGTGCCGACCGTGGCCGTGCTGCCCATGTGGCGAGGGCACGGCCTGCCCGAGGAAGATGGTGTGTTCGACGACACGCCGACTGGCCCGGCAGCGACGGCAGAGGGCTACACGCGCCCCATCTTGCGCGTGGCGGTGATCGCCTACCCGCGCATCAGCAACCTCGATGAATTCCAGCCACTGCGCTCGGCACCGCACGTGCGCCTGATCTGGGCGCGCCACCCCGCAGAGCTGGACGACGTGGACTGGGTGATCCTGCCGGGCTCGAAGCACACGACGTCCGACCTGGCCTGGTTGCGGGCCCAAGGGCTGGACGCCGCCCTGCATCGGCACGTGCAGCGCGGCCGTGCCGTGCTGGGCATCTGCGGGGGCCTGCAGATGCTGGGTCACACCTTGAGCGACCCGGACGGCGTCGAGCGAGGCGCCTCTGGCGATGTGCCGGGACTGGGCCTGCTGGACGTGGACACCCGCTTCGACACCAGCAAGCTGCTCAAGGCCACCACCGCGCGCTTTGCCGATGAGCTCGCGGCCATCTCGTCGTGGGCGGCGCTGGCCGGCGTGCCCGCCACGGGCTACGAAATCCACCACGGCCGCACGCAGGCGCGCTCGACCCAGGCCCGACCGGCCTTGCAGGGCATCGACGGCCAGTGCCTGGGTTGGCAGCAGGGACAGGTGCTCGGCATCTACCTGCACGGCCTGTTCGAATCCGACGAGGCGCTGCATGCACTGCTGGGGCAGGGCGTTCCGGCCTTGTCACAGGTGTTCGACGGCCTGGCTGACTACGTGGACCAGCATTTCACGCCCGGTGTGTTGAAGGCATTGCTGAAGCCCTTGCCTCCCTGACGTGGACGAGCGCGTCATCCATCGCAGGCTTGCACGCCAGCAACTGACTCACACGTCCTCTTCTCGTATCGCTTCATCATGACCTCTTCCTCCCTGACCTTCGCCCCCATCACCGACCTGAACGACGCCGTTCTGTCCGACCGACTGCACCACGTCATCGACCGCAAGACCAAGCCCCTCGGCGCGCTGGGTCGGCTGGAAGCCCTGGCTCACCGCATCGGCCTGGTGCTGCGCAGCGAGCAGCCTCGCCTGGTCGACCCGCAGATGGTGGTCTTTGCTGGCGACCACGGCCTCACCGCCCGAGGCGTTTCGGCTTACCCCAGCGACGTCACCTGGCAGATGATCGAAAACTTCCTCGCCGGAGGCGCGGCGGTCAGCGTGCTGTGTCGCCAGCACGGCGTTGCCATGACCGTGGTGGACTGTGGCGTGGCCCATGACTTCGCACCGCGACCCGGTCTGCAGATCCGCAAGGTCGCCCCCGGCACCGCCGACTGTTCCGCGCAAGCGGCCATGACCACCGAGCAGTGCGAGGCCGCCTTGCGTCACGGCCAGGAGCTGGTGCGCGGCCTGCCTGGCAATGCGCTGCTGCTCGGTGAAATGGGCATCGGCAACACCTCCAGCGCTTCCTTGTTGATGGCCCGCTTGACCGGCGAGTCGCTCGACCTGTGCACTGGCCGCGGTACGGGCCTCAGCGACACAGCGCTCACCCACAAGCGCGCCGTGCTCAACGAAGTGCTGTTGCGTCACCCGGATGCGCAAACGCCGCTTGAGGCTCTCGCGGCCTTCGGCGGTTTCGAGATCGCGCAGATGGTGGGTGCCGTGCTGCAAGCCGCCGCCGAGAACCGCGTCATCCTGGTCGATGGCTTCATCACCACCAGCGCGGTGCTGGTGGCCGCCCGCTTGCAACCGCTGGTGCTGCAACGCTGCGTGTTCTCGCATCAGTCGGATGAGGCAGGCCATGTGATCTTGCTGGGTCACCTGAAGGCGCAAGCCCTGCTGCAACTCGGCCTGCGTCTGGGCGAAGGCTCGGGTGCCGCACTGGCCTGGCCGCTGCTGGAGTCGGCCTGTGCGATCTTGCGCGACATGGCGAGCTTCGACGCGGCCGGCGTCAGTGACTCCGATACGGATGCCGGCCAGTCTCAGGCCCAGTGAGCAAACCAGGCAAGATGCCCCCATGCGTTTCCTGATCCACGAAGTCCGCCTGTTCTTCATCGCCCTGCAGTTCTTCACGCGGGTGCCTGTGCCCGCCTGGGTGGGCTACCACCCGGATTGGTTGCAGGCCTGCCAGCGCTATTTCCCGCTGGTCGGGGCGCTGGTCGGCTGTGCCGGTGCCTTGATGCTGGCGCTGACCGCCAACTGGTGGCCACCGCTGGTGGCGGTCATCCTGTCGATGGCCTTCACCATCTGGCTCACTGGCGGCTTCCATGAAGACGGCTGGGCCGACACCTGCGACGCGCTGGGCGGCAGCGTCAGCCGCGAGCGTGCGCTGGAGATCATGAAGGACTCGCGCATCGGCTCCTACGGCTCGCTCGGCCTGATCCTGCTGCTGGGGGTCAAGGCCGCCACGCTCAGCTCCCTGGCGACGCCCCTGGTCAGCGAGCTGAACAACGCCCAGAGCAGCCACATCCACCAGGTGCTGCTGGCCTGGACCATGATGGCCCTGGTCTGGTGCCACGCCGGCTCACGTCTGGTAGCCGTGTGGATGATCCGCCTGCTGCCCTATGGGGGTGACCTTGCGCACGCCAAGGCCAAGCCCTTGGGCCTGCAGGCCAGTTGGGGGCAGGTGATCGCGGCCACTTGCTGGACCGTGGTCGTGGCCGCTTGCATGTGGCTGTGGCTGGCCCAATCCGGCTGGCCCACCGGTACGCTGACGATCGCCCTGGGGCGTGCGGCCCTGGCCATGCTCATTGGCGGCATCGTCTGCTGGCGCTGGTTCCAGCGCCGCCTGGGTGGCTTCACCGGCGACACCCTGGGCGCCACCCAGCAACTCACCGAGGTGCTGGGCCTGCTCGCTTGGCTCACCGTCATCCATCCGGTCAGCTGATAAAGGCATCTCCACGATGAGCGTCATTCCCCAAGGCCCCCACGTCATCGCCTGGCGCCACCCTCGGCCCATCGGTGCGGAGGGGCGCTGCATTGGTCGCACCGACCTGGCCGTCGACCGCCGCAAAGCCAAGCGCCTGGCCCACCGCATTCGGCAGGCGGCGCGCCAGCACGGCTGGCCGCGCATCGTATACAGCTCGTCCTTGCAGCGCTGTGCGGCCGTGGGGCGCCAACTGCGCCGCTGGGGCTGGCGTCACCACATCGACGACAGCCTGCTGGAGATGGATTTCGGCGCCTGGGACGGCCTCAGCTGGCTGCACATTGCCCAGGCCCAGGTCGACGCGTGGTGCCAGGACTTTGCCCACCATGCCCCAGGCGGCGGTGAAAGTTTGCACACCATGCTGCAGCGCGTGGCGGCCAGCTTGCGCAGCTTGTCCGCCCAAGCGACCGTGCCGCCCGATCCGCCTGGCCTGGCCCACCCTCTTGGCCGCAGCTCACCGAGCCCCTTACTGATCGTTGCGCACGCAGGTTGGATGGTGTCTGCTCGCTGGGTGGCCAAGCATCCTCAGGCACCGGCCCTGCCCAGCCAGTGGCCCGCGTCTCCACGCTATGGCGAGCGTTGCACCTTGTCGGCGGCTCCGCTTCAATACCGGCCGGTCGAGCCTGCCAGCCGCAGGTAAGCCTTCGCCAGAAACGCCACCACGGCCCGGCGCACCCGTGTCCGCCAGCGGCGGTCGTTCAACGTGTCCGGCGGCGGCACCTCCCGGCTCTGCGCAAAGTCGGTTTGCAGGGAGTGGGACAAGGTCCGCACAAAACCCCGGTCCCGCACGATCAGGTTGCCCTCCAGGTTCAGCACCATCGACAAAGGGTCCAGGTTGGACGAGCCCACCGTGGCCCATTCCTCGTCCACACACAGCACCTTGGCGTGCAGGAAGGCCGGCTGGTACTCGAAGATGCGCACACCCACCTGCTGCAACTCGTCGTACAGCACCTGTGCCGCGATGCCGGCAATGCGGTAGTCCAGCTTGCCCTGCAGCAAGAGGCGCACCGTCACCCCCCGCTCGGCGGCGGCACGCAGCGCTTGGCGCATGGCGCGCCGGGGGTAAAAGTAGGGCGTCACGATGTCGATGCACTGACGCGCCTGCACAATGGCCCGCAGCGCCGCCTGTTCGATCGTGCGCCGCTGCCGCAGGTTGTCGCGCAACACGAAGGCGCTGCGCATCGGCAGGGCGCTGTCGCCATTGCCGATCAGCTGCGCCTGCTCCTGGGGGCTCAGACGTAACAGGGCGCTCTGCCACATCTGCTTGAGGCGCTGAAGGCGGTGCGGATCTTGCACCCACTGCACCAGGTCATCGCGCCAGTCGCGGCCAAACTGGGCCCGCGTCCACATGGCCCGGATGGTGTGCAGCACCGGCATCACCACCGGCCCCCGCACCGACACCGCATAGTCCAGGCGCGGGTTCTCCGACCAGCCGTGGCTGAGGTCGTAGTGGTCGTCGATCAGGTTGATGCCACCAATGAAGCCCACCTCGTCATCGACCACGCACAGCTTGAGGTGCATGCGCCGCCACTGGCCCGCGTCCATCAGCCCCCACAGCCAATGCAGCGGCTTGTAGACCACCAGGCGTACCCCCGCGTCTTCGAGCGCCCGCCACAGGCTTACCGGCGCATCGCGCGAGCCCACACCGTCCACCACCATCGACACTTCGACCCCACGTCGCGCCGCCCGCATCAGCGACTGCAGCACCGCGCTGCTCTGACCCAGGGGCGACACGATGTAGAGCGCCATCCACACCGACTCCTGAGCCTGATCAATGCGCTCGCACAGCGCGGGAAACAGGTCGCGTCCACCCTGGAGCAGGGTCACCCGATTACCCCCGCTGAACATCGGCTTGCGCTGCGTGTACCAGGCCAGGGCGGCCAGCCAGCCTGCGGGAGGCTGGTCGCTGTGCTCGACGACGCCCGGGGTCCAGTGATCCTTGTCCGGGGGGCGACTCATCGGGGGCATCAGGCGCTCAGGTCCAGCTCCGCCACCAGCGGCAGGTGATCGGACAGCCGGGCCCAGGTGCTGCCCCGCGGCACCATGATCGACTTGCAGTGCAGCCCACGCGTGTAGACCCGGTCCAGCGACAGCACCGGGATGATCGAGGGGTAGGTGGCCACGCGGGCCTCGTTGCCCAGCGTGGCGCGGCTCAAGCCACCGTCGGCGAGGATGCCGTCGAGCTTCTCGTTCCAGTCGTTGAAGTCGCCGGCGACCACCACTGGCGCCTCGGCCGGCAGTTCGTGCTGTACCAGCTCGGCCAGCCGTTCGGCCTGACGCACCCGGCTGGCATGGATCAGGCCCAGGTGCACCACCACCACGTGCACCTCGACCCCACGCCACTGGACCGGCACATGCAAGAGACCACGCTGCTCGAAACGGTGGTCGGACACATTGTGGTGACCGATGGCACCCAGCGGCCAGCGCGCCAGCAGGGCATTGCCGTGCTCACCGTGCTTCGTGACGGCATTGGTGCGGTAAGCCACCTCATAGCCCTCAGGGGCCAGGTACTCCGCTTGCGGTGTGTTGGGCCAAGCGTCCGGGCCGAACTGCGTGTGGGAAAAGCGCCGCGCCTCGGCGTGGTTGAACTGCCGTACCTCCTGCAGGCACACGATGTCGGCGTCCAGCGCCTCCACGGCGTCACTCAGGTTGTGGATCTCCAGGCGCTTGGTGGGCCCCATGCCCCGCACACCCTTGTGGATGTTGTAGGTTGCCACGCGCAGGTGGTTGGCATGGCGCTGGGCAGGGGGAAGCAGGGAAGACTGAAGCGGTTTGAGCACGGGTACATTCCTGCGGCAAAGTGTGTCGCGATGGCGGCACCACGCTCTCTACGATATCAGGTGCGCCGGGTTGGCGTCACGCTGGCTGAGTTGCAAAATCGCCTCGGCGTTCGAGGGTGAAAAACAGCGGTCCGCCGCCTCCTGCCAGGGCAGCCAGGCATGGGCAATGTGCTCGCGCGGCGCCAGCGTGATGGGCGTGTCACGCGGTACGCACAGGCCGAAGACATGCTCGGTGTTGTGCGTCACCCCGGGTGCATAGCGGTGGCGCCACACGGGGTAGATCTCGTAGACGTTTTCCACCTCCCAGTCCTGCAGCGCGCTGCGCGGCACCCGCTCCGTGCCCACCTGAATGCCAGTCTCCTCCCACACTTCCCGGATGGCAGTGTCCGTCCAGGATTCGTCCAGGTGGTCTTTCGAACCCGTCACGCTTTGCCAGAAACCCGGCTGCTTGGCCCGCTCGATCAGCAACACCTCGCGCTGCGGGGTGTAGATCACCACCAGCACCGACTGCGGGATTTTCGGAGACGCTTGTTCGTTCATGCAAGACAGTGTGGCACGCGTGTTGGCACCTGGCGTTGCGTTATGAAAAAGGCCACCCCGCAGGGTGGCCTCATGCCCGGATGCGCCATCCAGGCACTCGGGGCGATCAGCCTTGTGCTGGCGCCGCGGCGGCGGCATTGCGCAGGCGGATGTGCAACTCGCGCAACTGCTTCTCGTCCACGTTCGACGGGGCGCCGGTCAGCAGACACTGGGCACGTTGCGTCTTGGGGAAGGCGATCACGTCACGGATCGACTCGGCCTTGGTCATCAGCGTGACCAGACGGTCCAGACCGAAGGCCAGACCACCGTGCGGCGGGGCGCCGTACTGCAGCGCGTCCAGCAGGAAGCCGAACTTCACGGCGGCGTCTTCCTTGCTGATGTTCAGGGCGCTGAACACCTTGGACTGCACATCGGCGCGGTGGATACGGATCGAACCGCCACCCAGCTCCCAGCCGTTGAGCACCATGTCGTAGGCCTTGGCGATGCAGGCACCCGGATCGGTGTCCATCAGGTCCTCGTGACCATCCTTCGGGGCGGTGAAGGGGTGGTGCACGGCGTTCCAGCGCTCCGACTCGTCGTCGTACTCGAACATCGGGAAGTCCACCACCCACAGCGGCGCCCAGCGGTCTTCGAACAGACCGGCCTTCTTGCCGAACTCGGAGTGGCCCACCTTCAGGCGCAGTGCGCCGATGGCGTCGTTGACGATCTTGGCCTTGTCGGCGCCGAAGAAGATCAGGTCGCCGTCCTTGGCGCCGGTGCGCTCCAGGATCTTGGCAATGGCGGCATCGTGCAGGTTCTTCACGATGGGCGACTGCAGGCCATCACGGCCCTTGGCCACTTCGTTGACCTTGATCCAGGCCAGGCCCTTGGCACCGTAGATCTTGACGAACTCGGTGTAGGCATCGATCTCGCCGCGCGACATCGCGCCACCGCCAGGAATGCACAGGGCAACCACGCGGCCACCCTTGGTGGTGGCGGGCGTCGAGAAGACCTTGAAGTCCACATCGCCCATCACGTCGGTCAGCTCGGTGAACTGCAGCTTGACGCGCAGGTCGGGCTTGTCCGAGCCGTACAGGTGCATAGCATCCGCGTACTTCATGACCGGGTAGGCACCCAGGTCCACGTTCAGCGCCTTCTGGAAGACGTGGCGGATCATGCCTTCGAACATGTCACGGATTTCCTGTTCGGTCAGGAAGCTCGCTTCAATGTCGATCTGGGTGAATTCGGGTTGACGGTCGGCACGCAGGTCTTCGTCACGGAAGCACTTGGTGATCTGGTAGTAACGGTCGTAGCCGGCCACCATCAGCAGCTGCTTGAACAGCTGGGGCGACTGGGGCAGGGCGAAGAACTGGCCGTCATGCACGCGCGAGGGCACCAGGTAGTCGCGGGCGCCTTCCGGAGTCGACTTGGTCAACATCGGGGTTTCGATGTCGATGAAGCCGTGCTCGTCGAGGAACTTGCGCGCTTCCATCGCCACGCGGTAGCGCAGCATCAGGTTCTTTTGCATGTGCGGACGACGCAGGTCCAGCACACGGTGGGTCAGGCGGGTCGTCTCCGACAGGTTCTCGTCGTCGATCTGGAACGGCGGCGTCACGCTGGCGTTGAGCACTTCCAGGTTGTGGGCCAGCACCTCGATCTTGCCGCTGGTCAGGCCGGCGTTGGTCGTGCCTTCCGGGCGGGCACGCACCACGCCGGTGACCTTCAGGCAAAACTCGTTGCGCACGTCTTCGGCGATCTTGAACGAGTCGGCGCGGTCGGGGTCGAACACCACCTGCACCAGGCCTTCACGGTCACGCAGGTCGATGAAGATCACGCCGCCGTGGTCGCGGCGACGGTGGGCCCAGCCCATCAGCGTCACGGTCTGGCCCATCAGCGCTTCGCTGACCAGACCACAGTAAGTGGTGCGCATTGTTGTTCTCTCCGGGAGTGAGGGTCGTGCGGCCTGGGCACAGGCCCGGCTCGAAACCCTCGATTGTCGTTCAGGAATGGGTCTTTGCAGCGGGCGGTGGTGCCACCACCCCCATCGAAATGATGTACTTGAGGGCCTCGTCCACCGACATGTCCAGTGGCATGACCTCGTCACGGGGCACGATCAGCATGAAACCCGAGGTCGGGTTGGGGGTTGTGGGTACGTACACCGTCAGCATCTCGGTGATCAGTTTGTCCGCCACCTCGCCCGACGGGCGACCGGTGACAAAGGCGATCGTCCAAGAACCGGCGCGGGGGTACTGCACCAGCACGGCCTCGCGAAAGGCTTGGCCGCTGCTGGAAAACAGCGTGTCGGACACCTGCCGCACTGAGTTGTAGATGCTTTTGACGATGGGGATGTTCGAGAACAGCCGGTTCGACTGGTTGAGCAGCCACTGGCCGACCATGTTGGTCACGGCCACGCCGGTCAGCCACAGGGCGGTGACCAAGATGATGACGCTCAGGCCCGGCACGCGTTGCAGGTCGGCCAGGACGGGGTGGATGCTGACTGGCAGCACGGTCTGCGCCACGACCACGAACCAGGCGAACACGTCGTCAAGCGTGCCGATCACGCTTTTGAGCACCCAGATGGTGATCACCAGGGGGAGCCAGACGAGCAGGCCGGTGAGGATGTATTTCTTCACGTTGGGGAGGGGGGAGAGGGCGCGAGGCCGGGTGCCTGAACAGGCAGACTGGCCTGCATTGTCAGGCCAGTCTGTGTCAGGCGGGTGCGTGAAGGAAAAGTCGGTTCAGACTCAGTGGCAGGCGCAGGAGCCGCCGCAGGGCGTGCCGCCGGTGTCGCTGCCCGAGCTGCTGCTGGCTTCGGCCGCAGCAGGGGCCGCGGCGGCTGCAGTGGCGCCCGTCGCCGGGGCGCTGGTGCCGCCCGAGCCGCCACGGAAATCGGTCACATACCAGCCGGAACCCTTGAGCTGGAAGCCCGCAGCCGTGATCTGCTTCTGGAAGCTCTCGGCGCCGCAGGCAGGGCAGGTGGTGAGCACCGGATCAGAGATTTTTTGCAAAACGTCCTTGGCATGACCGCAGGACGTGCACTGGTAGGCGTAAATCGGCATGGCCTGACCTCGAGAAAATCGACAATTGTAAAAGACGGAGGGCGCCCTGACCAGCTTGCGCTCGCCAGCAAGGGCTCGCGCAGGCAGTTGGGGACGCGCCGCTGAAAATCAAGTGCCGTACAGGGCCGCAGCCCGTGCCGTCCGTGGTGGTGGGTGGCTCCGTGGAGGCTGGCCTGCGCAGATCCGGTGTGTGCCCGTCAGGCCGTCAGCAGCGGGCGCTTGCTGCGGCGGTCTGCCAACCACTGCGGCGTCAGCGAGCCCGCCAGCATGCCTGCCAGGGCCATCAGCAGGCCAGCCAACTGCCCCGGGAACGCCTCTCCCAAGCCGGTGTGGAAGGTGAAAAGGGTCAGTGTGCCGATCCCCAGCACGATGGACAGCAAGGCGCCCTGGGTTGAGGCCCGCTTCCAGTACAGCCCGAACGTCAGCGGCACGAAAGCACCCACCAGCGGAATCTGATAAGCCGCCGAGACCAGGTCATAGATGGCCGTGCCCTCCATCAGGATCGCGTACGTCAACACCAGGCAGGTGAAGACCAGCAGGGTGACGCGCATGGCGAACAGCACCTGGCGATCCGTCATGCCCGGCTTGATGTTCTTGAGGATGTTCTCGACGAAGCTGGTCGAGGGCGCGAGCAGCGTGGCCGATGAGGTGGACTTGATGGCCGACACCAGCGCGCCGAAGAAGAAGATTTGCGCGACCAGGGGCATCTTGCTCAGGATCAGCGTCGGCAAGACCTTTTGCGGATCGTTGGCCAGCAGTTCCCGCGTTTCGTCCGGCATGATGATCAGCGACGAAGCCACGATGAACATCGGCACGAACGCAAAGGCCAGATAGCTCAGCCCCCCGATGATGGCACCGCGCTGAGCCGTGACCGCATCCTTGGCCGACATCACCCGCTGGAACACGTCCTGCTGCGGGATCGAGCCCAGCATCATGGTGATGCCGGCCGCGATGAACCAGAGCCAGCCATCGGGGGTGTGTTCGGGGAAGAACTTGAACCAGTTGTTGGCATGCGCCAGGTCGATCACCTTGTCGGCGCCGCCGGCCTGATCGGCCGCCATGTAGGCGATCAGCGACAGGCCGACCACCAGCACCACCATCTGGATGAAGTCCGTCCAGGCCACCGCCAGCATGCCACCCACCATCACGTAGACCAGCACCAGCAGGGTGCCCAGCGCCATACCCCAGGCGGGGGCGATGGTGCCACCCGAGAGCACCGAGAACACCAGGCCCAGCGCGGTGATCTGTGCGGCCACCCAACCCAGATAGCTCAGGATGATGGCGACGGAGCAGAAGATTTCGACACCTTCACCATAGCGCTGACGGTAATAGTCGCCGATGGTCAGCAAGCTCATCTTGTAGAGGCGGCTGGCGAAGAAAGCGCCCACCAGCACCAGGCACATCGAGGCCCCGAATGGGTCCTCCACCACGGCGCCCAGTCCACCTTCGGCAAACTTGGCGGGGATGCCCATCACCGTTTCGGCACCGAACCAGGTCGCAAAGGTCGTCGTGATGACCATGACCAGGGGCAGGCTGCGGCCGGCGATGGCGAAGTCGGTGGTGTTCTTGATGCGGGTGCCGGCATACATACCGATCGCCATCGTGCCAAGCAGATAGAGGATCACAAACGCAAGCAGGGTGGTGTTCATGGTCGGCATCGATGGGGATCGGTGGGTGTCGATGGATGTCTGAATGGGGGCGGAGTTTAGTGGCAGATTGTCGCTGGGCGCGCACCGGTGCTCCGGCGCGCCGGTGTCACGGGCGCGACACCTGCGAGCAGGGGGTCAGAGCACGCCCAGACCGTGCAGTCTGAGCAACAACTGTGCCGTCAGCAGGCCCAGCACGAAGCCCACGCCCACCCAGACGATGGCCGACAGCAGCCGGTTGGTGTGGCGCTGCTCGGCCAGCATGGCGGCCAGGTCGCGGCGCAGATCGGCATTGCCGTGCTCCAGGTTTTGGTGCACCAGGCGGGGCAACTCGGGCAGCATCTTGGCGTAGCGCGGGGCCTCGCGCTTGAGGCGTTGCCACAGGCCGCGCAGCCCCACCTGCTCGTGCATCCACTTCTCCAGAAAGGGTTTGGCCGTGCTCCACAGGTCCAGGTCGGGGTCGAGCTCACGCCCCAGGCCCTCGACGTTCAGCAGGGTTTTCTGAAGCAGCACCAGTTGGGGCTGGATCTCGACGTTGAAGCGGCGCGAGATCTGGAACAAGCGCATCAGCACCTGACCCAGCGAGATTTCCTTGATCGGACGGTCAAAGTAGGGCTCGCACACGGTACGGATGGCACCTTCGAGTTCGTCGACCCGGGTGCTCGGCGGCACCCAGCCGCTTTCGATGTGCAACTCCGCCACGCGCTTGTAGTCGCGGTGGAAAAAGGCGATGAAGTTTTGTGCCAGGTAGTCCTTGTCCACCTCGGTGAGCGTGCCGATGATGCCGAAGTCCAGTGCGATGTAGCGGCCGAAGGTGCTCGCGTCCAGGCTGACCTGGATGTTGCCGGGGTGCATGTCGGCGTGGAAGAAACCGTCGCGGAAGACCTGGGTGAAGAAAATGGTCACGCCATCACGGGCCAGTTTCTTGATGTCGACCCCGGCGGCGCGCAGGCGGCTCATCTGGCTGATGGGCACGCCCTTCATGCGCTCCATCACCATCACGGTGGACGTGCAGTAGTCCCAGATCATCTCGGGCACCAGCACCAGATCCAAGCCGTCCATGTTGCGGCGCAGTTGTGCGGCGTTGGCGGCTTCGCGCACGAGGTCCAGCTCGTCATGCAGGTACTTGTCGAACTCGGCCACGACCTCGCGGGGCTTCAGTCGCTTGCCGTCCGACCAGAAGCGTTCTACCCAGCCCGCGAGTGTGCGCATCAAGGCCAGGTCGTCGTCAATGACATTGAGCATGCCGGGGCGCAGCACCTTGACGGCGACCTCGCGGCCGTCGTGCAGCACCGCAAAGTGCACCTGGGCGATGGAGGCGCTGGCGATCGGGTCGGTGTCAAACTGCTTGAAGACGGCCGACAACGGTTTGCCCAGCGCCTTCTCCACGAGTCGGGCCGATTCGTCGCTGGGGAAGGGGGGGACGCGGTCTTGCAGCTTGGCCAGCTCATCCGCCACATCGGGCGGGAGCAGGTCGCGCCGGGTGGAGAGCATCTGCCCGAACTTCACGAAGATCGGGCCCAGATGCTCCAGGGCTTGGCGCAAACGTTCGCCGCGGGGGGCGTTCAGGCGCCGACCTGTGGAAAGGATGCGCGCCAACAGGCTCCAGCGCGGGCGGCGCAGGCTGTGCAGCAACATGCCATCGAGCCCGAAGCGCAGGGCGATCAGGCCGATGTAGGCGGGGCGAAACAGCGAGCGCATCGGTCGGCCCCGTGGTCAGCGACGCGGCGCGGACGAGTGACCCATATCGCCGCCCTGGCCCGGGCGCCAGCGCTGCAGGGTCTGGCGCACAGCATCGCCGACGGTGCGCAGCCACTCGGCCGGGGCATTGCCCAGCAGGCGGGCTACATCGTCCTGAATGTCCCAGCGCAGGTGGGTCATGAGCCAGGAGGCCACTTCGGCCAGTGCGGCGTCGCCTTCGATGCGGACATCGGGGCGTTGGCCGGTGAGCAGTTGGCGCGCCATCGTCAGCGGGTCGCTGAGTTCGATCGTCAAGGTCAGGCCGTCACCGGTCGGAGGCAGGGCGTCGCCGGATTCGACCAGCTCGAACAGGCCAGCCGGCGTGATGACGAAACGCATGGATGGGGGGAGTAACCCCTGGGAACCATCGGCCGGCAGCAGGAACCGAGGCAGAGGAGGCGAGAAGGTGCTGGTCCATTGCAGGTCGATGGTGCGGCCGGCATGGGGTTGGAGTTTGCAGCTGGCCACCGGTTCGCTGGAGACCACATGATTGAGCAGCAGCGTCAAGCGGGGCAGCACCAAAGGCCCGAGCCAAGTGAAGGGATGAGAAAGCATGTCGCGGATTGTAGGTGTGGGCCGACAACCCCTGGAAAGCAGGGGGAGGCGAGGGGTGCATTCGACGCTAAGCTGCGACGGCTGGCATTTCACATACAACGAGTTTAGGGTTTTTCCTGTCATGTTGCCCCTCGGTGCGGGATGGTTCGAGGGGAGCCGTAGGTCCCATGTTCAACAAGCGTAATTACCGCCCCACTTTTTTCAGTGCGCCTGAATCGGTCACGTCCTTCGTGGCGGCGTTTCTGGAGCCCTTTGTCACGGTCGGAACGCTGCTGCTCGTGATGTTTCACCTCAATGAGTCGGTGCTGAGGCCGGATCTGGCCCTGTGCCTGCTGGCCTTCGCTTTGACCTTCCCGGGGCGCAACCGTTTCCATGACACGCCGTTGGAGGCCGCCATCGACATCGTGTCGTCCTGGGTGGCGGTGCTGTTGATTCTGGCTGTGTGCGGCTTTGCCACCAACAGCCTGATGTTCTTCAAGATGGAGGTGATGCTGACGTGGGCTCTGGCCACGCCGATGGTGCAGTGGGTGATGGTGATGGTGGGCCGTGCCATCGTGCGCCACCAGATGGCGCGCCCCGAGGCCCGTCGCAAGGCGGTGGTGGTGGGCGCGGGCGCCCTGGGGCTGAAAGTCGCCAAGGCTCTGCAGGCCAACCCAGGCCAGCCCGTCAGCTTCGTGGGCTACTTTGATGACCGTTCGGGCGAGCGGGTGCATCCCGAGACCCATGCGCAGCGCCTCGGCGGCCTCCAGGACATTGCCGACTACGTGCAGGCGCACGGCATCCACGAGGTCTACATCACCCTGCCGCTGGGCTCGCAGCCCCGCATCCTGGCCCTGATGGAAGCCATCCAGGGCACCACGGCCTCCCTGTACTTCGTGCCCGATGTGTTCGGCATCAGCATCATCCAGGGTCGCCTGCAGGACATGAACGGTGTGCCCGTGGTCGGCATCTGCGAAACGCCCTTCACCGGCATCAACGAGCTGGCCAAGCGTGTGTTCGATATCGTGGCGGCGAGCATCATCTTGGTGCTGATTTCGCCGCTGCTGCTGGCGATTGCTCTCGGTGTGAAGTTGAGCTCGCCGGGTCCCATCATCTTCAAGCAGCGGCGCAACGGACTCGATGGCGAGGAGATCATCGTCTACAAGTTTCGCTCCATGCGGGCCTTGGACAACGGGGCGGTGGTGAAGCAGGCAACCAAGGGTGATCCGCGCATCACGCCCTTTGGGGCCTTCATTCGCAAGACCTCGCTCGATGAGTTGCCACAATTCATCAATGTGCTGCAGGGGCGCATGAGCATCGTCGGGCCGCGCCCGCATGCCGTGGCCCACAACGAGTCGTACCGGCGCCTCATCAAGGCCTACATGGTGCGTCACAAGGTGCGCCCGGGCATCACGGGTTGGGCCCAGGTGAACGGCTGCCGAGGCGAGACCGAAACGCTCGACAAGATGCAGGCCCGGGTGGAGTACGACCTGGAGTACCTGCGCAACTGGTCCCTGGGCCTCGATGTGGCCATCATTTTCCGCACCATTCGCCTGGTGCTGTTTGATCGCAATGCGTACTGATGTGCCGGTGAGCACCCAGGCGCCATGCGAGCTTTGATCCTTCAGTCAAAAAAGCAAAGAGGGTGGCATGAAGCAGAAAAACGTCGTTGTCCGCTGGGTGTCTGTGGCTGCGTGGGTGTCCTTGTTCGGTGGTGTGGGCACAGTCAGTGCCGAAGAGTTGCCGCTGTACTTGACTTTGAGCCAGGGCCTGACCCGCGATAGCAACCTGTTGCGCGACAACAGCGACCGCCGCCGCGACACCATTTCGACGACCACGGTGGCAGCGGGCCTCAACAAGGCTTATGGCCGCCAAAACTACCGGGTGTCTGCCTCGGCCTCGCGCAACGCCTACAGCGACAACAAACAGTTCGACAACGATGGCTACGCTGTCAGTGCCGAGGTGGCCAGTGAGGTGGGTGCCAACTTCAAGGTGACGCTCAATGCCGGAGCCTCACAGTTCCTGCCGAATTTTGAAGACCAGTTCAACCGCAGTGGGCGCAACACAGAGCGCAACCGACAGGCCTCGATTGATGTGCGCTATGGGCTGTATGGGCGCTGGTCGGTGAATGCGGGCGCGAGTTACAGCAAGGTGGACTATCAGATCACCGAGTGGGAGAACAAGACTTCGAACTCGGTCTTCGCGGGCGTACGCTATCTGCCCTCGGATCTGGCTTACATCGGACTGACGCTGTATCGCACCGATACGGAGTTGCCAAAGCGCGTGCTGTTTGGGGGCACCCAGGTGGGCGAGGACATCGAGCGCACCAGCCTGAATTTGGATACGGTCTGGCAAGTGACGGGCTTCAGCCGTCTGTCGGGCCGTCTGGGCGTGACCAGCGAGAAGCATCCGCAGGATCGCCGACGCGATTTCGATGGCTTGACAGGCTCCGCATCGTGGACTTTCACCCCAGCAGGCAAGGCGACGTATGCCCTGAGCTGGGTGCGCGACACCAACAACGAAGGCGGTAGCGGATTGGGCTCGTCCACGAGTTCGCCGTATTTGAGCAACAAGCGCTTGACCAACAGCCTGAGCGCGACGGTCACCTACCAGGCAACGGCCAAGATCAAGCTCAATGCGGGCTACACCCACGCGCAGTATGACGAAGACAGTGACCTGGTGATCGGCGGCGCCTCGTATCAGCAAGGCGGCGAAACAACCGGGCGCTACAACGCCGTGTCGTTGGGCGTTTCCTACCAACCCATCCGCTCGGTGGGATTGGGCTGCGACATGCAGCGCTACGACCGGACGGCCTCTATCTTCTCCCCCAGTGCGTATGATGGCAATACGGTGGCATGCCGCGCCTCCTTTACCATCGACTGACATCGGGAGTTCACCTTGCCTTGCATCCTGTTGACCGGGGCCACCGGTTACATCGCCTCGCACACCTGGCTGGCCTTGCAGGAGGCGGGGTTCGACGTGGTGGGCATCGACAATCTGGTCAACAGCTCGGTGAAAGTGCTCGACCGACTGGAGCGCATCGGGCGGCGCTCGCCGCACTTTGTGCAGGGCGATGTGCGTAATGCAGAGGCACTGGATCGGTGCTTCGAGCTGGCGCGCACGCGCTTTGGTGGCATCGAGGCCGTGGTGCACTTTGCGGCCTTGAAGGCGGTGGGCGAATCGGTCGAGCGGCCGCTGGACTATTTCGAGAACAACCTGGGTGGTCTGCTGTCCGTGTGCCAGGCGATGAAGCGCCACGGCGTCAACAATCTGGTGTTCAGTTCCTCGGCCACGGTGTACGGCAGCCCCGACACTTTGCCCATCACCGAAGACGCCCCCCTGCGCGTGACCAATCCCTATGGCCAGACCAAGCTGATGGGCGAGGAGATCCTGCGCGAACTGGGACGTTGCGATCCGTCGTGGCGCTTTGCCTGTCTGCGCTATTTCAACCCGGTCGGGGCGCACCCCAGCGGCCTGATCGGCGAAGACCCTCAGGGCATTCCCAACAACCTGATGCCCTATGTCGCCCAGGTGGCCGTGGGCCAGCGCCCACATCTGAACGTGTTTGGCAACGATTACGACACACCGGATGGCACCGGCGTGCGCGACTACATTCATGTGTGCGACCTGGCCGAAGGCCATGTGGCGGCGCTGCGTTACCTGTTCGATCGTCAGCAGTCGCTGACGGTGAATCTGGGCACGGGCCAAGGCTACAGCGTGCTGGAGTTGGCGCAAGCCTATGGCCGTGCATCGGGCCGTGAGATCCCGGTGGTGTTCGCGCCGCGTCGCGCGGGTGACGTGGCGGCCTGCTATGCCGACCCGCAACGTGCGTTCGAGAGCATGGGCTGGAAGGCCACCCGTGGACTTGACGAGATGTGCGTGGATTCCTGGCGCTGGCAGTCGCACAATCCCCGTGGTTTCCGTGACTGATCGTCACCGCTCGCGTGGCTGACCGCGCGAGCGTTTCTCTTTTTCAGTTTGGCAACATGACCCATTCCTTGCTTCCTGTCATCATGGCCGGTGGTTCGGGCACCCGCCTGTGGCCCCTGTCGCGCGCGCTGTATCCCAAGCAGTTCCTGATCCTGACGGGCAACCACAGCCTGTTCCAGCAAGCGCATCTGCGCCTGCAATCTCTGGCGGCGGCCGACATCACCGTGACGCAGCCTTGCGTGGTGGGCAACGAGGAGCACCGCTTCCTGGTGCTCGACCAGTTGCGCGAAGTGAAGGGCGAAGCCGCACCCCTGCTGCTGGAGCCGGTGGGACGCAACACGGCCCCAGCCGTGACCTTGGCGGCCCTGCAAGCCGTGTCCGAAGGGGCTGACCCGATCTTGGTGGTCACGCCTGCCGACCAGACCGTGACCGACGAGGCGGCCTACACCGCTGCCGTGCAGACGGCCGTGCGCGCCGCTGCCGAGGGGGACATCGTGATCCTGGGCATCACCCCGGATCGCCCGGAGACGGGGTTTGGCTACATCCGAACGGGTGAAGCGAATGCCTTGGGTGCACGCAGTGTGCAGGCCTTCGTCGAGAAGCCCGACGCCCAGACCGCGCAGGCCTACGTGGCCGATGGTGGCTACTTCTGGAACAGCGGCATGTTCGTCATGAAGGCCTCGCGCTGGCTGGCAGCTGTGGGGCATTTCCGTCCGGACATCCTGGCGGCGACGCAGGCGGCGTTCGAGGTGCGTTCCACTGACGCGCCGTTCGTCCGCCCAGGCAAGGACGAGTTCCAGGCCGTGCCGTCCGAGTCAGTGGACTATGCCGTGATGGAGCAATGTCCGGCTCATCCGGAGGCGGGCTTTGTGGTGCGCATGGTGCCCTTGAACGCCGGTTGGTCCGACCTGGGCGCCTGGGATGCCGTATGGCAGGTGACACCGCATGACGCGCACGGCAACGCCGCGCAGGGCGATGCGCTGTTTCACGGCACGACCAACACCTTGATTCATGCTTCGTCGCGTCTGGTGGCAGCTGTGGGACTGGACAACGTTGTGGTGGTGGAGACGCCGGATGCGGTGCTGGTGGCCGATCGCAACTCGAGCCAGGAGGTCAAACAAATCGTGGCCACACTGGCGAGTCAGTCGCGGCCCGAAGGCAGTCTGCATCGCCGTGTGCACCGCCCCTGGGGCTGGTACGACTCGATCGACGCGGGTGAGCGCTTCCAAGTCAAGCGCATCATGGTCAAGCCGAAGGCTTCGCTGAGCCTGCAGATGCACCACCACCGCGCCGAGCACTGGATCGTGGTGAGCGGCACCGCCGAGGTCACGGTGGGCGAAGAGGTGAAGCTGATTACCGAGAATCAGTCCATCTACATCCCGCTGGGGAATGTGCACCGGCTGACGAATCCCGGTGCGATCCCGTTGGAGATCATCGAGGTGCAGTCGGGCAGTTACCTGGGCGAGGACGACATCGTGCGCTTCCAGGACAACTACGGTCGCACGAACTGATCCCTGCGCGAGCAGACCCTGGCGCTGCCTTGTGAAGGGCGTGCCGGGGGCTGACAAGTAGAAGGAGAAGGGGGCGGCTCGGACCGTTCAACGGCCCAGGTGGTGCAGCAGGTCCAAGGGCTGCGCCACGATGACGCTGGCGCCCCAGGTGCCGATCTCGCCACTGTGGCCGATGTAGCCCCAGGCGGCGGCCGCGCTGGGCATGCCGGCCGCTTGCGCGGCCTGGATGTCGCGCAGGTCGTCGCCCACATAGAGCGCGAGTGCCGGGCTGACGCCTATCTGCTCGCAGGCGGTCAGCAAGGGCAGTGGGTGTGGTTTGGCGTGGGCGGTGGTGTCGCCGCTGATCAGCGTTGCCGACCGTTCAGCCAGTTTCAGGCCCTGCATGACCGGCACAGTGAAGCGGTGGGGCTTGTTGGTGACCACACCCCAGGCGATGCCCTGGGCTTCCAGCGTGGCCAGCAACTCGGCCATGCCGTCAAACAACACCGTGGTGTCGGCCAGGATGC
The DNA here is from genome assembly GCF_034003525.1 of Aquabacterium sp. Lineage (GTDB taxonomy): Bacteria > Pseudomonadota > Gammaproteobacteria > Burkholderiales > Burkholderiaceae_C > Aquabacterium. Next base: position 45,981 of record NZ_JAVEYN010000014.1, read on the forward strand.
GTTCGTAGGTGTCGAGGAAGGCGGTGCGCAGGTTCTCGAACTCGGCATGTCCAGGATGGATGTCGAGCGCCGCACCGATCAGGCCGCGGGCGCCTGCCGAGGCGTAGGGGCGCAAGGTCTCCAGGGGCAGAGGCGGCAAGTCACGCTGTACGCGCAGGTGGTTGACAGCGCCGACCAGGTCACCGGCGGTGTCGGCGAGCGTGCCGTCCAGGTCAAACAGCACGGCCTGGGCGGGCTCGGCCCAACTCAGGCGCTCGGACGCGGCCAGCGTGCTCACGGATTCAAGGGCTTGCGGCAAGCCACCATGTAGTTCACGCTGGTGTCGCCCGACAGCTTGTAGAGGCGGGTCAAGGGGTTGTATTCCAGGCCCTTGAACTGCACCGTGTCGAGGCGGGATTCGCGGATCCAGCGGGCCAGTTCGGCCGGGCGGATGAAGCGCGAGAACTCGTGCGTGCCCTTGGGCAGGAGCTTGAGCACGTACTCGGCACCCACGATGGCAAACAGGAAAGACTTGGGGTTGCGGTTGAGGGTCGAGAAAAAGACCCAGCCACCGGGCTTGACCATGTCGGCGCAGGCACGGATGACCGACGAGGGGTCGGGCACGTGCTCCAGCATTTCCATGCAAGTGACGACGTCAAACTGCGCGGGCTGCTCAGCGGCCAGGGCTTCGGCGGCCACACTGCGGTAGTCCAGGTTGGCGACGCCGGCTTCCATGGCGTGCAACTGGGCCACCTTCAGGGGCTTGTCGGCCAGGTCGATGCCCAGCACGTTGGCGCCGCGGCGGGCCATGGATTCGGCCAGGATGCCCCCACCGCAACCCACGTCCACCACGGTCTTGCCCTTGATGGCGGCGTGCTGGTCGATCCAGTCCAGGCGCAGGGGATTGATCTGGTGCAGCGGGCGGAATTCGCTTTCCGGGTCCCACCACTTGTGGGCCAGGTCACTGAATTTGGCGAGTTCTTGGGGGTCGGCGTTCGTCATGGACGAGATGCTACCCAAAGGACCGCCCGCTTCCTGTGGTCAGGGGCATTTCTTGCGGCTTTTTTTGACCTGACGCGGTCTTGACGCAGGCCCGCGGCGCTCACTCAGGGGGGCGCTTGAGCCGGCGGTAGAGGGTGTTGCGGCTGATGCCCAGTCGGCGGGCTGCCTCGGACATGTTGCCTTGGGTGGCCGCGATCACCTGCTGGATGGTCTGGTGAGAGAGCCGGCGCAGGTTGGGTTCTGGCAGGGACGATGCGCGTGCAGCCGACTCGGCGTGGATCGGGGCCGCTACCCCACGCAGGGCATCCTCGGCATTGGCGGGGGCCGTTTGGCCCCGGGTGCCACGATGGCCGTCCTGCAACTCTTGTTGCATGTCGTCGGGCACGTGGCGCCAGTCGATGGCGACCTCGGTGGGCTCCAGCAGGGCACACGCGGTGCGCAGCAGGCTGTGAAGCTGGCGCAGGTTGCCGGGCCAGTGGTGTGCGGCCAGAGCCTGGTGCAGGCCAGGATGAAGCCGTGGCGCCGGGGCAGCCGTGCGGCCCATGCTCTGGCAGATGTCGGCCAGCATGTGTGCCACCAGGGTGTCGAAGTCCTGGCGCTCGCGCAGGGCGGGCAGGGTGACAGTCAGGCCGTTGAGGCGGTAGAACAGGTCTTCGCGGAACTGGCCGGTGCGCACAGCTTCCCGCAGGTTGCGGTGGGTGGCGCACACCAGCACGAAGTCCACCGGGTGGGCCTTGTTGCCACCCAGGGGCACCACAACCTTGTCTTGCAGTACGCGCAGCAGGCGCGCTTGCAGGGCCAATGGCATGTCGCCGATTTCGTCCAGAAACAGGGTGCCACCATCGGCTTCGCGGATGCGGCCAGGGGCACCTTCACGCCGGGCGCCGGTGAACGCGCCGCCGACATAGCCAAACAGCTCGGCTTCGATCAGGGTTTCGGGTAGGGCAGCGCAGTTGAGGGCGACGAAGGGGCGGGCCGCGCGGGGACCCTCTTGGTGCAGGGCGCGGGCGAAGACTTCCTTGCCGGTGCCGGATTCACCCTGGATCAGGACCGGGATGCCTTGCGCCTGTACCCGCTGGGCACGGTGGTGAGCCTCGGCCAGGCGGGTGTCGAGCGTCCGCTCCTTGTGCTGCGGGGCGTGTGATGCGGTGCGCGGAGGTGCGGCGGCGTCGGGAGGTGATGCTGGTCGCGCGGTGGGGGGGATGGCCGGACGCCGGGGCCAGTCGAGGCGCGCGAACAAGGACAGGCCTCGCGCGGTGCGCACACGCAGGGTGCGGCCGGGCGGCATCTGAGCCACCCGCAGGCCTGTCAGGTCGGCCAGCGTGCCGCCACCCAGGGCGGGCAGCCCCAACCATTCTCGGGCCAGCTGGTTGCTGCCGACCACCCAGCCGTCGTCCGACAGGGCCACCAGGCCTTCACCCACCGCACCCAGCCCTTCGGCGTGGGCATGCAGGCGCAGCACCTGGTCGTGGCCATGGCGTGCATGGAACAGGCGGTCTTCGATCATGCGGGCGGCCGATCGCACCAGCGCAAAGGTGTGTGGGTGCTGCCCCCGGTGGTCGCCGGAGATGTCGATCACGCCCCGCAGGCGGCCTTCCGAGGTCAACACGGGAGCTGCCGCGCAGGTGAGGAAGCTGTTGCGAGCCAGGTAGTGTTCGGCGCCGTGGATGACGACGGCGCGTTCTTCGGCCAGAGCGGTGCCGATGGCGTTGGTGCCGCGGTCGTGTTCGTGCCAGAGCGCGCCGGGCCTCAGCGAGACGCGTTCGGCGCGGGTGGCGAAATCGATGTCGCCCAGGGTGTCGAGCAGCAGGCCGTGGTTGTCGGCCAGCACGACCACGTTGCCGCTGTCGCGGATCTGGTCGAACACGAAGCTCATGACTGGGCGGGCGTGGGCCAGCAGGTCGTGTTCGCTGGCCAGGGTGTGGCGCAGGTCGGCGGGTGTGCACAGTGGGGGTTCGCTGGCCACATCGACCGGGCTGAGGCCCGCATGGCGGCTGCGCAGCCAGGACTGTCGCAGGGTGTCGTCCACCAGCCCTGGGGGCACATCGCCGGCGTCCATCAGGCAGCGGCGGGCCTGCAGGAGGTCCGTTTCTGACTGGTGGTGGGTGAGCTGCAGCGGCATGGCAGGGGTGGTTGGGATAGGGGAATTCGGTCGCGGTAGGAAGAGTATGGCGTGGCGGGCAAGGTGACACACCCGTGGTCACCCTGTGTCATTTTGGGACAGTGTGTGCTGCGGAGACAAGGTGGCTGACACAGGGTGACAGCCGCTGATGTGTCACGGCGTCGCTGGGACAGGGGCCTGCGACCTCGGGACGAACCCGCATTGGCACGCGCTCTGCACTCAAGGTGGACGTCACGGCCACAAGCCTGGCTTTCTTTGCCCCTTGATCCCCTACACCTGACCTTGAGGAGACACTCGATGATCTACGCAGCACCCGGCGCCGCTGGCGCTCCCGTGGCCTACCAGACCCGCTACGACAACTTCATCGGTGGCAAGTTCGTCGCCCCGCTGGGCGGTGAGTATTTCGATGTGATCACGCCCATCAGCGGCAAGGTCTACACCCAGGCCGCCCGCTCGACCGAGGCGGACATCAACCTGGCTCTGGACGCCGCCCACGCCGCCAAGGACGCCTGGGGCGCCACGGCCCCCGCTGACCGCGCCAACATCCTGCTGAAGATCGCCGACCGCCTGGAGCAGAACCTGGAGAAGCTGGCCTACGCAGAGACCGTGGACAACGGCAAGCCCATCCGCGAAACGCTGAACGCCGACATCCCGCTGGCGGTGGACCACTTCCGCTACTTTGCAGGCTGTTTGCGCTCCCAAGAAGGGGCGATCAGTGAAATTGACGGCAACACCATTGCCTATCACTTCCACGAGCCCCTGGGTGTGGTCGGTCAGATCATTCCCTGGAACTTCCCGATCCTGATGGCTGCCTGGAAGCTGGCTCCGGCCCTGGCCGCCGGCAACTGCGTGGTGCTCAAGCCGGCCGAGTCCACCCCCATCAGCATCCTGATCCTGGCCGAGATGATCGCCGACCTGCTGCCGGCCGGTGTGCTCAACATCGTCAATGGCTTTGGCCGTGAAGCCGGCATGCCGCTGGCCAGCAGCAAGCGCATCGCCAAGATCGCCTTCACCGGCTCCACCGCGACGGGCCGCGTGATTGCCCAGGCCGCAGCCGGCAACCTGATTCCCGCGACGCTGGAGTTGGGTGGCAAGAGCCCCAACATCTTCTTTGACGATGTGATGGCCGAAGACGACGCCTTCCTCGACAAGGCCATCGAGGGCATGGTGCTGTTCGCCTTCAACCAGGGGGAGGTGTGCACCTGCCCGTCGCGCGCTCTGATCCAGGAATCGATCTACGACCGCTTCATCGAGCGTGCGCTCAAGCGTGTGGCCGCGATCAAGCAAGGCAGCCCGCTGGACACGGACACGATGATGGGGGCCCAGGCCTCGGCCATGCAGATGGACAAGATCATGTCCTACTTGGCAGTCGGCAAAGAAGAAGGCGCCCAGGTGCTGATCGGTGGTGACCGCGCCCAGTTGGGTGGCGAGCTGAGCGAGGGCTATTACATCCAGCCGACGCTGTTCAAGGGCCATAACCAGATGCGCATCTTCCGTGAGGAAATCTTCGGCCCGGTGCTGGCCGTGACGACCTTCAAGAACGAGGCCGAAGCCATGGCCATTGCCAACGACACGCCATATGGCCTGGGCGCCGGCGTGTGGACCCGTGACGGCAGCCGCGCGTATCGCTTTGGCCGTGGCATCCAGGCCGGTCGCGTCTGGACCAACTGCTATCACGCCTACCCGGCACACGCCACCTTCGGTGGTTACAAGGAATCTGGCATCGGTCGTGAGACCCACAAGATGATGCTCGATCACTACCAGCAGACCAAGAATCTGCTGGTGAGCTACAGCCCCAACAAGCTGGGCTTCTTCTGACATGAACAGGGCTCCACAAGGGCCCTGGTTGGAGGTGGGGCGGCTTGGCCGCCCCTTTTCATTGGGTTTCGTTAGGAAGAGATCGCAACATGATCGAACGTGTGATCGCCACCGAGGTGGCAGAGTCGCTGATCCGGGGCTTGCGCCAGCGCCATGGCGACGTGATGTTCTACCTCTCGCACGGCTGCTGTGATGGCAGTACGCCCATGTGTTTGAAGCGCGGGGAAATGTCGCTCAGTGAGGGCGATGTGCAGCTGGGCCAGGTGCTGGGCGTGCCTTTTCATGCCAGCCGCATGCAGTTGGATTACCTGGGTGACGCGCAATTGACGCTGGATGTGCGCTCCGGCAGCCTGGGCACGATGTCGCTGGAAGACGCCGATGGCCTGCACTTTGTGATCCGCACCCGCAAGTTGAGCGCAGCCGAGCAGGCAGATTTGTCCCCCGTGCGCTGAGGTGCATGACGCGCAAGCGGCGCCATGTCGCCCGACTTGTGACACAGTGGCGCCTGCATCAACCTGCTTAAGTCGACTTTCCATGAGCACCATCGTTTACGGCATTCCCAACTGCGACACCGTCAAGAAGGCCCGTGCCTGGCTGACCGAGCAAGGCGTGGACTACACCTTCCACGACTACAAGAAGCAGGGCGTGCCGGCCGAACGTCTGGCGGCCTGGGTGGCCGCAGTGGGCTGGGAGCCCTTGGTCAACCGCCAAGGCACGACCTGGCGCAAGCTGGATGACGCGACCAAGGCCTCGGTGGTGGATGCCGCGAGCGCCCAAGCCTTGATGCTGGCGCAGGCGAGCGTCATCAAGCGCCCGGTGATCGAGCGCGATGGCGCCGTGGTGTCGGTCGGCTTCGACACCAAACGGCTGGAGGATCTGGCCAAGCGTCTGGGCGCGTGACCCCTTCTCGGCTGATCAGGCCAGCAACTGTCGCAACACGAAGGGCAGGATGCCCCCGTGCTGGTAGTAGCTGACCTCGATCGGCGTGTCGATGCGCAGCGTCAACATGACCGTCTCGGCCGTGCCGTCGGCACGTTGGATGCGCATCTTGACATCGGCCTGCGGCTTGAGTTCGACGCCTGGGTCCAGGCTGATCATCTCGTCACCCCGCAAGCCCAGTGACGGCCAACTGTCGTTTCCTTGGAACTGCAGCGGCAGCACGCCCATGCCGACCAGGTTGGAGCGGTGGATGCGCTCGAAGCTGCGTGCCACCACGGCCCGGATGCCCAGCAATTGGGTGCCCTTGGCCGCCCAGTCGCGGCTGGAGCCGGTGCCGTATTCCTCACCCCCAAAAATGACCGTGGGGATGGCAGCGGCCTGGTAGGCCATGGCCGCATCGTAGATGGACATCTTCTGGCCCTGCAAGGCGCCCTCATGCTGGAAGAGCGTCAGGCCGCCTTCCTCGCGGCTGCCATCCTCACGTGGCGGGATCATCAGGTTCTTGATGCGGACATTGGCAAACGTGCCCCGCATCATCACTTCGTGGTTGCCACGGCGGGAGCCATAGCTGTTGAAGTCAGCTTGCTGTACGCCTTGTGCCAGCAGGTACTGCCCGGCCGGTGAGCCCGCCTTGATCGAGCCGGCGGGCGAGATGTGGTCTGTGGTGATCGAGTCGCCGAACAGCGCCATGATGCGGGCCCGCTGCACGCCCAGCGTGGCCGCCTTGGGTTGCGGCTCGAAGCCGTCGAAAAAGGGCGGACGGGCGATGTAGGTGCTTTGCGGCCAGGTGTAGATCTGACCGGTCACACCCTGTGTCTGCTTCCAGAGCTTGCCCGGCTTGGTGGTGACCTTCTCGTAGTTCTTGCGGTAGGCCTTGCCGTCCATCGCGTACTTGAGCAGCTGGGCAACCTCGTCGCTGTTCGGCCAGATGTCACCCAGGTAGATGTCCCGAGCCTGGCCATCCTTGCCGACGCCCCGACCAATCGGTTCGGTCATCAGGTCGCGGTTGACGGTGCCGGCAATGGCGTAGGCCACCACCAGCGGAGGGCTGGCCAGGAAGTTGGCTTTCAGATTGGGGTGGATGCGAGCCTCGAAATTGCGGTTGCCCGACAGCACCGCCGCACACACCAGGTCGTTCTGGACGATGGTCTCGTTGAGTTCGGGCGTCAGGTCGCCCGCGTTGCCGATGCAGGTGGTGCAGCCATAGGCGGCCACGGCGAAGCCCAGCTTCTCCAGATCGGGCAGCAAGCCGGCCTTCTCCAGGTACTCGGTGACGATGCGCGAGCCCGGCGCCAGCGAGGTCTTGATGTGCGGCTGAACGTGCAAGCCGGCCTTGACGGCTTTCTGGGCCAGCAGTCCTGCGGCCAACAAGACGCTGGGATTCGAGGTGTTGGTGCAGGACGTGATGGCGGCGATCAGAATGTCGCCGTGGCCGAGCGTGTGGGCCTGTGGCGGGGCCTCTGCGGCGGCAGAAGGCGTGGCCGGTGCGGCGCGCATGGAGGGGCGGTTGGACACCATCTCGGTGACGTCGCGTGGCGCCCCATGAGGCACGGGAGGACGAATCAGGCAGGCGTTGGTCCCCGAGCTGGTGACCGGGTAGCGCTGCGTCAACCTCTCAGCCGCTTGATTGAAGCCGTTGTCGGCCGTGGAGCGCGAGAACAAGTCTGCGAAATTGCTGGCCATCTTGCCGAGTTCCACACGGTCTTGCGGTCGCTTGGGGCCAGCCAGCGACGGCGTCACGCTGCTCAGGTCCAGTTGGACCACGCTGGAGTAGTCGATGTCGCCAGCTTCCGAGATGCCGAACAGCTTCTGTGCGCGGAAGTAGCATTCGAAGGCCTGGCGCTCCGCCTTGGTGCGGCCGGTGCCCTTGAAGTAATCGATGGTTTTCTCGTCGACCGGGAAGAAGCCCATGGTGGCGCCGTACTCGGGGGCCATGTTGGCGATGGTCGCCCGGTCGGGGACGCTCAGGGAGCGGGTGCCCTCGCCAAAGAACTCGACGAACTTGCCCACCACCTTGGTCTTGCGCAGCAACTCGGTGACCGTCAACACCAGGTCGGTGGCGGTCACGCCCTCGCGCAAGCGGCCAGTCAGCTCCATGCCCACCACGTCCGGCGTCAACAGGTAGACCGGTTGGCCCAGCATGGCCGCTTCGGCCTCGATGCCGCCCACCCCCCAGCCCACCACGCCAATGCCGTTGATCATGGTGGTGTGGCTGTCGGTGCCGACCAGGGTATCGGGGTAGGCCAGACCATCGGCCGTCTGGTGCACGCCGCGCGCCAGGTATTCCAGGTTCACCTGGTGAACAATGCCAAAGCCTGGCGGCACCACCCCAAAGGTGTCAAACGCCTGCATGCCCCACTTCATGAACTCGTAGCGCTCGGCATTGCGCTGGAACTCCAGCTTCATGTTCAAGTCGAGCGAGGACTTGTCGCCAAAGTGGTCGATCATCACCGAGTGATCCACCACCAGGTCCACGGGCACCAGGGGTTCGATGCATTTGGGGTCCTTGCCCAGCGCGGCCGCCACATTGCGCATCGCTGCCAGATCGGCCAGCAAGGGCACGCCGGTGAAGTCCTGCAAGACCACACGGGACACCACGAAGGGGATCTCGTCCGTGCGCGGGGCATTGGGTTGCCAGTTGGCCAGCTTCTCGACGTGTTCGGGTGTCACCTTGTGACCGTCGCAGTTGCGCAGCACCGACTCCAGCACGATGCGGATCGAGACGGGCAGGCGCGCGATGCCCGGATGCGTTTTCGCCAACGCCGGCAGCGAGTGGTACTTCAGCGATGCACCCAAGGGGGTGGTGAAGGACTTCAGCGTGTGCGCAAAGGCATGCGACACCGGCTGCTTGGGGGCTTTCTTGGCCATGACCGTTCCTCCAGATCAGGATCAACGTTGCAGGGGCAAAGTGAAGTCGATTCTGACAGCAAGCGCGTGCCGTGGACAATACGGGTCGGGTGGCCATGCCACGTGTGCAGGATTGAATCGGGTGTCCAAGACATTGAACAAGCAAGCAGGTGCGGCGGACTGGTTCCTGATCGCCATGGTGGGTGCCGTGTTGCTGGCGTCCTTCGTGCCCGACTGGGGCCGCAGCGACGGCCCCTTGCACCTGGGGCAGGTGACCGACATCGGCGTGTTCCTGCTCTTCTTCCTGCATGGCATGGGCCTGTCCACCGACAGCCTCAAGACCGGTGCCAGCAAGTGGAAGCTGCATCTGCTGGTGCAAGCCTGCACCTACGTCATCTTCCCGATCTGGTGGGCCGTGCTGGCGCTGGTGGGCGGGCGCTGGATCTCGCACGACCTGCTGATGGGTTTCTTCTACCTGGCGGTCTTGCCCTCGACCGTCTCTTCGTCGGTGGCGATGACCGCTTTGGCGCGAGGCCATGTGGCGGCCGCGGTGCTCAATGCCACCTTGTCCACGCTGTTGGGCGTGTTCCTGACACCTTTGCTGGTCAGTCTGGTCATGAGCGGGCAGGGACAGGAGATGGACATCAGCCAGACCATGCTGAAGGTGGCGCAGATGCTGCTGTTGCCCTTCGTGATCGGGCATCTGCTGCGCCCTTGGCTGGGCGCCTTTTTCGCGCGCATCAAGCGCTACACCACCATCTTCGACCGCGGCGTGATCGTGCTGATGGTGTGGGCCGCTTTCAGCGACTCGGTGGCCGATGGGCTGTGGACCAAGCATGGTCCGGTGCTGCTGGCCCAGGCGCTGTTGGGCGCGGCCGTCTTCCTGTTCCCGATGCTGTGGTTCAGCCGCAAGGTGGCCCGTGCGCTGGGCTTTGACCTGCCCGACGAGATCGTGGCCGTGTTCTGCGGCTCGAAGAAGACCCTGGCGTCGGGCATGCCGATGGCCAAGCTGCTCTTTGGCGGCAACGCAGCCATGGGCGTCTTGATCCTGCCCATCATGCTGTACCACCAGATGCAGCTGTTCGTGTGCGCGGTGCTGGCGCGCCGTTATGCCGCGCGCGTCAGCAAGCAGGTGGCGTGAGCACGAGGCTCACCACGGCGTGACATGAGCGAGGTCATCTACACCCCACCGCCCGACGAAGGGCTGGATCTGATCCATGTGGACGAGGCCCTCATCGTCGTCAACAAGCCCGAGGGCCTGCTGTCGGTGCCCGGCCGAGGGGCGGACCGGCAGGACTGCATGGTGCACCGCGTGCAGCAGCGCTTTCCCGAGGCGCTCACCGTGCACCGGCTCGACATGGCCACCTCGGGCCTGCTGGTGTTCGCCCGTGGCGAGGCCATGCAGCGGGCCCTGAGCGTGCTGTTCCAGGACCGGCAGGTGGACAAGCGTTATGTGGCCGTCGTCAAAGGCTTGCTGGCGCCAGACCACGGCGAGATCAACCTGCCGCTGATCGCCGATTGGCCGAACCGGCCGCGCCAGATGGTGTGCTTCGAGCGGGGCAAACCTTCACAGACGCTGTTCGAGGTGTTGGCACGCGACCCGCTGAAGGACGAGACCCGTGTGGCGCTCACGCCGGTGACCGGGCGATCGCACCAGTTGCGCGTGCACATGCTGGCGCTGGGGCACCCGATGCTGGGCGACCCCTTCTACGGTGATGCGGACAGCCAGGCCCGTGCGCCCCGGCTGCTCCTGCACGCAGAGACTTTGAGCCTGCCTCACCCTGTGTCCGGCGAGAGGGCGAGCTGGGGCTGCGCGGCGCCTTTTTAAGACCGCAGACCGTGTCAGGTGCCCAAATGACAGGTCTGTCATGGATTGGCCCGGCAGGTGAAAGGTGGCAAAATCCAGGGTTTTGGCTAGAGTCCCCGGGGTGCCATGAGCGCAGTCGTCATCAGCGGAACTGGTTTGTACCAGCCGCCTTACACCATCACCAACGCCGAGCTCGTCGAGGCCTTCAACGCCTACGTTGACCAGTACAACGCCGAGCACGCCGCCGAGATCGAGGCCGGCACCCTGACGGCCCTGGCCCACTCCAGCGTCGAGTTCATCGAAAAGGCGTCGGGCATCAAGCAGCGCTATGTGATGGAGAAGTCGGGCATCCTCGACCCGAAGCGCATGTACCCGCGCCTGCAACCGCGTGGCGATGACGAGCTGTCCATCCTCGCCGAAATTGGTGTGGAAGCCGCCAAGAAGGCCATGGCCGCGGCCGGCAAGACCGGTGCCGACATCGACGCCGTGATCTGCTCGTGCTCCAACCTGCAGCGTGCCTACCCCGCCATCGCGATCGAAATCCAGAACGCCATCGGCGCCAAGGGTTATGGCTACGACATGAACGTGGCCTGCTCGGCCGCCACCTTCGGTCTGGAGCAGGCGGTCAATGCCATCAAGTCGGGCTCGGCCAAGTGCGTGCTGGTGATCAACCCCGAAATCACCTCGGGCCACCAGGAATGGAAGGACCGCGACTGCCACTTCATCTTCGGTGACGTGGCCACGGCCACCATCGTTGAGCGCGCCGACACCGCCACCTCCGCAGAGCAGTGGGAAGTGCTGGGCTCCAAGCTCGCCACCCAGTTCTCCAACAACATCCGCAACAACTTCGGCTACCTCAACCGCAGCGAAGACAGCGACCCCACCGCCCGCGACAAGACCTTCCGCCAGGAAGGCCGCAAGGTCTTCAAGGAAGTGGTGCCCATCGCCGCCGCCCACATCGAGTCCGAGTTGACCGAGCTGAAGCTGGCCCCCACCGACGTGCGCCGCTTCTGGCTGCACCAGGCCAACCTGTCGATGAACCAGCTCATCGTCAAGCGCCTGACCGGTGGCGAAGTCACTCCCGATGTCGCACCGCTGATTCTGGACGAGTACGCCAACACCTCGTCGGCCGGCTCCATCATCGCCTTCCACCTGCACAAGAGCGATCTGAAGGCGGGCGACCTGGGTGTGATCTGCTCCTTCGGTGCCGGTTACTCGGTCGGCTGCGTGGTCGTGCGCAAGCGCTGATCCTGGCCTGACCTTCCCTGCAGCGGCCCGTCTGGTTGTCCAGCGGGCCGTTTGTCCATCCTGACGATCCTGGTTTCTTCTGCGTTCATGAGCGGCGAATTCACCTTCTACTGGCACGACTACGAAACCTTCGGCAAGGTGCCGCGACGCGACCGCCCCTCGCAGTTTGCCGGTATCCGCACCGATGCCGACCTGAACGAGGTGGGCGAGCCGCTGATGCAGTACTGCGCCCCCGCGCCCGATTACCTGCCCGAGCCTGAGGCCTGCCTGCTGACCGGCATCCTGCCGCAGACCTGTCTGGAGCAGGGCGTGCCGGAGCATGCCTTTGCTCAGGCCATCGCCCAGGAGCTGTCCCAGCCCAACACCGTGGGCGTGGGCTACAACACCATCCGCTTCGACGACGAGGTGACGCGCCATCTGTTCTGGCGCAACCTGATCGACCCCTATGCCCGCGAGTGGCAAAACGGCTGCGGTCGCTGGGACCTGCTGGACGTGGTGCGCACCACCTGGGCCCTGCGCCCCGAAGGCATCCAGTGGCCCAAGCACGACGACGGCCGCCCGTCCTTCAAGCTGGAGCACCTGACTGCCGCCAACGGTCTGAGCCACGAGGCCGCGCACGACGCCTTGTCCGACGTGCGCGCGACCATTGCGCTGGCCCGCCTGCTCAAACAGGCTCAGCCGCGCCTGTGGGACTTCTGTCTCAAGCTGCGCAAGAAAGACGCCGTGCTGGCTGAAGCCGGACTGCACCAGCCGCGTTCGCACTGGAAGCCCTTCCTGCACATCTCCGGCATGTTCAGCCACGAGCGTGGTTGCATGGCCCTGGTCTGGCCCCTGGCCCAGCACCCCAGCAACAAGAACGAGATCCTGGTGTGGGACCTCGCGCACAATCCGCGTGAGTTGTTCACCCTCAGCGCCGACGAGCTGCGCCTGCGTCTGTTCACCAAGACCGCCGACCTGCCCGAAGGCGTGACCCGTCTGCCGCTCAAGAGCGTGCACATCAACAAGTCGCCCATCGTGGTCGGCAACCTCAAGGTGCTGACGCCTGCCTTGTGCCAGAAATGGGGCATTGACGTGTCTCAGGCGATGTCGCATGCCGAATGGGCGGCCGCGCAAGGCCCGAGCATGGATGGCATCTGGGCCGAGGTCTTCGCCCGTCCCGAGCGTTCGCTTGACACCGATGTGGACGAGGACCTCTACGGCGGTTTCGTCGGCAACGAAGACCGGCGTGTGCTGGAGCGCCTGCGCGTGCTCTCTGGCGAGCAGCTGGCCGACAAGCACCCCGGCTTTGTCGACGAACGGCTCGACGAGCTGTTCTTCCGCTACCGCGCCCGTAACTTTCCCGACACCCTCAACGAGGCCGAGCTGGCGCGCTGGCACGCCCTGCGCGTGGCACGACTTCACGAAGGGCAGGGCGGCGGCCTGTCGCTGCAAGCCTTCTTCGAGCGCATCGACGCGCTGAGTGAAACCCTGTCTGACGACGATGAGCGCGGCCAGGACATCCTGGGTGCGCTGTACGACTATGCCGAACAGATCGCGCCCTGAAAGCCGTCCTTCGGTGACGCCCGGGGTGACCGCACTGGTGCCGCATCACCGCAGCACGCCGCCACACCTCAAATACCTCAGCGGCTATCCGGCCCACCTGTTGCAGCAGGTGCAGGGCCTGATCGATGACGGCAAGCTGGGCGACATGCTGGCCCGGCGCTACCCCGATCAGCACGAAGTGCGCACCGACAAGGCCCTGTACGACTACGTCATGGACCTCAAGCAACGCTACCTGCGCAGCAGCGAGCCGCTCAGCAAGATCGCCTTCGACAGCAAGATCAAGATCATCGCGCACGCGCTGGGCACGCACACCATGGTGTCACGCGTGCAGGGCGGCAAGCTCAAGGCCAAGCGCGAAATCCGCATCGCCAGCCTGTTCAAGGAGACGCCGCCCGAGTTCCTGGAGATGATCGTGGTGCACGAACTCGCCCACCTCAAGGAGCGCGAGCACAACAAGGCCTTCTACAGCCTGTGCACCCACATGGCGCCGCAGTACCACCAGCACGAGTTCGATCTGCGACTGTGGCTGGTGTGGCGCGAGCTTCAGCCCCAGAGCGTGGGCTTGTAAACCATCAGGAAGTACACCCCCAGCATGGCGAGGAAGGCCGGGTAGCCCAAGCGTTCCCACATTGCGGCCTTCTGCCAATACGCGACAGGCAGGGCGGTGTGCCCAGCGGTGGCGGCCTCTTGGGCCATGCGGGCCATGTCCAGCTGCAACAGCACCACCGGCACCCAGCAGATGCCCGCCAGGGCGTACAGGCCCAAGGTGAGCATCAGCCAGGGGCTGGTCCACGACCAACCGGCTTGCTGCACCAGCCACAGCCCCGACAGCGGCTGAATGATCACAGCCGGGGTGGTGAACCACCAGTCCGCCCGCACGACCAGACGCGAGACGACCGCCTGGGCCGCGACCGAACCGCTGCGGTTGGCGAAGAACATGTAGAAGGCCGAGCCAAAGCCCGTGCCCACCATCAGGACGCTGGACAGGATGTGCAGCCACTTGACGATCAGATAGGTGTTCATGATGCAGAGCTTTCACGCAGTTGCCACAAGATCAGGGCGATGGGCAGGTTCTTCAGCAGCGGCCCCAAGGGGTGCAGCCACAAGGCGGGCGACAGGAGCGTGGCCACCACGGTCATCAGCACCATGGCGGCCAGGGCGACGTCATAAACCCGACGCTGAGGCCACCACCACAGCGCCACGCCCAATGCCAGGTCGAGCAGCGCGCCCGCCACGATGGCGGCTTGCTGCCAAGCGGGGTCGCTGATCAATGTGCCTTGCAGCAGCGCGGTGCTTTGCCCCGACAGCTCGATCAGGCTGACCACGCCCGTCCACAGCCAGACGAGGCTCAAGACGCGGGCGCTGAGGCGATGGGTCGGGTTCATGATGCGGTCCCTTGCAAGGGAAAGAGATCGGGGGCGATGGGGGAGCGGTTCAGGAGTGAGGTGACCTGGCCCGAAGGTGCCACATTGTCGTGCGACAACAGGGCCAGGGTTTCGCTGCACCACGGGCTGATGGGCACGAGGTCACCGAGCCGTGCGCTCAGCACCGTCAGCCAGTCCGGCAGGGTGGCCTGCCAGGCACGGCGATGGCCTAGCCGCTGCCGCAACAGGCGCAGGAAGGCGGCGATGGTCAACGCCTGCGGCCCGACCGCCGAGACGGTGGATGGTGGCACCTCAGGATGGATCACCAGTGCTGTCACGAGGTCCGCCAAGTCGTTCACCGCCACCGGCTGGATGCGCGTGCGCACCACCGGTGCCGGTAGCCACCACAGCGGACTGCGCGCCAGCATCATGAACAACTCGCTGCTGGCCCCGCCTCGGCCGAAGACGACGCTGGGGCGCACGATGACACCGTCCAGTTCACCCCGCGCGGTCCATTCGGCCAGTCGTGCCTCGGCTTGCAGCTTGCTGCGGGCGTACAGGGTGGGGTTGCCCGCCAGCCCCAGCGCCGAGATGTGCACGACCCGGCGCACACCCGCCCGCGCGCACGCTTCGAAGAGCGCCGCCGGGGTGTCGGCGTGGATGGCCTGCATCGGCCGCGTGGCGTGATCCCGCAGCACGCCAACGGCGTTGACCACGGCGTCCACACCTTGCAGGCGTGGCAGCCACGCCTCGGGCCGGGTGTCTTGCGTGAAGTCCACCACCACACCGCCGGGGCGTGCCTGGGACGAGGCCGGGATCACGGTGTGAGCGGCCTGGGTCAGGGTCTGGTGGATGTGCCGACCGATGAAGCCGGTGGCGCCACAGAGCAGGATGCGCATGTTGATCTCCTGGGTACTTGTTGGAGGGCGAGCGGCGTGACCGCTCAACGCCGTGTGCATTGCCCTTGCGAGCACGAGCCGTGGGCGGCCGCGTGTTCTGCGGCCCGCCGGGACGCCCCCTCGAACAGCCAGCGCACGACAAAGCGGGGGATGCGCTGACGGTATCGGGCCACGAAGGGGTAGAGCGCGTCCGCCAAGGGGCCGATCACCGGCCAGGTGGTCGCGCGGGTGACCCAACCCAGGCCGACACCGGTGTAGGCCGCATGCAGCGCTGGCACACCTCGGATGACGCGCCCGTCCGCGGCGCGGGCGTGCAGCAATCGCATCAGCTCGGCATACGGCACGCCCGGCAGCGGTGACACCTCCGGCGTGGCCGACACATCCACGAACACCAGCTTCGCCTCCCGGTTGCGCAGCATCAGGTTGCTCATCTCTGCCATGCACAGAGGGCAGGAGGCGTCGTAGTAGATCGTCAAGGGGTAGAGTGCGTGGTTCATGATATGCCTGACATTTCAGTAATAACAGAAACATTGAGCCAAAAAAAGGGGAGATCAACTCCCCCGGATGAACTTCTGAACACTGGCTCCCATGCGCAGCACCTTTTCCAGGGTGCTGGGTGAGAGGCGCAACATCTCATCCGTCCACGACCCCAGCGATTCCATGAAGCGCAGGGTTTCGCGGACCCGGTCTTGCACGTCCGGGCTCTCGTTTTCGAACTCGGGCTGCGCCACGAGTTGCTGCAGCAGGCGGGTGGTGGGGTCGAACTCCCGCTCCTTGCGTTCGCGCACGATGGTGTTGAACAAGGCCCAGACGTCGTGTGAGGTGTCGAAGTAGTCGCGGCGATCCCCCAGCACATGCGAGATGCGCACAAGGTTCCAGGACTGCAACTCCTTGAGGCTGGTGCTCACGTTGGAGCGGGCCACGCCCAGGGTTTCGGCGATCTCTTCCGCGTGCAGCGGGCGACCGTGGAAGAACAAGAGGGCGTGGATCTGCGCCACGGTGCGGTTGACGCCCCAGGCGGAGCCCATCTCACCCCAGTGCACCACAAATTGACGAGCGACATCTGACAGTTCCATGTGCGCCAGTCTATCTCGTCAGTTCTTTCTGTCAAGACAGAAATTAAAAAAGTTTGCCTTGTCGCCCCGTCAATCGGTCAATTGAACAACCGCTCAATGAACGAGCGCAGTGTGTCTTCCCCCTCGGGCTCGGAGGCACCGGGCAAGGGCGGTGTCGGGATCAGGCTGCGGTCGATCGGGGTCTCGTCCACGCCCAACTCCGTGAGGAAGCCCCCCTCGGCCCATTCGCTGTAACGCCAGCCGGTGGGCAGGCTCACCACACCTTCCGGCGTACTCAGACTGCGCACCGGCTCGCCGCGCAAGGCAGTGCCCATGAACTGGATCCAGGCCGGCAAGGCCAGCGAGCCACCGGAGGCCTGGCTGCCCAGGCTGCGCGGCGTGTCATGGCCAAACCAGACGACCGCCACCAGGTTGGGCTGGAAGCCGGCAAACCAGGCGTCCACCACGTCATTGGTTGTGCCGGTCTTGCCATACAGATCGGGGCGACGCAGTTGGGCCTGGGCCTTGGCCGCGGTGCCGCTGCGTGCCACTTCGTTGAGCAGGGTCGACGTCACAAAAGCATTGCGGGCAGGGATCACACGCTGCGATTCGTCGGCGGGCGTCGGCTTGGCCTCGAACACGACCTTGCCTTGGCCGTCCTGAATCTTTTGGATCAGCACAGGGTTGACGGACAGGCCGCCATTGGCAATGACCGCATAGGCGCTGGCCATCTGCATCACCGTGGTCGAGCCGGAGCCCAGGGCCAAGGTCAGGTTGGCAGGCTGCTTGTCCACGTCAAAGCCGAAGTGCCCGGTCCACTGGCGTGCGGCCTCGGGGCCCATCAACTGCACCAGGCGGATGCTGACCAGGTTTTTGGACTTGGCCAGGGCAATGTGCAGCGGGATCGGGCCTTCGGCGCTGCCATCGGCGTTGCTCGGTGTCCAGTTGCCGACATCGCTCAGTGGGGCGTCGTTGATCAAGGTCTCGGGCATCACGCCGTTCTCGAGGGCGGCGGAGTACAGGAAAGGCTTGTAGGTCGAGCCCGGCTGACGCCAGCCCTGGGTCACGTGGTTGAACTGGTTGCGATGAAAATCGAAGCCGCCCACCAGCGCACGGATGCGCCCATCGTGCGGGTCCATGGCCACCAGGGCTCCTTCTGCCTGCGGCCACTGGGTGATGACCCACTCCTGGCCCACCTGCAGCAGGCGCACCACCGAGCCGCGTGTCACCCTTTGGTTGGCCCGTGCCTTGGCGCCCAGCCCCGGCAGCGCCTGCCTCAGCCCCTTGCCACTCACCACCACCACGTCGCCCGAGGCCAGCACGGCCGTCACGCGCTTGCTGCTGGCCTGGGTGACGATGGCCACACGCAGGGTCTCGTCGTCGTCGTGATCGGTCAGCAACTGGGCGATGGCCGGATCCTGATCGCTCAGGTCGGCAGGCAGGTCCTCCTGGGCTTCTGGGCCACGCCAGGCCAGACGCAACTCGCGGTCGATCAGCGTCTTGCGCACGGCCTTCCAGCCCGCTTGCTGGTCGGCTGCGCGCAGCGTGGTCACCACCTTCATGCCGCTGGTGTAGGCGGACTCGCCGTACTGGGCATACACCTGGGCGCGTGCCATCTCGGCCACGTACTCGCCGTGCACGTCCATCTCGCCGGGGTTGCGCACGTAGAGCTTTTCGGCCTTGGCGGCTGCGTACACGATGTCGTCGATCACGCCCTCGGCACGCATGCGCGAGAGCACCACCAACTGCCGATCCTTGGCACGCTTGGGGCTCTTGATCGGGTTGGCATAGGCCGGGTTCTGTGGCAGGCCGGCCAGCATCGCGCACTCGGCGACGGACAGCTGCTGGATGGGCTTGCCGAAGTAGGTGCGCGAGGCTTCGGCAAAGCCATAGGTGCGCGCGCCCAGGTAGATCTGGTTCATGTAGAGCTCGAGGATCTGGTCCTTGCTCAACTGCTGCTCGATGCGCAGCGACAGCAAAGCCTCCTTGAGCTTGCGCGACAGGGTGCGCTCGCGCGTCAGGAAGAAGGTGCGTGCCACCTGCTGGGTGATGGTCGACGCCCCTTGCGTGCGGCCGCCTGTGGCGTTGGCGACGATGGCCCGCAGCACACCGATCACGTCGATGCCGGGGTGCTCGTAAAAACGGGAGTCTTCCACCGCCAGCAGGCTGTCGCGCATCATCTGCGGGAACTGCTGGATGCGCAGGTACTCGCGCTTCTCGTTGCCGAAGCCTCCGATCTCGACCCCGTCGGCGGTGTACACCCGCAAGGGTTGCTTGGGCTGGTAGTTGGCCAGGCTGCTGGTGTCGGGCAGCTGTGGCAGGAGCACGAGGACCGTGGCACCCAGGCCGAGCACGCCCGCCAGGCACAGAGCGAGCAGGGCCCACAGGGCGCGGCGCAGCCAGCGGGAGGCGGCACCGTCGCGGGTCGCGGAATCGGACATACAGCAAGGCCGGCGCGCCAAGGCGCCATCAAGTCAGCAAGCGGGAATTATGGCCGCACGCCGCAGGGCCTTTGCAAGGAGATGTGAGCCGCCGTTAGCACGACGCTCCGGGCTCAGTGCCAGGTCTCGGACAACAGGCGCGCGTAGTGCACGCCCGAGCGGCCCAGCACGGCCTCGAACGGCGCAGGCGGGGCCACATTTGGCTGCTTCAAAAGGTCGACCGCTTCGCTGCTCCAGGGGCTGGCCGACACCAGGTCGCCCAGGAGGGCGCTGAGCGAGGTCAGTGCATCGGGCAGCCTCAGCACCTTGGCCGGGCGATGCCCCAGTTGCTGGCTCAGGCTGGCAATGAACACGCCCAACTGAACTGCTTCGGGCCCCACGCAGGCCAGGGGCCCCGGAGATTGGGGGCTGTGGGTCAGCAGTTTCACCACGGCGTCGGCCAGGTCGGTCACCGCCACGGGCTGAACCTGGGCATCGATCACCGGGCCGGGCAGCAGCGCCACCGGCAAGCGGGCCAGATTCACAAACAGGGCGCTGCTGGCGCCTCCTCGGCCGAACACGATGCTGGGCCGCAAGATGGTGGCCGACAGACGGCCCGCCGCCACCAGCGCCTGCAGGTGCTGCTCGGCGGCCAGTTTGGTCTGCGCATACTGGGTGGGGCTGTGCTCGATGCCCAGGGCCGAGATTTGAATGACCCGGGGCACGCCCGTCTGGACGCAGGCATCGAACAAGGCCTTCGGGGTGTCGGTGTGCACGGCGGTGATGGGGCGGCTGCCCGTGCTGCGCAGGACACCGACTGCGTTGATGACCACGTCCATGTCACGCACGCGCGGCAGCCAGTCGGCCACGTGCACATCGTGCGCATAGTCGATGGCGATGCGGTCGCGCTCGCCCGGACGCACCGATGACACGCCGCCGATCACCTCGTGACCTGCGCGCACCAAGGCACTTTGGAGGTGGCTGCCGACGAAGCCACGGGCACCGCAGAGCAGGATCTTCATGGCGGACTCCTGGTACCGGCGAACGCGTCGCCGGCTTATGTGGACAGGCTTTAAGTGTGCCCTGCTGCACCCGAGGACACACCTTTGTCGTGGCGGTGACGTGGTTTTGACTCACATGAGGGCACAAAAAAGCCCGCCGAGTTTCCCCGGCGGGCTTGGGTGTCAGCTCAGCGCTGCGTCAGGGACGCAAGGCTCAGGCCTTCACGGTCTTGGCGGTTTCCACGTACTCTTCAATCTGGTTGAAGTTCATGTACTTGTAGACGTTGCCGGCGTCCTTGGCCACGACACCGATTTCAGCCATGTACTCGGCCGGGGTCGGCAGCTTGCCCAACTTGGAGGCGACGGCGGTCAGCTCGGCCGAGCCCAGGAACACGTTGGTGTTCTTGCCCAGACGGTTCGGGAAGTTACGGGTCGACGTGGAGATACAGGTCGAGCCTTCCTTGATCTGAGCCTGGTTGCCCATGCACAGGGAGCAGCCCGGCATTTCGGTGCGGGCACCGGCTTGGCCGAAGGTGTTGTAGTAGCCTTCCTTGGTCAGCTCGGCAGCGTCCATCTTGGTGGGCGGGGCCACCCACAGACGCACCGGGATGTCCTTCTTGCCTTCCAGCAGCTTGCCGGCGGCACGGAAGTGACCGATGTTGGTCATGCACGAACCGATGAAGGCTTCGTCGATCTTGGTGCCAGCGACTTCGGACAGGAACTTGGCGTCGTCCGGGTCGTTCGGGCAGCAGACGATCGGCTCCTTGATGTCGGCCAGGTCGATCTCGATGACGGCAGCGTACTCGGCGTCCTTGTCGGCTTCCAGCAGGTTGGGGTTGGCCAACCAGGCTTCCTGGGCCTTGATGCGGCGCTCCAGGGTGCGGGCGTCCTGGTAACCGTTGGCGATCATGTTCTTCATCAGAACGATGTTCGACTTCAGGTACTCGGCCACCGGCTCCTTGTTCAGCTTGATGGTGCAACCAGCAGCGGAACGTTCGGCGGAGGCGTCGGACAGTTCGAACGCTTGCTCGACCTTCAGGTCAGGCAGACCTTCGATTTCGAGGATGCGGCCCGAGAAGATGTTCTTCTTGCCAGCCTTGGCGACGGTCAGCAGACCCGCCTTGATGGCGTACAGGGGGATGGCATGCACCAGGTCACGCAGGGTGACGCCAGGCTGCATTTCGCCCTTGAAGCGCACCAGCACCGACTCAGGCATGTCCAGCGGCATCACGCCGGTGGCGGCGCCGAAGGCGACCAGACCCGAACCAGCGGGGAAGGAGATGCCGATCGGGAAGCGGGTGTGCGAGTCGCCACCGGTGCCGACGGTGTCGGGCAACAGCAGACGGTTCAGCCACGAGTGGATCACGCCGTCGCCCGGACGCAGGGCCACGCCGCCGCGGTTCGAGATGAAGGCGGGCAACTCGCGGTGCATCTTCACGTCCACGGGCTTCGGATAAGCCGCGGTGTGGCAGAACGATTGCATGACCAGGTCGGCCGAGAAGCCCAGGCAAGCCAAGTCCTTCAGCTCGTCACGGGTCATCGGGCCGGTGGTGTCTTGCGAACCCACGGTCGTCATCTTGGGCTCGCAGTAGGTGCCCGGACGCACGCCCTTGCCTTCAGGCAGACCGCAGGCGCGACCGACCATCTTCTGGGCCAGGGTGAAGCCCTTGCCGCTGTCGACCGGTGCCTGGGGCAGACGGAAAGCGGTGGAAGCGGGCAGACCCAGGAAGTCACGGGCCTTGGCGGTCAGCGAGCGGCCGATGATCAGGTTGATGCGGCCACCAGCCTGGACTTCGTCCAGCAGCACTTGCGACTTCAGTTCGAACTTGGCTGCGACAGCGCCGTTCTTCTCGATCTTGCCTTCGTAAGGGTAGATGTCGATGACATCACCCATTTCGAAGTTGGACACGTCCACTTCGATGGGCAGGGAGCCGGAGTCTTCTTGCGTGTTGAAGAAGATGGGGGCGATCTTGCCGCCCAGGGTCACGCCGCCGAAGCGCTTGTTGGGCACGAAGGGGATGTCTTCGCCGGTGGCCCAGATCACGCTGTTGGTGGCCGACTTACGCGAAGAGCCGGTACCGACCACGTCGCCGACGTAGGCGACCAGGTTGCCCTTCTTCTTCAGGTCTTCGATGAACTGCATCGGGCCGCGCTTGCCGTCTTCTTCGGGCTTGAAGGCCGCGTCAGGACGGGTGTTCTTGAGCATCGCCAGATAGTGCATCGGGATGTCAGGACGGCTCCATGCATCGGGAGCGGGCGACAGGTCGTCGGTGTTGGTTTCGCCAGGCACCTTGAACACGGTCACGGTGATCTTCTTGGCGACCGGAGGACGGCTGGTGAACCACTCGGCATCGGCCCAGGATTGGATCACGGCCTTGGCGTTGGCATTGCCACCCTTGGCGAGTTCGGCGACGTCGTGGAAGAAGTCGAACATCAGCAGGGTCTTCTTGAGCGCGTCAGCGGCGATGGTGCCAACTTCTGCGTCACCCAGCAGGTCGATCAGTGGCTTGACGTTGTAGCCGCCGACCATGGTGCCGAGCAGCTCGGTGGCCTTGGCGCGCGAGATCAGACCCACCTTCAGTTCGCCATCGGCGACGGCGGTCAGGAAGGAGGCCTTGACCTTGGCCGCATCGTCCACGCCCGGAGGCACGCGATGGGTCAGCAGGTCCAGCAGGAACGCGTCTTCGCCAGCGGGCGGGTTCTTGATCAGCTCGATCAGTTCAGCGGTCTGCTGGGCCGACAGGGCCAGAGGGGGGATACCGAGGGCAGCGCGCTCGGCAACGTGTTCGCGATAGGCTTGCAACATGGTGTTCACCTGGTGTTGAGGGGCAAGAAGATCGAACGCGGATCCGACATGCGGATCCTCCAAAAAAGAATCACCGCCGTGGGGCAGAAAACGCGTCGCTCGCGTGGAAAGGTCATTTCCGTGCAGCCCGCTATTTTCGCCCACCCCGGCGGTGAATGTCACGAAATCGACGCGAAATCACGCAATTTCACGTCGCTCATCGTCTGAAAAACCCCATCAGTTGCCGGCAGGGCCAAACAGAGAGGGGCGTGGGCTGTTGCGCAGGTCGGCTTCGGCGGCCCGCTGCACATCGTGCACGCAGCCATCCACCAGGCGACGACCGGCTTTGCGGTCCATCACCATGGACTTGGTCAGGATCTGTATCAGCAGGGCATTGCCCTTGACGTCTTCCAGACGCACGGCACCGGTGCTCGACACCACGGGCTTCATGACCCAGGCCTGGCGGTCCAGTTTCAGGTCGAAGTAGCCGGCATGGCGCTCGCTGCGGTCCACGGACACGGACTTGCCGAATTCACAGGCGTAGCGCCCGGTCAGCACACGCTCGGCCGCCTGCAACTGCTCGGCGCTGGCTTCAGGCGGGGGCGTGAAGTTGTTGGACAGCGTCTGCTTGCTGGCTGAGGTGACCCGGGCGTGGGCCAACTGGGGTGCCAGCACGCTGGCGGCCATGCCCAACACCATGCCAGCCGTCAGGGCCAGGGTGCGGGTGCGTTGGTGGCGAGAGGTGAGTGTGCTCATGGTGTGGGGCGTGGCTGACGTGGAACAGAGGCCGATTTTGCCGTCGATCCCATGTTCGTGCACGTGAGCGGGGCAAGCAAATGTACGCCGCCCACGCGCAAGCTGGGAGGGGGTTTGCCTCAGAAGGTGTCGCCTGGTACGCGCACCCAGCCTTCCATGAGGATGCGGGCGCTGCGGCTCATGATGGCCTTGGTCACCGTCCACTGGCCGTTGACCTGCTTGGCCTGGGCGCCGACACGCAAGGTTCCGGAGGGGTGGCCGAAGCGCACGGCTTCGCGCTCGCCGCCGCCAGCGGCCTGGTTGACCAGGGTGCCGGGGATGGCGGCTGCGGTGCCGATGGCGACCGCACAGGTCCCCATCATGGCGTGGTGCAGCTTGCCCATCGACAGGGCGCGCACCAGCAGGTCCACGTCACCGGCCTCGATCGTCTTGCCGCTGGAAGCTGTATAGGTGGTGGGGGGAGCCACGAAGGCGATCTTCGGAGTGTGCTGGCGGGTGGCCGCCTCTTCCGGCGTCTTGATCAGCCCCATGCGCAGGGCGCCGGCCACACGGATGGCCTCGAAGCGTTTGAGCGCCTCGGCGTCCGTGTTGATCTGCTCGCGCAACTCGGTGCCGGTGTAACCAATGTCCTTGGCGTTGACGAAAACGGTCGGGATGCCCGCCGTGATCATCGTGGCCTTGAGGGTGCCGATGCCGGGCACGTCCAGGTCATCAACCAGGTTGCCCGTGGGGAACATCGAGCCACCCTCGTCGCCATCATCGGACGGATCCATGAATTCGAGCACGATCTCGGCAGCCGGGAAGGTCACGCCGTCGAGTTCGAAATCACCGGTTTCCTGCACCTGACCGTTGGTCACGGGCACGTGGGCGATGATGGTCTTCTGGATGTTGGCCTGCCAAACGCGTACCACGGCCACGCCGTTTTGCGGAATGCGTGACGGGTCGACCAGACCCGCGTGGATGGCGAAAGCGCCCGCGGCGGTGGAGAGGTTGCCGCAGTTGCCCGACCAGTCCACAAAGGGCTTGTCGATCGAGACCTGACCGTAAAGGTAGTCCACATCGTGATCGGGCACGCTGGACTTGGACAGGATCACGCACTTGCTGGTGCTCGACGTGGCCCCGCCCATGCCGTCGATGTGGGCGGCATAGGGATCGGGGCTGCCGATGACGCGCAGGAACAGCTTGTCACGGGCCGCGCCAGGCACCTGGCAGGCCTCGGGCAGGTCCTGCAGGCGGAAGAACACGCCCTTGCTGGTGCCGCCACGGATGTAGGTGGCGGGGATTTTGATTTGTGCGGGATGAGCCATCACACGCTCCTTCAATTCACATGGTGCCGAAGCGCGCAAAGCTTTGCGTCACTCCGGCCTGACCCAGCGGCAGCCGTGGATCCGGCTTTGCCGGTCCACTGGCTGCGCCCCCTTGAGGGGGAGCGCCAAAGGCGCTCGGGGGTGGTCGGTTCTTACTTGTTTTCAGCCAGGAAGTCTTGTGCGAAGCGCTGCAGCACGCCACCGGCTTCGTACACCGACACTTCTTCGGCGGTGTCCAGACGGCAGGTCATCGGCACCTTCACCACTTCGCCATTCTTGCGGGTGATGACCAGGGTCAGGTCGGCGCGCGGCTTCAGTTCGCCTTCCACGTCATAGGTCTCGGTGCCGTCCAGACCCAGGGTCAGGCGGGTGGTGCCCGGCTTGAACTCCAGCGGCATCACGCCCATGCCGATCAGGTTGGTGCGGTGGATGCGCTCGAAGCCTTCGGCGGCAATCGCTTCCACGCCAGCCAGGCGCACGCCCTTGGCGGCCCAGTCGCGCGAGGAGCCCTGGCCGTAGTCGGCGCCGGCCACGATGATCAGCGGCTGCTTGCGGTCCAGATAGGTCTCGATGGCTTCCCACATGCGCATGACCTTGCCTTCCGGTTCCACGCGGGCCAGCGAGCCCGGCTGCACCGAGCCATCTTCCTTGCGCACCATCTCGTTCTTCAGCGTGGGGTTCGCGAAGGTGGCGCGCATGGCGGTCAGGTGGTCACCACGGTGGGTGGCGTAGGAGTTGAAGTCCTCTTCCGGCAGGCCCATTTTGTGCAGGTACTCACCGGCAGCCGAGTTCATCAAGATCGCGTTGGACGGCGACAGGTGGTCGGTGGTGATGTTGTCTGGCAGGATGGCCAGCGGGCGCATGCCCTTGAGCGTGCGCGGGTTGGCAGCCAGGGCGCCGACCCCTTCCGTGTCCCAGTAAGGCGGGCGACGGATGTAGGTGGACTGCGGACGCCAGTCGTACTGAGGCGACACCTTCTCGCCCTTGTCGGCCTGGATGGCGAACATCGGCTCGTACACGGCGCGGAACATCTCGGGCTTCACCGAAGCCTTGACGATGGCGTCGATCTCGTCGTCCGAAGGCCAGATGTCCTTCAGGCGGATTTCCTTGCCATCGACCACGGCCAGCACATCGTTTTCGATGTCAAAGCGCACGGTGCCGGCAATCGCGTAGGCCACGACCAGCGGCGGCGAAGCCAGGAAGGCCTGCTTGGCGTAGGGGTGGATGCGGCCGTCGAAGTTGCGGTTGCCCGACAGCACAGCGGTGGCGTACAGGTCGCGGTCGATGATCTCTTGCTGGATCTTCGGGTCTAGCGCGCCCGACATACCGTTGCAGGTCGTGCAGGCAAAGGCCACGATGCCGAAACCGAGCTTTTCCAGGTCGCCCAGCAGGTTCGCTTCCTTCAGGTACAGCTCCACGGCCTTCGAGCCAGGGGCCAGCGAAGACTTCACCCAAGGCTTGCGGGTCAGGCCCAGCTTGTTGGCATTGCGGGCCAGCAGGGCGGCCGCGATCACGTTGCGCGGGTTGGAGGTGTTGGTGCACGAGGTGATGGCCGCGATGATCACGGCGCCATCGGGCATCGTGCCTTCGCTGGCAGCCGGCATGGCCCACTTGCCGGCGATGCCCTTGGCCGCCAGATCGCTCGTGGCGACACGGGCGTGCGGGTTGGACGGGCCGGCCATGTTGCGCACCACGCTCGACAGGTCGAACGTCAGGTCACGTTCGTACACGGCGTTCTTGAGCGAATCCGACCACAGGCCGGCTTGCTTGGCATAGGTCTCCACCAGCTTGACCTGTTCGGCGTCGCGGCCGGTCAGCGTCAGGTAGTCCAGGGTTTGCTGGTCGATGCTGAACATGGCGGCGGTGGCGCCGTACTCGGGGGCCATGTTCGAGATCGTGGCGCGGTCACCGATGGTCAGCTTGGCAGCGCCTTCGCCGTAGAACTCGAGGTAAGCACCCACCACCTTGTTCTTGCGCAGGAACTCGGTCAGGGCCAGCACCACGTCGGTGGCGGTGATGCCAGGCTGGCGTTGGCCGGTCAGCTTCACGCCGACGATTTCAGGCAGGCGCATCCACGAAGCGCGGCCCAGCATCACGTTCTCGGCTTCCAGTCCGCCCACGCCAATGGCGATCACGCCCAGCGCGTCCACGTGCGGGGTGTGCGAGTCGGTGCCCACGCAGGTGTCGGGGTAGGCCAGGCCGTTGTCGGCATGGATCACCGGCGACATCTTCTCCAGGTTGATCTGGTGCATGATGCCGTTGCCCGCCGGGATCACGTCCACGTTGGCGAAGGCCTTCTTGGTCCACTCGATGAAGTGGAAGCGGTCTTCGTTGCGGCGCTCTTCGATCTCGCGGTTCTTCTTGAACGCGTCGGGGTCGAAGCCCCCGCACTCCACAGCCAGCGAGTGGTCCACGATCAGCTGCACGGGCACCACCGGGTTCACCTTGGCCGGGTCGCCGCCTTCCTTGGCGATGGCGTCACGCAGGCCGGCCAGGTCCACGAGGGCGGTCTGGCCCAAGATGTCGTGGCAGGCCACGCGGGCCGGGAACCAGGGGAAGTCGCGCTCGCGCTTGCGGTCGATGAGCTGCGTCAGGCACTCGGTGATGATGGCCGGGTCGGCCTTGCGCACGATGTTTTCGGCGTGCACGCGCGAGGTGTAGGGCAGGGTGGCCCAGGCACCCGGCTTGATGGCTTCCACGGCGGCTTCGGTGTCGAAGTAGTCCAGCGTGGTGCCGGGCAGGTTCTTGCGGTATTGGGTGTTCATGGCTGGCAGCGGTGAGGGGTGGGGCGACGCGGGGTCGACAAGGTCAAAAGGCGCCACACGTTTTGCTCATGTGGCGCCCTTGTCCTGGCTGGTCAGAATTACTTGCGCTTCTTCAGCGGCACGAACTTCTGATCCTCTGGGCCGGTGTAGTTGGCCGACGGACGGATGATCTTCCCGTCAATGCGTTGCTCGATCACGTGGGCCGACCAGCCGGAGGTGCGGGCGATCACGAACAGCGGGGTGAACATGTCGGTGGGCACGCCCATCATGTGATAGCTCACGGCCGAGAACCAGTCCAGGTTCGGGAACATCTTCTTGATTTCCCACATCACCGATTCCAGACGTTCGGCGATGTTGTACATCTTCATGTTGCTCTGTTCCTTGGACAGGTCTTCCGCCACCTTCTTGATGACCACGTTGCGCGGGTCGCTCACGGTGTAGACGGGGTGACCGAAGCCGATCACGACTTCCTTCTTTTCCACGCGGGCGCGGATGTCGGCCTCGGCCTCATCCGGGTTGTCGTAGCGCTTCTGGATTTCGAAGGCGACTTCGTTGGCGCCACCGTGCTTCGGGCCACGCAGGGCGCCGATGCCACCGCAGATGGCCGAGTACATGTCGGAGCCCGTGCCGGCCACCACGCGCGAGGTGAAGGTCGAGGCGTTGAACTCGTGCTCGGCGTACAGGATCAGCGAGGTGTGCATCGCGCGCACCCAGCTGTCGCGGGGCTTCTCGCCATGCAGCAGGTGCAGGAAGTGGCCGCCGATGGAGTCGTCATCGGTCTCGACTTCGATGCGCTTGCCGTTGTAGGCGAAGTGGTACCAGTACAGCAGCATCGAGCCCAGCGAGGCCATCAGCTTGTCGGCGATGTCGCGGGCACCAGGGTGGTTGTGGTCTTCCTTCTCGGGCTTGACGCAACCCAGCACCGACACGCCGGTGCGCATCACGTCCATCGGGTGCGAAGAGGGGGGCAGTTGCTCCAGGGCGACCTTGACGGCGGCGGGCAGGCCGCGCAGGGCCTTCAGCTTGGCCTTGTAGCCAGCCAGTTCGGCCACGGTGGGCAGCTTGCCGTGCACCAGCAGGTGGGCAATTTCTTCGAACTCGCTGGTGGTGGCCAGGTCGAGGATGTCGTAGCCACGGTAGGCCAGGTCATTGCCCGTGCGGCCCACGGTGCACAGGGCGGTGTTGCCGGCGGCGGTGCCAGACAGGGCCACAGACTTCTTGGGCTTGAAACCAGGGGTGGTCGTCTCGGGGGTAGCGCTCATGGGATGTGTCTCCAGATGAGATGTGGCAACAGGGGTTTTACTTCTTGGCAGCGAACAGCGCGTCGAGCTTTTGCTCGAAGGCGTGGTAGCCAATGCGGTCGTACAACTCTTCGCGAGTCTGCATCAAGTCCACGACACTCTTTTGATGGCCGTCACGGCGGATGGCGGCGTACACGGCTTCTGCAGCCTTGTTCATGGCGCGGAAGGCGCTCAGTGGGTACAGCACCATGCCGACGCCCGTGGGGCGCAGCTCGTCCACGCTGAACAGCGGGGTCTTGCCGAACTCGGTGATGTTGGCCAGCACGGGCACGTTCACGGCCTTGCAGAACTTCTCGTAGGTGGGCAGGTCGTAGGCGGCTTCGGCGAAGATGCCGTCGGCGCCAGCTTCCACGCACTTGATGGCACGCTCGATGGCAGCGTCCACGCCGTGCACCTGGATCGCGTCGGTGCGTGCGATCAGGAAGAAGTCCGGATCGGTCTTGGCATCGGCGGCGGCCTTCACGCGGTCCACCATTTCTTCGGTGGTCACGATTTCCTTGCCGGGGCGGTGGCCGCAGCGCTTGGCGCCCACCTGGTCTTCAATGTGGCAAGCGGCGGCGCCGGCCTTGATCAGGCTCTTGACGGTGCGCTCGATGTTGAAGGCCGAGGGGCCGAAGCCGGTGTCGATGTCAACCAGCAGGGGCGTGTCGCACACATCGGTGATGCGGCGCACGTCGATCAGCACGTCGTCCATCGTGTTGATGCCCAGGTCGGGCAAGCCCAGCGAGCCTGCGGCGACGCCGCCACCCGACAGGTAGATGGCGCGGTAACCCGCGCGCTTGGCCAGCAGGGCATGGTTGGCGTTGATGGCGCCAATGATCTGCAGCGGCGATTCGTCCTTGAGGGCCTGGCGAAAGCGTGCGCCGGGGGAGGTGAGTGCCATGTGGGGTCTCCAGTGGAACGTGTCAGCGAGGAATGCTGGGTAACAACGCAACGTGCGTGCCAGCCCGGGTACTGCGTGTTCAGGATGCCAGAGATGGGTTGTAAGTCATTGATTTGACGAGGGGCAGGCTGGTTTCCACCCATGCGCAGCGCCCGTGACCTGTGCCTATGTTTCGCATTTGAAATGGTGTTTCATTCAATCGTGAAACGCGTGCACAATGCCAAGCATGCTGTCCGACGCCTTGCCCCGCCTTCCTTCTGCGCCCACTCCGCCACGCATTGTGGCCGTCGGCTTTCGCCGCATCAACAAGATGTTGCAGGCCCTGGCGCCCGAGTTCGCCGACCGCGCCGCCGTCGAGGTGCTGGACGTCGGCTTTGAAGAGGCCGTCGCCCGCGTGCGGGCGCTGCAAGCCCAGCGGCCGGTGGACGTGGTGGTGGCCGCCGGCTCAAATGGCGGCTACCTGCGTCAGCACCTGGATTTGCCCGTCGTGGTGGTCAAGGTGGGGGGCTTCGATTTGATGCAGGCGCTCGCGCGGGCCAAGCGCCAGTCGTCGCGCATCGGCTTGGTCACCTATGTGGGCGTGGCCCCCGACATCCATCAGTTCGACGACCTGTTCGGCCTGGGCGTGCACCAGCGCAGCTACCGCACCGAAGACGAGGCCCAGGAAGCGGTGCGCGAACTGCAGCAAGAAGGCGTGGACGTCATCGTCGGCTCCGGTCTGTCGGCGGACATGGCTGACCAACTCGGCCTCACCGGCATCTTTTTGTACTCGATGGATGCCGTGCGCGAGGCGCTCGAAGACGCGGTCGAGGTGGCACGCGCCTCTCGGATCGAGTTGACCAAGCGCGAGCGCCTCAACACCATCCTGGCCCAACTGAGCGATGGCGTGATCGCGGTCGATGCCCAGGAGCGCATCCAGACCCTCAATCCGACGATGGCCCAGTGGCTGGGCATCAGCCCCACGCAATGGCTGGGCCTCAAGCTCAGCGAGGTCTGCCCCGAGCTCAGCCTGCAGGCCACCTTGCGCCTCGGGACCCAGGATCTGGAGAAGATCGAGCGCGTCAAAGGCAAGGCCCTCATCGTCAACCGCATTCCGCTGGTCGAGCAGGGTGTGTTGACCGGCGCGGTGCTCAGTGGTCAGGATCCCATCTCCATCCAGCGGGTCGACCGCCACATCCGCACCCGCATCCAGCCCAACACGGTTCCGGCCCGCTACGAGCTGCAGCAGCTGCTGGGCCACAGCGCCGCCTTGCAGCGTGTGCAGCGCATGGCCGTCAGCTGCGCCCGCAGCCAGGCCACCGTCTTGATCCTGGGTGAAAGCGGTACCGGTAAAGAGCTGGTGGCCCAAGGCATCCACATGGCCAGCGATCGGCGCGAGCTGCCTTTCGTGGCCGTCAACTGCGCGGCCGTGTCCGAAACCTTGCTGGAGAGCGAGCTGTTCGGCTACGAGGAGGGGGCTTTCACCGGCGCCCGCCGGGGGGGCAAGATCGGCCTGTTCGAGGCGGCCCACAAAGGCACCATCTTCCTCGACGAGGTCGGCGAGATGCCGCTGTCCCTGCAGTCCCGCCTGCTGCGAGTGCTGCAAGAGCGCGAGGTGCTGCGCGTCGGCGCCACCGAGCCCACGCCCGTCAACGTCCGTGTGATCGCGGCCACGCACCGCAATCTGCTGCGCCACGTCGAAGAGGGCAGCTTCCGTCAAGACCTGTTCTACCGCCTCAACATCCTGCGCATCGACATGCCGCCTTTGCGCGACCGGCTCGACGACCTGCCCGAACTCGTGCACGCCTTGCATCGCAAGGTCTGCACCCGCCTCGACCTCGAGCCCGCGCGCACCGAAGCCATCGTTGCCGCACTGATCGCCCAGGCACCGTCCTACCACTGGCCCGGTAACGTGCGCGAACTCGAAAACCTCGTCGAGCGCCTGGTGGCCTACGCCGACCCGCAGGCCGACGACGCTCTGTCTGCCGAAGCCGTCCGCGACTTCGTGTGCACCGTGGCGCCCGAGCTGTTCAGTGTTGGCGCCGACAGGGCCCCTTCCGATTCAGCCGAAGATCCATCCTCGCTCAAGGCGCACCAGGCCCAGCGTGAGCGTGCCGAAATCCAGCGCGTCCTCGACGAATGCGGCGGCGACCGCACCCTGGCCAGCCAGCGCCTGGGCATCAGCCGCACGACGCTGTGGCGCAAGCTCAACCCTGCGTGAAACGGGCGTCGCTGTCACAATCCGTGCTGGCCTGCCTTCGGCCTGTTCCCGCTCTGCCCGTCGCCGTTTCATGTCCCCCACTTCACCCATGCGCGTCCTCTCCCTGATCCCCCCGATGACGCAGCTCAACACGCCGTACCCCTCGACGGCGTACCTGACGGGCTTTCTGCGCTCGCGCGGCGTGGACGCGGTGCAGGAGGATCTGGCCCTGGCGCTCGTGCTGAAGCTGCTCTCGCGCGAAGGCTTGCAGGCCGTCCACACGCAGGCCCTGAAGATGCCCGAGGCCCAACGCACGGCGCCCGTCAACCATTTCCTCGACCACATCGAGGCCTACCTTCACACCATCGACGCCACCATCGCCTTCCTGCAAGGGCGCGATGCCACGCTGGCGCACCGCATCTGCACGCGCCACTACCTGCCTGAAGGCCCGCGCTTCCGCACCCTGGATGCCTACGCCGACGACGGCAGCGGTGACCCCCTGGCCTGGGCCTTCGGCGCTCTGGGCATGGCCGACCGTGCCAAACACCTCGCCACGCTCTACCTCAACGACCTGGCCGACGTGCTGCGCGATGCCGTTGACGGCCGCTTCGAGTTCGTGCGCTACGCCGAGTCCCTGGCCCAAAGCCAGCCCACCTTCGAGCCGTTGGCGCAGGCCCTCGTCACGCCGCTCAACCTCGTCGACACCACGCTGCGCGAACTGACCTTACAGGCCATCACCCGCCATCAACCCCAGCTCGTGCTGATCTCCGTGCCGTTCCCCGGTGCGGTCTATGCCGCCTTCCGCATGGCGCAGGCCATCAAGCAGGCACACCCTCACATCCGCCTCGCCTTGGGCGGCGGCTTCGTCAACACCGAGCTGCGTGAACTCACCGAGTCCCGGGTCTTCGACCACTTCGACTTCGTCACCCTGGACGCGGGCGAGCGCCCCTTGCTGGCCCTGCTCGAACACCTCGAAGGCAGGCGCTCTGCGCAGCGCCTCGTGCGCACCTTTGTGCGCGAGGCCGACACCGGCCAGGTCCGTTACATGAACTGGGCCGAGCCCGACGTGCCCTTTGCCGAAGTGGGCACGCCCACCTGGGACGGTCTGCCACTCGACCGCTACCTGTCCCTGCTGGACATGCTCAACCCCATGAACCGGCTCTGGTCAGACGGGCGTTGGAACAAGCTCACCGTCGCCCATGGCTGCTACTGGAAGAAGTGCAGCTTCTGCGACGTCAGCCTCGACTACATCTCCCGCTACGAAGCTGCCAGCGCCGAGGTCCTGGTCGACCGCATCGAGGCCATCGTGCGCGAAACCGGCCAGACCGGCTTTCACTTCGTCGACGAAGCCGCGCCGCCCAAGGTCTTGCGCGCCCTGGCGCAGGAGCTGATCCGCCGCAAGGTTTCCATCTCCTGGTGGGGCAACGTCCGCTTCGAAAAATCCTTCACGCCCGAGCTGTGCCTGCTGCTCGCCGACAGCGGCTGCATCGCCATCTCCGGCGGCCTGGAAGTCGCCTCCGACCGCCTGCTCAAGCTGATGAAAAAGGGCGTCTCTGTCGATCAGGTCGCCCGCGTCACCCGCGCCTTCACCGACGCAGGCATCCTGGTGCACGCCTACCTGATGTACGGCTTCCCCACGCAAACCGTGCAGGACACCGTCGATGCGCTCGAATACGTGCGCCAGCTGTTCGCCGAAGGCTGCATCCAGTCCGGCTTCTTCCACCGCTTCGCCTGCACCGTCCACTCCCCCGTGGGGCAAGACCCGCAGGCCTACGGCGTCGAACTCATCCCCTTGCCACCGGTCAGCTTTGCCAAGAACGACATCGGCTTCATCGACCCCACCGGCGTGAACCACGACGTGCTCGGTCAGGCCCTCAAGAAGGCCATCTACAACTACATGCACGGCATTGGCTTGGACGAAGACGTGCGCGCCTGGTTCAAGGGCAAGGTGCCGCGCCCCACCGTGTCGCGCCGCTTCATCGAGCGTGCTTTGGCTGACCTGTGACGCGCCGGTATCGGTCCACGCCTCGGCGTGACTGAAGCGAGGCCTCAGCAGGCGTAGGATTCAAAGAAGCGGCTGTTGGCCTCGGCCTCAATCGCCAAACCTTGGCCTTGCCACACCCACTCGGGCCCAGCCCGAAACCGCAGGCTCAGCGTCATCGGTCCGTTCACGTTGCAAGGCAAGGGCAGGGCGCGCCACACTTGGTCCGCGTGTCGCACCTCGCCCCCCGACAGGGTGCCCATCGCATCCTCCAGAGCTGCATCCGGGCTCCAAGCCAAGGCATCGGCATCGGTGGCGCGCACCACGCCACGCAAGCGCAAGGTCAAGCCCGTCAGGTGCCCCCAGACGCTGTCGCGCCCAGCCCCGGTTGCCCCCGAGCTGTTCTCCGGATCACGTCGCACGCAGGCCGCCGCAAACGCCACGCAGACGGTGTCGCCTTCCAGGCCGTCGCCCGATTCCCGACGCACCGCTCGCACCTCTGAGCCGTCCAGCAGCAGGGTGTCCACGTGTCTCAAGCGCCGTTGGCAAAGAACGCTGCTTCGGTGTCGGCTGGCAGCGGCTGCCCCGTCAACCAGGCGCGCTCCAGCACATGCCAGTAATGGCGGTAGCTGGCGCGGTCATGCAGCACCCCGTGGTACGAGGTCGGCGCCCAATGCGCCGCCTGGGCCGCCGTCAAAATCTCCACCGCATCGTCCACCTCGGCGGCCACCGGCGCAAACGCCTCGATGATCACCGGGATCTGGTCGGGGTGAATGCTCCACATGCGGGTGTAGCCCAACTCGCGGCAGGCGCGCTCGGCCGCCTTGCCCAGCGCCCGCTTGTCCTTGAACTCTGTCACCACGCAATGCGAGGGCGTGATGCGCGCCGCATGGCAGGCCGCTGCAATCTTCAGCTTGGCCTGCATCACCAGCGGATGGCTGAACTGCCCGGTCACGCTCATGCCCGTCGCCGGAATCGCACCGCGATGCTCCGAGACAAAATCCATCAACCCGAACGAGAGCGACTCCAGGCTGGGCAGGGCGGCGACCTCGTCCACCTGCTGCACCGCTTTCAGCGTCTCGATCAGGCCGTGCACAGGCACCACCCGTTCCACGCCATGTCGCACCCGCGCTGCCTTGATGGTGTCAATCGCGCGCTGCGTATCGGCCACATCGCGGAGCTTGGGCACCATGATGTAGGCCAGACGCTGGCCCGCCATCTTGATCAGGGTGTCCACATCGTCTTCAAAGCGGCGGTGACGCGGGTCATGCACCCGCACACCCACGCGGTCGCACACGTTCTGCGGGCTGTCGATCAACTCCGCCACCAGCAGCGCCTGTTCGTGCTCGCCGCCCACGGGGGCACCATCTTCCAGGTCCAGTGTCACATCGAACACCGCCCGGCCGTTGCCCGCTTCCGCCATCTCGGCCTGCAGCATCAGGCTCTTGCGCATGCGCACTTCCACGCCGGAGTAATGGTCGCAAACAGGCAGTGTGGGGGGCAGGGGCTCGCTGCCGAACAGCGCCTGACGGGGGTGAATGGTGCTCAGGGTGGACATGGTGTGTTCCTTGCGGGCGCCGCCTCGCCCCGGATCAGGACGCACGGCACAAAAAAAGCTGGCCGACCCGAAGGCCGCCAGCTTTGATTGTGATCTACCTTGCACCATCCGGCACAGGCCGGATGACCAAGGTCTCACACAGGCTGATTACAGCAGGTGCTTGACGCCGTCTTGCTCGCCTTGCAGCTCAGCCAGGGTCTTGTTGATGCACTCTTGCGAGAAAGCGTCGATTTCCAGACCTTCGACGATCTTGTACTCGCCGTCAGGCGTGGTCGTGACGGGGAAGCCGAACACGATGCCTTCAGGGATGCCGTACTGACCTTGCGAGGGCACACCCATGGTCACCCATTCGCCGTTCGAGCCCAGGGCCCAGTCGCGCATGTGGTCGATGGCGGCGTTGGCAGCCGAAGCAGCCGACGACAGACCGCGAGCGGCGATGATGGCAGCGCCACGCTTGCCGACGGTGGGCAGGAACACGTTGGCGTTCCAGTCCTGGTCGTTGATGGTTTCCTTGACCGACTTGCCGTTCACGGTGGCGAAGCGGTAGTCAGCGTACATGGTGGGCGAGTGGTTGCCCCACACCGTCAGCTTGCGGATGTCGCCGACCTTGAAGCCAGCCTTGGCGGCCAGTTGCGAAGCAGCGCGGTTGTGGTCCAGGCGCAGCATGGCGGTGAAGTTCTTGGCCGGCAGGTCCGGAGCCGACTTCATGGCGATGTAAGCGTTGGTGTTGGCGGGGTTGCCGACCACCAGAACCTTGACGTTGCGCGAAGCCACGGCGTTCAGAGCCTTGCCCTGAGCCGTGAAGATCTGGGCGTTGGCAGCCAGCAGGTCAGCGCGCTCCATGCCGGGGCCGCGAGGACGTGCACCCACCAGCAGAGCGTAGTCGGTGTCCTTGAAAGCGGTCATCGGATCGGAGTGAGCCTCGATACCGGCCAGCAGCGGGAAAGCGCAGTCTTCCAGCTCCATGATCACGCCCTTCAGCGCGTTCTGGGCCTTTTCGTCGGGGATTTCCAGCAGTTGCAGGATCACGGGCTGGTCCTTGCCCAGCATTTCGCCAGAGGCGATGCGGAACAGGAGGGCGTAACCAATTTGGCCAGCGGCGCCGGTGACGGCGACGCGAACGGGTGCTTTGCTCATATGCAACTCCGAAAGAGTGAGGGCGGTTTAATGGAAAACCCACAAGTGTAGCGTCGCGCAGCCGTGTGTGCACAGATCACCGCGCATTGCCCATGGTCTGATATCTTATATAAGATGTCTTCTAACGTACTTGTGGACTTTGGCTGGCAGTTGTGGTGCAATGGCGCCCGGTCAGCGTTCATCCATGCTGGCCGACACCAACCAACGATCATACCCCGATCGACAACCGAGACCTTGATGCTGTGGTGACCCCTCCGCCTTCCGCTTCAATGCCCGACGCCCAGGCGTCGACGGGCGTGGGCACAGGTGCAGCCGGCCCGTCCTTCAGCCCGCTGTATCAGCAAATCAAGGCCCTCATCCTGCGCAGCCTGCAAGCGGGTGAATGGCGCCCCGGTGAGGCCATCCCGAGCGAGCTCGAACTGGCTGCCCGCTTCAAGGTCAGCCAGGGCACGGTGCGCAAGGCGGTTGACGAACTCGCGGCTGAAAACCTGCTCATGCGCCGGCAGGGCAAGGGCACCTTTGTGGCCACCCACGCCGAGGAGCAGGTGCAGTTTCGCTTCCTGCGCCTGGCACCCGACCATCCCGCTCAGTCCGCCGACGCCTCCCGTCGTGAATTCCTCGACTGCCGTCGCCTGCGTGCGCCGGCCGATGTGGCGCGCGCGCTGCAACTCAAGTCGGGCGACATGGTGGTCGAGGTGCGCCGCGTGCTGCATTTCGCCGGCCAGCCTGT
Source organism: Aquabacterium sp. (assembly GCF_034003525.1). Classification (GTDB taxonomy): domain Bacteria; phylum Pseudomonadota; class Gammaproteobacteria; order Burkholderiales; family Burkholderiaceae_C; genus Aquabacterium. The sequence goes on from NZ_JAVEYN010000014.1 coordinate 83,406, forward strand.
GGTGCTCGACGACATTTGGCTGCCCGGACATCTTTTCAAGGGTCTGACGGCCGACCGCCTGAGTCAATACCAGGGTCCGATGTATGGCCTTTTCGAATCCGAGTTCGGCGTGCGCATGATCCGCGCTGAAGAGAAAATCCGTGCGGTGCTGGCCGATGCGTCGGTGGCGGGCGTGTTGCAGGTGGAAGCTGGCAGCCCCTTGCTCAGTGTCGAGCGCCTCTCCTTCACCTATGGCGACCAGCCCGTCGAACTGCGCCGCGGCCTCTACCGCACCGATCGTCACTACTACCGAAACGAGCTGAGTTGACAGGCAGTTCGTGCACTCATTTTGCGTCTTGTCATGTGCTTGTCTCAGGCTCGCAGATGACAGCGTGAAACCGTCGGGCTGGGGATTGCCCTAAAATCCTTTCTTCTTGACAGATCTTTGACGCTCGGCAGGAGCTCTAACAACATGGCTGACAACGCGAAAACCCCACGCCCCGTCTACCGGAACATCCACGTGACGGACATCGTCACCTACCGCATGCCGTTGGCAGCGATCGTTTCGATCCTGCACCGGATCAGCGGTGCCCTGATGTTCCTCTTGATGCCCTTCATCATCTGGATGTTCGACGCGAGCGTCACGTCGGAAATCTCGTATGAGTCGTTTACCTCGGTGTTCACCGTGGGTTGCGCCGATGGCGCCATCCCGGGCTGGTTCTTCAAGCTTGTCGCGCTGGGCCTGATCTGGGCCTACCTGCACCACTTCTGCGCTGGCATCCGCCACCTGGTGATGGAGGTCTCGCACTCCTACTCCAAGCAAGCAGGCAAGTCCACTGCGGTCACCACCCTCGTCATCAGCGTGGGTCTGACCGTCGTGTTGGGCGCCAAGCTCTTCGGCCTGTTCTGATCCCCACGTCTTGACTGCAGGAAACAACAACATGTCTCAAAACTACGGAACCAAGCGCATCGTGACCGGTGCGCACTACGGTCTGCGCGACTGGCTGGCGCAGCGTGTCACCGCCGTGCTGATGGCCCTGTTCACCATCGTGCTGCTGGCCCAGGTCATTTTTGGCGGTCCTCTGGGCTATGACAGCTGGTCGGGCATCTTCTCGTCGCAGTGGATGAAGGTCCTGACCTTCGTGGTCATTCTGGCCATGCTCTACCACGTGTGGGTGGGCGTGCGCGAAATCTTCATGGACTACATCAAGCCGGTCAGCATTCGCCTGAGCCTGTATGTGTTCGCCATCGTTTGGCTCGTTGGTTGTGCCGGTTGGGCCATCCAAGTGCTGTGGAGACTGTAAAAAATGACCGCTACCTCTTCTCTTCCTACCCGTAAGTTTGACGTCGTGATCGTCGGGGCCGGCGGCTCCGGCATGCGCGCTTCGTTGCAACTGTCCCTGGCTGGCCTGAACGTGGCCGTGCTGTCCAAGGTCTTCCCCACCCGTTCGCACACGGTGGCCGCTCAGGGCGGTATCGGTGCCTCGCTGGGCAACATGTCCGAAGACAACTGGCACTATCACTTCTACGACACCATCAAGGGCTCCGACTGGCTGGGCGACCAGGACGCCATCGAGTTCATGTGCCGTGAAGCACCCAAGGTGGTGTACGAGTTGGAACACTTCGGCATGCCGTTCGACCGCAACGCCGACGGCACCATCTACCAGCGTCCGTTCGGTGGCCACACCGCCAACTACGGTGAAAAGCCCGTGCAACGTGCTTGCGCTGCCGCTGACCGTACCGGCCACGCCCTGCTACACACCCTGTACCAGCAAAACGTCAAGGCCCGCACCCAGTTCTTCGTGGAATGGATGGCCCTCGACATCATCCGTGATGCCGAAGGCGACGCCGTGGGCGTGACCGCGCTGGAAATGGAAACCGGCGAAGTGCACGTGCTGCAAGCCAAGACCGTGCTGTTGGCCACCGGTGGTGCCGGCCGCATCTACCAGGCTTCGACCAACGCCTTCATCAACACCGGTGACGGCCTGGGCATGGCTGCACGCGCAGGCATCCCGCTGGAAGACATGGAATTCTGGCAGTTCCACCCCACCGGCGTGGCCGGCGCGGGCGTGCTGCTGACCGAAGGCTGCCGTGGCGAAGGCGCGATCCTGCGCAACAGCAATGGCGAGCGCTTCATGGAGCGTTACGCGCCCACCCTGAAGGATTTGGCTCCGCGTGACTTCGTGTCCCGCTCGATGGACCAGGAAATCAAGGAAGGCCGTGGCTGTGGTCCCAACAAGGACTACATCCTGCTGGACATGACCCACCTGGGCGCCGACACCATCCGCAAGCGCCTGCCTTCGGTGGAAGAAATCGGCCACAACTTCGCCAACGTCGACATCACCAAGGAAGCCATTCCTGTGGTCCCGACCATCCACTATCAGATGGGTGGCATCCCGACGAACGTCCACGGTCAGGTCGTGATCCCGGCCAACGGCAAGCACAACGACATCATCAACGGTCTGTACGCCGTGGGTGAGTGCTCCTGCGTGTCGGTGCACGGCGCCAACCGCCTGGGTACCAACTCCCTGCTCGACCTGGTCGTGTTCGGTCGCGCTGCTGGCAACCACATCGTCGACTTCAACCTCAAGACCAAGAGCCACAAGCCCCTGCCCAAGGACGCTGCCGACAAGACCCTGGCACGTCTGGCACGCCTGGACTCGGCCAAGAACGGCGAGTACTCGCAAGATGTGGCCAACGAGATTCGCTCTACCATGCAAACCCACGCTGGCGTGTTCCGCACGCAAGCCATCATGGACGAGGGCGTCAAGAAGATCGCTGCCGTGCGTGAGCGCGTTGGTGGCATTGGCCTGAAGGACAACTCCAAGGTCTTCAACACCGCCCGTGTCGAAGCCCTGGAAGTCGAAAACCTGATCGAAGCCGCACAAGCCACCATGGTGGCCGCCGCTGCCCGCCAGGAAAGCCGTGGTGCCCACGCCCACAACGACTTCCCTGAGCGTGACGACGCCAACTGGATGCGCCACTCGCTGTGGTACTCCGAAGGCAGCCGCCTGGACTACAAGCCGGTCAACCTGCAGCCCCTGACGGCGGAATCCGTTCCCCCGAAGGCCCGCACGTTCTGATCGTCAGCGACTCGACATTAGGAATTCATCATGAGCCAAAAGCGCATTTTCCAGATCTACCGCTACGATCCAGACAAGGACGCCAAGCCCTACATGCAGACCATCGAGATCGAACTCGAAGGCAACGAACGCATGCTGCTGGACGCCCTGGTCAAGCTCAAGAAGGTTGACCCGACCATCTCGTTCCGTCGCTCCTGCCGTGAAGGCGTGTGCGGCTCCGACGCGATGAACATCAACGGCAAGAACGGTCTGGCCTGCCTGACCAACATGCGCACGCTGCCCCAAACCATCGTGCTCAAGCCGCTGCCTGGCCTGCCCGTGATCCGCGACCTGTACGTGGACATGACCCAGTTCTTCAAGCAGTACGACTCCATCAAGCCCTACCTGCTCAACGACACGCCGCCGCCCGAGAAGGAGCGTCTGCAGTCGCCTGAAGAGCGTGAAGAGCTCGACGGTCTGTACGAGTGCATCCTGTGCGCCAGTTGCTCGACCAGCTGCCCCAGCTTCTGGTGGAACCCTGACAAGTTCGTCGGCCCCGCCGGTCTGCTGCAGGCCTACCGCTTCATCGCTGACAGCCGCGATCAAGCCACCTCCGAGCGCCTGGACAACCTGGAAGACCCGTACCGTCTGTTCCGTTGCCACACCATCATGAACTGCGTGGACGTGTGCCCGAAGGGCCTCAACCCCACGAAGGCCATTGGCAAGATCAAGGAACTGATGGTCAAGCGCGCCGTCTGATCCCGCTGATCTGACTTTCCTGAACCGTCTGCGTTGACTCGCCTGTCCCGATGACCCAAGCTCCTGTTTCTACCGATCTCACGCCCGATCCGGATGTGCTGCGTCGGATTCGCTGGCGCTGTCGTCGGGGCCTGCTCGAGAACGACTTGTTCATCGACAAGTTCTTCGAGCGCTACGGCGAGAACCTGACCACGCCCTTGGTGCAGGGCTTGCTCGAATTGATGGACCTGTCTGACAATGATTTGCTGGACCTCCTTCTGGCTCGCAAAGAGCCGGAAGGAGAGCTGTGCAAGCCGGAGATCCTGCAGGTGCTCACGATGATGCGAGTTGCCAAGGCGTAATCCAAGCCGGCTCCCGACAGCCATCTGTCGTGCGGAGCCTGGCAAGGGCTGATAATCCGGGCTCGGGATTTCCCAGTCCAAGACCTCTTTCCACACAAGACCGATCCCTTAGGAGTGCTCATGACCCCGTCCGACGTGAAAGCCACCCTGTCGTTCTCCGACGGCAGCCCCAGTATGGAACTGCCCATCTACAAGGGTTCTGTCGGCCCGGATGTGATTGACATCCGCAAGCTGTACGGCCAGACCGGCAAGTTCACCTACGACCCTGGCTTCCTGTCCACAGCTTCGTGCAACTCCAAGATCACCTACATCGACGGTGACAAGGGTGAGCTGCTGTATCGCGGCTACCCCATCGAGCAGCTGGCCACCAACTGCGACTTCCTGGAAACCTGCTACCTGCTGCTGAACGGCGAGCTGCCGAACGCCGCGCAAAAGGGCGAGTTCTCCAACCTGGTGTCCCAGCACACCATGGTCAATGAGCAAATGCAGTTCTTCCTGCGCGGTTTCCGTCGCGACGCTCACCCGATGGCCGTCATGACCGGTCTGGTGGGTGCCCTGTCGGCTTTCTACCACGACAGCACCGACATCAATAACCCCGAGCACCGTCAGATCGCGGCCATCCGCCTGATCGCCAAGATGCCCACCCTGGTGGCCATGGCTTACAAGTACTCGGTCGGCCAGCCTTACATCTACCCGCGCAACGACCTCTCGTACACCGAGAACTTCATGCGCATGATGTTTGCCACGCCTTGCGAAGACTACAAGGTCAACGAAGTCCTGGTTCGCGCCATGGACCGCATCTTCATCCTGCACGCTGACCACGAGCAAAACGCTTCCACCTCGACCGTGCGCCTGTGCGGCTCGTCGGGCACCAACCCGTTCGCGGCCATCGCCGCTGGCGTGGCCTGCCTGTGGGGTCCTGCTCACGGTGGCGCCAACGAAGCTGCGCTCAACATGCTGGAAGAAATCCAGCGCAAGGGCGGCGTCGAGAAGATTGGCGAGTTCATCGCCGAGGTCAAGGACAAGAACTCCGGCACCAAGCTGATGGGCTTCGGTCACCGCGTGTACAAGAACTACGACCCGCGCGCCAAGCTGATGCGTGAAACCTGCCACGAAGTGCTGAACGAGCTGGGCCTGCAAAACGACCCGCTGTTCAAGCTGGCCATGGCTCTGGAAAAGATTGCTCTGGAAGACGACTACTTCGTGTCGCGCAAGCTGTACCCGAACGTTGACTTCTACTCTGGCATCGTCCAGCGCGCCATCGGCATCCCCGTGCAGCTGTTCACCGCCATCTTCGCCCTGGCGCGTACCGTGGGCTGGATCGCTCAGCTGAACGAAATGATCGGCGACCCCGAGTACAAGATCGGCCGTCCTCGTCAGCTGTTCGTTGGCGCCGAGAAGCGCGACGTCAAGCCCCTGGCACAGCGTTGATCCACACAGCCGGCTTGACCGGCTGATGGACGCTCGAAACCCCGGCCTGGCCGGGGTTTTGTCATTTCTGTTTCCATGAAAACCGGGCAGGGCGTGAAAGCGCCCGGACGTCATGGGGTAATTCCGCACGTCCTGCCTTAAAATCGTCATCTTTCCCCACCCCAGGGCCGACCAGCCCTTTGCGCAAGAAGCACCATGGGACGCACCCTCTACGACAAGATCTGGGACGAGCACGTCGTCCACACCGAAGAAGATGGCACCGCCACCCTCTACATCGACCGCCATCTGGTGCACGAAGTCACCAGCCCGCAGGCGTTTGAAGGTCTGGACATCGCGGGCCGCAAAGTCTGGCGCCTGTCGGCCAACCTGGCGGTGAGCGACCACAACGTGCCCACCACCGACCGCAGCGAAGGCATCAAGGACCCGATCTCCAAGCTGCAAGTGGACACGCTCGACCAGAACTGCGACCGCGTCGGCATCACCCAGTTCAAGATGGGCGACAAGCGCCAGGGCATCGTGCACGTGATCGGCCCGGAGCAGGGCGCCACGCTGCCCGGCATGACCGTGGTGTGCGGCGACAGCCACACCTCCACTCACGGCGCTTTCGGTGCGCTGGCCCACGGTATCGGCACCTCGGAAGTCGAGCACGTGCTCGCCACCCAGACGCTGCTGGCCAAGAAGGCCAAGAACATGCTGATCAAGGTCGAGGGCACCTTGTCCAAGGGCTGTACCGCCAAGGACATCGTGCTGGCCATCATCGGCAAGATCGGTACCGCCGGCGGCACGGGCTACACCATTGAATTCGCTGGCAGCGCCATCCGTGCTCTGAGCATGGAAGGCCGCATGACCATCTGCAACATGGCCATCGAAGCCGGCGCGCGCGCCGGCTTGGTGGCGGTGGACGACACCACCATCAACTATGTGCAGAACCGTCCCTTCAGCCCCACCGGTGTGGAACTGGAGCAGGCCATTGCCTACTGGCGTACGCTGCACTCCGATCCGGATGCCGTGTTCGACACCGTGGTCGAGCTGGACGCGGCTCAGATCAAGCCGCAGGTCAGCTGGGGCACCTCGCCCGAGATGGTGCTGTCCATCGACGACCGCGTGCCCGATCCCGACAAGGAAAAGGATCCCGTCAAACGGTCGGCCATGGAGCGTGCGCTGCAGTACATGGCGCTGGAGCCCAACAAGGCCATCAGCGACATCCACATCGACAAGGTATTCATTGGTTCGTGCACCAACAGCCGCATCGAAGACATGCGTGAAGCTGCCGCTGTGGTCAAGCGGATCGGTGGCCGCATCGCGTCGAACGTGAAGCTGGCCATGGTGGTGCCCGGTTCAGGTCTGGTCAAGGAGCAGGCTGAGCGTGAGGGGCTGGACCAGATCTTCAAGGCCGCAGGTTTCGAGTGGCGTGAGCCCGGTTGCTCCATGTGTCTGGCCATGAACGCTGACCGCCTGGAGCCGGGTGAGCGTTGCGCCTCCACCAGCAACCGCAACTTCGAAGGCCGTCAAGGCGCCGGTGGTCGCACCCATCTGGTCAGCCCCGCGATGGCCGCTGCCGCCGCGATGAATGGCCACTTTGTGGACGTTCGCCGCATCGCCTGAACCCTGTCAACCGTCTGAGTCACAAGAGAGTCCGCACATGACACGTCTGTTTGTTTCCGCACTGGTGGTTTTGTCCGTGTTGGGCCTGTCGGCCTGCAACACGGTGCACGGTCTGGGACAGGACATTGAAAAGGCCGGTTCGGTCATCTCTGGCGCAGCCAAGTAAGCACACACCATGCAAGCATTCCGCATTCACAAGGGGCTCGTCGCCCCGATGGACCGGGAAAACGTCGACACCGACGCCATCATCCCGAAGCAGTTCCTGAAGTCGATCAAGCGCACGGGCTTTGGCCCCAACCTGTTCGATGAGTGGCGCTATCTGGACGCGGGCGAGCCCGGTCAGGACCCGGCCACCCGCAAGCCCAACCCAGACTTCGTGCTGAATCAGCCGCGCTACCAAGGCGCTTCGGTGCTGCTGGCGCGCAAGAACTTCGGTTGCGGCTCCAGCCGTGAGCACGCCCCCTGGGCGCTCGATCAGTATGGCTTCCGCGCCATCATCGCTCCCAGCTTCGCCGACATCTTCTTCAACAACAGCTTCAAGAACGGTTTGTTGCCCATCGTTCTGAGCGAGCAGCAAGTCGATCAGCTGTTCAACGAAGTGGCTGCCTTCCCCGGTTACGAGCTGACCATCGATCTGGAGCGCCAGGTCGTCGTCAAGCCCGACGGCACCGAGCTGGCCTTTGAGGTGCAGCCCTTCCGCAAGTATTGCCTGCTCAATGGCTTCGACGACATCGGCCTGACGCTGCGTCACGCCGACAAGATCAAGGCCTACGAGGCTGAGCGTCTGGCGCAGAAGCCCTGGTTGAACCATCGCATTGTCTGATTTCCTTTTTTCCCGCTGAGATTCCCAACATGGTCATGAAGATTGCAGTGCTGCCGGGTGACGGCATCGGTTCCGAGATCGTCGCCGAGGCGGTGAAGGTGCTCCAGGTCCTGGACCTGCCTTTGCAGATGGACGAGGCCAAGGTCGGGGGCGCTGCCTTCGATGCCCACGGCCATCCGCTGCCCGAGCACACCCTGAAACTGGCCATGGAATCCGACGCCGTGCTGTTCGGCGCCGTGGGTGACTGGAAGTACGACAAGCTCGAGCGCCATCTGCGCCCTGAGCAGGCCATCTTGGGGCTGCGCAAGAACATGGGCCTGTTCGCCAACTTCCGTCCGGCCATCTGCTACCCGCAACTGACCCACGCTTCCAGCCTCAAGCCCGAATTGGTGGCCGGTCTGGACATCCTCATCATCCGCGAACTGACCGGTGACATTTACTTCGGTCAGCCGCGCGGTCGCCGCGTCGCGCCCGATGGCGAGTTCAAGGGGGCCGACGAGGCGTTCGACACCATGCGCTATTCGCGCCCGGAAATCGAGCGCATCGCCCACGTGGCCTTCCAGGCCGCCCGCAAGCGCAACAAGCGCGTCACCAGCGTGGACAAGGCCAATGTGCTGGAAACCTTCCAGTTCTGGAAGGATGTGGTCACCGAGGTCCACGCCCAGTATCCTGACATCGAGCTGGACCACATGTATGTGGACAACGCCGCGATGCAGCTCGTCAAGGCCCCCAAGAAGTTCGACGTGCTCTTTACCGGCAACATGTTTGGTGACATCCTGTCTGACGCGGCTGCCATGCTGACCGGCTCGATCGGCATGCTGCCGTCGGCCTCGCTGAACGCCAAGGGCCAGGGCCTGTACGAGCCCAGCCACGGTTCGGCCCCTGATATTGCCGGCAAGGGCGTGGCCAACCCCCTG
>NZ_JAVEYN010000015.1:0-91744 GCF_034003525.1 Aquabacterium sp.
GGCGGGTGATATCGACGCGTGCGCTTCGTTGGCGTGCTTTGCATAGTGTCCACTAATCTCCTTGGTGGACACTATCGTTGCGGGTCACGCGTTTGATCTCAAGATGACTTCACCGGACGCATACGTTGTTCTGGCTAGAGGCTCATTCCACTTGGTGTGCGCTGCCTTCCTGTGGGCCTTATGTTTAAGGGGGCCAGCCAGTGATGTGCCGGCGCGAGCCTGGTGGTGTGTTCGACTGGTCGTCTGTGTCGGGGTGGGGAATAGTGGGTCATGTTTGACGTACTTGTGTATCTTTACGAGCACTACTGGCGACCTGATGCCTGTCCGGAGTCGGAGGTGCTGGCGCGAAAGCTGGCCGCGCTCGGGTTTGAGCCGGAAGAGATCTCCGACGCGCTCCGCTGGCTGGATGGTTTGCTTTCCTTGGTGCATGGGCGTTCGGTCGCGGCCAATGTGCTCAGTACGCGGGTGTATTGCGACGTCGAGATGGATCGGTTGGGCGCCGAAGCCGCGGGCTTTCTTTGCTTTCTCGAGTCTGCTGGTGTGTTGACGCCGAGTCTGCGGGAAGTGGTGCTGGATCGGTTGTGTGCCGTTCCCAACGGGCCAGTGGGGCTCGACGATTTCAAGATATTGTTGTTATTGGTGTTTTGGAGTCTGGGTGAAGAGCCGGATGCGCTGATACTGGATGAATTGTTCGTGGACGACGTCGAGCGTGTGATGCACTGATGGTGTTCGGTGATGTGCGTCGTTCGTGGCGGAATTGTTCTTCCTGGGCCATCTTGTAAGCGGGCGCATCTGACGTTGAGTGGTGCTAGAAGCTAGACCATAGATGGGGTCTTCGAGGTCCTGGCCATTTTCGCTAGAAGGGTCTAGTGAGTGGTGTGGGCAGCTGTCCTGCGTCTAGACGTGGGTCGTGTCGGGTGGTGTGACGTGCTTGCTTGGGCGAGGTGCCCTTGTGGTGGCATGAAGGACTCCCCAAACGCTGAGAGTGGCTGCTATGCTTTCCGGTATGCGTAAATTCCTGATTTTGATGGGCGGTGTCGTCGGTGCGTGTCTGCTCGGGGGGTGTGACCAGCTGGGGATTGATACCCCAGAGAAGGTTGCTCAGCGCAAGGGGGCGGAAGCAAAGGCCATTGGTGCGGCTTGCCGGCATGCGATGCGGGCCATTGAGGACTGTTATCTGCTCAACCCGAAGGCGGAGAAGTCTGCGGTGTTCGAGGGGTGGCGCGAGATGGATGAGTACATGCGCGAGAACAAGATCGACGGGATCGCGCCCGTAGTGCCGCGCGCTGGCGTGCCCCTGAAGTCGCCTGTCACTGCAGCGACGCAGCCCGAAGCGACGTCTGACGAAGATGCCGGTGTGGCGTCGGAGAGCAAGTAGGCCGTCTGGCGCTCGCTCCAGTGGATTGTTTCGGTGGGTGGCGGCAGGTCTAGACGATGGCGAATCGTGCCGCTGCGCGGTGTGACGTGGCGGCGAGGGGGCTGGTCGCGTTAAAAGGGCTCAGACCTTTTTACAATGTCGGTTTTCATCTTTTCGACATTGAGGCGGCAGCCACCATGAATATTCTCCGATTTGAAGACCTTGTGGCCGAAGGGCGTGTCGCTGGCCAGCGCGTGTTCATCCGCGCTGACTTGAACGTTCCGCAAGATGACGCGGGCAACATCACCGAGGACACGCGCATTCGCGCCTCGGTCCCGGCGATCGAGTTGGCGTTGAAGGCTGGCGCGGCGGTGATGGTCACGTCGCACCTTGGTCGTCCGACAGAGGGTGAGTTCAAGCCTGAAGATTCGCTGGCCCCTGTGGCTCAGCGCTTGGGGGAGTTGCTGGGGCGTGAGGTGAAGCTGGTCCGCAACTGGGTGGACGGTGTGAGCGTGCACCCAGGTGAGGTGGTGTTGCTGGAGAACTGCCGTCTGAACAAGGGCGAGAAGAAGAACAGCGAAGAGTTGGCGCGCAAGCTGGCTGCGTTGTGTGACATCTTTGTGCACGATGCGTTCGGGACGGCTCACCGGGCTGAGGGAACGACCTATGGGATCGCGCAGTTTGCCAAGGTGGCTTGCGCAGGTCCTTTGCTGGCTGCCGAGATCGATGCGATCAACACGGCGCTGGAAGCGCCCAAGCGTCCGCTGGTGGCGATTGTGGCCGGCTCCAAGGTGTCGACCAAGTTGAGCATCTTGCAGGCGTTGGCGAAGAACGTGGATGGTCTGATCGTCGGGGGCGGGATTGCCAACACCTTCATGCTGGCGGCCGGTTTGAAGATCGGCAAGTCGCTGGCCGAGCCAGATCTGGTGGGCGAGGCGACGGCGGTGATCGAGGCGATGAAGGCGCGTGGCGCCGCGGTGCCCATTCCCGAAGATGTCGTCGTGGCCAAGACCTTCGCGGCGGATGCGCCAGCGACGGTGAAGGCTGCCAACGAAGTGGCCGACGATGACATGATTCTGGACATTGGCCCGAAGACGGCGGCCAAGTTGGCCGAGCAGTTGAAGGCTGCGGGCACCATCGTCTGGAACGGGCCGGTGGGGGTGTTTGAGTTTGACGCCTTCTCGCACGGCACGGAGACGATCGCGCGTGCCATCGCCGACTCGCCTGCGTTCAGCATCGCGGGTGGTGGCGACACGCTGGCGGCCATTGCGAAGTACGGCATCGAGAAGGATGTGAACTACATCTCGACGGGTGGTGGTGCCTTCCTGGAGATTCTGGAGGGCAAGACCTTGCCGGCTTTCGAGATTCTGAGCAGGCGCGCTGCAGGTTGATTGTCCGTACGCTTGCCCAGTGCTGAGCGAAACAGCCCCGATCTCACCAGATCGGGGCTGTTTGTTTTGGTGGGTGCCGGGGGGATGCCTTTGCCTGTGGTGCGGAGGGACGGTGCAGGCTCAGGAGGCACGCAGGGCTTCGAAATGGCTGAGCCAGCGCAGGACTTCTTCGCTGGTGTCCACAGGACGCTCGAAGGGGTAGAGGTGGCTGCCAGTGACCCAGCTGAGGTGCGGTCCGACCAACTGGCGCGCACCGTGCAGGCCACCACGGCGCAGTTCGCGAGAATGGGTGCCTGCGATGAAGGCCAGAGGGCATTGGTGTGGGTGCTGCCGAAAGGTGGCCAGCAGGCGGTGTGGCATGGTGCTGTAGATGGCGGCTTCCACGTCTCGTTGGTAGCGCAGGCGGTAGGTGGGCTGCTCCGGCAGGGCCTCCAGGCCGTGTGAGAGGTAGTCCTGAAGGACGCGCGGGTGGAAGGCCGCAAACTTGGGTTTGATGCCGAAGTGTTGCTGGGCTGCGTGCAGACTGGGCCACTCGTGGGTGCGCTGGGCGGCCACGCGCGTGGGCATGACGCGGTCGATGAGGTGGATGCGTTTGGCCAGGCCCACGGCCGCGCTGCGCCAGCCTTGCAGGATGGGCGAGTCCATGACGACCACACCTTGGGCCCATTGGGGGTGTTGACTGGCCAGCATGAGGCTGAGGTAGCCGCCCAGTGAGTGTCCGACGAGGTAGGCAGGGTGGCCGACGTCGTGGACGATGAAGTCGTGCAACTGGGTCACAAGGTGCGGCCAGTTGGGTGTGACGGGGTAGCGTGGGTCGTGTCCGTATTGCTCGATGGCGTGGACGGTGTAGCCCTGGGCCTGCCAACACTCGAACAGCGCCTGGTAGGTGCGCGCCGGGAAGCTGTTGGCGTGTGAAAAGACGATGGTGCGATGGAGGACGGGCGGGGCCATGGTGTTGTTGCGTTCGGGCGTCACGACGGGGACGTGACGCCGTGCAGGGGCAAGCGATATTTTCAGGCCTGGCGTTTGGTGTGACACTGAGGGAGAACCAACCACTCTTGAGCTTTGAACATGCCGCGTGCCACCAAGATTGTCGCCACACTGGGTCCCGCTTCCTCGACACCGGAGGTGCTGGAGAAGATGCTGCAGGCAGGCGTCGATGTGGTCCGATTGAACTTTTCGCATGGCAAGGCGCAGGACCACATTGACCGCGCACAGCTGGTGCGGGAGGCCGCGCAGCGGGTGGGCAAGGTGGTCGCCATCATGGCGGACCTGCAGGGACCGAAGATTCGCGTGGGGAAGTTTGCCGAAGGCAAGGTGATGCTGGAGCCGGGGCAGCCTTTTGTGCTGGATGCGAGCCGGACCGAATTGGGCGACCAGCAGGGCGTGGGCCTGGACTACAAAGAGTTGCCGCGCGATGTCAAGCCAGGCGACACGCTGTTGCTCAATGATGGCTTGATCGTGTTGACGGTCGAGGCCGTGAGGGGCGAGGCGGTGCACACCGTGGTGAAGCTCGGTGGCGAGTTGTCCAACAACAAGGGCATCAACAAGCAGGGCGGCGGGTTGACCGCACCGGCGTTGACGGCCAAGGACATGGAAGACATCAAGACGGCCGCGAGCTTCCAGTGCGATTACATCGCCGTGTCGTTTCCAAAGAATGCGACGGACATGGAGATGGCGCGCCAGTTGTGCAATGTGGCCGGTGAGCCTTGGAAGCACCGTCCGGCCTTGATCGCGAAGATCGAGCGCAGCGAGGCCATTCCGAACCTGGAGAGCATTCTGAAGGCGTCGGACGGGATCATGGTGGCGCGGGGCGACTTGGCTGTGGAGGTGGGCAATGCCACCGTGCCAGCGCTGCAAAAGCGCATGATCAAGATGGCGCGGGAGATGGACAAGGTGGTGATCACGGCGACCCAGATGATGGAGTCGATGATCGTGAACCCGGTGCCGACGCGTGCGGAGGTGTCGGACGTGGCCAATGCGGTGCTGGATGGCACGGATGCGGTGATGCTCAGCGCCGAGACGGCCGCGGGCAAGTTCCCGGTCGAAACCGTGGAGCAGATGGCCAACATCGTGCGCGAAGCCGAGCACGCCGAGGAGGTGTCGCTGGATGCGGACTTCACGAACAAGACCTTCGGCCGCATCGACCAGTCGATCGCCATGGGGGCGCTGTTCACGGCGTACCACCTGGGATGCAAGGCCATCATTGCCTTGACCGAGTCGGGGTCGACGGCCCTGTGGATGAGCCGACATCGCATTCACGTGCCGATTTTTGCGCTGACGGCGCGTGACGTGGCGCAGCGCAAGATGGCCCTGTTCCGCAATGTGCACCCGCTGCTGGTGCCGAGTTACGCGGATCGGGACGAGGCGCTGGCGCAGGCAGAGACCTTCCTGGTGGCCCGTGGCCTGCTGCGTCCGGGGGACACCTATGCCATCACCTGCGGGGAGCCGATGGGCACGCCTGGTGGCACGAACATGCTCAAGGTGTGCGCCGTGCACTGACGCAACCCCGGGAAAAGCCTCGGCGTTCGCTTCGGGGGCTTGGGGCTGGAGGCGGGTCTCGGTAGAATCTCGCCCAGTTTGACGCGCGCCTGTGTGCGCGTTGTTTTTTGGTTCACACCGCTCATTTGCTCACTGGGGAACTCATGGCACTCGTCTCGATGCGTCAGCTGCTGGATCACGCTGCTGAAAACAACTACGGCATTCCGGCCTTCAACGTTAACAACCTGGAGCAGGTGCAGGCCGTGATGGCCGCTGCCGACGAGGTGGGGGCCCCGGTGATCCTGCAGGCTTCGGCCGGCGCCCGCAAGTACGCTGGCGAGTCCTTCATCAAGCACCTGATTCAGGCTGCGGTGGAAGCCTATCCCCACATTCCGCTGGTGATGCACCAGGACCATGGCACGTCGCCCAAGGTGTGCCAAGGCGCCATCGATCTGGGCTTTGGCTCTGTGATGATGGACGGCTCCCTGATGGAAGACGGCAAGACCCCCTCTTCGTTCGACTACAACGTCGAAGTGACCCGCAAGGTCGTGGAAATGGCCCACAAGGTGGGTGTGACCGTGGAAGGCGAGTTGGGTTGCCTGGGCAACCTGGAAACTGGTGACGCGGGCGAAGAAGACGGCATCGGTGCTGCTGGCAAGCTGGACCACAGCCAGATGCTGACCGACCCGGAAGAGGCCGCCACGTTCGTGAAGGCCACGCAACTGGACGCCCTGGCGATCGCCATCGGTACCAGCCACGGCGCCTACAAGTTCTCGCGCAAGCCCACGGGTGACATTCTGGCCATCAGCCGTGTCAAGGAAATCCACGCGCGCATCCCCAACACCCACCTGGTGATGCACGGATCGTCCTCGGTGCCGCAAGAGCTGCTGGCCATCATCAACCAGTACGGCGGCAAGATGAAGGAAACCTACGGCGTGCCCGTCGAGGAAATCCAGGAAGCCATCAAGTACGGCGTGCGCAAGATCAACATCGACACCGACATCCGTCTGGCGATGACCGGTGCCGTGCGCAAGTTCATGTTCGAGAACCCGGACAAGTTCGATGCCCGCGAGTGGTTGAAGCCCGCTCGCGAAGCGGCCAAGCAGGTCTGCAAGCAGCGTTATCTGGAGTTTGGATGCGAAGGCCAGGGCGGCAAGATCAAGCCGGTGAGCCTGGTCGACATCGCGGCAGCGTACGCCAGTGGCAAGCTGGCTCAGGTTGTGTCCTGATCGATGTGGACTGAACAACCCTGACAGCCGACCGAACGGTCGGGTGTGAGAACAACCGGCGCGGGCGCGAGCCTTCGCCGGTTTTGTTTTTCAGGACGGGTGCTGCGCGGGGATGCGGGTTTGTGGTGGGGCGGGCGTCGTGGCGCAGGCCTTAAGCTGCGTGTTTGTTTCACTGGCTCATCGGAGTGTTGCCATGCTCAAGCTGTACGGATTCCCGCTGTCCAACTACTACAACAAGGTCAAGTTGGTCTTGCTGGAAAAAGGCATCTCGTTCGAGGAGGTGCATGCGCCGGTCGGCCCTGGCAGTGATCCCGAGGCGCATGCCGACAAGTCGCCCCTGGGAAAGGTGCCTTACATCGAGACCGAGCAGGGTTTTCTGTGCGAGAGCCAGGTCATCGTCGATTACATCGAGTCGCGCTGGCCTAGCCCGGCCTTGATCCCAGCCGATCCGTGGCAGGCGGCGAAGGTGCGTGAGTTG
Organism: Aquabacterium sp.; assembly: GCF_034003525.1. Lineage (GTDB taxonomy): Bacteria > Pseudomonadota > Gammaproteobacteria > Burkholderiales > Burkholderiaceae_C > Aquabacterium. The sequence goes on from NZ_JAVEYN010000015.1 coordinate 6,937, forward strand.
ATCACGTACTGCGATCTGCACGTGGAGTTGTGCGCTCGCCAGTTGTATGCGCAGGCCTTCTTCGGCGGCACCTTGTCGGAGAAGTTCGTGGCGCGGGTCAAGAAGGACTTGGCCCGCAACCTGGTGGCATTCCGTGAGCTGGCGCAGTTTGCACCGTATGCGGCGGGAGACACGTTCACGATGGCCGACTGTGCCGTGTACACCAGCTTGCCCTTGGCTGCCTTGGCCAGCAAGCTGGTGTGTGGAGAGGACTTGGTGGCCGCGGCCGGGATCGACTGGAAGAGCTATGTGAAGCTGATCGAGCAGCGCCCGACGGCTCAGAAAGTGGCCGCCGATCGCAAGGCCGATCAGCAGGCGCGCATGGGGAAGTAACGCGGTCAGTGAGGGGGGCGAGTGACGGGCACGTGGCAAAGCGAGTTGCCCCAGGTGGCGGGGCACGGCTGTGCGACGGCGGCGGGAGGCGGCACAATACCGCTTTGCCGATTTCAGTGACGCCGTTGCCGGTGTCACGCTTGACCAGGTGACCGCCTCATGACCTCCGCCCTGCATACCTCTGCCCTGACTTCTCTGCCCCTGCTTGCCCGTGGCAAGGTGCGTGACAACTATGCCGTGGGTGACGACCGCATCCTGATGGTGGCCTCGGACCGCATCAGCGCGTTTGACGTGATCATGGGTGAGCCCATTCCGGGCAAGGGCGCGCTGCTGACCAAGATGGCGCTGTTCTGGTTCGAGTTGCTCAAGGATGTGGCACCGAACCACCTGACCGGTGAAGACCCCTGCAGTGTGGTCAAGCCTGAAGAGCGTCGTCAGGTGGAAGGCCGCTCGATGCTGGTCAAGAAGCTCAAGCCTTTGCCCGTGGAGGCCGTGGTGCGCGGCTACCTGGCCGGCAGTGGCTGGAAGGAGTACCAGGACAACGGCGAGGTGTGTGGCGTGAAGCTGCCGGCTGGTTTGAAGAACGCCAGCAAGCTGCCTGAGCCCATTTTCACGCCGGCCACCAAGGCCGAAATGGGCGACCACGACGTGAACATCAGCTACGAGAAGATGGTGGAGATCATCGGCGCGGACCTGGCGGCGCAGGTGCGCGATCTGGCCATCAAGCTGTACAAGACGGCCGCTGATTACGCGTTGACCAAGGGCATCATCATTGCCGACACCAAGTTCGAGTTCGGCTTGGATGAGCACGGCACGCTGACCGTGATGGACGAGGTGCTGACGCCCGATTCGTCGCGCTTCTGGCCGGTGGAAGGCTATGAGCAGGCCTTCCAGGCGGGCGCCAATCCGCCCAGCTACGACAAGCAGTTCGTACGCGATTGGCTGGAGCAGGCCACGGTCAACGGTCAGCCCTGGAACAAGACCGCACCGTCGCCGGCCTTGCCGCAGGATGTGATCGAGAAGACCGCTGCCAAGTACCAGGAAGCCCTGGTGCGACTGACCGGTCAGGCCTGATCGCGCGGGGACGCCGCTGAGGCGTCTCCTTCGTCTTCGTCGTCCCAGTGGTCCGGGAGGGGCTCTGCGGCGGCTTGGGCCGCTTGCGCGGCCGCGAGGGCCTCGGCCATTTCGGGTGAGGCCGCCCAGCCGTGCAGCACCTCGGCCACATCGCCCACCCCGCTCTTGTTGAGCGAGGAGAACAGCGTCACGTTGACATCGGATTCCTCGGTAACGAGGTCGGCGAGGACTTCTTGTGCCTTGCGCAGAGATTCGGCTTGCTCTTTGCGGTTGAGTTTGTCGGCCTTGGTCAACATGACCAGCAGCTTGACTTCACCGCTGCGCACGCGGGGCGTCACGAACTCCAGCAACTGGCGGTCCAATTCGGTGAAACCGTGGCGCGAATCCACCATCTGCACCACCGCACTCAAATTGCGTCGGACTTCCAGGTAGCGCGCCATCACCTCCTGCCAGCGCTGCTTGGCCGAGCGTTCGACGGCGGCGTAGCCGTAGCCGGGCAGGTCAGTCCAGATTTGGTTGGGGGCCGCCTTCGGACCCAGGTGGAACAGGTTGATGTGCTGGGTGCGCCCGGGCGTCTTGGACGCATAGGCGAGCTGGCGCTGCTGGGCCAGGGTGTTGATGGCAGTGGACTTGCCGGCATTGGAGCGACCGACGAAAGCGACCTCGGGCAGCTCGCTCACGGGTACCTGGTGCAGCAGGGCCGCCGTGATGTAGAAGCGGGCCGTGTGGGCCCAGGCCAGGGCGTCCTTGGCAGGGTGGCGAGCCAGATCCTGCGTAGGCACACGGGCCGGTGTGGCGGCTTTTTGTGGGCCGGAGGCCGTCTTGGAGGGGGCCTGTTTGGCCGAGCCGGGGCGATTGGGTGTGTGACGGGTCATAGGGCATTGTAAAATCTCCGGATTCAACTGCCAAAAGCAGGTGTTCGATCCCGTTTTTTGATCGCGGGAGTGAGCGCCTGCCGCCGGTTTCACCCCCACAGCCAACTCACCGCCCCTACGCCATGAAGCGCTTCTCGAACCTGATTGCCCTTGCCTCGGTGGCCCTGTCCTTGTCCGGCCTGGCCCATGGTGCCGACACCAAAGCCGCCAAGCCCAATCTGGCTGCGGGCGAAGCCAAGGCCACGGCCGTGTGCGCGGCCTGTCACTCGGTCGACGGTTCGCGTGGTCTGCCCGCTTACCCGATCCTGCAAGGCCAGCACCCCGAGTACCTGGTCAAGCAGTTGACCGAGTTCAAGGAAGGCAAGCGCAAGAACGCCGTCATGTCGGGCATGGCCGCCCCTCTGACAGCCGACGAGATGCGTGATGTCGCCGCGTTCTATGGCAGCAAGAAGGCTCCTGTGGGCACGGCCAAGAACAAGGACATGGTCGCCTTGGGCGAGAAGATCTATCGCGGCGGCATCGCCAAGAAGGGCATCGCCGCTTGCGCTAGCTGCCACAGCCCCAATGGCGCCGGCATGCCCGTGCAGTACCCGCGTCTGGGTGGCCAGCACAGCGACTACACCAAGCTGCAGCTGACCGCGTTCCGCCAGGGCGAGCGCACCAACAGCGTTCAGATGACGGCCATTGCCGCCAACCTGAGCGACAAGGAAATCGAAGCGCTGTCCGACTACATCGCTGGTCTGCGCTGAGCGCCATGCTGGCGCGCTCGGACTGTGCCAGCGCGCCGGTCGTGACTTGATGAGACATGCTCGACATGCCCAGGCGGGATCCCAGTTGCGGGGTGCCCGCCTTTTGTTTTGGCTGCCCGGGTGATGGCGCATGCCCCCACGACGACGTGGTGACCGACCTTGTCGCTATAGTCCGCCACGGTTCTGTCTGACTTTATGACTGCTGAAGCCTCTCCCCTTCCTGTGTCGGCGCGCCGCTCGCGACGCCGTGAGTTGCTGGATCTGCTGGCGTCGATGCGCTTTGCCATCGCGCTGCTGACGGTGATCTGCATCGCCTCGGCCATCGGGACCGTGGTCAAGCAGGGCGAGCCGATGGTCAATTACGTGGATCAGTTCGGGCCGTTCTGGGCCGAGGTGTTCGGTGCCATCGGTTTGTATCGGATCTACAGCTCGGCCTGGTTTCTGGTGATCCTGGCCTTTCTGGTGGTTTCGACCAGCCTGTGCATTGCCCGCAACACGCCCAAGATCGTGGCCGACTGGCGCGCGCACAAGGAGGGCATTCGCGAGCGGGCCTTGCAGGCTTTTCATCACAAGGCAATGGGTCAGTTGACCGAGCCGGTGAGCACGGTCGAAGGGCAGGTGCTGCAGACTTTGCAGGCACAAGGTTGGTCGATCAAGACGCAGCGGCGCGAAGCTTCGCCGCAGGGCGAGGCCGGCGTGATGATCGCGGCCCGGCTGGGCAAGGCCAACAAGGTGGGGTACATCGCGGCACACGCGGCCATCGTGCTGGTGTGCCTGGGCGGGCTGTTCGATGGCGACCTGGTGGTCAAGGCGCAGGCCTGGGCGCAGGACCTGCAGCCGTTCAAGGGTGGCACCGAGCCGGCCAACAGCCGACTGAGCGAACGCAACCCGGCTTATCGGGCGCAGTTGTTCGTGTCGGAAGGCCAGCGCACCAATGCCTCGGTGATCCAGATGGATCAGGGCATGCTGGTGCAGCCGCTGCCGTTTGACATCGAGCTGAAGAAGTTCGTGGTGGAGTACTACGAGACGGGCATGCCCAAGCGCTTCGCCAGCGACATCGTGATCCACGACCCACGGGTGGCCGCGCCCAAGGCTTACACGGTCGAAGTGAACCACCCGGTGGTGTACGACGGCGTGACGATCTTCCAGTCGAGCTTTGAGGACGGGGGATCGTTGGTCAAGTTGCGTCCGCTGCACCTGGATCGGGCGGGGCCGCGCAGTGGGCCGGAGGTGGTAGATGCCATGGTGGGCGGCGGTGCGCCGGGGGCGTTGCCGGCCGATTGGCTTGGCCAGGGAAGCGGTCCTCTGCAGTTGGAGGTGACCGGGCTGCGCGTGATCAACGTGGAGAACCTGGCCGATGCGCAGAGTGCCAATCCGGCTGGCGCCTCTACCGATGTGCGCGGCGTCAACTTGACGGAATTGAGCAAGCACCTGGGTTCTGGCGCCAAGCCGGCGGGCAAAAAGCAACTGGTGAACATCGGCCCGTCGGTGACCTACAAGCTGCGTGATGCTGCCGGCCAGGCGCGGGAGTATCAGAACTTCATGGTGCCCGTGGAATTGGATGGCTACCGGATGTTCCTGCTCGGGGTGCGTGACACGCCCGCCGAAGGTTTCCGTTATCTGCGGGTGCCGGCCGATGAGGCGATGAGCCTGCAAGGCTGGCTGCGTTTGCGCCAGGCGCTTAATAACAAGGCGATGCGCGACGAGGCTGCCCGGCGATTTGGCGCGGCAGCGGGGCCGGGTGATCGGCCGGAGGTGCGTGAGCAGTTGACGGTGTCGGCGCAACGATCGCTGGACCTGTTCGCGGGGGCTGTGGCGCTGGAGATGCCTGCGGGTCAGGCGGCTGCGAGTGTGCCAAGTGGGGGGCTGATGGGACTGTCGCGCTTCATCGAGCAGGTGGTGCCTCCCGAGCAGCGGGAGCAGACCTCAGGCACGCTGATCCGCATCCTCAATGGCGCCTTGTTCGAGCTGTACAACCTCAGCCGCACGCAAGCCGGCTTGGCTGCTGTGTCGCTCGACGAACCCGCCGTCCAGGCCTTCATGGGCCGGGCAGTGCTGTCGCTGTCGGATGCCATGCTGTACCCCGTGCCGGTGGTGTTCATGCTCGACAGTTTTGAGCAGCGCCAGGCCAGTGTGTTCCAAGTAACCCGTACCCCCGGTCGCAATGTGGTGTACCTGGGTTGCGTGCTGCTGATCATCGGGGTCTTTGCGATGCTTTACATCCGCGATCGGCGTTTGTGGGTGTGGCTGCAGCAAGATCCGCAGGGCGGCACTCGGGTGCAGATGGCCTTGTCGTCCACGCGTCAGACGCTGGACACCGACCGCGAATTTGATCGCCTGCGCCAGACGGTGCTGGGCGAGGCCCCGGCGTCAGCCGCTGGGCCGACCACCAAGGAGATCTGATCTCATGAGCACTTCACATTCGGCCAGCGTGGCGCTGGCCTCCGAGGGCGGGTTGCGTCGCCCTGTGACCGACTGGTTGTTTGCCGTGCTGGCGTTGGCGCTGGGCGCGTGGGGCTTCGCGTCCTATGGCGCGGCCATGGACGGTTACGAGAAAGCCATTTTGGCGGCGGCCGTGCCCAGCGTGATTGCGTTGGGCTGGTTCTGGCGCCCTTTGCGCTTGTTGCTGGTGCTGGTGGGGTTGGCCACTTGGGGCGCGATGGCGCTCTACCTGCGACATACCGATGCCCACGGAGCGGACCTGGCTTACGCGGATCAGGTGTTCTGGCTCAAGTACTTCCTGTCCAGCCAGAGTGCCATCTTGTGGATGAGCGTGTTGTTCTTCATGAGCACGGTGTTCTATTGGATTGGCTTGGTGGCGCGCAGTGCGACGGCCACGAAGCTCGGCTCGCGCCTGACCTGGGCGGGGATCTTCATGGCCCTGGTGGGCACGCTGGTGCGCTGGTTCGAGAGTCACCAGATTGCACCGGACATTGGCCACATCCCGGTGAGCAACCTCTATGAGGTTTTTGTGCTGTTTGCCTGGCTGACCGCCGCGTACTGGCTCTACTACGAGGACCGTTTTGCCCGCATGGGCCGGGATCTGGGCTCGCTGGGCGCGTTTGTGATGCTGGTGGTGAGTGCCGCGGTGGGTTTTCTGCTGTGGTACGCGCTGGAGCGTGGCGCGCACGAGATTCAACCCCTGGTGCCCGCGTTGCAAAGCTGGTGGATGAAGCTGCATGTGCCAGCCAATTTCATTGGCTATGGCACGTTCGCCCTGGCGGCCATGGTGGCGTTTGCCTACTTGGTCAAGCACCAGGCAGAGGAGACCCGCTGGTGGAAGCTGGCGCCGCTGTGGCTGGTGGGGGTGGTGCTGTGCTTTGAGCCGGTGGTGTTCCGCAGCAAGCCGGGCAGCGAGCAGTGGCTGAGCAGTTTCTGGGCGGTGTACTTTGGTGTGGCCGCCTTGATCGTGGCGGCGATTGTGGCGGCACGCCGGCGCATCGCGGCGCAGTTGCCCTCGTTCGAGGTGCTCGATGACGTGATGTACAAAGCCATTGCCGTGGGCTTTGCCTTCTTCACCATCGCGACGATTCTGGGGGCCTTCTGGGCGGCCGAAGCCTGGGGCGGCTACTGGAGCTGGGACCCGAAAGAAACTTGGGCGCTCATCGTGTGGTTGAACTACGCGGCCTGGCTGCACATGCGGCTGATGAAGGGCCTGCGCGGGACGTTCTCGGCCTGGTGGGTGCTGGCCGGCTTGCTGGTGACCTCGTTTGCTTTCCTGGGTGTGAACATGTTCCTGTCGGGGCTGCATTCTTACGGGACCTTGTGATCGCGCGGTGATCCGGTGGCACACGGCGGCGCTGAGGTCGATACACTGCGGTCATTCTTGTGACGGGATCTGTCTGCATGCGCTACGCCATCCGTGACCCTCAGGGCGCCATCGTGAGCCTGCACCGTGAGCCGGTGCCCGGGGCGGACGCTCTGCCGATTCAGCACCCCGAGGTGCAGGCGTTTCTGGGCTCGGAGGGCGAGCGCTCGTTTGCCCAGATGGACGCGGACCTGGTCCGCGTGCTGGAAGACCTGATCGATGCGCTGATTCGGCGCAATGTGCTGCGCATCACCGACCTGCCGACCGAGGCGCAGGCCAAGCTGTTTGACCGCAAGCATTTCCGGGAGGGAATGCAGGGGCATGCGCTGTCTTTGTATGGGGGCGGGCACGCCGGCTTGTCGCCTTCGGGGCAGGTGATGCCGCCGGATGCCGGTGATGCGGCGGGGACGGATTGGGCTGATTTGATGCCTTGATGTTGACCTGCTGATTGAGTGTCGGGTTACTTAACACGCACATCTTTTCTGGTTGCGATTCGTGCTGTAAGTGCATGATTCACATGGATCATTCTCTGTGGCGTGGGTTTTGCTTGGTGAGTGCGGGCGCTTTGAAACGCGTGACTGAGACGCTTGCCCTGTTCATATCCACAAACGAGAGAGAATGATGTTGAATCGATTGAAGATCACGCTGTCGGCACTGGGCTTGGCTGCGTTTGCTGTCGGCGCTCAAGCTGCCCCCGTTGTTTTGAGTACCGGCCTGCTCCAAATGGGCGTCAACGATGACGCGAGTCTTGGTGGTGATGGCGTTGGCTTCGTTGGCCCGACCGGCGATGCGATCATGCCGGGTTGCCTGTGCGAAGGCTGGGGCGCAGCCGCCAACGGTGTCGGTAACTGGACGTATGGCGATGGCGCAGACAATGGCATTGTCTCTGCGCTGCTCACCACCACCACAGCCTCCGGTGCGGGTTTGTCTGCGCAATCGGTTGTGACTTTGGCCAACGGCCTGCAGGTCACTCATAGCTACTCGTCGGCTGCGGGTGGCGCACTGTTCAAGGTTTCGATCAACTTGCTGAACAATTCTGCAGCGACCTTGACAGACGTGCGTTATGCGCGCACCCTGGACTGGGACGTCACACCGGGCTATTTTGATGCCAACTTCACCACCGTGTACGGCGGCACGCCGACCGGCCCGGGTGGCAAGGTGCTGACCACTTCGACCGACCCGTTTGATGCCCCGAATCCCATGGACTTCCGTAGCCAGGAGCAGGATCAGAATGTTGTGAATTCTGTGGGCGATAAGGGTGGCTTCTTTGTCTTCGGTTTTGGTGACATTGCAGCTGGCGAATCCTATACATTCGACACCTATATCGGTGCCAACGGGAGCGTTGATGGCTTGCTGGCCGATCTCGGCTCGGTGGGGGTGGAAGCCTATTCTTACACCACGGGCAGCGATGCTGGCTTTGCGCCGGCTTACGGCTATGGTTTCGCGGGTCTGGGCCTGCCTCCGATCCTGGACGTGCCGGAGCCGTCTGTCATGGCACTGACTGCGCTCGCCTTCTTGGGGGCCAGTGCTGCAACCCGTCGTCGTCGCGCCTGAGCCTTATCAGCTGGTTGACATGCAGACCCCGCTTCGGCGGGGTTTTTCAATGGTGCGGCCCTTCAAGCAGTGCCAAGTGGTCCTGAAGGGGCGTCCGTAGAGGGGCGCAGGTCAGCAGCGGTGAAGCACGCGGTGCTGCAAGGCGGGCAGTTGGGTGCGAACTTGCTGTTGTCGACTCAGGCTGAGATCGGCCATGACCACGCCGGGCCCATCGGCTTGAACGGCCAGTACGTCGCCCCAGGGGCCCACGACCATCGAGTGTCCATACGTGGTGCGGCCGTTTTCGTGCTGTCCGCCTTGGGCGGGGGCGAGCACGTGGCAGAGGTTCTCGACGGCGCGCGCGCGCAGCAGCAACTCCCAGTGGGCTTCGCCGGTGACGTCGGTGAAGGCGGCGGGCAGCACGATGAGGTCGAGAGGCTGGGGGGCGCCGAGTTGGCGGAACAACTCCGGGAAACGCAGGTCGTAGCAGATGCTCAGGCCGATGCGCCAGTCGTTGCCGCCCCGGTCTGTGAGAGTGAAGGCCATGGGCTCGTGGCCGCGGCGTAGCGTGGTGGCCTCGTCATAGCGACGTTCGCCGTCATCGAAGCAGAACAGGTGAATCTTGTCGTAGCGGGCCACGCGGTGGCCCTGCGGGTCGTAGACCAAGGTCGTGTTGTAGACCTTGTCGCTGTCTGGGGCGTGGATGGGCAGGGTGCCGCCGATCAGCCAGATGCCGTGCTCCTTGGCTGTTTCAGCCAGGATGTGCTGCATGGGGGTGCCGGCCGTGGCGGGGTGATCCGCATCGGCCAGGGGTTCGGCAATGGTGAGTTTGTCGACGTCGCGTTGGCCGATCAGGCAGAAGTACTCTGGCAGGGCGACCAGTTCGGCGCCGGCCTGAGCTGCTTGCGCGATGAGGCTGCGGGCCTGGGTGAAATTGTCGTCCACCCGGGGGGTGGAGATCATCTGGATGGCGGCGGCTTTCATTGAAACGGGACAGGTGCGGCGTTGGGGAGGTTCTCGAAGATCACCTCGACCTTGATGCGTGATTTGACGATGATCCCATTCACTTGACCGGGGGTGAAGGGGGTTTTCTGGAAGGTTGCGAGGGCGGCTTGTTCCATCTCGGGCGGCAGGCGAGGTTCCAGGGGCTGGATGCGTTGAACCAGTCCTGTCTCGTCAATGTACAGGGCCAGCACACCCACGAATCGGCCGATTGGCGCAGTGTCCCCCATCATGGGCAAGAGGATGGGCGATTGCGCCACGGGGGGGACGCTGAGTTGCGGCCTGGGGATGTACTCATCGTCCAGATTTCCGGGGGCCGCTGAGGCGGTCACTGTGTCTGGCATCGGTCTGTCTGGCGATGACGAGGGGGCGGCGGGCTGTGCGACGTAGGGTGAGTCTGGTGTGGTCCGAGCGGGAGAGAGCACGACGGCGCGAACGCTGACGGCCCCAGGCGTGGATGCGGCTGCTCCGGGATCAGGCAGCAACGGCCAGGGATAGAGCAAAAAAAGGTGCGCTGTCACCGACAGCGCACCGCAGAGCCACACAGGGGAGATGTGGGTCAATCGATCAACTCGCGCCACGAGGTGCGGTGAGCGGTTCCCGAGCCTCCGCTCCCGGTCACTGGGGGTTTTTTGGTGACGATCTTGCCGTCACTGGTTTGAACGATCAGGCGGATGTTGCCATTGCTGTCACGCACCCAGTTGGTCCCCGCAATCAGGTTGGTGCTGCTGAACTCAGAGCCCACAGGGTTGTCGCCGATGTTGCTGCCGGTTGCTGCATTCAGGAAATACAACCATGAAGAACCACCCGATACGCAGGCATCGCCCTTCGGGATGGTGGTTGGCACCACCAGCGTGGTCAACTGCAGACCCATGGGCGTGGTGACGCGCTCCTTCGCGTTGGGCAGATCCATCCACCAGCCAGCCTTGGTGGACCAGTCCACGGCCTTGTTGGTGACGGAGGCTGTGGTTCCCGTGTCCTCATCCAGTGTCAACTCTTGCTCGACGAAGTTCACGTTGGTGCGCAAGTCTCCCCAGCCGCTGTTGACCAGCGGGTCCTTGACGGCATAGATGGATTGTTGCGTGGCATCGGTGATGTCGCTTTCACCCAGATAGCGGCCTGTGCCCACGATGACCACTGGCTTGCCTCCAGCTTGCAGCAGCATTGGCTTGGTGGTGATCGGCTGAGGGGTGGACGACACTTCGGCAACACCCAACTTGAGTGCACTGTTCTTAGGCTCGACCAACCCGTCGTAGTCAAAGCGCCAGATGTTGCCCAACAGGTCGCCGCCATAGAACCGGGTGGCGGTGTTGTTGGTAGCGTCTTCAACCCAGGCGTTAATCTTGGCGAGGCCGCTGGGGGTGCTCGTGTCTCCAGCAGAGGTGGCGATGCCGCCGCTCACGATCTCTTCGCCAGTGTTGGCGTTGACGATGAAGAGGCGCCCCTTGCCGTCGCCAGTTTCGTTGTTGTAACCGGAGGTGAAGGCCACGACCCAGGTGCCGGCAGCGTTCTTCGTGATGACAGGGTTGCCGTAGGAGTAGCCCAGGTTGGCGTGTGTGAACTCCCAGAGTAGCGCGGGTGAGTTGGGGTTGGTGATGTCGAGGGCGTAGTAGGCCTTGCCGCCCTTGTTGAGGCCTCCCACCAGGATGGTTTTCCAGACATCGCCGACCTTGATGTCACCCATGACCGGCGCACCGTCCACGTAATACTGGTGACGGGTCGCATAGCTGCGATCGGCCAGCTTGTACATATTAGGCATCACCGCCGTGGGGATGTAAGCCCACTTCTCTGCGCCGCTGCCGGCATCGAAAGCATGCAGCATGCCGTCGTTGGCGGCGGCATAGATCATGGCCGTGCGGGGGGTGGCGGCGAAGTCAGCGTAACCTGAGTCCGCGTAGCTGAATGGTGGCTTGCCCACGTACACCGGGGCGCCGTTGATGATGTCACCCAGCACATGCTCGCGCTTGCGGTAGAGCGCCGCGACAGTGGTGGGTGCCGAGCCAGTGCTCACTTCGTGAGTACGGTCACCGCTCAGGAATTTCACCAGCCGATCACCTTCGTTGGCTCTGTCCTTGTCCGCGGCCGAGAGTGTGCTGCACTGCGCTACTGCAGGGGTCTTGCTGCACAGGTTGGCGAAGTAGGTCTGTTGCGTGGTCGGGAGGTTGTCGTAGGTGAAGCGCGTCAGCGTGCCTGCCTTGTTGAAGTAGATGTAGCGGGTGGTGTAGTCTTTGCTGTTAAGCAAGCTTTGTGCAGACCAGGCCACAGTGGTGGACACGGTGGCGGTGGAGCCTGCCAGAGCGTAGGCCGTGACGTCGCCGCTCCAGGCGCCGGTGGTGTAGCTGGCGCGGTAGAGGCGGTTGTCATCCCCTGCGATCAGTTCGAGGGAGCTGGTGGCCGCGGCAGACGAGGCGCCATCGGTGTTCTGGATGGAGGCGACGACACCTGCGATGGCTTCGCTCAGTGAGGCGGCGTCCATCGCGGAATAGTATTGCCCGCGACCGTTGACGGAGGCGTGCCACAGGTCGTCGATGTTGGTTGGGCCGCCGGAACTGCCAGAGTATCCCCCCCCACTCTCGGAAAACTCGGGCTTGGGCCAATCGATCGTTCCATTCTTCAGGTCCACATAGGCGCCGGACGTTTGTGTCAGGTAGTTCTTGTCATAAGGCAAGGTGCCGCTCAATCCCATGCCGATACCGAACGTGTTCATGTGTTGGTGCGTGGCGGGATCGCTTGCGGTCGTTGGCACGATGTTGTTGCAGGTGTCCTTTTCTTCACCCGAGGCGCTGGAGGTGCAATTGCCCAAGGCAGAGGTGCGCAGGTCGGTTTTCCAGTAATACTCGGCGACGTCGGCCAGGGTGTTGGGCGTGCCGCCGGTAGCGACGGTGTCCGAGGTTTCACTGTCCAGGACGAAACTGGGGTCCGAGCGGTTGCTTGGGCTTGCGGCACTGGTGGTCGGTGAGCCGCTGGTGCTGAGAGGCGACCAAGTGCCAAAGGTGGGGCCCGTCCAGCCAGTGGTCCATGTGATGTCGCTAGCTCCTGTGGGGACTGTGGTCGTACTGCACGAGGAGTGGTCTCTTGCTGGAATGCTCCCTTCTGATCGGGAGCCCGGTTCCGTGCTGACATTTCGCCACCCATCGTACGTCACCCCTGAATAGACGGGGGCTGCCTCGCCCGTGATGGTTTGGGTGTAGGTGGCTGTTCCCGCTTGAGTGGTGACGGTTGATTCGGTGGCGTTCTGTCGACAGGTCGTGGTTCGGGTGACGGGGTAGGTCCTTCCCCGGGAGGGGTATGTGCCGGAACGGGTGTAAATCACATCCCGACGCTGGGTGTAGTTCTGTGTTGATGTGCGTGTGGCAGGTGCTTTGTAGACTGTCGTGGTTCTTGGGGTCAGCGTCGTGTCATCGCGCATCGGACGGTCTTCTAGGCCGTCTTGTTGGCCGATGAGCGTGCTGCCATTCAATTGCGTCCCGTTTTCGCTGTTCCAGTAGCCGTCGGTGGTGAGCAGCGCATAGTTGCGCTGGCAGGAGTACTGCATCGGGTCAACTTGGGTGCTGTTTGCCTTCTTTGCGAAGTATTTGCCCGTGTTGGCCAAAGCCTGGCGCAAAGGGGTGGCGCCGGATCGGGTGGAGGCGTAAAGGCTGTCATAAAACGCTTTCTTGTGTCCGCTGCTGCCCCCGGTGAAGTCGTTCACCCCCAAGAAGTGGCGAGTGCCGCCATCGATGAACCCGGTTTCGTGGATGCTGGAAAAGCCCACGCGGTAGGTGTCGTCGAGCGTGACCATGGCGTGACCCATGGCCGTGCGCATGAGCAGGTAGCGTTTGCTGTAGAAAGAAAACCAATTCGCGTAATTGGTTTGCTGCTCTGCTGGCAGGCTGCTCACATTCACCCGCTCGAAAACGCTGGAGCCTGGTGCGGAGCCTTCCTGGCTGTAGCACTCCTGACGGAAGGTGTTTTCCTCCGGCTCGCCTTCGCCTTCGGCGGTGTACAACCAACCCATTTTGGGCTGTGAGCCCTTGTAGGTGTAGTAGTAGTGACCGGAGAGGTCGGTTTCGGCGGACCCGCTGTAGCCATCATTTTTGGCTGTGGGGTAGCTGGCATTGGCGTAGGAGGTGCCGTCGTATTTCTTCGGTGGGGCGTACGTCATGTTCGGGTCGTACGCCACCCCGTTGCACTGGGCGGTTCGGAAGCCGTAGCGAGAGGTACAGACGGTGGTCCATTTGCCGCCGACCCAACTTTCGGTGCAGGACCTGTTCTCGGTCATGCTGTCAGGCATGTAGCTCCACGCCATCGACCCCGAGGTGTCCAGTATCACCATCAGGTTGGGTTTGGCCTTCACGGTGGGGCGGGTCGCCAGGGGCTCGTTGTCGATCTCGGTGGTGGCTGCCATCAAGTGGGAGGCGTACGGCAGGGCCAAGGAGGCGCACAGCAGGGCCGCGGCGCGTGCAACGTTGCGTGGCGCGACTTTCAAACGGTGCGCAGCATGGACGTGTGACATGGCGGGTTCTCGCTTTCCTGACAAGAGGTCGTGGGTCAGAAGTGGACAATCGTTTCGGTGAAGCTCACGGTGTTGCGTGCGCCTTGCACCCTGACGATGATGCGGTAGTAGGGGCTGGCGGCAGAGCCAAAGCGGCTGGGTTCGGCGTAACTCAGGTCGCCCTTGACGGGGGAGCCGCCTGCGTTGGCGTTCATGGGGCGAACACAGTTGATCGTGCTGTCGGTGCTCAGGTCGCCGCTTTTGTCGCACATGCGGAAAATGATGTAGCTGGCGCTGTTGCCATTGATCGTGTCGTCGAGCGGGACGGGCGTGAGCTCGCAGGCGGCAAACGTGCCTGAGCTTGCGGCATCGCAGTCGTCGTCGTCCCAGTCGATGAGTTGGCGGCTGGCGTCGCTCAGTTGTGTGCCGGTGGCATCCACGGGGCTGATGCCGGGCGGTGTTGCGACCACTTCTTTGGTGCTGGCGTAGTAGCCATGGTCGGTGTCATCGACATTGAGCGCGGCGAGGTTGGCGCTGAGCCAGGCCACCGCCTCGCGGGTGGCTTGTTCGGATGATGCGGTGGCATCCTGCTTGAAGCCGAGGTTGCCCATGAGCAGAGCTGCAATGTCGGTGGAGCGCACCAAGGCCAGGGTGGACAGCATCAGTGCCACCAGAGTCAGGAGCGCAAACAGCAGCGTGGCGCCGTGCTGTCGTTTTGGGGATGCGGGAGTGCGTGTCATGCTGAACCTCAGGAATTCCACAGCACGTTGCGCAGCGGAATGACGGTGTCATACACCTTGTAGCGGAAGCGCTGCCAGTTCGGGAGTGTGTTGACCGTCAGGGTGATGCACTTGCTGGTGCCGTGGCAGTCGCTGGTCGTGGGGCCGGTGATGGTGTCGTCGGCGCCAACGTCCCACAGAGGCTGGCTGGTCGTGACGTTGCTGCCTTCGTCCTTGATGCTGCGGGCCACGATGGCCACGCGGATGGTCATGACCTGTTGCCAGCCTGCGGGGGTCGTCGGCGTGGTTTCGTCGTAGGTGTCCACGACGCCATTGCCGTCGGTGTCTTTGCCGTACAGGGCCTGCATGTTCACGATTTGCGGGAACAGGTCTTGTGTGGACAAGGCGCCTGTGGTCCATGACCTTTCGGTGGTTGTGAGGTTGTGGCTTGCGCTGATCGCGTAGGTTTTCAGGGACATGTTGCCCATGTTGACCAGGTAGCTCTTGGCGGCAAATCCACCGGGTGTGCCTGGCGGAAATACGCTGGATTGGTTCCAGGAGCTACCGGTGGTGGTGTGAGGGATGCGGGTTGCGCTCAGTGTGGTGAGTGGGTCCGTGTCATCGCTGGTGACCTGAAACAGACTGCAAACGGAGGTGGCGTAGTCCGTGACGGTCTCCGGGATGGCGATCATCAGGTCGTTGACGGCCACACTCAGAGACGAGTCCACGATGAAGGCGGTGCCGTCCTGGGGGTGGTTTTCCTTGACCTGGATGGGCACGGCGATGGCGCGTGGGCGAGCGTGCAGCACGGTGAGTGTGTCGGGTGCGCCGCTCAGGCCATTGACGATCACAACGGGGGCCAGCGCCAAATCGAACGGGGTGCCCGATGTGCCAAATCGCCCCTGCAATTTGCAGCCCATGGAGCCCGGGTTGGCGGCGGTGCCGTAGCCGGCCATCTGGATGTCGCGCTGCAGGGTGAACAGGGCCAGAGCCCCATTCAGCTGGGCATCGCTGCCAGAGGAAATGGTGCGGCGACGTGCTTCGGATTGCACCAGCACCTGCGAGATCACCAGCACCGTGAGCAGGCCCAGCAGCACGGCGACCATCAGTTCCACGAGCGTGAAGCCGCTCTGGCGTGCGTGGTAAGGCGGGGGGAGACGGAAGGCAGTCATCTCAATTGGCCGTGACAATGGTGGTGTGGGTTTCATAGCGGTGGGTTTCGCCGCTGGGTGTGGTCCAGTTCAAGCGCACTGCCACATCGCCGGTGCCGGCGGTGACCGTGATGGTGCTGGTGCCCTTGGGCAGGGTCAGGGCCACTTTGTCCTGCCATGACTTGCAGCGTGTATGGGATGCGCAAGATGTGCCGTTGTAGTCAGCCAACTTGTCAATGTCGGCCCACATCCGGCCGATGACTTCGCTGGCCAGTGCGGCGGCATCGGTGCGGATTTTGGAATCGGTCTGTGCGCGTGTGAGGGCCCCCTGCAAACCGACGAGGGCGAGCACGCCCAGAGCGAACAGCAGGATCGCCACCAGGACTTCGAGCAGGGCCACGCCCTGGGTGCCGCGGGGGAGGTGGGAGGTTTTCATGGGGCGGTTTCTCAACACTTGCGAGGGTCGCTCGACGCGCTGTCGATGCTGGGATCACACATCCGGATCTGGCCAGCGGGTGAAATCATGAGTCGCAGGTTACGGTAGGTGACGTCGTCGTTCACGCCTGTGATGTCAATGCGGGCGATGGGGGTGGCGTTGGTGACCCGACCGAAACCATTGAAGGTGACCGAGGTGGCTGCCGTGGTGCCGTCGGTCTGGAGCGCGGTCACTGCCACGCGGGCGCCGCTGTCGCCGATGCCGCGCTTGGTGACGATGCGTGGCGCCGAAGTGGTGGACGGTGCGTCCTCACATCGTCTGAAGGGGTCGGTGACGCTGACCACCCAGGAGCCGCTCGTGTTGGACACTTCGCAGGTGTTGTCCAGTTGATTGTCGGCATTGCTGCTCACCAGCCAGAACGTGATGTTCTGATTGCGTTTGATGGCCTCTGCACGGGCGGCTTGCATGCCTTCCTGCAGCGCATCGGCGGCGCTGCGGATGCGGATGTTGTCCAGCCAGATGGACAAGTTGGGGCCGGCGACCAAGGCCAGGATGGTGATGATGGACACCACCACCATGGCTTCCAGGAGGGTGAATCCGCGTTGTTTCGTCATGGGGTGTGTCAGCAGGAACCGTTGATCAGCCAGCAGGCGGCGGTGACGGATGTGCCCTTGAACGAGGTGGTAGCCCGGGCGCCGGTGTGATCGAGGGTGTAGGTGTTGCCTGGCGCAGCGCCTGAACTGCCGGTCGCGGTGATGAGGTAACCCTGGCCGCTGTCGCTGGGGGTGCAGGTGTAGGTGAAGTATTCGATCTCCGCGCCGAGTTCGGCGGCCGTCAAGGTGGTGTCGGCAGCACCTCCACAGGTGGTGGCCGTGGCAGAGGCCGCGAAGGCTCGGTTGTCTTGGTAGTACTGTTCCAACCTGGCACGGTAAGTGGACAGGTTGCTGAACGCCTCCTGGATATGACTCTTGCGGATGTAGTCGGTGTACGAGGGGTAGGCGACTGCCGCCAAAATTCCAATGATCGCCACCGTGATCATCACTTCAATGAGCGTGAAGCCCTGGTGTGTGCGAGGCAGGGTGGGGTGAGGTGTGTTGCAAGCGGTCATGCCAAAAAAGCCTTTGTGGTTGCTTTGATGATCGGACAAGGGCGGCCGTCTGGGAAGGCGGGGATGCCCGATCTGGGTCAAACATGGCTGAAAAATCACAGCCCGGCAACGAGGGCACCCACTTGGGTCCCCCGTGCGGCGAGATGCTCACCGTCCATCGCATGCAATTGACCGCCTGGCGGCGCCTTGGTGAGGGGTGTTTACGGAGGCGTCGAGCTCAGCGCTCAAAACAGCGCCGAGCTCAGCTTGCGTCGGTACTTATCCACCACCGGGTCATTTGCTGTCACCTCCACCTTGCCGGCGATCTCCAGCTTCGGCTTGCTGTCAGCCCCCGCGGCTGCGGCCGCCTTGGGCGGAATCGGCTTGGGTTGCGGCTTGCTCATCACTTCCAGGATGGCCACATAGGTCTTGCGGGCCAGTTCGTCGTTCCAGCCCTTGTCGCGCATGATGATTTCCAGCAACTCGTCCATGGCTTCGGGGAAGTGGCCGCTGGCAAAGAAGATTTGGGCCAGCTCGAAGCGGGCGGTGAAGTCGCGTTTATTGGCCTCGATGGCGGCAGACAGCTCGGCAGGCGAGCGACCCTGGCGGGCCGAGGCCAGGGCGTCGATGTAGCGGCCAAAGGCGTTGACGCGTTGTTCGGCCAGCAGGCCGGTGGCGCGGTCGGCAATGGGGGCGAAGATGGCCTGGGCGCCCTCCAGCGCGCCTTCGGCCAGCAGCAGCTTGATCAGGTCGTAGCGGGCCTCGTCGTTGCTCGGGTCCTTGGCCAAGGCGTCTTCCAGTTTGGCCAGGGCGGTTTCGGTGTCGCCGGCTTCGGCCAGTTGTTCGGCTTCCAAGGTTTCCAGCTCCGAAGCGATTTCGCCCTCCGCGGGTACGTGCTTGTCGAGGAATTCGCGGATCTTTTCAGGGGGCAGGGCCCCCACGAAGCCGTCGATCGGCTGGCCGCCCACGAACATCACGCAAAACGGGATGGAGCGCACGCCGAACATCTGCGAGAGTTGGCCGGCAATCTCTTGCTGCTCGTCGGCATTGACCTTGGCCAGCAGGAAGCGGCCGCCGTACTCGGTTTCGAGCTTTTCCAGCACCGGGCCCAGGGCCTTGCAGGGGCCGCACCATTCTGCCCAGATGTCCAGCAGCACAGGCTGTTGCAGGGAGGCTTTGATCAGGTCGGATTCAAAGTTGGCAAGGGTGATGTCGATCATGGTGGGCAGATCTTTCCGGGGTGATTCAGATTGTGCGGCGCGCCGGGGCGGCAGCGCCTAAAATTCAGGGTTTTGAGTGACGAGGACGAGCCGTGAGCAGCACGACAGGTTTGACAGGCGCCATCAAGGTGGGCGTGGTGATGGGGTCCAGCAGCGACTGGGATGTCATGCGCCATGCCGCTGACATTCTGACCGAGTTCGGCGTGCCTTTCGAGGCTCAGGTCGTCTCGGCGCACCGCATGCCCGACGACATGTTCCGTTACGCCGAAGCCGCGGCCGATCGCGGCCTGGTGGCCATCATCGCCGGGGCGGGCGGCGCGGCTCACCTGCCGGGTATGTTGGCGGCCAAGACCACGGTGCCCGTTCTGGGCGTGCCGGTGCCCTCGCGTCACCTGCAGGGGGTCGACTCGCTGCACTCTATCGTGCAGATGCCCAAGGGCATTCCGGTGGCGACGTTTGCCATTGGCACGGCGGGTGCCGGGAACGCGGCCCTGTTTGCCGTGGCGATGCTGGCCCATGGCGACGCGGCCTTGCGTGCCAAGCTCGACGCCTTCCGCGCTCGCCAGACCGAGGTGGCGCGCGCCATGACGAACGACCTGACCCTGGACGCCAAGGCATGACCGCTCGCACCGATGTGATCCTGCCCGGCGCGACGCTGGGCGTGATGGGAGGCGGCCAGTTGGGCCGCATGTTCGTGCACGCCGCCCAGGCCATGGGTTACCGCACCGCCGTGCTGGACGCCGATGCGAGCAGTCCGGCCGGACTGGTGTCGCACGCGCACATCCGCACCGCCTACCTGGACGAGGCCGGTCTGGCCGAGTTGGCCCGCGTGTCGGACGCCATCACCACCGAGTTCGAGAACGTGCCCGCTCAGGCGCTGGACAAGCTGGCGGAGTCGCGTCCGGTGGCGCCCGCAGGCCGGGCCGTGGCCATCTGCCAGGACCGCGCCCGTGAGAAAGCCCACTTCGTGGCCTGTGGGGTCGATTGCGCACCGTATGCCGTGATCGAAACGCCCGAGCAACTGGCCGCCGTCACCGACGACCTGCTGCCCGGCATCCTGAAAACCGCCCGCCTGGGCTACGACGGCAAGGGCCAGGTCCGCGTGAAGACGCGCGCCGAACTGGTCGCCGCATGGGACGAGTTGCAGCGCGTGGGTTGTGTGCTCGAGAAGATGCTGCCTCTGGCCTACGAGGTCAGCGTGCTGGTGGCCCGCGGTCGCGATGGTCAGGTGGTGCACTTCCCGCTGCAGGAGAACCTGCACCGGAATGGCATCTTGGCGGTCACCACCGTGCCTGCACCTCACGTGACCGAAGCGGTGTCGCAGCAGGCTTATGCCGCCGCGCACCAGATCGCTGCGTCCATGGACTATGTGGGCGTGCTGTGCATCGAGTTCTTCGTGCTGCAAGATGGCCGCATCGTGGCCAACGAGATGGCGCCGCGGCCGCACAACTCAGGCCACCACACCATCGACGCCTGCGACGTGTCGCAGTTCGAGTTGCAGGTGCGCGCGATGACGGGGCTGCCCTTGGTGGCGCCCGTGTTGCACAGCCCCTGCTTGATGCTCAACCTCTTGGGCGACCTGTGGTTCCCCGAAGGCGCTACCGAGCAGGTGGAGCCTGATTGGGCCGCCGTGCTGGCGCTGAGTGGCACCCACTTGCACCTGTATGGCAAGGCCGAGGCCCGCAAGGCGCGCAAGATGGGGCACCTGACCGTGACGGGTGCCACGCCCGAGGCCGCGCGGGCCACGGCTTTGCAGGCGGCCGCCATCTTGGGCATCGCACCTTTCTGATTGATTCACCTGACGCTCACAGGACGCGCCCATGCCCATGCTCGACCCCGCCACCCAGCCTGATGCGATCGAGCGGGCCGCCCTGCGCCTGGTCGAAGGCGGGCTGCTGGCACTGCCCACCGAGACCGTCTACGGTCTGGGCGCACGTGCCGACGACGATGCGGCGGTGGCGCGCATCTTTGCCGCCAAAGGTCGGCCGGCCGATCATCCCTTGATTGTGCATGTACCCAATCCGCAGGCGGCGCTGCATTTCGTGTCGGCCTTTCCGCCCGTGGCGCAGCGGTTGACGCAGGCCTTCTGGCCCGGCCCCTTGACCGTGATCGTGCCGCGTGACCCGCGTGTGGCCACGGCCGCCGCCGGGGGGCACGACACCATCGGCCTGCGCTGCCCGTCGCACCCGGTGGCGCAGCGTTTGCTCGACGCCTGTGCCCAGCATGGGGTTCTGGGTGTGGCAGCGCCGAGCGCCAACCGCTTTGGCCGCATCAGTCCCACCACCGCGCAGCATGTGTGCGAAGAGTTCGAAGGGCGCGGTGTGGGGTTGGACGAAGTCTGGGTGCTCGATGGCGGCGCGTGTGAGGTGGGCATCGAGTCCACCATCATCGACTGTTCGCGCGGGCATCCGGTGTTGTTGCGACCCGGCAAGCTCACGCTGGCCGAAATCGAAGCGGTGGCCGGTGAGCCGGTGCAATGGTCGCGCCCCGAGGCGCCGGATCCCGCTGCGCCCAAGGCGGCCGGCACCTTGCTGTCGCACTATGCCCCCCGTGCGCGGGTGCGCCTGATGAGCGATGCGCAACTCGCCACGGCCCTGGATGTGATCGAGCCGGAGTTGAGCGCGGCCGCCATCAGCGGTGCGCACAAGGCGCCCCGCATCGCGGTGTACTCGCGCAGTCTGTGGGCGCATCGCCCGCCGCACCCGGGGGTCGTGCATCGCTCCATGCCCGGGGATGCAGCCACGGCGGCGCACGACCTGTTTGCCGATTTGCGGGAGATGGACGCCACAGGGGTCGAGTTGATCTGGGTGGAGGCCCCACCGCTGGACCCCGCCTGGGATGGAGTGCGTGACCGGCTGGATCGGGCGGCTGCCTGATGGCGGGCGGCCCGATGAGGGCCGCTGGCACACGCTTCTTTACATGGCAGGCCGATGCGGGGGCGTGAGGCGTTTTATGCTGTCGGGCTGTCGTCTTGAGTGCATTTCCGGAGATCCCATGTTTGCCACGCCTTCGTCTTTCCTGCCTGTGAGCCTGCGCCGTGTCGGCCTGGTGACCCTAGCGTGCTCGGCACTTGTTTTGTCGGCCTGTGGTGGTGGGGATCGGTCTGAGGACTACAAGCCAGCGAGCATCGTGTCGTTTGGGGATGAGAGCAGCGCGTTTGCCAGTGTCGACTTGTCGGTGCGGAATGATGATGGTTCGGTGATCCCGGGGGATGTGGGGAGGATCACAGGGTTGACCTATGCGGTGAATAGCTTGATCAACCTTTCGGTCAGCGTTTGTACCGACCCTACGGTGGGCGCCCTGTGCGCCAGCGGAACGACTCAAGCTGGAGTGCAGAACTTTTCTGTCACTGGAACCACTTTTGGCTATTTCAAGAGCGTCAATTCGGGCGATGCGTTCAACGTGGTCACACGCATCGAACAGGGGGCGGGTGACTTTGCCACCGTAAAGCGCACCACTGACCAGTTCTACAACTGCTCGGCCTCCAGCATCTGGACGCAGTATGTGGCGCGTGCATTTGGCAAGGGCTATGAAGCGGCCTGCCGTCTGGACCGAGCCGGTGCGGTGAGCCATGCGGTGGCTGGCGCCAAGGTCACCGGTTTGGCTGCCCAGGTTGCCACGGCCCAGTCGGCCGGGCAATTGAAGTCGGGCACGCTGGTCACCTTGTGGCTGGGGCAGAACGATCTGCTGGAGGTTTTCGACAACAGCGGCCTGACATTGGCGCAGAAGGAGGCCGAAGCCAAGGCGCGTGCTGTCACGCTGATCGATGGCGTCAAGCAGATCCTGTCCACGGGTGCCAAGGTGGTGCTGGTGAATGCGCCCAATCTGGCGTATTCGCCTCACGCGCTCGCGAGGAATGCGGTGAGTTGCGCAGGTGTGAGCGATCGCCCATGCAACCCGGAGATGGAGGCCTTGGTGGTGGCGTTCAACAAGCAGTTGATCACCAGCCTGGGGACGGAATATGCCTTGAACGGGCGTCAGCTGGGTTATGTGGACGCCGCGCAGATCACCAACTCCTACGCCCGCAACACCAGCTATGAGAACAAGCGCCAATGCGATGCGGCCAAGATGGTTCGGCCCGATGGCGTTCTGGACAGCAGCTCCTTGGCGTATTGCAATGTGGGCACTTTGGTGAGCAGCGGGAATGTGGCGAACTATCTGTGGGCCGACGACGTGCGCGTGTCATCGACATTGCACAGCGCCATCGCCTCGACGGCATTGACTCGCGCCGCCGAGCAGTTCTGATGACGCGTGGCCGTGCGCAGCCCGCGTGCGGCTTCAGCGAAACCGCAAGCGCATCACCAAGATGGCCGACGCCAGCGTCAAGGTGATCGCATTGGCGATGGTGATGGGCCACGAGCCCTTGGCCACGCCATAGGCCAGCCACAGCGCCACCCCTGCTGTGAAGGCGCTGTACATGCCGACCGAGATCCCCTCCACCTGGCGGGTGCGGAAGATCAGCCAGGCCTGAGGGATGAACGAGCCCGTGGTCAGAACGGCGGCGCCGGTGCCGATCCATTCGATGGTGGAGGGCGTCAGGGGTAGCAGGGCTTGCAAAGGGTTCACGGTGGGACAGCTTTCTTCATTGGTCTTGTCGGGCCCAGTCCAGCAGGGCATCGAGCACGGGGCGCGCCTGGGCCGCCCGAGGGTGCTGGATGAGGCCGACCACCACATGGCGTCGGCCACTTTCGCCGTCCACATAGCCCGCCACGGCGACCACGCCGGACAGTGTGCCGGTCTTGACGCGGGCGTAACCCGCTGCCCCTTGCCAGCGCCGTGCGGTGCCATCCACCCCGGTCAAGGGCAGGGAGGCGATCAGATCGGGCATGGCCGGGCTGGCCCACAGCACTTGCAGCCACTGTCCCAGGCAAGCGGCGGTGCTGCCTTCTGTGCGTGAGAGACCGGCCCCGTTGTCCAGCACCAATTGCCCGGGACCGCACGGTGATGGGGTGCGGTCGGTGGTGGTGGCGTCGCGCACGGTGCGGGCCACGACGTCACGGGCCTCGGCCAGGGTGAGGGCGGTAGGCACCGCGGGCGCCAGGGGCGAGACGGCGGGCGCGCTGTCCGCGATGGCAAGCGTGTGGGGGGCCGGCGGCGTCGAAGAGCGCGCCCCGCCCAGGGTCAGAAACAGCTGCCGCGCCATCACGTTGTTGCTGAACTTGTTGATGTCGCGCACGACTTCGGCCAGGGGGGCCGAGGTCCAGCTTTGCCAAGGCGTGGCATCGACAGGCCAGGCGCCAGCGCGCACCTGACCGTCCAGTTCGCCGCCCCACTGCCGCCAGGTTTGCGTGAGCAGGCGGGCGGCGTAGTCTTCCCCGCTGGCTCCCGACCACAGCACCGGCCAGGTCTGGAGGCCGCAACTCAGCGAATACGGCCCGCGCACGTGAACCTGCCAGGGCGACGGGTGGTGATGCGGCCAGCCGGGTGCGGGGCGCAGTTGCAGGTCCAGCGCCGCGCGCCAGTCTCCGCAGGGGGCAAGCGGGTCGGGGCTGAGTTCGGCCTCCACGCTCACGCCGGCCAGTGGCGGCTCCATCGCCACGCGCACCTGCCCGGGGCGGGCCGCATCGGGCATCAGGTGCAGGGTGATGGCCTGGTGGTTGAGCAGCAGGGCGTCCGGACCGGCGTTGTAGGGGCGCAGGCCCTTGCCGTCGAAAGCCCAGGGGTCGTGCGGCGGCAGTTGGAAGGCGCTGCGGTCGAGCACGATGTCGCCTTGGATGTGCCGCAGGCCGGCCCCTCGCCAGCGCGACAGCATCAGCGACACCTGCTCCATGCGCAGGCTGGGGTCACCGCTGCCGCGCACATGGACCGAGCCCGTCAGGGTGCCGTCCGGGTGAAGTGTGCCGGTCAGGGCGACGTCGGTCTGCCAGGTCCAGGCTGGCCCGAGCGTGCGCAGTGCGGCGCCGGTGGTGAACAGCTTCATCACCGAAGCTGCAGGGCGCCAGGTCTCGCTCAAGTGCTGCAGGCGGGGCGGGCCACCGTCTGCGGACGCCACCCACAGCGACACCGCCTCGGCCGGAATGCCCTGGGCCTGCAAGGCCGACACCACGGGCGCGGGCAGCGACGCTGGCCCACTGGGGGCAGGGCTTTGCGCCCAGGCCGTGGCCCACCCGAACAGGAGCAAGCCCCAGGCCCACGGACGTGGCCTGGCCGGTGGGGCGGCGGACATTCGGGAAGCAGAGGACAATCGCAGGCTGCGCATGCCCACCATCATAGAAGGCGGCGCACTCGCTACACTTCTTGCCATGTCTGTTGCCGCGCCTGTTCTGCTTGCCCTTGATACCGCCACCGACCGTGTCCATGCCGCACTGGCCGTGGGCGCGGCCGTCCAGACGCTGGACCTGCCGGGGGGCGCGCAGGCGTCGACCCAGCTGTTGCCCGCCTTGCAGGGGCTGCTGCGCGACGCGGGTCTGGCCTGGCCGGATCTGGACGCGATTGCGTTCGGCAGTGGCCCGGGCGCCTTCACCGGCCTGCGCACCGCCTGCTCGGTCACGCAGGGGCTGGCGCTGGGCGCCGACTGCCCAGTGATCGTGATCGACACCCTCATGGCCGTGGCCGAGGATGCCCGCCAGCAATCTCCGCAGACGTGCGCTCCGGGCGACGTCGTGTGGGTGCTGCAGGACGCGCGCATGGACGAACTGTACGTCGGCGCTTTCACCTGGGATGGGGCTGACTGGCAGGTCGCGCACGCCACCCAGCTGTGGCCCTTGACCGAGCCGGTGTCCCGCTGGACGCGGGGCAGCCTGACCCCTACAGAGGGCCTGCGCCTGTGCGGCAACGCCTTGCAGGCCTACCCTGATCGCTTTGCCCCTCTGTGGCCCCTGGGCGCCAGGGTGCTGGGCGAGGCGAGCGCGGCACCGCGCGGCGCGGCCCTGGCGGCGCTGGCACAGCGGGCCTGGGCACGTGGTGACACGGTGGATGTGGCCCTGGCACTGCCGCGCTACGTGCGCGACAAGGTGGCGCAAACCACCGCCGAGCGCCGGGCCATCGCCCAGGCGCCGCGCCACATCGACCGCCTGATGACGGTGGACGACATCCCCGCGGTGCTGGAGATGGAGCAGGCGGCCTGCGTGCACCCCGTGCATGCCTGGACGGAGGACAACTATCGCTCATCGTTGCGCTCGGGTTACTGGATGCGGGTGCGCTGCGAGGCCGACAGCGGTCGCATCGTGGCCGTCTGCGTCGCGATGGATGGCGTCGATGAAGTCCACTTGCTCAACATCGTCGTGAGCCGTGCGCACCAGGGGCAGGGCATCGCGCGGGCTTTGCTGGGCCTGTTGTGCGAGCGTTGCCGAGCGCGCCAGGCCGGCCTGCTGTGGCTGGAGGTGCGCCCCAGCAATGAGCGCGCGCTTGCGCTCTATCGTCGCGAGGGCTTTGTCGAAGTGGGGCGACGCAAAGCTTATTACCCCGCGCCAGAGGGGCGCGAAGATGCCCTGGTGATGCGCCGCGACATCGATCTCGGAGGGGCCGCACGTGCGGTGGACTGAGCGTCAGCGCGCCATGCTGCGCGAGATGGGTGTCCCGGCGTTCTGGCCGGTCGAGCCATCACCTGAGCCGGATGTGGGCGAGGCCGCTGCCAGTCGGTCGCACCCGGCCGGTGTGGCCGAAGCCGCCCCGCGGGTGGACGCGCCGATCGCCGCACCGGCTCGCGCCAGTGAGGCGTCGTCTCATGCCATGAACGTGGCCGAGCCGACCCTTGTTCGCCCCGCCCCGCCTGCCACTCGCCCGGCGGCGGGCCCCCTCACTTCCCCCGCTGCCTCACCGAACAGCCGTGCCGCACCACCTGCCGAGGTGGCTCTGGGGCCGCGCCCGACGGGCATCGAGACGATGGACTGGCCGGCCTTGCGCGCCGCCGTGGCAAGCTGCCAAGCCTGCCCCCTCAGCCAGAGCCGCACCCATACCGTGTTCGGCGTCGGTCACATCGAAGCCGACTGGATGATCGTGGGCGAAGCCCCCGGTGAGCAGGAAGACAAGCAGGGCGAGCCCTTCGTGGGCCGCGCGGGTGAGTTGCTCGACCGCATGCTCGAAGCCGTCGGCCTCACGCGGGCCGAGGCTCCGGCCACGCAGCAGGTCTTCATTGCCAACGTGCTCAAGTGCCGCCCGCCGGCCAACCGCAACCCCTTGCCGCCAGAGGTGGCGCAGTGCGAGCCCTACCTCTTGCGCCAGATGGCGCTGGTGCAGCCCCGCGTGGTGCTGGCCATGGGGCGCTTTGCCGTGCAGTCGCTGCTCAAGTCCAGTGAGCCGCTGGGCAAGCTGCGCGGACGGGTGCACCAGGTGCAGGGTGTGCCGGTCATCGTCACCTACCACCCTGCCTACCTCTTGCGCTCACCGGCCGACAAGGCTCTGGCCTGGGATGATCTGTGTCTGGCGCGCGAGGTGCTGATGCAGTCGCGGGCCCAGTCGCGTGCTTGACCGGCTGGTCAAGCGCCTGAGCAATCGCCCGATCAATCGCCCAGATAGCGGTTGCGCCGGAACCACCACACCAGCATCACCACCACCAGGGCCATCAGGCCGAAGGCCAGCCAGAAGCCATGGCTGGCATGGATCAGCGGCAGCGCGTCGAAGTTCATGCCGAACACGCCGGTGATCAGGTTGAGCGGCAGGAAGATGGCCGTCAGCACCGTCAGGGTGCGCATGATGGCGTTGGTGCGGCTGCCTTGCAGCGAGAAGTGCATCTGCACCGCACTCTCCGACGAGGTCTCCAGCCGCCGCACATGGTTGAGCACCCGCTCGATGTGCTCCTGCACATCGCGTGAACGCACCCGCAGCACCTCGCGCTCGCGGGCCGCCACCGGGTCGGTGGGCACCGGCCAGTCTTCCAGCGCGTCGATCCACTCCTGCAGGGCACTGCGCTGGTCCTCGCAGATGTCTTCGAGCATGTGCAGGGTGTTGCGCGACGCCAGCAGCGCCTGCCAGTGGCGAAAGCGCCCACTGCTGCGCAGCATGTCCTGCTGCAGATAGCCGAGCTGGCGGGTCAACAGGCGCCGCAGGTCCAGGTAGCTGTCGACCATGTGGTTGACGATGCGCAGCATCAGGTCGGCCGGGCTGGGTGGCAGCCGCGACGGGCCGCGCCCTTCCGTGCGGTGGCCGTGGGCCAGGCCTGCGAGGTGATGCTCTTCGATCAGTTGGGGATCGACCCCCAGGTGGGCTTCCTCATCGTCGTGCACGGGACGGGACAGTTCGCCCGCCGGCGGCTGGCCGTTGTCACCCGTGGCGTGGCTGCCTTGTCCCAGCTGGCTCAAACGGGTCTGGAAGAAATCCCGCACCGAACAGTCGGCCGGGTGCACCGTCAGCAGCACCCGGTCGAACACCGCAAAGCCCACCGGGCTGGTGTCGATGGCGGCCAAGGCCTGGCTGGCGCTGGAGGCCGTGCCGCGCTCCTCGTCGAGGAACATGCGCTCGGTGCCTTGGCCCGCTGCCAGGCGACGGAACACCAGCAGGTCGTACCACGAGGTGTAGTCGTACTGCGAGGGCAGCTGCGGGTTGATCAGGTCGGAGACGTGCAGGTCCACCAGCCCCCCGCCGGCCAGACGCTGCAGGTGTTGCTGCGCGCGCTCGAGTTGCACCTCGAAGACGCGGCGGCTGCAGGTCACCCACAGGAAACCCTGCGGGGGCAGGGCGGCGGGCCAGTCAGGCAGTTCGGTGAAGCTGTCGTGGATCAGGAAAAAGCGCACGGAAACCCCTGGGTGACGTCGCCCGCATCTTAGCCCTGGGTGCGCAGCTGCTCGGCCGCCTCCAGCGCGAAGTAAGTCAGTACGCCATCGGCGCCCGCACGCTTGAAGGCCAGCAGCGATTCCATCATCGTGGCGTCGTGGTCCAGCCAGCCGTTTTGCGCGGCGGCCTTGAGCATCGCGTACTCGCCGCTGACCTGGTAGGCAAAGGTCGGCACCTTGAAGGTGTCCTTGACGCGGCGCACGATGTCCAGGTAGGGCAGGCCAGGCTTGACCATGACCATGTCGGCGCCTTCCTCGATGTCGAGGGCAACCTCGCGCAAGGCCTCGTCGCTGTTGGCCGGGTCCATCTGGTAGACCTTCTTGTTGCTCTTGCCCAGGTTGGCCGACGAGCCCACCGCATCGCGGAAGGGTCCGTAGAAGGCGCTCGCGTACTTGGCGCTGTAGGCCATGATGCGGGTGTAGATCAGGTTCTGAGACTCCAGTGCCTGACGGATGGCGCCAATGCGGCCGTCCATCATGTCGCTGGGCGCGACGATGTCCACGCCGGCTTCGGCCTGGGTCAGCGCCTGGCGGGTCAACACCTCGACCGTCTCGTCGTTGAGGATGTAGCCGGTCTCGTCGAGCAGGCCGTCCTGGCCGTGGCTGGTGTAAGGGTCCAGCGCCACGTCGGTCATGATGCCCAGCTCGGGGAAGCGGCGCTTGAGTTCGCGCACCGTGCGCGGCACCAGGCCCTCGGGGTTGCCGGCTTCGCGGCCATCGGAGGTCTTGAGCGAGGCGTCGATCACCGGGAACAGGGCCAGCACCGGCACCCCCAGGGTCAGGCAGCGCTCGGCGGCGGCGTACAGCGCGTTGCGCCCCAGCCGCTCGACCCCCGGCATCGAACTCACCGCTTCGCTGCCCTCGTCTTGGTCCAGCACAAACACCGGGTAGATCAGGTCATCGGCGCGCAAGTGGTGCTCACGCACCAGGCGGCGGGAGAAGTCATCCTTGCGCAGGCGACGGGGGCGGTGGTGAGGAAAGGGGGACGAGGTGGTCATGGTGCGATGGGCTCAATCAGGAAGCGTGGGGGCAAAATGCCAAATGCGGCACACATCCGTGCCTGGCAGTGTGGCGGCGGTGAGCCACTCCAAGACAGGCTCGGGCAACCCCCCTATAATTCGCCTTGAATGATACGCCGCAAGGCCTCATTCCCTGCTTTTCCTCCCTGAGCAGGTGCCTTACCGTGATGACAGCGTGAAGGCTTGCAAGCCCCGGCCTCTGGCCGGGGCTCTTTTTTTGCACTTTGCAAAACTTTGCGAGGCTGGTGCGGGGGGCGGGTGGCCATAATCGGGCCATGAGCAATGCCTACCTCTGGGTCAAAGCCCTCCACATCATCTTCGTGGCCAGCTGGTTTGCCGGCCTGTTTTACCTGCCGCGCCTGTTCGTCAACCTGGCCATGGTGCCCGCTGACAGCCACGCCGAGCGCGAGCGCCTGCTCGTCATGGCCCGCAAGCTCTACCGATTCAGCACCATCCTGATGGTGCCGGCGCTGGTGCTGGGCTTCTTGCTGTGGCTGTACTTCGGCATCGGCAAGGGGCCGGGACAGATCTGGATCCACATCAAGCTGCTGCTGGTGCTGGGCGTGGTCGGCTACCACCACGTGTGCCGCCGCCTGCTGCGTACCTTTGAGGACCTGCACAACCATCGCACCCACCGCTGGTACCGGGTCTTCAACGAGGTGTCGGTGCTGTTGTTTGCGGCCATCGTCCTCCTGGTGGTGCTCAAGCCCACCGTGGGCTGAGCGACCTGGGCGCCGTGTCCCGGTCTGTCATGCCCGAGCACCGCAGCGCTGCCTGGCCTCTGACCTGGGTGGCGGTCGCCCTGGTGGTGTATGCCACCTTGCACCCGCTGACGGGCTGGCAGTGGCCGGCCAGCCATAACCTGACTTGGCTGCTGCCCAAGCACCGCCATGAGGTCGCCAATGACCTGGTGGGCAACATTCTGGGCTACCTGCCGCTGGGTCTGATCCTGTGCCTGGCGCACTTGCGCAGTGGCCGCACGGCCCTGTGGGCGGTGCCCTTGACGCTGCTGCCGGCCTCGGGCCTGTCGTACGCCCTGGAGCTGGCGCAGTTCGCGCTGCCCAACCGGGTGCCCTCCATCACCGACTGGATGCTCAACACCCTGGGCGCAGCCTGGGGCACGCTGGCGGCCGTCACCGTGCACGCGCTGGGGCTGGTCGATGGCTGGCACCGCCTGCGTGAACGCTGGTTCATCCCGCAGGCGGGCATGGGGCTGGTGCTCTTGTGGTTGTGGCCGCTGGGCCTGCTGTTTCCGCCGCCGCTGCCGCTGGGGGAAGGGCAGTTGTGGCCGCATGTGCGCCTGGCCCTGGTGGACTGGATGGCTGGCACCCCCTGGCAAGCCTGGCTGCTGCCCGACGATCCGCTCAGCCTGTGGGCGCGCGTGAACATGCCGGCTGTCAGCGAGGCGTGGGCAGCCCCCATCGAAGCCCTGACCGTGGCGGTTGGCATGCTGGCGCCGCTATGCCTGGCCTGCGCGGTGGCCCGCTCGCCTCGGCCACGCCTGGTGATGTGGGCGGCCCTGGTCCTGTCGGCGATCGGGGCCAGTGTGTTATCGGCGGCCTTGAACTTTGGCCCGCCCCATGCCTTCAGCTGGGTGACACTGCCCACCAGTGTGGGCTTGCTGGCGGGTGCGGCGGGCGGCATGCTGCTGGTGCAGCGTGCGCGGATGACGTGCGCCGTGCTCGGGGTGGGGGTGTTGCTGGCGCTGATCGGCCTGATCCACCTCGCCCCCCTCGACCCGTATTACGCCCAGACCTTGCAGGCCTGGGAGCTGGGGCGCTTCATCCGCTTCCACGGCCTGTCACGTTGGTTCGGCATCCTGTGGCCCTATGTGGCCCTGATCTGGCTGCTGACACGGCTGTGGGGTCGCGAAGGCCGCCCGTCCCCCAAGTCATAAAATACGACCATGAGCTATTACCAGCGTCACATTTTCTTCTGTCTCAACCAGCGCATCAATGGCGAAGCCAGTTGCGGGGACCACGATGCCAAGGCCGGCTTCGATCACTGCAAGCAGCGGGTGGCCGAGGCGGGCCTCAACGGCAAGGGACAGGTGCGGGTCAACAAGGCTGGCTGCCTGGACCGCTGCGCGGGCGGCCCGGTGGCCGTGGTCTACCCGGAAGGGGTCTGGTACACCTTCGTGGACAAGTCCGACATCGACGAGATCGTCGACCGTCACCTGGCCAAGGGCGAGGTGGTCGAGCGCCTGGTGCTGCCCGATGACGTGGGGCGCTGACACACCATGATCGGACGCCCCGCTTCCCACACCATCGACGGGCCTGCCGGCCTGCTCGAAGTCGTCATCGAAGAGCCCGCGCGCGCGCCCGTGGGTCTGGCGGTGATCGCCCACCCGCACCCGCTGCAGGGCGGCACCATGGACAACAAGGTCGTGCACACCCTGTGCCGGGCCTTTGTGCTGGCCGGCTGGCGCGCGGTGCGCTTCAACTTCCGGGGCGTGGGCCAGTCGGAAGGGGGGTGGGACGAAGGTCGTGGCGAGACCACCGACCTGCTCACTGTGATCGCCCACCACCTCACCGACCCGGCGCTCAACGGCTTGCCGCTGGCGCTGGCGGGCTTCTCGTTCGGCGGCTATGTCGCGGCCCAGGCCCATGCCCGCCTGAGCGAAGCGGCGGCCAACCGGCCCGAGCTGGTGGCGCCCAAGCAACTGGTGCTCATCAGCCCGGCCACCTCCCGCTACGAGGTGCCCGAGGTGCCTGCCCACACCCTGGTGGTGGAAGGCGAGCAGGATGACGTGGTGCCGCTCGCCAGCATCCTCGACTGGGCGCGCCCACAAGGCCTGCCGGTCA
Organism: Aquabacterium sp.; assembly: GCF_034003525.1. Taxonomy (GTDB): domain Bacteria; phylum Pseudomonadota; class Gammaproteobacteria; order Burkholderiales; family Burkholderiaceae_C; genus Aquabacterium. The sequence continues at coordinate 38,970 of NZ_JAVEYN010000015.1, forward strand.
CCGTGGTGCCGGGCACCGGCCACTTCTTCCATGGCAAGTTGACGGTGTTGCGTGAGGTTGTCCTGCGGCACCTGCGCGCGGCGGCGGTCTGACTTGCATTGTGGGCCAGCGGCCCCATCTGTGGACCACATGATCTCTTCCCTTCTTCACTGGCGCACAGCCCGGGCGGCTCGGTCCGGCTGGCGCCGTGCCGGGGGTCTGGTGCTGGCGGCCTTCGCGCTGGGCTGGGGCGCGCTGTCGGGTGCCCACGCGCAAGCGCCGTCCCAGTCGTCGGCCTCGGTGGCCGCGGGCTTCAGCGAGCCGCCGCCGGGCATGCCGCTGCCGCCCGAGATTGCCGCCCGCGGTTTCATCCTGCATGACCTTGGCAGTCAGCAGACCTTGGCCTTGCGCCAACCTGATCAGGCGGTGCCCCCCGCCTCGCTCACCAAGCTGATGACCGCTTACCTGGTGTACCAGGCCGTGGACGCCGGTCAGCTCCGCTTGGAAGACCCCTTGCCCGTTTCCGAGCGTGCCTGGCAAGCGGCCATCGGCAGTGGGACGCGGGCCCTGGCCGCCGCAGGCGCTCGCCTCACGGTGGCCGAGCTGTTGCAGGGCATGGCCGTGCTGGGCGCCAACGATGCGGCCGTGGCACTGGCCGAAGGCGTCGCGGGCTCGGTGGACGATTTCGTGGCGCGCATGAACCGCCAGGCCCAGGTGTTCGGCCTGAAGGCTACGCAGTTTCGCAACCCCGACGGGCGGGCGGTCAGCGGACAAGCCAGCACGCCGCGCGAGCTCACCTGGATCGCCGTGCGCCTGCTCACCGACTACCCGCAGGCTCTGAGCCACTACCGCCAGCCGGCGCTGACCCTGGGCGGCGTGAGGCAGGCCAGCACCAACCTGCTGCTGCTGCGCGACCCCAGTGTGGACGGCCTGCAGGTGGCCTATGCCGATCGCCTCGGCTACGCCATGGCGGCCACCTCGCGCCGCCCGGCCGGGGGGAGCGAGCGCCGCCTGGTGGCGGTGGTCGTCGGCACCGCCTCGGCGCAGGCGCGCGCCACCGAAACCCAGAAGCTCCTCAATTGGGGCTACAGTGCGTTCGACGTGGTCCGGCTGTTTGCCGCCGGCCAGGCCGTCAGCACGGCGCCGGTGTGGAAGGGCAGGGCCCGCACCGTGCCGCTGGGGCGCACCCAGCCCATCCTGGTGGCCGTCCCCAAAGGGCAGGCCGCCCGCATCCAGACCACCCTGACCCGCCAGGACCCCTTGCTGGCGCCGCTGGCCCAGGGGCAGACCGTGGGCGAGCTGCGCATCAGCCTGGGCAACCAGCCCTGGCAGACGCTGCCGCTGCAGGCGCTCGAAGCCGTGCCCAGCGCCGGCTGGCTGGGGCGCGCCTGGGACGCCATCCGCCTGGGCATCCAATGAAAGACATGGCCATGAACCAACCCGTCAACCCCATCATCCCGCCCGAGCAGTCGCTCATCGAGTACCCCTGCCCTTTTCCCATCAAGGTGATGGGGCCGCACCTCGAAGACTTTGTCGAATCCGTGGTGGCCCTCATCGTCCAGCATGACCCCAGCTTTGACGTACAGGCCCTGGAGCGTCGCCCCAGCAGCACCGGCAAGTACGTGGGCCTGACCGTCACGGTCACCGCCACCAGCCGCGAGCATCTGGACAACATCTACCGCGCCCTGACCAGCCACCCGCAGGTCAAGTACGTGCTGTGACCCCTGGGTGAGGGCAAGCGGACAAAGCCGCTGCCCCTGCCGCATACAATGTTTGCGCCCCTGCCGTTGCGCCTCGATGGTGCCGCGGCCTTTTGTTTGAAGGAACGATTGTGTTGATTTCTGAAGCCATTGCCCAAACCGCCGCTCCGGCAGCCAGCGCCTCCGGCGGTCTGATGAGCATGTTGCCCCTCGTGCTGATGTTCGTGGTGCTGTATTTCGTGATGATCCGGCCGCAGATGAAGCGCCAGAAGGAAACCCGCGCCATGCTCGAAGCCCTGGCCAAGGGGGACGAAGTGGTGACCCAGGGTGGCGTCATCGGCAAGATCACCAAGCTGGGCGACGCCTTCGTCAGCATCGAAGTAGCCAATGGTGTCGAGTTGCAACTGCAGCGCGCGGCGATCATCCAGGTCCTGCCTAAGGGCACCTACAAGTAAGTCACTGTCCGTGCTGTCGAGGATCCTATGAACCGCTACCCCTGGTGGAAGTACCTGATCATTGCCGTGGCCCTGCTCATCGGCTTGGTCTACAGCCTGCCCAATGTGTTTGGGGAGGCCCCCGCCGTTCAGCTCTCCAGTGGCAAGGCCACCCTCAAGCTGGACGCCTCCGCCGTGGAGCGTGTGCGCACGGTGCTCCAGGAGGCAGGCGTGGAGGCCGACTTCGTCGAGCTCGACGGCACCTCCGTGCGGGCGCGCTTCAAGGACACCGACAGCCAGCTGAAGGCGCGCGACGCCTTGAGCCGCGCCTTCAACCCCGATGCCCAGGACCCGAGCTACATCGTGGCGCTGAACTTGGTGTCGCGCTCGCCCCAGTGGCTGCGCAGTCTCCACGCCCAGCCCATGTACCTGGGTCTGGACCTGCGTGGCGGTGTGCACTTCCTGATGCAGGTCGACATGAAGGCTGCGCTCACGCAAAAGCTCGACAGCCTCAGCACCGACATGCGCACCCTGCTGCGCGACAAGGACATCCGCCACAGCGGCATCCGGCGTGAGGCCTCCAGCCTGATCGTGCGCTTCCGCGACGACGCGGCCCGCCAGGCGGCGCGAGGCGTGCTGCAAAGCAGCCTGGCCGACGTGGTCTGGGTGGACGGCACCGACACCGGAGGCTCGGGCGACCGCACCCTGGTCGGTACCCTCAAGCCCGCTTCCGAGCGCGCCATTCAGGAGCAGGCGCTCAAGCAGAACATCACCACCTTGCACAACCGGATCAACGAACTCGGCGTGGCCGAACCCGTGATCCAGCAGCAAGGCATCGACCGCGTGGTCGTGCAGTTGCCTGGCGTGCAGGACACGGCCAAGGCCAAGGACATCATCGGCCGCACCGCCACGCTGGAAGTGCGCATGGTCAACGACAGCGTCGAGGCCCAGGCCGCGCAAGCCGGCGGCCCGGTGCCTTTCGGCTACGAGCGCTACATGGAACGTGGCGGCCTGCCCATCATCGTCAAGCGCGAGGTGGTGCTGACCGGTGACAATCTCACCGATGCCCAGCCCGGCTTCGACGAGAACCAGGAAGCCGCCGTGCACCTGACGCTCGACGCCCGTGGTGCCCGCATCTTCAAGGACGTCACGCGCGAGAACATCGGCAAGCGCATGGCCATCATCCTCTTCGAAAAGGGCAAGGGCGAGGTCGTGACCGCCCCGGTGATCCGTGGCGAGATCGGTGGTGGCCGCGTGCAGATCTCGGGCCGCATGAGCACCGAAGAGGCTGCCGACACCGCGCTGCTGCTGCGCGCCGGCTCGCTGGCGGCGCCCATGGAGATCATCGAAGAGCGCACCGTGGGCCCCAGCCTGGGCGCTGACAACATCGCGCAGGGCTTCAACAGCCTGATTTATGGCTTTGCGGCCATCGCGGTATTCATGGTCCTGTACTACATGCTGTTTGGCGTGTTCTCCACCATCGCGCTCACGGTCAACCTGCTGCTGCTGGTGGCGGTGCTGTCGATGCTGCAGGCCACGTTGACGTTGCCCGGCATCGCCGCCATCGCCCTGACCCTGGGCATGGCCATCGACGCCAACGTGCTGATCAACGAGCGCGTGCGTGAAGAGCTGCGCAACGGCTCGGCGCCGCAGTCGGCCATCCATGCCGGTTACGAAAACGCCTGGGCCACGATTCTCGACTCCAACATCACCACCTTGATCGCAGGTCTGGCTCTGCTGGCCTTCGGTTCGGGCCCGGTGCGCGGCTTTGCCGTGGTGCACTGCCTGGGCATCCTCACCTCGATGTTCTCGGCTGTGTTCTTCTCGCGTGGCCTGGTCAACCTCTGGTATGGCCGTCAGAAGAAGCTCAAGGGCGTGTCCATCGGGCAGGTCTGGAAGCCCCAGGAATAAGCACAGGGAACCCCCATCATGGAATTTTTCCGCATCAAGCGTGACATCCCGTTCATGCGCCACGCGTTGGTTTTCAACGCGATCTCCTTCCTGACCTTCGCCGTCGCGGTCTTCTTCATCGTGACCCGTGGCCTGCACCTGTCCATTGAGTTCACGGGCGGTTCGGTCATCGAAACTCGTTATGCCCAAACGGCGGACGTGGCCAAGGTGCGCGCCACCGTCGAGGCGCTGAACTACGGTGAGGTGCAGGCACAGAACTTCGGCACCTCGCGGGATGTGCTGATCCGCCTGCCCCTGCGTGGCGAGATGAAGCAGACCGAAGTGGTCGCCAACGTGTTCGGCGCCTTGTGCAAGGCCGAAGGCGGGCAGATCAGCGCGGTCGAGACCGACGGCAAGGGCCCATCCCAGATCTGCCAGGCCGCCAATGGCGAGCAGCCGCTGACGCTGCAGCGCAGCGAGTTCGTGGGCCCGCAGGTCGGTGAGGAGTTGGTGCACGACGGCCTGATGGCGCTGGGCGCCACCATCGTCGGCATCATGATCTACTTGGCGGTGCGCTTCGAGTGGAAGTTCGCCGTCGCGGGCATCATCGCCAACCTGCATGACGTGGTCATCATCCTGGGCTTTTTTGCCTTCTTCCAGTGGGAGTTCTCGCTGTCGGTGCTGGCCGCGGTGCTGGCGGTGCTGGGTTACTCGGTCAACGAATCGGTGGTGATTTTTGACCGGATCCGCGAAGCCTTCCGCAAGTTTCGCAAGCTGAGTACCTCCGAGGTGATCGACCATGCCATCACCAGCACGACCAGCCGCACCATCATCACCCACGGTTCCACCCAGATGATGGTGGTGGCCATGCTGATCTTCGGCGGCCCCACGCTGCACTACTTTGCTCTGGCCCTGACCATTGGCATCCTGTTCGGGATCTACTCCTCGGTCTTCGTGGCCGCGGCCATCGCGATGTGGCTGGGCGTCAAGCGCGAGGACCTGGTCACGGCGTCGAAGAAAGACGTCGACCCCAACGATCCGAACGCCGGCGCGGTGGTGTAGAGTCCAAATTCGTCCTCCCTCTGAAGCAGCCTCATGAGTTTTGGTCCCCACCGAGCGCTGGCCCTGACGGCCCGTCTCAGCTTCCTCGAAGCCCTGATCAAAGGGGTGGAGGCGGTGGTGCACGGCTGCGTGGAAGGGGCGCGTCAGGCGGCCGCCGAGCCGCAAACCGACCCGGCGGTCTACCAGCGCAAGCGTGATCTGGCGCTGGAGCTCATGCGCTTGCAGTCTGCGTGGCTGGCGGCGCTGGAGCGTCCGCTGCACGACGCCCTGCGCGACCTGCGGGTGGGGCGCTCGGTGGGCGTGCGCGCGGCCTTGGGGCCGGCCAACAAGACCGACATTCCTCTGAGCCTGCTCGATGACAGCGATGTCGAGCGGGACTTGGCCGTGGCGCGTCTGGCGCAGATGATCGGCGACCACAACGGCTCGGAGTTCTCGGACCTCAACGCCCGGCTGCAGGCCGTGGGTGGCCCGGTGTCCGTGAGCGCGTCCGGGCCGGTTGATGTCCTGATGCCCCACTGGGTCGCGCGCGTCCTGGTGGACGCCTGGCTGGACGTGGGGCTGAGCCTGGACCATTGGGTCGAGGTCAAGGCCATCTTGCAGCACGAGGTGGCCCCCTGGACCCAGGAGGCCTACCACCACGTCAACGGGGTGCTGCTGGAGCATGGGGTGCGCCCCGAGATCGACTTGCGCCCCTTCATTCGGCGAGCCAAGGATGTGGGCGTGACCCAGCCGGCCCCGCTTGCACCTTCGGGCGGCGCCCATGGTGCGCCGTCGACCGGCTCGGGCGCCTCCGGTGCGGGCGCGCTGCGCGGCAACAGTGGGCTGCAGCCCCTGGGGGCGGCTTACGAAGAGACGCGCATGCTCACGCAAACGCCGGGGATGGCGCGCGGCGCTGCGAAGGCGCAGAACGTGCTCGACAAGCTCACCCAGGTGGTGGCGCGCCAGGTGCCCGGCTTCGAGCCCACGGCGGCGCGGCCGCCGCTGGGTGGCGCAGCCGGGCCGGCACTGTCGGCGGGGCTGGGCCAAGCCATCCAGTCCGTGGGCGAGACCTTGCGCCGCCAGGTGGGGGTGGAGGCCGCGGTCAACCCGGCCGAGGCCCTGCAGACCCTGCAGCACAGCAAGCAGGCGCTCAAGGAAGCGGCCAGCACCCCCAACGAGCGCGCCATCATCGAGATCGTGGCGCTGCTGTTCCAGGCTATCCTGACCGAAGAGCGGCTGCCCGCCAGCATCCGGGTGTGGTTTGCCCGTCTGCAGATGCCGGTGCTGCGCGTGGCCATGGGTGAGCCTGATTTCTTTGCCACGACCAGTCACCCGGCGCGCATCCTGATCGACCGCATGGGCTCGTGTGTGATGGGCTTTGTGGGCGGGGTGGCCGAAGACGCCGACGACGCGCTGCACAAGGAAATCCGCCGCATCGTGCAGGTCATCGAAGCCTACCCCGACACGGGCCGGCGCGTCTTCCAGACCGTGTTGACCGAGTTCGAACGCTTCCTGGAAACCTATTTTCGCGAAGAAAACCAGGCCAGTCGCCGGGGCGTGTCGCTGGCCCAGCAGGTCGAGCAGCGCGAAACCTGCGCGATCCAGTACACCATCGAGTTGCGCAAGATGCTCGATGGCGTGCCGGTGCACGACGGGGTGCGTGAGTTCATGTTCCATGTCTGGGCCGACGTGCTGGCGCACAGTGCCGTGGTCAATGGCCCGACCCACGAGGCCACCAAGGCCTTGCAGCGGGCGGCGGCCGACCTGATCTGGTCGGCGAGCGCCAAGACCTCCCGCGACGAGCGGGCCGAGGTGCTGCGCCGTCTGCCCAATCTGCTCAAGGCGATCCGGGAGGGCATGGCCCGCTCGGGGCTGCCGCTGGACAAGCAGGACGAGCACATCAAGGCGCTGAATGCGGCGCTGGCGGCCGCTTTCTCGGCGCGCTCGGCCGCAATCTCGGCGTCTCACCTTCAGGCCCTCACCGAGCGCCTGGAAGCGCTGGGCGATGTCTTGCCCGACCTCTCCAAGGTCGAGCTCGATGAGGCCACCCTGCGCGATCTGTCCGGGCATGAAAGCGATGCCCTGGAAGTGGTGGCCGAAGGCGGCACCATGCCCACGCCGGCCATGCTGGCCTGGGCGCGCGAGCTGCAGGTCGGGGCATGGTTCGAGCTCGACTACCGCGGCAAGCAGGAGTCGGTGCAGCTGGCCTGGTCGGGCCTGCGTCAGCAGTTGCTGCTGTTTGTCACGCCGGCCGGCCGTGGCATCCTGTTCCAGCTCCATCGCCTGGCCGCCTTCCTGCAGGCCGGTTTGCTGGTGCCGCAGGAAGAAGAGTCGCTGACCACCCGCGCCACCCGCGCGGCGCTGGCCAAGATCGACGCCGATCCGACGCGCCTGCTCAACTGAGTGACGTCGCGCCGTCCGGGTGCCCGCCCTGGTGCCACGACGCTGGCGGCTCAGCCGCGCTTCAGCGCAGGCCGTTCAGCAGGGCCTCGAAGTCGCTCTCCTTGAGCGGACGACCCAGGTGGTAGCCCTGGGCCTCGTCGCAGCCGTGGTCGCGCAAGAAGGTGGCCTGCTCGGCGGTTTCCACACCTTCGGCCACGATGCCTACCTCCAGGCGGTGCCCCATCGCGATCAGGGCGGCCACCAAGCGGCTGTCGCCATGGGACTGGGGGACACCCGCCAGGAAGCTGCGGTCGAGCTTGAAGCGGTCCACGGGCAGCTCGCGCAGGTAGGCAAAGCTGGAGTAACCGACCCCGAAATCGTCGATGGCAATGCCCACGCCCAGGGCTCGCAACTGGCGCAGCACATCGGCGGCGCGCAGGGATTCGCGCACCACCACGCTCTCGGTGATCTCCAACTCCAGGGCCGTGGGGTGCAGGCCGGTGTCTCGCAGGACCTGTGAGACGGTGTCCACGATGTCCAGGCGGTCGAGTTGCACGGCCGAGAGGTTGACCGCGATGCGCAGTGGCACCCCGGAGTCCTGTCGCCAGCGGTGGGCGATGGTGCAGGCCTCGCGCAGCACCCATTCTCCGATCGACACGATCAGGCCGGACTCTTCGGCCAGCGGGATGAAATCGGAGGGCGGGATCAGGCGGCCCTGGTGTTCCCAGCGCAGCAGCGCTTCGGCCCCTGTGATGCGGCCACTGACGCAATCGAACTGAGGCTGGAAATGCAGGCGCAACTCGTTGCGCTCTAGCGCGTGGTAGAGCTCGTTTTCCAGCAGCAGGGTGTCGGGCGAGGGCGAGGCCATGCGATCGCTGTAGACCTGGATGCGGTTGCGGCCATCGCTCTTGGCCTGGTACATCGCCAGGTCGGCGTGACGCATCAGCGTGACCGGGTCGGTGCCGTGCTGAGGGTACAGCGCCAGACCGATGCTGGGGGTCACGCGCAGCTCATGTTCGCCAATCTGCACCGGGGCGTTGAACACTTCGTGCACCTTGGCCGCCACCAGCTCGCCGTCGGACTGGGCCTGGATGCGCGGCAGTAGCACCACGAACTCGTCACCGCCCAGGCGGGCCACGATGTCGGAGGTGCGCATGGCCGCGCGCAGGCGGCGCGAGATCTCGATCAGGACGGCGTCGCCGATGTGGTGGCCCAGGCTGTCGTTGATTTTCTTGAAGCGGTCGAGGTCGATGAACATCATCGCCATGTGACCCTGCTCACGCTGCGCAATGTTCAGGCAGGCCTTGAGCTGTTCCTGCAGCATGTTGCGGTTGGGCAGCGAGGTCAGCGCGTCGTGCAGCGCCATGTGCTGCAGCTGGTGCTCGGCCTCGTGGCGCGCGGTCACGTCGTGTGCCATCAGCAGGTAGCCGGTGCGCGCCCCGTACTCGTTGCTCAGCTCGGTCACCAGGATCTCGGCCATGAGGCTTGTGCCATCGCTGCGCACCATGCGCCATTCGGTGGGCAATCCGGGGGCCTCGCGCGCCAGGTGAGCCACGACGTCGAGGTCGCTCACCGGCAGGTTCAGGCGCAACGCCAGCAGGTGCGCGCGTTCGGCCACTTGCGTGGGCTCGAAAAAGCGCTGCGTGGTGCTGCGCCCGACCAGGTCCTGGGCGGCGCAGCCCAGCAAGCGTTCGCCCGCCGGATTCACGGTCTGGAAGGTACCCTGGACGTTGAGTACGAACACGGCGTAGGGGGCGTTGTGGACGATGATGCGGCGCATCTCGTCAACTTCATTGAGCTGGCGCTGGGCGGCGAGGATGGCCCGTTCGGTGGCGTCCTGGGTGCTCAGGTCGCGCAGCATGCACAGGTGCTGCGCCTGGCCTTGCCAGTCCATGGCGTTGACCGACAGGCCCAGCGGAAAGAGCTGGCCGTTGGCCCGGCGGCCTTCAGTGCGGCGCCCCACGCCGTCGAGCCCCATGTGCTGCAGCCGCAGGAAGGTCTCGAGGTCCTGGCGGGTGCCGTTGGCGGCCGCGCCGGGCAGCAGCTTGCTCAGATGGGCGTGGCGCAGCTCCTCTTCGGTGTAGCCAAAGATGCGGCACACCGCCTGGTTCACGCCGAGGATGTCGCCCGTGGTCGACACGGTGAGGATGCCCTCGTCGGTGTGGTCGAGCACGGCGCGCAGGCGCGCTTCACTGTCGAGGGCCTTCTGGTGCAGGGCATCGGCCAGGCCGGCTGATTGCCGGTGACGCTGCGCCCACAGGCGCAGCAGCCACCACAGGATCACGGAACCGGCCGCACCGCTCACGAGCAAGGCGCTGGCAAACGATTGCAGGGGGGTGCCATCCGGGGCGCTGACTTGCCACCAGGCCGCCACGCTGAGCAACACGCCGCCGGCCAGCACGAACCAGGCGCTGAGATGCAGCCTGCGTGCTTCCTGTTCGGTTCTCGTGATCTCGGTCTGCATCCAGTGGGTTCCTGCCAATCACATCAGCTTACATTCAGAGAACGTCAAGCGTCAGTGGGCAGCAGCGAGGAAACCACAAGTAATGCAGCTTTGATACAAATTGACACAAGAAACAAGGGGTAACCGACCCTGGTTTTGTGACAACGGTCACGAACGGCGCGCCATCTCCATCAGGCGGGCAATCCGCTCTTCGGTGGCGGGGTGGGTGGAGAACAGGCCGCGCAGACCCCCGCCCGACAGCGGGTTCATGATCATCATCTGGGCCGTTTCCGGGTGGGCTTCGGCCGCGTGCAGCGGGATGCCCTGGGCATAGCGGTGGATCTTGTCGAGCGCGCTGGCCAAGGCGGCCGGGTCGCCGCTGATCTCGGCGCCGCCGCGGTCGGCTTCGAATTCGCGGGCGCGGCTGATGGCCATCTGGATCACGCTGGCGGCCAGCGGGGCCAAGATGGCGACGGCGATGCCGGCGATCGGGTTGGTGGGGCGACCTTCCTCGTCACGGCCACCGAAGAACATGGCAAAGTTGGCCAGCATCGAGATGGCGCCGGCCATGGTGGCGCTGATGGTGCTGATCAGGATGTCGCGGTGTTTGACGTGGGCAAGTTCGTGCGCCATCACGCCGCGCAGTTCGCGCTCGGTCAGCACATTGACGATGCCGGTGGTGGCTGCCACGGCGGCATGGTCGGGGCTGCGGCCGGTGGCAAAGGCGTTGGGCGCTTGCTCGTCGATCAGGTAGACCTTGGGCATCGGGATCTGGGCACGCTGGGCCAGCTCGCGCACCATGGCGTAGAAGCGCGGCGCGGAGGTCTCGTCCACCTCGCGGGCGTTGTACATCTTCAGCACCATCTTGTCCGAGAACCAGTAGCTGAAGAAGTTCATGCCCAGGGCCACGACCAGCGCGAGCATCATGCCGCTGCGGCCACCGATCATGCCGCCAATGGCCATGAAGAGGGCGGTGATCGCCGCCATCAGGATGGCGGTTTTCATCATGTTGAACATGGTGACGGGTCTCCAGTCTCGATCAGATTGCAGGGGCGTGCGGCAGTCGGCCACACGCCCTGTTTAGATGTGGATCAAACCACGAGGTTCAAGCCAGTTGGGACGGCAAGGCGGTGCTTTGCAAAAATTCACGTGTCCGTACGCGCTTGCCGCCCGGCTTTTGCAGCATGTGCAATGCCAGCGCGCCTTCGCCGCAGGCCACGACCAGGGTGTCGCCGTTCGCCTGCAGCACCTGACCGGGCGTGCCGTGTTCGGCCACGGCCTGGGCGGCCCACACCTTGATCGTCTCCGGGCCTTTGTCACCGTTCAGCGTGAAGGTGCAACCAGGGAAAGGGTCGAAGGCGCGCACCCGGCGTTCGATCACGTCTGCCGGCAGCGCCCAGTCGATGGCGGCCTCGGCCTTTTCGATCTTGTGGGCGTAGTTCACCCCAGCTTCGGGCTGCGGGGTGCGGGTCAGTCCGCCGCAGGCAGCCATCTCCAGCGCTTCGACGACCAGGCGCCCGCCCAGGCTGGCGAGGCGATCGTGCAGCACCGCGGTGGTGTCATCGGCTCGGATGGCCTCGCGCTCGATCAGCAGCATGTCGCCGGTGTCCAGGCCCGCATCCATCTGCATGATGGTGATGCCGGTTTCCGCGTCACCCGCTTCGATGGCACGGTGGATGGGGGCGGCGCCGCGCCAGCGCGGCAGCAGTGAGCCGTGAATGTTGAGGCAGCCCAGGCGGGGCAGGTCCAGCGTCCACTGCGGCAGGATCAGGCCGTAGGCGGCCACCACCATCACGTCGGGGGCAGCGGCCAGCAGGGCGTCGCGGGCGGCCGCGGCTTCGTCGGGGTACTTGCCGTCCAGGCGCAGGCTGTGGGGCTGGCTCACCGCGATGCCGTGCTGCTGCGCCAGTTGCTTGACGGGCGAGGCCTGCAGTTTCATGCCGCGACCAGCCGGGCGGTCCGGCTGGGTCAGCACGAGGGGCACGTCGAAGCCGGCGGCCAGAATGGCGGCCAGGGCTTCACGGGCAAACTCTGGCGTGCCCGCGAACGCCACTTTCATGCGCGCGGTCATCAGGCGCCTTGCTCGTCGCGCTGGCGCTTGACCAGCTTGGTCTTGATGCGGTTGCGCTTGAGCGGCGAGAGGTATTCGACGAACACCTTGCCAGCGAGGTGGTCGAGCTCGTGCTGCACGCACACGGCCAGCAGCTCTTCGCCTTCGAACTCGTAGGTCTCGCCGTCGCGGTTGAGGGCGCGCACGCGCACCTTGGCGTGGCGGTCCACCTTGTCATAGATGGTGGGCACGGACAGGCAGCCTTCTTCCCACACGATCATCTCGTCGCTGGCCCAGATGATTTCCGGGTTGATCAGCACCAGCGGGTCGTTGCGCTCTTCGCTGGTGTCGATCACGACCACACGCTCGTGCACATTGATCTGGGTGGCGGCCAGGCCCACGCCCTTGGCCTCGTACATGGTCTCCAGCATGTCGTCGACCAGCTGGCGGATGCGCGCGTCCACCTGTGCCACGGGTTTGGCCACCGTGTGCAGGCGGGGATCGGGGTATTGGAGGATGGGCAGCAGAGCCATGGCAGAAACGGACGTCAACAGAAATTGTGGATGGATCGCAACGACGCGGGGCGCCAGTCGCGGGGGCCTGCAGGTAACCCCGGGCAATTCTCATTGCGACGGCGGAGGATTTGCGGGCAGAATCAGGCGATCATTGACCAGATTTTGCCGAAACTCGGGTATCCGTGCACGGAAAATGCCCTTCGGCAGGTAATTGGAGACTGTTTTCATGACCCAGCGATCGCTGTACCAAGGGCCCGCAAGCGTGTTGCGTGCTGTGCGCGTCCCCCGAGCCTTGAGCCTGGCGCTCTGGACCGCACTGGGTCTGACGATGGTGGGGCAGGCGCAGGCCTTCCCCAACTACCCGATCACGCCCCAGCAAAAGGCCACGGCCCAGAAGGTGGCCGAGGCGGGCGTGCCGCTGTCCGAGTTGGCGCCCAACGCGCCCGACTCCTACACCGTCAAGCGTGGCGACACGCTGTGGGATATTTCGAAGCTGTTCCTCAAGTCGCCCTGGCGCTGGCCGGAACTGTGGGGCATGAATCTGCAGCAAATCCGCAATCCCCACCTGATTTTCCCGGGACAGTATCTGTACCTGGACAAGAGCAATGGCCGTGCTCGCCTGCGTGTGGGCCAGCCGGTGGGGGGCGATGCGAAACTCTCGCCGCGTGTGCGCGAGGGCTCGCTGATCGACGCGATCACGACCGTGCCGCTGCACCTGATCGAGCCGTATTTCAACGAGGCCGTCATTTTTGACAACAGCGACGAGTTGCTGAACGCCCCCCGCGTGGTGGCCACCCAGGAGGGCCGCGTGCTGCTGTCGCGCAACGAAACCGCCTATGTGCGCGGCGACGTGGGCGATCGGCGCGACTGGCGCCTGTTCCGCCAGCCCAAGCCGCTGCGCGACCCGGGCACCAACGAGGTGCTGGGCTACGAGGCACAGTACGTGGGCACGGTCTCGGTCACCCGCGAGGGCACCGAGGGCACGGGCGCCGATGGCAACACCACCGTCATTCCGTCCAGCGTCACCGTCACCAGCATCCGTCAAGAGGCCGGGGTGGGTGACCGCCTGGCACCGGTGCCGCCGCGTGACTTCGACAACCTGGTGCCGCACGCGCCCAGCCAGCCGATGACCGGCCAGATCGTGTCCATCTATGGCGAAGCGATCACTGCAGGCCAGAACCAGATCGTGGCACTCAACCGTGGCAGCCAGGACGGCATCGAGCGCGGCCATGTGATGGCGCTGTGGCACGACGGTCGCGTGATTCGCGACACGACGTCGGAGAGCCGCGAGCAGATCAAGCTGCCCGACGAGCGTCATGGCCTGCTGTTCGTCTTCCGCGTTTTCAACCGCATGTCCTACGCGCTGATCCTGTCGGCGCAGGAACCGGTCAAGCGCGGCGACCGCTTCACGCAGCCCTAATCTGATTCAACGCCCCGATCGGGGCGATCACAGGGTCGCTCAAGACCCTGGCGAGGCACCTGCCGAATGGACAGGGCCTTGCCCAGCGCCGGGTGGCATTGCGTTGCAGGACGCGGTGGCCCGGCGTTGTCACATGCAGAAAGAACATCATGGAGAGGGAAGAGTTGCGCGCCTGGCTGCGGCTGGTGCTGACGCCCCACGTCGGTCCGGTGACCGCGCGGGCCTTGTTGCGCAGCCTGGGCTCGCCCCAGGCGGTGTGGGAGGCAGGCCCGCAGGCTTGGGCGCGCCTGGTCTCGGCGCGCGAGGCGGCGTCGCTGGCGCAGATCCCGCCGGATCTGGAGGCGCAGTGCGCGGCCACCTCGGCGTGGCTGGACGCTGTGCCGGCGGCGCCCGATGGCGAGGGCGGGCGTCACCTGCTCACCTTGGCCGACCCACGTTACCCGTCGCGCTTGCTGGATGTGGCCAATCCTCCCTTGCTCTTGTTTGCGCAGGGTCGCTTGAGCCTGTTGCAAGCCCCCTCGGTGGCCGTGGTGGGCAGCCGTCATCCCACCGCGCAGGGGGCCGACAACGCGCGCGCCTTTGCCCGCGCCCTCAGTGAGGCCGGGGTGACGGTGATTTCGGGTCTGGCGCGTGGCGTGGACGCGGCCGCGCATGAGGGGGCGCTGGCGGGCGCCCCACTGCGAGGTGCCCAGGCGAGGGGTGCCCCGGGTGCGGTGGGTAGCACGATCGCAGTCGTGGGCACGGGGCTGGACCAGGTCTATCCCAAGGGCCATGCGCCCTTGCTGCGTCGCATTGCCGAGCAGGGACTGGTGCTGGGCGAGTTCCTGCTGGGCACGGGGCCGCTGCCCTCCAATTTCCCCAAGCGCAACCGCCTGGTGGCGGCGCTGTCGCAGGGCTCCCTGGTGGTGGAGGCGGCGGTGCAGTCGGGCTCGCTGATCACGGCGCGGCTGGCGCTGGAGATGGGACGCGAGGTGCTGGCCATCCCGGGCTCGATCCATTCGCCGCAGTCGCGAGGCTGCCACGCGCTCATCCGCCAGGGCGCCAAACTGGTCGAGACTGCCCAGGATGTGCTCGAAGAGTTGCGCCTGCAGGCCGCGGGTGTCAGCGCCACGCCCGCACAGGGCGAGTTGGCCCTGTGCGAGGCGGCCGACGACGCCGCGCCCACCGACCCGGTGCTGGCGGCCATGGGCTACGACCCGGTCAGCCAGGAGGCGCTGTCCGCCCGCACCGGGTGGGGGCCGGCCGAGCTGGGCGCCCGCTTGCTGGAGCTGGAGTTGATGGGGCAGGTGGCGCGGCTGCCGGGGCAGCTGTTCCAGCGGGTGGCTGCAGCCTGAGCGAGAGCCGGGGCTCCCTGGGGCGGTGGGCACGGCAGCACCTGGCCGCGTGCAGGGCGACATCCGCCTTGCGATAATGCGCGGGTGACGATCATCCAGAACCTGGGCCTGGTGCCCTACGAGCCCACGATGGCGGCCATGCAGGCCTTCACCGAGCAGCGCACGGCCGACACGCCCGACGAGATCTGGGTGTGCCAGCACACGCCGGTGTTCACTCAAGGGCTGGCCGGCAAGGCCGACCATGTGCTGTTCAACCCCGAAGGGCCCGACCACATCCCGGTGGTGCAGACCAACCGGGGCGGGCAGGTGACGTATCACGGGCCGGGGCAGATCGTGGCCTATCCCCTGCTGGACCTGCGCCGCTGCGGCTATTTCGTCAAGGAATACGTCTACCGCCTGGAAGAGGCGGTGATCCGCACCCTGATGCACGTGGGCGTGACCGGGCACCGTGTCGCGGGCGCGCCGGGCATCTATGTGCGCCTGAGCGACCCGTTTGCCCATGCGGCGCTGAGCACGCCCGCGCACCCCGATGACCCGTTTCGCGGCCTGGGCAAGGTCGCGGCGCTGGGCATCAAGGTCAGCCGCCATTGCACCTACCACGGCGTTTCGCTCAACGTGGCGATGGACTTGAGCCCGTTCCGGCGCATCAACCCCTGCGGCTACGCGGGCTTGGCCACGGTGGACTTGGCCTCGCTGGGCGTGCAGATCGATCCGTGGGAGATCGCGGCGGTCTTGGCGGCTCAATTGGACGCGCGTCTGGCCCCTTGAGGGCGTCCTGCTTGCGTCCTCTTTGACCTCAATCGCCCCGGCAAAAGGGCAGATCGGCTAAAGTGAGGGATTGGCCGTGCTACCCGCGGCGGCCTGTGTCAGCCGCGGTCGCCTATCCGGCGGCCGTGCCCACCTAGAAATCGCGCCATGACCACTGAACGCACCTCTGCCACTCCGGCTGCCGAGCAGCCCGTCGCCTACGACCCCACGGCCAAGCAAAAGGCCCAGGCCAAGACGGCCCGCATCCCCATCAAGGTGGTGCCGGCGGGCGAGGTGCTCAAGAAGCCCGACTGGATCCGCGTCAAGGCCGGTTCGCCCAGCACGCGCTTTTACGAAATCAAAAACATCCTGCGCGAGCACAAGTTGCACACCGTGTGCGAAGAGGCGTCCTGCCCGAACATCGGTGAGTGTTTTGGCCACGGCACGGCCACGTTCATGATCATGGGCGACAAGTGCACGCGCCGCTGCCCCTTCTGCGACGTGGGTCACGGCCGTCCCGACCCGCTGGACGTCAACGAGCCGGCCAACCTGGCCAAGACGATTGCGGCGCTCAAGCTCAAGTACGTGGTGATCACCTCGGTGGACCGCGACGACCTGCGCGACGGGGGCGCGGGGCACTTTGTCGAGTGCATCCGCCAGATCCGTGAGCAGTCGCCCGCTACCCGCATCGAGATTCTGGTGCCGGATTTCCGCGGGCGCGATGACCGCGCGCTGGAAATCCTCAAGGCCGCACCGCCCGATGTGATGAACCACAACCTGGAAACCGCGCCGCGCCTGTACAAGGAAGCGCGCCCGGGCTCCGACTACCAGTTCAGCCTGAACCTGCTCAAGAAGTTCAAGGCGCTGTTCCCGCACATTCCCACCAAGAGCGGCATCATGGTGGGCCTGGGTGAGACCGACGAAGAGATCCTGCAGGTCATGCGCGACATGCGTGCGCACGACATCGACATGATCACCATTGGTCAGTACCTGGCGCCGTCCGGCCACCACCTGCCGGTGCGCCGTTACGTGCACCCCGATACCTTCAAGATGTTCGAAGCCGAAGCCCGCCAGATGGGCTTCACCCACGCGGCCGTGGGCGCGATGGTGCGCAGTTCGTACCACGCCGACCAGCAGGCCATGGGCGCTGGCGTGACAGGGACCGGCGCCGTCTGAGCCCGCGTCCGGCCAGGGGCTGGGCGACCGGGCGCACTCACCCGCTGCAAGGCGGGGAGGGGGGGACCATGAGCGCAAGCCAACGGATGGAACGCGACGCGATGGGCGAGATCGCGGTGCCTGCTGAGGCCCTGTGGGGCGCACAGACCCAGCGCTCGCTCGCGCACTTTGCGATCTCGACCGAGCGCATGCCCGATGCGCTGTTGATGGCGTTGGCCCGCATCAAGCGCGCCTCCGCGCGCGTCAACGCCGAGTTGGGCCTGCTGGACGCGCCAATGGCGGACGCCATCGTGCAAGCGGCCGACGAGGTGCTGGCCGGTGCCCACCCGACGGCCTTTCCGCTGTCGGTCTGGCAAACGGGCTCAGGCACCCAAACCAACATGAACCTCAACGAGGTGCTGGCCAACCGCGCCTCGGAGTTGATGGGGGGCGTGCGCGGGCCAGGGCGGCGGGTGCACCCCAATGACCACGTCAACCTGGGGCAGTCGTCCAACGACATCTTCCCGACGGCGATGCATGTGGCCGCCTGCGAGGGCCTGAGTGGCGCCGTGTTGCCCGCGCTGGAGGGACTGCTCACCACCTTGACGGCGCAGGCACAGGCCTGGGCGGACATCGTCAAGATCGGCCGCACCCATTTGCAGGACGCCACGCCCCTGACGCTGGGGCAGGAGGTCTCGGGGTGGGCGGCTCAGCTGGCTCATGCGCGCCAAGCCATCTGGCAGAGCCTGCCGCCGCTGTGCGAGCTGGCGGTGGGGGGCACGGCCGTGGGCACGGGTTTGAACACGCATCCGGCGTTCGGGGCGCAAGTGGCGCGCCGGCTGGCTGATGAGACCGGGTTGCCCTTCCAGGTGGCCCCCAATCGCTTTGCCGCGCTGGCCGCGCACGATGCTCTGGTGAGTGCGCACGGGGCGCTCAAGACGCTGGCGGTGGCGCTCATGAAAATCGCCAACGATGTGCGCTGGCTGGCGTCCGGTCCGCGCTGTGGTCTGGGGGAGTTGCGTTTGCCGGAGAACGAGCCGGGCAGCTCGATCATGCCGGGCAAGGTCAACCCCACGCAATGCGAGGCCCTGACGATGCTGTGTGCCCAGGTCATCGGCAACGATGTGGCACTCAGCGTGGGCGGGGCCGCGGGCCAGTTCGAGCTCAATGTGTTCAAGCCCCTGATCGCGCACAACTTCCTGCAAAGCGTGCGCCTGCTGGCCGATGGCATGCGCAGCTTTGAACACCATTGCGTGCGGGGCATCGAGCCGGACCGGGCCCGCATCGCCAGCCTGATGGCGCAGTCGCTCATGCTGGTGACGGCGTTGAATCCGCACATCGGTTACGACAGCGCGGCCCGCATCGCCAAGCACGCGCACGCCCAGGGCTGCTCGCTGCGCGAAGCCGCGCTGGCGCTGGGCCTGCTCACGGGTGAGCAGTTCGACGCGTGGGTCAGGCCCGACCAGATGGTGTGAGGGCCGGGCGGAAGGTCAGGCGCTTCAGCTGAACAGCGCCAGGATGCGCTGCCACAGCTTCTTGAAGAAGCCGGCTTCTTCGACGGGCTCCAGCGCCACCAGGGCCTGCTCACCCTGCGGCTGGCCGTCCAGTGTCACGAGGATCTTGCCCAGCACGTCGCCCTTGGCGATCGGCGCGGTGATCTCGGGGTTCAACTGCACTTCGGTCTTGACCTGCGCGGCCTGGCCGCGCGGCACCGTCATCACGACATCTTGCAGCGGCCCAATGTTGACCTGGTCCACCTTGCCGAAACGCACCGGCACGCTTTGCACCGTGGCGCCGCCCTGCACGGGGCGGATGTTCTCGTAGCTGGCAAAACCCCAGTTGAACAGGGCACGGGTCTGGTCGGCGCGCGCCTGCATGCTGTTGGCACCCATCACCACCGAGATCAGGCGCTGGCCATTGCGCTTGGACGAGGCGGTGAGGCAAAAGCCCGCCTCGTTGGTGTGACCGGTCTTCAGGCCATCGACGGTCGGGTCGGTGTAGAGCAGGGCGTTGCGGTTGCCTTGCTTGATGCCGTTGTAGGTGAACTCCCTCTCGGCATAGATGCCGTAGTACTCGGAGCTGTCGTGGATGATGGCGCGCGCCAGGATGGCGAGGTCGCGGGCCGAGGCCTTGTGCGACGGATCGGGCAGGCCGGTGGCGTTCATGAAGTTCGTGTTCTTCATGCCCAGGCGCTTGGCCTCGTTGTTCATCATCGAGGCAAAGGCCGGTTCGTTGCCGGCCAGGTGCTCGGCCACGGCTTTGGACGCGTCGTTGCCTGACTGCACGATGATGCCGCGCAGCATGTCGAGCACCGAGGCGGAGCCGTTCAGCGGCAGGTACATGCAGGACTCGGCGCTGGTGCCGCGGCACCAGGCGTACTCGCTGACCTGCACCATGTCGGTCGGCTTGAGACGGCCCGACTTCAGCGCCTGCTCGACGATGTAGCTGGTCATCATCTTGGTCATCGACGCCGGGGGCAGTGGCACATCGGCATTGGACTCGGCCAGCACGCGGCCGGAGTCGAAGTCCATCACGATGTAGGCCTTGTTCTCCAGCGTGGGCGGTGGTGCCACGGGGGCGGCTTGAGCGGAGGCGCTCAGGAAGCCGGAACACAGCGCCAGAGTGGCAAGCGGACGAAGGGACAGGCGCGAGAGAAGGGGCGAGAACAGGGTCATGGGATCGGTCCGGGCAGTCATGCCGCGTGCAGCGGCCAAAAGACCATTGTCGCAAAACTGACCCGCTCAAGCGCCGGTTGAGTCCCCAGAACCGACCCTGATGGCAGGGTTTCACACGTCTTTACACGTGGACAAGGTATTCGCGTACTGGATCAGGGCCTTGAACATGGCCAGGTTGTTGCGCAGCAGGTCTTCCATCGGCGTCTTGCAGCGGTCGATCACCCATTGGGTCGCCAGTCGCGTGCAGGCACCCACCAGGGCGCTGGCCAGCAGGCGTTGATCCAGCCCATGGCGATCAAGGTGGGGGAACAGCTGCTGCATGAAGCCGGTGATCAGGTGGGCGAAGTCTTGCGTGGCCTGGTCCGTCACGGTGGTCATGCCTTCTCCCACGGTGGGGGCATCGATCAGCGCGACGCGGGCGCGGCGCGGGTCGTCGCGCACGAAGGTGAGGAAGGTGCGCAGCGCGGCTTCGGCCAACTTGTCGGGCTCGGGCTGGCATTGCGCCAGGGCCAGGATGGTGGCCTGCATCAGCTCGCGGTTGACGGCGATGTAAACAGCGCGGAACAGCGCCTCCATGCTGTCAAAGGATTCGTAGAAGTAGCGTGAGGTCAGCTGGGCCTGGCCGCACACATCGCGCACGGTCGAGTGGTGATAGCCCTGGTCTCCAAAGACCACCAGCCCGGCTTCGATCAGTTTGGACTGACGTTGGCGCTGGCGCTCCTGGGGGTCCACCCCCCCGTAGCGCCGCCCCGTGGCCCCCGCAGTGGAGGGGGGCGCAGGGTTTTCCCGATTTTTGGAAACAGTCATTGTCAAATAGTATTTTTGAAACCGATCGTTGTCAAATGCCTCGCGAGTGGCCTCCCTGCATTCAACACACCGCATCTTGCCCCACCCGCGCAGCGGTGCCAATGTGTGGTGTGCCGTGTTGGCAGATGTGCCCTCCACTTGAGGGGCGCCTCACAACGTGAAACCCACCTTCTCATAACCCAGAGAGACCGATGAAAGACTTCCGAAACAAAGTGGCTGCCATCACGGGCGCAGCGTCGGGCATGGGCCGCACCCTGGCGGTGCAATTGGCGCAGCGTGGCTGTCATCTGGCTTTGAGCGATGTCAACGAAGCCGGCCTGGCGGAAACCGCCCAACTGGTGCGCCAACATGGCGTGACGGTGACCACCGTCCGCGTGAATGTGGCCGACCGCGAGGCGATGAACGCCTGGGCCGATCAGGTGGTGCGCGACCACGGCAAGGTCAACCTGATCTTCAACAACGCCGGCGTGGCCCTGGGGGCCTTTCTGGAGACGGTCAAGCCCGAGGATTTCGAGTGGATCATGGGCATCAACTTCTGGGGCGTGGTGTGGGGTACCCAGGCCTTCCTGCCGCACATCAAGCGTGCCGGCGAGGGGCATGTCATCAACACCTCCAGCCTGTTCGGTCTGCTGGCGCTGCCCACCCAGGGTACCTACAACGCCAGCAAGTTCGCGGTGCGTGGCTTCACCGAAGCCCTGCGCCAGGAGTTGGACCTGGAAAAATGCGGCGTGAGCGCCACCTGCGTGCACCCGGGGGGCATCCGCACCAACATTGCCCGCGATGCCAAGATGGACCATAGCATCGAAGCGCGCACGGGCAGCAGCGCCCAAGCCGCCAAGGCACGCTTTGACAAGCTGCTCAACACCACCACCGCCGAGAGCGCCGCGCGCCAGATCCTCAAGGCCGTGGAGCGCAACCAGCGCCGTGTGCTGGTGGGCCCGGACGCCAAGTTCCTCGACACGGTGGTGCGACTGCTCGGTGGCTGGTACCAACCGCTGACCACGCACTTTGCCAAGAAGGGCATGCTCGGTTGAGCACGCTGACCTGATGCCATTGTCGGAGCCCCCCATGACCACGGCAACCCTTGCTGCCTCCTCTCAGGACGAACTCCTTCGCTCAGCTGGTGTGGTGCGCCAATATGCGCCGCCGCAAGGTGCGCGTGAGGCCGCTGTGGCCGCACTGATGCGCGGTGCGCTGCGGGTGAGCCTCAGGCCCTTTCTGGGGCCGCCCTGGCCCTTTGCCGTGCAGCGTGCGGCCTTGGCCATCGGCTCCAGCCTGATGCCGCAAGATGGACGCGCCCAGGTCAAGGCGGATCGGATTGCGCACATCCCCGTGGAGCGCATCGTGCCCCGCTCGGCCGTGCGCGCGCCGCACGCCATCTTGTACATGCACGGTGGCGCCTTCGTGGCGGGCAGCCCGCGCACGCACCGCAGCATCACGCGGCGCCTGTCCGCCCTGACCGGGGCCGAGGTGCTGGTGCCGCATTACCGCCTGGCGCCCGAGCACCCGTTTCCCGCGCAGATCGAAGACGGTGTCACTGTCTACCGGCAACTGCTGGCCGACGGCTACCCTGCGGATCGCATCGCGATTGCTGGTGACTCGGCGGGCGGGCATCTGACCTTGATGGTGACCGTGGCCTTGCGCGAGGCAGGCCTGCCCCTGCCTGCGGCCATGGTGATGATGTCGCCGGCCTTCAGCCTGCAACCCTTGCCCAACACCACGGCGTACGAGCGTGAACCACGCGACCCGATGATCCGCCAGGCCTGGGGCCAGGACGTGGAGCGGGCCCTGCGCGTGCCGCACGAGCACCGATGGGCTGACCCCCTGCAGCAGGACTTGCGTGGCTTGCCGCCCGCCCTGTTGCAGGTGGGTGAGGACGAGGTGCTGTTCGACAACGCGACCTGGTACAACGAGGCGGCCACGCGCGCTGGCTCACACAGTGAGCTGGAGATCTACCTGAAGCGCTGGCATGTGTTCCAGGCTCATGCCGGGCTGATGCCGAGCGCGGATCAAGCTTTGGCACGCCAGGCGGAATTTTTGCAGCGTTGCTGGCGGCGTTGAGCAGACGCCGCCCTTCGGCGGACTTCAGCCCAGGGGCTTGATGTCGAAGGCCGCGAAATGATTGGCCAGGTGCATGGCGTGCGCGAGCTCGTACTCGACCTTGCTCAGCCGGCCGTAGGCGAAGTGGGGCTGCAAGGGGCCCGTGTGGCGATGGAAGTCGTCAATGGCCTGATGTAGTGCGGCCAGAGCGGCGTGCGGGTCAGCCTGAGGGTTCAGAGTCGGCGCGCCGGGTATCGGCTCGCTGAGGTCGTGGCTCATCTGACCGCGCCAGGCGAACACTTGAAATGCCGCACTGCCCACCGTGCGTTGAAAGAGTTCGGACTTGGCCTGTGGATACCCGGTCAAGGCAAAGCGGATGCTTTGAGTGCAGTGGGTGAGGGTGGCGGGCCAGGTCCAGGTGGCGGTTTGTGTGCGATCAGCCAAAGAGGCCAGGCGGTCCAGTTCGTGTTGGGCTTCGGACAGGGTGGCGAAGCGCACATCGCGCAGGCGTGTGGCTGACTGGCAGCCTGCCGTGCCGAGGGAGCAGAGGGCTACGGGCGGCGCAACGACTATGGCCAGAAAGCGTCGGCGTGGCAGAGGGAGCGGTGCCATATGCATACGAGTGCTTGTTGGGGTGGGTTGATTCCACGGTCCGTCATCTTGTTCTGATCCATCGGCCTCTGCGCAGGTTAGGTCACTAAAGCGAAAGCTTCAACCTCAGTTTTGATGAGCTTGCATTTTGTTATGCTGGTGGGCGTCGCCGAAACTTGCAGGAAGCCTAGGATCGACTGTGTAAATTCACGCTCTAGCTGACAGGTAATGTGCTGGCCTAGCCCACATGGGCTCGTACTTGGGGCTTATGCAGCTTGAAGGGGTTGCCCGATACGCTCATGCACTTCTTTAGGCCAAATCGTGGGCCTCATGGTTTGATGGCTGAGCCAGTTTCCCATGCCCCACAGTGTGAATACGGGCAAGGTGATGGGCAGGCCGATGAATACGAAAATGGTCATTAATCGGCTGTCGCGCCACCAGCGCAGGAACTGTGGGCCGAAGGGGCTGACCACGCCGAGGCTTTGCCACAGGGTTTTGGGCCGCTCATCGTTTTGTAGTACTTCGCCTTCTGGCAAGGCAGGTCCATTGTCTTCCATGTAGCGGCGAAGGTGTTCCCACAGGCGTGGCACGGTGGTTTCGCCAAGCAACATACTGCTGGTCACCGGAAACTCGTCGAGCAGGCGGCCTTGGGGTTCATTCTTTTTGGGGAAATCACGCGCCACGAGCACGAGGCCGTGAACGCGAGTGACGGAGTTGCCGCGAGTGATGATCTGCACCCGGTGCTCGGCGGTGATGCAGCTCCAGTGATATTCCACGCCCTGTAACAGCAATGGTTTGCGCGTCCACCAACGGTCTTTGGCTTGGTCTTGGTTTGGATCGAACAGACGGTACACACGCTGGTGCTTGCGGTCAAAGATCAATGGCTGATTGTCGGGGGCGAAAAGGTCGGCGCGCAGCAGGCCCGGGATGGGAGCAAGGCCAAAGCGCCAGGCGACCCATGCTGCGATTACCACGCTGAGCATGGTGAACAACGCTTGGCCATCAAGGATCTGAATAGCTTCCCAAAAAATCTGTATGCCAAAGGGAAAGATGAAGGCGCAAAACCCCAATAACCCAAGGGCTACCAAAATCATGATGCCACGAAGCTGCGTGGTACTAGTCGCCCCCATCAGCTCTATGGCATTCGGGTAAACGGCCCTTATGGTGTTGAGCGCCGTAGGGTCATCACTGCAAGGCGCGCGGGGTGTGAATCGTCTCGCAACCCCGCTGAGTGCGTCTTTGCCCTGGACCTCGGCAGGCTCTTCAGGGCCGACTGACTCCAGTCCTGATGCGATGTAATCGCCATGTTTGATTAAATTCAAAGTCTTGGTGCTCAAGCTGCGTCATCTCCAACGACCAATTGCTTCCAGGCCTTATCTTCTTCAGCCCAGCTCGCTCTTTTTTTCTCATCTCGGTCCGGCTTGCCAAAGTAGCTGTACTTAAGCCAAGTTTGCATCGGAGTGGGGGTTTCCATCACAATGTAAACAGTTTGCCCAACTGCCACCAATGTCAAGGCCCACCCTAAACCTGGGACGGTCAAACCAACTGCTGCCGTGCCAATACGGGCTGCCACCGCACGTGCAAGGATGCCTCCGGCAGCACGCTCCACCCCTCTAATAAGGATCTGGGTTTGATAAGCCATTTGTACCAACAGTGGCACACCACCCGCTGCGAAGAGCAGCGTTGCGTTAGTCATCCCTCGGGCTAATCGCTCATGCCCTTGTGCCCTAAATCGGTCTGCCTCCCGCAGGCACATCCACGCACTGAGGGTGTTTCCGGCCAATCCCATCACTGCCCCAACTAGCCGGGGTGCAGACAGCCATTTGTTATTGGCAGCCGCAGGGCCCAATCGTACTTCCATGAATTTGGCCCCTAAGTCGGCTGCTCCGCCGATGAGGCCAGCCATACCGTCGGAAATGCTGAGGATAGCGTCAAACTGCTTTTTGGGATCGACTGTACTCAGGTATTGACACAGTCCCCTCCAAGCGCCCAAACCTTGTACGGCCATCGTGCCTACGGCTAACCGGCCGTCCATGCTCAGCATGGTGAGCTGAGCCTGACGGCCAAGGGTTCGTAGCGCGCTCGGGGCCTTGGCCGCTTCATTGATTTGCTTGTCGTACAGAGGCACAAAGCGCGCCAACGGTAAGGCCAGCACGCCGCCTTGTGCCGCAGCGGCTTTCAGTGAAAGAGCGCTTTGATTGATATGTACTGTACTGCCTGACAGTTGCGACAGCTCGCGTGCAGCATTGCCGCTGGACATGCGCAACTCACGCAATGTCTCGGTGTCGGTCATGATGGCCAGTGTTAGCTGTCCTTTGCCCCTCAAGCCCCGAATCTCGCGCATGCTGAGCATTTCGCCTCGCGCGCGCTTGATCTGGACGTAGGTGTCGACACTGACGTTGGCGTGGATCAGCACTGGCAACTTGGGAGCGACCCCAGCAGGCGCTTGTAGCGCATATTCGCAGATTCTATGCACCCAGGTCATGGCCTCGGCCCGAGTCAGGCGCTGCAGCACCTTGGGACCGACCTGAAGTGTTTGACGAGCATTGGCTTGTGCGTGACGGCGCCACGTGTCGTGAACGGCTTGAGTGGCTACGGCAGCGATGGTGCCCATCAAGGTTACAGAGAACCCCATGGTTGCTTGCGTCAACCACCCTAGTCGCCTAGCAAGCGGTGGGGCCAGTGGTATTGTGCCGCCCTTGGTGACCGTGGAAGTAATCTCGCCAATCAGTCCCTTGAAAAAATCCACCACCTTGTCTGGCTTATCGTTTTCCAACGTTTCCCACAAAGAGGCTTGGTTGGCGAACATGGCGCGTAGCAATAGTGCGTGAGGTGTGCTCACGTCAGCGTCCAGTTGTTTCTCAAAGGTCTGAAGAGCGGCGGCAGTTTTGGGTTCGGGGGTGAATGAGCGAGTGACTTCGGCTACATACACGGCACCTGCACAACAGCCGGTACGCGCCACCTTGGCAGCCTGGTTGCCTTCGTTCTGGTCGAAGTGCCGGGCAAAGTAGTTCAGCAGCATGGGGTCGTTGAGCGCTGCATCCCAGTCTTGCTCGCAGCGCTGTAGCGGGGTCAGGTGTTCTGCTTGATGCTTTTTTTCTAGATCCAACTGCCACTGTCGGCGTTGTTCTTCGTCGTAGAACTCAAGGAACTTGTCCCACTGTTTTCGTCCTTCTCGCGTGGCCCAGGCGTCTAACTGGGTCTGATAACCGGGACGCAGCACCCGGCCGATGTCGGCATCCATCAGGCGATCAGTTCTCGCCAGCCAGAAGAATGCTTTGGTGAGCAGGTTGGCTTTGTCCATCAACTCCTTGCCAGCCCCCCGCTCTTGTTCGGTCAGGGCCTGCCACTCCGTGCCCGGCGGATAGCTGCTTCGTTCGTAAGCGCTACGCGTTTGCAGAGGCACGATTTGCGGTAGCCCACTTTCCTCCGCGTGTGCGATCAGGCTCTGCTCCAGGGTCGCGATGGCTTGGTTGACTTTGCGAGGCTGCTCCAGATCAGGGGCTGCCAAAGCCGATTCAGCCAGGGTGTGACGCCACATTCGAATGGTGTTGAATTCCGTGGCCAAGCCGGCGGGGTCGCGCAGCACAACGGCTAGTTCTTTGCCTGTGGTATCTGCGTGGCAGGCTGCGGCCTTTTGTAACTGGTTGGCCAATTCCTCGGCCGATATGGACAGCGCATTGAAAGGGTAGTCCAGCGGCGCAGCTTCAGCGTTTCGGGCTACACCTTGATGCCGATAGCTCCGCAGCACGCACTCTAGCACCTTGGCACGAAGGGCCTGCGGTGTAGGAGCAAAGCTGTTAGGGTCTGGCGCTTTGAGTTGCACCTCTTGCATTGCGCTGGGGTTGGCCGCGTTGATGGCGCGCAGCGAGTCGCTCCAGAGATTGGCACTGAATGCGATCCATACGCTTTTGATGGCGTGCGCTTCTGGAATCGGCAGTAGCTTCATACCTCCCGAGTTGTGCCCTTGACGCGAACAAGTTGGGGGCTGTGGGTTCATGACGAAAACAGGGTTGTCCTGAGCGATCAGATCGCCTGTTGGCGTCACTCGATACACCTGCCAAGGTTGCACGCCCGTAGGCGGCTTAGGGATGTATACGTGCACGTAGCCTTCTCGCAGCAGTCGTAGCACATAGCGGCTTTCGGTGGGTTGACGGCCGGGCACTAGGCCTTGGATCTCATCGCCTGCGCGAACCGCGTTGGCGCCAATGGGTGCCAACCTTGGGTCCTTGGCGATCGCGCCTGGACGCAAGAGCAACAAAGAAAGGCTGCTTCGATTACAGGCCTTGCAGGGTTGGTCAGTGCTGGTTGCGACGGTCATGGGAGGTTCTCAAACAATTGTTCGTTCAGATGTGCCGCCAGTTCATGCAGCGAAACGTTCGTGCCAGTGAGCCCAGAGTCTTTAGTGTTTGATTCCGACAATGCTTCGCGGCATATCAACTCAACGGCCTGCTCAGCGTGGAGCAACAACAGTGCTGCAAGCGCCGTGAGGTCCTCCGGCCTAATCACTTTGAGGTGCAGAGTGGCCGCCATTTCTTGGGCTCGTAGCAAAGCAGCATCAACTCGGCTTAGCAAGGTACTTTCCAATTGGGGAGCGTCCAATCCGCGCAAAGTCAACTCACCCAGGTAGCGGGCCACTGCAGCGTGCACAAGCTCTCCGTTCATGAATTGGCGCAATTGCGCTGGTTTCCATCGCAACGCAATCGCAGTTTCGTGGCAGCGTTGAATTTCGATTAACCGCCCCGACGCACTCAAGCAGCTCCAGCGTTGAATTGGGCCCATTGCGGCACTCACTGCAGTCTTGCCAGCTATATGCGCGGCCCATAGCATTACGCGGCTGTCCGCCAATCGCTGGTAGCGAAGTTGGCTATTGCACTCGCAGCGCAATCTCAAGAGCTCACTGATGGCCGAAGTAATTGCATCTGGTCGGGCACTGGAGTGAATCCATGCACCGATGCGGTGCGCAGATCTCCCCATGCCAGAAATGCCCTGTGACTGGGCCTCCATCCTGTCTGCATGGGCAATGTCCAGGGTTTCGGCCAGCCACGCATCATCGGGTCCTGACAACGACACTAAGTAAGGAAAGAGTGCGGGTGGCAGATCGATACTGGCATGCAATTCGACAGCTTGCACCTCTCTGCCCCAAGCTAGGGTACGAGCAGCGGTGACTTCCGCGAGCGAGCTTACAGTGGGCGCCCTATCCACAGTAATGGGTTCGCCGGCTATCGGGTCCACCAAGATGAAGGTTGGAACTCCAACTTTGCAGCTTTTGGCAAGTTCTGCCTCGTCGCAGATCGGGTTGTCCAACGGGGTCTTCGGCGATGACTGCATCGCCCTAGATTGCACTGCTGCCCCCCATGGCCGCATCGACTGTCTTGGTTGGGCACTCTGCCAGCTTGCCAGCCTTCTTCAACTCCACACGGTCTGAGGCACTGCCCCCCCCCGTCAACTCCTTCATCGCAGCCTTGAAGCTGGCCTTGCCGCTCGTGCCGATCTCGATGTTCCCGCATTCGAGCTTCACGTAGCCACCGCCCCCATTGAGCACGATGCGCTCGGGCGCCGTGATGACGATGTCTGCCGCCGTGCTCTGCAGGTCAATGGCCTTTTGCGCCGTCAGCGTGAAGGCATCGCTCTGCGCTTCGGTGCGCACATTGCCGCTGGCGGCATGCATCTTCAGCCCCACCTCCTGCACGGCACGTTGCTTGTCTTTGGCCTCGCCCCGCGTGAACAGGCTGATGCCGTCTTTCACGGCCCAGGCCTGGTGGCGTTGCGCGAGCAAGTTGGTGTCTTGCCCGGCGGTGAAGGTGGTGTGCTGGCCGGTGCTCAGCACCGTGTGTGCCGGCGTGAGGGCAGCGATGTCACCGGCCGCGCTCATCAGCAGGTCGGGCCGTTCGGTGGCGGGAATCTGGCCGTGCCCACCGTCCATGCCACGTGCCGCGTCTGGCGATGCACCATCTTCGGCCTGGGCTGACATGCCACCGGACTGCTCCGTGCCCCGCAGGCTTTGCAGCGTGGCTTGCAAGGCCGTGTGCGCTGGCAACTTGTCCGCTGCGGTCTCGCCCGGCAGCTTGGCCAGATGGGTCTGCGCGTTGGCGTGCAGGGCGGTCATCAGCTCGGCGTGCTGGCCCAGTTGGCTTTGCGCTTCGCGGCTGTTCAAGGGCTGGCCTTGGGCCGTGCTGGTGCCGCCCGCACGGGCATGGGTGCTCACGTGTAGGCCTTGCGCGGCGCGCAGCGCCCCTTGCGCCTGCGTGTGCAGTTCCAGCCCATGCCCTCGGTGGGCCAGGCGCTGGTTGTCATGCTGTTGCAGCAGGTGCCCGATCTGCAGCCAGGTCTGGCTCTGCGTGGTGTGCAGCAGGGCGCGACCCTGGCCCGGTGTGTCGTCCAACACCAGTTGGTTGTACCCGCCACCGCCTGCTTGCGAGGCATCCAGTCTCTGGCTCTTGAAGCCGCTGAGCGTGGCGGTGTGGGCATGGCCTTCATGGGCGCCTTGCCGTGCGCTGCCGGGGAACCAGGCGGGCGCATTGCCGGTGGCGCCCGCCGCACCGGCGTTGACGCGGTTGCCCTGGGCATCGGGCTGGCCCTCGCCGTTGTAGGTGGCGCCGACGATGACGGGGCGGTCGATGTCGCCGTCCACAAACTCCACCAGCACCTCTTGCCCCAGGCGCGGGATGAAGACCCCGCCCCAGTTGGCGCCCGCCCAGGAGGATTGGGCCACACGCACCCAGGTGCCCGATGCGTCGGACGCGGGGGCGTTGTCATCCATGGGTGCGCTCAGACGGTGGCTGGCCTGGGCGCCGCGCTGCCAGTGAAACTGCAGCTTGATGCGGGCATCGCGGTCGGTGTGGATGGGCGCGTCCAGGCCCACCACCAGGGCGGTTTGTGTGCCCCATGCAGTGGGGCGAGGGTGAACCAGGCGGCCTTGCGCATCGTGCAGGCGCGGGCGCACCGGCACGCTCACGCGCTGGGCGCTCAGGCGCGCTTCGTACAGCGGCTCGTCGCTGGCGTTGGCGGTGGTGGCTTGCTGGCCGGGGCGCACCACGCTGCCCAGCAGGTGTTGCAGGCCGGCTTGCACATCGGCGCTGAGGTTGTTGCGGGCGCGGTGCACCACGCCCAGCACCACGAAGCGGGCATCGTCATCGTGGCCTGCTGACGTGCCGCTGCCGTGCTCGGGGTGGTCGAGCAGGGTGAAGGTGGTGCCCGGCTGCAGGGTGCGCACGGTGGCGGCACCTTCAAAGCGCTTGCGTTCGGCCTGCAGGCTTTGCTGCTGGATCAGGGCGCGGCGTTCGGCCTGGGCCGGGGTTTCGTAGGCGTAGGCGCCGGGCTGGTCGTGGTGCACCAGGGGCATGGGCTGCGCGTGCGCATCATCGGCGTCCACGCTGGCGCTGTGGCTGGTCACGGCGCGGTAGTCCCAGCTGGCGGTCTGTACGCTGCTGCTCGTCACCTGGCGGTGGCCGTGCCAGCGGGTGATGCTGTCTTCCTTGAGCACGGCGCCCGCCTGGGTGAAGCGGATGCGGGGCTGCGCGTTGGGCCGGAAGGCGTCGTTGTGGTCGGCAATCACCAGGGTGTGGGCACCCAGGGTGCGCAAGTCCTGCGCGTCGCCCTGGTGTTCGAGCCAGGTGAACAGGCCTTCTTCGGCCCACAGGCGCTGCAAGAAGGCAAGGTCGGTTTCGTTGAACTGGGTGCACAGCGAGCGCTTGGCGAAGGCCTCGCGGTCGGCCACGTCAATGCGCCATTGCGGCATCAGCCGGCCCTGGCTTTGGTAGTCGGCGAAGATGGCTTCGGTGATGTCGAGCGCGCTCTGGTCCTGGAACACCCAGGCGTCGGTGCGCTGCGCGAGGAAGGCGGTCCAGGGTTCGATGTGCAGGCGGTAGCGCGCCAGGCCACCGTCGGCGCCCATCAGCTCAAAGCGGGTGACGTGGCCGTGGAAGGGGCGCAGTTCGGTGGTGCTGTGGGCGGTGAGCAGCTCCAGCAAGACGGGCTGGCCCAGCAGGTCGGGGGCGTGCAGGTTCGAGCGTGTGCTCACGGCCAGCAGTTCGATGCCAAAGCCGGTGAGCAGGCCGGGCGCGTTGTGAGGCGCGGCTCCCGCCGGCAGGCAGGCGCGGCCGGGGCTGAGGGTCTCGGTGACCGTGGCCCGTTCGGCCATCAGCACGTCCGGTCCGAGCGGCGTGTGCAGTCGCAGCAGGCGGGTGTGCTGGTTCAGGCCCTGCGCACCGAGCGCGTCCAGCACGCTGGCGATCAGGCTATGGCCAGAGCCGGCCACAGCAGACTGAATGCCGGCAAGATCCGTCATGTGTCCATCCCAAGTTTGTGTTGATCGGCCGTGTCATGTCGCACGGCCGCAGAACCCGGGACGTTATCGCAAAAGAACAGCGGCATCGCGGCGGTCCCCTCCAACAGGGGTGCCGGCGATGCCGCCAAGTTGCAAGCAGTTGTGAGCGCTGTGTGCGCCTGTCAGGCAGCGATCAGATGAAGCTGAAGTGTTCCTGGTCCATCTGCATGATGCTGCGTGTAGGCGACAGCATGGACTTCTTGTGGCCATCGGCGCGGGGCAGCAGGCGCTCGAAGTAGAACTCGGCGGTCTGCAGCTTGGCGGTGTAGAAATCCTTCGAATCCTTGCCGCCGCGGGCCAGCTTGTCCTGCGCCACCAGAGCCTGCTTGAGCCAGAAGTGGCCCATCATCACGAAGCCCGAGTACATCAGGAAGTCGTAGCAGGCGGCGCTGACGATGTCGCGGTCCTTGTTGGCACGCAGCATGATGCGCAGCGTCAGGGCCTTCCACTGCATGGCGCGCTTGAAGCAGGCGCGGGCCATCTGGCCGATCGGGCCGCCCGAGAGCAGGTGCGGCTTGGCCTGGGCGATCATCTCGTTGGTGAAGTTGAAGATGCACTTGCCACGGGTTTGCAGCAGCACCTTGCGGCCCAGCAGGTCCAGGGCCTGGATGCCGGTCGTGCCCTCGTACAGCGTGGAGATGCGCGCGTCGCGGGCGATCTGCTCCATGCCGTGCTCCTTGATGTAGCCGTGGCCGCCGAACACCTGCATGCCCAGGTTGGCGCACTCCAGGCCCATCTCGGTGATGAAGCCTTTGAGGATGGGGGTGTAGAAGCCCAGGCGGTCGTCGAACTCTTCGTACTGTGCCTGGTCGCCGGTGGAGACGGCGGCCACCATGTTGTCGGCCAGCTTGGCGGCGTGGTAGATCATGGCGCGGGCACCTTCGGCCACCGCGCGCTGGGTCAGCAGCATGCGGCGCACGTCGGCGTGCCAGATCAGGGCGTCGGCCACGTGGTCGGCGTCTTTCTTGCCCGAGAGGGCGCGCATGGAGCGGCGCTCTTTGGCGTAGGGTAGTGAGCCTTGGTACGACAGCTCGGCGTGGGCCAGGCCCTGCACGGCGGTGCCGATGCGGGCGGTGTTCATGAACGTGAACATCGCCTCCAAGCCCTTGTTGGGCTCGGCGATCATGTAGCCGACGGCCTCGTCGAAGTTCATCACGCAGGTGGCCGAGGCACGGATGCCCATCTTGTGCTCCAGCGCGCCGGCCTTGACGGTGTTGCGCGCGCCCAGCGAGCCATCGGCGTTGATCAAGAACTTGGGCACGATGAACAGCGAGATGCCACGGGTGCCCTTGGGGGCGTCGGGCAGGCGGGCCAGCACGATGTGGACGATGTTCTCTGCCAGGTCGTGTTCACCGGCGGAGATGAAGATCTTGGTGCCGGTGATCTTGTAGGTGCCGTCGCCAGCGGGCTCGGCCTTGGTCTTGACCTGGCCCAGGTCGGTGCCACACTGGGGTTCGGTCAGGCACATGGTGCCGGTCCACTCGCCGCTCACCAGCTTGGGCATGTAGGTGTTCTTCTGCTCGGTGCTGCCGAACTGGAAGACGGTGTTCATGCAGCCCAGGCTGAGGCCGGGGTACATGGTGAAGGACCAGTTGGCCGTGCCCATCATCTCGGCCTTGAGCATGTTCAAGGACATGGGCAGCTCCTGGCCGCCGTATTCCTTGGGGTGGGACAGGCCTTGCCAGCCGCCGGCCACGTACTCGGCGTAGGCTTCCTTGAAGCCTTTGGGGGTGGTGACCTCGCCGTCGGCGATGGTGCAGCCTTCCTGGTCGCCCGACAGGTTCAACGGGGCCAGCACTTCTTCACAAAAGGTGGCGCAGCCTTCCAGGATGGCGTCCACCATGTCAGGCGTGGCGTCTTCGGCGCTCGGCAGCTTGGCGTAGTGCGCCGGGTAGTCGAACACCTCGTTGAGCAGGAAGCGCACGTCGCGCAAAGGGGCCTTGTATTGCGGCATGGGTCACCTCGGTATATGGGTCTGTGAGTTTCGAACGACCTTTTCAAACGATCGTTCGAATTGCCGTGTTTATACCGCAGGGCTGTCGGCCTGTGGGGTGTTGGCGCCGCTCTGAACGGGGCTTCCCCCTCGATTGGGTGGGGCGATCGGGGGGGGCTGCAAAAGAAAAGCCCCGTCCGGGGACGGGGCTGGCAGGGCGTCGGCGACCAGGCGCCACTGCATGGGGTGAGTCGTCAGAGGCCCAGCAGCTTGTAAATGGGCTGCAGCAGCGAGTCCAACGTGCCGGGCGTCTTGGTGTTTTGCTCGTTCTTCTGGGTTTCGTAGGCGCGGATGGGGGTGCCCTTGCCATCGATCAGGTTGTCCACCACCACCTTGAGGCTGGCGTGATTGGCTTCCTTGACGGCGGTGCCCGAGAAGGTGAGGGTGGTCAGGGTGTGTGACTTCAGCAGGTCACGCTGATAGGGCACGTAGTAGCCGACATTGGGGTAGGGCTTCATGGTGTTCACCCATTTTTGCACTTCCGGCACCCATTTCTGGTTCAACAGGGTGTCACGCGTCACGCCGGATGGGGCGGCTGCCAATTCCGGGTAGAAAGAGGTGTATGAGAAGGCCGAGTAGATGCCGTCGCGCTGGAAGGTGCTGAAGTTGAAGCGGTCTTGCGGGAAGATCTTTGCCAAGCCAGTGCTCAGTGAGCCGAGGTTCTCAGCCGTGCCCGCATAGGGGTACAGGGTCAGCAGCTTGGTGACCAGGCCGTCGCTGCCGTCCAAGCCCCACACGTTGCGGATCTTGTTGTGGAGGTGAACCGAGGGTGACACCTCAGGGCTGTCGGTGCGGTTCACGTTGAACAGTGGGCCCGAGTCGGCCAGCAGGGCTGACTTCTTCGGGTTCATGGCCAGGCGCAGCCAGCCGTAGTTGGCGGTGGAGCCCGCGCCGCCGGCCGAGAAGCCAGTCACCAGCAGTTGGGCGGGTTGCTTGAAGTTCTTGCCCAGCCATTGCGCCATGGCGTAGCCGTTGATGCTGCCGCGGTGGTATTGCACGCGGGGCTTGCTGGGGTCGGCATCGGTGTAGGCGGTGACCTTGTTGCCGGTGTGCACGTCGCCCGTGCAGTAGGGGGCGTAGACGATGTTCCAGCTCTGGGTCTGCACGGACTGCAGCGGGTGCAGGCGCATCGAGAACGGGGTGATCAAGCCGCCCAGGGCCAGGCCGGAGAGGCCGCCGTTGAGGATGTTGAACACATTGGTCATGTAGTCGGCCGGGATCCCGTTGGGGTTGGAGGCCGACAGGATGGACAGACCCAGCGGACCTTCGCCCTTGCCGGCGCAGGCGTTCTGATCCCAGCAGGCGCCGCCTCCTTCGAACACCACCACGGTCTTGGTGCTGAAGGGCGTCTTGTTGACGAAGAAGCGGTAGGGCGAACCGTCGCCGCACGCCGCGCCGCTGCTGGCGGGCAGCTCGACGGCTTCCCATTGGAAGTACCCGGCCGAAGCGGCCATGGGCAGGAGGCTGGCCAGGGCCAGGATCTGGGCTTTGACGGCGAAGGTGCGCATGGTGTGTCTCTCCAATGTGTCTGGGCGAGTGGTTCCCGGCGGACGTGCATGCGTCCTGGCTCTGGGAGATGGCGCAGTCTAGGAATTCGTGACGAATGTCGCGATCAGGGCAACACCTCTCAGGTGATCCCTGGGAATGTTGCGCGCCAGCACCGGCTTGCGCCGATTGGGGCGATGTGGTGCGCACGACGTGCGCATGCCGCACCGCATCGGGGCAGGCAGCCCCGTGTTGAGGCACGGGATGGTCGCCAATGAGGACCGACGGCGGTGAAACAGTCAGGCACGGTGGTTGCTTGTATACAAGCCTGTACATCACAGGTCGACCGACTTTCAGATGCTTGGTGCGATCGGGTGATGGTGTGCAACTGGTGCAAGCAAGGAGCAGCAAATGTCGTCAATGGAGCAATGGAATCGTCGTCAATGGATGAAGGGTGTGGGCAGCGCGAGCGCTGGCCTGGCATTGGGCGGGTGGTCGAACTTGGTGTTGGCCCAAAAGTCTTTGACCATCGGCATGGTGTATGTGGGGCCCAAGGATGACTTCGGCTACAACCAGGCTCACTATGAGGCGGCACAGGCCATCCGCAAGCTGCCTGGCATCAAGATGGTTGGCGAGGAGAACGTGCCAGAGACCCAGGCGGCTCAAAAGAGCATGCAAGGGATGATTTCTCAAGATGGCGCCACCCTTCTGTTCCCCACTTCGTTTGGCTACTTCAACCCACATGTGCTGGAGGTGGCACGCAAGAATCCCAGCATTCGCATTGCGCATTGCGGCGGGCTGTGGGATGCGGCCAAACACCCCGGGAGTGTGGGCAGCTATTTCGGCTACATCGACGAGTGCCAGTACCTCAACGGGGTGATCGCTGGGCACATGACGAAGTCGAAGAAGGTGGGTTTCATCGCGGCCAAGCCGATTCCTCAGGTGATGCGCAATATCAACGCGTTCACTTTGGGTGCGCGCTCCGTCAACCCGGCCATCACCTGTTCGGTGGTGTTCACAGGGGATTGGTCGATGCCGGTGAAGGAGGCCGAGGCGACCAACAGCTTGGCAGATCAAGGGGTGGACGTGTTCACCATGCACGTCGATGGCCCGAAGGTGATCGTGGAGACCGCTGCCCGTCGAGGCAAGTTTGTGTGCGGCTACCACGCCAGTCAGGCCAAGTTGGCGCCCAACGCCTACCTGACAGGAGCTGAGTGGAACTGGGTGACGCCGTATCGGCAAATGGTGGAAGCCGCGCGCACAGGCAAGCCGCATCCCAACTTCCTGCGTGGGGGGTTGAAGGAGGGCTACGTCAAGACATCTCCCTACGGCGCGATGGTGCCGGAAGGGGCGCGCAAACAGGCCGATGCGATCAAGGCCGCGATGTTGAAGGATCAGTTTGACATCTTCAAGGGTGAGATCCGTGACAACACTGGCAAGTTGGTGGTGGGCAAGGGTCAGGTGATCCGTCAGGACGATGTGGTGCTGGAGCAGATGAATTATCTGGTCGAAGGCGTCATCGGCAAAGCCTGATGCAAACCAGGAAGAGCTTGATGGAGGTCGGGTCATGACCCCTGTTCGTTGGGTGGCCATCTTCGATGGTCTGGTGTTGCCGATGCTTGCCCTGGTTGGAGCGGTGCTGCTGTTTGGCGGTTTCGTTTGGTTGGGGGGCACCGATCCGGTCGAAACCTGGGTGCTGCTGTTCCAGGGCGCATTTGGCGATGCCTTCTCGTGGCAGAACACCCTGCAGCGGGCCGCGCCGCTGATGCTCACCGCGTTGTGCGTGGCCATTCCCATGCAGGCGGGAATGACCATCATCGGTGGTGAAGGGGCCTTGGTCCTGGGCGGTTTGGCGGCTGCAGGCCTGCCTTATCTGTTTGCCCCGCCGGACGGTCTCTTGGGAACCGCATGGATCCTCTTGGCCGGGGCGGTGGCAGGCGGCGCCTGGATTGCGTTGGCTGGCCTGTTGCAGCAGTACCGGGGCGTGAACGAGACCATCAGCTCTTTGTTGATGAGCTACCTGGCGATTGGGGTGTTCAAGCACCTGGTCGAAGGTCCGATGCGGGATCCGGAGAGCCTCAACAAGCCCTCAACCCAGCCTTTGCATGACACCTGGCTGTTAGGGCTGATCCCGGGGCAGGAGGTGCACTGGGGGTTGGTGATTGGTGCGATGGTGTGCGTCCTGGCAGGTCTGTGGTTGTATGGCACGACGCACGGCTTTGCGACCCGTGTGGTCGGTGGCAACGCGCGGGCGGCCCGCCTGGTGGGCTTGCCTAGTCAGCGCCTGGTGGTGTGCGCCTGTGCATTGGGCGGTGCGGCAGCCGGGTTGGCGGGGGGCATTGAGGTGGCGGCGGTACACGGCGCGGCCAATGCCTCGCTGATTGCCGGGCTGGGCTACACCGGCATCCTGGTCGCCTTTGTGGCTCGCCATAACCCAGTGGCGGTGATTCCCGTTGCGGTGTTGTTCGGGGGCTTCGGCTCTGCGGGCAGTTTGTTGCAGCGGCGTCTGGACCTGCCCGACGCTTCGGTGTGGGTGCTGCAGGGCTTTGCCTTTGTGTTGATTCTGGCGTGTGAAGCTGCGCGTGGGCGGCTGGGGTTGTGGCTGGCACAGCGGCGGGCGCGCATTGCCGCGTCTCAGGTGGCGCATGAAACGAGCCGGCAACGCCTGGCACGCCAGAAGGCTCAGGCCGTGAGCGTGGGAGAGGTGGCATGAGCGATGTGATGTTGTGGACCGATGTGTTGCTTGCCATTCTGGGGGGCGCCATCCGGGTGGGAACGCCCTTC
The DNA here is from genome assembly GCF_034003525.1 of Aquabacterium sp. GTDB lineage: Bacteria > Pseudomonadota > Gammaproteobacteria > Burkholderiales > Burkholderiaceae_C > Aquabacterium. Next base: position 76,764 of record NZ_JAVEYN010000015.1, read on the forward strand.
CTCTTCGTGAGTTTGGGCGAGTGTCTGACCGAGAAGTCTGGGCGGGTCAATCTGGGGCTGGAGGGAGTGCTGGTCTTGTCTGCCATGGCGGGCTTTGGTGGGAGTTATCTGACCGGCTCGGCATGGTTGGGGGTTGGCATGGCCGCACTGTCCGGGGCTTTGCTGGCCTCCCTGCATGGGTGGCTGTGCGCCCTGCCTCGGGTCAATGACATCGCCACCGGGATCGCTTTGATGCTGCTGGGGGTGGGGCTGGCCTTCTATCTGGGCAAGGACCTGATCCAGCCTCAGGCCAGTCAGATCCCATCGATTCCCCTGGGCTGGTGGAGTGACTCTCCTCAGGTGCAAACAGCCTTGCGCATCAATGCGTTGTTCCCGATCGGGGTGGTGCTGGCCATGGCCTTGACGTGGATGCTGGCGCACACCCGTTGGGGGCTGATTGTTCGCATGGCCGGCGACAGCACCGATGCCGCGCGCGCTCTGGGCTACTCGGTGAACACCGTGCGGGTGGTGGCCACCATGGCCGGTGGCTTTGTCGCCGGTATCGGTGGTGCATCGCTGTCTTTGTACTACCCGGGAAGCTGGAACGAGGGCTTGTCGAGTGGTCAGGGCCTCATTGCTGTGGCGCTGGTGATCTTTGCTCGCTGGCGGCCGATGCAATGTTTGTGGGCATCGCTGCTCTTTGGGGGGGCAGGCGCGCTCGGTCCGGCTTTGCAGTCGGTGGGGGTGAGCGCGGGCTATCACCTGTTCAATGCCATGCCTTATGCGCTGACCCTGCTGATCCTGGTGTGGAGTTGCAAGCCCAAGCAAGCCCTGAAGGGTGCCCCGGCCGAGCTGAAGTTGGCGCGCTGAGGCGTGCCGTGATGAAGGAGTGAACGATGAGTGGATTGAGTGGTTTGAACAAGTCGCCTCACGGGGTGGTGTTGGGGCTGGTGCAGTTGCACTTGCCCTTGGTCGAGACCCCGACACAGTTGGCGGCGCAGACGGCGCGCATCGTCGAGATGGTTGGGAAGGCCCGGCGCAGCTATCCGGGCATGGATCTGGTGGTGTTTCCAGAGTATGCGTTGCACGGGCTCTCGATGAACACGGCCGATGAGCTGATGGTGTCTCTGGATGGGCCTGAGGTGGCTGCGTTCAAGGCCGCTTGCGTGTTACATCGCATTTGGGGCTGCTTCTCGATCATGGAGAAGAACCCGGGCGGTCAACCCTACAACACTGGGCTGGTCATCGATGACCAGGGACAGCTGCAGCTGTACTACCGTAAGTACCACCCCTGGGTCCCGGTGGAGCCTTGGGAGCCCGGCAACATGGGCATTCCCGTCATCACGGGGCCCAAGGGTGTGAAGCTGGCGCTGATCATTTGTCACGATGGCATGTTCCCCGAAATGGCGCGCGAGTGCGCCTACCAGGGTGCTGAGCTGATGATCCGGACGGCGGGCTACACCGCACCTATTCGACACGCCTGGCAGATCACCAACCAGGCCAATGCGTTCCAGAACCTCATGGTGACCGCAAGCGTGTGCCTGTGCGGCAGTGACGGCACTTTCGACTCCATGGGCGAAGCCATGGTGTGCAACTTCGATGGCACGGTGATGGTGCAGGGTGGCGCGCGCCCCGACGAGATCGTCTGCGCTGAGGTGCGGCCGGATCTGGTTCGTGAGGCCCGTCAGCACTGGGGCGTGGAGAACAACATTTACCAGTTCTTCCACCGCGGCTATGTGGCGGTGCAAGGCGGTGCACAGGATTGTCCCTACACGTTCATGCAGGACATGGTGGCGGGCCGCGCACGGCTGCCCTGGGAGTCCGAGGTTGCTCATACCGATGGGGCATCGTGCGGTTTTGAGAGCCCCACGCGACAGTTCAAGGGCAGTGAGCCCAATTTGTTGGCGTCCGCAACAGCCGTATCTAAGGAGCTTGCATGAGTCAGGTCTCCGGCACTTATGTTGACGCCCAACCCTACCGTTGGCCTTACAACGGCGATCTGCGGGCATCGAACACGGCACTGGTCATCATCGACATGCAGACAGATTTCTGCGGCGAGGGAGGCTATGTCGACAAGATGGGCTACGACATCTCGGCCACACGGGCCCCGATCGAACCCATCAAGGCCTTGCTGGCTGAGGCTCGCGCGGTCGGGATGTTGGTGATTCACACCCGAGAAGGTCACCGTCCCGACCTGAGCGACTTGCCTGCCAACAAGCGATGGCGTTCGCGTCAGATCGGCAGCAATGGGGTGGGCATTGGCGACATGGGGCCGTGTGGGCGCATCCTGGTGCGCGGCGAGCCGGGCTGGGACATCATTCCCGAGTTGTACCCGGTCGACGGTGAGCCCATCATCGACAAGCCTGGCAAGGGCTCCTTCTATGCCACCGACCTGGAGTTGATCCTGCGCACCCGGGGCATTGACAACCTCATCTTGACGGGGATCACCACCGATGTGTGTGTGCACACCACCATGCGCGATGCCAATGATCGTGGTTTTGAGTGCGTGATGCTGACCGATTGCACCGGTGCCACCGATCCCGGCAACCATGCCGCGGCTTTTCAGATGATCAAGATGCAAGGCGGGGTGTTTGGTGCGGTGTCGGACTCGAGCGCCGTGATTCGAACCCTGCGTACCCTGTGAGGAGAGCTCATGACTGCATTGGCCTTGTCCACATATGAGCTGACCAAGCGCTTTGGTGCCTTCACCGCGCTCGACGGGGTGTCGATCGAGGTTCGACCCGGGACCGTGCATGCCTTGCTGGGTGAAAATGGGGCGGGCAAGAGCACGCTTGTGAAGGCCCTGGTGGGCTATCACCAACCAGATGCCGGCGCGGTGTTGCTTGACGGGCGTGAGCAGGCGATCACCTCGCCAGTGGTGGCCAGACAGTTGGGCATAGGCATGGTGTACCAGCATTTCACGGTGGTGCCCGGGATGACCGTGGCCGAGAACCTGTTGCTGGGTCGAGGCCGCTTGCCCGCCGTGATCCCATGGCGTGAGGTCCGTGCGGAGCTGGAGAACTTCATGTCCAGCACCCCCTTCCGCCTGGACCTGGATGCCCGTCCGATGGACCTGTCGGCGGGAGAAAAGCAGAAGCTCGAGATTCTCAAGCAGCTCTTTCTCAAGCCCCGCCTGTTGATCCTGGATGAGCCCACTTCAGTGTTGACGCCTCAAGAGGCGGACGAAGTGCTCGGCGTGTTGCGCGATCGGGCCCACGCGGGTGATGTCAGCATCATCTTGATCACCCACAAGTTCCGTGAGGTGATGGCCATGGCCGATGACGTCAGCGTTCTGCGTCGTGGCCAGTTGATGGGCAGTCATCGTGTGCAAGCAGTGAGCCCCTCCCAGCTTGGGGCGGAGATGATGGGCCTGGAAGGCGGCGATCAGTCCACAGAGGCGATGACTCCTGCCATGGGGCGGACCCTGTCGGCCGAGGCCCCCGTTCGGTTGCGGGTGCAGGATCTGGGGGTCATGGGGGATCGCGGGGACCGAGCCGTGAGCGACGTGTCCTTCGAGGTGCGTTCCGGCGAGATCGTGGGCGTGGCCGGGGTGTCGGGCAATGGTCAGCGCGAGCTGATGGAAGCCCTGGTCGGGCAGCGGGAGCGGGCCCGCGGTACCGTTTGGATTGACGGCGAGCTTTACCTGGCCAGTCGCGAGCAGAACCAGCGGCTCCATGTGCGCAGCCTGCCGGAAGAGCCTCTGCGCAATGCCTGTGTGGGCGAGCTGAGTGTGGCCTTGAACATCGGTCTGCGTCGTTTCGATGAGGCGCCGGCGTCACGTGGTGGCTGGATGCGGCTCGGCGTGCTGCGTTCCCAGGCTCGGACCTTGATCGACAGCTATGGCATCAAGACGCAAGGCGAACAAGCGCCGATCGCCTCACTGTCTGGTGGCAATGTGCAGCGCGCGGTGCTGGCGCGTGAGCTCGACGGCGATGTGCGTGTGCTGCTGGTCTCCAACCCCGTGTTTGGGTTGGACTTCGCCGCCGTGGCCGAGATCCACGATCGCATCATGGCGGTTCGCAATCAAGGCGGTGCCGTCCTGCTGCTCAGCGAAGACCTGGACGAGTTGCTGAAGCTCTCCGACCGCATGGTGGTCATGAGTGAGGGGCGCATCGTGCATGCCTGCCCAACCGCGACCGCAGATCGGCATCTCATCGGGGCCTTCATGGCCGGGCATGGGCATTCCGCTACGGCTTTGCGACAGGAGGCTGCATGAGTCCCAGCTTGACCGCGTCGGCCACACCCACGCCGTTTGCCTTCGATCTGAGCCGGACAGCCCTGCTGATCATCGACATGCAGCGCGATTTCGTGGAGCCCGGTGGCTTCGGCGCCAGTCTCGGCAACGACGTGGCGCCCTTGCAATCCCTGGTTCCCGTGATCTCCCGTCTGCTGGGCAGATGGCGTGCCGCCGGTGGCTGGGTGGTGCACACCCGTGAGGGCCATGCGCCTGACCTGTCGGATTGCCCGCCCGCCAAGCGTGAGCGGGGTGAGGCCAACCTGCGCATTGGGGATGTCGGGCCGATGGGGCGAATCCTGATCCGGGGTGAGCCGGGTCACGCCATCGTGCCTGAACTGACACCGATACCCGGCGAGCCGGTGATCGACAAGCCTGGCAAGGGCGCCTTCTACGCCACGGATCTACAGGCCCAGCTCCAGGCGCGTGGCATCACTCACCTGGTTCTGGCTGGCGTCACCACCGAGGTATGTGTGCAGACCACGATGCGGGAGGCCAATGACCGGGGATACGAGTGTCTGCTGCTCGAGGACGCCTGTCGCAGTTACTTCCCCCCCTTCCATCAGGCCACGCTCGAGATGGTCCGCGCGCAAGGGGCCATCGTTGGATGGACCGCCACCAGTGCCGAATTGCTTGCGGCCGTCAGTCCTCTCTGAAGATCCTTCACCTTCCTTGATCATGCGTTTCACGAGTCATTCTGTCCCTGACGCCATACCCGCCACCATCGAGGGATTGCTGCAGGCGTACCGCCAACAGAGGCTGTGCCCTGAGGACGTCCTTGCTGCTTTGTGGGCACGCTGGCAGACCACGCCCCTGGCGCAGGATCCAGCGTGGATCACCCGAGCCGACGCCGACTTCCTGCAGGCGCAACTCGATGCCCTGCAGGGGCAGTCGCCAGCGTCCTTGCCTCTGTTCGGCATTCCCTTTGCTGTCAAGGACAACATCGATGTGGAGGGGTTGCCCACCACAGCTGCGTGCCCCGGTTTTGCTTACCGGCCTCGTGACACGGCGGAGGTCGTGCGTCGCCTGATGCGAGCCGGCGCCATTGTGGTCGGCAAGACCAACCTTGACCAGTTTGCGACCGGGCTGGTGGGCACGCGCTCGCCTTACGGGGTGCCGACGTCCACCTTCAGCGCCGAACATGTCAGTGGGGGCTCCAGTTCGGGGTCGGCGGTAGTGGTTGCGCGGGGCGAGGTGCCGTTTGCGCTAGGCACCGACACAGCCGGGTCAGGTCGGGTGCCGGCCGGCTTCAACAACCTCGTCGGGCTCAAACCGACGCCCGGACGGGTGCCTACCCACGGTGTTCTTCCTGCCTGTCGCACGCTGGACTGCGTGTCGGTGTTCAGCCTGACCACCGGCGATGCCGCGCGGGTGCTGAGTGTCATCGACGGCCCGATGCCGGGTGAGCCAGTGTTCCAGTCCCATCCCCTGCAGTCATCGAGTTGGGCTGCGCCTTTGCGCATCGGCGTGCCGATGAGCCCCGAGTTCTTCGGCAACACCGACTATGAGCAGGCCTTCGCGCGTGCTCTGGCGCTGTGGAGTGACGTGCCTGGAGCCGCTTCGGACGCGGTCAGTTTGGTGCCTGTGGACCTCACGCCGTTCAACGAGGTGGCCCGCCTCCTCTACGAAGGCCCCTGGGTCGCCGAGCGCTATGCCGCCATTGCCGAACTGATGCAGCGTGAGCCCGAGGCGGTGCACCCCGTGGTGCGCGGCATCATCACGCAGGCGCATCGGCACGATGCCGTGGGCACTTTTCAGGCCCACTATCGCTTGCAGGAACTGGCCGCTCAACTGCTTCCCACATGGGGGCAGATCGACGTCCTCATGGTGCCGACGGCACCCACGCATCCCACGCTGCAGCAAGTGGCGGCAGATCCGGTGGGGGCCAACGCCCGACTGGGCACTTACACCAACTTCGTCAACTTGCTGGGCCTGGCAGCACTGGCCCTGCCGGCAGGACTCACCTCTGCCGGGTTGCCCTTCGGCATCACCCTCATCGCTCCAGGCGGTCGCGATGCGGCCTTGCTGGCGTTGGGGGCTCTCTGGCAAAGCACGGTGCAGGCTCGGCTGTACGCCTTGGCGGGACATGGGCTTGCGGGGGCCTCGCACAATGATCAGGCGGGTGTCGAGGTCCGCAGCGCGCCCGAAGTTGCCCTGGCCGTGGTGGGTGCACATCTGGAAGGCATGCCTTTGCACCACCAACTGCAGGCCCGCCAGGCACGCTTGCTCTCACGCACCCACACCGCGCCTCGCTACCGTTTGGTGGCGCTGCCTGACAGCGTCCCCCCAAAGCCCGGATTGGCCAGAGTGACCGACGAGTCGGCCGGGCGCGCCATCGAGGTCGAGGTCTACGCCATGCCCGAGGCGCATGTCGGCTCTTTCCTGTCTCTCATCCCGCCGCCGCTGGGGCTGGGCACCTTGGAGTTGGCCGATGGCACTTGGGTCAAGGGCTTCATCTGCGAACCTTGTGGGCTGGCCGGCGCCGAAGACATCAGCCACCATGGCGGCTGGCGGGCCTACTGTCAACACCGCATCGCTGCGCAGGAGGCTACGCCATGAATGCCCCTGGCTCTCTCGCACTCAATCAGCCCGACACCCTTGCCGAGGTGCAAGCCCTGTTTTGTGCGTACGAAGACGCCCTGATGCGCAACGACCGGGCTGCACTCAATGCCTTTTTCTGGTCACATCCAGCGGTCACCCGTTACGGCATCGCGGACCGGCAGTGGGGGCATGAGGAGCTGGTCCGTTACCGAGCCGAAGTGCCCAACCCTGACTTCACTCGCGTTCTGCACGGGGTTCGCATCAGCACTTTTGGCGCCGACACTGCCGTGGTCATGTGTGAGTTCCGGCGCAGCGACACCCCCTTGCACGGCTTTCAGACGCAGACCTGGATGCGCCTGCCCGAGGGATGGAAGATTGTCTCGGCGCATGTCAGCATGGTGCCTCTGACGTTCGACACCCGCATGGAAGCGCCATGACCCTGATCGTGACACCGGATTCTGACGCTTGGGCAGGACTGAGCCTGGCCGATCGGGCCTATGCTCAAGTCAAGCAATTGATTTTCGACTTTGCGCTTTTGCCTGGCGATCGGTTTTCCGAGGGTGAGTTGTCCGAGCGCATTCGGGTCAGTCGCACGCCCTTGCGCCAGGCCTTGCAGCGACTGCAAGGCGAGGGATTTTTGCAGGTCTTTCCGAAGACAGGGTGGCAGGTGGCGCCCTTGAACTTCGATGCCTTCGACCAACTGTATGACCTGCGTATCTTGCTCGAGACCCATTCGGTGTCTCTGTTATGTGCCCAGGTCGAGCGTTCCTGGATCGACGAACTGGCCACGGTCTGGCTCTCGCCGCCTGAGGCGCGCCTCCAGGCACGCAGTGCCGTCGACCGCTTGGACGAGATTTTTCACAGCACCCTGGTCCTTGCCACAGGCAACCGTGAAATGGCCCGAGTCCATGCCGACATCACGGAGCGAATTCGCATCATTCGTCGCCTGGACTTCACCAAGCAGAATCGGGTTGATGCCACCTATGACGAGCATGGGGCCATCTTGAAAGCCATCGTGCAGCGCCGGGAAAAACCGGCGCAATCGCTGTTGCGGGCACACATCGAACAAAGCAAGAAGGCAGTCCGCCACATCACCTTGGACATGCTCTATCAAGCCCGTCAGCGTCTGCACGCCCAGAGCGCTGCCTGATGTGCTTCACCCACCCAGCACGGTCAGCACACCCGTATAGCCGTGCAGGTGATGGCGGGAAATTTCACCAGCAGCAAAAAAGCCCACCAACGGGATGTCGCCTAGCGCATGGGCGATGACGGCCATCTCGGCGTTGGGCCCCCCGAAGTGAGGACCGCCCCGTCCGGTGCAACTCACGTAGATCGCCCCCACGGGCTGGCTGTCGGGGTGTTCGCTCGGGTCGAACTCTTCGCGGATCTCGGCGCACACCCGAACCAGATCCTGCCGTGCCGCGTGCGCATCGCGCTGGCAGAACGCCAGTTGCATCCCGGTGCTGACGGCTTCACTCAAGGCCACGCCCTCGCGGGCCGGGTCCAGCCCGATCAGGTGGCGCACCCGGCTGTCGGCGCCGAAGTGGGCGCCATGACTGAGCAGGTCTTCATGGGCCTCGGTCAGGCCTGCCAGGGTCATCCGGACCTTGGGCAGGGCCTCGCGCTGCCACTCGGGAGAGCGCAGCGACGAGCGCACCCCCAGGTCCTGCATCAGGCATTGCAGGGCGGGTTGCCCATCGAGTTCGTACACCAGGTGGCGGTCGGCCGCCGTGATTTCGCGGCGCGGCCCCACCGGAGCGCAGCCCTGCGTGACCCGTGAGACCAGGCGCACCCGCTGGTGGAAGGCCACACCTGACAGGCCTCCGTGCCACAAGCCGAGCGCCCCCGGATCCCGGCTGTCGGGGTGGGCGGCCGGATCGCTCGGGTCGACCGCCAGGTGCAGGCTGTGCGCCTGGCCCGCACTGAGGCCTCCGAACAGATAGCCCGTGTCGGTGCGCTCGGCCAGTTCGCGCAGCAGTTCGGGCAGGTCCGGCGTCTGTCCGTCGGCATGCACCTGGGCGACATGCGCGTGCCAGCCGGTGCGGGGCAGGCTCAGCGGCTGAGCGGGAGGCAGAGGGTGGCGACCATGGAAGATGCGGAAGTCGTTGTGCGGCAGGTTGCACAGCATCACCGCCAGGGCCGGCTCGCCCAGGTACTCGACGCCCGTGCCCAGGACGCCAGCCCCCACCGCGCCCACCCAGGCGACCTCGGGCAGATGCTGGCGCAAGCCATGCAGGATGGCATCGGCCCCATGCGCCAGTTCGTCGCTCAGGTAGCACCAGCCCAGCGTCGCACCGAGCTCACGGGCGCCTTGCGAGGCCAGCTGGGCCCAGACCAGCTCCAGCGCCAGATCGGGCTGGGGGTGGGTGGCATGGGCGTGCAGACATCGCAGGCCCAGGGGGTGCGCAGCAGGGGGCATCAGACTTTGGGCGAGGTCTTGCGCGCGGTCTTGCCGGCCGCCTTGCGCGCCGGGGTCTTGCCTGCCGCGGGGCGGGCGCGAGGCTTGGCGGTGGCGGGCTTGAGCGCTTCGGCCGCAGCCGCTGCCGCCGGGGCTGCAACGGCCTGGGCCTTGGCCACCATGTCCTGCATCGAGGCCTCCACGCTCTGGCCCATGGTCTGGGCCGTTTGCGAGGCCTGGCTGGCCAGGTGGGAGAACTGCTGCGTCAACGTGTCCCACCATTGCATCGGGTTGATCAGGCCTGCGGCCGCCGTGTCAGCCGCTGGCTCGGCGCTGGCTTCCTGATTCGACTCTGGGGCGGCGGCCGCCGGTTGGGCCTTCAGCGTGTCGCGCAGCGTGTCCATCGACACGTTCATGCCCCGCAGCGTCGACAAGGTCATCTTCTGGACTTCCATGCCCTGGATCGTCATGGCGATCATCCGGCTGTTTTGCTCCAGCCAGAACTGCACGGTCTTGAGCTCCTGGATGCGCTTGTCCAGCTCATCGGGGTCGAGGGTGGGCACGGACCAAGCCGGTACGCCGGGGATGGCGGCGCCCGCGGCGGGGGCACTCATGCCCGGCAGGGCAGCGCCTGCGGCTTTCATCCAGTCCTGGAAAAAGCCCAGTCCGGCACCCAGGCCTGCAAACGGTTGGGCACTGTCGGGGGGGGCACCGGCCGGGTCGGCATGGTGGGGGCGCGTGGTCATGACGGTCTCCTGTCAGTCACTGTGGTGTGGGCCATTGTGCCTTTGTGGCGCGGCCTTGGGCAGCCCTGTTGGCAGGCGTCGCATAATCGGCGCCTTCATGCAACGCCGTACCCTGTTCACTCACCTCAGTCGACTCGCCGCTGCCCTGGCCTGGCAGCAGGTCTGTGCCCAGCGCGCCCAGGCGCGGGGGCAGGTGCCGCAGCCCGGCGCCTGGCAGACCGCCGCCGAGGTGTTCACCCTGGGCGTGGCCAGCGGCGAGCCGCGACCCGATTCGGTGGTCATCTGGACCCGGCTGGCGCCCCAGCCCCTGCAGGCCGATGGTGGCATGCCCGCGCAGGCCGTGCCGGTGCGCTGGGAGGTGGCGGCCGACGCTCGCTTTGCGCGGGTGCTGCAAAGCGGCAGCGCCGTGGCCGATCCGGCTGCGGCCCACAGCGTGCACGTCGAGGTCAAGGGCCTGCCCCCTGGTCGAACCTGCTTTTACCGCTTCGAGGCGGGCGGTCAGCGCAGCCCGGTGGGCCGCACCCGCACCGCGCCCGATCCCGCCGAGCGCAACACCCGCATGCGCGTGGCGCTGGCGTCCTGCCAGCATTACGAGACGGGTTACTACACCGTGCACCGCGAGATCGCTGCCAGCGATGTCGACCTCGTGCTCTTCGTGGGGGACTACATCTACGGCACCCAGGCCAAGCCTTATCTGCGTGTGCGCCGCCACCCGCATGTCATGCCCGACCTGCACCGCCGCACCCTGGCCGACTACCGTCAGCACTACGCCGCTTACAAGCTCGACCCGGACCTGCGGGCTTGCCATGCGGCCCATCCCTGGCTGATGGTGTGGGACGACCATGAGGTGGCCACCGACTACACCGGTCGCCACAGCCCGGACCTGTCGGACCCGCAGGCCTTTCTGGCCGTGCGCACCGCGGCGTACCAGGCGTATTTCGAGCACCTGCCGTTCTCTCCCCACCGTGCGCCCGTGGGCGGCAGCATGCCCCTGCATGGTCGCTACCCTTGGGGGCGCCTGGTCGACCTGATGATGGTCGACACCCGTCAGTTCCGTGATCCGGCGGTGTGCAAGGGGCGTCATGCGCCCATGAATGGCAAGCTGCTGTGGCAATGTGATGCGGCCGAGGTGCCCGAGCGCACGATGCTGGGCCAGAGCCAGGGCTATGAGCTGGCGGCCCAACTGGCCTCCAGCGCCTGCGACTGGAAGTTCATCGTCCAGTCCACGCAGATGTCACCCGGCGTGCTGCGCTCGCCGCTGGGGCCCTTGCTCTATGCCGATGGCTGGGACGCCTACCCGGCCGCACGCCGTCGCTTCACTGAGGCGATTGCCCAGCCGCGCGTGCCCGATGTCGTCTGCCTGGGCGGGGACGTGCACCGGCACGTGGCCGCGAACCTGCGCTTGGATCCGGCCGATCCGGCTTCGCCCATCATCGCCAGCGAGATCGTCACGACCTCGGTGAGCAGCCGCGGCCTGAGCGAGCTGCTGAGCAGCTGGATCCAGCGTGGCAACCCCGATCTGCTGCACGTGCGCGGCGATGAGCGCGGCTATGTCCTGCTGGACGTCACGCCCCGGCAGGTGCAGGTCGAGTTCCGCAGCACCCCGCACCCTGTGCGCGCCGACAGCCGCTTGCGCACGCAGGCGCGCTATGTGATCGAGCGCGGCCAGCCCGGGCCCCGTAAAGCCTGACCCTCGCGAGGCTCGGCGCTCAGCACAGCGCCGGACTGGATGCCAAGCGCCGCGCCGGATGCGGTGCCTGATGCAGGCGGCTGTGCGGCGGCACGCTGGCGAGCAGGAAGTCCATCTGATCGATCAGGATGCGCCGCCCGCGCAGGATCATGTCCTCATGCAGGCTCGGCACATACGGCAGGTAGTACAGCGACCAGTTCAGCTCATCGAGCGTGCGGTTGCCCTTGCGCCCATTGCAGTTGCGGCAGGCGGTGATGCAGTTGCGCCAGCTGTCCTGGCCGCCCCGCGACGTGGGCACGATGTGCTCGCGGGTGAGGGCGTCGCAGGGGAAGTGCTGGCCGCAGTAGGCGCACAACTGGCGATCTCGGGCAAACAGCTTGGGGTTGGTGAGCGCCGGCTCCTGCCGCCAGGCCCGGTTGGGGATGCTGCCGCGCACCGCGACGATGGGATGCAGCGGCAGGCGCGAAGGCTGGCCCGAGTGTCGCTGGACGCCGCCGCGCAGCACCATGAACGGGTCGCCGATTGTCCAGGCGACCTCGTCGGTGGCATACAGCAGTGCCGCATCCCTGGCCGACAGCCAGGCCTGCGGACGACCTGACACGTCAAGTTGCAGCACGTCCATACAGCCCTCATTCAGGCGAAGATGAGTGCAGGATAGAACATCTTGTGTGACATTCTCAAGATATGGGCGCAGCCTCAGGCGCTTTGCGCGGGCAACCAAGGGCCAACCCGGGGTTGGCAAGGGCCCCTCGTCCCCCGAGGATGGGGGGAAGAACCCACAGAGTCCACTTTTTTTTCACGGACTTCACACAGCCGCCATCATTTTCTGCAAAATAGCACGACCGTTCGTTTTATTTTGAGGAAGAGCTGTGGCCACTGTGACCCCCCACGACGTCAAGTCTGCCCAAGAGGGCGGGCGTGAGCGTGGCCGTGGAGCGCACAAGGGCCAGCAGACCCGCGCCGCCATCCTGGACGCCGCCTTGAGCCTGGCCGCCCAGATGGGCATCGAGGGCCTGTCGATCGGCGCCCTGGCCGAAGTCACCGGCATGAGCAAGTCCGGCGTCTTCGCCCACTTCGGCTCCCGCGAAGAGCTGCAGATTTCCGTCATCCGCGAGTACCACGAACGGTTTGAGGAAGAGGTTTTCCGTGCCGCCATGCGTCAGCCGCGTGGCCTGCCGCGTCTGCGCGCCCTGATCAAGAACTGGGTGAGCAAGGTCGCCACGGAAATCGATTCCGGCTGCATCTACATCAGCGGTGCCGTCGAGTTCGACGACCGTCCTGGTCCCGTGCGCGATGCCCTCGCCAGCATGGTGCTGCTGTGGCATGGCGCCTTGAACAAGGCCATCCAGCAGGCCATCGACCTGGGGCACCTGCGCGCCGACACCGACCCGATGCAGATGCTGTTTGAAATTCATGGCTTGATCCTCTCGCTCCACCACGATGCGCGTTTCCTGCGCTCGGCCGGGGCGGTGGACCGGGCCCGTGTGGCCTTCGAGCGCGTGGTGCAGTTCTACGCGCAAGGGGCGCCCCATCCCCTGTCTCCGAACGCGGTGCCGACCGGTGCCGCCCCTGTTTGACCCCCGATCGCCTGGCTTATAGATCAGGTAATTTCTTGTTTAACGTGCCTTTCTGACCGAGGAGCTTCACGATGCCTTCTTACACCCCCCCGCTGCGCGACATGCAATTCGTGATCCACGAGCTGCTTGGCGCTGTCGATGAACTCAAGCAGATCCCCGCCTATGGCGATGTGGACGCCGACACCGTCAACGCCGTGCTGGAAGAGGGTGGCAAGTTCGCCTCCGAAGTGCTGGCCCCCCTGAACCTGGTGGGCGACACCCAGGGTTGCGTCCTGAACAAGGAGACCCACGAAGTCAAGACCCCCGATGGCTTCAAGGAAGCCTACAAGCAGTACACCGAAAACGGCTGGTCGGCCCTGTCGGCCGATCCGGAGTGGGGCGGCCAGGGCCTGCCCATCCTGGTCAACCAGGCCATCTATGAAATGCTGAACTCGGCCAACCAGGCTTGGACCATGTACCCCGGCCTGAGCCACGGTGCCCACGCCTGCCTGGAAGCCCACGGTTCCGACGAGCAAAAGAAGACCTACCTGCCCAAGTTGACCTCGGGTGAGTGGACCGGCACCATGTGCCTGACCGAACCGCATTGCGGCACCGACCTGGGCCTGCTGCGCACCAAGGCCGAGCCCGTGGGCGACGGCACCTACAAGATCACCGGCCAGAAGATCTTCATCTCGGCCGGCGAGCACGACATGGCCGACAACATCGTCCACCTGGTGCTGGCCCGCCTGCCCGACGCTCCCGCTGGCTCCAAGGGCATCTCCCTGTTCGTCGTGCCCAAGTTCAACGTCAACGCTGACGGTTCGCTGGGTTCGCGCAACGGCGTGTACTGCGGCGGTCTGGAACACAAGATGGGCATCCATGGCAACGCCACGGCCCAGATCGTGCTCGACGGCGCCATCGGCACCCTGGTGGGCCAGCCCCACCGCGGTTTGCCCGCCATGTTCGTGATGATGAACGGCGCCCGCCTGGGCGTGGGCAACCAGTCCCTGGGTCTGACCCAAGTCGCCTACGAAAACGCTGTCAACTACGCCAAGGACCGCGTGCAGATGCGTGCCCTGTCGGGTGTCAAGCGTCCTGACCTGGCTGCCGACCCCATCATCGTGCACCCCGATGTGCGCAAGATGCTGCTGACCGCCCGTGCTTACGCCGAAGGCGCCCGCGCCCTGGTGTACTTCGTGGCCGTCGAGCTGGACAAGGCCCACAACCACCCCGACGAAGCCGTTCGCAAGGAATCCGACGAGATCGTCGCCCTGCTGACGCCGATCGTGAAGGCCTTCATCACCGACAACGCCTGGGCGGCCACTGTGCATTGCCAGCAGGTCTTCGGTGGCCACGGCTTCATCCACGAGTGGGGCATGGAGCAGTTCGTGCGTGACGCCCGCATCAACATGATCTACGAAGGCACCAACACCATCCAGTCGCTGGACCTGTTGGGCCGCAAGGTGCTGGGCGATGGCGGCGCCAAGCTGACCAAGTTCGGCAAGCGCGTCTCGGCCTTCGTCAAGGAAAACGCCGACAACGCCGCCCTGCAAGAGTTCACCGTGCCCCTGGCCGAGCTGGGCAAGAAGGTGCAAGCCTTCACGATGGAAGTCGGCATGAAGGGCATGCAGAACCCTGACGAAGTCGGCGCCGCCGCCGTCGACTACCTGCGTGTGGTCGGCCACATGGTCTACGCCTATTTCTTCGCCCGCATGGCCAAGATCGCCCTGGAAAAGCAAGACTCCGGCGACAAGTTCTACACCGCCTAGCTGGCCACCGCGCGCTTCTACTTCGCCAAGCTGGTGCCGGAAGTTGAAACCGCGATGATCACCGCCAA
>NZ_JAVEYN010000016.1:0-90371 GCF_034003525.1 Aquabacterium sp.
GATGCTCGCCACGGTGCTCCAGGACCATGCGCACTGCGCGTTCGCGCACCTCAGGTGAAAACTTCGGGGACTTCTTCATGGCTCCATTCTCCAGGGTTGGAGCCTCCGCGAAACCCGGGGCGCTTCAATCCTGCTCACGACATCTTCGGAATGGACGCGATCACGAAGACCAAAGTCATTTACTGGCAGGTCAAGAACAAGAAAACAGGGAAGATCGAAAACTCGCAGGAGCGAGGTCGGTTTGACTGTGTGTATCGCTCTACAGCCGCCCATGGGAAAACCATCTTCTGGCGCTACACGCCTGAGTACGTGAAGGCCACGGGTGCCAAGGAGTACAAATGAAACGATGGTTGTGGTGCTTGGTATGTGCCGTCTTGTCCATGGCAGCCCGAGCAGACGAAGGGCTCAGCAGCGATACTTTCTATGCTCGGCAGCCAGGCCAGGTGTTCAAGGCTTCGTTGGCCCAGGACATGACTGTGGGGTACCTGCAAGGCGATGATGTTCCCTACATGACCTGGGATGGGCGCTTTGGCAAAAGGGCTGCTTACGTCGAGCTGCATGGTGATGAGCTGGTCTTGCGGTCGGGCCAACGTGTCTGGCATCGCCGTCTCAGCCAAGCTGTTCGCGTGGAGGGCGAGGCTCCAGCGGTGCTGGATTCAAAGGGGGTCACGATTTTCCTGAAGGCGGAGAAGGCCGGGCGCGATTCGTTCATCTGTGTGGAGTCATTGCCTGACGGCGCAGGTCAGAGCGCGCCATTTCGCAGCGTTTATTTGCTGGCGGATCCATTGGGCAAGCTCACTGTCTATCAGTTGCCTGAACTGTATGGATCGTGCAAAGGCTTGATGGCTCGCGGTAACGGTGTGCATGTGGTGCCGTACTGGCAGCGGCTCCCCGATGGGCAGCAAAAGACGCATGCGGTGGAGTGGCTGAGGCTTGCGGGCCGCAAAGGTTTCTCGTCCACAGGCGTGAGCGAAACGCTCACAGAGCTGAGTTTGGACAGGTTCGAGCGTGACGCACCCCGGCCTGATGTTGAGCATTGATGGCCGGTTGTGCATGAGGGCCCTGCCCAAGGTTGTCGTTGCTGCGCTGTTGATCATGCCGGCAGTAATGGTGTCAGCATGGGTGCTGCATCGATCTTTCTGCGTTCCCGAGAACCACATTGGCTTTGAGCCCTCCCTGTTGCTTTGGGCTGCGGGGCCTTCAATCCTCCTGGGGTGTGTGGGTTCAAAAGGGCTGCGTTTCCTGGCCTGGGCCATTTCGATCCTGACGGTGGGTTTGATCACTGCAGCCTTGCACTTCAACCTGCTGCTGCAATACGAAGATTGGATTCAGCGCGGCATGCCCGACAAGCCGACATGGGCGATGCTGTGGCAACGATGAACCTGGTCCGGTGTGCAGGCTGTTGCTATCGCACCTGTACCTGTCGTTGGGCTGCGCGGTCGATGCGCCGACCTGCCCGTGAGAACGACGGGGTTTGAACGATGAAGAAAATCAGCCGTTTTTCCCTCGACATGGAAGCGCTCGCGCAGGATCCTGAAGCCACCCATGCGCAGCTTCTGGTTGACGGCCTTCGCACACCGTACAAGCTGGAGGGTGTCAGGCTGGTCGATCAATACGAAACGGACCGTGGCTACCTGATCTTCTCGGACTGCGACTGTCCCTATGAAGAGTTGACCTTCGTGACCTTGTTGAACAAGGACTTCAAGCCGTTGCACAGCAAGATGTTGGGGAAGTTCGTCTACGTGTTCCCGTCCCGGACCTTTACCGTGCAGCGCATCGACATCGACGATGAAGCTTTGGTTGTTCACCCATACAGCCCAGACGAAGGGCGCTATCGCGTGGAGGTGGCCGACGTGTGGACGTGGCGTGGGCGGAGGCTGGGAGTGAAGGCCGTGTGGACACCGACATGAGCCTTCTTTGCCTGGGGTGGACAGCCCTCGCCGCTGGGACAATTTTGGGACACTGACACTTGGATATCGAAGGATAAACAAGTACACTGAAGTACGCTAAGTGATTGTCGTTCTTGGATTTTTTCTCTAAGTCCTTGATCTAAAAGACCGATTTTTTGCTTTCACACGGCAGGGGTCGCAGGTTCGAACCCTGCACCGCCCACCAGAATAAGCCTCACAAGTCATTGATTTGTGAGGCTTTTCTCATTGTGTTGTGCACGTCGTGCGCTGGCCCGGTGTGCTTCCGCTCACAGGCGGCCGCTCAACGAGTGCCTTGCCCCGCCGCCTCCACCACCGCACGCGGATACTCCCGCTCCAGCGCGGCCAGTTCTTCATTGCGCTGCTGCTCACTCCACCCCTGCACCGACAAAATCTGCTGGCGCGCCAGTTGGTAGCGTTGCATCTGTTCCTCTTGCCCGTACAAGGCCTCCTTGAACGTGCTGCCCAGGAACTGCTCACGCAAGGCGCTGGTTTGCTGCCACTGAAGGATGGCGGCCAGACCGGGCTCCACATTGGGGGCCGGCGTCGGCTGGGTTTGCGTGGCCCTCAACGCATCCTGGTAAGCAGCGTAGCGCGTCATCAGGTCGGCGGCCTCACTCAGGGCGGGTTCGCTCAGGTGGGCTTGGGCGGCTTCTCTGAACTGGGCGGCGATCACCTCGGGCGCAGCGCGCGGGTGTTCCGACAAAAAGGTGTCCAGCACATCGCGGGTGTTGCCCGACAGTTGCAGGCGGCCATCCGGCTGGGGGCGCAACTGGTCCAGGGTGGCCGATGTGCGCGCGGCGCTGCCGGTGGTCTCCCACGGAAAACGGTTTTCCGACGCGGCCGGCGTGCTGGGCGACGTCGCGGTGCCGCCCGGCAGGCCGGAGGCGTCATCGCTTGAGGGCGGGTCCGGCCACATCAGCACCACCACAACCAGCAGCGACAGGGCGGAGAGGGCGGCGACAAAAGTTTTGTTCATGTCATGTGCACAGGGCCCGATGCCGTTGGACAACGACACCGGGCCCTGCTGTTTCTACCACTGAGGCGAGTTCAGATCAATTCAGCGTGTTGGCAGGCACCACCGGCAGCACGATGCTGGAAGGATGCTCGGCGCTGTTGAGGATGACCGTGGTGCCACCATTGGCGTTGGCCTGGTTCGGCAGCGGCCACACACCTTGCGCCTGGTTGCTGGCGCTGATGGCCACGCGCAGCTTGTGGCCGGCGCGGATCAGGGCTGCATTCGGGAAGATCTCCACCGGCACCAGCATCGGCTTGCCCGGCACCACGGCCTGGGCCGACGCAGCCGTGAACGGATGCCAGGGCTGGATCATGACGCCGTTGACGTAGCGCGAGCGGCTGGTGTCCACCGCGCGGTAGCGGGCCGACATCAGGCCGGTGCTGATTGGCGTGGCCACGCCATCGGGTGAGACGCTGTCCACGCGCACGGCCAGGGCCGCGTCCGTGTGGGTGGTGGTGACCCAGACATCGGCCTGGATGGGGCCGTTCAGGTACAGGTCTGAGGTCAGCGTCGGGGTTTCGTAGATGGCCGCCTTCTGCGCGGTTTCCACCTTGTTGGCATCGGTGTAGCAGGAGCCACCCAGAATGCCGGCGATACCCAGGGTCCACTGGTCGTAGCTGGTCGAGCACTTGCTGCCGTCGTTGAGCGTGACCTCGGCCTTGACGCTCTCGTTGCCGCGCGAAATCGTCACCACCGGGGCGGTCGGCTCCTTCACGGAGGCGGCCACTTCGGTGGACGTGGGGGCCTGTGCGCTCAGCAACTTGCCTTCACGCAGGTACATGCGCTGGGCGGACATCTGCGGGTGGGGCCAGTCGGTGGCGCGGGCGTAGCGCTGGGTGGAGCCGCTGCCATAGCCTTGCACATACTGGGTCACATTGGGCATGCTGGCAGCGCCGGTGTTCTTGCCCTTGAGGTACTGGTCAAACCACTGCAGCAGCAGGTAGCGGCCCTTGGGCACGCCCTCGGCCCCGCCAATGAGCTTCATGATCGAGCCCACATGCGAGCCCGGCAGCACCAGCAGCTTGGTGTTGGCGTTGCGCTTGACTTGCTCGTACAGCAGGGGCACGTCGCGCTGGAAGATGTCGTTGGTGCCGCCGACCAGGAAGGTCGGGACCTTGATCTGGTTGGCGCCTTCGATCGGCGAGCGCACCGACCAGAACGAGCCGTCGTCGGTGGCTATGCCCACCTTGCCGGCCAAGCCGTTGTTCACTGTGGGCAGGTACCAGCTGTCGATGGCGTCGATGTGCTGCTGGTTGGCCAATTTGATGGTCGAGGCCAGCTTGGGGTTGAGCAGTTGTTCGACCGTGTTGAGGGCACCCACGCTCAGGCCATGCGTCAGCGGCAGCCAGATGCTCAGGAACTGGGCGTTCAGCAGGCCGCCCACGCCGACCACGCCACGGTAGGCGTCGCCCATGGGCACGGCGGCGAACACGGCCTTGACGGCGGGGTGCTGCTGCTTGGCGGTGAGCATGCTGGTGATGCCCAGGTAAGAGGTGCCGGCCAGGCCCAGGTTGCCGTTGAACCAGGGCTGCTGGGTGACCCACTTGACTGCTTCGCCGTAGGCTTGCTGTTCGGCCTCGCCGATCAGTTGGGTTTCGCCGGTGGACATGCCGGTGCCCCAGGCGTCGACGGCCACGGTGATGTAGCCGCGGCGGATCATGTAGTCGTCCTTGCCGCCGATGATCAGGGTGGTGTCGCCGGTGGCGATGGTGCCCAGGATCTGGCCCACGCCGTTGCGGTAGGCGGTTTGCGTCAGGATGACGGGGAACTTGCCGGAGGCCTGTTTGCCCCAGATGTTGGCGGGCACGGACACGCGCACCGACAGCTTGTCACCGGTGCTGGTGGTGATGTACTGCAGCGGCAGCGAGATGGAGCGCGGGTAGTCGGCGGCGCGATCGTAGGTGGACCAGTTGACGTAGGGGTTGGTGGTCGTCGGGGCGTTGGCCTGGCTCAGGGTGCCACGTGTGCCCAGGGTCGTGGTTTGGGCAATGGCGTTGGTCAGGGCGCCAGCCATGAGGCAGCTGGCGAGGGTGGCAAGCGCGAGAGGGCGCAAGGTGCGTGTGCGGAGGGTCATGGGGACCTTTCATTGAAGAATGTGACTTTGTACCGAGTCACATTGGGGTCCCTCCCCCGTGTAATCCCCCGAAATGCCTGTGAACGCCCGGTTCAAGGGGCCTGGAAACTGACAACGGGGGTGAACAGGTGAGCTTCGCGGCGCTCACCGGGGCGCAGACACGCGCCGGTACACGCCGGCACGTCCCGGGTGCGAGAGCACCCATTGCCACAGTTGCACGTCACGGGCGCGGAAGGCGCCCGCGCACGAGAGCAGGTAGTAGCGCCACATGCGGTGGAAGCGCTCGCCGAGCTGTTCGGCAAAGCGAGGCCAGGCGTCTTCAAAACGCTGGTGCCAGGTCATCAGCGTCCGGTCGTAATCGGCGCCGAAGTTGTGCAGGTCCTCCACCACGAAGCGTCGCTCGCAGGCGTGGCCGATCTGCGCGATGGTGGGCAGCTCGCCGTTGGGGAAGATGTACTTGTGGATCCACGGGTCGGTGCCGTGGCCAGGCTCGTTGCGTCCAATGGTGTGCAGCAGAAAGAGCCCATCGGGCGCCAGGCAGCGCTTGGCCACGCTCATGTAGGTGTCGTAGTTCTTCTGCCCGACGTGCTCGAACATGCCCAGGCTGACGATGCGGTCAAAGCGCTCGCTCAAGCCTCGGTAGTCCATGAGGTGGAACGCCACCGGCAGGCCCTCGCACAGCTGGCGACCCAGCGCGGCTTGCTCGGCAGAGATGGTCACGCCCGTGCAGCGGACGCCGTGGCGCTCGGCGGCGTACTTCATGAAGCTGCCCCAGCCGCAACCAATGTCGAGCACATGCATGCCTGATTGCAGGCCCAGCTTTTGGCAGACGAGTTCCAGCTTGTTCTCCTGGGCCTCGTCCAAGTCGCGGGCGCCTTCCCAGAGGGCGCAGGTGTAGGTCATGCGACGGTCGAGCATGGCCGCGTAAAACGCATTGCCGAGGTCGTAATGTTGTTGGCCGACTTGCCAGGCGCGAGGCTCGGTCTGCAGGTTCAGCCAGCGAGCCCGCAGGTGATGCCAGGCGGTGCTGAGGCTGCGCACGCGCGAGGCCATGTCGGCACGCAGCAGGCGGTCAAAGAGCTGATCCAGGTGCTGGCAGGTCCACAGACCGTCCATGTAGGTCTCGCCCAGCCCCAGATTGCCGTGGGCCAGGACACGCTCAGGGACGCCTTCGCCCAGCAGTTGCAGATCCCAGGGGCGCTGCCCGTCGAGGCGCACATCCGCGCTGGCCAGCAGGGTCGCCAGATGACGGTGCGCTGCCCTGTCCCCGCTGTGGACAGGGGACGGCGCGTGCGTGAGGTCGTGTTGGGCCATGAATGTCCCCTGACGTGCGGTACACGGTTGCATTGCAGCAACGATGGCGCGGGGCGTCAAGGGGCGCGCGAGCGAGGCTCCGGATCAGGAGACTGTTGTTCTTTGATCGACCTCATGAAAAGCAGGACGCCTCATTGTCATAATCGTTACAAATTCGATTGCTACCGTCACACCTTCGGGGTTGAATGTGCGACGTCCTCGTCCGAGATTTGAAGATCAATGCAGTGTCATAAATGTGGAAATGGGCTGGCCGCAGGCGCCCGGTTTTGTGGAAAGTGCGGCGAGCCTGTGACGGTGCCGGCCCCCGAGGTCGCACCGGCCGAGTCGGCGACCCAGCCGTGCCCGAGCTGTGGCGCGGCGTGTAAACCCGGGGCGAAGTTCTGCGGCAAATGCGGTCATGCTTTCGCTGCTGCACCTGCACCTGCACCTGCACCTGCACCTGCACCTGCACCCGCTGAACTGCCTGTTGAATCCGACGTGGTGCCGGTTGTGGAGCCTGTGACGGCACCGATCACGGCATCGGCTCCCGAGATGCCGCCGGCGCCGTCCGCTCCCCCAGAGCCGCCGGTGCCGCAGCCGGCCGTGCCTCCGGTGACCGAGCCGGCCAGGTCCGAACGTTCCGAGTCAGTCGCGTCGAAGCCGGCCCCTCAGCCCGGACGCTCAGGCAACAAAGCCGTCATCGCGCTGGTGGCGGCGTCCGTCGTGGTCCTGGGGGTGTTCGCGTGGTGGTTGACCTCACGCAGCTCGACACCTGTGGCCGATGAACCCGCTCTGCCCGAGCCTTCTGCCGAGGCATCGGACGCGGCCATGCCTGAAGCGACACCGCAGCCGATTGCGCCGGTCACCGAGGCACCCGTGCCGGTGCTCAACGCACCTCCGCCCGAGCCCGCCCCGGAGGAGATCATCGAGAGCGAGCCGGTCGCGGTGCCGCCGACCCCCAGCGTGGACGAGGCCGCCCAGGCTCAGGCTCGCCGCCTGAAGGTGGAGGAGGAAGCACGCCAGGCGCAAGCCCGTCGCGAGGCGCAGGCCCAGGCGCGGCAACGCGAGCAGGACAAGGCCAAGCTGAACCAGGCCAACAAGACCTTGGACGATTTGCTGAAGTGAACACGGGAGCACGTATGAACAAGTTTGGATGGACCGCCATCGCCCTGACCATCGGTCTGACGGGTTGTGCCAACACGGCCGGGCAGGGGGGCATGGACAACAAGACCACCGGCGCCGTCGTGGGCGGGGCCTTGGGCTGCGCGGGGGGGGCCCTGCTGGCCAAGCTGGCCGGTGGGAACATGGCTGCCGGCTGCGCCATGGGCGCCGTGGTCGGTGGCCTGGTCGGCTTTGAGCGCGCGCGACAGGAAGAGATTGCCGAGGCCGAGCGTGTCCGTCAGGAAGCGATCCAGGCCACTGCCTCCTTGCCGCCCCAGCAGCGTGCACGCGGGGGGGAGGTGAAAACGGTGGAGGTGGTGGCCAAGGACAAGGCCACCGGCAACACGCAGAAGATCAAGACCTTCGACTCGGTCAGCATCGACCTGCCCATCTCGGCCAAGGGCACGCCCGAGTACACAGCGGCCATGGGCAAGCTCAAGACGCTGGCCGAGCGGGTGGCCGATGAGCGTGGTTCGGCCGAGATCCGCGTGGCGGTGACGCCCGCCGATGCCCGCGCCAGCAAGGTGAACATGGCCGGCGGCCAGGTGCAGACGGCCAAGGGCAACCCCATCACGGTGACCAAGGTGACCGACACCAGTGTGCCCAAGGGCATGGAGCGCATCACCGTCAAGGCGGGACGCCTCAAAACCACCGAGGTCTGATCCTCAGCAACCGCCTCGCGAGGCGGTTTTTTTCTCTCTCATCCATCACTACATCAGGAACATCGCATGGCCTTGGTCATCAAATCGTGGAGCGTCAAATCCAACCCGGCCTCGGGAGAGCCTTACGTCAAGGTCGTGGCCCGGGAAAGCGGCTTCTGGAGCTTCGTCTTCTCTCTGTTGGGGATCGACGCCACCACCACCTTTCAGGTGACGGGCACGCGCATCGAGTTCGAGCAAGGCTCCCTGTCCGGCTTCATTCGGCGCCTGACCACCTTCGAGCACGTCTGCTCCACGTTCTATGGGCGTTTCAAGCCCTGGAAGACCGCCTTGGGCATCTTTGGCTTCTGCCTGTTCCTCGGCAGCGCGATGCAAAGCGGTTGGGCCCTGTTTGCCTTCTTCGTGCTGGGCGCGGTGATTTCGGGCTTGTATTACGTGCTCAATCGCCAACTGACCTTCGGCTTCACCGATGCCGCCGGTGAAGTGGCGGCCATCACCTTCAAGCGCTCCGTGATCGAGGGCCAGGAGATCAATGAAGAGCAGTTGCACAAGATCATCGGTGTGATCGAGAACCTGATCAAGCACCGGGACGATCACGTGGGCGAGGTGGACATGGGCAGCAGCTCGCAAGGTGGTCGCATGGCGAGTCCGGCACCGACCTCGCTGCGTCAGGTCTTCAACGGCCCGGACATGGCCGTGCCACCCGCTGCAGTGCCTGCGAAGCCGGCTGTTCAGCCGGGGGCCTGCCCCAAGTGCGGCAACAGCGTCACCGCTGACGACGTGTTTTGCGGTGGTTGCGGCCACAAGCTGAAGTAAAGCGGCCTGCGTCGCGCAGTCTCAGCCTCCGACTCCCCGTTCCTCTGTTTCGCCTATGTCTTACGAATACAGCTCCGAGCAAGCCCAGCTTGATTTCCCCAATCCCTACCGCGTCGAGAACATCCTGTGGGCGGTGCGCGCCACTGTCTTGCTGGTGTGCGCCCTGGCCTTGATCTTTTTGGCACGCAAGCATCTGGCGCAGCAGGCGCTGGGCAGCTTCATCGTGCCGGTGGCGCTGGGTGTGGGCATGCTGGTGCTGGCCGCCTGGAACTTCGTGCGCATCGGGCAGCAGCTGCGTGTGTTCTTCGGACGGGGCCAGCCCGCCGGCCTGGCGCCGGAGCTGGAAGCTGACAAGCTGGGCCTGCCCGATGGCGCCAAGACCCTGATGCAGACGGTGCGTCAGGGTGCGCTGGAGTTCGCCATTCCCAGTGGTGCGCTCAATGGGGTGCTGTACTCGCTGGTCAAGGACCTGATTACGGCGCCGGCCTATATCCAGAACGTGCTGCAGAACCGTTTTGCCAATCTGGCGT
Organism: Aquabacterium sp.; assembly: GCF_034003525.1. Classification (GTDB taxonomy): domain Bacteria; phylum Pseudomonadota; class Gammaproteobacteria; order Burkholderiales; family Burkholderiaceae_C; genus Aquabacterium. The sequence continues at coordinate 9,480 of NZ_JAVEYN010000016.1, forward strand.
CCTACGCGTTCCTGCTCTTGATCATGCTGGTGGCGATGATCTTCGTCTGGGGCTCGCCCATCCAGGCCTGGGTGGGTGGCTTCTTCCTGGCACTGGTGGTCTTCATGGCCGTCAAGCCGGTATCGGGCAGTGACGTGCAGGCCAAGGTCAGCTTCAACCTCAAGCAAATCGTGGGGTTGACGCTGGCGGCCATCCTGGGCCCCGTGGCTCTGGGCTTTCTCAGCGGCGTCCTGCCCGATCTGGAATGGGCCAGCTTCGGCACCCAGGCCCTGATCATCCTGGTGGCCCTGGCCGCCATCGAAGGTGTGTTTTTCGTGGCCGTGCAGCGCCACATCGACCCGCCGCCCCCGGTCAGCAAGGTCGACACGCAAGACAACTTCAGCTTCAATGCCGACCCGAACCTGCTGATGCAGGAGCTCGACCGCGAGATGCAGCGCAGCTGGACGCACCGCATCCCCAACCGCCGCTACGCTCGCGTCCTGCCCAACATCAACCTGGGCAGCCGTGCCGGCAACTTCAAGGGCCAAATTCTGGAAGAGACCCAGCCGATGGCGCCCTCGGCGTTCAAGCGCATGGACTTCTCGGTCGCCAAGGCCTACCCGCGCTTCTTCTGGCTGATGATCATTGACCTCATGGGCGTCGTGTTGACCTTGGCGGGGGCGCTGGCGCTGGTGATCTTCGCCGTGCGCTTCGATCCGATGAGCGACTGGCGCCCGGTGCTCGGCTTTGCCTCGCTGGGCCTGTCGCTGGTGGCCGTCGGTGGCTACGCCTTCCGCAGTGCCCACACCCTGTGGGGCCGTTTCGACTTCGAGTCCACGCTGACCTGGGTCGAGATGGAAGGCAGCTACATCCGCTCCAAGGTGGACATCGGCAACCGCCTGCAAGACCGCGTCTTCACCGAGCGCGAAGTGGTCAACGTCGAGAACATGACCTTCCGCGTCTGGGTGATGCAGTTGCGCAGCGTGGTCTTTGGCCACCAGAGCCATGGCAGCGTCACGCCCCGCATCATCACAGGCATGCTGAGTCAGCCCAAAGAGGCCGAGTACCTCAAGAACCTGGTGCGCCAGTTTGCGGGTGAGCAGAGCATCGTGATCGCGCCGACGGCCAACGAAGACGCCCGCCGCATGGCGGCCATGGGAGCGCTCAATCAGCTGGGCGGCGCGTCACCCTCGACGGCCGCGTTGACGTCCGGCGTGGTGGCCGAGACTTTGTTGCAGGCGGCGGCCCCCCAGGCCGAGGCCGTGCCCGAGGCGGTGGTGGCGCCGCTCACGTCGGCCAAGGTGGTGTGTGGGGCCTGCGAAACGGTCAATGACAGCGACAATGCTTTCTGCGAAAGTTGCGGTACCCCCATCCCTGCCACCTGACCCCGCTTGCCTGACACATGGACCCTCTGCGCGCCGACCGTCTCCTGGCCATCGTGGCCCTGACCTTCCTCGCGGTCGGTTGCGTCTATGTGTTGTGGCCCTTCATGAGCTCGCTGGCCTGGGCGGCCATCCTGGCGTCGACCTGTTGGCCGCCCTTGCTGTGGCTGGACCGTATCTTGAAAGGTCGGCGCGTGCTGGCGGCCAGCTTGGTCACGGCCTTGATCACCCTGGTCGTGCTGGGCCCGGTGACGGCGGTGGCGTTCGGTTTGGCCGAGAACGTGGCGCAGTTGGGACGGGGCATCAACAATCTGGTCAACAGTGGTCTGCCCGATGCGCCCGCCTGGCTGCGTGAGCTGCCTCTGGTCGGTCAGTCGCTCTTCGAGTACTGGCAGCGGCTGGCACACGATGGCAAGCGGCTGATGGCCGAGCTGGGCAAGCTGGCCGACCCGGCCCAGAAGCTGGCGCTGACCACGGGCCGCCTGGTGGGCAAGGGCGTGATCGACATCGCCCTGTCGGTGTTCCTGGCTTTCTTCCTGTTCCTGCACGGTGAAGCCCTGGCAGTGCGCCTGCGCGTGGCGCTGTCGCGCCTGGCCGGCACGCGCGCGGGCTACCTCATCGAGATCACCCAAGGTACGGTCAACGGCGTGATCTACGGCATCCTGGGCACGGCCCTGGCCCAGGGCGTGCTGGCGGCCATCGGCTTCCTGATTGCGGGGGTGCCGGCGGCCATGTTGCTGGGCGTGGTGACCTTCTTCTTCTCGGTGGTGCCGGTGGGGCCGCCGCTGGTGTGGGGCGGTGCGGCCATCTGGCTGTTCCAGCAAGGGGAGCTGGGCTGGGCCGTGTTCGTGGCGGCCTGGGGCTTCTTCCTCGTCAGCACGGTGGACAACGTCATCAAGCCCTTCATCATCAGCCGTGGCTCGCGGCTGCCCTTTGCGGTGGTGCTGCTGGGCGTGCTGGGTGGGGTGCTGGCCTTTGGCGTGATCGGTGTCTTCCTGGGCCCGACGCTGCTGGCCCTGGGCTACCGACTGCTCAGCGAGTGGACGACCGCAGACCCCGCTGAGTCAGCCGCCTGAGCACCTGATCGGTCGGGCGCCGGCGTGCGCGCCAGCACCCAGGCGGACACGCTGCGTGCCCCTGCCTTCCGCAGGGTGCGGGCGACCTCGTCCAAGGTGGCGCCGGTGGTGAGCACGTCGTCCACCACGGCAATGTGACGGCGTTGAATGTGGGGCAGGGCGGCCTCGGACACCTCGAAGGCGCCTGCGATCTGGGCGCGCCGGGCCTCGGCATCCAGGTGCATGAGCCGTTCGGTGTGATGGGCGCGGTGCAGCACATCGTGGCGCGCGGGGTGATTCAGGTTTCGCGCCAGATGCTGGGCGAGCAGCCAGGTCTGGTTGTAGCCGCGCTCGAGCAGGCGAGGGCGCGACAGTGGCACCGGCACAATCAGGTCGACCCGGTCACGGCGCTGTGCCAGGGCCTTTAGCATCAGGTCGGCCAGCGGCCGAGCCAGTGCCGTGCCTTCCTGAAACTTGAGGCGCGACAGCGCCCCCTGCCACGGCGCCGCATAGTCCAGCGCCGCAATGGCGCGGTCAAACTCGGGAGACTGGTCTTCGCAGGCTGGGCAGACGCTGTCGAGGGCGTGGCCGCGCAGGGCGATGGCGCAGCGCACGCAGCGTGGCACGGGGCGCTGCCAGCGTTCCACGCAGAGCTGGCAGAGGGGGGTGTCTTGCCACTGGCCACACAGCAGGCAGGTGGTGGGCAAAAGCGTGGGCAAACCGCAGGCCTTCAGCCAGGCGCGCAGTCGAGAAGCCCCGGATGACGGCACGGTTGGCATGGCCTCAATATACTGACGCATCCCGAGCGTGCGCCATCGCCCGCAGTGGGGACTTCAGCGCCTTTTCATCCCATGTCCGACTCTTCTTCCGCCGCCGCTTCGGCCCCGCCAGCCTGCGCCCCCCATCGGCGCGCCTTGCAGCGTCAGACGCGGCGCCTGGCTGCCTTGCCCGAGGCGCCCTGGCTCCATCAGGAAGCGGCACGTCGCCTCGCGGCCAAGCTGGCGCCCATTCGCCTGCAACCCAAGGATTGGATCGACTGGTCGGCCTTTCTCGGGGCGGGGGCGGAGCTGGTGCAGTCGCAGTACCCGCAGGCGCAACGCTGGGTGGTCGAGCCCTCGGGCGAGCTGGCGCAGCGCAGCCAGGCCCAGTTGGCGCAGAACGCGCCGCGCGACTGGCGCAAGCTGTGGCGCCGTGAGGTGCCACAGGCCCACGTCGAGCCCGTAGCGGCCGATGTGCCTTGGCAGCGTGATGGCGCCGAGGGGGCCCAGATGCTGTGGGCCAACATGACCCTGCACGCCAGCGCCGACCTGCCGGGTCTGATGCGCCGTTGGTACGCGCACCTGGCCGTGGGCGGCTTCCTGATGTGCTCCGGTCTGGGGCCGGACACCGCCCGCGAACTGCGCGCCGTGTACGCCGCGCTGGGCTGGCCGCAACCCACCATCGATTTCATCGACATGCACGACCTGGGAGACGAGCTGGTGCAAGCCGGCTTTGCCGACCCGGTGATGGACATGGAGCGTCTGACCTTGACCTGGGCAACGCCCGAGGCGCTGTTGGCCGAGCTGCGCACCTGGGGCGGCAATGTGGCCCACGGGCGCTTTGTCGGTTTGCGCACGCCTCGCTGGCGTCAGCGTCTGCTTGACGCCTTGCGCGAGCGCCTGATGCGACCGGATGGCCGCCTGGGCCTGACCGTCGAGCTGGTTTATGGCCACGCCATCAAGCCCACGCCGCGCGTCAAGGTGGAAGCCGAGGCGCGTGTGTCCTTGCAGGACATGAAGCGCATGATCCGCAAGGCCGACAAGCCAGCTTGATACATGCCGACACACCGCGGTGTCTTCTGACGTCAACCACGGGTAATTCATAGCATGGAAGCGCCGATTCGCGGTTGAGGTAGCGCAAACCGCTGACTAGAATGGGTTGAACGCCTTGCGTTGCACATTGCGGCGCGAGGTGGGTCGGTGTACGGCTGGCCGGGGATCCCGGTGCCGTGTACGGGTCGCACAGACCCCGTTCAACCACGACGAGTCAAGACATGAGCTATGTGCCCGGGTTTGCAGTTCGTTCGTTTGGGTCTGGGGCGCTACGCCTGTCTTCTCTGAGGCGCCAACTCGTCGGGGGCTTGCTGCTCCTGATGATGCAAGCCAGTTGGGCGGTCAACGACCTGCCCGGTGGCCCTGCCGTGCGGCAGCTCGATCTGCACCCGCCCGCCACGCGCATCGCCGCCGAGCAGCAGTGGCTGCACTACATGATGCTCTACATCTGTGGTGCGATCTTCGTCGGGGTGTTTGGCGTGATGTTCTACGCCATCTTCAAGCACCGCAAATCCAAGGGCGCCAAGCCGGCCGACTTCCACGAATCGACCACGGTCGAGATCATCTGGACGGTGATCCCCTTCATCATCGTGATCGGCATGGCGCTGCCTGCCACCAAGGTCGTCGTCGCCCAGAAGGACACCACCAATGCCGACCTCACCATCAAGGCCACGGGCTATCAGTGGAAGTGGGGCTATGACTACCTCAAAGGCGAGGGCGAGGGCATTTCGATGCTGTCCACGCTCGACGCCTCGCAGCGCGCCTTGTCCGACGCCGGCACCCCGCAAGGCGACAACTACCTGCTCAAGGTGGACAACCCGCTGGTGGTCCCGGTCGATCGCAAGATCCGCATCATCACCACCGCCAACGACGTGATCCACTCCTTCATGGTGCCGGCCTTTGGCATCAAGCAGGACGCGATTCCAGGCTTTGTGCGTGACACCTGGTTCCGCGCCGAGAAGGTGGGCGACTACTACGGGCAATGCGCCGAGCTGTGCGGCAAGGAGCACGCCTACATGCCCATCCATGTGCGTGTGCTGACCGCCGAGGACTATGCCGCCTGGGTGGCCGAGCAGCACAAGGCCATGCAGGCCAAGGCCGATGACCCCAACAAGGTCTGGACGCAGGACGACCTGGTGGCCCGTGGCGAGAAGGTCTACGCGGCCAACTGTGCCGCCTGTCACCAGGCCAACGGCAAGGGCGCCGGTGCCATCAAGCCGCTCGATGGCTCGCCTGTCGTGCTGGACGCCGATGTGGGCAAGCAGATCCACGTGTTGCTCAACGGCCAGAACAACAACCTGATGCCGGCGTGGCGTCAGCTGTCGGATACCGAGATCGCCGCTGTCATCACCTACACCAAGAACCACTGGTCCAACAAGACCGGGCAGGTCGTTCAGCCCGCCGCCGTGATGGCTGCGCGCCAGTGAATCCGGCCTTACACCGCACAGGATCAGGAAAGGACTTTCCATGAGCGCAGTTCTGGATCACGCCGGCCACGGTGAGCACGCTCACCATGACCACGGCCACCCGCATGGCTGGCGGCGCTGGGTGTTCGCCACCAACCACAAGGACATCGGCACGCTGTACCTGCTGTTCTCGCTGACCATGCTGATGATCGGCGGCGTGCTGGCGCTGGGCATCCGCGCCGAGCTGTTCCAGCCTGGGTTGCAACTGGTCAACCCCGAGCTGTTCAACCAGCTCACCACCATGCACGGCATCATCATGGTGTTCGGGGCCATCATGCCGGCCTTCGTGGGCATGGCCAACTGGATGCTGCCGCTGCAGATTGGCGCCTCCGACATGGCCTTTGCGCGCATGAACAACTTCAGCTTCTGGCTGATGATCCCGGCCGCCTGCCTGCTGGTGGGCTCCTTCTTCATGCCCGGTGGTGCGCCGGCTGCGGGCTGGACGCTGTACGCGCCGCTGACCCTGCAGATGGGCCCGTCGATGGATGCCGGCATCTTCGCCATGCACCTGCTGGGCGCTTCGTCCATCATGGGCTCGATCAACATCATCGTGACCATCTTGAACATGCGCGCGCCGGGCATGACGCTGATGAAGATGCCGATGTTCGCCTGGACCTGGCTGATCACGGCCTACCTGCTGATTGCCGTGATGCCGGTGCTGGCTGGCGCCATCACGATGACGCTGACCGACCGCCACTTCGGCACCAGCTTCTTCAACCCGGCCGGCGGCGGTGACCCGGTCATGTACCAGCACATTTTCTGGTTCTTTGGCCACCCCGAGGTCTACATCATGATCTTGCCGGCCTTCGGCATCATCAGCCAGATCATCCCGGCTTTCGCGCGCAAGCGCCTGTTTGGCTACACCTCGATGGTCTACGCCACGGCGTCCATTGCCATCCTGAGCTTCATCGTGTGGGCGCACCACATGTTCGCCACTGGCATGCCGGTCACCGGCCAACTCTTCTTCATGTACGCCACCATGCTGATCTCGGTGCCCACGGGCGTGAAGATCTTCAACTGGGTGGCCACCATGTGGCGCGGCTCCATGACCTTCGAGAGCCCGATGCTGTGGTCGGTGGGCTTCATCTTCGTGTTCACGATGGGGGGCTTCACGGGCCTGATCTGCGCGGTCGCCCCCATCGACATCCAGATCCAGGACACCTACTACGTGGTGGCGCATTTCCACTACGTGCTGGTGGCAGGCTCCCTGTTTGCGCTCTTTGCCGCCTTCTACTACTGGGCGCCCAAGTGGACCGGCGTGATGGTGCCGGAGTGGAAGGGCAAGCTGCACTTCTGGTGGTCGCTGATCGCTTTCAACATCACCTTCTTCCCGATGCACTTCCTGGGCTTGGCGGGTATGCCGCGTCGCTATGCCGACTACCCCATGCAGTTCACCGATTTCAATGCGGTGGCCTCCATCGGGGCGTTCGCCTTCGGTTTCGCGCAGGTGTACTTCATCTTCGGCGTGCTGATCCCGGCCATGCGCGGCAAGGGTGAACCGGCCCCGGCCAAGCCCTGGGAAGGCGCCGAAGGCCTGGAGTGGGAAGTGCCTTCGCCGGCCCCCTTCCACACCTTCGAGACCCCGCCCAAACTGGACCCGTCCGCCACGCGCGTGATCGGCTGAACAAAGGCCCTGATGCCTGAAACCGGATGAGGAGCAAGCCATGAGTGTCACCCCTTCCATCAAACTGGGCCGCCGCCGCAATGTGCGCCTGGCCTTGATCCTGGCCTCTGTGGCGGCGACGTTCTTCCTCGGCTTTGTCGCCAAGATCATGCTGCTGTCTTCTCACTGAGCGCACGCCGTCACGCTTGCGCCCGAGGCCTCCCATGACCGAGCCAACAGCCTCCCCGCCCCAACAGGCCCCAAGAGGGCCATGTGCTCAACACGGGCGGGTGCGTGTGGCGCTGCAACGGGCCAACGCCGCCATGGTGGGCAAGCTGGCGGTGATCACGGTGCTGATGTTCGGCTTCGGCTACGCGATGGTGCCGATGTACCGTCACATCTGCGCGGCGCTCGGCATCAATGTGCTGAGTCTGGGTGATCGGCAGATTCCCGGTGCCACTTCGTCTGTTCAGCCCAACACGCAGGTCGATCGCAGTCGCACCATCACCATCGAGTTCGACGCCAATGCGCGCGGCCCCTGGGATTTCAAGCCCGCGGTGCGCTCAGTGCAGGTGCACCCCGGCGAGTTGATGACGGTGATGTACGAGTTCCGCAATCGCCAGCCCCGCGCCATGGCAGCGCAGGCCATCCCCAGCTACGCACCCAAGCAAGCCACCTCGCATTTCAACAAGATGGAGTGCTTCTGCTTTGCCGAGCACACGCTCAAGCCGGGTGAGAGCAAGCAGTGGCCGGTCACTTTCGTGATCGACCCCAAGTTGCCGAAAGACGTGGCCACCATCACGCTGTCCTACACCTTCTTCGAAGTGGGCGGCAAGGTGCCGGCCGCACCCAAGGGGGCGGTATGAGCGAGGACCTGCGTCACGCGGCTCAGCGTCCCGGCTCGTTCTGGCAGACGCTCAAGGCGGTCGCGTGGTCTTTTTTCGGGGTGCGCAAGTCCAGTGACTACGCACAGGATGTGGCCCGGATCAATCCGGTGCACGTCATCGTTGCCGGGGTGTTGGCCGCCCTGGTGTTTGTGTTGGGGCTGGTGTGGCTGGTGCGATGGATCATCGCCAGCGGCGTCGCTCAGTGAATTCGGTCGAGGAGCACAACATGTCGACAGCGGTTCCCAAAGGACAAGCCCCGTACTACTTTGTGCCTGGGCCCTCCCGGCATCCGGTGATGGCGGCCATCGGCCTGTTCTTCGTCATCCTCGGCGCCGGGCAGTGGGTCAATGGCGTGGACTGGGGAGCCTACTCGCTGGCCTTTGGTCTGCTGTGGTGGGCGGTGGTGCTCACGCAGTGGTTTGGCGATGCCATCCGTGAGAGCGAGAGCGGGCTCTACAGCCAGCGCATCGATGTGTCCTACCGCTGGGCCATGGCCTGGTTCATCTTCTCCGAGGTGATGTTCTTTGGTGCCTTCTTCGGGGCGCTGTACTGGGCCCGTCTGCATGTGATCCCGAACCTGGGCAGCATCGACAACGCCTTGCTGTGGCCCGACTTCAAAGCCATCTGGCCCTCGGATGTGCCGGGCTACACCGCTTCGCCCGCTGGCACGGTTGAGCCCTTCCGCACCATGGGGCCCTGGCCGCTGCCCACCATCAACACGGCCTTGCTGTTGACGTCCGGCGTCACCCTGACCATCGCGCACCATGCCTTGCTGGCGAACCAGCGCGCCAAGACGGTGGGTTTCATGTGGCTCACCGTATTGCTGGGAGCTTCCTTCCTGGGTCTGCAAGGCTATGAGTACTACGAGGCCTACACCCACCTCAACCTCAAGCTCTCATCGGGCATCTACGGCTCCACCTTCTTCATGCTCACCGGCTTTCACGGCCTGCATGTGTTCGTGGGCACCTTGATGCTGCTGTTCATCACCCTGCGCCTGCAGAAGGGCCACTTCACGCCCGAGCGGCACTTCGGCTTCGAAGGTGCGGCCTGGTACTGGCACTTCGTGGACGTGGTCTGGCTGGGCCTGTATGTGGTCGTGTACTGGACCTGATGGCGAGCGGCCACACCGATTCAGCCGCTGCCCTTGGCGTCGGGCCCCATCGTCAAAGGCTCAGCGATCGATGGGCAGCCCCGTCGGTTGAATCCAGCCGAGTTGATACGCAACCCAGATGAAGACGAACAAGGCCACGGAGAGCCCCACCCGCCAGGCAAGCGCCCGCATCATGCGGCGTGGCGCCGGTGTGCTGGAGTCAGGGTTGCGCAGCATGGCCCGACCGGCCAGGGCCAAGGCAGCGACGATGGCCACCAGGGCCAGGGCAAGGATCCATTTCATGCGACCCGATTATGGGCACGCCACGCGGCAGGGCACAGCGAGATGACCCCAGGTCGCGCACGCCTCATCGCCTGCGTGGCCGGCGCCGCCACGGTGCTGCTGACCGCCTCACTCGGGCAGTGGCAGCTGCGCCGCGCCGACGAGAAGCAGCAGGCCCAGGCGCTGCTCACCGCCCGCCAGCAACTGCCCGCCTGGCAGTCGGCCGATTGGCCCTGCGACGGTCGAGCTGCGGAGGCCTTGCCCGTGCAGCGCCCGGTCCAGCTCACCGGCACCTGGGTCACCGAACGCACCGTCTGGCTCGACAACCGCACCCAACAGGGGCGCACGGGCTTCGAGGTGGTCACCCCTTTGCGTCTGCATGCGCCGGGCAGTGTGTGTGATGGCCGCCTGCTGCTGGTGCAACGCGGCTGGGTGCCCCGCCATGCCCACGATCGCCTGCACGTTCCCGATCTGCCCACCGCCACCGGCCTTGTCACCGTACCCGGGCGGGTGGTGGCCTCGGTCTCGCGCGTGTACCAGTTGGGCGCCGAGCCGCCGCCTGTCGCTACCGGTGGCGACGCCGTCACGGGCACCAGACCTCAGTCCCTGATCCGTCAGAACGTCGATGCCGCGTTCTGGCAAGCCTGGCTGGGGCAATCCCCGCTTCCCGGTGCAGTGCTTCAGGTGCAAGCTGAGGTTGAGCGATCACCCAACGCGTCCACCGCTCCCGTTGTCTTGAGTCGCCAATGGGCCGCACCCGATCTGGGGCGAGACAAGCACCTGGCCTATGCCGTGCAGTGGTTTGCCTTGTCGGCGGTAGCGGGTGGTTTGACCCTGTGGTTCCAGTTCCTCCGTCCCCGGCGTCTGGCCCGACGCCTTGTCCAAAGTGCCCACCATGCCGCCTCCTGAAGCTGCCTCTCCCAACCCCATGCTGCAACTGAGCGTCCACAGCCTGCCCGCAGCGGGCGCCTCGGCGGTGCAGCGCACGCGCCTGGGCCGCCTCAAGATGCTGCTGATCTGGGCGGTGTGTGCCGCCCCGGTCGTGGCCTCCTACCTGAGCTACTACGTCATCAAGCCTCAGGGGCGCACCAACCACGGCACTCTGATCACCCCACCCAAGCCCATGACCGCCGAGGCCGGGCTGAGCTTCACCAACCTGCAAGGCCAGGCCGTGACGCCCCAGGCCTTGCAAGGCCAATGGCTGCTGGTCAGCGTGGCGGGCGGTGCCTGCGATGCTGCGTGCGAACGCCAGCTCTATCTGCAGCGCCAGCTGCGCGAGGCGCTGGGCCGAGACAAGGACCGCGTCGACCGCGTCTGGCTGATCCCGGACCAGGCCGAGGTGCGGCCCGCCTTGCTGCCCGCGCTGGCCCAGGCCTGGACGTTGCGGGTCGATGCCAGTCGCCTGTCGCAATGGCTGCAGCCGGACGTGGGGCAGACGCTCAGCAGCCACCTGTATCTGGTGGACCCCAGGGGCGACTGGATGATGCGCTTTCCGGCCGATGCCGACCCGGCGCGCGTCAAAAAGGACCTGATGCGCCTGCTCAAGGCCAACGAGTCCTGGGACGAGGCCGGCCGTTGAGGGTGCTCGCATGATCGACCTCATCAACCTGGCACCCGCCCTGGAAGTGGCCTTGCTCGGTGCCGTGCTGGCTCTGCTGGCCGCCGGCGGTGTGAGGTGGCGCGCCCGCCGTGCGGGCCTGGCCGGCTGGCCGGCGTGGCAGCATGCTCTGACGGTGGCCACGCTGTTCCTCACCATCGATCTCGTGGTGTTTGGCGCCTTCACCCGCCTGACCGACTCCGGCCTGGGTTGCCCTGACTGGCCGGGCTGCTACGGGCAGACCAGTCCCTGGGCGGCGCACGCCCAGATCGCCGTCGAGCAGGCCGCGGTGCCCCATGGCCCCGTCACCCACAGCAAGGCCTGGATCGAGATGACGCACCGTTACCTGGCCACCGGCGTGGGGGCCTTGATCACCGGCCTCATGGTGGCTGGCTGGTGGCTGCGTGACCGTCGTGGCAGCTTGTCCCCATGGTGGGCCACGGCCACCTTCGTGTGGGTGTGCGCGCAGGGGGCCTTCGGGGCGCTCACTGTGACCCTCAAATTGCAGCCCATCATCGTCACCCTGCACCTGCTGGGCGCCTTGCTGGGCGTCGGCCTCTTGACCGCACAGGTGCGCGTGCTGGAGGGTGTCAGGTCGCCCCCTTCCGAGCGCGATCTGGGCACCTCCGCGCACCTGCACGCCTGGGCGTCTGCGCCCTTGCGACATTGGGGCTGGCTCGTGCTCACCCTGGTGTCGGTCCAGGTGGCTCTGGGCGGCTGGGTCAGCACCAACTATGCGGTGCTGGTGTGCAGCGACATCCCCACCTGTCAGGGCCAATGGTGGCCGGACATGGACTTTGCCAACGGCTTCCACCTGCTGCGTGCGCTGGGCGAGAACGGGCAGGGCGAGCCCATCAGCATGGCCGCGCTCACCGCCATCCACATGAGCCATCGTCTGATGGCCCTGGTCATCGTTGTGGCCCTGTGGCGCTACGGCGCTGCCTTGCGCGCCTGGCGCCCTGACGCGCACGCCGCCGTGACCGCGCGTGAAGCCGCCCATCCCTGGCGCCGCGAAGGCCTGTGGCTGTGGGGCCTGCTCGCCTGGCAGGTGCTCAGTGGCCTGAGCAATGTGGTGCTGGGCTGGCCCCTGGCCGCGGCGCTGGCGCACACCCTGGGCGCCACCTTGCTGGTCTGGCGTCTGGTGCACCTGCTGGTCTTGCCTCGCCTCGTTCACGAGCCCATCGGCTTGCGGGCCCCTGCACCTCAGGGACTTCACCCTGGTGTGGCCCGCGTGTCCACCCCATAGTCAGTTCACCTACCGGAGGATGCCCATGCCTGATGCCCTCGCTGCACCCTCATCCGTCGCGCTGCCGGCGCCGCCTGCGCCCATGCCCTCGGTCTTTCGTCAGTTTTATGTGCTGACCAAGCCCAAGGTGGTGCAACTCATCGTCTTCTGTGCGGTGATTGGCATGCTGCTGGCCGTACCGGGCGTGCCCACCCAGGCCGAAGCGCTGCGGGCCGTGGCGGCCTGCGCCGGCATCTGGCTGGTGGCCGGTGCCGCGGCCGCTTTCAACTGCCTGATCGAGCAGGGCATCGACGCCCGCATGAAGCGCACCGCCTGGCGTCCCACTGCGCGCGGAGACCTGTCCCGGCGCCAGACCCTGCTGTTCAGCGCCGTGCTGTGCGGCCTGGGCATGGCCATCCTGGCGCTGTGGGTCAACCTGCTGACCATGTGGCTGACGCTGGCCACCTTCGTCGGTTATGCCGTGGTCTACACGGTGGTGCTCAAGCCGCTCACGCCGCAGAACATCGTCATCGGCGGGGCTTCTGGCGCGATGCCGCCGGTGCTGGGCTGGGCGGCCTTGCGCGGCGAGGTCGGGCCCGAGGCCCTGATGCTGTGCCTGATCATCTTCCTGTGGACCCCGCCGCACTTCTGGGCCCTGGCGCTCTACCGCGTCGAAGACTACGCCAAGGCTGGCTTGCCCATGCTGCCAGTCACGCACGGCAACGCCTTCACGCGCCTGCACGTGCTGCTCTACACCCTGGTCTTGCTGGCGGGCACCTTGCTGCCCTTCATCTACGGCATGAGCGGCTGGCTCTACCTGACTTCCGCGCTCGCCCTCGGGATCTTGTTCCTGGTCTATGCCTTCCGGCTGTGGCGGCGTTACAGTGACGCACTGGCCCGCAAGACCTTTCGCTTCTCCATCATCTACCTGATGCTGTTGTTTGCCGCCTTGCTGGTCGACCATTACTGGAAGATCTGAGCGCCCCGATGACCCGCAAGCCTGTTTCTCACCCTGATGTCTCCCGCCGCCGCACCCTGAAACTGGCTGCCACCGCGGTCCTGAGTCTGTCGGCCGTCTGGGGCCTCGGTGCCTGTGACCAGATCTCCGACATGACCCGCCCCAAGGCCGGCCTGAAGTTCAACGGGGTGGACATCACTGGCGCCACCTACGCCCAGAAATTGCGCCTCAAGGACTTTGACGGGCGCATGCGCGACCTGTCCGAGTTCAAGGGCAAGGTCGTGTTCGTGTTCTTCGGCTTCACGCAGTGCCCCGACGTGTGCCCCACGACCATGGCCGAGCTGGCCGAGTTGCGTCGCCGCCTCGGGCCCGATGGCGACAAGGTGCAGGGCGTGTTCGTCTCGGTGGACCCGGAGCGAGATACGCCCCAGGTGCTCAAGGGCTACCTGACCGCCATGGACCCCAGCTTCGTGGGCCTGACCGGCTCGCCCGACGAGATCCAGGCGGTCGCACGCGAGTTCAAGGTCTTCTACCAGAAGGTCGAGACGCCCAGCGGGGGCTACACCATCGACCACACCGCGGGTTCCTACATCTTCGACCCTCAGGGTCAGGTGCGCCTGTTTGCCCGCTATGGCATGCCGCTCGATCAGCTCACTGCCGACGTGCGTCAGCTGCTCAACCTGCCTGCTGTGGGGGCCTCGGCAGCCCATTGAGGGGGCACTGGGCTAGGTTGTGACCCAGCCCAGTCATCGACGCGGCGGCCGGTTTCACTCGGTCAGCAAGACCAGGCTCTGGCGGCCGCTCCACTCTTCTTCCGGGCCCAGGGTGATCGGCTCGAAGACTGCGGCCGCCTCCACGCACAGCATGCGCTGCCAGTCGGCATCGGGCATGTCGGCCAGCGCGGCGCATTTGTGCGGCCCCGGGTTCCAGATCACCGCATCGGGCCAGCCGGCCTGCGTGATGTTCACGCGGCGCGGACCATCGCGCAGCAGCAGGTCCTTCACGCCACTGTAGATGCGGTCGAACTCGCCGTAGAAGCGCTTCTCCGGGTGGTCTTCGATGTGGCGCTCGTCCAGCACGGTGTCCTCGAAAGGACAGCCTTCCAGGCCCAGCAAGCGCACCTGCGTCACGTCCGACACCGCCAGGTAGGTGTGCAGTGCCGCCGTGAAGTCCCATGCGGTTTCACTCGGGTTCTGCACATACAACTCCAGATCCAGGCGCGTGTTGCTCACCGACACCGTCGTCTCCACCGTGAAACTGTGTGGCCACAGCGCACGCGTCTCGGCGGTGTCGTCGAACACCAGGGTCAGCTGCGCATGGTCCTTTTCCTGGCGGCTGCTCTCCACCGTCCAGGCGCGCGTGCGCAGCAGGCCATGGCGGGGCAGAGTGGTGTCTGGCCCCCGTTGATTGAACTGCGGGAACACCACCGGCACCCCGCCGCGCACGGCCTGGCCGGGGGCGATCACCGCCTGGGGCGACAGGTACAGTTGTTCCTCCCCCCGCGCGGGGATCCACGAAATCACCTGCGCCCCATGCAGCAGCACGGTTGCCTGGGCCCCATCGGGCGATTGCACGCGCACGGCCGGCTGGCCCTGCACCTCGATCATGTCAAACATCGTCTCACTCATGCCGTGAGTATCCACCCTTCGACCGGGTCCATCTCGGGCGACAGACCCCAGCGCGCATCGCCCGCCTCGTGCCGCTGCTGCGCCCAGGCTGCCTGCATCAGACACAGCACCGCATCCAGCCGGTCACCTTTCGGGTCGGCCGCCAGATGGTCGCGCTGCGCAGGCGTCAGCTTCAAGCGCAACCCCAGGCGCGTGCGTCCTTGTTCCAGCGCATCGATCAGGTCCATGCGAGCAATCAGGCGCTCCGGGCTGGCGTCGGTCTCGCTCTTGTAGCTGCGACGCCCCAGAATTTCGCCGGCCAGCAGACCGGGGTAGGCTTCCAGTGCGACGGCTTCGGCTCGGCCTGGACGCAAGCCCGGCAAGCTCACATCAGCGTGGACCAGGCGCTGCAGGCCCTCGAAGTACATCTTGCCGACCGGCACATAGCGCGTCTGCAGTGGGCTGGTGCTCGACAGCCCTGGCACGGCCCGGTCGGTGGCGCGGTGCAGCAGCTTGCTGCCCGCAGGCCGTGCGGTGTCCCAGGTCTGTCCCCAGCCATCGACCAGGCGCTGAAAGCCGGCACGGTCGCCGCAGTGGACTTTCAGCGCGGAAATCAGCTTGTCACAGTCGGCCTTTGGCGACGCGGCCTCTCGCAAAGGTGCGAACGCGTCGCCCGGACCGTGCGCGGCCAGGGCCTGCACAAACGGGCGTGGCAACCCGAAGGGGAAGTCGCAGCCCATCACGAAACCGTGCGTCCATCCGGCGGCGGCCATGCCCACCGGCTGCAAGCGTGCCGCCCACTCATCCAGGCTGGGCAGGGCTTCCAGGGCCAGCAGCTTGACAGCATGGCCCGCACGCACTCCCTGGGCCAAGGTCAAAGGCTTGCGCCGCGTGGGCGCGCAACTGAAGTCCAGGCCCAGCAGCGCAGGCCCCGTGCCAACGATCCTCAATTGGCGCGGCTGACGATGCTGGCCGTGGCCAGCAACTCATCGAGCAGCGCCATCGACACCTTGCCCGAGACGGCATACGGGTCCAGCACCGGCCGTTCGGAGTACTTCAACAGGATCGACGGGTTGACCCGCTCCAGGTTCACCTGTCCCATCGTCCAGCCGGAAAAGCGCCGTTCGGTGATTTCTTCGTGGTGCAGCACGATCACGTCACGGTGACGGGGGTCGCTGCAGATGCGGCTGTAGAGGTGGTTGACCGCATCGCGGCCGCCTTCGAGCACCTGCATGAAAATCTCGTCGCTGTGACACAGCAAACCGGTCACGCCCAGGGCCGGGTTGGTCTTGCGCGAGGTGGTCAGGATGCTGTCGATCACCTCGGGGGTCAGGGGCTCAGCCGCGCGGCTGGCATAAAGCAGTCGAACCAACATGGCATCAGCCTTTCTTGTGGGTCACCAGGGACAGGAATTCGCGACGCAGATTGGGGTCCTTCAGGAAGGAGCCGCGCATCACACTGTTGATCATCTTGGAGTCCATGTCCTTGACGCCGCGCCAGTGCATGCAGAAGTGGTCAGCCTCCATGATCACGGCCAGACCATCGGGGTTCATGCGCGACTGCAGCACGTCGGCCACCTGGGTCACGGCTTCTTCCTGAATCTGCGGCCGGCTCATGATCCAGTCGATCAGGCGCGCGTACTTCGACAGGCCGATCAGGTTGGAATGCTCATTGGGCATGATGCCGATCCACACCTTGCCCATGATGGGGCACAGGTGGTGCGAGCAGGCGCTGCGCACGGTGATGGGGCCGACGATCATCAGCTCATTGAGACGTTCGGCGTTGGGGAACTCCGTGACGGGGGGCGCCTCCTGATAGCGGCCCCGGAAGATCTCGTTGAGGTACATCTTGGCCACGCGACGGGCCGTGTCCTGCGTGTTGTGGTCGCTGTCGGTGTCGATCACCAGGCTGGACAGCACGCCGCGCATCTTGCTCTCCACCTCGTCCAGCAGCGCGTCCAGCTCGCCCGGGCGGATGAAATCGGCGATGTTGTCGTTGGCGTGAAAGCGCTTGCGTGCGGCCTTGATCCGCTCGCGGATCTTCAGAGACACCGGTACGCCCTCATCGTCAGACGGGCGGGTCGGGAGGTCGGCATCGAGGGCCGGGTCGGAAGGGCTGGAATGGGTCATGGCGTGTCCTGGGCTACGAGGTGCTCATACAGCAATCAAGCATCGTAGCGCCCAAACCAGCCTCTTGCCGAGTGTGGGCGGGAGCCCTCACCTGTCGCAGGGGGGGCTCCACCGGTTCGGATCAGCGTGAGGGGGCGCAGCCTGCACCCTTGGGCTGCTGCGCGCAGCGGCGGCGCCGCTCGCTGTCCGTGCCACCAGCGCGGGTGTGGGTGAACATCGCCTCCAGCAGTGCCACGTCGGCATCTTGACCTCGCTTTGTCGCATTCTGGCGGGGGCGCACCTCCGCTGGCGCGGCCTTGGCCACGCGACGGGGTTCGTCCCGGACGGTGGCCGGGGTGGGGGCCTTGGCCGGTGACGGGAGTAAGGCTGCTGGCGTGGACTGGGTCGTGCTTGTGGGCGTGGCCGACGGCGCGGGCGGTGTGGCGCCCAGTGCCGCCAAGGGGGAGGCCGCCGCCACCGTGGCCAGGCTCGCCACCGCCGTGGGCGCGACCTCCTCGATCACAGCGGTCTGAGGCGCCGGGGCGATGGGCAGGTCGGCCGCCGATGCGGAAGGGGAGGCTGTGCCGGTGGCCATCACCGTGGGCGGCTTTGCGGTGTCCGACGGCGCAGCAAGCAGGGCACGGCGTGCCGGCTCCTGCGGCACGGCTGCGCCGGCTTGGGCGTGGCCTTGAGCGAGCACCATGGCAAAACCCGCCAACAGGCCGACGATGCCCAGGCCCATCAGGGCCAGCAGCGCCTTGAACTGCCAGCTGTTGCCACGCTTGCGGCGCGAACGAGCGGACGCCCGTTTGGAGGGGGGGCGGCTGGCGGCGAGCGTCGATAGAATCCGCACGCGCTCGGGGGCGTCATCTGCCTCGGGCTCCATGCCGGCAAACAGACTGGGGCGATCGAGTGCGGGTGGCGTGTGCTGCCGCGAAGAAGGCGTGTTGCGGGGCCATGTCAGGCCCTGGTCATGGCTCAAGCCTGACTCCCTGTTGTGTTTTTGGAATGTGTGAACCCGCGCATTCTAGGGAGGCAGATCAGGTCGCGAAAGGCCGCGTCCGCTGGCTGCAAAGACTGGTTACAACAATGATGCAAACAGGGTGGGTGTTCGGATCTTTCATGCTGGCCAGCGCGGCCTTGGCCTTGCTGGTGTTTCCGCATTGGCGCCAGGCCCTGGCGCTGCGCTGGCAACGCTGGTGGCAGCGCGGGCGTGCGCACGGCCAGCGGGCAGGGCAGCACCTGGGCGCGCAGGTGCGGCAGGCGCCCGTCCGTCTGTGGCATCAGACCGGCACCGGCGTGCAGGGCGTGCGCCACTGGTGGGCGCGTCGCTGGACCTGGGTGCTGGGCGGGGGCACGCTGCTGTCGCTGCCCGTGCTGCTCACCGTGAGCTGGGGCCTGTGGGGCACGCGCACACTGGAGGGCTTCGACGACCGCATCGACCCGCTCAACCTGCAGGTGGCGCAGTTGCTGCAAGGCGAGCACCTGGTGCCCCCGCCGCCCTTGCCCCCCGAGGTCTTCGACACTGCCGAGGTCGAGATCGTGCGCCCCATGCTCGCCAGTGCCGATCGCCGCTGGGAACAGATGGACCCGGCCTTCGTGCAACTGCTGCTGCGGGCGTTCAAGATCATGAAAGAAGAGCATGGCTACGACATGGCCTTGCTCGAAGGCTGGCGCAGCCCCGAGCGCCAGGCGATGCTGGCTGCCAAGGGCGGACATGTGACCAACGCCGGAGCCTGGCAGAGCTACCACCAGTGGGGCCTGGGCGCCGACTGCGCCTTCTACCGCGACGGCAAGCTGGTCATCAGCGAGAAGGACCCCTGGGCCATGCGCGGCTACCAGCTCTATGGCGAGGTCGCCGAGCGGCTGGGCCTGACCTGGGGCGGGCGCTGGCAGATGATGGACCTGGGTCACGTCGAATGGCGCAAGCCGGGCGTGCGCGAAGCCATGCGGGCCGCGCGTAACCGCTGAGTGCACTTGACACAGACTGTCACAGTGCCACCCCTCTAGCGGGGGGGCTGAGATGGGGTTGCGCCGCCTTAGACTGCGCCCGCGTCGGTACTTCCGACCGCATACACAAAGAGATCAGGGAGCGCGCGGACCATGGGACGTCCATTCATTGTCTTGGGGGACAGCACCAGCCATGGCGGTACCGTGGTGGGGGCATCGGGCAGCACCGACACCCATGGCCGCCGCATTGCGCGGGTGGGCGACAAGGTCACCTGCCCCAAGAAAGGCCACGGCGGCACCACCGTGATCGTGAGTGGCGACCCCACCATGATCATTGACGGCCAGCCCGCGGCCCGCCACGGCGACAAGTGCGCCTGCGGGGCCACCCTCATCTCCGGACAGGCGGTCTCTACCGGCATCTGAGCCCTTGCGGGCTCTCCGCACCGTCACAGGTGCTGCCGCGTGGCAGCACGGCTATCGAGCAGGCAGTCAGGGCATGGCCAGGATTTTGAAAGCGCTGGGTTTGGGGTTGGTGATCGCCACGATCGTGTGGCTGGTCACCCTCTGGCAATGGCACAACGCCGAGCGCGACATCGGCATGGCTGACATCGTCGTGCAACTGGTTGTGCTGCCCGTGCTGCTGACCCTGGGCCTGTTGGCCGCGCTGTGGGGTGTGCAGCGCCTGCGTGCACCGGTGGAGGCGCCTGCGGCCGCTCCGTCGACGGGCGAGGGCGCCTTGGACGCAGCGTTGTCGGCCGAAGCCCAGGCGCAGCGCGACGCCTCGGCCTGGGTGCTGGCCGAAGCGGTCCACCTGCCTGTCGGCGCCGATGCCGACACAGCCTGGTCCACGCTGCAAGCGGGCGGTGCCCGTCCCGATCTCGACGCCCACCTGCAAGATCTCGACGGGCTGCCCGTGTTCACCGCCCGCGTGCCCGAGATCGAGCTGGACGACTGGTTGATGACCCACGGCGAGCTGAGCCATCCTGACGAGGGCGGTCTGCCGCCTGCCGTGCTGCGGGCTTTGGCGCTGATCGACGCCCCGCTGCACCGCGTGCTGGACACCCTGACCAGTCTGCGCACCGAGCTGCCTGAGGACGAGCCCTCATCGGACTCTGACGAGGCGCTGGCGTTGGGCGACGGGTCAGCCTTTGGCAAGGCACACCTGTCCGGTGTCGCACGGCCCATGGCGCTGGCCCAACAAGCCTCCCGCGAGGCGCAGCGCCCGCGGGTTGCCGTGCGCGTGCTGTGGCCGGCTCATTGGCAAGAGGCCGATCGTGAAGCCGCCACTGCCTGGCTGCAGTCCCAGTGCGGCACGCTGCTGGACTGGGTGGCCACGGTGAACGCCCACATGCCCGCCTGGCAGGTCGCTCCCCTGGCTCAGGCCGAGAGCCTCTGGACCGAGATCGATCAGCTGCTGCTGCGCTGGGCCCGCGAGCCGCGCCCCGAATTGCTGCTCCTCCTGGCGGTGGACAGCGCCCTCGATGCCGACCGTATCGATCACCTGCAAGCCATCGGCGAGCTCTTCACCGCGCAGCACCAGACCGGACGCGTGCCTGGCGAGGGCGCGGCCGCCTTGCTGCTGGCCCACCCGCAATGGCCGCATCTGAGCACCCAAATGCCCGAGGCGATGCGCCTGTGGCGCCCGGTCTGCCGCCGACGTGACAAGTCGGCCGATGCCGCCGGACGCATTGGCTGCACCACCCTGACCGCCGTGCTCACCGAAGTCCTGCAGCGCTCGACACCACCCCATGAGGGCCTGATGGTGGTGTCGGACGCCGATCACCGTGCCAGCCGCACCGGCGAGCTGTTCGAAGCCCTGCAAAGCGTGGCCCCTGAGCTCGACCCCTTGCAGCAGGTGACCCGTGTGGGTGAGGCCTGCGGCGACCTGGGCGTGGCCCGTGCGCTGGTGCCCACGGCGCTGGCGTGCGCGGCCTTGCGGCAAAGCGATCAGGCGCAGCGGGTGGCCGTGGCCACCCATGTGCAGTCTCCTCATGAACGCGTGGTGGTGGCCCTCTCGCCCATGCACCCCATGCTTGCCGTCCCTGAGGCGGCCTGAACGACCTGGAAGTCCCCATGCAAAGAATCTGGCGTTTTCTCCTTGACACCCGCACGCTGACGGTCATCGGCGTGGCGGCGCTGGCGGGCCTGCTGCTGCTGGGGGCCGACACCCTCAAGGTCGGGCTGATCTGGGCCGGGATCGTGCTGGGCCTGTTGGGGCTGGCCTGGTTGATCGTCTGGGGTGTGCGGCACTGGCGCGCGCAACGCGCAGCGCAGTCGCTGGAGCAGGCCATGGCCGACGAGGCTGACAAGGCCGTACGCGAAGCCGCCGATGCCGGGCGCCAGGACGAGGTGGCCGCCGTGCGCGAGCGCATGACCGAAGCCGTCAAGCTCATCAAGACCTCGCGCCTGGGTGAGACCTCCGGCTCGGCCGCCCTGTACGAGTTGCCCTGGTACGCCGTCATTGGCAACCCGGCGGCGGGCAAGAGCTCGGCGGTGGTCAAGTCGGGCCTGAAGTTTCCCTTTGCTGACAACACTGACGCCGTCATCCAGGGCATTGGCGGCACGCGCCATTGCGACTGGTACTTCACCACCGAAGGCATCCTGCTGGACACTGCTGGCCGCTATTCCGTGCACGAGGAAGACCGCGGCGAGTGGCTGGGCTTCCTCTCCCTGCTCAAGAAGCACCGCCCCAAGGCGCCGCTCAATGGCGTCATCATCGCGGTCAGCGTCGCCGAGCTGGGCGCCAACAAGCCCGAGTTCGCGATCGACTTGGCGCGCAAGCTGCGTCAGCGTGTGCAGGAGCTCACCGAGAAGCTCGAGGTCTTCGCGCCGGTCTATGTGCTCTTCACCAAGGCCGACCTGATCGCCGGCTTCGTCGATTTCTTCGAGGACCGCGAACGCAGCGAGCGCGACAAGGTCTGGGGCGCGACCCTGCCTTACGACACCACCGGTCGGGGCGATGTGGTGGCCCAGTTCGAGCAGCAGTTCGATGTGCTGTACCAAGGCTTGAAAGACGCTTCGGTGGCGCGCATGTCGCTGCACCGCGGCGAGCAGTTGCCGCCGGGCGTGCTGACCTTCCCGCTCGAATTTGCCGCCCTCAAGCCCGCACTGCGCACCTTCCTCAACACCCTGTTCGAGGACAACCCCTACCAGTTCCGTCCCATCTTCCGCGGCTTCTACTTCACCAGTGCGGTGCAGGAAGGTCAGTCCACCAGCCGCGCCAGCGAGCGCGTGGCCGATCAGTTCGGGCTGCAGTTACAGCCTGGCGCGGCGGCCGCGGTCTATTCGCAAAGCGGCTTCTTCCTCAAGGAGCTGTTCTCGCGCGTCATCTTTGCCGACCGTGACCTCGTCAAACAGTACACCAGCCGCCACAAGCTGCGCCTGCGCTATGCGGCCTTCTTCGGCGGGCTGACCCTGGTGGGCGCCGTGCTGGCGGGCTGGACCTGGTCCTACATGGGCAACCGCCAACTGGTGGCGCACGTGCAGGCCGATCTGCTCAAGGCCCAGCAGGTGCAGCAACAGCGTGTCGACCTGCAGTCGCGCCTGGAGGCGCTGGAGATCTTGCAGGACCGCCTGGAGCAGATGCAGCGCTACCGCGCCGAGCGGCCCTGGTCGATTGGCCTGGGCCTGTACCAGGGCGAGACCATCGAGGCGCGCCTGAAGGAAGAGTACTTCCATGGCCTGCAGGCCGTGATGCTCAAGCCGGTCGCCCAGTCGATCGCGGGCTACCTCACCGAGGTGAACAGCCGTGCCGCCGAGCTGCGTCCGCTGCAGCGCAGCAGTGAGCCGCCCGTGGTGACCGCCGCCGACACCGCCTCGCCGCTGCCAGCGGCGGGCGCAGCCTCGGGCGTCATGCTGGTCAGTACCCAGGCTGTGGCGAACGCGCCGACTTCTGCCGTGCCGGCCCCCGCTGCGATCGGTGCCCCCTACACCCAGGCGTCCAGCACCAATGTCACCGAGGCCTACAACGCCTTGAAGGCCTACCTGATGCTGGGCGATCGCAGCCGCCTGGAGGCCGGCCACATGAGCGACCAGCTCACCCGCTTCTGGCGCAGCTGGCTGGAGACCAACCGCGGCGCCATGCCGCGTGAGCAGCTGATCCAGCGCGCCGAGCGCATCCTGTCCTTTGCCCTGGCGCAGATGAGCGACCCGGCCTTCCCGCAGCAAGACCTCAACCTGACCCTGCTGGACCAGACCCGCGAGAACCTGCGCCGCGTCGTCAAGGGCATGCCAGCCCGTGAGCGCGTGTACGGCGAGATCAAGGCGCGTGCCGCCACCCGCTTTGCGCCCGTCACGGTCACGCGCTTCGTCACCGAGAACGACCGCCAGATCGTGGCCGGCAGCCATGCCGTGTCCGGCGCTTTCACGCGTCAGGCCTGGGAGCAGTACGTCAAGGAGGCCATCCAGAACGCCGCGCACAAGGAGCTGCAGACCAGCGACTGGGTGCTCAAGACCGCGGCGGCCGATGACCTGACGCTGGAGGGCAGTCCGGAGCAGATCCAGAAGGCCCTCACCACGCTCTACAAGACCGAGTACGTGCGCGAGTGGCAGAAGTTCATGCAGGGCATCACCGTGCACGACTTCGCCAGCTTCGACCAGGCCGTGGTGCACATGAACCGTCTGGGTGACCCGAGCAATTCGCCGGTGGGCGTGCTGCTACACACCCTGTACGAGCAGACCTCCTGGGATAACCCCTCGCTGGTCAACGAGCGCCTGGCCAAGGGCCAAAAGAGCTTCCTGGAGTGGTTCAAGCAACGCATCCTCAGCGCGACGCCCAGCCCCACGCCGGTGAACCTGAGCCTCACGCTGGGCAAGGATGCCCAGATCCCCATGGGCCCGATCGGTCAGGAGTTTGCCAGTCTCAACCGGCTGATGATGCCGCGCGAAGGCCAGGAGCCGCTGATCCGCCACTATCTGGGCGCGCTCTCCAAGATCCGCTCGCGCTTCAACCAGATGAAGACCGCCGGCGATGCGGGCCCGGCCTCGCGCAAGTTCATGGTCGAGACCCTGGAGGGCAGCGGCGAGCTGGCCGAGGCGCTCAAGCTGGTGGACGAGCAACTGCTCAATGGCCTGAGCGAATCGGCGCGCAATGCCTTGCGGCCCATCCTGGTGCGCCCGCTGATGCAGGCCTATGGCGTCATCGTCAAGCCCGCCGAAGCCGAGCTCAACCGCGTGTGGATGGCACAGGTCTTCGAGCCCTATCAGCGCACCCTGGCCGGCAAGTACCCGTTTGATCGCAACGCCCGCATCGAGGCCAGCCCGGTCGAGGTCGCCAAGGTGTTTGGCACCGAAGGGGCGGTGAGCAAGTTCGTCGAACAGTCGTTGGGTGCGCTTGTGCTCAAGCGCGGCGACAGCCTCACGCCGCGCACCTGGGCCGACATGGGCGTGCGCCTGCGCCCCGAGTTCGTCGGCGGGGTGGGCGCCTGGATGGCACCGCTGGGCGGGCAAACTGCCGCGGCGGCGGGGGGGGGCGCAGGCGGTGCGGCTGCCGAGGTGAAGACGGTGTTCCAGATGCTGCCGCAGGCCGTGCCGGGCCTGACCGAGTACACCATCGAGGTGGACGGTCAGGTGCTGCGCTATCGCAATGGCAAGGCCAGCTGGGCGCACTTCGTGTGGCCGGGGCCGGGCACGCCGGGCGTGAAGATCGCGGGGGTGAGCTACGACGGCACACCGATCACCTTCTTCCAGGAGCCGGGACGCTTTGGCTTGGAGAAGATGATCAATTCGGCCCAACGTCGGCGCATCGATGACGGTGTGTTCGAACTGCGCTGGGTCCAGGGCGGTGCCTCGGTGGCGGTGCAGTTGCGCATCATCTCCAACGCCGACACCCCGACGTCGCAGGCCACGTCCGGTGGCGCGGCGCCGTCGGCGAGCCTGGGCGCCTTGCCGGCGATCATTGCGGGGCCGGTCGAGCCGGTGGCCACGGGGGGCACGCTGTGAGCACGACCCCCTCGGCCAGCCACGACCTGGTGTACTTCGGCAAACTGCCTTCGCGCGGCGACTTCGTGCGCAGCGCCCATCACAGCGCCTTGATCGAGCACCTCGATCGCTGGCAGTCCCAGACCATGGAGCGTTTGGCCACCGACCCACGCTGGAAGCTGCGCTACGACGCCGCGCCCACCGTGCAGTTTGCGATCCTGGGTACGGCCAGCCGCGTGGGCCTGGCCGGTCACTGGCGTGCCAGCCAGGATGCGTCCGGGCGGCGCTTTCCCTTCGTGACGGCTTGCTCATTCGATGTCACCACGCCGCGCGCCTTTCCGGATGTGGCGCCGGTGGCGTTGTCGCGGGTTTGGAACCGACTGGATCAAGTGGCGGGGGTGGCCCATGCCGCGACCGATCTGGTCCACGCTCAGGCGAGTCTGCAGGCACCCGTGCCCCATGAGGTCCAGGAGCCCGCCGCTCGCAATGCCCTGCAAGAGTTCCTCGACACGCACACTGTGGCCAGCCTGGAACAGATGCTGGCGGCCAGCGGCGTCAAGGTGTCGCTGCGGCAGGCCACGCTGGCGCTGGGCCTGCTGCTGCAGCCGGTGATGAGCCAGGGGGCCGCGCGGTTGACCAAGGCCTTGTGCCTGCCGCTGGTCAACGATGCCAGTTTGCGCGGACCGGTGGCGGCGTTCTGGCTGTCGCTGGTACTGGGCTTCTTCCGCCGGCACGACGTGGAGCTGGGCCTGTACCTGGTCGGTCATGAAGGCCAGACCTGGCTGGTGCTGGGTTTTCAGGGTGCGTCGGCGGCCACCTTGAGCACCTTGATCGACCCGCACACGCTGGCGCAGGAGGCGGTCAGCGTCAACCAGGCCGACTGGGTCGAAGACGAGGTGCAGGCCGACTACGGTCTGCGCAAACTGTCCAATTACCTGCGGGATCCGGGCCTGTCCCTGTCGCAGGCGCTGGCCACCTACCAGGAAGTGTTTCTCGGAGTCTGATGTGATGCAAGCGGTGAAATGGATGCACACGGTGCGCCTGGGCGTGCTCGCTGGGCTGGTGGCAGGTTCGAACTGGGTTGGCGCGCAAACCGCCGGTGGCGCGCAGATTCAGGGCCCGGGCCAGGTGGTGGTGGCCGGCACCGTGCCGGACGAGGCCACACGGGTGGCCGTGATCGCGCGCCTGCGAGAGCTGTATGGCGCCGAGCGGGTGGTGGATCAGCTGGCGCTGGGCTCGGTGGTGGCGCCGCCGCAGTGGTCGCAGCATGTGCAAAAGCTGCTGTCGCCGTCCTTGAAACAGGTCAGTCACGGTCAGCTCAGCGTGCAGGGGCAGACGGTGGAGCTCAAGGGCGAGGTGGGCAACGAGGCCTTGCGCCAGCAGCTTGCCAGCGAGATGGCGCAGTCGCTCAACCCGACTTATACCGTGCGCAACGGCCTGCGTGTGGCCGTGCAGGAACAGGCGGTGGTGGACCAGGCGCTGGCCAATCGCATCGTCGAGTTCGAGCCGGGCAGCGCGGTCCTGCGGCCGGCGGGCTTGTTGATCCTCGACGAGATGGCGGCTGCGCTGGCGCGCCTGCCGGGGCGTCGCTTCGAGGTCATCGGGCACACGGATGCACAGGGCAGCCATGCGTCGAACGTGAGCCTGTCGCTCGCGCGGGCGCAGGCGGTCAAGGGTTATCTGGTCAGCAAAGGCCTGCCCGCCGACAGCCTGAGCACCTCAGGTCTGGGGCCGGACCAACCGGTGGCGAGCAACGCCACCGACGAGGGCCGGGCCCGCAACCGCCGCATCGAGTTCCGCGTGGGCGGTTGAGCCGGTTGGAAGCGGGTCCAGGCCGGATGGGGCCGACCGCGCATCGCGCGTGAGCGGCGTGCCACCCGGTCAGCCGTGATCGTGCCCGGGCTTGTCCAGGCCCAGCAGCTCTTCCAGGTGGGACATGGCCCCCTGGTCCTTGATGACCTGGCTGAGCCATTCGTGCAGCGGCATCTCGCCCCATTTGACGGCCTTCTCGGCCAGATAGGCCACGGGGCTGTGCGGCTCGGTGCGGCGGAAGAAGCTGGCCACGTCGCGCAGTTGCTGCAAGGCCTGAGCCCGTGTTTGCAGCGGGCCGGCGACGTTGGGGGGGCGGTGGTGTGCCGGCGTTGTGGGAGTGGCCGGGTCCGCGCTGGATGCCACAGGAGGCGCAGGCTCGCCCGCACCGTCATGCAGCACGCCTGCCTCGCGCGCCAGTCGCTCGATGTCGTGTACAGCCTGAGACAGGGCTTCCTTGGCCGCCACAAAGCTCGGGCCTTCGTCGCCCAGTTGGGTGTCGACCACGTCCTGCCAGGCCAGCAAGACCTGCTCACATTGACGCGCGGCGGCCAGGGTGGCTTGCAGGGTCTCGGCAGGGGTCTCACGCAAGGCGCGCTGGAATTGGTCGAGCGTGATCTTGTCGCCTGCGCTGCGGTTGGCCTCCTCGGGGTCGCGCTCCATCAAGGCGGCTTGCTGACGCGCCAAGGTGAGGTCGTGCAGGCTGAAGGTCGCGCCTTTGCGGGACTGGGCCACTGGCAGGGAGTTGGCCAGGCTGACCACGCGCTGCAGCAACCAGCGCATGTTGCCAACGCGCTGCTCGTGGTCCCCGTCTTCGGCCATCGGGTGCAGCGGCTCCCAGAAGCGCTCGCACAGCAGGGTGCAGACGCGCAAACCCCGCGCGAGCCCCTCGTAGCCTTGGGTCAGTGCCCAGGCTTCGGTCAGCCACATGGCCAGGCGCAGGTCTTTCGTGCGGGTGCCCAGCAGGGTTTCGCAGGCGCGGGCCACGCCTGGCCAGTCGGCTACCTTGAGGCTGGTGACCCATTCACCCTGGTTGAGCGTGGCGTCATCGGCACGCCGCATTTCGTTGATGGTGTCAAACTCCGAAGAGAACGACAGATCGTCGCCGCAGGGCGCGTGTGCGGCCAGCGGCGTCAGCAAGACTTCCATTTCCATGACATCCCTGTGTGTGAGTGCGGACGGCGGGTCTGAGCCCGGCACGGTGCGCGCCCGTCATCATTCCATGGCGAGCGACGGCCCGCGATCACCCGAAGAGGGGGCAAAGGTAATTGCTTGTGAATGCGGTTCACTGAAGTGGATGAGAGTGATTCGCAATTGCAATTGATGTGTTAAGCTACGTTCTATGACTTCGTTTGCGCTCCCGCTTCAACCCCAGCTGCTGCGGCCGCCGGTCGAGCTCACACGCCTGCAGCGTGCCGGCCTGGCCGCGTCGGTGCTGGTGGTGCATGCCAGCGCGGCGCTGGTGTTCTGGCATCTGGCGCCCGAACCGGTGCTGGTGGCCGAGTCGGCCCCCATCACGGTGGCCCTGATTGCCGACGAGCCGCAGACCCAGGCCGCTCAGCCCCCGGTGGTGCAGCCTGAGCCACCCAAGCCGGTACCGGTGGTGCAACCCCGTCCGACGCCGCCGGTGCCGCGTCCGGCGCCACCGCTGGTGGCTGCCCCGCGTCCTGCCGCTCCGCAGGAGATGCAGGTGCCAGTGGCCCCACCCACGCCGCCCACTCCACCCAAGCCGGTGGCCCCCGCCGAGGTCGCTCCGGCCCCTGCGGCCGCGCCAGCCACCCAGGCGGCTCCCACAGGTCCGGTGACGGCGGCGCCCGCCGGGCAGGTCGGCCGCAGCACCACGCAACCCAAGGTGCTGCCGTCCTCGGCTGTGCGCTATCTGCTTGAGCCAATGCTGAGCTACCCCCGCATCTCCCGTGAGATGGGCGAGGAGGGGGTGGTGCGCCTCAAGGTGCTGGTGGACGAGCAGGGCCGCCCCCAAGACATCGAGGTGGCCCGTTCATCGGGTTACCCACGCCTGGACCAGCAAGCGGTCCAGGCGATGAAGAAAGCGCGCTTTCAGCCGCACCTGGAAGACGGGCAAGCCCGCAAGGTGTGGGTGGTGGCCCCCCTGACATTCAATCTGGAAGACTGACCATGACCGATCTCGCTGCTGCCGTGCCTGCCGCGGTGCCTGTTGCCACGGCCCCCGAACTGGGTTTCACGCACTTCATTGCCCAGACCGATCTGGTCGGTCAGGGCCTGTTCGTGATCCTGGTCATCATGTCCCTGATCTCGTGGGCACTGATCGTCATCAAGGGGGTGGGGCTGTTCAAGCGTCAGCGACGCAGCCAGGCCTTCCTGAATTTCTTCTGGAACGCCACCTCGCTGGAGGCCGTGCAAAACGAGATCGCCACGCATGGGGTGGACGAGCCCTTTGCCCACCTCACGGCGCACGCCATGCACGCGCAGGCCCACCACGCCCGTTACGGCGCGGCCAAGCTGGAAGAAGCCGGCAGCGCCCAGGACTTCCTGACCCGCACCATCAAGAAGGTGCTCGATGAAGAAACCATGCGCATGGAAAGCGGCCTGAGCGTGCTGGCGACCATCGGCGCCACCGCCCCCTTCGTGGGCCTGTTCGGCACTGTCTGGGGCGTGTACCACGCGCTGCTGGCCATTGGCGCCACCGGTGCGGGCACGCTCGACAAGGTGGCCGGCCCGGTGGGTGAGGCGCTGATCATGACCGGCGTGGGCTTGGCCGTCGCCATCCCGGCGGTCATGGCCTATAACTGGCTGACCCGCAGCAACCGCGTCTGGGGCGCCCGTCTGGACGCCTTTGCCTTCGAGCTGTTCACCTTCCTGTCCACGGGCCAGACGCTGAAAACCAGCGTTGAGCACGACACCCCGTCCGCTTCGGCCGCCCCGGTGCGCGTGGTCAAGCACGGCAGCGCCGCCTGATTTCGACTGCGAGGAGTGAGCCATGGCCTTCGCCAGTTTTGACAGCAAGAGCAGCAGCGCCCCGGTCTCCGAGATCAACATGGTGCCGCTCATCGACGTGATGTTGGTGCTGCTGGTGATCTTCATCGTGACGGCCCCCTTGCTGAGCCATTCCGTGAAGATGGACCTGCCCAAGGCCAGCGCCCAGGTGATGTCGGCCAAGGCCGAGAAGATCGACTTTTCGATCGACGCCAACGGCATCCGCTACTGGAACGGTGCGGCGCTCAGCCGTGAAGAAGCGGCTGCACGCTTCATGACCGAGGGCCAGAAGAGCACCCAGCCGGAGATCCATCTGCGTGCTGACAAGACCGTGCCCTACGGCGCCGTGGCGGAGACTCTGGCCGATGCCTCGAAAGCCGGCTTGAGCAAGATCGGCTTCGTGACGGATCCGGCCCAGCCCTGAGCGCGCCCCCTGATCCTGGACCAGGCCCCTGCACGGGGCCTGTGTCGTTTCTGAGGCGGTACACACGGTTAACATCAAGGCCATGAGCACGCCCGTTTCTTCCTCTTTGTCGACTGAGGGTGCCCCTCAGATCCCGCCCCAGGCCCTGGCTGGTCTGAAGGTCATCGAACTGGGCCAGTTGATCGCTGGCCCCTTTGCCGGCAAGACCCTGGCCGATTTCGGGGCCGAGGTCATCAAGGTCGAGCCGCCGGCCACCGAGGGGGGGGCAGGGGGCGACCCCTTGCGCCAATGGCGCATGCTGCACAACGGCACCAGCGTGTGGTGGCAGGTGCAAAGCCGCAACAAGCAGAGCGTGGTGCTGGACCTGCGCACCGAGGCCGGCCGCGACACGGTGCGCCGCCTCATCGACGAGGCCGACGTGCTCATCGAGAACTTCAAGCCTGGCACCCTCGAGAAATGGGGCATGGGCTACGAGGTGCTCAGCCGCAGCAACCCGGGCCTGATCATGCTGCGCGTCAGCGGCTACGGGCAGACCGGCCCTTACCGGGATCGGCCGGGCTTTGCCGTGGTGGCCGAAGCCATGGGCGGCATGCGCTACCTCAATGGCGAGCCCGGCCGTGCGCCGGTGCGCGCGGGCGTGAGTCTGGGGGACACGCTGGCGGCCCTGCATGGCGTCATCGGTGTGCTCCTGGCCTTGCAGGCCCGTCAGGCCAGCATCAGCCGCGACGCGCCCAAGGGCCTGGGCCAGGTGGTGGACGTGGCCTTGTACGAGTCGGTGTTCAACTGCATGGAAAGCCTCTTGCCCGAGTACAGCGCCTTCGGGGCCGTGCGCCAGCCGGCTGGTTCGGCTTTGCCGGGCATCGCGCCAAGCAACGCCTACCCTTGTGTCGATGGCATGGTGGTCATCGGCGGCAATGGGGATTCGATCTTCAAGCGGCTGATGATCGCCATCGGGCGCGACGACCTGGCCACCGATCCGCAACTGGCAAGCAACCCTGGCAGGGTGGTGCGCGTGGCCGAGATCGACGCCGCCATTGGCTTGTGGACCCAGGCGCGTCGTGTCGAGCAGGTGCTGGCGGTGCTCAATGCGGCCAGCGTGCCGGTCGGGCGCATCTACACTGCCGCCGACATCGCGGCCGATCCGCATTTCCAGGCGCGCGAGATGATCCTGCCGGTGACCACCCCGGATGGCCTGACCGTGCAGGTGCCGGGCATCGTGCCCAAGCTCTCGCGCACGCCGGGCGCCATCACCCGCCGCGCGCCCAAGCTGGGCGAAGACACCGAGGCGGTGCTGTCCCGACTTCAGCCCTGACCTGCGAGCCGATGTCTGCCCCTGTGTCAGCCGTAGTGCTGGAGTGGGTGGTAGCCGTGATCGGAGAGAACGAGCGCGTAGCGCTGCGCCGTCCAGCGCAGTGGCAGCGCCGCTTTGGGGACCAGGCCCCGCGCACGGCGCGCCAGCGTGATGTGAGGCTGATACGGCCTGGATTCCAGCGGCAGGCCGAGTTGCTTGAGCGCGTCGCCCAGGTGCGCGTGCAGATCAAGCAGGGTCGGGGGAGTGGCTTCGGGCCGCAGCACGGCCACACCGTTGGGCCACACGTCCAGGTGGTCCAGGGTCAGGATCACAGGCGAGCCTGCCGCTGGTAGGGCTTGCTTCAGAGCAGGCAGCAGCGCCTTCGGCACTTGACCAAGGAAATGCAGGGTCAGATGCAGATCGTTTGCACGGGTGAGGCGGGCGCCGGCGGGCCAGCTCTGAGCCTGCTGCCAGGCGAGCAGGACGGCACGGGTGTCGTCATCGGGCCACAGGGCCAGGAAGAGGCGCAGGGTGGGATCAGGGGTCATGACGCTGGCCTTGTACAGTGCACGAAACAAACACAGAGGATGGACACCGTGAAAGAAGTACCGGCAGCCCACGAGGGGCAGTTTGCCTTGTTGAAGCAGGGCCGGTTTGCGCCCTTCTTTTTCACCCAGTTTCTGGGGGCCGCCAACGACAACCTCTTCAAGTTTGCCTTGACCGTGCTGGTGACCTACCAGTTGCAGGTGAGCTGGCTGCCACCGCAGATGGCCGGGCTGGTGATCGGGGCGTTGTTCATTTTGCCCTTTGTGCTGCTGTCGGCCACGGCCGGGCAGTGGGCCGACAAGTACGACAAGGCACGCATCATGCGAGCGGTCAAATTGCTGGAGATCGGCATCATGGCCCTGGCCGGACTGGGCTTCTGGTTCCAGGTGGTGCCGCTGCTGCTGGTCTGCGTGCTGTTGATGGGCCTGCACTCCACCTTCTTCGGGCCGGTGAAATACGCCTACCTGCCGCAGCACCTCAGTGAGCGCGAACTCACCGGGGGCAATGGGCTGGTCGAGATGGGCACATTTGTCGCCATCTTGCTGGGCAATGTGGGCGGGGGCCTGTTGATGAGCATCCCGCAGACCGGCGCCCATTGGGTGGCCGCTGCCTGTCTGGGCGTGGCTGTGCTGGGCTGGCTGACTTCGGCGCGCATCCCGGTCTCGCCTGCCTCCGATCCGGGCTTGAAGCTGAACTGGAACCCCTTTAGCGAAACCTGGCGCAACCTGCAACTGGCCCGCCAGTACCCCAGCGTGTTCCGCTCCCTGCTGGGCATCTCGTGGATGTGGTTCTTCGGCGCGGTGTTCTTGGCACAGTTCCCGTCTTTCGCGCGCGATGTGCTGGGGGGCAATGAGCAGGTGGCCTCGCTGCTGCTGGTGGTGTTCTCGGTCGGTATTGCGGTGGGCTCGCTGCTGTGCGAAACCTTCTCGCACCGCCATGTCGAAATCGGCCTGGTGCCCATTGGCGCTTTAGGCATGACGGTGTTTGCCTTCGATCTGTACCTGGCGTCGCAGGCGGTGGTGCCGCCCGCTGCCGGCGTCTTGCTGACGGTGGGCGAGTTTGTGGCACATCCGGCCCACTGGCGCGTCATGGCCGATCTGGCGCTGCTGGCTTTCAGCGCTGGACTCTACAGTGTGCCGATGTACGCGCTGATCCAGCTGCGCGCCCAGCCCAGCCACCGCGCGCGCATCATCGCCGCCAACAACATCCTCAACGCACTGTTCATGATCGTCAGCAGCCTGCTGGCCGGGGCGATGCTGGGCGCCGGTTTTAGCATCCCGCAGGTGTTCGGTGCCACCGCCTTGCTCAACATCCTGGTGGTGGGCTATGTGTTCTGGCTGATGCCCGAGTACATCGTGCGCCTGGTGATGCTGGTGGTGACGCGGGTGGTGTACCGACTCAAGGTACGCGGTGACGAACACCTGCCCACCGATGGCGCGGCCATCCTGGTGTGCAACCACGTCAGCTTTGTCGATGCCGTGATCCTGGGCGTCTGCAGCCCGCGCCCGATGGTGTTCCTGATGGACCACCGCATCTTCAAGACGCCGGGCATAGGCTGGTTTTTCCGGGCCGTCAAGGCCATCCCGATTGCGCCACAAAAAGAAGACCCGCAGGCCTATGAGCAGGCGTTCGAGCGCGCGAGGCAGGTCTTGCGCGACGGAGATCTGCTGTGCCTGTTCCCGGAAGGGGCGATCACCAAGGATGGGCGCATGCAGCCCTTCAAGGCCGGCATCATGAAGATCCTGGCCTCGGACCCGGTGCCGGTGATCCCGGCGGCGCTGCACAACCTGTGGGGTTCGAGCTTCTCTCGCATTGAGGGTGCGGCGATGGCGCGTCCGCTGCGCCGCGGACTGTTCAACCGCATTGGCCTGGTGGTGGGCGAGCCCATGGCGCCTGAGGCGGTCACGCCCGAGGCCCTTCAAGTGCGGGTGCAGGGCCTGCTCGATGAGCCCAGCCCTGAGTGAGATCGGGGTGGGGTGGCAGAATCGCCGCACTCCATTGCTCCGCTGGACCCGATGAAATCCTTGCTTTCCCCTGCCGCTTGGGCGCGCGTCATTCCCTTTGCCCTGTTCATGGCCTTGCTGGCCTTGCGCGCGCAGTGGCCGGCTGGCGAAGGTGGCTGGCTGGACCCGCGCTGGCTCTATGGCGTCTCGGTGCTGGTGGTCGGTGGCAGCCTGGTGTACTTCTGGCGCCGTTACGGCGAGCTGGGGCGTGGCTCGGGCCTGTC
The DNA here is from genome assembly GCF_034003525.1 of Aquabacterium sp. Lineage (GTDB taxonomy): Bacteria > Pseudomonadota > Gammaproteobacteria > Burkholderiales > Burkholderiaceae_C > Aquabacterium. The sequence continues at coordinate 43,651 of NZ_JAVEYN010000016.1, forward strand.
GTTCTGGCACGCCTTGCTGGCGATGGCGGTGGGCGTGGTGGTGTTCGTGCTGTGGGTGTGGCTGACCGAGCCCTGGATGCTGCTGGGTGAGCCCAGTGCCAGCTTTCGGCCGGTGGACGACGAGGGCCAGTTGCTGTGGGGCTTGGTGATCGTGCGCTGGATTGGCGCTGCGATGCTGGTGCCGGTGATGGAGGAGCTGTTCTGGCGCTCCTACCTGATGCGCTGGGTGGACAAACCCGATTTCGAGACACAAGACCCGGGCGCGGTGACGCTGCGGGCCATGCTGCTGTCCTCGCTGGTGTTCATGCTGGCGCACAGCCAGTGGCTGGCCGCGCTGGTGGCTGGCATGGCCTACGCCTGGCTGTACCGCTACACCCGCACGCTGTGGGCACCGATCCTGGCGCACGCCGTGACCAACGGCATCCTGGGCGCCTGGGTGGTGGTGATGGGCAACTGGCAGTTCTGGTGAGCGTAGCCCGGGCCTGAGCCCGGACGGCCACCGGATCAGACGCCGCGCGCGCGATCGGCGGCGAACTGCTGCTGGAAGGCGGCAAAGCGGCCGGCGTCCAGCGCATCGCGCACTTCCTGCATCAGATTCAGGTAGTAGTGCAGGTTGTGGATGGTGGTCAGCATGGGGCCCAGCATCTCGCCGCAACGGTCGAGGTGGTGCAGGTAGGCTCGGCTGAAGTTCTGGCAGGTGTAGCAGCTGCAGGTCTCGTCCACCGGGCGTTCATCGGCCTTGTTGCGGCTGTTGCGCAGGCGCAGGTCGCCAAAGCGGGTGAACAGGTGGCCGTTGCGCGCATTGCGGGTGGGCATCACGCAGTCGAACATGTCCACGCCTGTGGCCACGCCAGCCACCAGGTCTTCGGGTGTGCCCACGCCCATCAGGTAGCGCGGCTTGTTCGCGGGCAGCTTGGGGCTGATGTGGCTCATCACCCGCAGCATCTCGTCCTTGGGTTCACCGACGCTGACGCCCCCGATGGCGTAGCCCGGCAGGTTCATGTCGGCCAGCGCGGCCAGCGACTCTTCGCGCAGGTGCTCGAACATGCCACCTTGCACGATGCCGAACAGGGCATTGGGGTTCTCCAGCCGATCGAACTCGGTCTGACAGCGTTTGGCCCAGCGCAGGCTCAGCTCCATCGACGCGCGGGCTTCCTTCTCGGTGGTGATGTGGCCCAGCGATTTGTCACCCTTCCAGTAGGGCGTGCACTCGTCGAACTGCATGACGATGTCCGAGTTCAGGATGGTCTGGATCTGCATGCTGATCTCGGGCGTCAGGAAGAGCTTGTCGCCGTTGACCGGCGAGGCAAAGCGCACGCCTTCTTCGCTGATCTTGCGCATCTCTCCCAGCGACCAGACCTGGAAGCCGCCCGAGTCCGTGAGGATGGGCTTGTTCCAGGACTCGAATTTGTGCAGGCCGCCAAACTGCTTCATGATGTCCAGGCCCGGGCGCATCCACAGGTGGAAGGTGTTGCCCAGGATGATCTGCGCGCCCATCTCTTCGAGCGAGCGGGGCATCACGCCCTTGACGGTGCCATAGGTGCCCACTGGCATGAAGATGGGGGTCTGGACAACGCCGTGGTTGAGCGTGAGGCGGCCGCGGCGGGCTTCGCCTTCGGTCTTGAGCAGTTCAAAGTTCAGCATGGGGACGGGTCTCGTGGGGGTGTCGTGCGACCGGGCCTCAGGCCTGGGCGGTCGCGGGGCGACGGGCATTCAGGTGTTCCAGCAGGCGTTCGCTGCGGAAGGGCTTGGCCAGCACGGTGAGGCCCGATTCGTCGAAGCGGGCCAGTTCATTGGGGTTGGTGTCGCCCGAGATGATGAGGGTCTGCAGGGGCTTGGTCGGTGGATCCTGGGCGCGCAGCTGCAGGCTCACATGTTGCGCCAGTTGCAGGCCGTCGATGCCGGGCAGGCGGTAGTCGGTGATCAGGGTGTCGGGCAGTTGCTCGGCGTCGACATGGGTCAGCAGGTGGGGCAGCTCGTCGAGCAGCGCTTCGCCGTCTGACCAGGTGCGCACATGAGCGCCCCAGCTGTGCAGCATCTCGCCCAGGGCGCGGCGCAACAGCACATCGTCTTCCACCAGCCAGATCACGCGGTCGGACAGGGGGTGGGCCACGCCGGGCTGAACCTGGGTCTGGGCTGGCGTGACCAGGTTGAGCGGCAGTTCGATGGCAAAGCACGAGCCTTTACCGGGCACCGAGCGCACGCTGATCTGCTCACCGAGGATGGAGGCCGTGCGCCGCACGATGGCCAGGCCCAGGCCGATGCCGCGGGTACGGTCGCGGGCGCTGTTGCCGACCTGGTAGAACTCGTCGAAGATGCGCTCGCGCTGCTCCGGGGCGATGCCGATGCCGGTGTCCCAGACCTCGATGCGCAGGCGGTGCTTGCCGCGCCGGCGGGCCGCCACCAGCACGCCGCCCCGCTCGGTGTAGCGGATGGCGTTGGCCACCAGGTTGCGAAGCACGCTGTGCAGCAGCATGGGGTCGGTCAAGACCATCAGCTGCTTGCCATCGTTGTTCTTGGGCAGGCGGAAGCGCAGGTCCAGCCCCTTGGCGGCGGCCGCGCTGGCTTCGTGGATCTTCACTTCCTGGAAGACGTCCTGCATGCGCACCGACTGAAACTCTGGTTTGACGGCGCCGGCATCCAGGCGGGAGATGTCCAGCAGCCCCACCAGCAGCGACTCCATGGAGGTGACCGCCTCGTCGAGCATGTTGGTCAGCTCCTTGACTTCGGGTTCGGTGGCCTGTTTGCGCAGCAGGCTCACCAGCAGGCCGATGGCCGCGGTGGGTTGACGCAGGTCGTGGCTGGCGGCAGCCAGGAAGCGGGTCTTGGATTCGTTGGCAACCTCGAGGGCGCGGGTTCGGTCGGCCACGCGCTCTTCGAGCGTGATGTTCATCCGCTCGGACAGGTTCATTGCTTCGATGAACTTGCTCATCAAGGTCAGGGCAAAGCCCAGGAAGATGATGGGCGCGAAGTAGGGTGTCCAGTAGAGGTCGGTGACGTCGAGGTAGGGTGTCAGGAACAGGTAGTCGTGGGCCATGCTCACCAGCGTGCCCAGCGGACCCAGGGTCATGGCCGAGGCCTCCATCCAGTGGCGGGTCCATGCCGTCTGCAGGATCTTGTAGACCACCAGCACGCCGCCGGCCATCATCAATGGGTAGGCGATCAGGCGCAGCACGTCGAGGTAGGGCGTGCCCATCGCGAACAGGCCCATCAGCGGCACGCCGAAACCGACGATTCGCAAGGGGTTGATCAGGCTCCTGATGCGCGTGTTGGAGTAGGCCAGGCCGAACATGACCTGGAAGTAGGTCGTCACCGAGTGCGTCGAGAAAAACAGCCAGTCGACGACGTGCGTGGGCCAGCTGATGGTCTCGATGAAGTACAGGCCGTTGCGGCCGCACATGATGAGCATCATCCAGCCGAAGTAGGCAAAGATCACGTCACGCGGACGGGCTCGCCAGGCGAACAGCACGAACAGGGCCATGCCGGCCACGCTCATGTTGAGCATCTGCGGCAGATCGACGGTCAACAGCGTGGTGCGGTCGAAGTCATCGCGCATTTCGCTCAACACGCCCAGCTCGAGCGGGGCGATGCCGGGCTTGCGGAAGGGGTTCATCCGCACGTCGATGGCAATCTCGTTGTGACCGGCGTGCAGGACGTTGACGGGCAGCTCGGTAAGATAGGGCAGGGGGGCCATGCTGGTGATGGCCTCGCCTTCCATGTGCCGCGTGGACAGGGTCTCGCCGTTGACCGTGATGCGGTGGTTGCCAGGCAGGCGATCGACGCGCAAGGCCCAGGGGGTGGCGGGCACCGCCGGCAGCGTCAGCTGCGCACGGTAGCAGTACACCGCCGGAGGGTGAATGCCGAGTTGTCGCCAGTCATCGGGCAGCGTCACCCCCCGGCCCAGCCGCTGTTCCGAGCATGCACCCGGCGCGAGGGTGACGGCATCGATCACCAGCTTGGGGGCGGCCGCGACCGTGCCTGCCAGCCACAGCAGGCACCAGCAGGCCAGGCGCAGCAGCGTGTTCATGGCGCGCGACGCTCGATCAGCATGGCGTCGCCATAGCTGAAGAAACGGTAGCCCTGCGCGATCGCGTGCTGGTAGAGCGAGCGGATGTGTTCGTAGCCGGCCAGGGCGCTCACCAGCATCATCAGCGTGCTCTTGGGCAGGTGGAAGTTGGTGAGCAGCAGGTCTACCACCTTGAACTGGAAGCCCGGGGTGATGAAGATGTCGGTGTCGCGGCTGCCCGCTTGCAGGATCTGGCCGGCAGGCGCGTGCAGGGCGGCGGACTCCAGTGCGCGCAAGGTGGTGGTGCCCACCGAGATGACACGGCCGCCCGCAGCCTTGGTGGCTTCGATGGCGGCGACGGTGCTGGCCGGCACCTCGAACCACTCGCTGTGCATCTTGTGCTCGGCCAGGTTGTCGGTGCGCACCGGTTGGAAGGTGCCCGCGCCCACGTGCAGGGTCACTTCGGCGGTGCGCACCCCGCGCTCGCGCAGGGCCGCCAGCACGGCGTCATCAAAGTGCAAGGCCGCCGTGGGGGCCGCCACCGCGCCGGGGGCCTTGGCGAACACCGTCTGGTAGCGCCGCACATCGTCGGCTTCGTCGGCATGGGTGATGTAAGGGGGCAGGGGCACGTGGCCGTGCTGTTCGAGCAATTCGAACGGGTCGCCCGAGAGTTTGAGGTGAAACAGGCCGCCATCGGGGCCGCCGCGGCCCAGCACCTCGGCGTCGAAGGCGTCGGCAAAGCGCACGATGCTGCCGGGCTTGGGCGACTTGCTGGCGCGCATGTGGGCCAGTACCTCGTGGTTGGGCAATACGCGCTCAACCAGGGCCTCGACGGCGCCGCCGGACTGCTTGGCGCCGTATAGGCGTGCCTTGATGACGCGGGTGTTGTTGAAGACCAGCAGATCCCCAGGCTGCAGCAGCGAGGGCAGGTCGCGGAACACGCGGTCCACCGGTGTGGCGCCCCGGCCATCGAGCAGGCGCGAGGCGCTGCGCTCGGCAGCGGGGTGCTGGGCGATCAGTTCGGGCGGCAGCTCGAAGTCGAAATCGCTGAGGGTGTAGCCGGAAGCAGAAGCGGTCATGCCATTGAGGGACGGACGGGTCCCGTGCCAAGGAAACCCGCTATTGTCCTTCATCTGCGCAGCCCTGGGGTGACCCGGCAGGGCGCGGGCACGCTCAGACGCGGGGGCGGTGGGGTTGGCGGGCGGGCACAATGGCGATCGCTTTCATCCATTCAACGAGTTCAGCGTGGCGCACGAGGCAGCAGGCCCTTCTTCGACATCTTCTGCACGTGGCAAGGCGCGCACGGGGCAGCCTGCGGCTGCCGACAAGCGTTCGCCGCCGCAGAAAGCGATGGAGCGCCTGGGCCTGACGCGTGACATCGACCTGGCGCTGCACCTGCCGCTGCGCTACGAAGATGAGACGCGTCTGACCCTGCTGCGCGAGGCGCGCGACGGGGAAACGGTCCAAGTGGAAGGCGTGGTGCGCGACAACCGCATCGAGGCCCGCGGGCGCCGCCAGCTCATCGTGCGCCTGCACGACGGTTCGGGCGAGGTGCTGCTGCGCTTTTTGAACTTCTACGGCTCACAGCAAAAGAGCTGGGGCGCCGGGGTGCGCCTGCGGGTGCGTGGCGAGTTGCGCAATGGCTTTTTCGGCCGGGAAATGGTGCACCCGCAGGTGCGCATCGTGCAGGAAGGCGCGCCGCTGGCGCAGGCGCTCACCCCCGTCTACCCGACCACGGCCGGCCTGCCGCAGGCCTACCTGCGCAAGGCGGTGGCGGCGGGCCTGGCGCGGGCCCCGCTGGACGAGCTGATCCCGCCGGCCTTGCTGCCGCCGCGCCTGCCGTCCTTGCGCGAGTCGCTGCATTTCCTGCACCACCCCAGCCCCGACACCTCGCTGACGGCACTGGAGGATCATAGCCACCCGGCCTGGCAGCGCCTCAAATTTGAGGAACTGCTGGCGCAACAGGTCTCGCAGATGCAGGCGCGCGCCGAGCGTGCGCACCTGAAGGCGCCTGTGTTGAAAGCCCACGCCCAAGGGCTGCCCGAGCGCCTGTTGGCGGTCCTGCCTTTCCAGCTGACGGGCGCGCAGCAGCGCGTCTGTGCCGAGATCGCGGCCGATCTCGCTCGCCCTGTGCCGATGCACCGCCTGCTGCAAGGCGATGTGGGCTCCGGCAAGACGGTGGTGGCGGCGCTGGCGGCTGCCGTGGCCATGGACGCTGGCTGGCAATGCGCCCTGATGGCGCCCACCGAAATCCTGGCCGAGCAGCACTTTCGCAAGCTGGTCGACTGGCTGGAGCCCCTGGGCATCAAGGTGGCGTGGCTCACGGGCAGCCTCAAGGTCAAGGTCAAGCGTGAGCAACTGGCTGCTGTCGCGTCGGGCGAGGCGCAGCTCGTGGTCGGTACGCACGCGGTCATCCAGGACCAGGTCGAGTTTGCGAAACTGGGCCTGGCGCTGATCGACGAGCAGCACCGCTTCGGCGTCGCCCAGCGCCTGCAGTTGCGCAGCAAGCTGCAGAGCCGCGAGCTGGAGCCGCACCTGCTGATGATGAGCGCCACACCCATCCCCCGCACCCTGGCGATGACCTACCTGGCCGATCTGGAGGTCAGCACCATCGACGAGTTGCCGCCCGGCCGCACGCCCATCGTCACCCGCGTCTTCGCCGACAGCCGGCGCGAAGAGGTCATCGAGCGCATCCGCGACGAGGTGGCCAAGGGCAGCCAGGTGTACTGGGTCTGCCCGCTGATCGACGAAACCGAAGACAGCGACCAGGCGGCAGACGAGGTGGCCGGCCGCGACAGCAACAAGCGCCCACCGCTGGACCTGAGCAACGTCACCCAGACCCATCAGGATCTGAGTGAAGCCTTGCCGGGCTGCGGGGTGGGGCTGCTGCATGGTCGCCTGCCGGCGGCCCAGAAGGCCGAGGTGATGGCGAAGTTTTCGTCGGGCGAGCTGTCGGTGCTGGTGGCCACCACCGTGATCGAAGTCGGGGTGGACGTGCCCAACGCCAGCCTGATGGTGATCGAGCACGCCGAGCGTTTCGGTTTGAGTCAGCTGCACCAGTTGCGCGGGCGGGTGGGGCGTGGCGCCGTGGCCAGCGTGTGCGTGCTGCTGTACGCCTCGCCGCTGTCTGACTCCGGCAAGCAGCGCCTCAAGGCCATGGCCGAAACCACCGATGGTTTCGAGATCGCGCGCCGCGATCTGGAAATCCGTGGCCCGGGCGAGTTCATGGGCGCGCGCCAGTCGGGCGCGGCCATGCTGCGTTTTGCCGATCTGCACGAAGACGAGGCGCTGGTGGCGCGGGCCCGCCAGGTGGCCGAGGTGCTGTTGCGCGACCATCCGGGTGCGGCTCAGCGCCATGTCGGCCGCTGGCTGGGCCACAAGTCCGAGTATCTGAAGGCCTGAGGGAAAGCAGGGCGCCGGGCTTTGCAGTGACGCTGGCAGGCCCCGAAGCGTGGCCGCCGCACCCCGGATGCCGCACAATGTGGCCACCATGACCCTGACCGAACTTCGCTACATCGTTGCCGTCGCCCGCGAGCGCCATTTCGGGCGCGCGGCCGAAGCCTGCTTCGTCTCCCAGCCCACCTTGTCGGTGGCCGTGAAAAAGCTGGAAGACGAACTCGACGTCAAGCTGTTCGAGCGTGGCAGCGCCGAGATCACCGTCACGCCCTTGGGTGAAGAAATCGTGCGCCAGGCGCAGGCCGTGCTGGAGCAGGCCCAGGCCATCAAGGAAATCGCCAAGCGTGGCAAGGACCCGCTGGCCGGCCCCCTGCGCCTGGGCGTCATCTACACCATCGGGCCCTATCTGCTGCCGGAACTGGTGCGCTCGGCCATCAGCCGCGTGCCGCAGATGCCGCTGATGCTGCAGGAGAACTTTACCGCCAAGTTGCTGGAAATGTTGCGCGCGGGTGAGCTGGACTGTGCCATCTTGGCCGAGCCGTTCCCGGACACCAACCTGGCCGTGGCGCCGCTGTACGACGAGCCTTTTCTGGTGGCCGTGCCCCGCAGCCACCCGCTGGCGCAGCGTGCCTCCATTGGTGCCGAAGAGCTCAAGCGCGAAACCATGCTCTTGCTGGGTGCTGGCCACTGCTTCCGCGACCATGTGCTGGAGGTGTGCCCGGAGTTCGCGCGTTTTTCCAGCGCGACTGAGGGCATCCGCAAGAGCTTCGAGGGCTCCTCACTGGAAACCATCAAGCACATGGTGGCCGCCGGCATGGGCGTGACCGTGGTGCCGCGCCTGTCGGTGCCGGTCGAGCCCCATCCGCATGTGGTGTATGTGCCGTTTGAGGGCGAGCCGCCGACGCGCCGAGTCGTGCTGGCTTGGCGCCGCAGCTTCACGCGCTACGAGGCAATTGCCGCCTTGCGCAATGCGATCTATGCCTGCGAGCTCGAGGGCGTCACGCGTCTGACCGACTGAAGCAGGGCCGCCGCCATGCGGCGCGCCTCAGGCCTCAGGCTGCGACCTTGGATCGGTGTCCGTGGGGCTGACATCCGCTGGGGACTCGAAGCAGTCCACCACCGTGAAGTACAGCGAGGCGTAGAACGCCGACGCCACCCACAGGCCAGCTGTGATGGCCAGCACATTGCCCAGCATCGGTATCGGCAGCTGGCTGAGCAGGAAACGGTCCAGCAGGCCGAGGGCCAGCACCACGCCGAACCAGCACAGCCCGTACACGGCAAACGCCCCCAGATTGCGCCAGCACGCCACGATGCTGAAGAACAGCGCCTTGCTCACCGGCAGTCGGGCCCACAGGATCAAGGCCGGCGCATGCCAGAACAGCAGCGAAACCGGCAGGGTCAAGAGCACGCGCCACAGGATGTCTTGCTGGATCAGGGGGTGGTTGACCAGTTCGGCAGCGCTCTCGGCCGTTTCGAACACGGCCGCCACCTCGTCGGCGCCGGGGCCGAGCAACTGCGCCAGTTGCATGATCAACAGGGTGGCCATGACATAGCCACCGGCCAACTGGGCCAGGATGCGGCGCGGGCTGTGCGGGCCCTTGAAGGCTTCGAACAGGATGGCAGGCGTGAAGCGCTCGCCTTGCAGCACCTTGCGCGTGGCCAGCATGAAGCCCAGCCACATCAGCGGCATGCAGCCCACCACCAGCAAGGGGCCCACCACCGGCAGTCCGATCAACAGCAGGGCGAAGGACAGGCACAGGCCGAGCAGGCCGACAAAGTGGAAAGGCTGGCGGCGGCTGACCAGCAGCCCCTGCCTCAACCAGACATAGCCTTGCGAGGGCTTGACGATGCGGAGCTTCATGCGGAGGCGGCCTGGCGGGTGTAGGACCAGGGCTGTTGACGACGCAGGGTGAGCACGCGCTCGAAGTGTGTGGGGTCGTGCGGCTGCAGCATGGCGGCATCGCGCGGCAGGTAGAAGTCCCACAGGCGCGAGGTCCAGAACCGCAGTGCCGCGGCGCGCAGCAGGGCCGGCAGCAAGGCCAGTTCTGCATCGGTCAGGCGGCGCTCGGCGTCGTAGGCGGCCACGAAGGCCTGTGCGCGGGCCGCATCCAGCGCGCCGGTGGCCAGGTCAATGCACCAGTCGTTCAGGCACACGGCGATGTCGAACAGGAAGGTATCGCAGCCGGCAAAGTAGAAGTCGAAGAAGCCTGACAGGGTGGGACCGTCGAACATCACGTTGTCACGGAACAGGTCGGCGTGGATGGGGCCGTGTGGCAGCGTTTGGTAGGCCTCGCTGCGCGCCAGGTCCTGCTGGTACGCCAGCTCGGATTCGATCAGCGCGGCCTGCTCGGCGTTCAGGTGCGGGCGGACCACGGGGATGGTCTCCGTCCACCAGGTCAGGCCGCGCAGATTGGGTTGCTGATGAGGGTAGTCGGTGCCGGCCCGGTGCATGCGCGCCAGCATCGCGCCCACCTGGGCACAGTCGGCCACCTGGGGGCTGAGCTGGTTGCGCCCCTTCAGGCGCGTCACGACGGCAGCAGGCTTGCCCTTGAGCGTGTGCAGGATCTCACCTTTCGCATTGGCCTGCGGGGCCGGCACGGGAATGCCACGCTGCGCCAGGTGGTGCATCAGGTTCAGATAAAAGGGCAGTTGTTCGAAGCTCAGGCGTTCGAACAGCGTCAGCACATAGTCGCCTTGATCGGTGCTGGCGAAGTAGTTGGTGTTCTCGATGCCGGAGGCGCAGCCCTGCAGGGACTGCAAGGCGCCCAGACCCAGGGTGGACAGCAAGCCAGCTGCTTCCTGTGGGGAGACTTCGGTGAAAACGGCCATGAGACAGATGGAGCAAAGAGGGATGAAGCCACGCCTGGGACCCGCGTTTAGGGGAAAGCCCGTGCCGCAGGTGAAGAGCTGACAGTCAGGTTTGCGCGAAACCCCCAGGCTGAAGGGGTGTCGGAGAGCGTGATTGTAGAAGTCTGCGCATGTCGATCTGGCAGACTTTTCAACATTGTGAAGACATCCCCGCGCTTGGGCGTTCGGGGCGTCCATCCACCCCCTCTTGAGGAACCGGTCCCGCATCATGAGCAGCATCACATCGCGCAAGATCTCCCGCACTCTGTCCACCCTGGCTGTGGCCGCCTTGTCGGTGCTTGGCAGTTCGGCCATGGCCCAGGATGAACTGAAGCCGGCCGCTCGTCAGTGGGGCATCTACGCCGGGGGTAACCTGGGCGTTGGCGCTGCCCAGTGGGATTGCGATGTGTCGTGCGACCGCGCACGCCTGAGCGGCAAGGTCTTCGGTGGCAAACGCCTGACGCCGGGCCTGGCCGCCGAAATCAACTACATGGTCTTTGGTGGCATGAATCGTGCGGATGACACCAAAGTCATTGGCGCGGTTCAAAACGAGCGTCGCAGCGTGCGCGCCCTGACAGCTGGCATCAATTGGGAAGTGGAGTTGCTCGAAGGCTTCGTCAATCAGATCCGCTTGGGCTGGGCCTTCAAGCGCGTGGACGACAATCAGGTGCTGGTGGGCGGCGCCGAGCGCACTGTGCGTGACTACCGTCAGGCTCCTTATGTCGGTGTCGGTCTGGCGATGAACATCACCCGCGACATCCGTCTGCTGCAGAGTTTCGACTACATCATCGACGGCAAGGAGAGCCTCTACCTGTTCTCGGTGGGTGCTTCCGCCGAATTCTGATCCCGTCAGCCTGAAGGCCCCACAATCCGGGGCATGAACACCCCGGATATGTCTCCTTCTTCTGCCGACGCCTCTGCCGAAGCCCGCCCGACCCTGCTGCTGGTCGACGGCTCCAGCTACCTCTACCGCGCCTTCCACGCCATGCCCGACCTGCGCGGGCCGCAAGGCGAGCCCACCGGCGCGATGCACGGCATGGTCAACATGCTGCGTCGCCTGCGCGACGAAGTGCCCTGCGAGCACGCGGTGTGCGTGTTCGACGCCAAGGGCCCGACCTTCCGCGACGAGTGGTACCCCGAGTACAAGGGGCACCGTCCGCCCATGCCCGATGACCTGCGGGCGCAGATCGAGCCCATCCACGAAGTGGTGCGTCTGCTGGGCTGGCCCATCCTCGAAGTGCCCGGCATCGAGGCCGATGACGCCATCGGCACGCTCGCCAAGGTCGGTGCCGAGGCTGGTCACCGCGTGGTGGTGTCCACCGGCGACAAGGACATGGCCCAATTGGTGACCGAGCACGTCACCTTGGTCAACACCATGACTAACGAGAAGCTGGACATGGCGGGCGTGGCTGCCAAGTTCGGCGTGCCGCCCCACCTCATCATCGACTACCTGACCCTGATCGGGGATGCCGTGGACAACGTGCCCGGTGTCGAAAAGGTGGGGCCCAAGACGGCCGTGAAGTGGATCACCGAGCACGGCTCGCTCGACGGCGTGATGTCGGCTGCGGTCTCAATCAAAGGCGTGGCGGGTGAGAACCTGCGCAAGGCGCTGGACTGGCTGCCCCAGGGGCGACGCCTCATCACCATCAAGACAGACTGCGACCTGAGTGCCCACGTGCCGCTGTGGCCCGAGCTGGAGGCCCTGGCTTTGCGCGAGCCCGACAACGCAGCTTTGCTCGACTTTTTCACGCGCTTCGGCTTCCGCACCGAGGCGGCCAAGCTGCGTGGCGGCGCGGCCCCGGCCTCTGCATCGACCCCGGCGGCCAGGCCGAAAGCCAAGCCGAGCGCCACAGCCGATCTGTTCGATCAGGGCGCATCGGGCGACATGGGGGACAACGCACAGGCATCGCCGGAGACCGTGACCGTGGTCGCTGCGCAGTACGACACCGTCCTGGACTGGCACACCTTCGACCGCTGGCTGGCGCGTCTGCAGGCGGCCGAGCTGGTGGCCTTCGACACCGAAACCGATTCCCTGGACGCCATGCAGGCGCGCATCGTGGGCCTGTCCTTCAGCGACCAGGTGGGCGAGGCCTGCTACATCCCGCTGCGCCACGAAGGCGTGGACGTGCCGGCCCAGTTGCCGCTCGACGAGGTGCTGGCCCGCCTGAAGCCCTGGCTGGAAGACGCCAGCCGACCCAAGCTGGGGCAGCACATCAAGTACGACACCCATGTGCTGGCCAACCACGGCATCACGGTGCGCGGCTATGCGCACGACACGATGCTGGAAAGCTATGTGCTCGAAGCGCATCGCAAGCACAACTTGGCCGATCTGGCGCAGCGTCATGTGCACCGCAGCGGTCTGAACTACGAAGACGTGGCGGGCAAGGGCGCCCAGCAGATCCCGTTTGCCCAGGTGGCCGTGGACAAGGCCGCGCAGTATTCGTGCGAAGACAGCGACCTGACGCTGCACGTGCACCAGACGCTGTGGCCCCGCCTGCAGGCCGAGCCGGCCTTGCGTGATATCTACGAGCGTTTCGAGCTGCCCACCTCGCGGGTGCTGCAGCGCATCGAGCGCAACGGTGTGCTGATCGACAAAGCCCTGCTGCAACAGCAAAGCCATGAACTGGGGCAGCGCATCATGGCGCTGGAGCAGGAGGCGCACGCGCTGGCGGGGCAGCCCTTCAACCTGGGCTCACCCAAGCAGATTGGCGAAATCCTGTTCAACCAGCTCAAGCTGCCTGTCATCAAGAAGACCGCCACCGGCGCGCCCTCGACCAATGAAGAGGTGCTGGAGAAGCTGGCCGAGGACTATCCGCTGCCCGCTCGCATCCTCGAGTACCGTGGCATGGCCAAGCTCAAGTCCACCTACACGGACAAGCTGCCCCTGATGATCAACCCGGCCACCGGCCGCGTGCACACCAACTACGCGCAGGCCGTGGCGGTCACCGGGCGTCTTTCCAGCAACGAGCCAAACCTGCAGAACATCCCCGTGCGCACGGCGGAAGGTCGCCGCATCCGCGAGGCCTTCATCGCACCGCCCGGCCATGTCATCGTCAGCGCCGACTATTCGCAGATCGAGCTGCGCATCATGGCCCACATCTCGCAAGACGAGAACTTGCTGCGTGCTTTCGCGGAAGGCCTGGACGTGCACCGTGCTACCGCCAGCGAGATCTTCGGCGTGAGCCCGGACGAGGTCAGCAGCGAGCAGCGCCGCTACGCCAAGGTCATCAACTTCGGCCTGATTTACGGCATGAGCGCCTTTGGCCTGGCATCGAACCTGGGCATCGAGCGCAGCGCCGCCACCGCCTACATCGACCGCTATTTCATGCGCTACCCCGGCGTGAAGCGCTACATGGACGAGACCCGTGCCCAGGCCAAGGCGCAAGGCTATGTCGAGACGGTATTCGGTCGTCGCCTGTGGCTGCCCGAGATCAACAGTCCCAATGGCCCGAGCCGTGCCGGGGCCGAGCGCGCCGCCATCAACGCGCCCATGCAGGGCACGGCGGCCGACCTGATCAAGCTGTCGATGGTGGCCGTGCAGGACGCGCTCGACGCCCAAGGCAAGCAGACCCTGATGATCATGCAGGTGCACGACGAACTGGTGTTCCAGGTGCCCGAGGCCGAGCGCGACTGGGTCAAGACCGAGGTGCCGCGCCTCATGGCTTCGGTGGCGTCGCTGCGTGTGCCGCTGCTGGCCGAGGTGGGGGAAGGCCCGAACTGGGAAGCAGCGCACTGACATCGTTCTGTCATCAAGTTGACATGTGGATCGTTCTAAGATTGAAGCGGATGCGCTATCGCTCGGCTGACGGGGGTGTGCGCACGCTTTGAGTTGAATGAGAGGGTGGCGTCAGGTGTCAGAGAACACACGTTTGAAGTTGTTGAGTCGTGAGCAGGCCATCCTGGCGTTCAACCGTCGGGTGCTGGCGCAGGCCCAGCGCAGCGATGTGCCGCTGCTGGAGCGCTTGCGCTACATCTGCATCGTCTCGTCCAACCTCGACGAGTTCTTTGAGGTGCGCTATGCCGACGTGCTGGAGGCGGCGCGACTCGGTGCCGGCGACATCGACCGGCAGTACATCGCCGAGGTGGTGCGGCAGTCTCACCAACTGGTCGATGAGCAGTATCAGATCCTCAACGACGAGGTGGGGCCGGCCCTGCGCCAGGCTGGCATCCTCATCCTCAATCATGCAGACCGCAACGCCGAGCAGCGCGAGTGGGTGGCGGGCTTCTTCCGCAAGCAGGTGCAGCCTCTGCTGGTGCCGATCGGGCTGGACCCGTCCCACCCTTTCCCGCAGGTCGCCAACAAGACGCTGAACTTCATCGTGCGCCTGGGCGGCCGCGATGCCTTCGGACGCGACAACGACATCGCCATCGTGCGCATCCCGCGCGTGCTGCCACGCGTCATCAAGCTGCCGGCGCATCTGATGGAGCCGGGCACGCAGGGCTTCGTGCTGCTGTCCAGCGTGATCCGGGCGCACCTCGACGAGCTGTTCCCGGGACGTGAGATCCAGGCGTTTTCGCAGTTCCGCCTCACGCGGGACTCCGACCTGGATGTGGACGAAGACGATGTGACCGACCTTCGCCTGGCCTTGCGCTCGAAGATGAGCACGCGCCAGTTCGGTCAGGCCATTCGCCTGGAGGTGGTGCGCAGCTGTCATCAGGATCTGTCCGACCTCCTGCTCGAGCAGTTCGGGTTGAACCATCAGGCCCTGTTCCAGGTCAACGGCCCGGTGAACCTGGTGCGCCTGACACAGCTGATCGACCAGGCCGATGGCGACGAGCTGCGCTTTCCAACCTACCAGCCCGGTTGGCCCGACAGCCTGCCGCGTGGGGGCAGCATGTTCGAGCACCTGCGCCACCACGATTGCCTGCTGCACCATCCTTTTGAGTCGTTTGATGCGGTGGTGCACTTCCTGCGCGAGGCGGTGTACGACCCCGACGTGCTGGCCATCAAGCAGACCATCTACCGCACGGGCAGCGAATCCGTGCTGATGGAGCTGTTGCTGGAGGCCGTGCGCCGCGGCAAGGAAGTGCTGGCCGTGGTGGAGCTGAAGGCCCGCTTTGACGAAGAGGCCAACATCAACTGGGCCGAGCGTCTGGAGGCGCTGGGCGCGCAGGTGGTGTACGGCATCGTGGGCCTCAAGACCCACGGCAAGATGATGCTGGTGACGCGCCGCGAGGGTGGGCGCCTGCGTCGCTACGCCCACCTGTCCACCGGCAACTACAACCCCAAGACCGCGCGGCTGTACACCGACGTGGGCTACCTGACCAGCCAGCCCGACCTGACGGCCGATGTGGACCGCGTGTTCCAGCAGCTTTCCAGCCTGACCCAGATGCGCTCCAGCCGCCAGCTCTTGCTGGCGCCGTCGAGCATGCACAGCCAGATGCTGCGTTGCATCGAGCGCGTGGCCGAATCGGCCCGTGCGGGTGGGCCCGCGCGCATCGTGGTCAAGGTGAACTCGCTGACCGACGAGCCGCTGGTACGCGCCCTGATCGCGGCCGGCCAGGCGGGCGCCCAGATCGACCTGATCGTGCGGGGTGCCTGCATCCTGCCGCCGGGCTTGCCCGGGCAGACCGAGAACATCCGGGTGCGCTCGGTGGTGGGGCGCATGCTCGAGCACACGCGGGTGCTGTACTTCCGCTGGGGCGAGGCCGAGCACGATGAGGTGCTCTACCTGTCGAGCGCCGACTGGATGAACCGCAACATGACGCGGCGCATCGAGGTGGCCTGGCCGGTGCGTGACCCGGCCTTGCGCCAGCGTGTGATCGACGAGTGCCTGGTGCCCTATCTGCTGGACGGCAAGGATGCCTGGATCCAGTTCAGCGATGGCCACTACGAGCGCGTGCCGCAGACCGGGCACAGTGCCCAGCAGGCCCTGATGGCCTTGCACGGGACTGTCATCTGAGCGACGCAGGCGGGCGGCATGATGAGCGGCCAAGGTGCCCACATGGTGGCGAGGGGGATGTCATGGATCTGATCTTGTGGCGACACGCGCAGGCTGAGGACCTGCCTTTGGACGATGAACAGGTGCTGGCCCAGCGTGCAGCCGGTGCCACCATCGAGGTGCGCATCGACGTCCAGGCCGACCTGGCGCGGCGTTTGACCAGCAAGGGCGAGCGTCAGGCCGAGCGCATGGCGTCATGGCTCAATCAGCGTCTGCCCGAATCGACGCGGGTGTTGGTGAGCCCGGCGCAGCGCACCCAGCAGACCGCGCAGGCGCTGGGGCGTCCGTTCAAGACCGTGGCGGCCATCGACCCGCATGCCTCGGTCGACGACCTGTTGACCGCAGCCCGTTGGCCGCACGCCAAGGAGGCGGTGCTGATCGTGGGGCACCAGCCCACGCTGGGCATGCTGGCCGCCCGGCTGCTGACCGGGTACGACCTGGCCTGGTCGGTCAAGAAAGGCGGGGTGTGGTGGCTGCGCTCACGCGAGCGCCATGGCGAGACCCAGGTGACGCTCCACGCCGTTCAGGCGCCCGACTTCCTGTGAGGGCGAGAGGTGACGCGCGATAATGCGTGTCTATGAGCGTTTCTCCTGTCTCGTCCGTGCCCGCTGACGTCTCCACTGAACCCAGTCGCTACCACCACCGCCACGCGGTCCGCGTGTACTGGGAGGACACAGATGCCGGCGGCATCGTGTTCTACGGCAACTACCTCAAGTTCATGGAGCGCGCCCGCACCGAGTGGCTCTCGACCCTGGGCTTCGGCCAGGAGGCCATGCGCCGCGCAGGCGAGGGCATGTTCATCGTGGCCGAGACGCAGCTGCGCTACCTCAAGCCCGCCCGCCTGGACGACCAGCTGACGGTGACCGTGGCCGTGACCGAGGTGGGCCGTGCCAGCGTGACCTTCGCGCAGGAGGTCTGGCGCGGCGAGACCCTCTTGACCCAGGGCATGGTGCGCATTGGCTGGGTGCAGCCGGTGGCGCCCCGTGGCGAGCCAGCCGACGACGTCGCCAGCGAAGACAGCTTCCGCCCGGGTCGCATCCCGGCGCGCATCCTGGCCATCTTGCCCACCCCCATTTCTGCTTCCAAAGGTTGATTCATGAACCAAGACATGTCCATCTTGACCCTCGTGCTGGAGGCCAGCCTGGTGGTGCAGGTCGTGATGCTGCTGCTCTTGCTGGTGTCGGTGGCGAGCTGGAGCGTGATTTTCAGCAAGGTTAGCAGCCTCAAGCGCGTGCGTCAGGGCAATGACGAGTTCGACCGCGAGTTCTGGGCCGGTCGCACGCTGCAGGAGCTCTACCAGGATGCCAGCCGCGACAAGAATGGCCCCCGCTCCCCGCAGGAGCGCATCTTTGCCTCGGGCATGCGCGAGTTCATGAAACTGCGCGAGCGCCGGGTGGCCGATGTGGGCACGCTGCTTGACGGGGCGCGCCGCGCCATGCGGGCCAGCTTCCAGCGTGAGATGGATGCCATCGAGGCGCGCCTGGACTTCCTGGGCTCAGTGGGCTCGGTCTCTCCCTACATCGGCCTGTTCGGCACGGTCTGGGGGATCATGCACGCCTTCACGGGCCTGTCCAATGTGCAGCAGGTGTCGCTCGCCACGGTGGCGCCCGGCATTGCCGAAGCTCTGGTGGCCACCGCGATTGGCCTGTTTGCCGCCATCCCGGCGGTGCTCGCCTACAACCGCTTTGCCCGCGACATCGACCGCGTGGCGATCCAGATGGAGTCCTTCATCGAGGAGTTCTCCAACATCCTGGCGCGCAATGCCGCACCAGTGACGCCGGGCGTGGCCGAGGCTGGCCGCAGCACGATGGGACGTTGACCGTGGCCGAGCTCAATGCCCGAGGCGGCCGTCGCCGTCGCACCCGCAACGAGATGAACATGGTGCCCTTCATCGACGTGATGCTGGTGCTGTTGATCATCTTCATGGTCAGTGCGCCCTTGATGCCCACCGGCGTGGTCGACCTGCCCAGCATGGGCAAGGCCCGTCAGGCGCCCGAGAAGGTCATCGAAGTGGTGGTGCAGGACGACGAGCGCGTGCGCCTGCGCGTGAACAGCCGCGATGAGGACACCCTGGCGGTGGCCGAGCTGGCCGAGCGCGTCAAAGCGCTGCAAGGCGAGGCCGAGGGCGGCCCGACCGCCGTGCCGGTCATCATCAGCGCCCGCAAGGATGTGCGTTACGAGGAAGTCGTGCACATCATGGACGTGCTGCAGAAGGCGGGCGTGGCCCGCGTGGGCCTGTCCGTGCGCACCACGGGGGGCTGAGGCGTGAGCACACCGTCCGGCATGGTCATCGGCGCGCCACCGGGCGGGCGCCCGCGTGAGGCCGAGCGCTGGACCGGGCCGGCGCTGTGGCTGGCGCTGGGCGTGCACGGCCTGTTGCTGCTGGCCCTGGCGCTCAGCATGAACTGGAAGATGAGCGATCCGGCTCCGGTGGAGGCCGAGGTCTGGTCCGAGATTCCCCGCGTGGCCGGTGGCGCTGCGCCTCCTCCGCCCCCGCCTCCGACACCGCGTGAGCAGCCTGTCGTGCGCCCGGCGCCCGCGCCGGTCAAGGCGCTGGATCCTGAGCCGGAGCCTCAGCGGCCACCCGACCTGGTCGTTGCCAAGACGCCCCCCAAGAAGGCCGAGCCCCGCAAGACGGAGCCCAAGCCCGAGCCCAAGCCGGACCTGGTGAAAAAGCCCGAGCCCAAGAAGCCCGATGTCCGGAAGCCGGAGAAGTCGCACCAGGTGGCGAAGCTTGCGGACAAGCCGGTCAAGCCCTCTCCCGTCACCGATCCGAAGGGACGCAGCCTGAGCGCGGCCGAGCTGGAGGCCCAGCGTCAGGCCAATCTGCGGCGCATGATGTCGTCGCTGGGTGGCGGCAGCGGCGGGCCGGGTGCGGCGCCGCGCTCCAGTGGTCCCTCGGCGGGTTATGCGGGTCGCATCATCGCGCGCATCAAACCCAATATCGTGTTCACCGAGAGCCTGGCGGGCAATCCGCAGGCCGTGGTGGAGGTGCGCTGCGCACCCGATGGCCGCATCATGTCGCGGCGTCTGGTGACCTCGTCGGGGGCGGCGGCCTGGGATGAGGCAGTGCTGCGCGCGCTGGACCGCACCGAGGTTTTGCCCGCCGATGTGGATGGCCGGGTGCCATCCCTGATGCAGTTGAGCTTCAAACTGCGGGATTTCTGAGTCTGAGCGCGGAAATTTGCTTATTTTCGCGCCGATCTGGATCGTTTTTTTATAGCATGGTGTGAGCCTGAGTGCCACGCTGACCCGTGGCGACCGCGTGACCTGGACCGACATGCCTGACAACGATCTGACCTTCTCTCCGCCCCTGCCATTTCAGGACACGACCCTGAGCCTGGCGCCCCTGGATCCGGTTGCCGAGGACGGGGAGGAGGCGTCGGGTCCGGGCAACGGGGTGTTTCGCTGGCCGATGCCGCCGTTTGTGGCCTATCCCCCCGCCGCACCGCAGACCGAGTACGAGCCTTGCGAGATCGAGGGACTCAACGGCCGGGTGATGCGCGGGCGCTTGAGCTTTTTCGTGCCCCAGGAAGGCGTGGCCCATGTGCAGGTGCCGCCCGCGCGCACGACCATGCCGCTGCACTTCAACCAGTTCCGCAGCCTGCGGCTGACCCGTGCGGTGCTGCCCCAGGCCCACAAGGCAGGCTCGGAGGCCGTTCAGGACGTCCTCAACGACTGCCTGGTCAGCCCCTACAGGGTGACCATCCAGGGCGGGGCCGTGCTCGAAGGCGTCACCGTGGGGCACGCCGAAACCGCGTTTGGGGTTTTTCTCTTCCCGCCTGAAGGTGAGGAGGGGGCCGTGACCCGGCTGTTCGTGCCGCGAGACGTGTTGAGCGATGCCGATTTCGGGGCGCCCCGTGGGCCAGGCTTCATGGACACCGAGGTGCTGGCGGGCGAGGAGCTGACGCAGGCGGTCGAGGCGCAGGCCGCGCAGCGCAAAGAGAAGTTGAGCGAGGTCTTGCAGAGCCAGTTGGTGGTCACGCGCGAGCAGCTGCTGATGGCCATCGACAAGCAGAGCAGCATGCCGATGGTGCGCATCGGCGAAGCGCTGATCGCGATGGGCCTGATCAATGAGGAGCAGCTCGACAGTGCGCTGGAGCGCCAAAGCCAAGACCGCTCGGTGCCGCTGGGCGAATTGCTGGTGCAGATGGGCCTGGTCACCTACGAGCAGCTGCTGCTCGCCCTGGCGCGCAAGATGGGCTACCCGCTGGTGGACCTGGGCAAGTTCCCGATCGACCCTGACGCGCTGACCAAGCTGGCCTACAACGTGGCGGACCGGCTCAAGGTCGTGCCCCTGATGCTGCGCAACGGGGCCCTCATCATCGCCATCGATGACCCGAGCAAGCGCCTGGTGCTGTCCGAGATCGAGTTCATTGCCCAATGCAAGGTCGTGCCGGTGCTGGCGCAGGCCACGCAGCTGGAGACGATGATCAAGGAGGCCTACCACCGCCTGGGGGCCGATGTCTGGGACCTGCCGTTCACGCCGACCACGGACAGCGGCCCGATGGAGCTGGAGAAGCTGAGCTCGGGGCGGCTCATCGAGGATCTGGAAAAGGAAGGGCTCGACCGCAACCAGCAAGATGAGGACCGCCCCATCGAGCAGAGTGACAACTCGCTGGTGCGCCTGATCAACACCATGATCGTCGAGGCCCATGCGCAAGGCGTCTCCGACATCCACATCGAAAGTTATCCGGGACGCGAGAAGATCAAGATACGCTTCCGCAAGGACGGGGTGCTGGTGCCCTATCTGGAGCTGCCGCACAACTACCGCTCGGCCATGATCGCGCGCATCAAGATCATGTGCGACCTTGATATCTCCGAGCGTCGCCGGCCGCAGGACGGCAAGATCAATTTCGCGCGCTTCGTGCCGCAGTACCGCATCGAGCTGCGCGTGGCCACCGTGCCCACCAACAATGGGCTGGAAGACGTGGTGATGCGGATCCTGAGCTCGGCGCGGCCGCTGCCGCTCGACCAGATTGGCCTGAGCCCGAACAACCTCCAGCGCCTGACGGACGCGATGGAGCGCTCCTACGGCATGATCCTGTGCGTCGGTCCCACGGGCTCGGGCAAGACGACGACGCTGCACTCGGCGCTGAGCTTCATCAACGTGCCCGAGCGCAAGATCTGGACGGCCGAAGACCCGGTGGAAATCACCCAGCCGGGCCTGCGCCAGGTGCAGGTCAACCCCAAGATCGACTGGACCTTTGCCAAGGCGCTGCGCGCCTTCCTGCGTGCCGATCCGGACGTGATCATGGTGGGCGAAATGCGCGATGTGGAGACGGCCGGCATGGCGGTGGAAGCCTCGCTGACCGGTCACCTGGTGCTGTCGACCCTGCACACCAACAGCGCCCCCGAGACGGTGACCCGTTTGCTCGACATGGGCATGGACCCGTTCAACTTCGCCGACTCGCTGCTGGTCGTGCTGGCGCAACGTCTGGTGCGCCGGCTGTGCACGAAGTGCCGGGTGGCCGAGCCCGCCACCGAGACCTATCTGGACGAGCTGGCGCGTGACTACCTCTATGCCTTTGGCAAGGACAACACGGTGCTGAGCGTGGAGAACGTGCGCGCCGACTGGCAGCAGCGCTTTGCCGTCGATGGGGTGCTGAACACCTATCACAGCATGGGCTGCGAGCATTGCAGCCAGACGGGCTACCACGGCCGTGCCGGCATCCACGAACTCATGAGCATCAGCCGGGACCTGCGTCGCCTGATCCAGACCGGTGCGCGCTCCGAGGAACTTCAGCGCCAGGCCATGCTCGAAGGGATGCGGACCTTGCGTCAGGACGGCATCGAGAAAGTGCTGGCCGGCATCACCAGCCTGGACGAGGTGCGGGCCACCAGCAATGTCTGAGTGTTGTGCACATTGCCACACACGAGTTTTGAAAAAGGTGCAAGATAGTCAGCACGCAAGTTGCTAACTGAATTTGAAGGTCCGGTGCAGGCCGGGCTGGCAAGCCGCAAGGCTGGTGTGATCTTTGGTGTTGAGGCGGTGCCTGACGTGGCGCGCCGGGTCACCATGGCGGGTGGTCCGACCGTTTCCAGGCATCGATGGCGTGAGTCGATGTTGGGAGGTCTGCATGGACGTGATCAGTCACTTCGCCGCTCGCTACGAGCGCACCCGTGAGGAAGAGTATTCCCTGGAGGAATACCTCGACCTGTGCAAACGCGACAAACTGGCCTATGCCACCGCGGCCGAGCGCATGCTGCAGGCCATTGGTGAGCCGCAGATGGTCGACACGCGCCACGACCCCCGTTTGTCTCGCATCTTCACCAACAAGGTCATCAAGCTCTATCCGGCCTTCGAAGAGTTTTACGGGATGGAGGACGCCATCGAGCAGGTGGTGTCTTACTTCCGCCATGCGGCGCAGGGCCTGGAAGAAAAGAAGCAGATTCTTTACCTGCTGGGGCCGGTGGGCGGCGGCAAGTCGTCGATTGCCGAGCGCCTGAAGCAGCTGGCCGAACATGTGCCCTTCTTTGCGATCAAGGGCTCGCCGGTGAACGAGTCGCCCTTGGGCCTGTTCGATCCGGTGGAAGACGGCCCGATCCTGGAGCAGGCGTACGGCATCCCGCGGCGTTACCTGCAGCGCGTGCTCAGCCCCTGGGCCGTCAAGCGCCTGGAAGAGTTCGGCGGCGACATTCGCCAGTTCCGCGTGGTCAAGCGCTACCCCAGCATCCTCAAGCAGGTGGGCATTGCCAAGACCGAGCCGGGTGATGAGAACAACCAGGACATCTCGTCGCTGGTGGGCAAGGTGGACATCCGTAAGCTGGAGACCTATGCGCAGGACGACCCGGATGCCTACAGCTACTCGGGTGGCCTGTGCCTGGCCAACCAGGGCCTGCTGGAGTTCGTGGAAATGTTCAAGGCCCCCATCAAGGTGCTGCACCCCTTGCTGACGGCCACCCAGGAGAGCAACTTCAAGGGTACGGAGGGCTTTGGCGCGATCCCGTTTGACGGGGTGGTGCTGGCCCACTCGAACGAGAGCGAGTGGAAGGCCTTCCGCAACAACAAGAACAACGAGGCCTTCCTGGACCGCATCTACATCGTCAAGGTGCCGTACTGCCTGCGCGTGAGCGAGGAGGTGAAGATCTACGAAAAGCTGATCCGCGGCTCGTCGCTGAGCCAGGCACCGTGTGCGCCCGGCACGCTCAAGATGATGAGCCAGTTCGCGGTGCTGACCCGGCTGAAGGAGCCTGAGAACTCCAGCATCTTCAGCAAGATGCAGGTGTACGACGGCGAGAGCCTCAAGGACACCGACCCGAAGGCCAAGTCCATCCAGGAGTACCGTGACTACGCCGGGGTGGACGAGGGCATGAGCGGCATCTCGACGCGATTCGCCTTCAAGATCATCTCCAAGGTGTTCAACTTCGATCCCGCCGAGGTGGCCGCCAACCCCGTGCACCTGATGTATGTGCTGGAGCAGCAGATCGAGCGCGAGCAGTTCCCGGCCGAGACGGAGCAGAAGTACATCGGCTACATCAAGGAGATGCTGGCGTCACGCTATGCCGAGTTCATTGGCAAGGAGATCCAGACGGCCTACCTGGAGAGCTATTCCGAGTACGGACAGAACATCTTCGACCGCTATGTGACCTATGCGGACTACTGGATCCAGGATCAGGAGTACCGCGACACGGACACGGGCGAGATCTTTGACCGCGGCTCGCTCAATGCCGAGCTGGAGAAGATCGAGAAGCCGGCGGGCATCGCCAACCCGAAGGACTTCCGCAACGAGATCGTCAACTTTGTGCTCCGGGCGCGGGCCAACAACGGCGGCAAAAACCCGCTGTGGACCAGCTACGAGAAGCTGCGCACGGTGATCGAGAAGAAGATGTTCAGCAACACCGAAGAGCTGTTGCCGGTCATCAGCTTCAACGCCAAGGCCAGCGCCGATGAGCTCAAGAAGCACGAGGACTTCGTCAACCGCATGGTGCAAAAGGGCTACACACCCAAGCAGGTGCGCCTGCTGTGCGAGTGGTACCTACGTGTGCGCAAATCGTCATGATGACCCGTCCACGCATGACAAAGGCGCTGCATGACACGTCAACACATCATCGACAGGCGGCTGGCGGGCAAGAACAAGTCGGTCGGCAACCGTGAGCGATTCCTGCGTCGCTACAAGACGCAGGTGCGCGAGGCGGTGCAGCGTGCCATCAATGGGCGCAGCATCCGTGACCTGGAAAAGGCCGAGGACATCAGCATCCCGAAGCGGGACCTGTCCGAGCCGGTGTTTGGTCATGGTGAGGGCGGCAACCGCGAGGTGGTGCACCCTGGCAACCGCGAGTACGTGCGCGGCGACCGCATCGAGAAGCCGCAGGGCGGACAGGGGCAGGGCAGCGGCCAAGGGGACGCGAGCGACAGCGGGGAAGGCGAGGACGACTTTGTCTTCACGCTGAGCAAGGAAGAGTTCATGCAGGTCTTCTTCGAGGACCTGGCCCTGCCCAATCTGGTGCGCACCGCCTTGGCCGAGGTGCCGGAGTGGAAGAGCCAGCGGGCCGGCTATTCGAGTGAGGGCACGCCCAACAACCTGCATGTGGTGCGCTCGATGCGCGGGGCGCTGGGGCGGCGCATCGCGTTGGGGGCCTCGTCGCGGCGGGAGTTGAGCGAGCTGGAGGCGCAACTCGCCACCTTGCACGCCACGGTGCCGAGCGATGCCACCTTGGCGTCAACGCATGCGGCCGAGATCGCCCAGCTGGAAGCCCGCATCGCCCACCTCAAGGGCCGTATCCAGGCCATTCCCTATCTGGACCCGATCGACCTGCGCTACCGCAGCCGCATCAAGGTGCCCGTCCCCACGACCCAGGCGGTGATGTTCTGCGTCATGGACGTGTCGGGCTCGATGGACGAGCAGCGCAAGGAGCTGTCCAAGCGCTTCTTCATCCTGCTCTACCTCTTCCTGACCCGGCATTACGAGAGGATCGATCTGGTCTTCATCCGCCACCACACGCAGGCTCAGGAAGTGAGTGAGCAGGACTTCTTCCACGCGACCGAGACCGGGGGCACCGTGGTGTCGAGCGCCCTGGTCCTGCTGGACCAGATCATCGAGGCCCGTTACCCGAGCAGCGAGTGGAACATCTATGTGGCCCAGGCCAGCGATGGCGACAATTGGCACCATGATTCCAGCCGTTGCAGCGAACTGCTGGCGCAGAAGATCCTGCCCAAGGTGCGCTACTTCGCCTATGTGCAGGTGGCGCAGACCGAGCAGAACCTGTGGGACGAGTACCTGGCCCTCAGCGAGACACACCCGCACTTTGCGATGCGCAAGGTGCTCGAGGCGTCCGAGATCTATCCCGTCTTCCGAGAGTTGTTCAAGAAGGAAGGGGGGGCCGCATGACGCTGTCGACATTGCCCAAGCCCTTGCCCGGGGTGGCCGACTGGTCGTTCGAGTTGATCGAGGCGTACCACGAGGTCATCCGCGCCACGGCCGAGCGTTTCCAGCTCGATACCTATCCCAACCAGCTGGAGATCATCACCGCCGAGCAGATGATGGACGCCTATGCCAGTGTGGGCATGCCCGTGAACTACCGGCACTGGTCGTACGGCAAGGAGTTCATCGCCACCGAAAAGAACTACCGGCGCGGCTTCATGGGCCTCGCCTACGAGATCGTCATCAACGCCAACCCCTGCATCAGCTACCTGATGGAGGAGAACACGATGGCGATGCAGGCGCTCGTCATCGCGCACGCGGCCTACGGGCACAACAGCTTCTTCAAGGGCAACTACCTGTTCCGGATGTGGACCGATGCCGGCTCCATCATCGACTACCTGGTCTATGCCAAGAACTATGTGGCGCAGTGCGAGGAGCGTCATGGCGTGGACGCGGTCGAGGCCTTGCTGGACTCGTGTCACGCGTTGATGAACCATGGGGTCGACCGCTACCGGCGCCCGGGCAAGCTGTCACTGGACAAGGAGCTGGCCCGCCGCGAAGAGCGCGAGGCTTATCTGCAGCAGCAGGTCAATGACCTGTGGCGCACCCTGCCGCGCCGCGCCGACAAGGCCGAGGAAGAGGCAGTCAAGCGCTTTCCGGCCGAGCCACAGGAAAACCTGCTGTACTTCATCGAGAAGCACGCGCCGCTGCTGGAGCCCTGGCAGCGCGAGATCGTGCGCATCGTGCGCAAGGTGGCGCAGTACTTCTACCCACAGCGCCAGACACAGGTGATGAACGAAGGCTGGGCCACGTTCTGGCACTACACCTTGCTCAACACCATGTACGACGACGGTTGGTTGAGTGACGGCATCATGATGGAGTGGTTGCAGTCGCACACCAACGTGGTCTACCAGCCGCCGGTCGGACACCGGGCGTACAGCGGGCTCAACCCCTATGCGCTGGGCTTTGCGATGTATACCGATTTGAAGCGTATCTGTGAGCAGCCGACCCCGGAGGACCGCGCCTGGTTCCCTGACTTTGCCGGTTCGGCCGAGGGCCAGCCCAAGGAGGCCCATGCCTGGCTCAAGACTCTGGACTATGCGATGCGCAACTTCAAGGACGAGAGCTTCATCGGCCAGTTCCTGAGCCCAAAGGTGATGCGCGACTTCCGCCTGTTTGCCATCCGCGATGAGGAGGCGGAGAGCGCGTACGAGGTCAGCGCCATCCATGACGACAGCGGCTACCGGGCGCTGCGCGAAGCCCTGTCACGCCAGTATGACCTGGGCTCGCGTGAGCCCAACATCCAGGTCTGGAGCGTGAACCTGCGCGGTGACCGCTCGCTGACCCTGCGCCACACGCGGCACAACGAGCGACCGCTGGGTGAGGGCACCCGCGAGGTGCTCAAGCATGTCGCGCGCCTGTGGGGTTTTCCGGTGCACCTGCACAGCCTCAATCAGGCAGGCGAGATGCGCCAGCAGTGGAGCGTGGCCCCGGCCGAGGGGGCGTAAGCTCAGTCGCTGAGTTCGCCCATCAGGCTGTCGGCGGCGCGCTGCACCAGGCTGCGCTGCTGCACTTCGGTGACCAGACCTTGCTCGCGCAGGTTGCACAGCACCTGGCGGGGCAGGGTGTGGATCTCATCGGCCTGACGGCCGGTGAACATGAAAAAGCGCTGGTTGCGGCTCACCCAGATCAAGCGGGCATTGACCCACTCGCCCTGCAGCGAGAGCTTGAACCAGGTGCCCGGTCGCAGCGCTTCCACCCAGGCCTGTGCCGCTTCGGGCCCTGACGGGGTGTCGTCGTCGGCCGGCAGGCCCATGGGCACGGTGGGCAGGGCCCCCACATGCACGCGGGGCTCGGGTTCGGGGTTGAGTTGCTCCCACACCGAGTCGATGTGCTCGGAGCGGATCTGCGAGACGATTTCGTGCGGCGTCAGCTCGCGGGGGGCTTCGGCCGGGGTGGCGGGCGTCGGCGGGCTGCGCAGGTAGCGCGCGTGCACCACCATCAGCTGCTCCATCAGGTCGCCACGCAGCTTGGGCGGCCAGTTGATGAGGGCCATGCCCTTGCGCAGCCGCTCGGTGAGGGAGGGCAGCATCGTGCGCAGGCGGTCGCGTTCTTCCAGGGTGGTGGGGCGATGCAGGCTGGTCACCAGTTCTTCCACCACATTGATCAGGCCGTGGCTTTCCTCATCGGGCATGTCGGCCTGGGTCATCACGTGCACCATGACATCGACCCAGGGGCCGCGCAGGAAATCGCTGACGACGATGGGGACGGTGTGGCCTTCCAGGTGCTGCTCCACCTGCTGGTGCAGCAGACCCTTGAGGGTTTCCAGGTGGTCGGCCTCTTCCAGGGCCTTGAGCGTGGCCTCGCGGCTGGCGAGCAGTGCGGCGCTCTGCGCGTCGATGGCCGCTTGAATCGCCTGGCGTGCCTGGACGAAGTCGTCGGCATGGGGGCTGGTATTGGCCACCAGTTGGCTGATGATGGGGCGGATCTGCTCGATGAAGGCGTCCTGCTCGGCCGCCTCGTCACGGCGGAAGCCCCCCACATACGACACCAGGTCGTTGATGAGTTGCCAGCTCGGGTGTTGCAGGTTCTCCACCAGCTGCGGCTCTTGCAGGGCCAGGTGAATCATGCTGGTCTGCAGCTCTTGCACCACCGGCTGCACGGCCGGTACCGAACCGCTCTCTTTGACCATGCGCTCGAGCAGCTGGCTCAGTTTCTGGATGGCACTCGGGTCATTGACCTGCGCGCCAACCTGGTTCAGCGGAATCTGTTGCAGCGCATGGTCGAGCGCGGCCGTGACCACCGCCGGGCTCATTTGCAGGGCGGCGGGCAGGCGTTGCAGCAGGGCGTCGAGCACGCCGGGGCGGGTCACGTCCAGCGCGGCAGGCGCCGGACCGTGGGGGTTGATCACGGCTCTGTACTCAACCGGAGTGACCCCCTCCTGGTGCAGGTGGAGGTTGGCATCGCCGTAAAAACGGTGCAGCAAGCGGGCCAGTTCCTTGCCGGCCACGCGCAGCAAGAGCTGGCGGTCTGGCCCAGGCAACTGGAGCACGGACACGGCGTCGCTCAAGGCGCGGGCGAAGGCCCCCGGGCTGAAGGGGTTGGCTTCGGCGCGGATGTCAGGGTCGCCTCGCAAGGCGGCCGTGTAGGACTGCAACTCGCGCAGCGACCATTCGGTGAGCAGGTCGATCAACTGCACGGTGCGCGCCACCTCGATCGTGGTCTCCGCGGCAGACTCGTCCACCAGACTGAGCTCATCCAGCTTGAGGCTGGGTGACTTGCGTGCGCCGCTGGCGTCGGCCTGGCCGGATTGCCGCGCCAGCGCCACCTCGGCTTGGAAGCGGTGGGTCAGGGCCTCATGGAAGCGCAACTGGTGCTGCTGGAGTTGGCTGGCAACACCGAACACCAGTTGCCGGTCCTGAGCCACGGCCAGATCGCCCTTGGGGGCACGCAGCGCGTCCAGTGTGCGGCGAATCACGTTGTTGGCCAGTTCGGGCAACAGACCGATCAGGCGTTCGCAGTGGGCTTGGAACTGGGGGGTCTCTGAGGTCATCGACGCGGCAGGTGTGGGTGAACGGCTTGGAGCCTGATTTTGCAGGCATTTGTCACATTTGTCAGAGCCACCTGCACTGTGAAGTCCTACTGAAGGCGGAGGTGCGGGGAAAAGGGGGTGGGTGGCCCTGCTTATCTCGCTCAAGTTTGGGCGGGCGTGGCCAACAATCCTCTCCAAGCAGGAGTGTTTCCCCCATCATGTCCGACAGCGCACAAGACAAGCAGTTACCCGCCACCGCGCGGAAGCTGCAGAAAGCCAAAGAAGAAGGCCAGGTGGTCCGCTCCAAGGACCTGGGCCACTTCCTGGTCGTGCTCGCCGCCACCGGGGTGCTGATGGGGCTCACGCCGGTGTGGATGGGGCACATGCAAAAGATGCTGCACGCCGGCCTGCGCTTCGATGCCCGCACGGTGGCCGCGCCCGAGATGATGGCCGAGCGCCTGAGCGAGTGGGCCATCCAAGGGCTGCTCGTGGTGCTGCCTTTCGCAGCGGGCATCATGCTGGCCGCCGTCGCCGCCAGCGTGCTGGCCGGTGGCTGGGTGATGTCCTTCAAGGTGCTGCAGCCCCAGTTCAGCAAGCTCAACCCCATCAGCGGCATTGGGCGCGTGTTCTCCAAGCAGCAGCTGGTCGACGCCTTGAAGGCCAGCTTGCTGGGCCTGATCCTGGGAGCGGTCGGCATTGCCTTGCTGTACCAGGCCTGGCCGCGCACGGTCGACTTGCTGGCCATGCCGCTGCCGGCGGCCATCGCCACCTTGGGCACGACCCTGGCCGAGGTGCTGGGCTCGATGCTGCTGGTGATTGCCGCGTTCGCCCTCATCGACTGGCCGCTGCAGAAGTTCATGTTTGCCCAGCGCATGCGCATGAGCCACCAGGACATGAAGGAAGAGTTCAAGCAGCAGGAAGGCAACCAGGAGGTCAAGGGCCGCATCAAGCAACTGATGCGCGAGCAGGCCCGCAAGCGCATGATGGCCGCGGTGCCCACCGCCGACCTGGTCGTGATGAACCCGACCCACTACGCGGTGGCCCTCAAGTACGACGAAGCCAGCATGGGCGCGCCGCGTGTGGTGGCCAAGGGCATCGACCTGATCGCGCTGAAGATCCGCGATCTCGCCACCGAACACCGTGTGCCTGTGCTGGAGGCCCCGCCGCTGGCCCGCGCGCTGTACGCCAACACCGAAATCGACCAGGAAGTGCCGGTGGCCCTGTACACCGCCGTCGCCCAGGTGATGGCCTATGTGTTCCAGCTGCGCCAGGCCCTGACCGGCCAGGCCCCGATGCCGGGCAACCTGCCCGACCTCGAGGTGCCGCGCGAACTCGATCCCCAGCAGTCCGACAAGGCGCGCGCCCGTGCCGCCGCCATGCAAGTAGAGGCTGAAGCATGAACCCGATGTTGCTCAAACTCCAGGCCCTGACGGGCGGTGACCCCAAGCGCTTCCAGGCCTTGGCCGCGCCCATCGTGGTGGTGGCCGTGCTGGCGCTGATGGTGTTGCCCCTGCCGCCCTTCCTGCTGGACCTGTTTTTCACCTTCAACATCGCCACCGCCCTGATGGTGATGATGGTGGCCGCCACCATGCTGCGGCCGCTGGACTTTGCGGCCTTCCCGGCCGTGCTGCTGCTGACCACCTTGCTGCGCCTGGCGCTGAACGTGGCCTCGACCCGCGTCGTGCTGATGGAAGGCCATACCGGTACGGGCGCTGCGGGCGCAGTGATCGAGTCCTTCGGGCACTTCCTGATTGGTGGCAATTTCGCCGTCGGCCTGATCGTGTTCGCCATCCTGGTCGTGATCAACTTCGTCGTGATCACCAAGGGCGCCGAGCGGATCGCCGAAGTGGGCGCCCGCTTCGCCCTGGACGCCATGCCCGGCAAGCAGATGGCCATCGACGCCGACATGAACGCCGGCCTGATCGACGAGGCCGAGGCCAAGCGCCGCCGCCGCGAAGTGGGCGAAGAAGCCGAATTCCACGGCTCCATGGACGGTGCCTCCAAGTTCGTGCGTGGCGACGCCATCGCCGGCATCCTGATCCTGTTCATCAACATCATCGGCGGCTTCATCATCGGCGTGGTGCAGCACGGTCTGTCGGCGTCGGAAGCCGCCAGCTCCTACATCCTGCTGGCCGTGGGCGATGCCCTGGTCGCGCAGATCCCGGCCCTGCTGATCTCGGTGGCAGCCGCCATGGTGGTGTCCCGCGTGGGCAAGGAGCAGGACGTCGGCACCCAGATCATGGGTCAGATGCTGGCCAACCCCAAGGTGCTGGGCGTGGCCGCCGGCATCATCTTCCTGCTGGGCGTGATCCCGGGCATGCCCTCCATCGTCTTCCTGCCGGTGGCCAGCCTGCTGGGCTACGGCGCCTGGCGCAACCACCAAAAGCAAGAGGCCGCACGCCTGGCGCCCAAGCCGGTCGAAAAGCCGGCCGCTGCGGCCGCCCCCGGTGGCGAGGCCACCTGGGAAGACCTGCAGCCCGTCGACACCCTGGGCCTGGAAGTCGGCTATCGCCTGATCCAGCTGGTCGACAAGGACCGTGGCGGCGACCTGCTCAACCGGATCAAGGGCGTTCGCCGCAAGTTCGCGCAAGAAGTCGGCTTTTTGCCACCTTCCGTCCACATCAAGGACAACCTGGAGCTGCGTCCCAGCTTCTACCGCATCACCCTGCGCGGGGCCGTGGTGGGCGAGGGCGAAGTCTTCCCCAACATGTTGATGGCGATCAACCCCGGGCATGTGACGAACCCCATTCAGGGCGCTGCGGCCACCGACCCGGCCTTCGGATTGCCGGCGGTGTGGGTGGAGGAGCGGCAAAGGGATGCCGCACAAATGGCGGGTTACACGGTCGTTGATCCATCGACCGTCGTGGCCACACATCTCTCACACTTGATGCAACTGCACGCCGCCAAGCTGCTGGGCCGGGTTGAAACCCAACAGCTGGTGGAGCATGTGACAAAACTGGCTCCCAAACTCATCGAAGACGTGGTTCCCAAAATGGTCGGCATCCCCATCCTGCAAAAGGTCCTCCAGCTCCTGCTGGAAGAGGGTGTGCACATCCGCGACATGCGCTCCATCATCGAAACCCTGGCCGAAAGCGCCTCGGCCGGTGGTCAGGTGGCGCAGGATCCGGCCGAGTTGGCCCGCCGCATTCGCATTGGCCTGGCTCCTGCCATCGTGCAGCAGATCTATGGCCCGGTGAAGGAGCTGGACGTCATCGCCATTGAGCCCGACCTCGAACGCCTGCTGACCCAGGCCCTGACCTCGCCCAACGGTCCCATGCTGGACCCGGGCGTGGCCGACCACCTCACGCGCCAGGCGGCCGACGCCACCCAGCGCCAGGAAAACATGGGTCAACCGGCCTGCCTGCTCGTGCCAGACGCCATCCGCCCCTCGGTGGCGCGTCTGCTCAAGCGTGCGGCCCCGCGTCTGAAGGTGTTGGGCCACAGCGAGATCCCTGAGACCCATTCGATTCGCATCGGTACCCTGATCGGAGGCCACGCATGAACGTCAAGCGCTTCATTGGACGCAACAGCCGCGAGGCCATGCAAAAGGTCAAGGCGGCATTCGGCGACGATGCCGTCGTTCTGTCCACCAAGCCCGCGGCCGAAGGCGGCATCGAGATCCTGGCGATGGCCGGCGAGAGCGTGCCTGCCATCGACAGCTACGTCACCAACGCGCCGGCCCCCCGTGCGGCCTCGGTCAGCCTGCCCACCGGTGCCCGCAAGGCGTCCGACGCCCCGGCTGCGGCGCCCGCCCGTTCGGCCATGGCCAACCTCGCCAGCTCCGTGCAGGACGACGTCAAGCAACTGGCCATGAGCACCTTGTCCTTCCAGGACTACGTGCGCGAGCGCATGCTCAAGCGCCGCCAGGCCGCCCTGCAGTCGCGCGCCGAGCCTGCCCTGAGCGGCGCCAACGCCGAAGAACAACTGAGCCAGCGCTTCGCTGCGCCCAAGGCCGCTCCTGTGCCCGAACACACCGCGGCCGTGGACCTGGGCGCTGACCTGGTGCACCGTCCGACCACGCTGCCCGTCATGGACGACGATGTTGCCGATGATTGGCAGGCCTACCAGGCCGAAAAAGCCGCCGCCGCGGCTGCCATCAGCCGTGCATCGGCCCCGGCCCGTGCCGCCCGTCCGGCCGCTGCCGCCCATGCTGACCTGACGATGGCGCAGATGGTCCCGGCCGCAGCCGAGGCCCGCCGTGAAGCGCCCCGTGCCGCCGCCGTGGACACCGCCACCGCCGAAGCCCTCAAGGCCGCCCAGGACGCCAACGCCTTCATGATGGGCGAGCTGCGTGCCATGCGCGCCATGATGAAGGAGCGCTTTGACACCATGGCCTTCGTCGAAAAGCTCGGCCGCACACCCTCCCAGGCTGCGCTGGCGCAAAAGCTGCTCGACGGCGGTTTCTCGGCCGTGCTCATCCGCAAGATGCTCGACGCGATGCCCGCCGAAGTCATCGACGGCACCCATGACGAAGTGCAGTGGGCGACCCAGGTGCTGCAACGCAACCTGAACACCGCCGACCGTGAGCGCGCCATCGAAGACCAGGGCGGCGTGTTCGCCCTGATCGGTTCGACCGGCGTCGGCAAGACCACCTCCACCGCCAAGCTGGCCGCCACCTTTGCCGCCAAGCACGGTGCTTCCAACCTGGGTCTGATCACCCTGGACGCCTACCGCGTCGGCGCCCACGAACAATTGCGCGCCTACGGTCGCATCCTCGGCGTGCCCGTGCACATGGCCCATGATCGCGCCGCGCTGGAAGACCTGCTGGAGCTGCTGTCCGGCAAGAAGATGATCCTCATCGACACCGCCGGCATGGCCCAGCGCGACGGCCGCACCAAGGAGTTGCTCGACCTGCTGGCCCACCCCAGCATCAAGAAGCTGCTCGTCATCAACACCGCCGCTCAGGGCGACGCCATCGAAGACGTCATGCACGCCTACCAGGCCGAGGCCTGCGCCGGCGTCATCCTCTCCAAGCTCGACGAGGCCGTCAAGCTCGGCCCGGCCCTGGACGCCCTGATCCGCCACAAGCTCAAGGTGGTGGGTGTGGCCAACGGTCAGCGCGTGCCCGAAGACTGGCACCGCCTGTCCTCGCAGGCCCTGGTGCACCGCGCCCTGCGTGCCAGCCTGAACCCGGCCTACCGACTGGATCCCACCGAGGTCAGCCTCGTGTTCTCGACCCCCAGCCAGGCCGAGTCGATGAGCGCCGCCCGCGCCATGTGAGGTCCGCTCCCCGTCCCGCGTTCCCCCTTTACTGATCCTTCGTGCCGATGAGCCGTCACGTCCGCCCACTGGCCAGCCCCGCTGGCACCCGCGCCCACCACCCTGTCGATCAGGCCCAGGGGCTGCGGCAGATGTTTGTCTCGCGGGTGTTGCGTTTTGTGCCCGTGGTGGCCAACGGCCGATCCGGCTGTGGCGGGCTGGTGCTGGAGCGCCTGTGCGCGGCCTATGCCAGTTTCGGACTCAACACCCTCGTGGTCGATGCCAGCGAGCAGGCCCGCGCGCCCAGCGAACTGGTCGACTTTGACCTGGCCGAGGGCATCGAAACCCTCTCGCCCCAGGTCAGCTACATGGCCGCCCGGGGCTTGCCCTTGCGTCACGCCGATGCCCGCGGCTCCTGCGCCAGCCTCCTGCCCGCCCTGGCCGATGCTTCGCCCCGCAGCGACGTGGTGCTGGTGCACGCCTCGGCCAGTGAAATCGTGCGCCTGTTTGGCCAGCCCGCGCGCGGCCTCACCCTGCGTCCGCTGGTGTTCACCAACGACATGGCCGAAGGCCTCACCGACGCCTACGCGGCCGTGAAGATCCTCAGCCAGCGTGGCGGCTGGATGAGCTACGACCTGCTCGTGTGCGCGCCGGTCGAGAGTGCCCAGGCCGAACCCGTGGCCCAGCGCCTGGCGCGCTGTGCCGACGACTTCCTGGGTGTGGCCCAACGCAGCGCCCACCAGCTCGATCCGCAGCAAGCCCCCACCGCCGACCCCGATCCTCACTTCATGGAGATGGCCGCCGCCTTGTTGCACGGCGCCTTGCCCTTGAGCCTGGGTGACTCGGCGTTCGAGCACCTCACTTCCCCGGGCTCGGCCTTGCCGGCCCGCGTTGCCTCGGCCCATAATTGATGTACATGGAACCCAGCACGTACTCAGCCAAGGGACGTCTCGACGTCAACGCGATGCTGCGGCAGTACAGCCCGCTGGTGCGGCGTCTCGCGCACCAGATGATGGCCAAACTGCCCGCCAACGTCGAGGTCGATGACCTGATCCAGGTCGGCATGATCGGCCTGGCCGATGCCCTCAGCCGCTTCGACCCGGCGCAAGGCGTGCAGATCGAAACCTTTGCCACCCAGCGCATCCGCGGCGCCATGCTTGACGAGTTGCGCGGCGCCGACTGGCTCAGCCGCGGCAGCCGCAAGCAACAGCGCGACATCGAGAAAGCCGTTCACCGCCTGGAGCAGCGTCTGGGACGCGCCCCGCACGAAAGCGAGATCGCCGCCGAGATGGGCCTGAGCCTGGACGACTACCAGGACATGCTGGGCAAGGTGCGCGGCACCCAGCTCATCTACCTCGAAGACATGAGCGGCGACGAGGGCGACCACGACTTCCTCGATCGCCACGTGGCCGACAACGGCAGCGATCCGCAGCGCCTGCTGCAGGACGATCGCATGCGCCACGCCTTGGTGGAGGCGATCAAGAAGCTGCCCGAGCGCGAGCAACTCGTCATGAGCCTCTACTACGAAGAGGACATGAACCTCAAGGAGATCGCGGCCGTGCTGGGGGTGACGGAGTCCCGCGTCTGCCAGCTCCACAGCCAGTCGATCGCCCGCCTGCGCGTCAAGCTGCGGGAGTGGTGAGCGCCCCCTGACCTGATTCAAATCAAGGTCATCGCGGGCTGCGTCCCGATTTCGTCCATGAGCGTGCTTATTGCCGCGCAAGTCCAGGGTTGACCCTCTAAGATTCGCCCGGAATAAAGGACAACTCATGCGCGCAGACCCCTCTCCAGGCTATCTTCTCCACCGCCACGACATCGTGGTGCTGTGGGGCATCGCCGCCGTGTTCGCCGGTGCCCTGGCCTACGGATGGGTCTACAACAACCTGATGCTGGGCCTGGTGCTCGGTCTGGTGTTCATGGGCCTGTCGCTGGGCGTGGCCGTCTGGTCCAAGGGCGGGGCCCTCAGCCGCGTGGCCTTGCCGGTACTGGGCATGACGATGGTCGGGCTGATGATCCACGTCGCCCGCGGCCACAGCGAGGCGCACTTTGCCGTCTTCGCCTTCCTGGCCTGCCTGGTGGTCTACCGCAGCAGCGTGGCGGTCATCGCGGGGGCTGTGGCCATCGCCATCCACCACCTGTCGTTCAACCAGTTCCAGACCTGGGGCTGGGGCCCCATGTGCTTCACCGAACCCAGCTTCATGCGGGTCGTGGAGCACGCCATCTACGTGGTCGTCGAATCGGTGGTGCTGGTGTTGCTGGCCCTGCGCGCCCGTGCCGACTTCGCCACCGCCGAGGAGCTGATGCGCATCGTCGAGCAGATCCAGGGCGACAACGGGACCATCAACCTCCACGCCTCCCACCTGGTGGTCAAAGGACGCGTCAGTCGCAAGCTGGTCGAGGCCCTGCAGCACATCGACACCGCGATCCAGCAGGTTCACCGCTCCTCGGGCGCCATCCGGCAGGCCAGCGGCGACATCGCGCACGGCAACCAGTTGCTGAGCAGCCGCACCGAAGACGCGGCCGCCAGCATCGCCCAAACCGCCGCCTCGGTGGAAGAGATTGCCTCCACCATCCGCGCCAGCGTGGACAACGCCCACCAGGCCAACCAGCTCGCGGGGCAGGCCTCCGATGTGGCCACCCGGGGCGGCGAGGCCGTGCACCGCGTGGTGGACACCATGTCCGGCATCCAGCAGTCCAGCCGCAAGATCACCGACATCATCGGCGTGATCGACGGCATCGCCTTCCAGACCAACATCCTGGCGCTGAACGCCGCCGTGGAGGCCGCGCGGGCCGGCGAGCAGGGCAGGGGTTTTGCCGTGGTGGCCAGCGAGGTGCGCAACCTGGCGCAGCGCAGCGCCGAAGCTGCCAAGGAGATCAAACAGCTCATCACCCGCAGCGTCGAGCAGGTGGACTCCGGCAGTGGCCTGGTCGGCAGCACCGGCGAGATCATCGGCGAGGTCGTCGAGCAGGTGCGTCGCGTCAGCACCCTGGTCAGCGAGATCACCGTCTCCAGCTCCGAGCAGAACGAGGGCATCGGCCAGATCAACCTGGCCATCAGCCGGCTCGATCAGACCACGCAGCAAAATGCCGCGATGGTGGAGCAGACGGCGGCCGCCGCCGAGCGCCTGCGCCAGCAATCCGACGAGCTCATCGCCGCCGTGTCGGTGTTCAACACCCCAGCCACGGCGTCCGGCCTTCGTTGACCGAAGCCCACGACACCATGCAAAAGGGACTCAGATTGGAGTCCCTTTTTCTTGAAGAAGCCAACAGTCTTGCTCAGCCAATGCGGCCCAGCAGCAGGTACTCCATGAGCGCCTTTTGCACATGCATGCGGTTCTCGGCCTCGTCCCACACGACCGACTGCGGCCCGTCGATCACCTCGGCCGTGACCTCCTCGCCACGGTGGGCAGGCAGGCAGTGCATGAACAACGCATTGGGCTTGGCCACCGCCATCATCTCGGTGTCCACGCACCAGTCGGCAAAGGCCTTCATGCGTGCCTCGTTCTCGGCCTCGTAGCCCATCGAGGTCCACACATCGGTGGTCACCAGATCGGCGCCACGGCAGGCGTCCATCGGGTCCTTGAAGACCTTGTAACAGTCGGTGGACTGGACGCCGGCCACGGCCGGATCGATCTCGTAGCCGCTGGGCGTGCTCACATGCACCGTGAAGCCCAGGATCTCGGCCGCCTGCAGCCAGGTGTTGGCCATGTTGTTGCCATCACCCACCCAGGCCACCACCTTGCCCTCGATCGAGCCGCGGTGCTCGATGTAGGTGAAGATGTCGGCCAGGATCTGGCAGGGGTGGTACTCATTGGTCAGGCCGTTGATCACCGGCACGCGCGAGTTGGCGGCAAACTTCACCAGCTTGGCCTGCTCGTAGGTGCGGATCATCACCAGGTCGACCATGCGCGAGATCACCTTGGCGCTGTCCTCGATGGGCTCGCTGCGGCCCAGTTGGCTGCCGTCGGTGGTCAGGTGCACCACCGAGCCGCCCATCTGGTACATGCCGGCCTCGAAGCTCACGCGCGTGCGGGTGGACGCCTTCTCGAAGATCATCGCCAGCGTGCGATCGGCCAGCGGGTTGTACTTCTCGTAGTTCTTGAAGCGCTTCTTGATGATGGCCGCGCGCTCGAACAGGTAGGCGTACTCTTGCGAGCGCAGGTCCTTGAACTGCAGGTAATGCTTGATCAGACTCAATCCGGGCTTCATGGTCATGCCACGCTTTCAGACAGGAATTGACGCACGATGGGCGCCAGGATGGCGACCAGATCGTCGGCTTGTGCGGTCGTGAAGATCAGGGGCGGCAGCAGGCGCACCACGGTGTCGGCGGTCACGCTCAGCAGCAGGCCGGCTTCCATCGCGCGCGTCAGGATCACGCCACAGGGGCGATCGAGCTCGATGCCGATCATCAGGCCCTCACCGCGGACCTCCTTGACGCCCTTGACGCCGCCCAGCTCGCGTTGCAGCGCCGCCATCAGGTGCTTGCCCACACGGTCGGCCTGGGCCAGCAGCTGTTCTTCTTCCATCACCTGGATGGTGGTGACACCTGCGCGCATCGCCAGCGGGTTGCCGCCGAAGGTCGTGCCGTGGTTGCCCGCCTGCAGCACATTGGCCGCCTTGGGGCCGCACACCACCGCGCCGATCGGCACGCCCGAGCCCAGGCCCTTGGCCAGCGGCATCACGTCCGGCTGGATACCGGCCCACTGGTGCGCGAACCACTTGCCAGTGCGGCCCATGCCGCACTGCACCTCGTCGAGCATCAGCAAGATGCCCTTCTCGTCGCACACGCGGCGGGCGGCCTGCAGGTAGTCCACGCGCGCCGGGCTGATGCCGCCTTCGCCCTGGATGGTTTCCATGAAGATGGCGGTCACATTCGGGTGGCTGGCGACAGCCGCTTCCAGGGCCGCGATGTCGTTGAACGGCACGCGCACAAAACCTTCCACCAGCGGCTCGAAGCCCGCGTGGATCTTGGGGTTGCCGGTGGCCGACAGCGTGGCGATCGAGCGACCGTGGAAGGCGCGTTCGCACACGATCACCTCGGCACGGTGGATGCCCTTGTCATGGCCGAACTTGCGGGCAATCTTCAGCGCGGCCTCATTGGCCTCCAGGCCCGAGTTGCAGAAGAAGGCATTGGTCAGCCCCGAGCGCTCCACCAGCAGGCGGGCCAGCTCTTCCTGCAGCGGCACCTGGTAGTAGTTGCAGCTGTGAATCATCTTGCTGACCTGATCCTGAAGCGCCGCCACCAGCTTGGGATGCTTGTGACCCAGGGTGTTGACCGCGATGCCCGACAGGCCATCCAGATAGCGTCGGCCCTCGGTGTCCCAGACGTAGGCGCCTTCGCCATGCGACAGGGCAATGGGCAGGCGGCCGTAAGTGGGCATCACATGGGGCATCGACACGGGGGCGTTCATGGCAGGAGTCTCACATCAGGAAAGAAAAATGGCGCAGCAGGCACTGCGCCAAAGGACATTCTATGTAAAAGGCGCCCGTTTGGACACGCGCGCCTGCGCCTGAGCCCCACTCGTCGGGTGCGGATTCTGCGTGGTGGGCTTGCGGCGGGGGCTCACCTCCACGACAATCACGTCCTGTCATGGACGGAAACACTGGTTTCGGACGTGTACTGTGACAAGGTGCGGAGCCCGCTTACCCGCAGGGCGCTCACCTTGTCGGTCGTGACTGCCAGACACAATCTGGGGGTCGCTTTTTTTTCTGTCAATTCACCCATTGAGCAGCCGTCGGAAGCGCCACCGTGTCGACGTACCCCCCTTCTTCCCCCCCCAAACCACCGCGCGAATTCTTCATTCAGGGCATCACCCAGAACGGCCGTCCCTTCCGTCCCAGTGACTGGGCCGAGCGCCTGGCCGGTGTGATGTCGGGCTTCCGCCCTGGCGGTGCCGCGCAAGGGCCCGGCGCCCACATCGGCTACTCTCCCTACTGTGTGCCCACCAGTCTGGGCAACATCAAGTGCGTGGTCGTCAACGAAGCCTTGCGCGCCCTGGAGCCCATGGCCTGGGACTTCGTGATGAACTTTGCCAAAGACAATGGCCTGCAGGTGGTCGAAGCCTGCCTGGTGAACCCCGAAACCGGCATCAGCCAGCCACCCGACAAAAAGCCCGCCTAGTGCGGGCTTTTTTGATGGCCGCTGCGCGGCAGCGCGGGGTGCCGTGGCGGGAGATGCCTCAGCTCAGAATGAGGTCCAGTCGTCGTCCGACGGCGCCGTGGGGCTGACCGGGCGAGCGGTGTCCTGAGCAGGCTGCGGGGTGAGGGCCGCGGGGGCTTTCGTCACCACCGGGGCAGCCGGGCGGGCACTGGCCGTCGGCCGGGCGCTGACCTGGGTCACGGGTTTGGCGGTCGCGGTGGCGGCCGAAGCCGAGCTCGGACGGGATGTGGCGCGCGCGGGGGTGGCCAGGGTGGCGCTCTGAGCGCCCCCGGTCACCTTGAAGGCCGCGACCGTCTGCACCAGGTCCTGGGCCTGGCTGCGCAGGCTGCTGGCAGCTGCGGCCATCTGCTCCACCATCGCGGCGTTCTGCTGCGTGGTCTGATCCAGTTGCATGACGGCCTCACCCACTTGCGAGACCCCGGCACTCTGCTCGGTGGACGCCGCACTGATCTCGGCCACGATGTCGGAGACGCGGCGGATGCTGGTGACGATCTCGTTCATGGTCGCGCCGGCGCGGTCCACCTGACCTGTGCCCTGTTCCACGCGTGACACGCTGTCCGTGATCAGGTGCTTGATTTCCTTGGCCGCCTCGGAGCTGCGCTGCGCCAAGTTGCGCACTTCGCCAGCCACCACGGCAAAGCCACGGCCCTGCTCGCCCGCCCGGGCGGCTTCCACGGCGGCGTTCAAGGCCA
This sequence comes from Aquabacterium sp., assembly GCF_034003525.1. Classification (GTDB taxonomy): domain Bacteria; phylum Pseudomonadota; class Gammaproteobacteria; order Burkholderiales; family Burkholderiaceae_C; genus Aquabacterium. The sequence goes on from NZ_JAVEYN010000016.1 coordinate 84,790, forward strand.
GGATGTTGGTCTGGAAAGCGATGCCGTCGATCACATTGATGATCTCGGCGATCTGGCGCGAGCTTTCGCTGATGCCCTTCATGGTCTCGACCACCTGGCCGACGACCTCGCCACCCTGAATCGCCACGCTGGACGCATTGTTGGCCAGCTGGTTGGCCTGTCGGGCGTTGTCGGCGTTTTGCTGCACGGTCGAGCTCAGTTGCTCCATCGAGGCGGCGGTCTCCTCCAGGGCGCTCGCCTGGCTTTCGGTGCGCGAGCTCAGGTCCTGGTTGCCTTGTGCAATCTCGGTGGACGCGGTGGACACCGACTCGGCACCCTGGCGCACGCGCAGCACCACATCGCTGAGCGAGGCCTGCATGGCAACCAGTTCGCGCAGCAGTTCGGCAATCTCGTCATTCCCGAGTACCTGGATGCGGTGGGTCAGGTCACCCGTGGCCACCGCATGGGCCGCCGCTTTGGCCTCTTTCAGCGAGTTGCGGATGCCTTGCTGCAGCAACCAGCCCAGCAGGGATGCCGCCGCAAGACCCAGCACGATCGCGCCGATGGACAGTGCGCGGTCCAACTTGTAGGAGGCGGTGGCCGCCTGGTACTCCTCCGCCGCGATCCGGTTCTGCAGTTCCATCAACTCGTTGATGACCTTCTGAAAGGCCGGGGCTTGCGGGCTGATTCGCCCTTCGTACATGCCACTACCGCTGGAGAGGTCACGCGTGGCCAGGATCTTCGCGGTGGGCAGCAGAGCCTCGGCGGTGTAGGCCAGCCCCAGCTTCTCCATGTCGGCGGCCAACTGGGTTTCCTCCGGCGTCATCCTGGTGGCCTTGTAGGCCTTCCAGATCGCGAGGATCTGTTCCTGGTTTTTTTGTACTTCGCTGTGGCGCTTGTCCAGGTGGGCCTGATCACCTTCCCGGCCGAGGGTGAGCATCATGTCCATCACCAGGATGCGGTTGCGGTTGGCCAGGTAGTTGATGTCTCCCAGTTGCTTGAGGGGCACCGCGCGGTCTTCATAGATCGAGCGCATGCGATCGTTCGATTGGCTCATGCCATACAGCCCGAGCAGGCCGACGAAAAGGAGCAAGGCAGCCAAGACACTCAGCATCAGTAGGATGCGGGTGGAGATTTTGAGTTGGTTCATGAACGTCCGGTCAGGGTGAGGCGAACAACAAGGTGGCGGGTCGATGTCATCGGCCGGGCGAACAACTGCGCAGCGATGACGGAGACGGGTGACAAACTACATCAGCTTCTGTGAGTGTGCGTCGTGACGTCGGTCCGGCATGTGCAATTTGCCGCATCAAATGAGCACTGTTTGGCACAAAGCAAAACGCCCGATGCAAGCATCGGGCGTTGTGGTCTGACCGCGGTCAGCGTGGTGCAAGCCTGGATCAGGCAGCCATGGCCTTGACCTTGGCCGACAGACGGCTCTTGTAACGAGCAGCCTTGTTCTTGTGGAAGATGCGCTTGTCGGCGATCGAGTCGATCACGCTTTGGGCGCTCTTGAAGGCTTCGGAAGCCTTGGCCTTGTCGCCGGTGGCCACAGCCTTCAGCACGCTCTTGACGGCGGTGCGGAACTTGGAGCGCAGCGAGGTGTTGGCGGCGTTCAGCTTGACGTCCTGGCGAGCGCGCTTGCGGCCCGAGGCGATGCGAACGGTCTTCTTGGCTTTGGATGCAGATGCCATGATTTGCTGGCCCTGTAGATGCCTGGCCGTTGCGCTGCGCACAAACCGAGTGTCAGTTTGCTGGCCCGCTTCACGCCAATTCGCACCCCACGAGGGCAAAGTTGGTTGGAAAGCCGAACATCATAACAGAGTCCGTGTGATCCGTCCAATCTCGGGGGCGGGCAAGAGACGTGCCTTTCTATAATGCGGCGATGAGTCTGCTCAAATCCGCGTCCATCGTTTCCCTGCTGACCCTGGCGTCACGCATCACCGGTCTGGTTCGGGAGCTGCTGATCGCGGCGGCCTTCGGGGCCAGCGCCACCACCGACGCCTTCAACGTGGCGTTCCGCATTCCCAACCTGCTGCGCCGCCTGTTTGCCGAAGGGGCGTTTTCGCAGGCCTTCGTGCCCATCCTGGCCGAAAGCCGCACCCAGAAGGGCGACCAGGCCACCCATGATCTGGTCAATGCCGTGGGCACGGTGCTGTTTGGCGCCTTGCTGATCACCTGCGTGCTGGGCGTGGTCGGGGCACCGGTGCTGGTCTGGGTCATGGCCTCGGGCCTGAAAGAAAGCGGCGGTTTCGATGCCGCCGTGGTCATGACGCGCTGGATGTTTCCCTACATCGGCTTCATGTCCCTGGTGGCCTTGAGCGCGGGCATCCTCAACACCTGGAGCCGCTTTGCCGTCCCGGCCGCGACGCCGGTGCTGCTCAACCTGTCCACCATCGGCGCGGCCGTGTTTGTGGCGCCGCTGTTCGAGCGCCACGGCATTGAGCCGGTGTATGCGCTGGCCGTGGGCGTGATGGTGGGTGGCTTGCTGCAGCTGGGCGTGCAGGTGCCGGCCTTGCTCAAGATCGGCATGGTGCCGCGCATCGGCTTGAGCCCGGGGGCATGGCGGCGCGCCTGGGGGCATCCGGGCGTGAAGCGGGTGCTGCGCCAGATGGCCCCGGCCATCCTGGGGGTGTCGGTGGCGCAGATTTCGCTGCTGATCAACACCCAGATCGCTTCGCACCTGGGCGCCGGTTCGGTGTCTTGGCTCACCTATGCCGACCGCCTGATGGAGTTCCCCACGGCCATGCTGGGCGTCGCGCTCGGCGTGGTGCTGCTGCCGCAGCTGTCGCGCGCACAGGCGGCGGGCGATGCGGCACGTTTTTCGGACATGCTCGACTGGGGTCTGCGCCTGGTGGTCTTGCTGGCGCTGCCGGCGGCCATGGGGCTGCTGCTGTTTGCCGAGCCGCTCGTGGCCGTGCTCTATCACTACGGTCGTTTCACCCCGCATGACGTGCAGCAGACCGTGCTGGCGCTGTCGTGCTACGGCGTGGGCCTGCTGGGCCTGATCGGTGTGAAGGTGCTGGCCCCCGGCTTCTACGCCACGCAAGACATCAAGACGCCGGTGCGCATCGGCATCATCGTGCTGGTGATCACGCAGTGTTTCAACGCGGTGTTCGTGCCGTTTTTGAGTCACGCCGGCCTAGCCTTGTCGATCGGCCTGGGTTCGCTGGTCAACGCCACCTGGTTGCTGATCGGGCTGCGTCGCTCGGGGCGCTATCAGCCCTCACCGGGCTGGTGGCTGTTTGCCCTGCGGGTGGGCGTGGCTTCGGCCATCCTGGGCGTCGGCTTGTGGTTGGCGGTGCAGCACATCGACTGGGTGGGCCTGCGGGCGCAGCCGATGCTGCGCATCGGCGCGCTGGCTGCCTGCCTGGTGGGCGCGGCGGTGGTGTACTTCGGCGCGCTGGCGCTGTCGGGCCTGAACCTGCGCAAGGCCATCCGGCGCTGAACGACGGCGGGCGCCGGCCTCAGAGCAGCGAGCGCACCAGGCTGATCGCTTCTTCCACCCGCTCGACCGGGTGGATCGTCAGCCCTTCAATGGGTTTCTTGGGCGCGTTGGCCTTGGGCACCACCGCGATGCTGAAGCCCAGCTTGGCGGCTTCCTTGAGTCGCTCCTGGCCGCGGGGCGCCGGGCGCACCTCACCGGCCAGGCCCACCTCGCCAAACGCCAGGAAGCCCTTGGGCAGGGGCTTGCCACGCAGGCTGCTCTGGATTGCGAGCAACACCGCCAAGTCGGCGGCTGGTTCGCTGATGCGCACCCCGCCCACGGCGTTGACGAACACATCCTGGTCCGAGCAGGCCATGCCCGCATGGCGGTGCAACACAGCCAGCAGCATCGCCAGGCGGTCGCGCTCCAGCCCCACGCTCAGGCGGCGCGGGCTGGGCCCGCCCGCGTCCACCAGGGCCTGGATCTCGACCAGCAGCGGGCGCGTGCCCTCCAGTGTCACCAGCACGCAGGAGCCCGGCACCGGCTCGCTGTGCGTGGACAGGAAGATGGCGCTCGGGTTGGTCACGCCCTTGAGCCCCTTGTCGGTCATGGCGAACACGCCAATCTCGTTGACAGCGCCAAAGCGGTTCTTGATGGCGCGGATCAGGCGGAAGCTGCTGTGCGTGTCGCCCTCGAAGTAGAGCACCGTGTCCACGATGTGCTCCAGCACGCGCGGGCCGGCGATGGCGCCTTCCTTGGTCACGTGGCCCACCAGCACGGTGGTGCAGCCGCTGGCCTTGGCGACGCGTGTCAGGTGGGCGGCGCACTCGCGCACCTGGGCCACTGAGCCCGGCGCCGAGGTGAGTTGGTCGGAGTAGAGGGTCTGGATCGAGTCGATCACGCAGAAGGACGGCTTTTCGGCGTCCATCGTCGCGATGATGTTCTCCAGCTGGATCTCGGCCTGTACCCGTACCTGCGAGCCGTCCAGGCCCAGGCGATGGGCGCGAAGCGCCACCTGGGCGCCGCTTTCTTCGCCGGTCACGTACAGCACCGGCATCTGGCGCGACAGGGCGTCGAGTGCCTGCAGCAGCAAGGTCGACTTGCCGATGCCCGGATCGCCGCCGATCAGCACCACACCGCCCGAGACGATGCCCCCGCCCAGCACCCGGTCCAGCTCTTCCAGACCGGTGGGCGTGCGTGCCACGTCGGCCGCTTCGATCTGCGACAGGGTGGTGACCGGTTGCGCCGCGTTCAGGCCGCGCGAGAGCGCCTGCATCCGGTTCTTGCCGGCAGCGGGCTCGGCGCGGGTCTCTTCGAGGGTGTTCCAGGCGTTGCAGTGCGGGCACTTGCCCAGCCACTTGGGGCTGACGCCCCCGCATTCGCTGCAGGTGTAGACGGTTTTCTCTTTGGCCATGTCCCTATTGTCAGGGACGCCAGCGAGCCGCGTTTTCAGCTCGCGGCGACTTCGCCCGACTGGATGGCCTTGAAGCGCTGCTCCAGCTCCTGGCGCAGCTGACGGCGCAGCTTGGCCGCCTTGAAGCGGCGCTCTTCTTCTGGCGTGGACGGGGTCAATTGCATCACGGGTGTGGGCTTGGCGTGCTCGTCCACGGCCACCATCGTGAAGAAGCAGCTGTTGGCGTGGCGCACCACCTGGGTGCGGATGTTCTCGGCGATCACCTTGATGCCGATCTCCATCGACGAGGTGCCGGTGTAGTTCACCGAGGCCAGGAAGGTCACCAGCTCACCCACGTGGATGGGCTGACGGAAGGTCACCTGGTCCACCGACAAGGTGACCACGTAGGAGCCGGCATAGCGGCTGGCGCAGGCATAGGCCACCTGGTCGAGCAGCTTGAGGATGGTGCCGCCATGCACATTGCCGGAGAAGTTGGCCATGTCGGGCGTCATGAGCACGGTCATGCGCAGTTGGTGGCGTTGGTGTTCGATGTCCATGTGGGGTTCCGATTCGGCCCGCGCGCTGACAGGGCGGCGGCGCCGAAAGTGGTGAAGCAAGAAGGGTGCGCGGAGCGCGGTGCTCAGTGTGCCAAATGCGAGAGAAAGCCGCTCGATCGATGCAGATCACCCCTGATGGGGCTGCAGGACTTCCACCGGCACGCGCGGCGACAGGGCGCACATCAACTCGTAGCCGATCGTGCCGCAGTGCTGCGCCACCTCGTCGATC